>NZ_JAUYNX010000002.1 GCF_030704825.1 Brevundimonas sp. | reverse complement strand
CCGATGGAGCGGGCGTGGATCTTGTCGTCGACCAGGTGGTGCAGCTTCAGCATGTAGATGTAGCCGACCGTGACCGGGCGCTTGAACTTGTCGCCGGTCTGGCCGTCATAGAGCTGCACCTGGCCGGAGCGGGCGAGACCCGCCTTCTCCAGCAGGTTTTCGATGTCGTCGATGTGGGCGCCGTCGAACACCGGGGTGGCGAAGGGCACGCCCTTCGACAGGTTCCGGGCCAGCTCGACCAGCTCTTCGTCGCTGTCGGGCAGTTCCTGGTCCTTGCCGTAGATGTCCTGCAGCCACTCGATCAGGGCCTTGCGCTGGCCGCCGTTCTGCCAGGCTTCCAGGAGACCGGCGATCTGCTTGCCGAGGCCCGCGGCCGCCCAGCCGAGGTGGGTTTCGAAGATCTGGCCGACGTTCATCCGCGAGGGCACGCCCAGCGGGTTCAGGACGATGTCGACATTGGTGCCGTCTTCCAGGTGCGGCATGTCCTCGATCGGCAGGATCTTGGAGATGACGCCCTTGTTGCCGTGACGGCCGGCCATCTTGTCGCCGGGCTGAAGCTTGCGCTTCACGGCCACGAAGACCTTGACCATCTTCATCACGCCCGGGGGCAGTTCGTCGCCGCGCTGCAGCTTCTCGACCTTGTCCTCGAAACGGCGGTCGAGCGCCTTGCGGGCGTCCTCGAACTGCTTCTTCATGGCCTCGAGCTCGCCCATCGCCTTCTCGTCGTCGAGGGCGATCTGCCACCACAGGCCGCGCGACAGTTCGCCCAGCTTCTCTTCGGTGACCACGCCGCGACCCAGGCCTTTGGGACCCGAGGTGGCGTTCTTGCCGAGGATCAGCGGCTTCAGGCGGCCGTAGACGTTGCGCTCGAGGATCTTCAGCTCGTCGTCGCGGTCCTTGCCGAGGCGTTCGATTTCCGAACGCTCGATGGCGATGGCCCGCTCGTCCTTGTCGACGCCGTGGCGGTTGAACACGCGCACGTCGACGATGGTGCCGGCGACGCCGGGCGGCAGGCGCAGGCTGGTGTCGCGGACGTCCGAAGCCTTCTCGCCGAAGATGGCGCGCAGCAGCTTCTCTTCCGGCGTCATCGGGCTCTCGCCCTTCGGGGTGACCTTGCCGCACAGGATGTCGCCCGGCTGGACCTCGGCGCCGATCGCCACGATGCCGGCCTCGTCGAGGTTGCGCAGGGCTTCCTCGCCGACGTTCGGGATGTCGCGGGTGATCTCTTCCGGCCCCAGCTTGGTGTCGCGGGCCATGACCTCGAACTCCTCGATGTGGATCGAGGTGAAGACGTCGTCGCGCACGATACGCTCGGAGATCAGGATCGAGTCTTCGAAATTGTAGCCGTTCCACGGCATGAAGGCGACGAGCGCGTTCCGGCCCAGGGCCAGTTCGCCCAGGTCCGTCGACGGGCCGTCGGCGATCACGTCGCCGACCTTCACTTCATCGCCCACGCGCACGATCGGGCGCTGGTTGATGCAGGTCGACTGGTTGGAACGCTGGAACTTGGACAGGCGGTAGATGTCGACGCCCGAACGGCCGGCGTCGGCTTCGTTGGTGGCGCGAACGACGATGCGGGTGCCGTCGATCTGTTCGACGACGCCGTCACGACGGGCGACCACGACGGCGCCGGAGTCCACGGCCACGACCGCTTCCATGCCGGTGCCGACCAGCGGCGCGTCCGACTGCACCAGCGGCACGGCCTGACGCTGCATGTTCGCGCCCATCAGGGCCCGGTTGGCGTCGTCGTTTTCCAGGAAGGGGATCAGGGCGGCGGCGACCGAAACGACCTGTTTCGGCGACACGTCCATCATGTCCACGTCGGCGCGGATCAGCAGCTGGGAGTCGCCGTTGATCCGGCCCGGGACCAGCTCCTCGACGATCATGCCGTCCTTGAGCTCGATGTTGGCCTGGGCGATCGTGTATTTCGCCTCTTCCATGGCCGAGATGTAGACCACCTCGTCCGTGGCCTTGCCGTCCTTCACGCGCCGGTAGGGGCTCTCGATGAAGCCGTACTTGTTCACCCGGGCGTGGGTGGCCAGCGAGTTGATCAGGCCGATGTTCGGGCCTTCCGGCGTTTCGATCGGGCAGATGCGGCCGTAGTGGGTCGGGTGCACGTCGCGGACCTCGAAGCCGGCGCGCTCGCGCGTCAGACCGCCCGGGCCAAGCGCCGAAAGGCGACGCTTGTGGGTGATCTCGCTGAGCGGGTTGGTCTGGTCCATGAACTGCGACAGCTGCGAAGACCCGAAGAACTCGCGCACGGCCGCGGCGGCCGGCTTGGCGTTGATCAGGTCGTGCGGCATCACCGTGTCGATATCGACCGAGGACATGCGCTCCTTGATGGCGCGCTCCATCCGCAGCAGGCCGACGCGGTACTGGTTCTCCAGCAGCTCGCCGACCGAACGGACCCGGCGGTTGCCCAGGTTGTCGATGTCGTCGATCTCGCCCTGGCCGTCCTTCAGGCCGACGAGGATCTGCAGCACGCGCAGGACGTCGTCCTTGCGCAGCACGCGGATCTCGTCCGACACGTCCGGGGTCTCCAGACGCATGTTCATCTTCACCCGGCCGACGGCCGACAGGTCGTAGCGCTCGCTGTCGAAGAACAGCGAGTTGAACATGGCTTCGGCCGCTTCCGGGGTCGGCGGCTCGCCCGGACGCATCACGCGGTAGACGTCGAACAGCGCGTCCTCGCGGCCGGTGTTCTTGTCGATGCGCAGGGTGTTGCGCATGTAGGCGCCGACCGTGACGTGGTCGATGTCCAGCACGTCGATGGTGGTGAAGCCGTAGCTCTCCAGCAGTTCGATGGTCGGCTGGTCCAGCTCGTCGCCGGCCTCGGCGTAGATTTCGCCGGTCTCGTAGTTGACGGCGTCGGCGGCCAGATACTTGGTCAGCAGGGCGTCGGCGGCCAGCGACAGCGACTTGACGGTGTCGCCCAGCTTCTTGGCCTGGCGGGCGCTGATCTTGGTGCCGGCGGCGGCGACCACTTCACCGGTGTCGGCGTCGACCAGGTCGAACTCGGGCTTCACCCCGCGCCAGCGTTCCGGCTTGTAGGGCGTGACCCAGCCTTCGCCGCGCTTCTCGTAGGGCACGGTCTCGTAGAAGGTCTTGAGGATCTCCTCGCCGTCCATGCCCAGACCCATCAGGAAGGTCGAGGCCGGCAGCTTGCGGCGGCGGTCGATGCGGACGTAGACGATGTCCTTGGCGTCGAACTCGAAGTCCAGCCACGAGCCGCGGTACGGGATCACGCGGGCGGCGAACAGCAGCTTGCCCGAGCTGTGCGTCTTGCCCTTGTCGTGGTCGAAGAAGACGCCCGGCGAACGGTGCATCTGCGAGACGATCACCCGCTCGGTGCCGTTGACGACGAAGGTGCCCTTGTCGGTCATGAGCGGGATGTCGCCCATGTAGACGTCCTGCTCCTTGATGTCCTTGACCGAGCGCGCGCCGGTCTCTTCATCGGCCTCGAACACGATCAGGCGCAGCTTGACCTTCAGCGGCGCGGCATAGGTCATGTCGCGCTGGATGCATTCCTCGACGTCGTACTTCGGGTCCTCGAACTCGTAGGAGACGTATTCCAGGATGGCGCGTTCGTTGAAGTCCTTGATCGGGAACACCGATTTGAAGACCGCCTCGATGCCCTGATCCTTGCGCGGTCCCGAGCGCACTTCGCGCTGCAGGAACTGCTCGTAGGAGGCGCGCTGCACCTCGATCAGGTTCGGCATCTGCACCGCTTCGGGGATCCGGCCGAACGAGTGGCGGATGCGCTTCTTGCCGGTGAAGGTGGTGGCGTGGGCGAACTGGCCGTTGGCGACGGCGACTTCGGCTTTGGACTTGGCCATTCTGTCTTCCCAATGCGCGACCCGGGCAGGCCGCGTTCAATGCAGCAGCCACGGCTCCGCCTCTCGGGCGACCCGTGACCATCGGTTTCGGCGTCCACCCTCGGGCCTTGCGGCTCCAGGACGCCTGAAATGTAGGGCTCCCTTGGGGAGGAGCGCGCCTTCGCACCGGTCGGAGGGCGACAAACCGGGCCTCGGCGCTTTCGCGCGTATCTCATACGGAGTTAGCGGAACCGGGTCATATACTCGCTTTTCCGACGAAATAAAGGCCCTTTCCCCCTTTCGTTTACGAATGGCGCGACGACTTCACGGCGGAAGCCTGATCCTGCTAGCGTCGCCTCATGACCCGCACCCTCCTGATCGCCGCCGCCGCCCTTTCCCTCGCCGCCTGCGCCACCGCGCAGGAGCCCGCGCCGGCCGCCTCGCCGGGCGTCGGCACGCTCGAGGGCTGGACCGCCGGCAATGCGCAATATCTGGTCGTCAACGGCGCGCGCCGCGGCTGGACCACCACCGAATCAGGCCTCCAGTACCGCCGCGTCGGTCGCGCCCGTCCCGACGGCCGCCAGCCCGTCGCCACGGACACGGTCAAGGTCCACTACCGCGGGACCTTCGTCGACGGCCGCGAGTTCGACAGCTCGTACTCGCGCAACGAACCGGCCGAATTCCCGCTGAACCGGGTGATCAGGGGCTGGACCGAGGGCGTGGCCCTGATGCGCGAGGGCGAGACCTTCGAATTCGTCATCCCCGCCGCGCTCGGCTATGGCGACCGCTGGGTCGGCGGCGACGAACTGCCGCCCAACTCGACCCTGCTGTTCACCGTCGAACTGCTGGAAGTGAAGCCGGCGGCTCCCGCGGCCTAGCTGCCCCTTCTATCCGCTCATCCCCGCGAAAGCGGGGACCCAGTGCTTTGGGCGATCCGGTGGTTCCGGGGGCGCGCATTCGCCAGTCCCATGCGTAGTGCCCACGAAAGAACTGGGTCCCCGCTTTCGCGGGGATGAGCGAAAATTAAAGCCCGCCCGCATTCAGTCCAGAACGATCCCCGGACGCCAGCCGCTGGCCGCCAGAAACGCCTTCGCATCCGTCAGCCCGACGATCTCGCGGAACGCCGCCGCCTTGTCATCGGCATTCTGGTAATAGGCCTTCGCGATCCGGTACCCGACCCAGTAGCCGAGGTCTGCGGGCGTCTCCAGGGTCGAGTTGTAGAGCCAGTCTGACAGGTCGGTCTTGTCGATGTCCGCCGCGAACCGCGTCTCGATCTCCAGCTCCCGCCCCTCGGTCAGGGGTCCGAAATAGGCATAGGCCGGCGCGCCCGACAGAACCTCGGTCAGGAACTCCGCCGCCCCCTCGGCAAGCGAGATCTCCAGCACGGTGTGGGCCTGCTCCTCGGTCATCGCCGGCGACTGCTGGGTGTGCACATATTCGTGCACCAGCACCCCGACGAAGCGGTCCTCGATGTCCGGGTTGATGAAGGTCGCGGCGCACAGGGCCTCCAGACCGACCTGAACCCCGTTCGCGGGACTGCCGATGGCCACAGGCCGCCCGCGCCCGACCGCGACGGTCACGGGTGGAAACCGGGCCTCCGGCAAACGGCGGGCGAATTCCGTCAGCGCCGCGTCGACCCGCTCGCGCACCTTCGGCAGGGTCTCCGCGCAGCGCCGGGCCTCGACATAGATCTCCGGTCGCGCCGCCATCGCGTCGGCCATCCGCACGCCCGTGACGTTGCGCACGCTGGCGAGGTGGCGAAGTCCCTCCGAGCCCACATCCAGATAGTCGCGCTGCAGCTGGTCGGCGCCGGGCCGACCGCCGTTGGCGTCATAGAGCCGGTAGAATAGTTCGACATCGGCGGTTTCCAGAACCGGTCCCGTCCGGGCCGCCGCCGGCCCCGTCAGAGCCGCCAGCCACAGCAGGCCGGTTGCGGAGAAACGAATGACGCTGCCCATGTGACCTCTGGTGCTTCCGCGTCCGCAACGATCGCGAACGCCCGCCTTCTATCGGGATTCCCCGGCGGCGGCAGCCGGACCACCGGGTCGCTCTGCGACGGAACCCGAAACATGACGGCGTTTTAATCCGGCGCGGGCAGGTCGCGCTTGACCCCTTCGCGCGCCCGGCGTGATCTGCGCCCCCTCCGTTCAGCCGGAAAGTCCTTGATGATGCGTCCCGCCCGCCTGCTCGCCTCCGCCTGCGTCGCCGTCCTGCTGTTCGGGGCGGCCCCCGGACTGGCCCAGGTCGGAACGCCGGCTCTCGATCGCGTCCTCGCGCCCATCCCCGCGCCGCGCGACCTGGCCTTCCCCGGCGTCATCACCCTCGACATGGACGCCACCGACATCGACCGGCGCATCGTTTCGGTGAAACAGACCATCCCCGTCGCCGGACCGGGCCCGTTGATCCTGCTCTATCCCGAATGGATTCCCGGCGCCCATGGCCCGGTCGGACCCGTCGACGACCTCGCCGACCTGCGCATCACCGCCGGCGGCCAGCCGCTGCGCTGGGTCCGCAACACGGTCGACACCAACGCTTACGAGATCGACGTTCCGGCCGGCGTCACGTCGGTCGACGTCTCGTTCAAATGGCTGACCCCCATCGACGGCTCCCAGGGCCGGATCGTCATCACCGACGCGATGCTGAACATTCAGTGGGAAAAGGCCCTGCTTTATCCGGCGGGCTACTTCTCCCGCCAGATCACCTTCCAGCCGACCCTGCGCCTGCCCGCCGGCTGGCAGTACGGCACGGCCCTGGACACCCGCCTGTTCCAGAACGGCGTGGCCAGCTTCGCCCCCGTCACGCTCGAGCATTTCGCGGACAGCCCCCTGTTCGCCGGCGCCCACTATCGCCAGATCGACCTCGATCCGGGCGGCCGCTCGCCCGTGCGGCTGAACATCGTCGCCGACGACCCCGACATGCTGGCCGCCACGGACGAACACATCGCCCGGCACCGCGAACTGGTCCGTCAGGCCGACCGCCTGTACGGCGCGCGCCACTTCAACCACTACGACTTCCTGCTGGCCGTCAGCGACCATCTGGGCGGCATCGGGCTGGAGCATCACCGCTCGTCCGAGAACAGCGTCGACACCGACTATTTCACCGACGCCGCCTCGACCCTGGCGGACCGCGACCTGCTGGGCCACGAGTACACCCACTCCTGGAACGGCAAATGGCGGCGGCCCGCCGACCAGCTGACCCCGAACCTGAACGGGCCGCTGCAGAACTCCCTGCTCTGGGTCTATGAGGGCCAGACCCAGTACTGGGGCCTGGTCCTGACCGCCCGCGCCGGCCTGATGACCAAACAGCAGGCCCTGGACGTCTTCGCCAACACCGCCGCGACCTACGCCGACGACAACCCCGGCCGCGCGTGGCGCGCCCTGCAGGACACCACCAACGACCCGATCATCGCCCGCCGCCGGCCCCAACCCTGGGCCAGCTTCCAGCGCAGCGAGGACTACTATCGCGAAGGCGCGATGATCTGGCTCGACGCCGACACCCTGATCCGCGAGCAGACCAACGGACGCAAGTCGCTGGACGATTTCGCCAAAGCCTTCTTCGGCGTCCAGGACGGGAACTGGGACCCCGCCCCCTATACCTTCGCCGACGTGACCTCGACGCTGAACGGGGTTCAGGCCCATGACTGGGCGACCTTCCTGCGCACCCGCCTCGACGCCGTCGGCCCCGACGCGCCGACCCCGAATGGCGGCATCGAGCGCGGCGGCTACCGCCTCGTCTGGCGCGAAACGCCCAACGACTATTCGAAGGCCCTGAACAAGGAGCTGGAGCGCGTCGACTTCCAGTATTCGCTCGGCCTCAGCCTCAACACGGCCAACCGCGTCACGGCCGTCCGCTGGGGCTCTCCCGCCTTCGAGGCCGGCCTGACCTCGGGCTGGGAGGTCGTCGCCGTCAATGGCCGCGCCGCCAGCGCCGACGCGATCTCCGCGGCGATCACGGCCTCAAGGGGGAATACGACGCCCATCGAGATGATGCTGAAGAAGGGCGATCGCTTCCGCACCATCGCCTTCGACTACCACGACGGCCTGCGCTACCCGCACCTCGAGCGGATCGCCGGGACTCCTGACCGTCTCGGCGACATTCTCGCCCCCCGCCGCCGTTGATCGTGAGGGACCAGACGATGATCCGCGCCGCCGTCCTCGCACTCCTCCTGACCTCGGCCGCCCCGTCTGCCCTGGCCCAGGCCCAGGCGCCGGCCTCGCAAGCCGCCACGCCCCTACCCGCCCCGACCAGCCTGCCGCGCGCCCTGCCGCCGATCCCGGCGCCGCAAGACCGCGACTATCCCGGCGTCATCGGCATCCGCGTCGACCTGACCGACCTCGACCACAAGGTCATCCGCACCCGTCAGACCATCCCGGTCAGCACTGGCCATCTGGTGCTGCAGTATCCGGAATTCATTCCCGGCAACCACGCCGACACCGGCCCGATCCAGCTGGTCTCCGGCGTGACGGTCACCGGCAATGGTCAGCGCATCGAATGGGTGCGGGACACCGTCGACCCCCACGCCTTCCACCTCGACATCCCGGCGGGTGTGACGCAGATCGAGGTCGCCTTCGAATGGCTGACCCAGCCCGACAACGCCGTCTGGCGCGTGGTCATGACGCCCGAGATGGTCAACCTCCAGTGGGAGAAGGCCCTGCTCTATCCCGCGGGCTACAACCACGACCGCATCACCTTCGCGCCCTCGGTCGTCCTGCCCGAGGGTTGGCGGCAGGCCAGCGCCCTGGAAGTGGACTCGGCCTCCGCCTCCGGTTCGACCGTCACGTTCAGGCCCATCCCGCTCGAGCATCTGGCGGACAGCCCGATGTTCGCCGGCAGGCACTACCGCCGCATCGATCTCGATCCGGGCGGCCGCTCGCCGGTCCATCTGAACCTCGTCGGTGACACTGCGGCGTCTCTGAACGCCTCCGACGAACGGATCGAACAGTACCGATCGCTGGTCGACCAGGCCGATCGCCTGTTCGGCGCCCGCCACTTCGACCGCTACGAATTTCTGCTGGGCCTGACCTCGAAGATGGGCGGCATCGGCCTGGAGCACCACCGCTCCTCCGAGAACACCGCCAGTCCGACCTTCTTCACCGCCGCCAACCCCGACTTCGGCGCCCGCACCCTGCTGCCGCACGAGTTCACCCACAGCTGGAATGGAAAATTCCGCCGTCCGTCAGACGAATACGTCCCGAATTTCAACGTCCCCACCCAGAACAGCCTGATGTGGGTCTATGAGGGCCAGACCGAATACTGGGGCGATGTTCTCGGCGCCCGCTCGGGTCTGGTCTCGAGGGACGAGGCCCTCGCCAATCTGGCCGAGCTCGCCGGCTTCTACGACCAGCAGCCCGGCCGCCAGTGGCGTTCGCTGCAGGACACCACCAATCACAACCTGCTCGGCTACCGCACCACCAACCCCTGGCCGTCGTGGATGCGCGGCACCGGCGACTACTACCGCGAGGCCCTGCTGATCTGGCTGGACGCCGACACCCTGATCCGCGAGCAGACCAATGATCGCAAATCCCTCGACGACTTCGCCAAGGGCTTCTTCGGCGTCGAGGACGGAGTCTGGGAAGCCAGGCCCTATACCTTCGACGACGTGGTCGCGGCGCTGAACGCCGTCCATCCCCACGACTGGGCGACCTTCCTGCGCACCCGCCTCGACGCCGTGGGCCCGGACGCCCGCGCGCCGCTCGACGGCATCGCGCGCGCCGGCTGGCGCCTCGTCTATGTCGACGACCTGTCCCCGGTCGAGAAGCGGATCCAGTCCGGCTGGGCCGCCGATTTCCAGTATTCCCTCGGCTTCACCCTGAACGCCGCCAACCGCATCACCGGCGTCCGCTGGGGCGGCCCGGCGTTCGAACAGGGGCTGGGCGCCGGCTGGGATCTGGTCGCCGTCGGCGACCGCACCGCCTCGGCCGAGGTTCTGCGCGACGCCGTCACGGCCGCCAGGGGCGGGGCAGAGCCCATCGTCCTGGTGGTCAGACGCGGCGACGAGTTCCGCACCCTGTCCTTCGACTACCACGGCGGCCTGCGGTATCCGCGCCTGGTCCGCATCGAGGGAACCCGCGACCGCCTGGCCGACATCCTCGCGCCCCGGCGGCGGTAGCCGCGGCAGGGACTGCCGTCACGGCGCTGACTGCAGCCCGACCATTGCGGTTCATGCAGGTCCACCGATTGCAGTTCGTGCAGGACGCATAAGGCCAAAAGAAAACGGGCCGGGGATTGCTCCCCGGCCCGTCCAGAACTGTCCCGAGGGACGGTCCGTTTACTTACTTGACCTGCACCTTGGCGCCGGCTTCCGTCAGCTTCTTGGCGACTTCGTCGGCGGCCTGCTTGGAGACGTTCTCGACGACGTTCTGCGGAGCGCCTTCGACCAAGTCCTTGGCTTCCTTCAGGCCCAGGTCCGAACGGACGCCGCGGACTTCCTTGATGACGTTGATCTTCTTGTCGCCGCCGTCCAGCAGGACGACGGTGAACTCGGTCTGCTCTTCAGCAGCTTCGGCCGGAGCGGCGCCGCCGCCGGCGGGCATGGCCATGGCGACCGGAGCAGCGGCGCTGACGCCCCACTTTTCTTCCAGCAGCTTGGACAGTTCGGCGGCTTCCAGAACGGTCAGTTTCGACAGGTCTTCAACGATTTTGGCGAGATCGGCCATGGTGTGTTTCCTTCGGAGGATTGGGTTTCAGGTGAGAGTTTGCAGAGATGAAAGAGGCGGGTCCGCTTACGCGGCGTCCTTCGAGGCGTAGGCGCTGAACACGCGGGCCAGTTGGGACGCCGGGGCCTGCACGACGCCGGCGATCTTGGTCGCGGGCGCGTTGAGCAGGCCGAGCAGCGAGGCGCGGATCTGGTCCAGCGACGGCAGTTTGGAGAGAACCTCCACGCCCTTCGCGTCCAGAATCTTCTCACCCATGAAGCCGCCCAGGACGATGAACTTGTCATTGGCCTTGGCGTATTCGGCGGTGATCTTGGCGGCCGTCACCGCGTCGTCGGCATACGCGATGCCCACGGGCCCCTTGAACAGGCCGTGGAATTCGCTGCCTTCGTCGGCTTCGAGCGCCTTGAGCGCCAGGCGGTTCTTGACCACCTTGAACGTGCCGCCTTCTTTACGAAGGCGTCCACGCAGGTCTTCCATATCCGCAACGGTCAGACCCAGGTTGTGGGTCACGACCACGGCGCCCGCGTCGGCGAAAACGCCCTTCAGCGTTTCGATCGACTCGGCTTTTTGTGCGCGGTCCATTGCGGTCTCCAGTCTGTATTCGCCGCCGGGCTTATTCCCGACGACACAGGAGCATTCCTTGGAATGCTCCCATGGAAGTTCAGCAAAATCCGAGGATTTTGCTGTGGCCAAAGCGCCGCGCATCGCTGCGAGGCGTTCAGGCCGGTCGTAATGTCCGAAGGAAGCTCGAACCCCGACGCCCGGATACCGGAACGTCTGGCGTCGTCTGCATCCCCATCTCCCCACGGCGTCAGAGGGCTCTCTGACATTTATGGCCCGGGTGACCCCCAGACCCCGAAGTTCTCGGACAGGACCGCCGCGGCCGAAGCTGCGACGGAAGAGGCGCGCTCTATACACGGACCCGCGCAGAACTCAAGCCGCCCCGGGCCCTGCACCGGGACTGCACGAGAAATCCTTGAGACGCGAGATAGATATATGGTGCAGGCTGCCCCGGCATACGGAGGGGAACCGAATGACCGACGCCAGCGAATCCACCGGCCGGGACGGCCTGGGCGCCTCGCCCGCAGCCTTCGGCGCCCTCCGCATCGGCGTCGGCCTGTTGCAGGGCCTCGGCCTGTATTGGCTGCACCGCGCCTCGGACGGTGGAACATCGTGGGGCGCGACTCACCCCCTCCTGTTCGGTCCGCTGCTGCTCGTCGTCGGCTTCCTGCCGCTGGTCCTGCTGGCGGGCGTCGGCCGCCTCCGCCCCGTGACCATGGTGATCTGGACCGTGGTCGCGGGGGTCGTTCTGGCCCTTCTCGGCTTGCATGACATCGCCCGTCAGAGCGCCGACACGCTTCAGGGCCCGCCCTTCCTGTCGCCGCAGGTGATCCTGTTCTCGGCCGCCGCCCTGTTCATCGCCCACCATCTGGTGGCGCCGGCCGATATGGAGCGCCGCCGCATCGCCAGCTATCCGGCCTATTTCGACACAGCGACCAAGGCCGCCGTCCAGCTGGCCCTGTCGGCCGGCTTCACCGGCGCCTTCTGGATCCTTCTCCATCTCGGCGCGGCTCTTTTCCGGATCATCAACCTCGACTTCCTCGAGAACCTGCTCCGCGAGCCGTGGTTCGCGATCCCCGTCACCGGCCTCGTCTTCGCCGCGGCGGTCCATCTGACCGACGTACGGGACGGCCTGATCCGCGGCGTCCGCACCGTCGCCCTCATGCTCCTGTCGTGGCTACTGCTGGTCATCACGGTTCTGGTCGGAGGCTTCCTCGCGGCCCTGCCCTTCACCGGCCTCGGCGGACTGTGGGAAACCGGCAGCGGCGTCTCGCTGGTCCTGGCCGCGGCCGCCGCCCTGATCATCCTGATCAACGCCGCCTATCAGGACGGACAGCCCGACAACCGGCCGCCCTTCGTGCTCCGCGCCGCCGTTCGCGTCGCCGCCGTCCTGATCACGCCCCTGATCGTCATCGCCTTCTGGGGCCTGGCCCTGCGCATTGGTCAGTACGGTCTGACTCCCGATCGCATCATCGCCGCCGCCTGCGCCCTCGTCGGCGCCTCCTTCGCCGCCGGCTACGGCTGGGCCGCCCTCAGCCCCTTCTGGCGAAAGGGCGACTGGATGCGCCCGCTGGAGCGCACCACCATCTGGACCGCCGTCCTGACCGTCGCCGTCATCCTGCTGCTCTTCAGCCCCGTGCTGGACCCTTCCCGGCTCTCGGTGATGGACCAGGTCGCCCGGCTGGAGCGAGGCGCGGTCACGCCCGACAAGTTCGACTACGCCTTCCTCCGCTTCGAGAGCGGAAAGGCCGGACAGGCGGCCCTGGCCCGGCTCACCCGATCCACGAACGCCGCCGTGGCGGCCGAAGCCGTGGCCGCGCAGAAGATCGAGAACCGCTATGACGCGCGGCCCGCCGAGGAAGACCTGCCGGTGCCGACGATCGAGATTTGGCCGGTCGGGGCGGCGCCCCTTCCAGCCGGTATCATCGCCTCCGCCAACCGCTACGACCTCCGGGACTGCCAGCACGCCGACCCCTGTCTTGCGACGCGCAGGGACCTGAACGGCGATGGAACCATGGAAATACTGATCGCTGGCCATACAGATGTGTGGGTGTTCATCCCGGAAGGGGACGGCTGGAGCCTGCTGGGCTTTTTCCGCCAGCGTTGCCGCGGCGACAGGCGCCCGGACCCTCGCGTAGCCTTGCGGGCCGGGCGTTTGCGGGCCGTCCAGCCGGTCTGGCCTGATCTGGTCTTCGCGGACGGGCGTCAGGTCGCCCGGTTCCACTCCGATGACATCCCCGACTGCGAGAGCGCGCCGGTCGTGACCGCGCCGACGCCTCCGCCGCCCGTCACCGATGTAGGCGGTCCGGCCCCTTGACCCGGCCTGCCGCCGGAGCCTCGAACGGGGGATTGATTGTCCTCAGGGTTGCTTCTTCGTACAACCCTGCATGGCCATGCTCTATCAGCCCCGTCCGGGAAATGTCGTCATGTGCGACTATCGGGGTTTGTGGTCCCGGAGATGGTCAAGGTGCGGCCTGTTGTTGTGATCGCGCGCAATCGCAGAAACCGGCGCCTCGTGACGATAGTGCCGCTCTCGACGACCGAGCCGGATTCATTGGAGGATCACCACCACGCTCTCGCCAACAACCCGTTGCCGGGTCGGGAAGCCATCCGTTGCTGGGCCAAATGCGATATGTTGACCACGGTCTCCTTGGCGCGCCTCGACCGCTACAAGGTTGGGCGCGGACAGTATGCTGTACCGATGCTGCCCCCCGATGATTTTGAAGCCATTCGCCGCGCGGTTGCAAAGGCGCTCGACTTAACCCATATTTAGCGGGTTCCCCTCGGGGACTTGCGAGACTGCTCTTCGGAGCAGCCGGTGCGGCATCAGGTGATGACAAGCCTGCCGTGCCGTGAATGGGGCCGGGAAACCGGCCCTTTGTCGTTTCTGGACCCAAAGACACTCGATCCCGCGCGGCACCCTCTAGCCGCCCTTAACCCTCTACTCACCCTGCCCCCCAACCCGATCTTCACCTTGTGACGGCTAAAACGTCCCGGAATGAGCCAGTCCCGCTTGCATGAGGACCGGCCGCAACCGTGATGATGAAGGGCGCCGCTCCATGGCCAAGACCGTTCTCGTGGTCGACGACGATCCGACCCAGCGCCGCCTCGCCCAGGCCGTGCTGGAGCGCGAAGGTTACGCCGTCGTCCACGCCGAATCCGGCGGCGAGGCCATCGACCGCCTGACCAGGGGCGGCGGAGCCGACGTGGTCCTGCTCGACATGGTCATGCCCGGCATGAGCGGGATGGAGGCCCTGGCCGAAATCCGCACCGCCGGCGTCACGACGCCTGTCATCGTCCTGACCGCCTCGGGCGGGGTGGACGCCGTGGTCAAGGCCATGCAGGCCGGAGCCCAGGACTTTTTCGTCAAGCCGGTCTCTGCCGAACGCCTGCTGGTCGGGGTCCGCAACGCCCTGCAGCTGACCCAGCTGACCGCCGAGGTCGGCCGGCTGAAGAAGCATGTCTCGGGCCGTACCTCCTTCGACGACCTGGTCGGCCAGAGCGCCCCCATGCGCATGGTCAAGTCGTTGGGCGCCCGCGCCGCCAAATCCTCCATCCCGGTCCTGATCACCGGCGAGAGCGGCGTCGGCAAGGAAGTCATCGCCCGCGCCCTGCACGGCGCCTCGGACCGCGCCGGCAAGCCGTTCGTGGCGGTCAACTGCGGCGCCCTGCCGTCGAACCTGATCGAGTCGATCCTGTTCGGCCACGAGAAGGGCGCCTTCACCGGCGCCCACGACAAACACCCCGGCAAATTCATGGAGGCCAACGGCGGCACCCTGTTCCTCGACGAGATCGGCGAACTGCCTCTGGACATGCAGGTCAAACTGCTGCGCGCCCTGCAGGAAGGCGAGGTCGACCCGGTCGGCGCCAAACGCTCGGTCAAGGTCGACGTCCGCATCGTCTCCGCCACCAACCGCGACCCGGCCCAGCAGGTTCGCGCTGGCGCCTTCCGCGAGGATCTGTTCTACCGCCTCAACGTCTTCCCGATCGAGGCTCCGTCCCTGCGCGAGCGCCGCGAGGACATCCCGGCCCTGATCGACCACTTCATCGCCCGCTTCAATGTCGAGGAAGGCAAGCGCGTCGCCGGCTGCGCGGGCGAAACTCTCGCCCTGCTCTGCGCCTTCGACTGGCCCGGCAACGTCCGCCAGCTCGAGAACGCCGTCTACCGCGCCATCGTCCTGGCCGATGCGCCTTTCCTGCAGCCGCACGACTTCCCCGCCATCTCCGGGATGGCCGCGCCCTTCCTGCCGACGGAGCAGGAGGGCGGGGACCGCGAAGGGGTGGAGGAGCCGCCGACCGTGAACGCTGGCCTGGATCTGCCGCCCCTGCCCGACACCCCCATCCGCATCCTCGATGAGCGCGGCCATCTGCGCACCCTCGAGGAGATCGAGCGCGACCTGATCCAGCACGCTATCGAGGTCTACGCCGGCCATATGTCCGAGATCGCCCGGCGCCTCGGCATCGGCCGCTCGACCCTGTACCGCAAGGTGCGCGAACAGGGTCTGGAAGGCATCCTCAAGGAAGCCGGCTGAGGCGAAGGCCGGAACCTGACCAAAAGTTCATTGGCCAGCCGCCCCCGGAACCACGATGACGGGTGAAGCCTCCGCGCGAACTCAACCTTCGGTTTCGACGCTGAAATGCGACGGAAATGTTGGCCGGGCACGTTGAGGGCTGGATACTCCCCGGGACCCGTTCGCATGCTGCTCGTCACCACCGCCCTGTCCGGGCTCATGGCCGGTATGATCCAGACTGCGCCGGCTCCTCCGTCGCAACAGCCGCCGCAACAACCGACGCCCCCCGCCACCGAACCGACGCCGACGGCCAGGCCCGATCCGGACGCCTATGAGCTCGAGACGGTGACGACCACCGGGACCCGCCCCCGCGGCAGCGCCAATTCCGACATCCCGCCGGACCTCACCCTGACCGCCGATCAAATCCAGGCCTATGGCGCCTCGAACATCGCCGAGTTGCTGACCTATCTCGAGCCGGTCACCCGCAGTTCGCGCGGTCGCGCCGACGGGCAGCCTGTCCTGCTGGTCAACGGCCGCCGCATCTCCGGCTTCCGCGAGATCCACAGCCTTCCACCCGAGGCGATCGAGCGGATGGACATCCTGCCCGAGGAGGTCGCGCTCGAATACGGCTACCGCGCCGACCAGCGCGTGGTGAATTTCGTGCTCAAGGACAATTTCCGATCGATGACCGGCGAGGTCGCCGGCCGCATGCCGACCCAAGGCGGCCGGACCACCGTAGAGGTCGAAGGCAACATCCTGCGTATCTCCGGGCCCGGCCGCTGGTCCATGGACGCCGAATACGAGCGCTCCAGTCCGCTGTTCGAGTCCGAGCGCGACATCGTTCGCGATGCGGGCTCCACCCCCTACGATCTGATCGGCAATGTCTCGGGTTCGCCCTTCGGGACCGAGATCGATCCCGCCCTGTCGGCCCAGGTCGGCTCGACCGTGCTTGTCAATCCGGTCCCGACCGTTGCCGGCGCGCCGACGATCGGCGACTTCGCCGCCGCGGCGGGCGATCCTCGCACCGGCGACCTGGGCGCCTATCGCACCCTGCTGGGCCAAAGCGAGCGCGCCACCCTCCGGGGCACGATGAAGCGGGACCTGAACAGTACGACCCAGGCGACCCTCAGCGGCAGCCTCGAAGACCGGTCCAGCCGCAGCTTCAACGGCCTGCCGGGCGTCACCCTGACCCTGTCCGAGAGCAACCCCTTTTCGCCCTTCGCCGACGACGTCCTGGTCTATCGCTATCTGGACGCCCCCGACGTCCTCGGCCGCCAGACCGAGGGCCTGACCGGCGAGCTGGGCCTGGTTTTCGACGGCTTCCTCGGCCAGGATTGGCGCTGGACCTTCACCGGCGAGTACACGCGCAACGAAACCGAGACCCTCACCGGCCGCGGCTACGGCGCCGATCCCTTCCAGGCCCGGCTCGACGCCGGCGACGCCGGCGCCAATCCCTTCGGTTCCCTCGCCCCCGCCGACTTCGCGCGCATCGCCGACGACACCGCCCGCTCGGTGTCAGAGCGGCTCGACACCGAACTGGTGCTGACCGGCGATGTCTGGGACCTTCCCGCCGGCGGCGTCTCCTCGACCTTCAAATTCGGCTTCGACGATGTGTCGCTGGACTCCACCAGCACGCGCAGCGGCGTCACCACCGACCGCGGACAGTCCCGCCAACGGCTCAGCGGCCAGGCCAGCTTCAGCCTGCCGATCGCCAGCCGCCGCCTGGGCGTCCTGCCCGCGTTCGGCGACCTGTCGGCCAATTTCAACGTCGGCTATGAGGAGCTGTCGGATTTCGGCGGCCTGTCCACCCTCGGCTTCGGCCTCAACTGGTCGCCGATCGAACCCCTGTCGCTGCAGGTCAGCTACACCGACGAGAGCGGCTCCCCGACGATCTCGCAGTTGAACGATCCGACCATCTCCACCCCCAACGTCCCGGTGTTCGACTTCGCCACCGGCCGGACGGTGCTGGTCACCCGCATAGACGGCGGCAACCCGGACCTGAACCCGGACAATCGCCGGGTCTGGAAGGCCGGCTTCAACCTCAAGCCCTGGTCCGAGACCGACTTCCGGTTCAGCTCGACCTGGACCTGGAGCCTGACCGAAGACGCCATCGCCGCCTTCCCGACGCTGACGCCGGATCTCGAGGCCGCCCTGCCCGGCCGCTTCGTCCGGGACGCCGACGGCGATCTGGTCTCGTTCGATGCCCGGCCGCTCAATTTCGAACGGTTCGAGCGCCAGGACATCCGCACCGGCTTCAACTATTCCCGCGCCTTCGGCACGCCCAATCCCGCGGCCGCGCCCCTGCCCGGCATGCCCGGCGGCGCGCGGCCCCCCGGCGGCCCGATGCGGATCGAGATGCGCGGCGAGGGCGCCGGCGGAGACCGGCCGCGCGGTGACGGCCCCGGAGCCGGCGGTCCCCAGATTCGCATGGGTGGGGGCGGGGGTGGTCGCGGCGGCGGCATGCAGCCGGGACAGGGCCGTTTCAACCTGTCGATCTATCACACCTGGCGGCTGCAGGACGAAATCCTGATCGCCGACGGCCTGCCGCTCCTCAACCTGCTGGACGGCGCCGCCACCGGCGCCCGCGGCGGCAGCCCGCGCCACGAAATCCAGGCCCAGGGCGGCGTGTTCCGCAACGGCATGGGCGCCTTCGTCAACGCGAACTGGCGGGCCTCGACCCGCGTGGACGGCGGGAGCGGGCCGGACCTTGAGTTCTCGGACCAGGCGACGGTCAATCTGAACGTCTTCATCGACCTGAACTCCCGGGCGTCCTGGGTCGCCAAATATCCCTGGCTGAAGGGCGCGCGGGTCAATCTCGGCGTTCAGAACCTGTTCGACAGCCGGCCCGAGGTCACCTCAACCGCCGGAGACGTCCCGCTGAACTACCAGGCCGACTATCTCGACCCCCAGGGCCGGGTCGTCAGCCTGACCTTCCGCAAGATCCTGTTCTAGTCATCGGGGGACGGCGGTGGGGCCTTGCGGCCCCAGCGGCGTTTCGGCGACTCGCCTTTCGCCTTGGCCGCGATCTCCTTGAGCTTGCGGCCCTGCAGGGCGGACAGGGCCTGCCCCGGCGCGCCCAGTTCCGGGTCGCCGAAGGCGCGCCCGTGGGTCTTGATCCGCTCGCTCACCGAGTCGATGAACTCGCCCTCCCACTCGGACAGCGAAACACCCGCCTTCTCTGCCGAGCGGCGGGCGCGTCTGAGGGCGTTGAGGGCGGCGCGCCGGGCCGCCTCGCGTTCAGCCTCGAACGGACTGGCGGGCGGTTTTTTCGAACCGCCCTTGCCTCCGCCGAAGCCGGTTCGCTTCAGTGTCAGATCTCGCCGAGGGCCGAGAGGTACAGGTCGAGGATCGCGTCCTCCTCCTGCCGCTTGGCCTTGTCCTGCTTGCGGATGCGGATGACCTTGCGCAGGATTTTCACGTCATAGCCCTCGCCCTTGGCCTCGGCGAAGACCTCCTTCATGTCGGCCATGACCGCCGCCTTGTCCTCTTCGAGGCGCTCGAGGCGCTCGATCACGGTGCGCAGGCGGCCCTGGGCGGCGGACGTCAGCACGTCGGGCGAGGAATCGAAGGAAGCGTCGTCGGCCAAGGGAGAACTCCGGGAAACACGCCCTCAAGCAGGCCGAAGGCCGACGGGGCAAAAAGAATGAAGACGCTAACCACGCCGGGGCGCGCGACTCAACGACGGCTGGGGTCGGACGCGAAAAAGGCTGCGGACAAGTCCGCAGCCCTGAAACTTTCGAACCGCGTCGCGACGCGGAAAGGCCGTCTTTAGCCCTGCTTCGCCTTGAAGCGCGGGTCGGTCTTGTTGATCACATAGACCACGCCCTTGCGACGCACGACCTTGCAGTCGCGGTGGCGGGTCTTGAGCGACTTGAGCGAGCTGCGGACCTTCATGGTCGTCGTCCTGGGGCAAAGCAAAACAGAAAAGCCGCGGGACGAACCTGCGGCGGAGCGGTGCGTATAGAGAGGCTTCCCCGCTTCGTCAACCAGATGGGCAGGGACATTGGCGCGGCCGGGAGACCCCGGTCCGGGTCGTCCGCGATTGTAACCGCTCCCCGCATCGTGCAAGCGGGTGCTGACATCGCCCCTCGTCGTCGCGGCCGGGAACCACGCCCATGGGATTGTTCGACTGGATGACCGGCAGCAAGCGCGCGCCCGACGGCGTGCCGCGCCTCCCTGTTCCGGCGCTCCGGGACGGCCTTCTGGCCATCAACCGCGACACCGCCCCCTTCATCGTCCGCGACGGCGCGCCGGAAGGCGTCGACCTCGTGGCCGAATGGCGGATCGTCGACGCCCAATGGTACGAGGTCTTCGCCAAGGCCGGGATCAAGCGCGTCTTCAAGGTGCTGATGAAGTTCGACGAAGCAAGGGGCGAGGTCCGCGCCGTGGATCAGTCGTGGGAGGTGGAATGGCGCGCCGGCGTTCCCGACCTCTCCGCCACGGCCGAGGGCGTCCGCGGCCAGACCTGGGAAAAGAGCTTCGAAACGGTCTACGCCTTCCGCGAGGACCTGTCCTGGGGCGAGGTCTACAGCTACCGGTTCGACACCGACGAGATCAAGAAGCCGCTGGTCGCCGCGGCGCAGAAGGCGGGCTGGGGCTGGCGCGGCGTGGCGTTCGGCAAGCTCTGAGCGGCGCGCTGACAGAACGCCGAGCCAGCAGCGAGCGATCGCGTCGGTCGCGTCAGAGCCCAACAGGATGGAGGCCTGGCCTCCGAGTTGAACGGAGGGTCTCCGGGGTTGCACCCCCGTTGCGTAGCCCCTCCGCCACCAGGCCGTATCGGGTCTCAGAGCTGGGCTCCTTGTGCGCCAGGGCCTCTGAAATAATCCATGATATTGAGGGTTAACGACGCAAAACAGAGAATCCCGGCCCCCGCCGTCGCCTGTCGCGCGACCCAAACGACACAGTCGGCTGGGGCTTGAGGACGGAGCCTCGCTTTGGCCCCGGTATTGCAGCAACGCTGGCCGCCCTCGCGCACTTGTTATGACGGGGCGGCCATCGGGGACTCTACAGCTATCGCCATGCGCATCAGCCTTCGCCTCCTGCTCATCGTCTCAGTCGCCGCCTGCGCCCCCATGCTCCCGGAGGCGCCGCCGGTCCCGCCCGTCATCACCCCCGGGGAGCCGACGCCCCTGGCTGGCAGCCCCGTCCCGCTCGCGCCGCCCAGCCAGCCTCCGGTCGACACCCCTGCCGACCAGGCCGGATTCGAGGGCTGGAAACAGGGCTTCCTGGCCCGCCACGGCGGCGCCCGTCGAGCCGAATACGAGCGCGAGCTCGCCGGCCTCACGCCCGATCCGTCGGTCATCCGGCTGGACCGGAACCAGCCCGAGTTCAGCCGCCCCGCCGGCGCCTATGTCCAGTCCGCCGCCTCGGCGACGCGGATCGCCCAGGGCCGCGCCCGCACCGACCGCGTGCCGTGGGAAGTGACCCGGCGCTACGGCGTCCCGACTGAAATCCTCGTCTCCATCTGGGGCAACGAAAGCGGCTACGGCGCCATCCAGGGCAACTATGACGTCGTGCGGTCCCTGGCCACCCTGGCCTTCGACGGCCGCCGCCGCGACTGGGCCGAGAGCGAGCTCAGGGATGCGCTGGACATCGTCGTCGACGGACGCCGCGACCGCGCGGGACTGAAGGGCAGCTGGGCGGGGGCCATGGGCCAGACCCAGTTCATGCCCGACGCCTATCTCCGCCTCGGCGTCGACCAGTCCGGCGACGGCAAGGTCGACATCTGGGGTTCGGACGCCGACGCCCTGGCTTCGGCCGCCAATCTGCTGGCGCAGGCCGGCTGGAAGCCCGGCCAGACCTGGGGCTATGAGGTCATTCTGCCGGCCGGCTTCGACTACGCCGAGGCCGAGGGGCCCCGCCATCCATGGCGCCACTGGGCCCAGCGGGGCGTATCCCTCGCCCGTGGCGGCGCGCCCAACGCCGCGGAAGCGCTGGAAGAAGCCGTGATCCTGCTGCCCCAGGGCGCGCGCGGCCCGGCCTTCCTGGCCCTGCCCAACCACTATGTGATCCGCCGCTACAACAACTCGGTCTCCTACGCCCTGGCCATCGGCCTGACCGCCGACGGAATCGCCGGCAAGCCCGGCCTCGTCGCGACCTGGCCCGACGACGCCCCCCTGTCGCGCGACCAGCGCATCGGCGCCCAGCGCGCCCTGACCGCCCTCGGCTTCGACACCCAGGGCATCGACGGCGTGGTCGGGGCCAACACCCGCGCCGCCCTGCGCCGCTGGCAGATCGCCAACGGGCGGCTGGCCGACGGCTATCTGACCGCCGACCTCGCCGACGAACTGATCCGGCGCGCGGGCTGATCGCGATCCGCCTGCGACAGTTTCGGTCGTACCCCCGGCGGTCCCCCCTGCCCCGCGCCTTCCGACTCCTGTAAGCCACCGGCATGGCGAGAGACGGCGCGATCTATGTCTGCCAGGCCTGCGGAGCCGTCCACGGCAAGTGGTCGGGCCAGTGCGGGGCCTGCAACCAGTGGAACTCCATCGTCGAGGAGAGCCGTTCGGCTCCGCCCGGCGCGATGAAGCCCGTCAGCGCGGCCCGGACCCGCGGCGTCCAGTTCGAGACGCTGCAGTCCGACACCCCCGAGCCGCCGCGCATCGTCACCGGCGTGACAGAGTTCGACCGGGTCTGCGGCGGCGGCGTGGTGCCGGGCTCGGCCATCCTGCTGAGCGGCGACCCCGGGGTCGGCAAATCGACCCTGCTGCTCGACGTTTGCGCCCGCGCCGCGCTGAAGGGCGCGCGCGTCGCCTATATCTCCGGCGAGGAGGCGATCGAGCAGATCCGGGCCCGAGCCAAACGGATGGGCGTGACCCACGCGGCGGTCGAATTGGCCTCGGCCACGGCGCTGCGGGACATCCTCGGCACGCTGAAACGCGAGCGGTTCGACATCGTCGTCATCGATTCGATCCAGACCCTGTGGTCCGACGCTCACGAAGCCGGGCCCGGCTCGGTCACCCAGGTCCGGGCCTGCGCCGGCGAGATGGTGCGGCTGGCCAAGTCGCAGGGCGTCGCCGTCGTGCTGGTCGGCCATGTCACCAAGGACGGCCAGGTCGCCGGCCCGCGCGTGGTCGAGCATATGGTCGACGCCGTGCTGAGCTTCGAGGGCGAGCGCGGCTATCCCTTCCGTATCCTGCGCGCGGCCAAGAACCGCTTCGGCGCCACCGACGAGATCGGCGTGTTCGAAATGGGCGACGCAGGCCTGCGCGAGGTGGCCAATCCCTCCGCCCTGTTCCTCGGCGAAAGCAACGACCGGGCCCCGGGCGCGGCGGTCTTCGCCGGCATCGAGGGATCCCGCCCCGTGCTGGTCGAGATGCAGGCGCTGGTGTCCAAATCCGCCTATGGCACGCCGCGACGGGCGGTGGTGGGCTGGGACACGGGGCGGCTGGCCATGGTGCTGGCGGTGCTGGAGGCGCGTTGCGGCTTCGGTTTCGGGGATCAGGACGTCTATCTGAACGTGGCCGGGGGCCTGCGCATCAACGAGCCGGCGGCGGATCTGGCGGCGGCGGCGGCGCTGATCAGTTCCGCCACCGACGTTCCCCTGCCCCAGGGCTGCGTGGTCTTCGGCGAGATCAGCCTGTCCGGCGAGGTCCGGGCCGTCGGCCGCGCCGAGGCGCGGCTGCGCGAGGCGCAGAAGCTGGGCTTCGACCAGGCCCTGACGCCCACGCTGACGGTCAGGCACAAGGGCGTGGGCGTCACCTCGGTGACACGGCTGTCCGAGGCGGTCGAACGAATCTCGCAAAACCGCTATTGAGGACGGATCGACAGCTTTCCGAGCCAGCATGACCGGTTTCGACGTTATCGCCATCCTGGTCATCCTCGCCTCGGCCGCCGCCGGCTGGGTCCGCGGGGGCACGCGCGAAATCATCACCCTGCTCAGCTTCGTGCTGGCGGCCTTCGTCGCCCTGGTCGCCCTTCCCGTGACGGCGCCGATCGGAAGGGGCCTGATCGATCCGGACTGGGCGGGGACGATCGCGGCGGCCATCGGCTCGTTTCTACTGATCTATTTCGGCGTCCGCATCTTCGGCTCTATCCTGTCGAAGCGGGCCCAGGCCCATCCACAACTGGGCGGGATAGACCGTTTCATCGGCGTTTTCGTTGGGGCAGCGCGCTCGCTGGTGCTGCTGGGGGCCATCCACCTGGTCATCGTCGCCGCCATGCCGGGCGAGAAGACACCGACATGGCTCAGCGAGGCGGCGTTGCGCCCGGTGACGGCGGGCGCGGCCCGGGCGATCCAGATCATCCTGCCCGGCATCGGGCGCGGCGCGGACGCGCTCAGCCCGGTCGTGACTTCGTCCGTAAGCAAAGGGTTTTCGGAAGAAGAAGCCTTGCCGCCGCCCCAAACAGGCAATACTTCGCCGCCAGCCGCCGACTAGAGTTCCCGCGTCATCGGAGCCCCACGATGAGCAGTCCCGTGCATTCCATCGCCGACCCGGTCGTCCACCGGGCCCATGATCGCGACCCGGACGACGATCGGCCGCGTCTCGAATGCGGCGTCTGCGGCGTCTGGGGTGCGGAAAAGAACGCCGCCTCGTCCGTCGTGGCGCTCGGCCTCCACGCCCTGCAGCATCGCGGCCAGGAAGCCTGCGGCATCGCCAGCGTGCACGAGACGCGCTTCCACACCGAACGGCACATGGGCCTGGTCGGAGAGGCGTTCGGCGGGTCGGACCTGTCAGAGCGGATGCCGGGTTCGGCGGCGATCGGCCACACGCGCTATTCGACCTCGGGCGGTTCCTTCCTGAGAAACATCCAGCCGATGTTCGCCGATCTGGACAGCGGCGGCATCGCCATCGCCCACAACGGCAATCTGACCAACTTCCTCTACCTGCGGAACCAGTTGGTCGGCGAAGGCGCCATCTTCCAGTCGACCTCGGATTCCGAAGTCATCCTCCACCTCATTGCGCGCAGCCGGAAGGCCAAGATCGTCGACCGCTTCATCGACGCCATCGGCCGGATCGAGGGCGGCTACGCCCTGGTCTGCCAGACGCGGTCCAAGATGATCGGAGCCCGCGACCCGCTGGGCATCCGTCCGCTGGTGCTCGGCCGCCTCGGCGAGGCCTGGGTTCTGGCCTCCGAGACCTGCGCCCTGGACACCATCGGCGCGACCTTCGAACGCGACGTGGAGCATGGCGAGGTCATCGTCATCGACCACGAGGGGCTGAAGTCGCTCAAGCCCTTCCCGACCCGCGGGGCCCGGCCCTGTTTGTTCGAATACGTCTATTTCTCGCGGCCCGACTCGATCGTGAACGGCCGTTCGGTCTATGGCGTGCGCAAGCGAATGGGCATGACGCTGGCCCGCGAACACGCGGTCGAGGCCGATGTGATCGTGCCGGTGCCCGACAGCGGCGTTCCGGCGGCGCTCGGCTATGCCCAGGAGAGCGGCATTCCCTACGAGATGGGGATCATTCGCAGCCACTATCTGGGCCGCACCTTCATCCAGCCCAGCCAGGGCGCCCGGCAGAAGGGGGTGCGGATGAAGCACAGCCCCAACCGCTCGGTGCTGGAAGGCAAGCGGGTGGTGCTGATCGACGATTCCATCGTGCGCGGCACGACCTCGGTGAAGCTGGTGCGGGCGGTCCGGGCCGCCGGCGCGACCGAGGTGCACCTGCGCTCGGCCTCGCCGCCGATCCTGTGGCCGGACTTCTACGGCATCGACATGCCCGAACGGGACCAGCTGATCGCCGCCAACAAGACGCTGGAGGAGATGAAGGCCTATCTGGAGGTCGACTCCCTGGGCTTCCTGTCGGTGGACGGCCTGTACCAGGCGATGGAGGCGGGTCCGCGCGATCCGCGCAACCCGCAGTTCACGGATCACTATTTCACCGGCGAATACCCCACCCGCCTGCTCGACCGCGAGATAGAGGAAGGCGGGCGCGAGGTTGCCGCGCGGCAACTTTCGCTGCTGGTCAGCGCTTAAGCCAGCATGATCCAGCTCGGCTACTTCACCATCGACACCGAGGACCTCGACAAGGCGAGAGCCTTCTATTCCGCCCTGTTCGGCTGGACCTTCGACGAGGCCGAATCGCATCCGACCTACGCCCACGTGGCGGGCGCCCAGCCGCCGTTCGGCTTCACCAAGGTCGAACGGGCCAAGGACAATCCGCACCTGTATTTCCGTGTCGACGACATCGAGGCGCTGTGCGCCCGGGTCGTGGAGTTGGGCGGCAAGGCAGCGGTCCCTTCCGAGAGCCGGTCGGGAACGACGGCGGTGGTCTGCGACGACCAGGGCGTCAGCTTCAGCCTGTGGCAACCGGCCGCCGGCTTCTAGCTTCCGCCGGACCGGCGCGCGCGCTATCAGGCGCGCATGACTGACATCCCCCTCAAGGACCGTATCGCCCTCGTCGTCGGGGCCTCGCGTGGCATCGGCTACGAGAGCGCCCTGGCGCTGGCGAAGGCCGGCGCGCACGTGATCGCCACGGCGCGAACCGTCGGCGGCCTGGAGGAGCTGGACGACGCCATCTATGCGGCGACCGGCAAGCACGCGACCCTGATCCCGTTCGATCTGGTCGACGGCGGAGCGATCGACCGGCTCGGAGGCGCGATCCACGAACGGTTCGGGCGGCTCGACATCTGGGTGCAGGCGGCGGCGACCTTGGGCGCATCCGGCCTGACGCCGGTCAGCCACGCCGATCCGCGCGTCTGGGCCAAGGTCGAAAAGACCAATTTCACGGCCGTTTACCGCCTGATCCGCTCGCTGGAGCCCCTGCTCAAGGCGTCCGGGGCCGGTCGCGCCGTCTACATCACGACCAGCGTCGCCGCTGCGCCCAAGGCCTTCTGGGGCATGTACGCCGCGACCAAGGCGGGGGCGGAGGCCCTGGTTAAATGCTGGGCCGACGAGATCGAGTCCACGCCCGTGCGGATCGCCATCGTCGATCCGGGCCGGATGCGCACCCAGATGCGGGCCCAGGCCTATCCTGGCGAGGATCCGGAAGAGCTCACCCATCCGTCGGCGATCGGCCCGCTCATGGTCGAACTGGCGCGGGGCGATCGGGAGCCGCCACTGGAGGTAAGCTTCAAGGACTGGTCAGGCGGACCGGCTGTGGCGGCGCTGATCTAGGCCGCGCGCAGAAATCCGGTCGATCCGGCCCGCGCCCCGAACCAGCCGGCGGCCACGACCAGCACAACGCCCGCGATCGCCATCCACGCCGGATGGGGAATCAGGAACAGATTGGCGGCGGTGGCGCACAGGAACAGGCCCGCGGCGGCCCAGCCCGGCCAGGCGCCGCGACGGCCGAAGCGGGCGGCGAAGGCCGCGGCGGCGAAGGCGGCGACCGTCCACGTCGTCAGCATGACGATGAACACCGCCGTCGGCAGCCCCCCCACATACGCCTCCATTGCCGCGCGATCGTTCATGTCGGTGGGCGCGGGCCCAGCGGACACGGCGAGGGACTGGGACAGCATGTCGCCCAGAAAGACGAGGATGAAGGCGATGACCACGCCGGCGATAGTGGCCAGGACCGACCTGAGCATCTTGAACCCTCCCGAGATCAGCCAACCTAGCGTCGTTGTCCGCGATGCGTCAAAGACGGGCGGGACGCTAGCCCTCAATCAAGGGCGACGGCATGACCACGCGCTGTTCGCACTGGACATAGGCGTTCACCGCTTCGACATAGGCGGCGAGCTTCCTGCCGTAGCCGTTGACCGCGGCGACATATGCATCGAACGACTGGCCGTAACGCTCCATTTCGGCGTTGTAGGCGCCGATCACCCGGTTGGTGCAGGTATGGCGGCTGCGCGCTTCGTCGACGCAGGATGGCGGCGACGGGCGCACGGGTTTCGCCGGACGCTCGACGACCGGAATGGCCGGCTCCGCGCAGGTGGTATCCTAGCCTGTTCCGCCTTACGCCAGAAGCGCCAAGGCTGCGATGAGTCCCGTCGAAAACGCCACGATTGTTCCTCCACCTTCGCGCGAGGATCGGCGAGAAGCGGCGGCGGCGTCAACGGGACGCCTACTTCTTCGGCAGATGTTTCTGACCCGTCCGCACCCGCCCGGACCGCGATACCTGACGCGCCCCGCCCCGCGCGCCCTTCTGGACGGCGACCGACGAGCCGGCCTTCTTGTTGGCGCTGGCTTTGAGGCCGGCCAGCGGTTTCAGCCTGGTCTTGCCGGCCTTCCTCTGCTCCAGCGCCTTGCCGGGCAGGTTGGACAGCATCTCGGCGCGTTCGGCCTTCTTGATGACCTTGCGCGGCGCGGTCTTGGCGTCGCCCTTGTAGCGTTCGGGGCCCGATTTGGAGCCGCCGGGCGCATAGGGGTTCTCGGTGCCCGACTTGACGATCAGCCGGATCGGCGTGCCCGGCAGGTCGAAGGATTCGCGCAGGTTGTTGACCAGATAGCGCTTGTACTGCTCGGGCATGGACTCGGCGCGGCTGGCCATCAGCACGAAGGTCGGCGGGCGGGCCTTGGTCTGGGCCATGTATTTGGGCTTGATCCGCTTGCCGTCGACGGCGGGGGGCGGATGCCTCTGGGTGGCCAGGGCCAGCCAGGTGTTCAGGTCCTTGGTCTTGACCTTGACCGACCAGGTGGCGTGGGCCTGAAGCACGGCCGGCATCAGCCGTTCGACGCCGCGGCCGCTGTGTGAGGACAGGGCCACGAAGGGCGAGCCCTTCAGTTGGGGCAGCTTGTCCTCGGCCATCTGGGTCAGCTTGGCCAGTCTCGACTGGGGCTCAGTCTCGAGGTCCCATTTGGCGGCGACGTAGACGAGCGCCCTGCCCTCGCGCTCGACCAGGTCCGCCAGTTGCAGGTCCTGGGTGTCGAAGGCGTCGTCCTTGTCCATGACCAGCACGACCACCTCGGCGAAGGTGATGGCGCGGATGGTGTCGGCGACCGACAGCTTCTCCAGCTTCTCCTGCACCCGGGCCTTGCGGCGCATGCCGGCGGTGTCGACCAGACGGATGTTCTGGCCTTCGTATTCCCAGTCGACCGAGATGGAGTCGCGGGTGATGCCGGCCTCGGGGCCGGTCAGCATGCGGTCCTCGCCGATCAGGCGGTTGATCAGGGTGGACTTGCCGGCGTTGGGGCGCCCGATGATGGCGATGCGGATCGGCTTGTCGGGCTCGTCGACCTCCTCGATGAAGATATCGGCGCTGGCGGCGACGATGGCGGCGTAGAGATCGGCCATGCCCTCCCCGTGCTCGGCCGAGATGGCGACCGGCTCGCCGAAGCCGAGCGAATAGGCCTCGCCGATGCCGCCGCCGCTCTCGCGGCTCTCGGACTTGTTGGCCAGCAGGATGACGGGCTTGTGCTGTTTCCTCAGGCGATCGGCGAAGATCTGGTCCAGCGAGGTCACGCCTTCGCGGGCGTCCATCATGAACAGGATCAGGTCGCCGTCTTCCAGCGCCGCCTCGGTCTGTTCCCGCATGCGGGATTCGAGGCTGTCGTCGGTGACGTCCTCATAGCCGGCGGTGTCGATCAGCGTCAGGTCCATGTCGCCGATGTTGCCGTCGGCGTAGCGACGGTCGCGGGTCACGCCCGGGCGATCATCAACCAGCGCGAGGCGCTTGCCGACGAGACGATTGAACAGTGTCGACTTGCCCACGTTGGGGCGGCCGACGATGGCGACTTTGAGAGCCATGTCGGCCTTCTAACGCAGTTCGGGGTGTAAACGTCAGCGAATGCTGACGAGGTCGCCGTTGTCTGTGAGGACGTAAAGGGCGCCGTTGTAGGCGGCCGGCGCGAGATAGGCGGGGCCGCCGAGCCGGATCGACGCCGTCTGGGCGCCGGTCTTGGGATCGAAGGCGACGAGTTCCCCGTCCGAATTGGTCAGCACCAGGCGATTGGAAGCCATCAGCGGACCCGACCACTCCGGCCGCACGGTGCGGTCGAAGAAGCCGAGCAGGCCCCCTTCCTGGCGGACGCGGCTCTCGTTGAGGTCGCGGGTCCAGTAGATCTGGCCGCTGTCCCTGTTGATCACCGTCAGCTCGCCATTCTTGGACACGACGTAGACCACGTCGCCGACCGGCAGGGGCGCGTTCACGCCGGCGACCGGCAGCGTCCATTTGGGCTGGCCCGAGCGGATATCCAGGGCCGACAGCACGCCGGAGTGGCTGACGGCATAGACCACGCCGCGACTGATCACCGGCCGGCCGGCGATGTCGCGGATCTCCGACAGGGCGCTGGTGCGGCTGGTGCGCGACAGGACCTGTTGCCAGACGGCCTGGCCGGTCGAGGCGCGCAAGGCGACGACCTCGCCCGAGGAAAACGGGGCGATCACCGTGTCGCCGGTCACGGCCGGGCTGGAAGCGCGCAGGATGCGGGCCGGCTCGGGGATGCCGCGGTAGGACCAGTCCTGTTCGCCCGTCGTGACGTCGAAGGCCTGTATCTGGTTCTCAACATCGACCACGAAGACACGGTTTCCCGACACCGTGGGAGCGCCGTGGATCGGCACATCGACCGGAGTCGTCCAGATCACGGCGCCCGACGCCTGGTCGAGGGCGGTGACGGTGCGATAGCCGGACGAAACGAAGACCTTGCCGCCGCCGACCGCCACGCCGCCGCCGAAGCCGCCGCCGGTCGATCCGCCGCCCAGCCCGAAGCTGAACATGCTGCGCCGGAATTCGGGTTCGTCGGGCTTGACGTTGGCCTTCCAGGCCGTGGAGCCCGAGCCGGCGTCGAGCGCCGAGACGGTGGCTTCGCCATCCAGCACAAAGACGCGGCCGTTGTCGGCCACGACCGGAGCCATGATCTGACGCGTGCGCGAGGAGCCCGCGCCAACGCCGCGTCGCCAGGCGACCGTGAAATCGGGCGCGGCGATCACATGCTCGACCGAATTCTCGGCATTGCCCCCCGGCTGGGTCCAGGCGATCGCCGCCTGGGGACCGGGAATGAAGAAGTCGCGACCGGACAGGGCGGCCGACGGAGCCAGCTGCTGTTCGAACTCCAGCACCGAGATGCGCTGACCCTCGCTCGCCCGGGCCTGGGGTTCGTCGGTCCGGCCAAGACCGAATGGGAGGACGTTCCGTACCGTGCTGCACGAGGCGACGGCGGCGGCGAGCCCGCTCAACAGAACGACTTTAAGCACGCGATTCATGGGTGACGTCCTGAAAACGGTGATCACGGGCGAGCCGGAGCGGCGGGAGCGGGGCCGCCAGGCCCGGCGGGCGCGACCGGGGCGATGGGGGCGGGAAGAGCGGCCTGGGCGCCGGTGATGCGCTTGAGATTGGCGGCGGCGCCGGAATCGATGGCCGCGATGGCCAGGTCGGCGCGCTGGCTGACGATCTCCGGCGTATCCAGACCGTTCTTGAGCAGTACGAAGGCTTCGCGAGCCGCCGCCGTCTGGCCGTATTCGAGCCGGGCCATGGCCAGGGCTTCCACGGCGAAGGGGCTGAGCGGACGGTCCGGGTCGGTCAGCGGCTTGAGGCGGGCCTCGATCTGCGCCAGGGTTTCGGTGTCCATGGCCAGCAGGGCGGCCTTGTAGGCGGCGGGGTCGGAGAGCAGCGCATCCCGCGACGCCTTGGCCGCTTCGTCCAGCAAGCGGATGGCGTCGGGAATGCGGTTGGCCTCGAGAGCGATTCCGGCGCGTTGCATCAGGGCCATGACCTTGTAGGCGTCGTTGCCTTCCTTGGCGGCCTGGACGAAGGCGGCGTCAGCCCCGACCGGATTGCCGGCCTGCAGGGACTCGAGGCCGCGGTCGTAGGCGACGGAAGCCTTGTCGGCCTTGGACGTCTGCCAGCTGTCCCAGCCCCAGACGGCCAGGGCCGCGACGAGGGCGACCAGAAGCACGCCGCCGACAATCGGCAGCCAGGTGCGGGCCAGCCGCTTGTAGCGGTCGGAGCGAAGCTCCTCCTCGACCTGCTCGAAGACATCAACCACGGATACGTCGCCCCCAGAAAACGGAAATAGGCCGCTGAAATTCAGTCCGGCCGGACCCTAGAGGGTCAGCTTGCCGCCCGCAACGCGCCGCTTAGGGCGTGACGGGCTTTTTCGAGAAGTAGGTCTCGACTTCGGCAGGAAAACGGCGGGCCTTGACGTCAGCGGCGTAGGCGCCGACCGCGCGGTCGATATCGCCGCGCAAATCAGCGTAACGGCGGACGAATTTGGGGGTCCAGTCGAACAGGCCCAGCATGTCCGGAGTGACCAGGATCTGGCCGTCGCAGGCGGACGAGGCGCCGATGCCGATGGTGGGCTTGTCGATGGCCAGGGTGATCTCGCGGGCCAGGCCTTCGGCCACGCCCTCGATCACCACGGCGAAGGCCCCGGCGTCGGCGGTGGCCTCGGCCTCGCTCAGGACGCGCAGCCGCTCCTCGTCGGTGCGTCCCTTGGCCTTGAAGGCGCCGTCGGTCAGCACCGCCTGGGGACGCAGGCCGACATGGCCCATGACCGGAATGCCGCGCTGAACCAGATAGGCGATGGTCTCGGCGACGGTCGGACCGCTCTCGACCTTCACCCCCTGGGCGCCGGTCTCCTTCATCACCCGGGCGCAGTTCTGGTAGGCCTGTTCCTTGCCGCCCTCATAACTGCCGAACGGCATGTCGATGACCACCATGGCCCGGCGCGAGCCGCGCATCACGGCCTGGCCGTGCAGGATCATCATTTCCAGCGTCACCCCGACGGTGTTGGGCATGCCGTGGACCACCATGCCGACGCTGTCCCCGACCAGCAGCAGGTCGCAGTGGTCGTCCAGCAGGGCGGCGGTCGGGGCGTCATAGGCGGTCAGGCAGACGATGGGCTCGCCCCCCTTGCGGGCGCGGATGTCAGGCGCCGAGATGCGTTTGACCGCTTCCTGCTTCTGGCTGGACATGGGGAGGGCCTCCTGTTCGGGCCTCCTAGATAGTCGCGGAGGCCATCCCCGTCATCCCTCGCGGGATGACGGGAGGCGGTCACACATCCTGGGACAGTTTCATCACCCCGGCGGCGGCGAGGGCGATCAGGGCGCCGGCGGCGATCCAGAACATCTGCATCCCGCCCATGGAGCCGAGTTCCAGATTGGCCAGACCGAGCTGGTCGAGACCCGACTGGACCGCGCCCTGGGCGTTGAGCGACGCGCTGCGGATACCCTGGCCCAACGCATTGCCGGCCACGACGCCCTCGCCATTTCCGAGGTCGACGCTCATGGTTTCGCGCACCGCCACCACGCCGCCGACGACGCCGGCGAGACCGAGGGCGAGGAAGCGGACGCGGGAGCCTTTCTGCAGCCGCTGCTCGACCCGCGCCGTAAACAGGGCGGAATCGGGCATCTGGGGCGCGCGCGCAAACAGGCGCTCGACAAAGGGATCGAACTCGTCAGCCGACATGCTGCGTGCTCCCCAGGGACTGCTGCGGCTGGAGCCGCGCGCGGAGTTTATCCAGACCACGTTTGACATGAGACTTCACCGTGCCGAGTGGCAAATTCAGGGCGGCGGCGATCTCGGGATGCGCCATGCCGGCCCCGTGACAAAGGGAGACACACAGTCGTTCGGGCTCGCTCAGGCCCTTGAGGGCTTCATCGAGGTCCATCAGGCCCGCATGATCGGCGGCGGGCGCGATATCTTCCTGTTCGACTTCAGCGATGTAGCGGGCTTCCTTGGCGACCCGCTTGATGTAAAGGCGCGCAGCGATCCGCTTGACCCAGGCGGCGAAGGTGCCTTCGCCGCGGAACTCCGCGCACCGCTCGAACGCCTGGATGAAGGCGTCCTGGGCGATGTCGTCGGCGAGGGAAGCCTGGGCCCCCATCCGCCGCAGCAGACCGCGCACCGCCGAGCCGTGGCGGCGCACCAACTCGCCGAACTCCCGCCGCCCGCCCGCCGCCGCGAGGGCGGCGAGCTCGACGTCGTGCCGGTCGACCAAGGGCTGGGTCATCATGCTTCCCCCGTCCGCCCGGTCCTATTCCTTGTTCGAGTTGAAGAAGCTGAGCACGATGAAGGCCAGCCCGATGGTGGCCGGGATGGCGGCCACGCCCAGCAGGCCGTTGCCGATGTTATCCATCTCGTGGTGGTCCCAGCCCAGATCGCTGAGGAAGCCGAAGGCGGCGATGCCGACGCCGACAGCCAGCCAGATCACGCCGCGGCGCAGGTCCCGCGTCCGCGAAGGCAGCTTGCTGGCCACATCCTTCGTCATGGCGTCGATGAGCTCGGGCGGGAGTTGCTGACCCTTGTCGATGGCGTGGCGCACGGTGGCCTGCATTTCGCGCTTCTCGCGCGACTTGAGATAGGCGGGGCCGAAGGCGATGGCGGTGATGGTGCCGAAGACCGACAGAATGGCCACCAGCGGGATGAAGTCTTCCATGTGGGTATCCCCTCTTGTTCGAAACCGGAGCGTGATGCTTCGGCCTTCTGACGACAAGAGGCGTTGGCGGGGCCGTACGGATGCGAACGCGCTCGTGAAACTTTCGTAAGGCGGCCCAGCCGCCGCGGCGACCGTCAGCGAGCGATGAATGGCTTGCGCGAGCGTCCGTTGAAGCGGCGGGACAGCCACAGGGCGGCGACGGCGGTGACCGCCGCCCCGGCCAACATGGCCGCCGCGGGTTCGAGCGCCGGGCCAAGGCTTTCGGTCATCGGTCCGACCACCGGGATCAGGGCCCACAGCACGGCGACAGACGCCACGCCCCACGGAACCAGGGCGGCCACGGTCATCCACGCCCGACGAAGGGCGATGGCCTGGGCGATCCGGACCTGAAAGGCGTAATCGCGCGCGGGCGGAGCCTCGGCGGCGAACAGGGCGGACAGTTTCTGTTCAGGCGTCATCCGGACCTCCCAGCGCCTTGAGCAAACGCGCCCTTCCCCGTGCAACATGCGACTTCACCGTACCCAGAGGCAAGCCCAGGGCCATCGCCGCCTCGCCGTGCGACCAGCCGTCGGCCAGGCACAGGGCCACGCAGGCGCGAACGTCGGGCGGCAGGTCGGCCATCGCCCCCGCGACGGACATCCGGTCTTCCGGCGAAACCCCGGCGGGGGTCTCGACCGTCTCCAGCCAGATGGTGTCGCGTGCGGCGCTGCGCCGGGAGGACCGGATGCGATCCTGGGCCTTGCGCCAGGCGATGCCGCACAACCAGGCGCGGACCCCGGCCGGCTCCTTCAGCGAGCGCAGCGAGCCCCAGGCCGCGAGAAAGGCGTCCTGGGCCACATCGTCCGCCTCGGCCCAGCCCCCGCCCAGCATGCGGCGCAGAAACGCTCGCACCGCGGCCTGGTGCCGCTCGACCAGCCGCGAAAAGGCCGCGTCCGAGCCGGCGAGCGCACGGCCCACCAACTCGGCGTCGGTCTGCAGTCCCCCCATGTCCCTGATCCCCGGCCGGCATCAGGCCCGCGGACCGCGCCCGCCGCTGCGCAAGGCCGAGACCAGCGAGGCCAGGCACAGGGCCCCGAGCACGAAGCTGACAATCAGAAAGGCCTCCTGGGCTCCATAGATGTCAGCCCAGCTGGCGTAGGCGAAACCCGCCGACATCACGCCGAACAGCACCACCGAAAACCAGGACCCGTCGCCGGGCCGGCCATCCCGGCGCGAGTGCCAGGAATCGTCGTCCGCGTCGATCGGCCGTTCCAGCACTTTCAGCAGCGCGGCCGGGGGCTCCTGCCCCCGCTCGGCATAGGTCTGGATCAGCTTCAGCGTATCCTTCTGACGCCGGTAGTTCAGGAAGCTGGAGAAGCCGCCGAACACGAACCAGGCCAGCGGGAACAGCAGCCACCAGTAAGAACGAAACAGATCTTCCATCGTCGTCACCCCTCATGCGCCGGACGCCTTGCCCGAACTTTCATAGGGTAGTCGGCGCCGGCGCCGCCAGCGGATGCGCCCCGGCGAAGATATTCCACGCGGGTCGGGGAGGAATTCGCGTGCAACGGCCCTTGTCGCCCCGCGTTCGCTAGCCGACACTTCCTCCCACGCCCAGCCGGAGCCTGCCCCATGGTTCAGATCACCTATCGCATCGTCGAACACGACGGAGGCTGGGCCTATCAGCTGGGCGGCACCTATTCCGAAACCTATCCCGACCACGACTCCGCCCGCGCCGCCGCGGCGGCCGCGGCCCGCGAGCAGAAGGTGCCGGACGAGGATTCCCTGATCGAATACGCCGACGCCTCGGGCCGCTGGATCACCGAACGCGCCGACGGTCATGACCGACCGGAAGCCGAGGTCGAGGGCTGAACGGGCGCGACCCGGTCGAATCGCCCGCCTCCATTCGGCTATGGTGTCGCGACAGGAACGCAAGGAGAGCGCCATGATCCGCCGCCTTTCCGGGTTCGCGGCCCCGTTAGTGATCGCGATGGTCCTCGTCAGCCCCACGCTGGCGCAAGAGGTGCGCTATTACGCCGTTCCGCCCGGCGGCCGCGCTCACGACGTCGCCGTCACCCCGGACGGCGAGGTCTGGTGGACCGTTCAGCGCGGCGGCGGCCACGGCGTCCTTGATCCCGACACCGGCGAGACCGTCATTGTTCCGCTCGGCGAGGGCTCGGCCCCTCACGGCGTCATCGTCGGGCCCGACGGGAACGCCTGGATCACCGACGGCGGCCAGAACGCCATCGTCCGGGTCGATCGGGCCACGCGCGAGGTCAAGGTCTGGCCGCTGCCGGCGGACACCGGACCAGTGAACCTGAACACCGCCACCTTCGATCATCGCGGCCGCATCTGGTTCACCGGCCAGACGGGCTTCTATGGTCGGCTGGACCCGGCGACGGACGACATGAGGGTCTGGGCCGCCCCGCGCGGCCGCGGCCCCTACGGCATCACCACCACGCCGTCCGGCGATGTCTGGTACGCTTCTCTCGCCGGCAACCACATAGCGAAGGTGGATCTCGACACCGGCGAGGCGACCATCGTCGAGCCCCCGACGCCGAACCAGGGCGCGCGCCGGGTCTGGTCCGACAGCCACGGCCGGATCTGGGTCAGCGAGTGGAACAGCGGCAACGTCAGCGTCCATGACCCGCGCGACGCCAGCTGGCGGACCTGGAAACTGCCGGGCGAGGCGCCGAAGACCTATTCCGTCTATGTCGACGAGACGGACAAGGTCTGGCTGACCGACTTCGGCGCCAATGCCATCGTCCGGTTCGACCCGGCCACGGAGACCTTCCAGAGCTTTCCCAGCGATCGGCCGGGGGCCAATGTGCGCCAGATGCTGGGCCGCCCCGGAGAGGTTTGGGGCGCGGAGTCGGGCACGGACCGGCTGGTGGTCATCCGGCACGGCGGTTGAGGCGTGGCGGCGTTCTGGCTCCTGTTCATGGCGCTGGCCGGGTCCGAGCCACGGACCCTGACGGACGCGGGCGAGCGCGCGTTCCAACGGTGCGCGGCCTGCCATTCGCTGCGGCCGGACGATGTCGCCATGCCGGCCCCCCACCTGAAGGATGTGTTCGGGCGCCGCGCGGGGACTGTGCCGGGCTTCGCCTATTCGGACGCGATGCGCGCGGCGGGCCAGAGAGGTCTGGTCTGGGATGGGCCGACGCTGGACCGCTATCTGGCGGATCCCGAGGCCGTCGTGCCGGGAACAGCCATGCCTTATCAGGGCGGGTCGGCTGCGGAACGCGCGGCGTTGATCGACTGGCTGGCCGGTCGAACGGTCCTCCCGCGCAACGGGATGTGATCGGGGCGGACTAGGCGGGACCGGCCCCGGCCGTTAGGTCTGCCTCCCACAGCTTGCGGAACCGGTTACATGCGTCACGCCTCCCTCCCCGCCCCGACCCGCCGCATGCTCCTCGCCGGAGGCGCGATGGCCGCCGGCATGGTCATGGCGCCGAGGATCGCGGCGGCGCAGGCTGCGGCCGACCTGGATCGGGTCAACGGCCTGATCGCGCGTATGACCATCGAGGAGAAGGCAGGCCAGCTGAACCTGCTGAACGACCCCTTCCGCTGGCGGCCCGAGGGGGTGAACCCCGGCGACCTCAACCCGGATCAGTCAGCCGTCGCCGCCGACATCCGCGCCGGCCGGATCGGGGCCCTGTTCAACGGCGTGGGCGCCGGAAACACCCGGATGGTGCAGGAGATGGCGGTGCGGGACAGCCGGCTGGGCATTCCCCTGCTGTTCGCCGCCGACATCGTCCACGGCCTGCGCACCACCTTTCCCGTACCTCTGGGCGAGGCCGCCAGCTGGGACGCCGACCTGGCCATGCGGACGGCGCGCGCCGCCGCCGTCGAGGGCGGAGCCGCGGGCGTACACCAGACCTACGCCCCCATGGTCGACATCGGCCGCGACCAGCGCTGGGGCCGGGTGGTCGAGGGCGCGGGCGAGGACGTCTTCCTCGGCAATCTGTTCGCCGCGGCGCGCACCCGCGGCTTCCAGGGCGACGATCTGAAGGCCTGGTCGTCGTTGCTGGCCTGTCCCAAGCATTTCGCCGCCTACGGCGCCGCCGAGGCGGGCATGGATTACAATTCCACGGACATGAGCGAGCTGGAGCTGCGCTCGGTCTATCTGCCGCCGTTCAAGGCCGCCTTCGACGCGGGCGCCCTGTCGACGATGAGCGCCTTCAATGACCTCAACGGCGTCCCGGCCAGCGGCAACAGATGGCTGCTGACCGACATCCTGCGCGGCGAATGGGGCTTCGCGGGCTTCGTGGTATCGGACTACACCTCGGAGCAGGAGCTAATCGCCCACGGCTACGCCGCAGACGGACGCGACGCGGCGCGGCTGGCCCTGATAGCCGGCGTCGACATGTCGATGAAGAGCGGTCTGTACCTCAAGCACATTCCGGAACTGGTCCAGTCGGGCGACGTGCCCATGGCGCGCGTCGACGAGGCGGTGCGGCGGGTGCTGATGACCAAGGCGGCCCTGGGGCTGTTCGACAATCCTTACCGCGGCTCGGACGTGCGCATGGAACGCCGCGTCCACGGCAGCCGCGAGCATCTGGCGCTGGCGCGCGAGGCGGGCCGCAAGTCGATCGTGATGCTGAAGAACGAGGGCGGCCTGCTGCCCCTGCCGAAGACGGGCAAACGCTACGCCCTGATCGGGCCGTTCGGGGCGGATGCGACGGACCTGTTCGGTCCCTGGTCGATCTTCAAGGATCCGAAGCTGGCGGTGTCGCTGGAACTGGGCCTGCGCGCGGCGCTGGGCGAGGGCTCCAGCCTGACCGTGGTCAAGGGCTCGAACGTCGAGGCCCCGCTGGCCGGCGGGATCGAGGCGGCGGTGGTGGCGGCGGCCCAGGCCGACGTCGTGCTGCTGGCCGTCGGCGAGTCGCAGGAGATGTCGGCCGAGTCCAAGTCGCGGGTCGACATCGGCCTTCCCGCGCCCCAACTGGCGCTGGCCGAGGCCGTTGCGGCGACCGGCAAGCCCGTGGTGGTGCTGCTGCGCAACGGCCGGGGCATGGAGCTGGCGGGCGCGGTGAAGGACGCCCCGGCCATTCTGGTCACCTGGTTCCTCGGGTCCGAAACGGGCAATGCCGTGGCCGATGTCCTGTTCGGCGATCATGCCCCGACGGGGCGGCTGCCGGTCAGCTTCCCACACAGGTCGGGACAGTCGCCCTTCTATTATGCGCACAAGGCCACCGGCCGACCGTCGCGGCCCACGGACACCGAATTCACCGCGAAATTCCGCGAGGCGCCGCATCTGGCCCTCTATCCGTTCGGGCATGGCCTGACCTACGGATCCGTCAGCTGGTCGCCGGTTCGCCTGTCGGCGCCGACCATGGCCTGGAACGGCGAGGTCACGGCGACGGTCACCCTGACCAACACCGGCGCGCGTCCCGTGTCCGAGGTCGTGCAGCTGTACATTCGCGACAAGGCCGCCTCAGTCACCCAGCCCGTGCGACTGCTGAAGGGATTCCGCCGCGTGACCGTGCCCGCGGGCGGCGTCCTGGAGGTGTCCCTGCCGCTGAGGTTCGCCGACCTGAGCTTCCTCGGGTCCGACCTGCGGCCGACGGTCGAGCCGGGCCTGTTCGACGTCTGGCTGAGCGCCGACGCCCAGGGCGGCGAGCCGGCGACGTTCAGCGTGATCCGCTAGGTCAGGATCGCGGCGTAGATATCGGGCTTGAACCCGACCAGGGTCCGGTCGCCCAGATCCAGCACCGGGCGTTTGATCATCGACGGCTGGGCCAGCATCAGATCGACCGCCTTCGCCGCGTTCAGGTCGGCCTTGTCGTCGTCCGGCAGGGCCCGGAAGGTCGTGCCGGCGCGGTTGAGCACCGTCTCCCAGCCGTGCTCGGTCACCCAGCCCTCGAGGCGCGCGCGGTCGATTCCGGCTTTTTTGTAATCGTGGAACTCATGCGCCACGTCGTGTCCGGCCAGCCAGACGCGGGCCTTTTTGACGGTGTCGCAGTTGGGGATGCCGTAGAGGGTCGGGGTCATGTTGCCTGTCTGCCCAGCCAGGCCGGGAACCGCAAGCCGCCCCCCTCCGCATTTGCATTTAACCGAATAGTTTAATATGCTCTCCTCGTTAGCAATGAAGGAGAGGCCCCATGACCGCCCCCGCGCCCCGTCAGAAAGTCATTCCCTGCCTCTGGTTCGACAAACAGGCCGAAGAGGCCGCCAGCTTCTATGTGTCGCTGCTGCCGGACTCCCGGGTCGACGCCGTCGTCCGTTCGCCCGGCGACTATCCCAGCGGCAAGGCCGGGGACGTGCTGGTGGTGGAATTCACCCTCGCCGGCAGCCGCTACACGGCCCTGAACGGCGGCCCGATGTTCAAATTCACGGAGGCCGTCTCCCTGCAGATCGACTGTGAGGACCAGGCCGAGGTCGACCGCCTGAGCGACGCCCTGTCCACCGTGCCCGAAGCCGAGCAGTGCGGCTGGGTCAAGGACCGCTACGGCCTGTCGTGGCAGATCGTGCCCCATGCGATGACCCGCCTCCTGTCCGATCCCGACGAGGGCGTCCGGAAGCGTGTGTTCGACGCCATGATGGACATGAAGCGGCTGAACATCGCCGAGCTGGAACGCGCCGCGCGGGGCTAGTCCTCGTCTGCCTGGACGGCGCCGGCGACGACCGGACCAGGCGTTCCCGACAGCGCCCGGTCCAGGGCGTCGCGATCCAGACCCTTCTCCCACCGCGCCACGACGATGGTGGCTACGGCGTTGCCGATGAAGTTGGTCAGGGCCCGGCATTCGCTCATGAACCGGTCGACACCGAGGATCAGGGCCATGCCGGCGACCGGCACCGAGGGCACCACCGCCAAGGTGGCGGCCAGGGTGATGAACCCCGCGCCCGTGACGCCCGCCGCCCCCTTGGAGCTGAGCATGGCCACGGCCAGCAGAAGCAACTGGTCGCCCAGCGACAGGTCGACGCCGCATGCCTGGGCGATGAACAGGGCGGCCAAGGTCATGTAGATGTTGGTGCCGTCCAGATTGAACGAATAGCCCGTCGGCACGACCAGCCCGACCACGGACTTGTCGCAACCGGCGCGGCCCATCTTCTCGATCAGGCTGGGCAGGGCCGCCTCCGACGATGAGGTGCCGAGGACCAGCAGAAGCTCTTCCTTCAGGTAACGGATCAGTCTGAAGATCGAGAAGCCGTTGAACCGCGCCACGGCGCCGAGGACCACCACCACGAAGAAGCCCGAGGTCAGGTAGAAGGTCGCCACCAGGGCGGCGAGGTTGATCACCGAGTCGATGCCGTACCGGCCGATGGTGAAGGCGAAGGCGCCGAAGGCGCCGATCGGCGCCGCCTTCATCAGGATGGCCACCAGTTTGAAGAAGGCCTCGGACACGCTCTCCAGCACCGTCATGACCGGCTGGGCCCGGTCCCCGATGATGGCCAGGGAAATGCCGAACAGGATCGCGAAGAACAGCACCTGCAGAATCTCGCCGCCGGCGAAGGCGCCGACCACAGTCTCGGGGATGATGTTCATCAGGAAGGCGATGATGTCGGTCTCGTGCGCCTTCTGGACGTAGGTCCCGACGGCGGCGGGGTCGAGGGTGGCCGGATCCACGTTCATGCCCGCGCCGGGCCGCACCACATTGGCGACCACCAGGCCGATGATCAGGGCCAGGGTCGAGAAGGTGAGGAAATAGGCGAAGGCCTTGCCCACCACCTTCCCCAGCCGGCCGAGGTCGCGCAGGTGCGCGATGCCGGTGGCCACGGTCAGGAAGATCACCGGGGCGATGATCATCTTCACCAGCCGGATGAAGGCGTCGCCCAGCGGCTTCAGATCCTCGCCGAACGCGGGCCAGACATGGCCGATCAGGGCGCCGAGGCCGATGGCTACCAGAACCTGGAAATAGAGGTGGGTCCAGACCGGCCTCTTCTTTGCGGGGAAGGGCGCCGGCGCGACCTCGACGGCGACGCCGGGCGCGGCCTTCACAGGCCGGGTCGTCCGCGGGCGCGGCGTATCCGATGTCGTCGGCTTGCGGGCCATGCGGTTTCCCTCCCGTCGCGCATCCGGCGCGATTCCCGGACCCAGCCTACGGACTCAGTCGCGAAGGGGCCAGCGAGCGAGCGGGTGATAGACTGATCGCCCGACCTCGCTGTGGATCAGACCGAAGTCGGCGGGCCGCCAGCCGACCGGGTCGATGGCGCCTCCGGGCAGCCGTTGATCACCATAGGCCAGGGTCACGTGGGGATTGAAGGCTTCCCGGGACAGCGTCCGGACCCCCGCGCGCAACAGCGCCCTGAAGAGCCGGTCGCGGAACGCCCTGAGCGCCTCGACGCCCTCTCCTCCCAGCAGGACATACGGATGTCTGCCCGGCGCGCCGGCGAAGCTGTCGGCGCGGTCGAACGCGACGTCGAAGGCCGCTTCGGACAGGCCGTCTGCGGTCGCCCTGATGTCCGCGACCACACCCTGCGGAAGCGAACCGGCATAGTCGCCGACATGGATCAGGGTGACGTGCATCCGGTCGGGGCGAACGGCCGACCCTTTCAGCCTGTGATCCGCGCGCGCATCGTCCAGCACCTTCGACGCGCCCGCGGCCGCATCGGGCGGCAACATCAGCCCGAGGAACAGCCGCTCAATCCTTATCGAAGCGGGGGCGCCGAACAGGTCGCCCGACACGGCCGGCACCTCAGCGCTCCCGCTGGGGATGCGGGGTCTCGCCGCGCTTCAGCATCTCGACCAGGTCCACGATCTTCTTCTTCCGCCCGGCCTCGGTCTTCATGTTGTGGGTGCGGAAGGCCAGCGCGAAGCGGTTCTGGGCGCTGAGTTTCGCCAGCATCGCTTTCGCCTTCGGTTCGGCGTCGATCGCGACCTGGAGGTCGTCCGGGATGGCCATGTCCTTGCTGCCGCCATAGGCGCGGGCCCAGCGGCCATCAGCTTTGGCGGCCTCGACCTCTTTCAGGCCGTGTTCCGTCATCCGGCCCTCGGCGGTCAGGCGGGCGACATTGTCGACGTTGATCTGGCTCCAGATGCTCTTCCTCGTCCGCGGCGTGTAGCGCTGGAGATAGCTGGTCGCATCGAAGCTCTTGCGCACCGCGTCGATCCAGCCCCAGCACAGGGCCACGTCTATGGCCTCCTTCGGCGTGATCGAGGGCAGGCCCGAGGCGACCTTGTGGATCTTGATCCAGACCTCGTCCTCGCTGGCGTGGTGTTTGCCGAGCCATGCGTAAAAAGCCCCGGCGTCCACGAACTCGTGGACGTGGCCGGGGTCGACCGTGATCGGGCCTTTCATTCCCACTCGATGGCTCAAGGGCTCCGCTTCCAGCCGCGCCGCAATCGCAATGCATGCAGCGGACCGACTTTCGACCGGCTCACCCGCAAGGGCAATACGACGTCTGCCGGTTAATAGAGCTTGATCGTTTCACTGTTACAGCATAATGGAACATGCATGAACGACACCCTGCCCCGCGAGGCCGTGCACAAGGCGGCTGAAGATCGGCTCGCCCTTTATGACGCCCTGTTGTGTTTGCGGACGCGCGAGGAGATGGACGCGTTTCTGGCCGATCTGTGCACGCCGTCGGAGCTCCGCGCCTTCGCCGAACGGTGGGCGGTGGCGCGGCTGCTGGATCGACATCTGCAGTCCTACCGGGAGATCGCCGCCGAGGCGGGGGCCAGTCCGACCACCGTCGTTCGCGTCGCCCGCTTCCTCAGGGAAATGCCGCACCAGGGCTATCGCCTGGTGCTGGACCGCCTGAAGCAGAAAGTCTGAGCACCCCGTCATGAGCACTGTCCAGGGGCGGCTTCGCATAGCCGTTCAGAAATCCGGCCGCCTGGCCGACCGCAGCCTCGACCTCGTCCGCGACGCGGGTCTGCGCGTGGTCAAGGGAAACAACGACCTCCTGTACCGGGTCGAGAACTATCCCATCGACCTGCTGCGGGTGCGCGACGATGACATCCCGACCTTCGTCGCCGACGGCGTCTGCGACCTCGGCATTGTCGGCGAGAACGTGCTGGAGGAGGTGCGAAACGGCGGCCCGGTGGCGGAGGTGCTGATGCCGCTCGGCTTCGGCCGCTGCACCCTGAAGATCGCCGTGCCGCCGGCGCTCGACTACGCCGGCCCCGCCTCGCTGGCCGGCCTGCGCATCGCCACCTCCTATCCGAAGATCCTGCGCCGCTTCCTCGACGCCCAAGGGGTCGCCGCTGACATTGTCGTCATGCGCGGCGCGGTCGAGGTCGCGCCCCGGCTCAAACTGGCCTCGGCCATCTGCGACCTGGTCTCGACCGGCGCGACGCTCGAGGCCAACGGCCTGGCGCCGAAGGAGACGGTGCTGGATAGCCAAGCCGTCCTGATCCGCTCGCCGGTCGCGCCGGAGCACGGCCTGCAGCACCTGCTCGACAGCATCATCGAGCGGATGGCCGGCGTGGTGTCCTCGCAGGGGGCCAAATACGTCATGCTCAACGCGCCCCGGTCGGCCCTCGACCGGATCACCGCCATCCTCCCCGGCGCGGGCGCCCCGACCGTCATGCCGCTGGCCGGGCGCGACGACGCCGTGGCGGTGCACGCCGTCTGCCAGGAGGCGGTCTTCTGGGAGACGCTGGAACGGCTCAAGGCCGCCGGCGCCTCGGCCATCCTCGTCCTCCCCATCGAGAAGATGATGTGATGCGCCGTATCGACTGGAGCACGCTCGACATCGCCGGGCGGATCGAGGCCCTGGCCCGTCCGGGTCGCCGCACCGAGGCCCGCGTGGGCGATACGGTGCGCGAGATCATGGATGACGTCCGCACGCGCGGCGGCGCGGCCGTGGCCGACTGGAGCCTGAAGCTGGACGGCGCCGCGCCGCGCCGGTTGGCGCTGACGCCGGATCGCGTCGCCGCCGCCCGCGACGCCCTGCGCCCCGCCGACACCCGCGCCATCCGCATGGCCGCCGAGAACATCCGCATCTTCCACGAGGCGACCCGGCCCGAAGACACGCCCGACGTCGAGATCGTTCCCGGCGTCCGCTCGCGTCTGGTCTGGCGGCCGCTGCGATCGGCGGGCCTCTATGTCCCCGGCGGCACGGCGCCCCTGTTCTCCTCCCTGCTGATGCTGGCCCTCCCCGCCATCGTGGCCGGGGTGGGGCGCCGCATCGCCGTGACCCCGCCATCGGCCTCGGGCGAGCCGCACCCGGCCATGATCTTCGCCGCCGCCGAGGCGGGACTCGACGCCCTGTGGCTGATCGGCGGGGCCCAGGCCATCGCCGTCCTGACCTTCGGAGCCGAACTGGACGACGGCGTCATCGAGCCCTGCGACAAGCTGTTCGGGCCGGGAAACGCCTGGGTCGCCGAGGCGAAGAAGCAGGCCGCCGCCCTGCCGGGCGGTCCCGCCGTCGACATGCCCGCCGGACCGTCCGAGCTGCTGGTCATCGCCGACCGCGACGCCAATCCCGAAATCGCCGCCGCCGACCTGCTCGGCCAGGCCGAGCATGACGCCGACGCCCAGGTCATTCTCGTCTCCGAGAGCCGCGCCAATATCGACGCCATCCTCGCCGAGGTGGAGCGCCAGTTGCAGTCCCTGCCCCGCGCCGACATCGCCCGCGCCTCGCTGGTCGGGGGCCGGGCCATCCGCGTCCGCGACATGGCCGAGGCCTGCGAGGTCGCCAATCTGTACGCCCCCGAACACCTCGCCCTGCAGACCGTGGACGCCGAGACCCTCCTCGACCGTATCACCGCCGCCGGCGCCGTCTTCGTCGGCGCCTTCGCGGCCGAAACCCTGGGCGACTACGCCGCCGGCCCCAGCCACGTCCTGCCCACCGACGGCGCCGCCCGCACCCTGGGCGGCGTCGCGACCGCCAGCTTCATGACCTCGATGTCGGTCCAGGCCGCTTCCGAAGCCGGGTCCCGGGAGCTCGCGCCGGTCGCCGCGCGCCTCGCCCGCCTCGAAGGGCTGGAGGCCCATGCCCGCGCCGCCGACCTGAGGGCCCGATGATCACCAACCTTCCCGCCCCCTTCCCTCCCCTGGTTTCCGGCGGCGAGGGCCTCGACCGCTATCCGGCCGAGCCGCGGGCCCTGGCCGCCCGCATGGGCGACCTCTACGGCGTCCCCGCGGAACAAGTCCTGCCGGTGCGCGGCCTGACCCATGGGCTGGAATTGATCTTCCGCCTCGCCGCCCGCGATGGACTGACCGTCCAGGCCCCCGACGCCGAGCCGTATCGCGCGCTCGCCGCCCTTTACCCGCGGCCCGCCGTGGACGCCGGCGCCGGGGCGGTGATCCTGCGCGCGCTCGGCTCCCCCGAGGCAGTGGCCGAGATGGCGGCGCGCGTCGCCCCGGCCCTTCTCGTCATAGACGAGGGCCTTGCCGAGTTCACCGACGCCCTTTCGGCCGCGACGGTCATCGGTGCCCACGCCAATCTGGTCGTACTTCGCAGCCTGTCGCTGGCTTACGGTCTTGCCGGCGCCCGCGTCGGGGCCGCCCTCGCCCGGCCCGAAGCCCTGGCCCGTCTCGCCGGTGCGATGGAGCCCTACGCCCTGCCGGAAATTTCGATCCGGCTGGCCCTGCAGGCGCTCGATCCATCCCGTCTGATGGAAACCCGGCAGCGGATCGCCGTCGTCCGCGCCGAGCGGCAGCGGGTCGCCGGGGCCTTGGCGCGGGCCATGGTCGTCGAGCCCGGAGTCGGCCCCGTCATCGTGACCCGCCCCACCGATCCGGACGCCGTTCTCGCCGCCCTGGCCCGCTATGGCGTTCCGGCCGAGCGCGCCGAAGACCGCCTGCGCCTGCCCGTCTCCGTCCACGCCGAGATCAACGACCGCCTGCTCTCCGCACTCGAACTGGCGCCGGCTCCGGCGCGCGCGCACCGGATCGGCCAGTCCGTCCGTGACACCAGGGAGACCCGCATTGTCTGCACCGTCGACCTCGACGCGGCCGACCCGGTCTCCATCGCCACCGGCGTCGGCTTCTTCGACCACATGCTGGAGCAGGTGGCGGCCCACGGCGGCTTCTCCCTGCGGCTGGCCTGCGAGGGCGACCTGCATACCGATCCGCACCACACCGTCGAGGACTCGGCCATCGCCCTGGGCCGGGCCCTGAAACAGGCGCTCGGCGCACGCCGCGGCATCGCCCGCTACGGTTTCGTCCTGCCCATGGACGAGGCCAGGGCCTCGGTCTCCATCGACCTGTCCGGCCGACCCTATCCGGTGTTCGAGGGAGCCTTCGCGACACCCTTCATCGGCAATTACCGCACCGACCTGACCGCCCACGTGTTCCGGTCGCTGGCCGAGCACCTCGGCGCCGCCATCCATGTCTCGGTCACCGGCGACGACGACCACCACAAGACCGAGGCCGTCTACAAGGCCTTCGGCCGCGCCCTGCGTCAGGCCATCCGCGTGGAGAGCGACGTCGTGCCCAGCACCAAGGGGATGCTGTGAGCCCCGTCACGGTCCTGTCCTACGGCGCGGGTAATGTCGCCTCGGTCCAGTTCGCCCTGGAGCGGCTCGGCGCTGTCGTCCGCCTGACGGCCGACCCCGCGGAAATCGCGAGCGCTGAACGCCTGATCCTGCCGGGCGTCGGCGCGGCCGGCTACGCCATGGCCCGGCTCGCGGCTCACGGTCTGATCGAGCCGATCCGCGCCTTTCCCCGCCCCCTGCTCGGCATCTGCCTTGGCCAGCAGCTGCTGTTCGAGACCAGCGAGGAGGATGGAGGCGTCGCCCTGCTCGGTCTCATCCACGGAATGGTCCGGAGGCTGGAGCCTGCCCCTGATCGTCCTGTGCCGCACATGGGCTGGTCGCGGCTCTCGCTCAACCGCGCCGACCCCTTGCTGGAAGGAGTGGACGAGGCCGCGTACGCCTATTTCACGCACAGCTATGCCTGCCCCGACGGCGAAGCGACCCTGGCCCGGGCCGACTACGGCGGCCCGGTCCCGGCCGTGGTTCGCAGAGGCAATCGCTGGGGCTGCCAGTTCCATCCGGAACGGTCCGCGGTGGTCGGGGCCCGCATCCTCGGCAACTTCCTGGACCTGCCCGCATGATCGTCTACCCGGCCATCGACCTGAGAGGCGGCGTCTGCGTGCGACTGATGCATGGCCGCTTCGACGCCGTGACCCGCTATGACGACGATCCCGCCGCCCGCCTCGCCGCCTTCGCGGCCGCCGGCGCCGACTGGGCCCATATCGTCGACCTCGACGGCGCCGAAGCGGGACGCGCAATGCAGCACGCCCTCATCGGCGAACTCGCGGCCTCCACCAACGTCAGCATCCAGTCCGGCGGGGGCGTCCGCTCGACCGACGACGTGCAGCGCCTGCTCGACGCCGGCGTGGGCCGGGTCGTCGTGGGCTCCCTCGTTGTCTCCGATCCCGGCAGGGTCGCCGGCTGGCTCGAGCGCTTCGGCCCCGACCGCCTGACCCTAGCCATCGACGTGCGCGCCGATGGGGACCGCTACGTGCCCGCGCTCAGGGGATGGACCGAGGCCGCCTCCGTCGATCTGTGGGCCGCGCTCGACCGCTATCCGTCCGGCGCGGCGAAACACCTTCTGGTCACCGACGTGGGCCGCGACGGGGCGCTCGCCGGTCCCAACCTCGACCTGCTGGCGGAAATCCGCCAGCGCCGCCCTGACCTTTGGCTGCAGGCCTCCGGCGGGGTCGCCGAGCTCACGGACCTGACCGCCGCCCGCTCGGTCGGCGCGACCGGCGCCATTGTCGGCCGCGCCCTCTACGAGGGCCGCTTCACCCTTGAACAGGCGCTGGAGGCCGTCCGCTCATGACCGCCCGACGCATCATTCCCTGCCTCGACGTCAGGGACGGCCGCGTGGTCAAGGGCGTCCGCTTCGAAGGCCACATCGACATGGGCGACGCGGCCGACCTCGCCGCCCGCTACCGCGACCAGGGCGCCGACGAGCTGGTCTTCTACGACATCACCGCGTCTCCCGAGGGTCGCACCCTGGACTATGGCTGGGTGCGCGACATCGCCCGTCTCCTCGACATCCCCTTCGCCGTCGCCGGCGGCATTCGTTCCGTGGAGCAGGCCGCCCGCTGCCTCGATCACGGCGCCGACAAGGTGTCGGTCAACTCCCCCGCCCTCGAACGCCCGGAACTGATCGCCGAACTGGCCGACCGTTTCGGCGCCCAGTGCGTGGTCGTCGGGGTCGATTCGAAGCGCGGCGAGAGCGACTGGTTCGTCCACCAGTATACCGGTGACCCCACGGCGAGCCGCGGCGCCGGCCGGCGCACCCTCGACTGGATCGTCGAGGCCCAGGCGCTGGGCGCGGGCGAGATCGTGCTCAACTGCATGGATGAGGACGGCGTCCGCCGTGGCTACGATATCGCCCAGCTCGCCGCCGCCCGGGCGCGTCTGACCATTCCGCTGGTCGCATCGGGCGGGGCCGGGGAAGCCGCGCATTTCCGCGATGTATTCCAGCAGGCCGGCGTATCCGGCGCTCTCGCCGCCAGCGTCTTCCACACGGGGTCGCTGGCCATTCCGGACCTGAAGGCGTTTCTGGATGAGGCAGGCATAGAGGTGCGTCCGTGATCGATCCCTCCACCCTCGATTTCGACAAGGCCGGCGGCCTGATCCCCGCCGTCGTCCAGGACGCGGCCACCCTGCAGGTGCTGATCCTGGCCTGGATGGACCGCGCCGCGCTCGACGAGACCATCGCTTCCGGCGAGGCCACCTTCTTTTCCCGCTCGCGCGGCGGTCGCTGGCGCAAGGGCGAGACCTCCGGCGACCGGCTGCAGGTCGTCTCGATCATCCCGGACTGTGACGCCGACGCCCTCGTGCTCAAGGTCCGCCCGGTCGGGAACGCCTGCCACCTCAACCGCGTCAGCTGCTTCGGCGAGGAGGACGCGCCCGGTCTCGGACGCCTCGCCCGACTCGAGAGCACCATCGCCGAACGCGCCTCGGCCGACCCCGCCGGAAGCTGGACGGCGCGACTTCTGGCCGACGGGACGAAGCGTGTCGCGCAGAAGGTCGGCGAAGAGGGGGTCGAGACCGCGCTGGCCGGCGTCGCCGGGACGGACGAGGAACTGGCGTCAGAGGCCGCGGACCTGATCTACCACCTTCTTGTTCTGCTTCATGCGCGCGGTCTGGGCCTGGCGACCGTTCTCGCGGTTCTGGATCAGCGATCGCGACGTCTTCCCGCGGCTTGAGACTTCAGCCGGCCGGAATCCATCGGCGGTTTTCGAGCAAGGCGATGATTCGGTCGGCCGCCGCCTCGGGGCTGAGCGCGAGCGTATCGAGAACCAGGTCCGGACTGGGCGGCGGTTCATAGGACGAGCCCACGCCAGTCAGGTCGGCGATGACGCCCGCGTCGGCCCGGGCGTACAGGCCCTTGGGGTCGCGCGCCCGGCAGGCGTCCAGGGGCGCGTCGACGAAGACCTCGAGGAAGCCGTTCGGGGGAAGCCGGTCCCGAACGGCCTGACGCGCCGCGACGCTGGGCGAAACGAAGGCGCAGACACTGATCACGCCGCCCTCGACGAACAGGCGCGCCACCTCGCCGGCACGGCGGACGTTCTCCGCCCGGTCCTCCGGCGAGAAGCCGAGATCCCGGTTCAGGCCGTGGCGCAGATTGTCGCCGTCCAGCAGGACGGTCCGGGTATCCCGCGCATGGAGTTTGCGCTCCAGGGCCGTGGCTATGGTCGACTTGCCCGAGCCGGGCAGGCCCGTGAGCCAGATCGCGCCGCCTTCATGACCGTTCAGGCGGGACCGGTCTCGCCGCGAGACGGCCTCGGCGGTCGGATAGATGTGCCCGGCCTGACCGAGCGCCGCGCGCGCGACGCCTGCCGCGGCCACGACGCCGGTCTCCCGGTCGATCAGGATGAAGCCGCCCATGGGGGGGTCGTCCGCGAACGAATCGAACGCGATGGGCGACGGGAGCGTCAGCTCGGCGGCGGCGATCTGGTTCAGATCCATTCCCGCCGCGGCGCCCGCTTCGGCCCCGGCCAGCATCACCCTGACCGGCGAAGTCCGACCGCCGATCCGGATCCTGTAGGCGCGGTCAGGGGCGAAGGGCCGGTCGTCCATCCACAGCAGGCTGGCCGAGAACCGGTCAACGGACGCCGGCCGGGCGTGGGGCAAGGCCAGAACGTCGCCGCGCGCGACGTCGACCTCCTCCTTGAGCACCAGCGTCACGGCGTCGCCCGCCTCGGCCGAAGTCCGGTCGCCTTCCCAGGTCACGATGCGCGAGACGGTCGCCGCCTTGCCGGACGGGCTGACCACGATCTGGTCGCCGGCGCGGACGCGTCCCGACGCCACCGTTCCCGCGTAGCCCCGGAAGGCGTGATCCGGCCGATTGACGTACTGCACGAGAAAGCGAAACGGCCGCGACAGGCGGCCGTCCTCGACGGGCAGCCCTTCGAGCGCCTCAATCAGGGTCGGCCCCTCGAACCAGGACAACCGCGGGGTGTTCCGGACGACGTTGTCGCCATCACGGGCGCTGATCGGCACGGCCGTGACCGACCGGAAGGCGAGACCGGCCGAGAAGGCGGCGTAGTCCGAAGCGATGGCGTCGAAAGCCCGGCGAGGGTCCTCGACCAGGTCGATCTTGTTGACGGCCAGGATGACCTGCCGGATGCCGAACAGGGAGACGATGCGACTGTGCCGTTCGGTCTGGGCTGTGACGCCCCGGGTCGCATCGACCAGGATGACGGCCGCGTCGCACCCGGATGCACCCGTCGCCATATTGCGGGTGTACTGCTCATGCCCCGGGGTGTCGGCGACGATGAAATTGCGGCGGGCGGTCGAAAAGTAGCGCCAGGCGACGTCGATGGTGATGCCCTGTTCGCGCTCGGCCTCGAGACCGTCCAGCAACAGGGCGAAATCCAGCTGGTCTCCCGCCGTGCCGAAGCGGCGGCTGTCGCGCGCGAGTGCGGCGAGCTGGTCGTCCGCGACCTGCCCGGTGTCATGAAGCAGGCGGCCGATAAGGGTGGATTTGCCGTCATCGACCGAACCGCAGGTCAGGAACCGCAGGTGATCGCGCACGATGGGATCGGGGCCCGGTCGGGACAGATTCACGACTTCGCCGTCCATCAGAAATAGCCTTCGCGCTTCTTGCGCTCCATCGAGGCGGTCTCGTCCGCATCGATCAGTCGGCCCTGGCGCTCGGAGACGCGGCTCGACCGTAGTTCCGCGATGACGGAGTCGATGTCAGCGGCCCCGGATTCGACCGCCGCCGAGAGCGGGTAGCAGCCGAGCGAGCGGAAACGCACGCGGCGCAGCTGCGGAACCTCGCCCGCCCGCAGCGGCAGTCTTTCGTCGTCACGCACGATCAGGGCGCCGTCGCGCTCGATCACGGGGCGAGGTGCGGAAAAGTAGAGCGGGACCACGGGAATGGCCTCGCTTCGCGTGTATTCCCAGATATCGAGCTCGGTCCAGTTCGACAGCGGGAAGACCCGCAGGGACTCGCCGGGCTGGAGGGCTGAGTTCCACAGCTTCCACAGTTCCGGCTTCTGGCGGCGGGGGTCCCAGGTGTGTCCAGGACCGCGAACCGAGAATATCCGCTCCTTGGCCCGGCTCTTCTCCTCGTCGCGCCGGGCCCCGCCGAAGGCCACGTCGAAGCCGTGCGTGTCCAGCGCCTGCTTGAGCGCGTCCGTCTTCATGACCTGGGTGTGCAGCGAGGACCCCGAGACGACGGGACTGACGCCGCGCTTCAGGCCGTCCTGATTGACGTGGACCAGCAGGCGGACGCCGTAGGTGTCGGCGACTGTGTCCCGATGCCGGATCATGTCGCGGAACTTCCAGGTCGTATCGACGTGGAGCAGCGGGAACGGCGGCGTGGCCGGATAGAAGGCCTTGGCGGCGAGATGCAGCAGCACCCCCGAGTCCTTGCCGATCGAGTACAGCATGACCGGGTTGCGCGCCGTGGCGGCGACCTCGCGGAAGATCTCGATAGCTTCGGCTTCCAGCCGTCGAAGATGCGGCGACAGCCGTGCGATCGGCGCCAGGGGCGCCGGCGGCGTGCCGGTTGGACGGACGAGCGGTGCGGCCAGGGTCATGAAAGCCTCGTGAACATCCCCCCTCAAACCCCACCCATGCGACCACGGTCGAACGATTTGATCTGGGCGAGGTCGATAGTTTTTCTGATGGTTCAGCCGACGAAGGCCCGCTCCAGCACATAGTCGCCCGGAGCGGCGTTCGACCCTTCGGTGAGGCCCGCCTGCTCCAGCAGGGCCGCCACATCCCGGATCATGGCCGTCGAGCCGCACAGCATGACGCGGTCGGCCGCCGGATCGAACCCGGAGCCGAGGCCCAGATCGGAGAACAGCGCGCCGTCGGCGATCCGGCTCGTGATCCGCCCCGGCCGCTCAAACGGCTCGCGCGTAACGGTCGGATAGTAGAACAGCCGCCCCAGCGCGAGGTCGCCGATCAGAGGGTCGTCCAGAATGTCGCGCGTCAGGAAGTTGCGATAGGCCAGGTCCCGCACCTCCCGAACGGTATGGGTCACGACGATCCGGTCGAACCGCTCCCAGGTTTCCGGATCCCGCAGTACGCTCAGCCAAGGCGCCAGGCCGGTGCCGCTGGCGACCAGGAACAACCGCCGGCCCGGGGTCAGGGCGTCCAGCACCAGGGTGCCTGTCGGCTTGCGGCCCAGCAGAATCCTGTCTCCCGCGGCCAGTCGTCCGAGCCGCGAGGTTAGCGGGCCGTCGGGGACCTGGATGGAGAAGAACTCCAGCTCGTCCGCCCAGTTCGGACTGGCGATCGAATAGGCCCGGAGCGTGGGCTTGCCCGCGCCGTCCTCGGCTGGAAGACCGAGCATCACGAATTCGCCGGAGCGGAACCGGAAGCTCTCGGGCCGTTCGACAGCGAAGCTGAACAGGCGGTCGGTCCAGCGCCGGGTCCACAGGATGCTGGGCTCGTGCCAGGCGGAAGCCGCGACCGGGAGACGGTCGGGCGCAAGGGTTTCGGTCATGGCGATCCTCAAGGCGGGGCCTCGCCATAGGAGACGGCGCCGCCAGAGGGCGAACGACTTCTTCTGCCGCCGTGGGGCAGAAAAACTGCGAGCGGTCCCCTAGAGTTGGTCCAGACCGGTCTCGTGGAACGCCGCCTGCTTCCTCAACCAGTCGGTGAAAGCCTTGGCGCTCGGGGACAGCGGCCGGTCCTTGGGATGCACCACGTGATAGGCGAAACCGACGACCGCGCCGCCGTCGTGGAAGGGCGCGACCAGGCGTCCCGCCGCCAGATCCGCCTGGGCCAGGGTGCGCTTGGCCAGGGCGACGCCGCGGCCGGCGACGGCCGCCTCGATCAGCATGGCGGACTGGTTGAAGCGGGAGCCCCGTCGGGCGTCGGCATGGCGGACGCCGCGCGCCATCAGCCACATCGGCCAGTCCGGCCGGCCGGGGTCCCCATCTCCCGACATGTCGTGCAGCAGCACGTGGTGGACCAGGTCCCCGGGCGAACGGATCGCATTCGGTCCCTCCATCAGCGCCGGCGCGCAGACGGGAAGGACGCTTTCGATCAGCAATCGCTCCGACACATGGCCGGGGTAGTGTCCCGGGCCATAGCGGATCGCCAGGTCGATCTGGCCCTGATCGAAGGCGACCGGCGCCATGTCCGCCGACACCCAGACCTCGATCTCGGGGTGTTGTGTGTGGAAGTCGTCCATGCGGGGCATCAGCCATTTGGACGCGAAGGACGGCGCGACGCTGATCGAGACCTGGCGCCGGCGCGGCGGCTCCCGCATCAGGGCCGAGGCGTCGCGCAGCCGGTCCAGACCCTCGGCCACCAGCGGCGCCGCCGAGCGGCCCAGATCGCTCAACTGCAGACCCTTGGCTTCCCGCTTGAACAGCGGCGCGCGAATGATGTCCTCGAGCTGCCGGATCTGCTGGCTAACGGCGCCGGGGGTGACCGCCAGTTCTTCCGCCGCCCGGGAAAAGCTCAGATGCCGCGCGGCGCTTTCGAAGACGCGCAGGGCGTTCAGGGGCAGCAGGGTCCGGGCCATGCTTGATAGAAATCCTAATAAGCGGGCAAAGACAATCTCGTTTGTTGGTCCTGGCCGCCGAACGTAGGGCTGGGAACGGAAGTCCGGCCGTCAGAGCGCCGGGAAGTGATCCGATGCGCGTCTTTCTCGCCTCCATTCCCTTGCCGGGAGCCTTGATCGTCCTGGTCGGCGCCGGCGACGCCGCCGCCGCCAAGGCGCGGCTGTTCGACGGGTCCGGAGCCAGGCTGCAGTGGTTCGCCGGCCCGGAAGCCGGAACGGACGACGCATGGATCCCGCGCTGGCCGGATGCGGAGGATATCGCCGGCGCCAGGCTGGTCTTCATCGCCGTCGCCGACCCGGCTCAATCGGCCGCCCTCGCCGATCTGGCGCGCGCGTCGGGCGCCCAGGTCAACGTCGTGGATCAGCCCGGATTGAGCGATTTCCATACGCCCGCCCTGATCGACCGGGGCGGGGTGGTGGTCGGGATCGCCACGGGCGGCGCGGCGCCGGTCCTGGCCCGCGAGGTTCGCGCCCGCGTCGAAGCCGCCTTGCCCCAAGGGCTGGATCGTCTGGCCCGTCTCGCCGAGGGCTTGCGCGAGACGGTCATGGCGACCCTGCCGGACTTCATGGCGCGCCGCCGGTTCTGGGAGGCCGCCTTCCGCGGCGCGCCACGGGACCTGGCTCTCGACGGCCGAACGGCCGAGGCGCGCCGGGAGATGCTGCGCCTGCTGAATCGCCCTGAACGCGAGCAAGGCGTCGTGCATCTGGTCGGCGCCGGCCCGGGCGATCCCGAACTGCTCACGCTGAAGGCGCTGCGCGCCCTGCAGGACGCCGACGTCGTCATTCATGATCGTCTGGCGCCGGTCGCCGTTCTCGACCGCGCGCGGCGCGATGCGCGCCGGATCTATGTGGGCAAGCGGAGAGGAGAGCATTCCGTTCCGCAGGAGGAAATCGCGGCGCTGATGGTCGCCGAGGCGAAGGCGGGGCATCGCGTGGTGCGACTGAAGGGCGGCGATCCGTTCGTGTTCGGCCGCGGCGGCGAGGAACTGGAGGCCGTGCGCGCCGCCGGGATCGACGTCATCGTCGTTCCCGGCATCACCGCCGCCCTCGGATGCGCGGCAGTCGCGGGCATTCCGCTGACGCACCGTGATCAGGCCCAAGCCGTCAGCTTCGTGACCGCCGAGACCCGACCCGGCGGCGTCGGACCTGACTGGGCCGCGCTCGCGGCCCCCAACCATACGCTGGCGGTCTACATGGGGGTGGCCGGCGCGACCGCGGTGCAGGCCGGTCTGCTCAAGGCTGGTCGGGCTCCCGGCACGCCGGTCGCGGTGATCGAGAACGGATCCCGTCCCGATCAGCGCGTCGTGACCGGACGACTCGACGGTCTGGCCCGGCTGGTAGCCCGCGAGAAGGTTGTCAGCCCTGCGCTGCTGATCGTCGGCGAGGTGGCGGCGTGGGCCCGGTCGCAGGCGGTGGCCAGGGAGGTCGCGGCATGAAAATCGTGACGGCGAACCGCCTCTCCGACGGCCGGGTGATCTACGCCGACCCGTCGGGGAATCCCGTCGAAGCTCTCGACCGGGCCGGCCGGTTCGACGGCGAGGCCGCCGACGCCGCCCTGTCGCGAGCGGCCCGCGACCCGGCCATCTTCGTCAATCCGTATCTCGTCGAGGTCGAGGAGGGTCGCCCGTCGGGCCGCGACCGCTTCAAGGAGCTGATCCGGTCCCAAGGTCCCACCGTGGGCCATAGCCTGGGGCATCCCTGAATGTACCGGTACGACGAATTCGATATGACCGTGGTTCGCGAGCGGATCGAGGAATTCCGGGACCAGGTCTCGCGCCGGGTGTCGGGAAGCCTGACCGAGGACGAGTTCAAGCCGTTGCGGCTGATGAACGGCGTCTATCTGCAACTGCACGCCTACATGCTGCGCGTCGCGGTGCCCTATGGAACCATGAGCAGCCGTCAGCTGCGCCGCCTCGCCCACGTCGCCCGGGTCTACGACAAGGGCTACGGCCATTTCACGACCCGCACCAACATCCAGTACAATTGGCCGGCGCTCAGCGACGTTCCGGCGATCCTGTCGGAACTCGCCGAGGTCGAGATGCACGCCATCCAGACCTCCGGGAATTGCATCCGAAATGTCACCACCGACGTCTTCGCCGGCTGCGCGGACGACGAGATCGAGGACCCCCGGCCATGGTGCGAAATCCTGCGCCAGTGGTCGACCATCCATCCCGAATTCTCCTTCCTGCCGCGCAAATTCAAGATCGCGGTGATCGCGGCTCCGAAGGACAGGGCCGCCATGCGCACGCACGACGTCGGCCTTCAGCTGGTGCGGGGCGAGGACGGCGGGACGGCCTTCCGCGTCTTCGTCGGCGGCGGCCAGGGACGGATCCCGCACATCGCGCAGGAGATCGCGCCGGCGGTGCCGGGGCGGGATCTCCTGGCCTATCTCACCGCCATCCTGCGCGCCTGGAACCTGCTGGGTCGCCGCGACAACATCCACAAGGCCCGGATCAAGATCCTGGTGGCCTCGCTCGGCATCGACGCCTTCCGCGAGGAGGTCGAGCGGCATTTCGCCACCCTGCGACGCGAGGATCTGCGGGTGCCTGACGAAGAAGTCGCCCGCATCCGCGCCTATTTCGCACCGCCGCCGTTCGCGGATCTGCCGCGGACCAGCGGAGCGTTCGACCGGGCGTCGCTGGCGGACCCCGACTTCGCCCGTTTCGCGCGCAACAATATCCGGCGCCATCGCCAGCCGGGCTATGCGACCGTCATCGTCTCGCTGAAACCCGTCGGCGGCGTTCCGGGCGACATCACGGCGGGCCAGATGGAGCTGGTCGCCGACCTGGCGGAGCGCTTTTCCTTCGACGAGGTGCGGGCGGCCTATGAACAGAATCTGGTCCTGCCCCATGTCCGGCTGGACGACACGCCGGAGATCTGGCGGCGGCTGGCCGAGGCCGGTCTGGCGACCCCGAACGCGGATCTGGTCACCGACATCGTCGCCTGCCCCGGCCTGGATTACTGCAGCCTGGCCAACGCCCGGTCGATCCCGGTCGCCCAGGCCCTGTCGAAGCGACTGGCCGACCTCGACTATCAGGAACGGCTGGGCCCGATCCGGGTGAACATGAGCGGCTGCATCAACGCCTGCGGCCACCACCACGTCGGCCACATCGGCGTGCTCGGCGTCGACCGGAAGGGCGAGGAATACTACCAGATCACCGTCGGCGGCTCGGCGGATGAAACCGCCGCCCTGGGCGAAATCGTGGGCCGGAGCCTCGCCGCCGACGAGGTGGCGCCGGCGGTCGGACGGGCGCTGGATCGCTATCTGGAGGTCCGACGCGAGGGCGAAACCTTCCTCGACGCGGTTCGCCGCCTGGGCGCCGATCCGTTCCGGGACGCCATCTATGGGGCGGTCGATGCAGTGGCTTGATAGAGCGCCCGACGGCGTGCGGTTGCCCGTAACAACCTTGTTGGCGGAGGTCGAGGCGGCGGCGCGGGGCGCGGAGGTTCTCGTTCTGGAGTTCGACGCCTTCCGCGACGGTCGGGGCTTCTCCCTTGCCGCTGTCCTGCGCGAGCGCGGCTATCGCGGGCGGCTGATCGCGGATGGGCGCCTCATTCCGGATCAGGCCCGTCACCTGCGCCGCTCCGGTTTTGACGGCGTGGTTCTGGGCGAGGGTTCGGACGTCGACGCGTGGAGGCGGATGGACGCCGCGTTCAGCGCGACCTACCAGGCGGTGGAAGACAATGCGGTCCCGATCTGGCGGCGCCGGGGACTCGCACGACGGAAGCCCGAGGCGCTCGTCGAAAGGCTCAACCGCGAAACACTCGGCGGCGACGCGGAGGATATTCTCCGGGCGGCGCTTGATCCTTCCCTCGGATTGAAGCCGGCGGTCCTGTCGTCGTTCGGCGCGGAAGCGGCGGTGTTGCTGTCGCTGGTCGCGCGGATCGCCCCGTCCACCCCGGTGGTCTTCCTCGATACCGGCATGCATTTCCTGCAGACCCTGGCCTATCGGAAGGCGCTGTCCGAACGACTGGGCCTGACCGATATCCGGCTGGTGACGCCCGCTGCGAAGGAACGGGCCGATCTCGATCCCCGTGACGAGCTGTGGCGCGCCGATCCCGACGCCTGCTGCGACCTTCGCAAGGTGAAACCGCTCGCGCGGGCGCTGGTCGGCCTGGACGCCCTGATCACCGGCCGCAAGAGGCATCAGACCGCCGAACGCGCCAGCCTTCAGCCCTTCGAACTCTTCGAAGACCGGGTCAGGATCAATCCCCTGCACGACTGGTCGGAAGAGCGGCTCAATGACTGGTTCGACGCCGGGGATCTGCCGAGACACCCGCTCAGCGAGCAGGGCTACCGGTCGATCGGTTGCTGGCCCTGTACCCGGGCCGTCGAGGCGGGCGAAGAGTCCCGTCTCGGCCGCTGGTCGGGCGCCGCCAAGACCGAATGCGGTATACATCTGGGTCGCCGCGCGCTCGCCATCGGCTGACTTCCCCGGTTCTCCGCTTTTCCAGAGATAAGATTTTGACGTCTCGACGTTCCGTCATCGACCTGATCGGTCAGACTCCGCTTCTCCGGTTGAACCGGCTGTCGGATGCGACAGGGTGCGAAATCCTCGGCAAGGCGGAGTTCCTGAACCCCGGCCAGTCGATCAAGGACCGCGCCGCCCTGTCCATCGTCCAGCGAGCGCGGGCGTCCGGCGAACTGCGTCCCGGCGGGACCATCGTCGAAGGCACCGCCGGCAACACCGGGATCGGTCTGAGCCTGGTCGGGGCCGCGCTCGGCCATCCGGCCGTCATCGTCATGCCGCGCACCCAGTCCGAGGAGAAGAAGCTGGCCTTGCGGGCGCTCGGGGCCCGGCTGGTCGAGGTGGACGCGGCGCCCTTCTCCAGCCCCGGCCATTTTGTCCATCACTCGGCGCGTCTGGCGCGCGAACTGGACGCCGAACTCCCGAACGGCGCCTTCTGGGCCAACCAGTTCGACAACGTCTCCAACCGGCTCGCCCACTACGAAGGAACCGGCCCGGAGATATGGGCGCAGACCCAGGGCCGCATCGACGGCTTCGTCAGCGTCGTCGGGTCCGGCGGCACCCTGGCGGGGGTGGGAAGCTTCCTGAAGGAACGGAATCCGGCAATCCAGGTCGCCCTCGCCGACCCGGCCGGCGCCTCGCTGTACAGCTGGTTCACCCGTGGCGAGATGAAGTCCGAGGGCTCCTCGATCACAGAGGGCATCGGCGTGGGCCGGATCACCGGCAATCTCGAGGGCTTCACGCCAGACCACGCGTTCCGGATCGAGGACGCGGAGTTTCTGCCGGTCATCTTCGATCTGGTCCAGGAGGAAGGCCTTTCCCTGGGCGGATCGAGCGGCGTCAACCTGGTCGGCGCCGCGCGGCTCGCCCGCGAGCTTGGCCCCGGCAAGACCATCGTCACCCTGCTGTGCGACCCGGGCATCCGCTATGCCTCGCGGCTGTTCAATGTGGAATATCTGTCGGCGCGCGGTCTGCCGACGCCGGACTGGCTGACGCCCGGTCGGGCGATCGCCTGAATGCAGGATTTCCTGCTGTTCGCGGCCGTCGGTTTCGCCGCCCAGATCGTCGACGGGGCGCTCGGCATGGCGTTCGGCGTGATCTCCTCGACCCTGCTGCTCAGCCTGGGCACGCCGCCGGCCGTCGCCTCGGCCAGCGTCCATGCGGCCAAGGTGTTCACCGGAACGGCATCGGGCCTGTCCCATCTCACCCACGGCAACGTCCGCTGGTCCTTGTTCTGGCCGCTGGCCCTCGGAGGCGTGATCGGCGGCGTGGTCGGCGGCGTCTTCCTGACATCGGTGGATGGCGACCAGATCAAGCCCTGGGTGCTGGGATGGCTCGCACTGATGGGAGTGATCATCCTTGTCAGATCGACCCGGGAAATCCGGCTTCGCCATGTGCCGATCAGGGGCGCCGCGCCGCTTGGCCTGGTGGGCGGCTTTCTCGACGCACTGGGCGGCGGAGGCTGGGGGCCGACCGTGACGACGACCCTGGTCAGCGCCGGCGAACCGCCACGTCAGGCCGTCGGCACGGGTAACGCCGCCGAGGCCGTCGTCGCGGCGGCCGTTTCGACCACCTTCATCGTCGCCCTCGCCACGGGTCATTGGCGGGACCTTGAAGACCTGAGGCAGTACGGAACCTCGGTCGCGGGCTTGGTCACCGGGGGGGTCATCGCCGCGCCGCTGGCCGCCCGCATCGCCCGGGTCCTGCCCGTACAGCCCTTTTCCTGGCTGATCGGCGTCCTGATCCTGCTGCTCGCGGCCATCCAGCTGGTGGGACCTCTGCTCGGCCGTTGACCCGCGCCGGGTTGCGGCCCCGGACGTGAAGCCGCTTCGACGGGCGGTCCGCTATCGCTCCCGCACAACGCTCATAAGCACCGCCGCCAGGACGGCCAGGCCCGCAAGGAGCAACATCAAGGGGCGAAACCCGCCCGCTCCAACGGTCGCATAGGCCAGACCGGGCCCGAGGATCGCCGGCAGGGTGTTGGTCAGATTGAGTACGCCCAGATCCCGCCCCCGGTGCTCGGGCGATGGCAGAAGCTGCATCGCATAGGTCGACTGCAGCGCCAGGAAGATGGCGCTGCTGGTCGCGAACAGGCCGTAGCCCCAGGCCGCGACGCCCCAGTCGGGAAAGAGCGCCATCAGAACCAGGCCGACGGCCGAGGCCAGGGCCGCGCCCTGCAGGAAAGGCTTGCGCGCCCGGACCAGGTCGGACCAGCGGCCCAGCAGGATCGACAACGGGACCGTCACGGCCGCGACGACGCCGCTCAGCCACGCCACCCGAACCGCCATGCGGTCGGCGTCGAGCCGTTCTCCGGCGACTTCCACGGTCTCGAAATAGTAGAGGAGATAGGCGAACAGGATGGCGCCGGCGATCTGGACCAGCAGTCGCGCGCCCCAGATTGCGGCGAGATCACGCGCCCGTCCGGCCCGAACGGCGGTCGTGTGGGCTGCGGGCGGGGTCGCCGCCGCCCGATCACGGAAGATCAGCAGAAACGGCGTGATCAGGATGGCTGCGATGGCGACCGTCACCGCCAGTCGCGCTTCGGGGGACGACGCCGACATGACCACGACTCCGCTGAGCGCGCCCAGCGGATAGGCGGCGCCCATCAGCCCGCCCAGCAGCCCCTTCTGCGCGTCCGGCGCCTCGTCGGCGGCCAACGCCGCCAAGGGCGCGAGCATCAGGTTGAGCCCCGCCTGGAACATGGCGACGGCGGCGAGAATTCCGAGGAGGGTGTCCGCCATGCCGACCAGGGCATAGGCCATGGCGGTGGCGGCGAGGCCCGCGACGACCCAGGGGCGCCGGCCTCCCGGGCCGCGGCTGAATCGGTCGCTGAGGGCGCCGGCGGCGATATTGGCGATACTGGCGGTCACCGCCCCGGCGAGGACGGCCAGGGACAGGCCGCCGACCTTGTCCTCGAGCCCGAGCGCGGCGATACGCAGGGGCAGGAGCAGCGTCAGCAGCGGCGTATAGGCAACCACCCCGCCTCCCCAGGCGAGGGCGTACAGCAGCAACCAGGCGGGCGGTCGACGAGGTTCGCCCGAACCGGCGGCGGCGGTCACCAGCGCGGCCGTGCGGTCGAACCTCGAACGGCGAAGCCGAATGGGGTCACCATCTGTTCCGGTAGATCCGCCGCCTTGGACTTGGCGCGGATCAGGAGGTCGGCCGCCGCCGCGGTCATGGCGGCGATCGGCTGGACGACGGCGGTCAGCGGCGGGTGGCTGAAACGCACGATCGGCGTGTCGTCGAAGCTGACGATCGAGAGATCGTCGGGCACTGACAGGCCCGACGCCTTGGCGATGGCGAGCGTCGCCAGCGCCATCTGGTCATTGCTGGCCACGATGCCGGTGGGCGGCTGCGCCAGGGCCAGCATTTGCCGGGCGGCGATCTCGCCGGAGCCATAGGTGAAGTCGCCGCTCCCGATGAGGGCCTCGTCGATCTCGAGGCCACGGGATGTCAGCGCAAGGCGATAGCCGGCGAGGCGCGCCGCGCTCAACGCGTATTCGTCGCTTCCGGTGATGAAGCCGACCCGGCGATGGCCGAGGTCCAGCAGATGGCCGGTCGCCGCCTCCGCCGCCCCGGCGTCGTTCATCGAGATGGCGAAGCCCGGCCCCGGCGTCTCGGACCCGATCCGGGCGAAAGGCAGCCCCTGCCGGACCAGCAACCCGGTGATCAGCGGGTTGTCGGAGTGCGGCGGCGTCAGGATCACCCCGTCGGGATGCAGGGCCGACAGGGCCGCCTGAACCTCTCGCTCGACCTGGGACGAATGGGTGTCGATGAGCTCGAAAATCATCCGGTAGCCGGACTCGGCGCACCTCAGCATGCCGCCCAGCAGCATCTGGTCGACCCAGTCCGTCCCCTCCCCCGACCGCCAGGCGTCTATGGTCCGGTCGCGGTCGTTCAAGGCCATCAGCAGATAGGAGCGCGAACCGCCCATGCGTTGGGCGGCGATGCTCGGGACGTAGCCCAGCCTGGCGATCGCGGCGTGGACTCGCGCCTGCACCTGCGGCCGCACGTTCGGGGCGTTGTTGATGACGCGCGAAACGGTCTGCAGCGACACCCCGGCCTCGGCGGCCACATGCTTGATGGTGACGGCGCGGCGCAACGGTTCAGCCCCCGACCCTTACGGTCCCCGGCATTGTGTCAGGCTTGACCGTCCCCCGGCAAGCGACCGGCCTCATGCCGACAAGGCCGTCGGTGCGGGCCGCTCGGCGGCGCAATGGGCGGCGAGGAACTCGGCATGCGTCGGCAGTCGGGCCGCCAGCTGGGCCAGCCCCTCCCGCGCGGCCTCCAGTTCCGCCGGAACGCGCGCGAACGGGATTCGGTCCACCAGCGGATGCCAGCTGCGGGGAACCACGCCCATGCCGTCCAGGATCGATTGCCAATTCACGTCGCGGAACAGCTCGTCGAGGCCCTCCGCCAGCGAGCCGTTGACCTTGAACAGGTCGATCCTGCGTTGCAGCGAGGGCGGCAGCTCCATGGTCTGGCATTCCCGCCAGAAGGCCGTGTCGTCACGCCGGGTGGTGCAATAGTGCAGGATGACGAAGTCGCGGATCTCCTCATAGTCCGCGGTCATCCGCCGATTGTACTCGTCGATCAGATTCTGGTCGCAGTCGGCGTCGGGCAGATAGCGGAAGAAGAAGTCCATGCCGCGATAGATCAGGTGGATCGCGGTGGATTCGAGGGGTTCGATGAAGCCCCCGGCGAGGCCGAGCGACAGCACGTTCCGGCTCCAGATCTGTTTGCGCATCCCCGTCCTGAACGGCACCACCATCGGCGCGGCGACCGGCTCGCCCTCGACCTGGGCCATCAGGACAGCCGTGGCCTCGTCGTCGCTCAGGTGGCGGCTCGAGAAGACGTGACCGTTGCCGGTCCGGTGCTGCAGGGGGATGCGCCAGCGCCAGCCGTGATCCTGGGCGTGCACCAGGGTGTATGGCGCCGGAGGGCCGACGTTTTCGGTCTGGACCGCGATGGCGCGGTCGCACAACAGCCAGTGCGACCAGTCCTCGTGCTCGACGCCCAGCGCCTTGCCGATCAGCAGGGCGCGGAATCCCGAGCAGTCGATGAAGAAATCCGCCTCGACCGAGCGGCCGTCCTTCAGCTGCAGCCGCTCCACAAAGCCGTCCGGCCGTGTCACCACCGCGTCGACCATGCCCTCGGTGCGCTTGACCCCGCGCGCCTCGGCATAGGTGCGCAGGTAGCGGGCCACCCTGGTGGCGTCCACGTGCAGGGCGTAGCTGGCGCCGGCGATCGGCGTGTTCGGGACCTTGAACGGCAGGGTGAACCGGCCCTCGCGCGCCATGACGCTGGCCGGAGCGAAGTCCTGCAGCCCGGCGGCGTAGCCGTGCCGTTTCGCCTTCAGCCACACCTGGTAGAAGTCGCTGAGCCCGACCGGCGCGCCGATGCCGCCGAAAGGATGGAAATAGCGCTCGCCCTTTTCGGACCAGTCGCGGAACTCGATGCCCAGCTTGAAGCTGGCCCCGACCTCCCGGACGAATTCCTGCTCGTTGATTCCGAGCTTGGCGAGCAGTTGCAGGAAGGGCGGCACGGTGGACTCGCCGACGCCGATCGTGCCGATGGCGTCGGATTCGACCAGTTCGATGTCGAACAGCTTGCCCTTGAAATGCTCTGCCATCACGGCCGCCGCGATCCAGCCGGCCGTGCCGCCGCCGACGATGCACAGCTTTCGCAACGGACGGCGGGCGGCCGGGTCCATGGGTGGGTTCATGCGGCGACCGGAGGCTGGAGGGAAGACAGGAATTCGGCGTGGGCGGGGGCGCGGGCCACGGCGTCGGCGACCGCCTGGCGCATCGCGGCGAGACTGCGGGACAGCTGGTCCGGGTCGAGGGCGCCGACGGCCGGGTCGTAGCCGTCCGGCCAGACTCCGAAGCCGGCGTATATCGCCAGCCAGCTGGCCGGGTGGAACATCTCCCAGCGGTAGCGGACGAACTCTCCGCGCGCCTTCCACAGGTCGAGCTTGCGCTGCAACGTCTCCGGAATGGCGGCCTCGCGACAGTCACGCCAGAACGGCTCATCGCGACCGTTCAGCTTGTAGTGCAGGATCACGAAGTCCCGGGTCCGTTCCATCTCGCGGGCCGTCTGGTCATTGAACTCGTCGAGGACCGGCGTCGCGAACCCGCGATCCGGGAATAGACTTTTCAGCCGGTCGATCGCGGTCTCGATCAGGGCGATGGAGGTGCTCTCCAGCGGTTCGAGGAAACCCGACGACAGGCCTATCGAGACGCAGTTCTTCACCCAGGCGCGGCGGCGGCGGCCGGGACGGAAGCCGATGCGTCGGGGCTCCGTCAGCGGACGTCCCATCAGGTTCGGCGTCAGGTCCGCGAGGGCCTGCTCGTCGGTGACATGGCGGCTGGAGAAGACGATGCCGTTGCCGGCGCGATGGCGCAGCGGGATGCCCCACTGCCAGCCGGACGGCCGGGCCGTCACCCGCGTGAAGGGCGGCGGCTCGTCGCCCGGGGCGTTCTCGCTCTGCACCGCGAAGGCGGCGTCGCAGAACAGCCACCGGGACCAGTCCTCATACGGCTCGGCCAGCGCCTCGCCGATGAGGAGGGCGCGAAAGCCCGAGCAGTCGATGAACAGGTCAGCCTCGATCCGCCGGTCGTCGTCCAGCACGAGGCCCTTGATGAAGCCGTCCTCGGGCCGCAGGTCCACGCCCTGGATGCATGCGTCGATCCGCGTGCATCCGCCGGCCTCGGCATAGGCGCGCAAATGCTGGGCGAAGGCCGTGGCGTCCAGGTGCAGGGCCCAGTCGAACACCGACAGGCTGGAAGGGGGATGCGGCGACGGCGTGACGAATCGTCCGGCTTTCGCCAGGGAGGCTCCTAGGGAATAGGCGCTGATCGGGGCGGTCTCGCCCCGCTCGCGATCGGCGAGCCAGAAGTGATGGAAGCCGATCCCCTTCAGGTCCTGGCCGTAGAGGCCGAACGGATGGATGAAATCCGAGCCGGGTTCCGACCAGTCGCAGAAGCGGATCCCGAGCTTGCAGGTGGCGCCGGTCGCCCGCATCACCTCCGCGTCGCTCAGCCCCAACCGGGCGTAGAAGCGGCGGATCGTCGGGATGGTGGCTTCGCCGACGCCGATGGTCCCGATCCCGGAGGACTCCACCACCGTGATCCTGAGCGGGGTTCCGCGGAAATGCTGGACGAGGGCCGCCGCCGTCATCCAGCCGGCGGTGCCGCCGCCGACGATGATCACGCTTCGGATGCGGGAATCCGGGTCCATCAGGGAAGGTTGCACCCAAAAGGCCGTCTGAAAAGTCGGCCGGCGACGTCTCCGCCGCCGGCCAGGTCTTCAGGGGAAGCTAGAACCGGGCGCGAAGGCCCACGGAGTATCGCGGCTCGAACTGGTTGCGCGAGTGGAACTGCTGGGCCCCGTCCTCGAACTCCAGATAGTACTCCTCGATCTCGCCGAGGACGTTCGACCCGTTCAGATAGATGCTGACGATGTCGTTCACCTCATAGGTGACGTTCACGTCCAGATACTGGGCGGTGTCCTGATAGATCGGGATCTGCCCGAACGTGCCCGACAGTCGCGGGGTGCGGTAGTTGTAGGCGACGCGGGCCTGCAGCCGGTCGTCCTGGTACCAGACGGCCGCGTTCAGCTGGTATTTGGAATTGTCCGGGAACGGCAGATCCTCGCCGGACAGGTTGGTCGCGTTCTGCGAACTGTCCGAGAAGGTGAAGCTGCCGTCAAAACCGAAGTTCGACAGAAGGCCGCCTTCGGGCAGGAAGTCGCTCAGCGCGATCTTGGCGCCCAGCTCGATCCCCTGCAGTTCCCCGCCCTCCCCCTGGACCGGCCGATTCACCGGCACGATGCGACGGATGACGCCGTCCTGGTCGGGGAACTCGCCGTCGAGAACCGTGGCGCGGGTCACGAAGCTCTCGATGTTCAGCTTGAACAGGGCGACGTTGAACAGGGTCCCGCGGCCGAGATAGTACTCCAGGCTCAGGTCGTAGTTGTCCGAACGCCACGGATTGAGGTCAGGGTTGCCGTTGGCGCTCGCTCCGGTGACCCGGCGCACGCCGACCGGGGGGGCGGTCGGATCAGCAGGCGTGGGCCCGAGCGAATCGGCGGTCTGGATCGTGACGCCGCCGCCATAGTTGCCCAGGTCGAGGGGGATCATGGTCTTGTTGAACGCGCCCCGCAGCCTGAGCCGGTCGCTGAAGTCCCAGGCCAGATTCACCGACGGCAGGTAGTCGTAATAGCTCCGGCTCGAGAAGGTGTCCCCGACGTCCAGGTTGGTGTCGCCGTAGTTGCGGGTTTCCCCGGTCAGGTTTTGTCGCACGTCCATCTCGGTGCGGATCACCTTCAGGCCGATGTCGCCGTGCAGCGCGCCGACCTCGATTCCGGAGGTCAGGTAGACGCTCTGTTCGACCAGGGCGACGTCATAGCTGTTGCCCGGGATGATGACCGGATAGGCGCTGCCGAACACCCTCTGCTGGAAGGCGGTGACGTCGTCGAAATCCCGCGGGTCGATGACCCACACGCCGGGCAGGCCCCGGGTGATCGAGCCGTAGCTGTCGAGGAAATAGACGTTGTTGTGCTCGTTCAGCTTTGTCGGCCGGTTGACCGTATAGCCCTGAAAGCAGGTGGGCGTGTTCGGAGCGCCGCCGCCGCAGTTGCCGGGTGTCGCGCCGACCGGAAGCAGGGGGTTGAATGCCGGGTTGGACACCATCTCGCCCGCCTGGCACTGGTTCTGGTTCATGACCACGTCGATGGCCTTCCACTGGGCCGAACAACCGTTCGGATTCGTGGCGCCGTTGCCCGCGTAGAAGTCCGAGAACAGATGGAAATTCTCGATTTCCACTTCTCGCTCGGAGAATCGTCCGCCCATGTCGATGCGGGTGATAAAGCCGAGCAAGGGCGCGTCGAAGTCGTAGGAGCCGTCGACGCGGGCCACGTCCAGGCTCGACTCGTTGCGCTGGTTGCCCTCGGACGAGAAGGCGGCCACCGCGTAGCTGTCGAGGTTCGACATATAGTCGGTCAGCGTGTGCCCGGGTCCGAGACCGCCCGCGATCGGCTGGTCGAACCGGCTCCAGACGGTGTTCGATCCGCCGATGTCCAGATGGACCAGCGGGTCCTCGCCGATGCCCAGCGGATTGGGGTTGATGTAGCGGCCCCCGTTCGAGCCGACGACGCCGTTGGAATACTGCGAGGCCGGGTACAGGGCCGCGATCGAGGCCGGGTAGAAGGGTCCGCGCGTACGGTCGTTCGGATCGCGGAACAGGGTGAACTGCCGGTCCGGCGAATACTGCCAGTTCGACAGATCGCCCTGCACCTGGCCGTTCATGCTGAGCAGATCGGCGTCCGCATGGATCACGCGGGCCGAGACGCGGAACGGCCCGCCGTTGTCGTAGTCGAGCTCCAGGTTGAGGTTCGTCGATTCGGTCTCGGTGACCCGGTTCACGGTGAAGGAGTTCATCCACCAGACGTCGAGGTCATATTCCTCGACATCGAGCCACGGCTGGCCATTGCCGCCGTTGACGCCGGTGGGTTCGGACACCGTCGGAGTGGTCCATCCCAGCGCGCTCCAGCGGTTGGAGATGTTGAGGCCCGCCGCCCGATTGTATTCCTTCTGGTTGGTATAGAAGGCCTCGCCGGTCAGGGTCAGGCCCTCACCGATCTCCCATTGCAGGGCGCCGTTCAGGCTGTAGCGGTCGCGCTCGACCACCCGCCGGAAGCTGTCGTAGCCATGGGGCGCGATCCAGTTGTCGCCGGCGCCGCCCCAGTCGTTGTTGCCGAAGACTCCGCCGCTGACGCCGGAATAGTTGTTGCCGAGATTGGCCTGGCTCACGACACCGGAGACCATCACGCCGAAGCCGTCGGTCCGCCAGTTGAGCAGGCCGTTGAACAGATAGTCGTCCTCGCCGGTGTCCTCGCCGGTGGCGTACTCCTGGGTCAGGGCGACCGTGGTTCCGTGATCGAAGTCGAACGGACGCCGGGTGCGCAGGTCGATGGTGCCAGAAATCCCGGACAGGGCGTTGCGCGGGTCCATCGATTTGAAGACGACGATCGAACTCATCAGCTGCGACGGCACGTCGTTGAGGTTCGGCTGGGCGGTGCCCAGGTTGCCGGCGCTCAGATACTGCTCGCCGTTCAGAAGGGTCACGACCTGCGGCAGACCGCGGATGTTCACCGTCGAACCTTCACCCGCGTTGCGCTGCACCTGGATGCCCGCGATCCGTTGGAGCGCGTCGGCGACGGTGACGTCCGGCAGCTTGCCGATATCCTCTGCGGAGATGGCGTCGACGATCGCGGTCGAGTCCCGCTTGATGTCGATCGACTGCTCCTGCGACCGGCGGATGCCGGTGACGATGACCTCGTCGATCTCGGTCGCCGGCGCATCGCCAGGGTCCTGCGCCAGGACCGGACCCGAAAGCGCGCTGCTGGCCATCAGGGCCCCCAGCCAGATCGCACGGTTCACTCTCATCGAACTTCCCCCTCTTCGCCGCTAAAAACCCTCGTGGTCGAAACGGGGGCCGCCGAGGCAGGCGCAGGGGACCGGCGGCTGCGGACTCCGCCGCCGCCGCAGCGCCGCAGTATCGGCGGCGCGGTGTTTCACGTCCGCGAACGGGCGCGCTCCTGGGTTTCCTACCTCGAAGGTCTCCGCCTTCTGATATCAAGCTAAGCACAGGTTGAGAGCGTTCACAATGGTTCGTTTTGATCCCGTGAATGCTTGAATTTTCAATCGCTCCGCCCGTTGTTGCTAGGTCGCCGGGCAGTTGGCGGGGCCCACGTCCGCGCTGAGCCGAATCTCCGACACGGAGATTGTCGCCGGGCCGGAACTGGCCAGTACGAAAGGCGACTCGATCGCCTCCGGCCCAGGCTCGGCGAAGCAGGACAGCCGGACCTTGTGGATGCGCCATTCCCCCGCGGGCCCGGCGGCGAGTTCGTCGGTCAGATCCACCAGCACGTCCCCGAACCCGATCGACAGCGCCCCGGCCGGCGCCGCGTCTATCCGGTAGCGGAAGCTCAGGGCCAGGTCGCCGTTGATCTCGCGACGCAGATCGACCGGCGGCCCCCAGATCACGGCGCGGGCCGGACCGGTGAAGGTCAGCCGTCGGCCGCTCTCCTGGGCGAGGTCGTCGACCGCCCGCACCGAAACCCCGCCGCGCGGACTTTCGGCGGCGGCCTCGCCGCCCAGCCGCGTCTGCCCGCCGGAGTCCTCGAGGATCAGCGACCAGGGCGGATTGATCCGTCCACTGACAAGATACTGGTCCGCGCCGCCGGCGGCGGAGGTCACTCCCGACTCCTCGGACAGGATAGTCACCACGGCCGGCCGCGCGTAGCTCAGGCCATAGCCGTAGGCGAACAGCGGGTCGTAGCCCGGCTCGCCGCGATTCAGGGGCTGGCCGGCGGCGTCACGGGGCCAGCTGAAAGACAGGACGCCCGAGAAGTCGTGCCGCGCCGCGCCGTCCGCGTCCCCGATCAGGACGTCCGCGACCCCGCCCCCCTCGGTCCCCGGCAACCAGGCGGCGACGAAGGCGTCGGAGGCGTTGATCTCGGGGTTAACCCACATCGGCCGGCCCGACAGGAAGACCGAGACGGTGGGCACGCCCGCGGCCTTGAGCCGCCGCAGTATGGACAGTGGCTCCTCCGGAACGAAGTCCAGGGTGCGCAGGTCGCCGAGAAACTCGGCGTAAGGAGTTTCGCCGAACACCACGATGGCCACGTCCGGCCGCTCGGCGAAGGTTCCGTCGGGGCTCAGGGTCGCCTCGCCGCCCGCAGCGGCGACCGCCTCATTGAGTCCCGCCCAGATCGACTGCCCGCCCGGGAAGTGTTCGTTGACGTTGCCCGTGCCCTGCCAGCTCAGGGTCCAGCCGCCCGCCGCCTGGCCGATGTCGTCCGCCGCCCCGCCGGCCACCAGCACCCGCGCGCCCGCCGCGATAGGCAGCACGCCGCCTTCGTTCTTCAGCAGCACCAGCGATTCCCGCACCGCCTGGCGGGCCAGCGCCCGGTGGGCAGGCGAGCCGAGATGCTGAAGCTGGCCCTCGACCGGCCGCTCTTCGCGGAACACGCCGGTCTTGACCTTGGCCCGCAGGATGCGGCGCACGGCCTCGTCGAGCCGGGCCATCGGAATCTCGCCCGAGCGGACCTGCGCCAGGGTGTTCTCGTAAAGCGGCCGCCAGCTGTCCGGGGCCATGAACATGTCGATGCCGGCGTTGAAGGCGGCGGCGCAGCTCTCGTTGGAGCAGCCCGGCAACTGGCCATGGGCGTTCCAGTCCGACACCACGAAGCCGTCGAAGCCCAGTGGTCCGCGCAACACGTCCGTCAGTAACGTCGCATTGCCGGTGTGTTTGACCCCGTTCCAGCCAGAGAAGCTGGCCATGACCGACAGCACGCCGGCGTCGATGGCCTGCACATAGCCGCCGAGATGGATGTCGATCAGCTCCTGTTCCGCGCCCCTGAAGTCGCCCTGGTCGCGTCCTCCCGCGGTGCCGCCATCGGCCAGGAAATGTTTGGCGGACCCCGCGATCCGGCCCGGCTCGAGGGGCCGGTCGGGCCGGAGTTCTCCCTGCAGTCCGAGCGTCAACGGGCCGGCATAGGCCCGCTGCACCTCAGGGTCTTCGGAATAGCCCTCGTAGGCGCGGCCCCAGCGATCGTCGCGCGGCACGGCCAGGGTCGGCCCGAAGGTCCAGTCGGCGCCGGTGACGGCCACCTCCAGCGCGGTCGCCTCCCCGATGCGCCCGATCAGGGCAGGGTTGCGGGTCGCGCCGAGGCCGATGTTGTGCGGGAAGATGGTCGCGCCGACGACATTGTTGTGCCCGTGCACGGCGTCGATGCCGAAGATCAACGGCACGCGGGCGCCGGGCCGCGCCGCCGCACTGGCGCGGAACGCCCGCGCAAGGTCCACCCAGCCCTGGGGGTCGCCCCGCTCCTCGCCGCCGGGGCCGGAATTCCCGCCGGCCAGGATCGATCCGAGTGGATACTGCAGCAAATCCTCTGGCCGTATCGAGCCGATGTCGGCCTGAATGGTCTGACCGACCTTCTCCTCCACCGTCATCCGCCCCATCAGTTCGGTGACGAACGCCTCGGTGGCCGCATCGCTCATGGCCTCCGGGGAGCCGGCCATGGGCCAGAGCGCGGGCGTCGCCCTGGCCGTCGCCGCGGCGTCGGGAGAACCGGCCGGGGTTTGGGCCGCGGCGGGCCAGCCGAGGGCGACGCCCGCTGACACGACCAGGGCCAGGGCCGAGACTGAACTGCGCATTTCGTCCTCCGGTCGGACAGCGGGCTCAAATGACGCCGGGGTGTCGGCAGCGATGGACGCGATGAACCCGGTTTTCCCGCACAACGCGTCTTTGCCGCCTTCCTCCCCGAGGACTCCGCCTCCTGAGCCAAGGAGAGCACAGATTGTGAGCGTTCACAATCCGGGCAGATCTCGTTTGGCCCAGGGCCCGGACGGCGCGTTGACGTCGGCAAGGCGGTAGGGAATGGTTGGTCGCGAAACTCTCCGACCGCACCCGGGCGCGCGGACGGCCCGGTCAGGTGAGGCGGCCGACCCCTGAATCGACCGCGATCGTCCTTGATGAGGGAAGCGCCCGTCCGGCGCGTAAAAGAGTACACGGCCGCACCGGCCATGGCGGAGACTGGATATGCCTCGCTTCAACCCCGCGCCGCTGATCGCCGTGGCGGCGGTCATGACCTTCGCCGCCGGGCCGGCGGCGGCCCACGCCCGGCTGGTCAGCGCGACCCCGGCGCCCAATTCGACAGTGGCCGCGACCCGGTCGCTCAGCCTGACCTTCAGCGAACGCACCGTTGCGGCGTTTTCCGGCTTCGACGTCGTCAACGCGGCGGGCGAGAAGATCGCGGTGCGCACCTCGGTGGCCGAGGACGGCAGGACCCTGACCGGGACTCTGGCGCGTCCGTTGGCGGCCGGCGCCTACCGTGTGGACTGGCGCATCGCGTCGGGCGACGGCCACCGCATGACGGGTTCCTACACCTTCTCGGTGCGCTGACGGCGTGCTGGAAGCCGCGGTCATCTTGCTCCGCTGGCTTCAGTACAGCAGCGCCGTCGTCCTCTTCGGCGCGCCGCTGTTCCTGCTTCACAGTTTCGGGGCCCCCGCAGTTCCAAACCTGATCCAGGCTCGCGCCGCCCTGTTCGTCGCGGCCGGCGTCGTCGCGCTCGGTTCTCTCGCCGCCCTGGTGGCCCAGACCGCCGTCATGGCCGGGTCGCTGAGCGAAGCCGTCAGGCCCGCCTCGCTGTCCTTCATGGTCACCGGCACGGCGCTGGGCATGGCCATGGCCGCCCGGGCCGGCCTCGCCCTTCTCGGCCTTGCCGCGATCCTCGCCATGAGACCGGGCCGGGCGCTCTGGGCCCTGACGGCCACGACCGGACTGGCCGTCGTCGCCAGTTTCGCATGGACCGGTCACGGCGCCGCGACCGACGGCGCCGGCGGGCTGGTTCATCTGACGGCCGACATTGTTCATGCCGCCGCCGCCGCCCTGTGGCTGGGGGCCTTGACCGCCCTGACGATCCTGTTGCTGCGCCGGACCGGACCGGACGACCTGGCGATCCATCGCGCCCTGGACGGCTTCTCCGGTCTGGGGACCCTCGCCGTTGTCCTGCTGGTCCTGACCGGCCTCGTGAACAGCTGGTTCCTGGTCGGTCCGGCCCGCGTCATGGAAATCGGCGCCAGCCCCTATGGTCAGCTTCTGATCGCCAAACTCGCGCTGTTCGCCCTGATGCTCGCCCTGGCCGCGCGAAACCGCTTCCGCCTCACGCCGGCCCTGGGTTCGGCTCTGGCGGGCGGCCAGGATCCCCGACCGGCGTTCCAAAGGCTCCGACACAGCGTCCTTGCGGAGACGCTGGCCGGGGCCTTGCTGCTGGCCGTCGTGGCGGTGATGGGCACGCTCGCCCCGCCGTCGGCCATGTGACCTGGCTAGTGCGCCTGGCTGGGCGCGCGCGATGACCAGTGGATGTGGTGGATGCGCCAGCCGTCAGCGTGCCGCTTCAGCACCATGGTCTCGGTCGTCAGCCTATCCACGGCGCGCCCGTTGAACTGTCCCGTCGTGCGGCCCTCGCTGGCGATCCAGGCGACATCGCCGTCGGCCCAGCCCGATCTCCGCGCCACGACGGCCTCGGAGGCGGCGGCGAAGGCGGCGTCCGAACCCAGATGATGGGACGCATATTCGTCGCGGGACCGCTCCGCGCCGCCTTCCTCGAAAATCATCACCTCCGGAGCCAGCAGGGCCAGGACGGCGGCCGTGTCGCCGGCCTTGAGCGCGGCATGGAAGGCGTCGACGACCGTCGCCGCGTCCGCCGCTTCCGCGGCTACGGAGCCCGCGGCATGGGCGGGGCCGTGGGCGTGATCCTGGGCGACGGCGGGCGTCGTGGCGAGAACGGCGACCGCAGCGGCGATGGCGAGAGAGGCGCGGGACATTGCAGACTCCGGAAGGCGGTTGATCGTGGCGGGCGAACACGCGGGAACCCCTCACAGGGATATCCGCAGTCTGGCCTATCCGGGGCGCATCTGTTCATCAAGCGCCGCCGCCCCGGCACGCATCGGCCGGACGCGTTAACCACTGATTACCCCTAAGCGCCGACCCTGCCCCCGACGCTGTTTTCGCGGAGTGAGTCCCCATGTCCATCGACCGCCGCCTGATGCTGCTCGGCCTGATCGGGGCTGGCGGGCTGACGGGCTGCGGCGGCGTCCCGGGCCTGGGCGGCGGCGACTACGACTCGCGCATGCCCCTGCCGCAGACTTCGGGCGGCGGCGCCCGCGTCCAGAGTGTGGGCCGCACCGCCTTTCCCGAGATCGGCTTCGCCGACTGGACCGAGATGGAGCCGGAATATGTTCTGTATCCCGGCGACGAGATCGAGATCGCCACGCCGACCGCCGCCGAACTGACCCGGACGCAAAGGGTCGGCCCCGACGGGCGGATTTCCCTGCCGCTGGTCGGCCAGATCATGGCGGCCGACCGGACCATCGCCGAGCTCGAGGCCGACGCCTCCGCGGCCTTCGCCAGCCAGCTGCGCCGTCCCGTGGTCGAGGTCACCCTGAAGACGGCCGGCCCGATCCGCGTCTGGGTCGGCGGCGAGGTGCGCACGCCGGGCATGATCGAGATGAACGGCGATCTGGACGCCTATCAGGCCATCATCCAGGCCGGAGACTTCCTGCCGACCGCCCGCCAGGGCGAGGTGGCGCTGATCCGGCGCGGGCCGGGCGGGGTGCGGATGATGCGGGCGGTGGACCTGCGGCCCCGGCGGGGCGAGGTCGTGGCCCTGCGGCGCGGCGACATCATCTTCGTGCCGCGCTCGAACCTCGGCGAGGTGGCGAACTTCGTCACCCAGATCCGCAACGCCCTGCCGGTCGGCTTCACCTACGCCATCGGCGGGCAGTACCAGTCGTTCTGATGGGCGCTAGCGCTCGCGACGCGGTCGCTCGCTGCTTGAGCGCGGAGCGTGCGCGAAGCGCCAGGCCGCGTCGGGTCGACAAGGCGGAGCCTTATGACCGCGGCCCAACAAGGATGCAGCGAGCGGCCTAGGCCGCGAGCGACACCACGCCCGCGTCGATCCAGCGGCGGGCCGCCTTCTGGGCCTCGGCGATCTCGTCCTGCTCCATCTCCTGGCTCATCTCGCGGCGATAGACGCGCGCCTCGATGGAGCCTTTCATGGCGGCCAGGTTGAAGATCATATGGGCCGAGACGCGGTCCATCGGGCACCCGCCCTGACCGCTCGAATACATCATGCCCAGCCGGAACAGGTCGTCGCCGCTCATGTCGGCGGTCGGCAGGGGCAGGCCCTGCTCTTCATTGACCGTGGGCGCCATTTCTTGCGCGTTCATCACCGTATCTCCCGAACCGGCGCCGTTCTGGCCCCGACCTCTGAGACGCGATCAAATACCCGCGGTTTGAAGGTAAAGTTAACGGCACGGGGCCGCGAGGGCCTTTTCAGTACAGTTCGACCGAATACTCCGCCCTTGTTCAGCTCTCTGAAATAGTTCGGAAATCCCTGATTCACACCTGCTAACGGGACGTGACCGGAAGGCTTACGAACGGTTACCGCGCGCGTTGTCCGAACAGCACCTTGCGCGCCGCTTCGGCCGCCTTGCCGGACGCGGCGAGGCTCCGACGCATCTCGTCGCCCAGGGCCCGCCCCGCGATCACGGCCGGCCGCGCGCCCACCCGAGCCATCCACGCCTTGAGGTTGGGGAATTCGTCGAGGTTCTGTCCCTGCAGCTCCGGCAGCACCCACGGCCATGCCGCCATATCGGCGATGGAATAGTCGCCCGCCAGGTAATGGCGATCGGCCAGTCGCCGCTCCATCACGCCGTACAGGCGATGGGTCTCGTCCGTATAGCGACGGACGCCATAGGCGAGCTGACGTTGGTCCTTGATGATGGCCGGAGCGTACTGGCGGAAATGATGCGTTTGCCCGGCCATCGGCCCGAGGCCGCCGACCTGCCAGAACAGCCACTGGTCGACCTCCGCCCTGCCGCGCGGATCCTGCGGATAGAACCGACCAGACTTCACGCCGAGATACTGAAGGATCGCCCCGGACTCGAAGATCGACAGCGGCTTCCCGTCCGGACCGTCCGGATCGACGATGGCCGGCATGCGTCCGTTGGGGCTGATCGCTTGGAAGGCCGGCGCGAACTGCTCTCCGGCGCCGATATTGACCGGCTTCATCTCATACGGGACGCCCATCTCCTCCAGGGCGATGGAAACCTTCCAGCCGTTCGGGGTGGGCCAGTACCAGAGTTCGATCGGCGCGGTCATGCAAATGCGTCCCGTGAAGCTGGCTCACAGCGTGGGTCGATCATGTCGGGCGCGCAATGCCCCGCTTCCAAATCTGACATTCGCGTTCAGGGAGAGTTCATCCGCCCGCGACGACCTTCGGCTCATGATTAACGGGCCGCTTCCGTCGCCGCCCTTCAGCTGGAGAGTGATCATGAACCGCTTCGCCAAGGCCGCGGTGCTCGGACTGGTGATGGCCACCGCCGCGCCGCTGGCCGCCGAGGCCCAGAACCGCGGAGACCGCCGCGAGAACCGGCGCGACTATCGCGAGGACCGTCGGGACGACCGCCGCGAATTCCGTCAGGAGCGCCGCGACGACCGCCGCGACTGGCGTCAGGGCGACTACGACAACCGCCGGGACTACCGTCAGGACCGTCACGAGGATCGCCGCGACTTCCGGGAAGAACGCCGCGACGACCGCCGGGATTTCCGCCGCGACCAGCGCTGGGATCGCAACGACCGCGACTGGTGGCGTGACCGCAATGACTTCCGCGACTACCGCGGCGCCCGCAGCGGCTACTGGTATGCGCCCAGCTACGGCTATTACCGGGTCGAGCCGCGCTACTACGGCCAGCGCTGGCAACGTGGCCACTACCTGCCCTCGGCCTATCGCAGCTACTATGTGCGCGATCCCTACGCCTACAACCTGCGTCCGGCCCCCCGCGGCTATCGCTATGTCCACGCGGGCAATGACATCGTGATGATCGCCATCGCGACCGGCCTGATCGCCAGCGTCCTGTCCGGCGTCTACTAGACCGCGATCGGCGGTCGAACCTTCGCCCCGCGCGCTCCGGCGCGCGGGGCGTTTCATGTCCGGAACGATCGCGCCGTTCGTTCAGTCACGGTTCATCGTAAACGCGCGATTTTCACCTCAAGCCGTCTGACAGGGGCGTGCGGGGAAGATACGGGAATGAAACACTCATTTATGGTCGCGGTCGCGGTGGCGTCCTTCGCCCTGCCGGCGGCCGCGCCGTTGACGGCGCTGGCCCAGGACGGCGAGCGCGACGGCGGTCGTCGCGGAGCCGCGCGACAGAACGGCGACGAGGATCGCCCCGCCCGCCCGAACCGGCCCGCCCGGCCGGATCGACCGAACGCCGACAACGGCGGCGGAAACCGGCAGGAACGACCGGATCGCCCTGACAGGCCCGATCGGCCCGATCGGCCGGACGGGAGCGCCGGTGGAAACCGTCAGGATCGGCCCGGCCGCCCTGACAGGCCCGACCGCCCGGATCGGCCCGACCGCCCCAACCGGCCCGACGGCAACGCCGGCGGAAACCGGCCGGACCGGCCCAACCGGCCCGACCGCCCTGACAGGCCCAACCGCCCGGATCGGCCCGGCTGGCCCGACGGCAATGCCGGCGGAAATCGTCAGGATCGACCCGACCGTCCTGACAGGCCCAACCGCCCCGATCGTCCCGACAGGCCCGATCGTCCGAACCGTCCCGACCGTCCGCAGGACCGCCAGGAAAGGCGCGATGACCGGCGCGACGACCGCCGGGACCGTCGCGACGATCGTCAGGAGCGGCGTCAGGACCGCCGCGAATATCGCGAGTTCCGCAATCGCTTCAACGGCGACCATTGGCGGCGCGACTGGAACCGACGTCATGGGTCCGGCTGGTGGCGCAATGATCGGCGGTTCAGGGGCTACAACGGCTTCCGCATCGGCTTCTATTTCGCGCCTGGCTACGGCTACTACAGCGTGCCGCGCAGCTATTGGGGCCAGCGCTACCATGTCGGCGACTACCTGCCGTCGATCTTCTGGCGCTACCGGCTGGACGACTGGCGCACCTACGGCCTCGGCTATCCGCCCGAGGGCACGCGCTGGGTGCTGGTCGACAACCACATCTATCTGATCGACGAATACGACGGCTACATCATCGACGTCATCTACGACGCCTGGAGCTGGTAGACCGTCAGGACACGGAGGAAACGCCGCCTGACTGCAAGGTCGGGCGGCTTTTTCTTGTGAACGGGCAAGGTTGCAGCCGCCGCCGCGTCGGGCCAGAACCGGCGGCATGACCGACGCGGCGATCAGCGACACGACCACCGGCGAGGAGGTCCCCTCCTCGCGGGCGCCCCAGCTCCATCTGTCCGAAGAGCTGATGGCCTCGCCCGCCCGCTTCTTCAACCGCGAGATCTCCTGGCTGGCTTTCAACGGCCGGGTGCTGGAGGAAGCCGCCAATCCGGGCCATCCGCTGCTCGAGCGCCTGCGTTTCCTGTCCATCTCGGCCAACAACCTGGATGAGTTCTTCATGACGCGGGTCGCCGGCCTGAAAGGCCAGGTGCGCGAACGCGTCCGGGTGCTGTCCGCGGACGGCCTGACCGCCGCCGAACAGCTGGACAAGGTCAATGTCGCCGCCGGCGCCCTGATGGCCGAACAACAGCGGCGCTGGCGCAAGCTGCGCAAGGAGCTGACCGCCGCCGGCATCGAGGTGGTCGACGCCGGCAAGATCAGCAAGACCGAGCGCGAACGGCTGGAGCCGGAATTCCTGAACCGGCTGTTCGCCGTCCTGACGCCCATGGCCATCGACCCGGCCCACCCCTTTCCCTTCCTGCCCAACCTCGGCTTCTCGCTGGCGCTCAAGCTCAAGCGTCGGTCGGACAACCGCACCCTCTACGCCCTGGTCCCCGTGCCGACCCAGGTGAAGCGGTTCTGGCCCCTGGCCACCGACGGGCGTTCGACGCCCGGAAAAAGGCGTTTTCTGACCCTTGAGAGCCTGCTGACGCTCTTCATCGACCATCTGTTCCCCGGCTGCGACGTGCTGGAGCGCGGCGTCTTCCGTCTGATCCGCGACAGCGACATCGAGATCGAGGAGGAGGCCGAGGATCTGGTCATGGAGTTCGAGGAGGCGCTGAAGCAACGGCGTCTCGGCTCGGTCGTGCGCATCAAGATCGAGGCCTCGATGCCCGAGGACCTGCGCACCTTCATCACCGGTCAGCTGGATGCGGCGCCGCAGGACACGGTGCTGATCGACGGCATGCTGGGCCTCGCCCAGCTGGCCGAGCTGATCCCCTCGGGTCACCCCGACCTGAAATTCAAGGGCTACGAGCCGCGCTATCCCGAGCGGGTGCGCGACAACGGCGGGGACATCTTCGCCGCCGTGCGCGAGAAGGACATGCTGATCCACCACCCGTTCGAGAGCTTCGACGTGGTGGTCCAGTTCCTGCGCCAGGCGGCCCGCGACCCCAACGTCATCGCCATCAAGCAGACGCTGTACCGGACCTCCAAGGACAGCCCCATCGTCGCCGCCCTGATCGAGGCGGCCGAGAACGGCAAGAACGTCACCGCCCTGGTCGAGATCAAGGCCCGCTTCGACGAGGAGGCCAACCTGCGCTGGGCCCGGGCCATGGAACGGGCGGGCGTCCACGTCGTCTTCGGCTTCGTCGAATGGAAGACCCACGCCAAGCTCAGCGTCGTCGTGCGGCGCGAGGGCGAGGGCCTCAAGACCTACTGCCATTTCGGAACGGGCAACTATCATCCGGTCACGGCGCGCATCTACACCGACCTGTCGCTGTTCAGTTCCGACCCCGTGCTGGCCCGCGACGCCGGGCGGGTCTTCAACTACATCACCGGCTATGCCCAGCCCGACGAACTGGAGCAGCTGATCGTCTCGCCGCTCAATATGAAGACGAAGCTGCTCGAACTGATCGGCAAGGAGATGTCGGCCGCCGCCAAGGGCAAACCGGCGGCGATCTGGGTCAAGCTGAACGCCCTGGTGGATCCGCAGATCATCGACGCCCTGTACCGCGCCAGCCAGTGGGGCGTCCGCATCGAACTCGTGGTGCGCGGCATCTGCTGCCTGCGCCCCGGCGTGCCGGGCCTCAGCGAGAACATCCGCGTCAAGTCGATCGTCGGCCGCTTCCTGGAACACAGCCGCATCATCGCCTTCGCCAACGGCCGCGACCTGCCGCACGACAAGGCGAAGGTCTATATCTCGTCCGCAGACTGGATGACCCGCAACCTCGACCGCCGCGTCGAACTGATGACGCCGGTGCTGAACGCGACGGTGCACGATCAGGTGCTGGACCAGATCATGGTGGCCAATCTCAAGGACGACGCCCAGAGCTGGGTCCTGTCCGCCGACGGGGCCTACATCCGCGTCGCGCCGGCCGACCCCGAACGTCCCTTCTCGGCCCACAAATACTTCATGACCAACCCCAGCCTGTCTGGCCGTGGCCGCAAGGTGAAGACGCTGCCGGGCCAGCTCAGCTACGAGCCTTCGCGGAAGAAGCGCTGATGCCCGAGGCCCTGCTCTCGGCCATCGGTTCGCCGCGCGACATCGCCGCCATAGACATAGGCTCGAACTCGGTCCGCATGGTCCTGTACCGGCTGGAAGGGCGCGCGATCTGGACCGTGTTCAACGAGAAGGTCCTGGCCGGACTGGGCCGGGATCTGGCCGCGAGCGGACAGCTGTCGGTCGACGGCGCGGCCCAGGCCATGACGGCGCTGAAACGGTTCGCCGCGGTGGTCGACGGCGTCCGGCCGGCCCACGCCTTCGTCGCCGCCACGGCGGCCGTGCGCGAGGCCGGGGACGGCGGCGCGTTCTGCGAGCGGGTCGCCGCCGAAACCGGCCTCCGGATTCGCGTGCTGACCGGCGAGGAGGAAGCCCGCTACGCCGCCCTCGGCGTGCTGGCCGGCATCCCCCATGCCGACGGGGTCGTGGCCGATCTGGGCGGGTCCAGCCTCGAACTGGTGCGCGTCTCGGGTGGAACGGTCGGGCGGGGCGTCACCCTGCCGCTGGGCCCCTTCGCCCTCGCCGACGAAAAGGGCTTCGACGCCGACCGCCTGCGCGAAGCGATCGCCAAACGGCTCAAGCCCGTCGGCGACTACAAGGCCGACACCCTCTACGCCGTCGGCGGAGCCTGGCGGACGCTGGCGCAGGTGCAGATGCAGGTCAGCGGCCATCCGCTGCGCATCGTCCATCAGTATGCGATGGACGCCGCGGACGCTCTCGCCACGGCGCGGCTGGTCGCGCGCCAGTCGAAACCCTCGCTCGAAAAATGGCCGGGCCTGTCGAAGAAGCGAGCCGAGACCCTGCCCCATGCCGCCCTTGTCCTCGAAGGTCTGATCGAGCGGCTGGACCTCAAACGCATCGTCCTGTCGGCCTGGGGCGTGCGCGAAGGCCTGCTTTTCGAGACCCTGGACAGGGAAACCGCCTCGACCGACCCGCTGCTGGCCGGTTGCTCGGCCCTGGGGGCCCGGCAAGGCATTTCGCCGACCCTTTCCGGCGCGCTCAACGGCTGGATCACCCCCCTCGTCGCCGCCCTGCCTCCCGTCTTCGACCGGGACCGCGACGCACTGCTGGCCGACGCCGCCTGCCGTCTGGCCGACCTCGGCGCCCGGTTGCATCCCGACCACCGCGTGGAACTGGCCTTCGACCAGGTGCTGCGCGCGCCGGTGCCGGGCCAGACCCATGCCGAACGCGCCTATCTGGCGACCGCCGTCAACGCCCGCTACGGCGGCTCGGCCGCGACGCCGGAACCCGCCACCGTGGCGCGGCTGTTGAACGAGGACCAGCGTCAGGGCGCCCGGGCGCTGGGGCTGGCGATCCGGCTGGCCTGCGACCTGTCCGGCCGCTCGCCGCAGCTGCTGGTCAACGCTCGCGCCACGGTGAAGGACGGCGCCCTGGTGCTGACCGCCAGCGAGGGCTACGCCGACGTCCTGCTGGGCGAGCAGACGCGCCGTCGCGGCAAGGCCCTGGCCGAGGCCATGGGACTGAAGCTGGATATCCGCAACGGCGGTTGAGCCGTCCTCAGTCGCCCATCCACCAGCGCAGGCGCACGTCGCGCACCGTCTGGCCCCCGGCGGTCAGCGTGCCGGTCAGAACCACGCCCTCGTCGCCCAGATTGCGGCGCGAGGTCGCCAGCGCGCCCGGGTCCAGTCGGCCCTCGAAGCTGACCCGGCCCAGCTCGGGCGAGGTTCCCTCGAACCGCAGGCGGTCGTCGCTGACCGCGTAGCGCGTGGGCAGGACCCGGGCCGTGACGCTGCGGGCCTCGCCGAGCTCGGTCTGGACCATCGGACTGGTGACGTCGTCGAACTGCAGCATGACCGGCGCGAACGTCGCGCTGCTGTCGTCCCCGGTCCACAAACGGAATTCGGCCGCCTGGCCCACGAAGACGTGGTCCAGGCTCCATTTGCCGACGCGCACATCGCTGGCCGGCATGTAGTAGCCGGAGAGGTCGCCGGTCGAGGCGTAGCTGAAGGCCGTCGCGGCGGGAGCTTCCGCCGGTTCCGGCGATCGCTCGCAGGACGCGAGGATCGCGAGGCAGGCGATGAGGCAGATTGAACGGCGCATCTCTACGGCTCCTTGAACGGTCCTTCCGATCACGGCGGGGCGCCGGTGTCCAGCGTCAGGGAAGCAAGGCGACCACCCGCAGCCAGTGCGCCGCCTGGCCGGCGTCGATCAGTTCGAACACCGGGATGGCCAGCAGGAAGACCAGCCCGTCCCGAATCGTCGTCACGAACAGGGTCGGCCGGATGGTCAGCTGCTCCTCGTCCCGCCAAAGCGAGAACCGCGGCCAGAAGCGCGGGGTGCGGGCCTTGTAGGCGACATAGACGGCCCCGAACTCCCGTTCGAGAAAGGCCTCCTCGCGCCGCACCGTCAGGTAGAAGACGGCCATGGCCGCCAGGACGAAGCCCAGACCGATGGTGACGCTGCCGCTCTGGGCCCCGATGCCGAAGGCGCCGATGTAGCTGAAGACATAGAGCGGGTTGCGGCTGATCGAATAGGGACCGCGGTCGACGATCTCCGCCTTCTTGCGGCCGCCGATGTAGAGCGAGCACCAGGCCCGGCCGACGATCGACACGATCATGGCGACAAAGCCGGCCAGTTCGACCCGCTCGTGCCATTCGCCGTCGACGCCGCCGATCGACTGCGTGACCAGCGCCAGCCCCACCAACCCCACAAGGGCCGCGAGCACGGCAACCTTCCGTATTCTCTGAACCGCGCCGAGATCCGGGGTCGGTCGATGAGTGATTGTCATGGGCGCGCCTCCGATCGCCGGACCAGACGGCTGGAGCGCGACTTTTTCAAGCCCGTATCTTTACGGATGTCCCGGGCGCGCGACTACCGGTCCAGCCCGGCGTCCAGCGCCCGGAACGCGGCGATCGACAACTCGGTGGCGCTGATGAACACGGACGGGGTGATCCGTTCGAAATCGTCCGACGGCCGGTGATAGTCGGGGTGATAGTTCACCCCCAGGTACAGGAACGGGACCTGGGCCCGGTGAAAGGCCGCGTGGTCCGAGGATTCGACCCAGTTGTCCTGACCCGTGTCCTGGGGCGTGTCCTTGCCGAACGCCAGGGCTACGGCGCCATTGGCCGGGATACCCTCCAGGATCGGTCGAAAGGCCGGGTTCTGGTAGGTCCCGGTAACCCACAGCCTGCCGTCGGTCTCGGCCCGCGCCGTCATGTCGAAATTCAGGTTCATGGCGATGGATTCGAGCGGCGCCGGCGGAGCCTCGACGAAATGTCTCGCGCCCAGCAGACCGTGCTCCTCGCCGTCGAGGGCCACGATCATCACGCTGTGCTCGGGCGCCTGGCGCTTCAGATCCGCCGCGAGGGCCAGCATGGTCGCCACGCCCGAAGCGTTGTCGTCCGCGCCGTTGAACACCTGGCCTTCCGCGTTGACGCCCACGTGGTCGTAGTGGGCGGTGACGACGATGTAGCGGTCGGTCACGCGCGTGCCGGGAATCAGCCCGATGATATTGACGCCGTTGAAGGTCTTCGGGCCGGCGCGGGTGCGGCCCTGCATTTCCCACGGTTGCAGCCGCCCCATCGGCGGCGGCGCGACGCCCAACGCCTCCAGCCGGCCGACGATATAGGCGCGCGCCCGCTCGCCGCCCGGGGCCCCGGTGTCGCGGCCCTGCATGTCGTCGGCGGACAGGATGCGGACATCCTCCATCAACCGGGCGTGCGCGGCCGGAACCGGCGCCGGCGCCGCCGGGACGGTTTCGGCGGGCGCGAGTCCGCCGCAGGCCGACAGCAGCAGAACCCCGCCGAGGGCGGACGACAGGGCGAGAAGGCGGGCGTGGCGCATGGAGGCTCCTTGGGAATCGCGGCGACGCTAGCGGGACGCGGCGGCGATGTCAGTTTAACTCCCTGTCATGCCGGACACCGTGGCCGCAATCCGGTTTCGGGGCCTCGAAACGGCGGCGGGCGATGCTAGAACGACCTGAAGAATCCTTCCGGCGAGCGCCCATGTCCGACCTTCCCGTCGATCAACTGACCGAGTCCGCCGCGCGGGAGGAACTCGACCGGCTGACCGCCGAACTGGCCCGGCACGACGCCCTCTATCATCGCGAGGACGCCCCCGAGATTTCCGACGCCGACTACGACGCGCTCAAGCGCCGGGCGCTGGAGATCGAGGACCTGTTCCCCGACCTGACCGGCCCGGCGTCTCCGTCCCGGGTCGTCGGCGCGGCCGCCTCGAGCCAGTTCGCCCCCGTCCGCCACGGCGTGCCCATGCTGTCGCTCGACAACGCCTTCTCCTCCAGGGAGGTGACCGACTTCGTGGCCCGCATTCGCCGCTTCCTGAAGCTGCCGGCCGACGAGCATGTCGCTTTCGTCGCCGAACCCAAGATCGACGGCCTGTCCGCCAGCCTGCGCTACGAGAACGGCGTGCTGGTCACCGGCGCCACGCGCGGCGACGGCCGGACCGGCGAGGATGTCACCGCCAATCTTCGCACCCTCGCCGACATTCCAAAGACCCTGTCCGGCACGGGCTGGCCCGATGTCATCGAGGTGCGGGGCGAGGTCTACGCCCCCAATGAGGCCTTCGACGCCTTCAACGCCGCCGCCGGGGCGGAAGGGTCCCGCACCTACGCCAACCCCCGCAATTTCGCCGCCGGCTCGCTGCGCCAGAAGGACCCGGCGATCACGGCGAAGCGGCCGCTGCGCTTCTTCGCCTATGCGTGGGGCGAGGTTTCCGGACCGTTCGCCGGAACCCAGGCGGATGCGCTCAAGGCGTTGGAAAGCTGGGGCTTTCCCGTCAACGCCCGCTCGCGCAAGGTCGAGGACGCCGCCGGCCTTCAGGCCCTGTACGCCGGGCTGGAGCGTGATCGGGCGGCCCTCGGCTATGACATCGACGGCGTGGTCTACAAGGTCGACCGCCTGGACTGGCAGGCCCGCCTCGGCTTCGTCGCCCGCACCCCGCGCTGGGCCATCGCCCACAAATTCCCCGCCCAGCAGGCGACGACCGTGCTGGAGGACATCGACATCCAGGTCGGCCGCACCGGTTCGCACACCCCCGTCGCGCGGCTGCATCCCGTCACCGTCGGCGGCGTGGTCGTGCGCAACGCCACCCTGCACAACGCCGACGAGATCGCCCGGCTCGACGTCCGCCTCGGCGATACCGTGACCCTGCAGCGGGCGGGCGACGTTATCCCGCAGATCCTCGGCGTGGTCGACGCGGATCGCCCCGGCCGTGGCCCGCCCTGGGTCTTCCCGCACATCTGTATCTGCCCGCTGAAGACCGCCCTGGTGAAGGAGACCAACGCCTCGGGCGAGGAATCGGTGGTGCGCCGCTGCACCGGCGAACTGGCCTGCCCCTTCCAGCGGATCGAACATCTCAAGCATTTCTGCGGCCGTCGCGCCTTCGACATCGAAGGCCTGGGCGAGAAGCAGCTGATCGCCTTCCACGAACGCGGCTGGATCAACCAGCCGGCCGACATCTTCCGCCTCGCCCGCGACGCGGAAAAGCTCGACGCCCTGCGCGCCGAGGACGGCTATGGCGAGACCAGCGTGGGCAATCTCGTCGCCGGCATCGACGCCCGCCGCACCATCGCCCTGGACCGCTTCATCTACGGCCTCGGCGTACGCGACATCGGCGAGCAGACCTCCATCGTCCTGGCCCGCGCCTTCGAAACCTGGCCCGCCTTCGAGGCCGCCTGTATCGCCGCCGCCGGGGGCATCCCGAGCGAGGCCTGGGTCCGGCTGAACGAGGCCCACGCAGTGTCTCCGCGGGTCGTCGCCGCGCTGGCGGAGGCCTCGCCGTCCGCCGCCGATCCATGGCCCGAGGCGCCCTTCGACCAGAAGATCGCCCTCGCCTTCCCCGGCCTCGCCGCGCCCGCCCGCCGCGGTCTCGCGACCCTCGCCGACGATTGGGCGGGTCTGGTCCATCTGGCGAAGGTGGCGCGCGAGGAAGGCCCCTCCGAGGGACTCGGCCAGATCGCCGGCGTCTCGGGCGTCGGCCCGGTCGCGGCCCGGGCGCTGGCCCTGTTCTTCCGCGAGCCCCACAACCGCGCCATGGTCGACGCCCTCGTCGCCGAACTGGACCGCATCGAGGACGCAGAACGTCCGAAGACCGATACGCCGGTCGCCGGCAAGACCGTCGTTTTCACCGGCGCCCTGGAACGCTTCACCCGCGACGAGGCCAAGGCCCGCGCCGAAAGCCTCGGCGCCAAGGTCTCCGGCTCGGTGTCGAAGAAGACCGACTATCTCGTCGCCGGACCGGGGGCGGGGTCCAAGATGGCCGACGCCCTCAAGCACGGGGTCACGGTCCTGACCGAGGACGAATGGCTGGCCCTGATCGATTGATCCGGCGCGGCGCGTATGGCGGCAGAAGACTGTTCCGGATGAAAAAACCAGATCGATAAACTCGCCGAACGCGTGCATATGGACTCATGGCTGATACCCGTCTCGATCCCGGGCCGGACGCTCGACGGCCGGTCGAGCGCTTCTCGAGCGAGGACCTCGGGTCCCTGCTCGAACGCTTCCAGGCCTCGGGCATGCTGGAAGAGGGCCGGATCAATCTGATCGGGCTGGACGCCATCGCCGAACGCCTCGGCGACCGTTGGGAAAGCCGGCGCGAGCAGATCTACCAGCACGTCGAGCGGACCCTCGGCAAACATCTCGAGAGCGGGGGCTTCTTTCAGCGCGTTTCCCCGACCGACTATCTCGTCGTCCAGCCCGAACTGGGCAAGTTCGGCGGCCAGGCCTCGTGCATGATCTACCTGCGCGACCTGCTGGCCCACTTCCTGGGCGGCGCCCTGCCCGAGACGCTGGATGTGCTGGAGGTGACCAATCTCAGCGGTGGCCGGATTTTCGCGGCCGAGATCGACGGCGCCTACGCCCTCGACGCCGCCCGCACCGAACCCCGCGTCGCCCCGCCCGAAGTCCGGCCGCTGCCGGACGCCTGGAACCCCTTCGTCGCCGCCGACGGCCGGGTTCTGCGGGTGTCATGCGCGCTCGAGCCGGTCTTCGAACTCAGGACCTTCTCCCAGATCGGCTTCCGCATCGCACGGCGGGTGCTGAGCATGCCCGGCGAGATCGAACTGAACGCCCAGGACCTGCGCAACCTCAGCACGGCCGACGTCGAAAGGGTCGACATCGCCACCATCGCGCGGGGCGTCAGCCGCCTGCGCGCCGAACAGGGCAACGCCAAACAGCCCACCCTCTTCCTGCCGGTCTCCTACACGACCCTGGCGAGTCAGCGCGGGCGCGGCCCCCTTATCGCCCGGTTCAAGGAGGCGACCGCGGGCGTCGAAAAGGGCGTGGTCTGCGAGATATGCGACATCGAAGGCGTGCCGGGAAGCGCGCTGGCCGCCGTCACGGTGCTGATAAAGCCCTTCTGCCTGATCGTCGCCGGCAAGCTGCGCGAGGCTCCCGCTCGTACGCCCGAAGACCTCCGCGACGTCCGGCTCCAGGGCGTGGCCTTCGAGAGCGCCCCCCACCCGCTCGACCACCAGGAATTCCTGACCTGGGCCGAGCGGGCTGTGACCAACGCCAAACGCGTCACGCGCTCGGTGATCATCCACGGCCTGTCTGCGCCCGAATATCTGGCCCTGGCCGGTCTGGCCGGGGCCTCCCACGCCAGCCTCGGCTCCCGCCGCGCCACGACTGGCTGAACGCGGATCAGCGGTTCAAGGCCGCTCGCGCCGCCTCGGCGTAGCGATGGCCCGAGGCCGCGCCCTTGGGGAAGACCGCTTCGATGCGCGCCATATCGTCCGGGGTCAGGGCAATATCGACCGCCGCCGCGTTCTCTTCCAGCGTTCGTATCCGTCGGGTTCCCGGGATCGGCACGAGATGCGGCCCCTGAGCCAGCACCCAGGCCAGAGCCAGTTGCGCCGCGGTCACGCCCTTGTCCGCGGCGATCCCGGCGACCGCGTGAACCAGGTCGATGTTCTTCTGGAAATTCTCTCCCTGGAACCGCGGGTTCGAGCGGCGGAAGTCGTCGGGCGCCAGGTCGTCGACCGATTTGATCTCGCCCGACAGGAAGCCCCGGCCCAGGGGGCTGTACGGGACGAAGCCGATGCCCAGCTCCTCGCAGGTCGCCAGCAGTTCGTCCTCGGGCTCGCGGCTCCACAGTGAATACTCGGTCTGCAGGGCGGTGATCGGGTGGGTCGCATGGCCTTTTCGCAGGGTCGCCGGCGAGGCTTCCGACAGTCCGAGGAAGCGCACCTTGCCTTCCTTCACCAGCTCGCCCATCGCCCCGACCGTCTCCTCGATCGGCGTGTTCGGGTCGACGCGGTGCAGATAGTAGAGATCGACGTGGTCCATCCCCAGCCGTTTCAGACTGCCCTCGATGGCGCGGCGCACGTTCTTCGGCGAGCCGTCGACGGTCAGGGCCGTGCGGTCGGCGTTGTAGCCGATGCCGAATTTCGTGGCGACGAAGGCCTTGTCCCGCCGGTCCGCCAGCGCCTTGCCGACCTGGATCTCGTTGGTGTGGGGGCCGTACATCTCGGCCGTGTCGAAGAAGGTGACGCCGAGGTCGAGCGCGCGGTGGATCACCGCCGTCGCCTGCCCCTCGTCGGACGGCTGACCATAGAAGGCGGCCATGCCCATGCAGCCCAGGCCGATGGCCGAAACTTCAGGGCCCGAACGGCCCAGCGTGCGCGTCTTCATGAGCGCTCTCCTTGAAATGTGGGGGGCCGGCGGCGCATCCGCCGGCTCACTGGAGATGGGCGCCGTTCGGCCTTATTTCAAGGGGGCGGCCTGCGCCTTCAGCCAGTCCAGCGCTGCCCCATCCAGCAACGGCCCGACCTTGGCCAGCACCTCGGCGTGATAGGCGTCGACATAGGCGCGCTCGGCCGGGGTCAGCAGGCCGACGTCGATCAGCCTGCGGTCCAGCGGCGCCAGGGTCAGTTGCTCGAAGCCGTGCATCGGCCGCTCGCCGCCGGGGATCGGTTCCGGCGGCGTCACCACCTGCAGCGTCTCGATGCGGATGCCCCAGTGGCCCTCGCGGTAATAGCCCGGCTCGTTGGACAGGATCATGCCGGTCAGCAGCGGCTGGCTGTTCACCGCCTTGGCGATCCGCTGCGGCCCCTCGTGGACGCCAAGATACGATCCCACGCCGTGGCCGGTGCCATGGTCGTAGTCGAAGCCCTGCATCCACAGCGGCAGGCGCGCCATGGCGTCCAGCTGATGCCCCGTCGTCCCGGCCGGGAAACGCACCACGGCCATGGCGATATGGCCCTTGAGCACGAGGGTGAACATCCGGCGCTGATCAGCCGTCGGTTCGCCCACCGCCATGGTGCGGGTCACGTCGGTGGTGCCGTCCAGATACTGGCCGCCTCCGTCGACCAGCAGCAGGGAGCCCTTCTCGATGCGGCGGATGGTGCGGGTCACCGGCTTGTAGTGCGGCAGGGCGCCGTTCGGCCCGGCCCCGGCGATGGTGTCGAACGACAGGTCCTTGAGCGCGCCGGTTTCCTCGCGGAACCGTTCCAGCGTCTCCGCGATCTCGCGCTCGTCGGGCAGGGTCTCCTGCCCCGTCGTGTCGACCCAGTGAAGGAACCGCGTCAGGGCCGCGCCGTCGCGGATATGCGCCTGACGCGTCCCCTCGATCTCGACCGGGTTCTTGCAGGCCCGCGGCAGGGCGCAGGGGTCCATGCCGCGCACCACGGTCGCCCCCGCCGCTTCCAGCCGGTCGAAATACCAGGCCGGCGACTGGCCGGGATCGATCAGCACCTTGTGGCCCGACAGGGCGTCCAGGGCGCCCTCCAGCGCCTCGGGCGCCTCGACCGACACGGCGTCGCCCAGCCAGCCCGGCAGTGCGTTGGTCACCTTGCGCGGGTCGAGGAACAGTTTCGCCGTCCCGTCCGCCTTCACCACGGCCTGCCCGAGCGGAAGCGGGGTGCGGATCACGTCCCCCCCGCGAATGTTGAACAGCCAGGCCAGCGACGCCGGCGCGGTCAGCACCGCCGCCTCGGCTCCCGCCCGGGCCACCGCCTCGCCGATGCGGGCGCGTTTCGAGGCGCTGCTCTCCCCGGCGTAGCGGTCCTCATGCGGGACGACCGGCGCGGCCGGCTGCCCGGGCCGTTCGTCGGCCCAGGCCAGGTCCAGCGGATTGGGCTCGACCGGCTTCAGCTCCGCCCCGGCCTTCGCCGCCGCCCGCTTCAGGGTCGCCAGCGCGTCGGGGCTGTGCAGCCGCGGGTCATAGCCGATGACCGCGCCCCTGGGCGCGCGCTCCAGCCAGGCCGGCACGCCGCCCTCGACGAGGTCGAGAATCTCGAACTGCGCCGGATCGACCTGGGCCCGGACCTGCACCGTGTAGCGACCGTCCGCGAACACGGCGGCCCGGTCCATCAGCACGGCGCCGGCGCCGGCCGAGCCGGTGAAGCCGGTCAGCCACGCCAGCCGGTCGTTCGCGGCCGGTAGGTATTCATTCTGGTGCTCGTCCTCGTGCGGCACCAGCAGGCCGTCGAGACCCTGCTCGGCCATCCTCGCCCGGACGCGGGGCAGGTGTTTCGCCCCGAAGGACGGATCGGTGGTTTCATCGAAGGACTGGCGCATGGCGGAGCCATAGCATCCCCGCCGCGGTCGTGGGGAGGCCCGATCCCTCCAGGCCGGCGGCCCATGGGGTCGCTCCACATTTCCTCTTGCCCAACACATATCCCGTCGGTTATGCATTCAATCAATAGCCAAAGAGTTATATGTTTTGACGCCGACCACCCCCGATGCGCTCTTCAGAACCCTCGCCGATCCCACCCGGCGGGCGCTGTTCGAACGGCTGTGCCGCGAAGGAGAAACAACGGTCGGGGCGCTGACGGCCGGGGCCGGCGTTTCGCAGCCGGCCGTCTCGAAACACCTCGGGGTCCTGAAACAGGCGGGGCTGGTGCGCGACCGCCCCGACGGCCGCCAGACCCACTACAGCGCCCGGCTCGAAGCCCTGGCCCCCCTGGCCGACTGGACCGGCCGGATGACCGGCTTCTGGGAAGCCCGCATCGACCACCTCGAGGACCTGCTCAAAAGGATGGACCAATGACCCTTGCCACGACCGAAACCCGCTCCGTCGTCGTCGAGCGGGAGATCCCGTTTCCGCCGGAGAAGCTCTGGCGCGCCCTCACCCAGCCGCACCTGATGGAGGAATGGCTGATGAAGAACGACTTCAGGCCGGTCGTGGGCCACGGCTTCAAGCTCAGCGGAGACTGGGGCGGGGTGCTGGACTGCGAGGTCCTGACCGTCGAGCCGGAAAAGACCCTGTCCTACACCTGGGATTATGCGCACGACGATCCGGCGTACGCCATGAAGAGCGTGGTGACCTTCACCCTCACCCCGACGGACGCGGGAACGCATCTGCGCGTGGAACAGGCCGGCTTCCGCCCGGATCAGAAACAGGCCTTCGGCGGCGCCAACGCCGGCTGGCGGCAGTTCCTCGCCAACCTGGAACAGCTTCTGGCGCGGGTGGACTAGCCCCGCCTTCGACTTCATCGAGAGGAGATCCCCATGACCTGGAACGCCTGGATCCGGCCGCTTCACCGCTGGACCTCGATCGTCTTCGTCGCCGTCGTCGTCGCCATTTTCGTCGCCCTCGGAACCGGAAATCAGCCCGTTGAATGGGTGTATTTCCTGCCGCTGTTCCCGCTCGCCCTGCTTGCCCTCACCGGCCTGTACATGTTCGTCCTGCCCTATGTCGGCCGGCGGCGCGGCGGGCGCGGATCGGAGTGAAGGCGATGACCAGGAAGCCTGGGAAGGCCGCCGGGCCCGGCCTGCTCTCGGGCGGCAACCCCCGGATCGCCAAGGGCTACGGCGACGCGCCCGTGCAGGCCTGGATCAAGGCCGCGCCGGGCTGGAAAGGCGACGTCGGCCGCCGCCTCGACGCCCTGATCGAACGCACGGTCCCGGGCGTGAAGAAGGCGGTCAAATGGAACACGCCCCTGTACGGGGCCGAGGACGGGGTCTGGTTCGCGAGCTTTCACGCCTTCGACCGCTATCTGAAGGTGGCCTTCTTCCGCGGCGCGGCGCTGAAGCCCATGCCGCCCGTCGCGTCGAAGCAGAAGGACGTGCGCTATTTCCACATCCACGAGGACGATCCGTTCGACGAGGTGCAACTCGCCGACTGGATCAAACAGGCCAGCCGGTTGCCCGGCGAACGCATGTGACGAAGGGAACCCCCATGGGAAAGATGGATATCGACCCGGCCGAAGACGGCCTTCCCGCCTCGCAGCGGATTGACGCGAAGATCGCGGCGCTCGGCGACTGGCGGGGTGCAACGCTCGCCCGGATCCGCGCCCTGATCCATCAGGCCGACCCCGAGGTGGTCGAGACGGTGAAATGGGGCCGCGTCCCGGTGTGGGAGCACGCCGGCATCCTCACCACCGGCGAGACCTACAAGACCGCCGTCAAGATGACCTTCGCCAGGGGGGCCTCGCTGCCGGACCCGTCGGGCCTGTTCAACTCCAGCCTCGAAGGAAACACCCGCCGCGCCATCGACTTCCATGAGGGCGACGCGATCGATGAAGAGGCGCTGAAGGCGCTGGTTCGCGCCGCCGTGGCCCTGAACCTGTCGCGCCCCGCCCGCTCCCGAAAGGGACCGGACGGGGTCTGAAGACGGCAGCCTCGCCCGGCGGTCCCCGCTAGTTCTGCGGCGAGGTCGGCGTCACCACCGCGACGCCGCCCGGCGCGGGGGCCGGCGCCTGGGTCTCGCGCTCGATGATCACGGGCTGGGCGGCGCGGGCTTCCGCGGCGCGGGCCTCGCTTGCGGCGCGGACGGCGTCGGCCTGCGAGCGCGCGGCGTCGGCGCGGGCGATGTCGACGCTGGCCTGGGCGCCGGCGACCTGGCCCTGGATCAGCGCCGAGTCCGCCTGGGCCTGGGCCGCCGCTGCGTCGAGCTGGGCTTCGAGCAGGGCCTCGTCGGTCTGCGGGTCCGCGCCGCGCGCGAACAGGATCCACAGCACGGCGATCAGCACGATCCCGCCCAGGATGCCGGCGATCCACCACCCGGTGTTGGAGTCGCGCACGAGGACGGTCTCGGTGCTCTCGGTCGTGCGGGACGGAGTCACCACGGTCTCGGTCACCACCGTCTCGCGGCGGTCGGCGGGATCGAGGTTGGGGTCATACTGGGTCACGGCGTTTCCTCCACTGAACTGCCGCAACGGTTGCGCCCCGCGCCTGTTCCGCCGTTAACCCACCCGCCTCACTTCGGTGTGCGGAACAGGTTCCGCAGCCCGGGCTTCCGGACCTTCGGCTTTTCCCACCGTCGCGCCGGTTCGGGCAGGAAGTGTTCGTGCGGGGCCAGCCGCTCGCCCCGATCACCGACCAGCGCCGCCATTCGATCGAACTCGCTGAACAGCATATCGCTGAACGAATCCCATGACGCCGACACGTCCGTCGCATCGGTCATCGAACACAGGGTCACGCCGCCGTCCTGGCGGAGAAGCAGATATCCTTGCCCCGACCAGCCTGAAGCGGTTCCGAGGACCCAGGCGGTATAGGGGGCGCCCGCGGGCCAGCCGAACTGATTGCCGTAGTCCAGGCTGATGGTCTGACCCACGCCGACGCCGCTCCGGTCGATCGGCTCGCGATCGGTCCCGCGGATGTGGCTTCCGTTCAGACGCAGATGTCTGAAGAAGCCGGCGCCATTGGCCCAGCCGAGGAAGCAGCGGTATTCAGCGGGCAGTTGCCGGTCGTAGGCCGCTTCAGTCAGCGCGAGACGATCTTCCGACAAGCCGGGATAGAGGGTGTGCAGATAGGCCAGGGCGCCTTCGTCAGGCACGTGACAGACTTGCAGACCGCCGCCCTCGTGTTCGACCCAGCCCGCCGGCCGCCAGCGCTCCAGTTTCGCCAGAAGCGGCTCGGCGCCCTCCCAACTCACCCCACCCGCCTCAGCACCAACGCGCTCCACGCATCGCGGTGGATCCGCCGCTCAAGAACGAATCCGCGCGACAGATAGGCCGCCGACACCCGCCGCTCCTGCGTCCGCAGCAGGCCCGACAGGATGGCCACCCCGCCGAGGCTCAGCGCCTCCTTGATGTCCTGCGACAGGCTCACCAGCGGCGGGGCCAGGATGTTGGCGAAGACCAGATCGTAGGGGCCGTGCTGGCGGACCTTGCGGTCGTTCAGCCCGAAGGCGTGGACGAAGCGGGCGTCGGCCATGTTCAGTTTCGCGTTCTCGTTGGCGATCCGGACCGAGGGCTGGTCGATGTCGGTGCCGACCGCGACCTTCGATCCCGTCTTCGCCGCCGCGATGGCCAGCACCCCGGTGCCGCAGCCGACGTCCAGCACGCGTTCGAAGCGTTCGCGCTTCAGCAGCTCGTCGAAGGCGATCAGGCAGCCCACCGTCGTCCCGTGGTGGCCGGTGCCGAAGGCCGCGCCGGCGTCGATCTTCAGGTTCACCGTGTTCCTGGGCACGACGCCCTCGTCATGCGCCCCGTAGACGAAGAACCGTCCCGCCCGCACCGGCGGCAGCCCTGACAGGGACATGGCCAGCCAGTCGGCGTCGGCCAGTTTCTCTACCACGACCGTCAGGCCGTCGTGCGCCTTCAGCCGCGCCTCGATGCCCCGCGCGTCGTCGGCGTCGTTGGGAAAGGCGTCGATGCGCCAGAGGCCCCTGTCCTCGTCCTCCTCGAGGATCGAATAGGTCGCGCCTTCCAGCAGCGGGTCGGAATCCAGCGACGCGGCCGCGGCCTCGGTGATTTCGCGCGGGCCGCGTGCGATTATTTGAACTGCGGACTCGGACATTTCTCAAACACCGCTATCATGACGAATCGAGACACGCGCTGGCGTGCTCTCCTGCGCCAGCATCAACCAACAGAACCGAGGGGTCGGGGAATTCATGGCCAAAGCACCATCCAAGCCTAAGGCGGCCGCCAAACCGAAGCCGGCCGTCGCCGCTTCCAAGCCGAAACCGGCGACAAAGTCGAGCGCCGCGCCCAAGGCCGCCGCCAAGTCCGCCGCCGTCAAGGCTGCGCCGAAGGCCGCCGCCAAGCCCGCCGTGAAGGCCGCGCCGAAGCCCGCCGCGAAAAAGCCGGCCGCAAAGCCCGCTGCGAAGGCCGTCGCCAAACCCGCCGTCAAGGCAGCTCCCAAGGCCGCCGCCAAGCCGGCCGCGAAGAAGCCCGCCGCCAAGCCTGCGCCGAAGGCCGCCGCGAAGCCCGCCGCCAAACCCGCCGCTGCGCCCAAGCCTGTCGCGGCGCCGGCTGCCGCCCCGAAGCCCGCCGCCGCCGCGCCGACGCCCGCTCCGAAGCCGGCGGCTCCGGCCCCCGCTCCCGCCGCGGCCAGGCCCGCCGAGGACAAGGGCTTCTTCGCCGCGCTCGGCCGGTTCATCTTCGGCAAGAAATAGTCGTCGACGCCTGAAACGATGAAGCGCCGGAGGAGCGATCCTCCGGCGCTTTTTTCATGCGCGTCGATCGACGACGGCGATCAGGCTTCCGGCAGGTCTTCCGCGAGGATGGCCATCTCGAACATGAAGCTGCCGGCCTCGTCCTCGTCCTCGAAGACCACGCCGATGAATTCGTCGCCGACATAGACCTCGGCCGAGTCACTGGGCTTGCCGCGCGGCTTCAGGATGATGCCGCCGGTGTTGAAGGTGCGCTTCAGGTGCGTCTCGACGCGCTTCATGTCGGCGGTGTTCATGGGTGGGCCTCAGGTCAGTCGTGAAGCCGCGGACCCTAGAGAAACCCGCCCCGCAGGGAAACCCTCAGATGACGAAGTCGTAGACGATGTCGGCCAGGGTATGATCCATGGTCCGGGCCGGCGTCGCCCCGGTCGGGCAGTTGACCAGCCGCGCGGGCACCCCCGCCACGGTGCAGCCGGCCGGCACCGGCTTCAGCACCACCGAGCCCGAGGCCACCTTGGCGTAGTCGCCGACGGTGATGTTGCCCAGCACCTTGGCCCCGGCCCCGAGCAATACGCCCCTCCCGATCTTGGGGTGGCGGTCGCCGCGCTCGGCGCCCGTGCCGCCCAGGGTCACGGCGTGCAGCATCGACACCTCGTCGCCGACCACCGCCGTCTCGCCGATGACGATGCCGGTGCCGTGGTCGAGGAACAGGCCCGAGCCCAGACGCGCCGCCGGATGGATGTCGAGCTGGAACAGTTCGGAGATGCGGCTCTGGAAATGGAAGGCCAGGGTCTCGCGGCCCTGGGTCCACAGCCAGTGCGACACCCGCCAGGCCTGCAGCGCCTGGAAGCCCTTGAAGTAGAGGAAGGGTTGCAACAGCGTCTTGATCGCCGGATCGCGCTCGGCCACGGCCCTCAGATCGGCCTCGGCGGCGGCGACGATGGCCGGATCGGCCTCGAAGGCGTCCCGGCACACCTCCCGCACGGACATGGGTCCCAATTCGCTGTCGCCCAGCTTGCGCCCGATCTGGAAGCTGAGGGCGCTGGCGAGATCGTCATGCGACAGGATGACGGCGTTCATCTGCGACGCCAGATGGGGCTCGTCCCGCGCCGCCGCCTCGGCCGAGGCGCGCAGATCCGACCAGCAGTCGGGTCGCCGGGCGACGACTTCGAGCTTGGGCATCAGCGACTCCTTCGGGCTCATCATACGCTCGCCAGCATGGCCTTCGCCAGTTCCGGCGGCAGTTCACCCTCCCGCGCCATATGGTAGGCCCTGAGCGCCGTCGCCAGCGTGAACATGTCCCGGATCGCGCTGGCGCGAATCTCGTGCAGCAGACTCCCGAACGGCACGCGCGCCACGCGGATGATTTCGGTCGGGTCCGGCGCGAGGGGCACGGGCGTCAGTCCCCACGCCACCCAGGCCACGGCCCGCTCGTCGGTGATCGAATTGCTCATCTCGGCCTTGTAGGCCTGCCGCCAGGTCGCCGCCTCCAGCCCCGCCTCCTCGGCAAGTTCCCGCTTCGCGCCCGCCAGCGGATCCTCGTCGAACGGAGCCCCGCCCTCGGGCATCTCCCACGACCAGTTCATCAGGGCGAAGCGCTGCTGGCCCACCAGGGTCACCGTCCCGTCGTCGTGCAACGGCAGCACCCCGACCGAGAGATTCTTCGGCCGCATGACGACGTAGTCGGCCTTCATTCCCGTCGGCGCCGTCGCGTCGTGGCGCGTCAGCCGCAGCCACGGGTTCTCGAACGTCGTCGTCGAGCCGGCGTCCCGCCACGGCGGCGGCCGGTCGCTCCCGTCATCCCAGCCGGGCAGAGGGCGGTCGGTATCGAAGGCGTCATGCGAGTCGCTCATCAGCGGGGTATGGCGCCGACCGCGCGCCTCGCCTAGCTAGGCGGCATGACCGACGCCGACCTGGGGCTCCCGCTCCCCCTGCCCGTCCCCTCGCCCGAGATGCAGGACCGTCTTTCCCGTCGCCGCTCGGCCCCCGCCCAGGCCCTGGCGGCGCCCGGCCCGTCGCCGGCCGAGGTCGCCCGCATCCTGGCCCTCGGCGCCCGGACCCCCGATCACGGCAAGCTCTTCCCCTGGCGGTTCGTGGTCATGGGCCCGCGGACCCGGGGCGAACTCGCCGCGGCCCTGATCCCGCTGGCCGCCCGTCAGCCCGGCCCCGACAAGGCCCGCGCCGTCCTCGGCAAGCTGACCGCCGCCCCGGTGACCATTCTCGTCGTCTCGGCCCCGGTCCCCGACCCCAAGGTCCCGCGGTGGGAGCAGGAACTGTCCGCCGGCGCCGTCTGCATGAACCTCGAACACGCCGCCGGCGCCCTGGGCTATTCGGCCAGCTGGATCACCGACTGGTACAGCTATGACCGCGAGGCCCTGGCCCTCTACGGGGTCGGCGAGGACGAACGGGTCGCGGGCTTCGTCCACATCGGGACGCTGGCCGAGCCCCCGCTGGAGCGCCCGCGTCCGGACATGACGGCCCTGACCGTCTGGCGCGACTGAGGCTTCAGACGCGGAACAGGCCGAAACCGGCCAGGGTCGCGACCGCCATCAGGGCGGTGACCAGCACCAGCAGGGCGGTCAGGATGTTTTCGGTGCGGTCGGGCCGGTTGAGCATGGCGGCGGTCTCCGCCCCCATCCTGTCGCGATTCGGCCCCGGCTACGCGTCCCAGCGCCCCCCGACCATCCGCCGCGCCAGCAGCGGCTTGCCCAGCCAGTAGGCCAGTTCGGCCGGCCGCTCTATGTCCCAGACCGCCAGATCGGCCGCCTTGCCGGCCTCGATCGCGCCGATCTCGGCCTCCAGTCCCAGCGCCTTCGCCGCGATCCGCGTCCCCCCCGCCAGCGCCTCCTCCGGCGTCAGGCGGAACTGCACGCAGGCCAGGTTGATCGCCGCCGTCATCGAGGCCAGCGGCGAGGTCCCGGGATTGCAGTCCGTCGCCACCGCCATCGCCACGCCGTGCCGCCGCAGCAGCGCGATCGGCGGCGGCGTGGTCTCGCGCAGCATCAGATACGCCCCGGGCAGCAGCACCGCGACGACGCCGGCCCCGGCCATGGCCCGAACCCCGGCCTCGCCGGTGTGTTCGATGTGATCCGCGGACAGGGCTCCATACTTCGCCGCCAGCGCCGCCCCGCCGCCGTCCGACAGCTGGTCGGCGTGCAGCTTGACCGGCAGGCCCAACGCCCGCGCCTTGTCGAACAGCCGTCCGACCTCCCCCGTCGAGAAGGCGATCGGCTCGCAATAGGCGTCGACCGCGTCGACCAGCCCCTCGGCGTGCGCCGCCGGCAGGATGTCGTCCACCGCCAGATCGACATAGCGCCCGCGGTCCGCCTTCCACTCGGGCGGCACTGCGTGCAGGCCGAGGTAGCTGGTGCGCACCCGCACCCCCGCCTCCCGCCCGATCCGCCGCGCGACGCGCAGCATCTTCAACTCGGTTTCGCGATCCAGCCCGTATCCCGACTTGATCTCGACCGTGGTGACCCCCGTCGCCTTCAGCCCCGCCAGCCGCCCCAGCGCCGAGGCGTAGAGCTGATCCTCCGACGCCGCCCGGGTCGCCGCCACGCTGGAGACGATGCCGCCCCCGGCCCGCGCGATCTCCTCATAGGTCGCTCCGCCCAGCCGCTGTTCGAACTCGCCCGACCGGTCGCCGCCGAACACCAGATGGGTATGACAGTCGACCAGCCCCGGCGTGACCCAGCGCCCGCCGAGCCGGTCTGTCTCGGCCGCCTCGTGGGCCGGCAGAGCCCCTCGCGCTCCGACCCAGAGGATGCGGCCGTCGCGGATCAGGATCGCCCCCTCCTCGATCGCCCCATAGGCCTCGCCGCCCATCCCCGCGAAAGCGGGGGCCATGGTCGCGAGGCGGCAGTCGATCAGGAGACGGTCGGCGATCATCGGGCCTCCGGGCGGGCGGGCGAGAAGCGGGCGACCAGATCATAGGCCTGTCCCGGAAAGGTCTGCCACGCCCAGGTGACGCCGCGGCCGTCGGCCCAGGTGCGCCGCTCCAGCTTCAGGCAGGCCTCGCCCGGCGGCAGGTCCAGCCGCAGCGCCGTCTCGCGGTCGGCGGCCACGGCCGAGATCCTGTGCTCGGCCTCGGTCCACGGCGCCCGTTTCAGCAGCCAGCCCCCCGGGGAAATCCCGGTGAAGGGCTCGTCGGCCGCCTCGGGCGTGGCCGCCAGCCCGATCAGCCGCCGCTCCAGCGCGAACGGGGCTCCGTCGGCCCGGTGCAGGCAGACGATCGACAGCACGCCCTGGTCGCCCAGCCAGGCTTCGACGTCTGTCGCCTCCCGCACCCTCCGCTCGATCAGTTCGTAGCCATAGGCCATCCCCCGCCCCGCGATCCCGGCGGCGATGTCGGGGATGTCGAGCACGGCGGAATGCACGGGCGGCCGCGCCACCACCGACCCGGCCCTTCGGCGCCGCACGATCAGCCCGCGCGCCGACAGGTCCGTCAGCGCCCTGGACACCGTCATCCGGGCGCAGCCGTATTCGGCGGTCAGCTCGGCCTCGGTCGGCACCCGCGCCCCGGGCGGCCACTCGCCCGACAGGATGCGCCGCTCGATGTCCGCGCCGATCCGGCGGTGCAGCGAACTCATCCGCCCAGCACGGCGTCGAGCGCCTTGCGATAGCGCGCCTCGATCGCCGCCCTGTGGACGTGGCGTCCATTCTCGACCACGACGCGCCCACGCCGCCATACGGTGCGGATGGCCCGCTTCGGCCCGGCGAACACCAGACTGTCCAGCAGGGCGTCGTCGCGGCGGCCGGCATAGGCCAGATCGTCCGTCTCCAGCGCCACCAGGTCGGCCGCCTCGCCCACGGCGATCCCGGTCGTTCCGCCGGTCGCCTGGGCCCCGCCCGCCAGCGCGCGCCGGTACAGGGTCCCGCCGGTCGAGGCGCCGGGGTCCGCCAGCACCGCCCGGCCCCGCCGCGTCAGCCTCTGGCTGTATTCCAGCGCCCTCAGCTCGCCCGCCGCATCGATCAGCACATTGGAGTCCGTCCCCAAGCCGAACGCCCCGCCCGCCTCCAGGAATTCCACCGCCGGAAAGACGCCGTCGCCCAGATTGGCCTCGGTCACCGGGCACAGCCCCGCCACCGCCCCGCTCGCCGCCATCCGCTTCGTCTCGTCGGGCGTCAGATGGGTCGCGTGGATCAGGCACCAGCGCCGGTCCAGCCCTGCATGGTCCAGCAGCCACTGCACCGGCCGCGCGCCCGACCAGTCGAGGCAGTCCTGCACCTCCTTCGTCTGTTCGGCGGCGTGGATGTGCACCGGCCCGTCCCCGGCCATCGGGACCACGGCGGCCAGTTCCTCCGGCGTCACCGCCCGCAGGCTGTGCGGCGCCACGCCCACCACCGCGTCCGGCAGGGCGGCGGCGATCCGCCGGCTCTCTTCCATCAGACGCGAAAACCCGCCCACGTCGTTGATGAACCGGCGCTGTCCCTGCGCCGGCGGCTGCCCTCCGAACCCGGCGTGGGCGTAGAAGACCGGCAGCAGCGTCAGGCCGATCCCGGTCCCCGCCGCCGCCGCCGCGATCCTTCCCGCCAGTTCGCCCGGGTCGCCATACGACCGCCCGTCGGGGTCGTTGTGCAGATAGTGGAACTCCCCGACCCGGGTGAACCCGCCCTCCAGCATCTCGGCGAAGGCCAGGGCCGTGATGGCCTCGATCTCGTCGGGCCCGCCCCGGTCCAGAAAGCGGTACATCAGCGCCCGCCACGACCAGAAATCGTCCCCGGCGGTCGGTCCGCGTTCCTCGGTCAGCCCCGCCATCGCCCGCTGGAAGGCGTGGCTGTGCACGTTCGACAGCCCCGGCAGGGCCACGCCCAGATCGGCCTCGCCCGCCGCGCGCACCACGCCGGTCTCGACCTGCGACACCCGGCCGTCCGTCACGCTGATCCGCACGTCGCCCGCCCACCCCGCCGGCAGCAGGGCGCGGGCGAAGAACAGGCTGTGTGCGGTTACGGGCGGGGATTGCGGCACTGGACAAACCTCCATCGGCCTGAATATGTCTATACATAATCGACAGACTGGCAAGACGGGCGAAACAGGGGGACGGCGATGACGGACTGGCTGACGGTGACGCCCGGCGACGCCCCCCTGATCGTCGCCGTTCCGCACGCCGGCACGGACATCCCGGCCGCCATCGAGGCGCGCATGGCCGACCCCTGGCGGGCCCGCAAGGACGCCGACTGGTGGATCGACCGCCTCTACGCCTTCGCCGGCGACCTGGGCGCCACCGTCGTCCGCACCGCCGTCTCCCGCTCCGTCATCGACGTGAACCGCGATCCGTCCGGCCAGTCCCTCTACCCCGGCATGACCACCACCGGCCTGTGCCCGGTCGAGACCTTCGACGGCGAGCCCCTGTACCGCCCCGGCGAAGAGCCCGACGCGATCGAGATCGAGGCCCGCCGCACCGAATTCTTCGACCCCTACCACGCCGCCCTGACCGGCCAGATCGAGCGGCTGTCGGCGGCCGGGCCGGTCGTCCTCTACGACGCCCACTCGATCCGCTCGCGGGTGCCGCGCCTGTTCGACGGCCAGCTGCCGCAGTTCAACATCGGCGACAACGGCGGCGTCACCTGCGCCCCCGCCCTGACCGCCGCCGTCGAGGCGGCCTGCCTCGCCTCGGGCGACAGTCACGTCGTCAACGGCCGTTTCAAGGGCGGCTGGACCACCCGCTGCTACGGGCGGCCGGATCGCCACGTCCACGCCATCCAGATGGAGCTGGCGTGCCGCGGCTATGTCGACGAGCCGGCCGAGGCGAGCCCCGCCACCTGGCCCACGCCCTTTGACCCCGCCCGGGCCGAACCCCTCACGCGCACCCTGCGCCACGTCCTTACCGCCTGCCGCGACTTCGCGCTCAGCCAGCGAGCCTGATCATGACCACGTCCAACGCCCGCGTCGTCCGCGCGCCCCGCGGCCTCGAGATGACCGCGAAGACCTGGGCCGCCGAGGCCGCCCTGCGCATGCTGATGAACAACCTCGACCCCGAGGTCGCCGAGCGGCCCGAAGACCTCGTCGTCTATGGCGGCATCGGCAAGGCCGCGCGCGACTGGCCGTCGTTCGACCGCATCGTCACCGAGCTGCGCGCGCTCGAACCCGACCAGACCCTGCTGGTCCAGTCCGGCAAGCCCGTCGGCGTCTTCCGCACCCATGCCGACGCCCCCCGCGTCCTCATCGCCAACTCCAACCTCGTGCCCAAATGGGCGACCTGGGAGCATTTCAACGAGCTCGATCGCAAGGGTCTCATGATGTACGGCCAGATGACGGCCGGCTCGTGGATCTACATCGGCACCCAGGGCATCGTTCAGGGTACGTACGAGACCTTCATGGAGGCCGGACGCCAGCACTATGGCGGCGACTGGTCGGGCCGCTGGATCCTGACCGCCGGCCTCGGCGGCATGGGCGGGGCCCAGCCGCTGGCCGCGACCATGGCCGGCGCCTCCTGCCTCGCCGTCGAGTGCCAGCGCAGCCGGATCGAGATGCGCCTGAAGACCCGCTACCTCGACGTCATGGCCGAGACGCTGGACGAGGCGCTGGCCCTGCTCGAGAAAGCGAAGGCAGACGGAAAAGCCATATCCGTCGGCCTGTTGGGTAATGCGGCGGATGTTCTGCCTGAACTCGTCAAGCGCGGCGTCCGGCCCGATCTGGTCACCGACCAGACCAGCGCCCACGACCTCGTCAACGGCTATCTGCCGCAGGGCTGGACCGTCGCCGAATGGGAGGACAGACGCGTCTCCGACCCAGCCGCCGTCGAGGCCGCCGCGCGCGCCTCCTGCGCTGTTCACGTCCAGGCCATGCTCGACTTCCAGTCCGCCGGCATCCCCACGACAGACTACGGCAACAATATCCGCCAGGTCGCCTTCGACGCCGGCGTGAAGAACGCCTTCGACTTCCCCGGCTTCGTTCCCGCCTACATCCGCCCGCTGTTCTGCCGCGGCATCGGCCCGTTCCGCTGGGCCGCCCTGACCGGCGATCCGGACGACATCGGCAAGACCGACGCGGCGATGAAAAAGCTGTTCCCCGACAACGCCGGCCTGCACCGCTGGCTGGACATGGCCGGCGAGCGTATCGCCTTCCAGGGTCTGCCCGCCCGCATCTGCTGGATCGGCCTCGGCGACCGCCACCGGGCGGGGCTCATGTTCAACGACATGGTCGCCTCGGGCGAGCTCAGCGGCCCGATCGTCATCGGCCGGGACCATCTCGACTCCGGCTCGGTCGCCAGCCCCAACCGCGAGACGGAATCAATGATTGATGGCTCGGACGCCGTCTCCGACTGGCCTCTGCTCAACGCCCTGCTGAACACCGCCTCGGGGGCCAGCTGGGTGTCGCTGCACCACGGCGGCGGCGTGGGCATGGGCTACTCCCAGCACTCCGGTGTCGTCATCGTCGCCGACGGCACGCCCGAGGCGGCCAGGCGTCTGGAGCGCGTCCTCTGGAACGACCCCGCCACCGGCGTCATGCGCCACGCCGACGCGGGCTATGAGATCGCGAAGCAAGCGGCCCGCGAACACGGCCTCAACCTGCCGAGCCTGAAGGCCTGATCATGACCACCCTCACCCTCGGCCAGTCGCCCCTCACCCTCGCCCAACTTCGCGCCGTCCTTGAAGGCCCTGCCACCGTCGAACTCGCTCCGTCCGCCTGGACCGCCGTCGAGCGCGGCGCGGCCGTGGTCGCCGCCATCGTGGCCGAAGGCCGCACCGTCTACGGCGTCAACACCGGCTTCGGCCTGCTGGCCAACACCTCCATCGCCACGGAGGATCTGGAGACGCTGCAGAAGAACCTCGTCCTCAGCCACGCCTGCGGCGTCGGCGCCCTGCTGGACGACCGCGCCGTCCGCCTGCTGATGGTGCTCAAGATCGCCAGCCTGTCGAAGGGCGCCTCTGGCATCCGGCGCGGGACGCTCGAGGCCCTGATAGCTCTCGTCAACGCCGACGTCCTGCCCTGCATCCCGTCCAAGGGCTCGGTCGGCGCCTCGGGCGACCTGGCCCCGCTGGCCCACATGTCCTGCGTCCTGATCGGTGTCGGCGAAGCCCGGCACAAGGGCGAGACCCTGTCCGCCGAGGCCGCCCTCGCCCGCGTCGGCCTGACGCCGCTAACCCTCGGCCCCAAGGAGGGTCTGGCCCTCCTCAACGGCACCCAGTGCTCCACCGCCCTGGCTCTCGCCGGCCTGTTCGCCGCCGAGGCCGCCTTCGCGGCCGGCATCGCGGCGGGAGCCCTGTCGGTCGATGCGCTCAAGGGCTCGGACGCCCCGTTCGACGCCCGCATCCACGCCCTGCGCGGCCAGCCCGGCCAGATCGCCGTCGCCGCCCGCCTGCGCGCCCTGATGGCCGGCTCGGCCATCCGCGACAGCCACCGCGAGGGCTGCGCCAAGGTGCAGGACCCCTACTCCCTGCGCTGCCAGCCCCAGGTCATGGGCGCTGTGCTGGACGTCCTGCGCAACGCCGCGGCCACGCTGGAGCGCGAGGCCAACGCCGTCACCGACAATCCACTGGTCTTCATCGACGACGGCGACGTTATTTCGGGCGGAAACTTCCACGCCGAACCCGTTGCTTTCGCAGCCGATATGATCGCCATGGCCCTGTGCGAGATCGGCAATATCTCCGAACGCCGCACCGCCATCCTCGTCGATCCGAAGATGAGCGAACTGCCGGCCTTCCTCGTCAGGGAGAGCGGCCTGAACTCCGGCTTCATGATCGCCCAGGTCACCGCCGCCGCCCTGGTCGCGGAGAACCGCATGGTCGCCCACCCCTGCAGCATCGACACAGTGCCGACCTCGGCCAATCAGGAGGACCACGTCTCCATGGCCACCCATGGCGCCCGCCGCCTGCTCGACATGGCCGAGAACGTCGCCGCCGTCGTCGGCATTGAACTGCTGGCCGCCGCCCAGGGCATCGAATTCCATCGCCCGCTGACCTCCTCGCCCGATCTCGAAAAGGTCTGGGCCATCGTCCGGGAGGCGGCCGCGGCCTACGGCTCGGACCATTATTTCGCGCCGGATATCGCCCGCGCCACCGACGGCGTCCGGGCCGGCCGTTACCGCGCCTTCGCCGGAGACCTCCTGCCCTCCGTCTGAATGGAGACTCTCGCCCCTCCCGACCCGCTACTCTCGCCCCCGGATTCCGCTACTTCCGCCCCTTCGGAAAGTGGAATTCAGCGGCCTTCCGGTCGCGACGACCGCTTTTGACGCATCCCCGTGTTGTAGTCCTGTGACGCCCACAGGGCGGGGTCTTTGACATTTTCCAGCACCCGCCGCGCCGCCTTTCAGGCCCGGTTCCGCATCGAGAGGATCCCGCCGGAGGCCTCCTGAAAATTTGCGCGCATTTTTTCGGGATGATACGAGACTCTCGCACCCCGGTTCAGACCCTTCGCCCGCTGCCCTTTCGGCAAGGTGCGGCGGCGAGAAGGTTCATCACGAAGGACACGAAGGGGGCCACAAAGGACACGACGAGACTTGGGCTGTGTCCACGTCAGTGTTTTTTCCGATGTCTGGTGATCGCGGCGTATGCCGCATTGCTCGGAGCAGGATTTTGGCTCGCCGCTATCATCCACTCAGGTCCCTTTGTGGCCTTCGTGGCCCCCTTCGTGTCGTTCGTTATGAACCAGCACTCGCCGGGACAGCAGACCGGAACAGTCAGTCCTGCAGCGGCGCCTTGCGCAGCGCCGTCAGATTGGCCGAGCCGGTGCAGAAGCAGACGGTCCGCAGCTGGCGGATCACGATCTGGAAATGCTCGATCACCGCCTCGGTCGAGATCGTCGCCGCCGCCAGCACGCCCGCCGCCTGCCCGACCATATCGGCCCCCAGCCGGATGGCCCTGGCCGCGTCGACCCCGTCGCGCACTCCGCCCGAACCGATGATCAGCGCCTTCGGACAGGCCGCCCGGACCTCGGCGATGGCCGTCGCCGTGGGGATGCCCCAGTCCCCGAAGGCCGCCGCATGGGCCTTGTCCGCCTCCCCCTCGGCCCGCTCGCCCTCGGCCAGGGCCCAGTTGGAGCCGCCGGCCCCGGCCACGTCGACGGCCGCCACGCCCATGTCGATCAGCCGGCGGGCCGTCCCGCCCGAGAGGCCGGCCCCGGTCTCCTTGACCACCACCGGCGCGTCCAGCGCCTTGACCAGCGCCTCCAGCGCCGCCCCCACGCCCCACCAGTCGCGGTCGCCCTCGGGCTGGCAGGCCTCCTGCAGCGGGTTAAGGTGCACGACCAGGGCGTCGGCCGCGATCATGTCCAGCACCCGCCGCGCCTCATCGACGCCGAAGCCCCGCGTCAACTGGGCCGCGCCGATATTGGCGAGGATCGGCGTGTCCGGCGCCTTGAGCCGCAGTGCCATGTCCAGCCCCGGCGCCCCGTCGCTCTCCAGCGCCGCGCGCTGCGAGCCGACCGCCAGGGCGATGCCCAGCTGCTGCGCCGCCTCGGCCAGCCGGGCGTTGATCGCCTCGGCCCGCTCCGGCCCCCCGGTCATGGCGCTGATGAGCAGGGGGGCCTTCAGCCGACGCCCCAGAAAGTCCGCGCCCAGGTCGATCTTGCCGTGGTCGAGGTCCGGCAGGGCCTCGTGCACGAACCGGACGTCGTCGAAGCCCGCGGCCAACGCGTGCCGCGCCTTGCCGGCCAGGATCACGTCCAGGTGCTGGTCCTTGCGGTTCACGGTCCCGGGCACATCGTCACTCCACGCATCCCGCCCGCGGGAATGCGCGGTCGGGACGGGAAGTTCAACTCGCCCTTACGGCTGTTTCTCGACGTTCAGCGCATAGGCCCCGGTCTGCCCTTGCTGGAAGGTGCCGGCGCGGACCTCGTAAATCCCGTCGGCGGGAGCGGTCCATTCCAGCTTGGCGTGGGTGTCGGACAGGCTGTCGTCGTCCGAACCCAGCACCTCGAACCCGCCGTCCTCCTGATCCCGCCCGAGAACGAGGAAGCTGTCGACCTCGTTGGAGACCATGGTGATCAACAGCTTCTCGTCTTCCTTCAGCTCCACGCGATAGGCGTCGTAAAAGCTGTTGTCCTCGGCGGTCGCGTCGGCTTCCGTCAGAATGCCCCGGGCGGTGGCCCCGACCAGCAGACTGCCCGGCCGCGGTTGCGGCCCCCGGTCGACCAGCTCCAGCGAATACAGTCCCTTGCCGTCCGACCCCAGGGGCGAGGCGCGCAACACATAGTCGCCGTCCTCGGGCAGGGCGTAGTTCAGTCGGGAATCGGTCCCCTCGCCCAGACCGTCGTCGTCGGACGCCAGCGGCTCGAACTCGGCTCCCGCCCGGCCGATCTGCACATAGGTGTCGAAATCCCCCGACCGCATGATCGCCCGCACTCGCTGTCCGGCCAGTCCGCGGAAGGCGTAGGCGTCGAAGCCGCGATCGTCGTTGTCGGTCGAGTCGCCCTCGCCGATCTCGCCCTGGACGGTCGCGCCGAAGGCCAGCGCCTCCGGGGGACGTTCCGGCTCGACCTCGGAGATCGACAGCGAATAGGCCCCCGTGGCTTCGGTGAAGGCGCGAGCCTCGATCAGATAGGAGCCGGTGCGCGGCAGGGTGAAGGTCAGGCGCGAATCCGTGCCCTCGGCCCCACCGTCGTCGTCTTCCGCCAGGCTGACGCGATCTTCGTCGAACAGCTGCAGATAGGTGTCGAAATCGTCCGAACTCATGTCGATGCGGATGCGCTGTCCTTCGCGCCCCGAGAAGCGATAGGCGTCCGCGAGGGCGCCGGCGTCGCTCTTGCCGTCGTCTTCGGTCAGATCGCCCTGGACAGAACCGCCGATCTCGATGGTCTGGGCCGCCGCCGGCGCCGGCCCTTGCGCCAGCGTCAGGGCGTAGGAGCCCTCGCCCGCCCCGTTCAGCGGCGTGGCCCGGATGATATACTCGCCCGTGTCCGGAGCGGTGAACGTCAGCCGGGAGTTGAGGCCCGTATCCGGCCCGTCGTCGTTCATGGCCAGTTCCGCAAAGTCTCCGCCCTGCATGCGCCCGACCCGGACCACCGGATCGAAGGCGTCGGCCGTCAGATCGATCTGGACCCGTTCGCCCGTCCGGGCGCGGAAAGCGAAGGCGTCGTAAACCGCGCCGTCCCCGGCCTCGGGGTCCCCGGCGCGCAGCTCTCCTTCCACCGTCTGGCCGACCCGGATTCGGGAGGGCCGCGGGGGGCGAGGCACCTGCGGACGCTCGCTCAGGGCCAGCGTGTACGCGCCGCCCTCGAGGCCCGACAGGGTGCGGGCCCGTAGCAGATAGGTTCCGGCCCGGTCGGCGGTGAAGCGCAGGCGGGAATTGGTGCCTTCGCCCAGTCCGTCGTCATCGCTGGCCAGCGAATCGTCCTCGCCATCGCGATAGACTTCCAGGAAGGCGTCAAACTCCGCCGCCCGCATGATCGCCTCGAGCCGCTGTCCGGCGCGGGCGATGATCGCATAGGAGTCATAGCGGTAGGCGTCGTCGGGCGCCGTGGCGTCCCCGTCCTCGATCTGGCCCTCGACGCTCGCGCCCACCGAAAGCTGCCGGGGCGTCTGGGCCAGGGCCGGGGCCGCGATCGACAACGCCAGCAGGCTGACGGCGGCGAGGATGGTCTGACGGCGCATGGAGGTCCCCCTGATTGCAACGCCGATCATAGACGCCGAACCGCGCCCTCTGTAAATCGCGGGGACCGCACGATTCCTGACGACTGGAGCCGAAATCCATGACGGCCGACCCCGCCCGCGCGACCCTGATCGACGGCAAGGCCTTCGCCGCCGGCCTGGTGGAGCGGGTCGCCGCCGCCTCGGCCCGGCTGGAATCCGCCCATGGCGTCAAGCCCGGCCTGGCCGTCGTCATCGTCGGCGAGGATCCGGCCAGCCAGATCTACGTCCGCAACAAGGGCGAGACGACCGAGCGCGCCGGCCTGCGATCCGACATCCATCGCCTGCCCGACTCGACCACCCAGGCCGATTTGCTGGCCCTGATCGCCGCCCTCAACGCCGACGCCGGCATCCATGGCATTCTGGTCCAGCTCCCCCTGCCCGCTCATATCGACGACGCCGCCGTGCTGGGCGCCATCGACCCCGACAAGGACGTGGATGGCTTCCATGTCGTCAACGCGGGGCGTCTGGCCGTGGGCCTGCCCGGCTTGGTCCCGTGCACGCCGCTGGGCTGTCTGATGCTGCTGAAGGCCGAACTGGGCGATCTGTCGGGCCTGAACGCCGTGGTCATCGGGCGCTCGAACATCGTCGGCAAGCCCATGGCGCAGTTGCTTCTGGGCGAGAGCTGCACCGTGACCGTGGCCCATTCGCGAACCCGCGACCTGCCGGCGCTCTGCCGCACGGCCGACATCCTGGTGGCCGCCGTCGGTCGCCCGGAAATGGTGCGCGGCGACTGGATCAGGCCGGGCGCGACGGTCATCGACGTCGGCATCAATCGCGTCCCCTCCCGCGATCCGGTCAAGGCCGCAGAGGGCAAGACCCGGCTGGTCGGCGACGTCGCCTTCGAGGAAGCCGCCGTCGTGGCCGGGCGGATCACCCCTGTTCCCGGCGGGGTGGGCCCGATGACCATCGCCTGCCTGCTGGCCAACACCTACACGGCTGCCTGTCGCATCGCCGGGGTCGCGCCCGATCCGCTGGACGCTTGAACCGCCGCCGGGGAACCCCGATAGTCGGAGTCTGGCCTGTCAGGAGACGTCGATGATCCGCTTCTCGCCCCGTGTTACGGCCCTCGCCGCCGTCGTCATCCTCGCCCCCGCCGCCGCCGGCTGCGGGATCAACGCCATTCCGACCAAGGAGGAAGCGGCCAAGGCGCGCTGGGCCGACGTCCAGTCGCAGTACCAGCGCCGCGCCGACCTGGTCCCCAATCTGGTCGCCACGGTCCAGGGCGCCGCCATCGCCGAGCGCACCACCCTGACCCAGGTGATCGAGGCCCGGGCGCAGGCGACAGGCGTGACGGTTACGCCGGAAACGCTCAGCGACCCGGCCGCCTTCCAGCGCTACCAGGCCGCCCAGGGTCAGTTGTCGCAAGCCCTGTCCCGGCTGTTGCTGGTCGTGGAACGCTATCCCGACATCAAGTCGAACCAGAATTTCATCGCCCTGCAATCCCAGCTGGAGGGCACCGAGAACCGCATCGCCGTGGCGCGGCGCGACTACAACGAGGCCGTTCGCGACTACAACACCTCGCTGCGCACCTTCCCGACGGTGATATGGGCCAACACCATCCATGGCGGGTCGGAACCGATGCAGCTGTTCACCGCCACCGAGACCGCCCAGACCGCTCCGGGGGTGAATTTCGACGCCCTCAACCCCGCGACCCAACCCGGCGGCGGCGCGCCGGCCGCCGCGCCAGGCTCGGCTCCGCCCGCGGCGCCGGCGGCGCAGTGATCCACGCCGCTCCGGCTTCCCGGCTGGCGAAGGCCGCGGCCCTGTGGGCCGCCCTGCTGGCGGCGATCTGGCTGGTCGCCGCCCTCCCGGCGCTGGCCCGGGCCGGTCCGACCTTTCCGCCGCTGAATGGCCGGGTCATCGATCACGGCGACCTCGTGTCGGACGCCAAGGAATTGGAACTGGCCGCCCGGCTCGAAGCCCTGGAACGGGACACCACCGACCAGGTCGTGGTCGTCACTGTCCCCGACCTTCAGGGCTACGAGATCGAGGAGTACGGCTATCAACTGGGTCGGGCCTGGGGCATCGGACAGGCCGGAAAGAACAACGGCGTCCTGCTCATCGTCGCCCCGAAGGAGCGCAAGGTCCGGATCGAGGTCGGCTACGGTCTCGAACCGGTGCTGACGGACGCCCTGTCCGCCCTCATCATCCAGAACGAGATCCTGCCCTCGTTCCGGGAAGGTCATTTCGAGCGGGGCATCGAACAGGGCGTCGACGCCATCGACCGGCAACTGCGGCTGGACCCCGCGGAGGCCCAGGCCCGGGCGGCGGCCGCGGAGCGACCCCGGTCCAGCCCCCCCGTCGGCGTCGGGGTGGTGATCGCGGTGATCTTCGTCCTCATGATCCTGGCGATGATCGGCGGCGCGGGCGGCCGGGGGCGGCGGCGGCGGGGCAACGGGGTGGGCCCCATCCTGCTTTGGGCGGCGGCCGAGGCGTTGAGAAGCGGCGGTCGAGGCGGCGGAGGCGGTTTCGGGGGCGGCGGCGGTTTCGGGGGCGGCGGCGGCAGCTTCGGCGGCGGGGGAGCGTCCGGCGGATGGTGATCAAGCTGACTCCCGAGGTTCATGACCGAATCGCCAGGGCGATCGCGGCCGCCGAGGCCGGGACTTCCGGCGAAATCTTCTGCGTGCTGGCGCGAAGGGTCTCGTCCTATCGCGACATCTCTTTGGGCTGGGCGGCGGCGGCGGCCCTGATCCTGCCGCTGGGCCTGATCCCGTTCGGTTTCGATCCAGCCTGGATTCCAGGCCTTGGCGACGGCTGGCAGGCGGCCCACCTGTCATCCAGCGACGTGATCGTGGGACAATCCCTGGCCGCCTACGCCCTGATCCAGTCGGCGGTGTTCCTGACGGTGTTCCTGCTCACATCGATTCCCCGGGTCCGTCGCATCGTGACGCCGCGCAGCATCCGACGGGCGCGGGTGCGCCGGGCGGCGGTCGAGCAGTTTCTCGCCCACGGCCTCCACGTGACCGAGGGTCGCACCGGCGTGCTGATCTTCGCCGCCCTGTCGGACCATCAGGTCGAGGTAGTCGCCGATCAGGGCATCCACGACAAGGTCGACCAGGCCGTCTGGGGCGACGCCGTCGAGGGCTTGGCCAGGGGCATGAAGAACGGCGATCCCGCGGCTGGCTTCGAGGTTGCGATCAACCTGTGCGGTCAGGTTCTGGCCGAGCATTTCCCTCCTCGGGACACGAATCCCAACGAGATCGAAGACAGGGTGGTCGTGATCTGAACCAGGATCGCCCCGCCGCTTTGGTGTCGCAATCCCCGTGGTATTGGCTGACCGCCGCCCGACCCGCTTCCAGGACGTCATGCCCCGCCTGCTGACCTACAATGTCCATCGCTGCGTCGGCGTCGATCGCAAGCTCGACGTCGCCCGGATCGTCGGCGTGATCGCCGAGCACGAGCCGGACATCGTCTGCCTGCAGGAACTGGACGTCGGACGGGCTCGCACCGGATTCGTCGATCAGGCCCGGTCGATCGCCGACGGTCTGGCCATGACGTTTCACTTCCATGCCGCGATGCGCGTCGAGGCCGAGCAATACGGGGACGCCATCCTGACCCTGAGGCCCGAAAGGCTGGTGAAGTCCGGCCCCCTGCCCTCGGTCCGCGGCGTCCCGGGGCTGGAGCCGCGCGGGGCCCTGTGGGCGGTGATCGACATCGACGGGGTCGCGCTGAACGTCGTCAACACCCATCTGGGGTTGATCCCCCGCGAGCAGAGGCTGCAAGCGGCGGCGCTTGTCGGTCCCGACTGGCTGGGCCATCCGGACTGCGTCGGCCCCACCCTGCTGACCGGCGATTTCAATGCGACCTCGGTCACCCGCCCTTACCAGACCCTGGCCCGGCGGCTGTCCGACTGCCAGCGCAGCCTGGGACTCCGGCCATCGGTGAAGACGTTTCCATCCAGCTTCCCCGCCATTCGCATCGACCACTGTTTCACCAGCCCCGAAGTGGTGGTGACGGCGGTGAAGGCCCCGTTTTCCCCGCTGGCCCGCATGGCGTCGGACCACCTGCCGCTGATCGTCGATTTCGAGATCAGGATTCCGTAGGCGAAGGCAGGCTGCGATGCGAGCGGGTCCGCCGCCTCCAGGGACGAAAGGCGTCCCCGGTCGAAGTCGGATCGCCCAGCTGGAACTCGGCTATGATGCGTTCCACCCGTGACGGCGGCTCCGCGCCCAAGGGGTGCAAACGGCCGGTGTCAGATTGCTGGATCGCTTCCCCCACCGACCCCGTAACCGCCTCGACCGCCCCGAAGATCTCCCCTTCGACCCCGATCCAGTGGCCGATGGAACGCTGGCGGAAGCGGCGGATGGCCGCCCGCCCCGCGTCGCCGGGGGGCGCCACGGCGACGTCGCACTCGGTGTCGAAGCCCAGCGACCGGTTGTTCAGATTGGTCGAGCCGATCCGAAGAATCGCGTCGTCATAGATGGACACCTTGGCATGGACGATAATCCGCTCGCCGCCGAGAGTATGGGGTGCGAAAGCGAAGAAGCGGTTGTGCCGGTCGGCCTGTTCCAGGCGGAACAGCACCTCCGACCGCGCCGTGTCCATGGTAATGCGATCGAACCAGCTCGGACTGGTTCCGGTCGAGACAAGTACGATCTCCGGCCCGTCATCTTCGGCCAGCCGTTCCGCCAGGGCCGCCGCGATGACCGGCGATGTGAAATACTGGTTCTCGTAATAGATCAGCTTCCTGGCTCGCCGGATGGCGTCCAGGTGCAGCGCTTCGTTCTCGCGCACTTCGGCGCGTCCGCCCGCGGCCGGTTCAGTGCGTGCAATGGCCACCGGGGTCTTCCGCATGTCGGGCTCCAGGTCGTCGGGCCACGGATCGCCGGCGGTTTCGTCGGGTATCGTCCTCTCGCCGGTCGAACGAAACCAGCGCTCCCTGGCGAGGTCGCCAAGCGCCCGCGCCGCCGGGCCGTCCATGACGCACATGACCTCATGTCGGGGCGAAGGAATCAGGCCGGACGGCTGGCAACGGCGCGGATCGCCATCCAGATGCTCTTCAGTGTCCCAGCGGTCGGTCGCGATGTCGCCACCGCCGCAGAAGGCGACCGCGTCGTCGATGATCACCACCTTCTGGTGATGACAGGCGCCCAGCGCGGCGGTCTGGTCCAGCCGGAACTCCACCATCCGCTTGCGGAACCAGTTCTGCGCCCGGTGCGGGTAAAATCCCTGGGACGCCGCGATCAGCAAGGGCGACTTCCAGATCAACAGGCGCACGTCCAGGTCTGGGCGCGCCCTCACCAGCATGCGCAACTGATGGCCGATCTGGGCCTGATGGTCGCGATGCGGGCTCTCCGGATCCAGGCGGGTGCGCGGATCAAACTGCCAGCCCAGGATGACGATCGATCGGCGCGCCTTGGCCAGCGCCGAGCGCAGGGCGTCGAAATAGGCGGCATTCTCCAGCAGCACGGCGAACCGGTCCGCCGTATCGACGCGCCAGCAATTGCGCCCCGGCGTCAGCAGGCTTTGGCCGCGGTCATCCCCGAGTTCGTTCATGGCGCAGGTCTGGCCGATTCGCGTGACGACGATGTGCGCCCCAAGCTCTACAGGACGCATGCCGGCGACTTCCGTTCCACGTCCGGGAGCAACGGGTCAATGGTGACGCTTTGTTCATGCGGGGCCGGATTGTTTGAACGCGGTTTTGAGCGCATAAGGATCGCCGTCAGTCGGACAGGGGGAGATCGGCGATGCAGGCGCTGATCGAGTTCATCGCGGGATTTGTGGCCATGCTGGCCGCCGCGGCCTTGTCGCAGTTCGGCGTGGATCTCGATGCGCCGCAAAAGCCCCAACGTGAAATCCACCGCGTGCGCGATTGCGGCGACGGGCCGTCGGCCGCGACCCTGGCCAGGTCGGCCGAGCGCGATCAGGACTGCTGATCCGCGGCGCGCGGACTGTCCCCGGATTCGTCCGCGCTCGCCTTTGCGCGCCGCCAATGACTCGTTAGGGTCGAACCGTCCTTTCGCGCGTCGGCCGCCGACGCCGCTCCGTGACGAGATCGCCGCTTCATGAAACCACCCCGTCAACGGCCCCCGCTGAACCTGACCGATCCGGAGACGGAGGCGCCGGCGGTCGAGTCCTTTCTGGATACCGACCATCTGTCGACCCCGGAGCCCATCGCGGCTCCGATGGCGGAACGACCCATGTCCGAACGTCGCCGTCGTCGCCTGGCCGAGGAACAACGACGGGCCGAGGAGCGGAGTCTGGCCGAGGCCGAACGCGCGGCGCCGCCGGCCGCGGCGCCCGAACTGACGGTATCCGCCGAAACGCCGCCGGTCGCCTACGAGCCCCCCTCCCTTCCCGTTCGCCGACGCGAGCCGCCCGCGCCGTCGGGTCGCCACGCCTATCTGCTCGCGGGCGTCGCCTCGGCCCTGTGGGTGGGCGGCGTCGCGGCCTGGCTCGCCTTCGAGGTCGGGGCCGGCGCGGTCGAGCTGGAACCCCTGCGCCTGGCTGTCTATGCGCTGATCGCTCTCGCTCCCGCCGGCATGGCCATCATGCTGGCCCATGCCGTGCGCCAAGGCGCCGGCCTCGCGGCTGAAACCCGCCGCGCCCGCGAGCTGTCCGAGGCCCTGGTCGCCCCCACGGCCCTGGCGGCGCAGCAGACCGGAGAAGTCCTGCATTCCCTGCGCAACGACATCGACCAGGCCTCTCTCGCGGCGGAACGCGCCCGCAACGACATGGCCCTGCTGCGCGAGGCCCTGTCCCAGGAGACCTCCCGCCTCAACGAGGCCGCCGAGACCGCCGGCCGCACCGCGCGCCGCCTGGCCGAGCAGCTGGGCGCCGAGCGCGCCCAGATGCAGACCCTGGGCGTCCAGCTGGACAGCCAGGCGTCCGGTGTGATCGACGCCGTCGAGCGGCAATCGCGCATGGTCATCGACGCTTCGGATCTGGCCCAGACCCAGTTGCGCGAGGCCGAAGCCGCCCTTGCCGCACGCGCCGCCGATCTCGCCGCCGCCGCCGGAGAGGCCCAGGACGCGGCCCGCGTCGCCGCCGACGACCTGGCGCGGCAGACCCTGCGCCTGGAAAACGCCGGTTCGGGCGTCGCCGAACAGATCCAGTCGGTCGAGGAAGGCCTGGGCCAGCAGCGCGCCTCCCTCGTCACCGCCGCCTACGCCCTGCGGACCGACCAGGAAGATTTCTCGGCCCAGGTCGAGAGCCAGCGCGCCCAGCTGACCGAACAGCTGTCGGCCGCCCGCGCCGCCGCCGGCGAACTGGGCGACACCTCGACGCGCACCACCGAGACGATCAAGGATCTGGTCGAGGCCGCGACGGATCAGTTCCGCGCCCTGGTCGAAATGTCCCAGCGGGAGGCCGACGGTTTCGACGCCGCCACCAAGCTGGCGCTGGACCGGTTCGAGGCCCTGGCGGCCGAGGCCCGCGACGCCCTGGTGGAGGAGACCCGTCTGGCGTTGTCGGCCCTTCAGGCCACGGCCGAGGAATCCCGCGCCGCCGCGACCGACGCCGCGGAACAGGCCCAGATTCGCGCCGACCGGTTGGGCGAAGCCCTGTTCGACGCGGCGCAAAAGGCCGATCAGGCCGCCGACGCCCGCGTCGACAGCGCCCGCAAGATCGTCGTCGAGACGGGCGGTCTCGTGGACGAGGCCGGCCAGCGCGCGGTGGAACGGCTGGAATCGACGGTCGAGCGGATGAACGCCGCCCTGGCCCGGATCGACGAGACCATCGGCGACCTGGACGATCGCGCGGCCCGCCTGCCCGACGAGGCGCAGAAGCGGGTCGAGGCCGTCAGGGCTTCGGTCGAGGAGGGACTCGCGGCCCTGTCCGCCGCCTCGCAAAAGGCTGCGGCCGATACCGAGGCGCTGGACGCCGGCTTCCAGGAGCGGGTGCGCCGCAACTACGACATGCTGACCGAGGCCGTGCGGCTGATGGGCGTGGTGTCGGGGGACACGCCCGCCCTGCGCCGCCGCGAGCCGGCGCCGGCGCCCGATCCCGCCGCCGAGGCCGCGGCGCCGCGTCCGCATGCTCCCCAGGCCGACGAGCCGAGAGGTTTTGGCCTGCGGGGCCGACTGAAACTGGAGCCCATGCCCGGCTCGGGAGCGCCGTCCAGGCCCGCCGGAGAGCGTCTGGGCTGGAGCGACCTGGTCGATGACGGCCCTGGCGAGGCGCCGCTGGATCTGGAAACGCCGGTGATGCCGGCGGCGACCGCCGAGGCGCTCGAGGAACGGGTCACCGCCGCCATACGCCGGATGGGGGTCGACCCCAATGCGCTGCTGCCCCGGTCGCGCGTCGAGGAGGCCGCCGCGGCGGTCGCCGAGCGCGATCCCGACCGGGCGCGCCAGATCGTGCGTCGCGTGGCGCCGGCGGCCGTGCGCAGCGTATCCCGCCGCGTACTGACCGATCCCGACCTGCGAGCCGACGCCGAGGCCTATGTTCGCGCCTTCGCACGCGACCTGGCGGCCCGCGCCGGCGCCGGCGACCGGCCGGGCGTCCTGGGACGGCTGACCTCGGACGGCGGACGCGCCTTCATGCTGCTCGACGCCGCGGTGGGCGATCTCACCTGAAGGGGAATCGGTCGTCCACAGAGGGTCCGGGACCGATTTCGTCTTGACGGACGCGTCGGCGTCCGGACACCGTCCGCCGTCACCTATCCGTCACGCGTAAGCAGGGTCCATGCCCGACATCGCCGCCGAGACGACGTCCGATCATCGCCCCGCGATCCTGATCTGCGCCTATGACGCCGACGAGACGGCCTGGGACCCGGTCGAGGATCTGTCCGGGGAGCCCTGGAGTCCGTCGGGCGCCCGGACGGTCGCCGTGGCCAGCGACGAGCCCGACGCCTTGGCCAGGGTCTTGTCCGTTCACCTGGCCGATCAGCGCTGCCGCGGCCTGCTGCTGGTCGGCCGTACCCGCCGCAGCGACGCCTTCAGACTGCAGCTCCGGGCCGAGAACCGGTCGCTGGACGGGGTGCGGCGGTTGGACACCGTCGGTCCGGGTCTGGCCCGTGCGACCGCGCCCGTCGCCGACATCGTCAGTGCGCTGAACGAGGCCGGCCTGACCGTCGAAGCCAGTTCCGACGCTGAAGAGGATGCCGGCAGCTATTTGTTGTACCGGGTGCTCTCCGGTCTTCCGGAGGGTCTGGACGCGCCCGCCGTGGGTTTGCTGCGCGCCCCGGAGACCGCGTCCGACGCGGCCGTTCAACGCGCGGTGAAGACCGCCGCCCAGGCGATGGCGCGTCACCTTTCGCCCCTGCCCCGGTCGCGGGCCAGCTGACGTCCGAGCGGGAGGGCGGCCAGCAGACCCGCCCCCGCCATCACCGCCATCGCCCAGTAGCCGCCCGCGCCGTAGCGGTCGTACAGCGGCCCCGCCGCCGCCGTCGCGAGGCCGATCAGCACCCCCGCCGACAGCACCGAGCTCAGGGTCTGGGCCGCTGTCTGGCTGTCGCGCGGCGCCAGGCGTTCGACGATCTGCACGCCGGCCAGGAAGGTGGCGGCGAAGGTCAGGGCATGCAGCGCCTGAAGCGGCCACAGCAGCCAGAGCGGCGGCGCGAAGGCCATGGCGCTCCAGCGCACGACGGCGGCGGCCGCGCCCCCGACGAGCATGAGCCACGGATCGAGGCCCACGCGACGGCGCCACGGCTCGAACAGCCACATCAGGGCGATCTCGGCCACGACGCCGAAGGCCCAGAGCTGGCCGATGACCGCCTCGCTGATCCCCTCGGCCTTCCACAGGATGGCCGAGAAGCCGTACTGGTAGGCGTGGGCCGCCTGAACCGCGCCGACGGCGAAGATGGCGACCATGAAGGTCGGATTCTTCGCCAGCCGGCCCAGGCCGCGGAACCGCTCGCGGCCGCGCAGCGGCTCTCCATCGGCCACCGGCTCCGGCGGCAGGGCCAGCACCGCCACCACGGCGAGGCCCAGCGAGGCGATGACCAGCCAGACGATGACCGCATCGGCCGGCAGGGTCAGCAGCATCGCGCCCATGACCATGTTGGCGACGACGAAGGCCGCGGAGCCGAAGGCGCGCGGCAGGGCGAAGGTATAGCCGAGCCGACCGGCCAGACGCAGGTTCAGCACGTCGGTCAGCGGCACCAGCGCCCCCATGGCGGTGGCGCCGACGAACCAGCAGGCCGCCCAGGCCAGGTAGCCGTCCACCAGCCCTGCCGCGCCGTAGCCGAGCGTCATGACCAGGCCCAGCAGGGCGACCGGGGTGCGACGCAGCCTGAAACCGTCGGCCCAGACCGCGAGCAGCGGCCCCGTGATGATTCGGGCCAGCATGGGGATGGCCAGCAGGGTTCCGATCTGCGCGCCGCTCAACCCCCGCGAGCTTAGCCATAATCCTGCAAACGGAAGGCTGACCCCGGTGGCGCCGAAGAGCAACACATACTGCAAAGCCAGGCGCTGGGCGGCGGTCATGGGCGGGGCAATAGCAGACGCGACGGATTCTGTCGGCTAGCGTTCAGCCCATGTCGGCGGCGTCGTGACGATCGCGGCTTGGCTTTTGCCCTTCCATGCCGCATTGCGGACACAATCCATCGCCGTCCGACGGCGCGAAAAGAGACCGATTTCCAGTATGGCCTTTCCCGTGCCCGAAGCCCCCCGCCGCGATCTGTTCCCGGACATCGAACCCTACGCCACCGGCTTCATGCCCACCGGCGGGGTGCACGAGATCTACTACGAGGAATGCGGCAATCCCCAGGGCCTGCCCGTCGTGGTGCTGCACGGCGGCCCGGGCGGGGCGGTCAATCCGGGCATGCGGCGCTATTTCGATCCGGCGAAATACCGCATCGTCCTGTTCGACCAGCGCGGCTGCGGCAAGAGCCGGCCGAACGCCTCGCTGGAGGACAACACCACCTGGACGCTGATCGAGGACATCGAACGGCTGCGCGAGATGCTGGGCATCGACAAATGGGTCGTGTTCGGCGGCAGCTGGGGCTCGACCCTGTCGATGGCCTACGCCATCACCCATCCCGAACGGAGCGCCGCCCTGGTGCTGCGCGGCATCTTCCTGCTGACCAAGCCGGAGCTGCACTGGTTCTACCAGGACGGGGCGTCGAACATTTTTCCGGACGCCTGGGAGCGGTTCGTCGCGCCCATCCCCGAGGACGAGCGCCACGATCTGATGGGGGCCTACTACAAACGGCTGATCGGCGACGACAGGGCCGAGCGCGAGCGCTGCGCCATCGCCTGGTCCAGCTGGGAAGGCGAGACGGTCAGCGTCGAGGGGCCGGACGCCCGCCCCGACAAATTCGCCGAACCCGAATTCGCCGTGGCCTTCGCGCGGATCGAATGCTGGTACTTCATGAACGGCGGCTTCTTCCCGGAGGAAGGCTGGCTGCTGAAGAACATCGGCCGGATCAGGCACATCCCCTGCTGGATCGCCCAGGGCCGGTTCGACGTGGTGACGCCGATCACCAGCGCCTGGGCGCTGCACCGCGCCTGGCCGGAAGCGAAGCTGGACATCATCAAGGACGCCGGCCACGCCTCGAGCGAGCCGGGCATCGTCGACAGCCTGGTCCGGGCGACGGACTGGGCGGCGGGGCTCTAGTTTTCAAAGACCGGGGTGGCGCCTTCTCCCTCCCCTCGGGGGGAGGGTGGTCGCGAAGCGACCGGGTGGGGAAGGGTGAAGCCGGGCGCGGTCAGTGCGGGACTGGCGTTCCCCACCCGGGCTCGCCAAGGGCTCGCCGTCCCTCCCCACTTCGGGGGAGGGAGACCGACCGCGCATGCATGATCGCCTCTCCGGCCCGGGGGCCGGAAAGTGGTGGGGAGGAGGCGGAGCGCGGGCGGGTCGGCCCGGAACCGTGATGTGGCCCCCTGCTTTCGCGTTACGGGGACCGGATTGAGTTTTCGGCGTCGCCGCCTGCGCTCCGCGCGACCGGTTCACGCAAGCCGACGGGGGCGG
>NZ_JAUYNX010000033.1 GCF_030704825.1 Brevundimonas sp. | reverse complement strand
GATGGTCGACCAGCTCAACTCGTTCGCCAGTGAGGTGACGCGCGTGGCGCGAGAGGTCGGCACCGAAGGAAAGCTCGGCGGCCAGGCGGAGGTACGCGGTGTGTCGGGTGTGTGGAAGGACCTGACCGACAATGTGAACTTCATGGCCGGCAACCTGACAGGGCAGGTGCGCAACATCGCCGAGGTGACCACCGCGGTCGCCAAGGGCGACCTGTCCAAGAAGATAACCGTCGACGTGAAGGGCGAGATCCTCGAGCTGAAGAACACCATCAACGTCATGGTGGACCAGCTGAACGCCTTCGCCTCGGAAGTGACCCGGGTGGCCAAGGAGGTCGGCACCGAAGGCAAGCTGGGCGGCCAGGCCCGGGTGGAAGGCGTCGGCGGCACCTGGAAGGATCTGACCGACAATGTGAACTTCATGGCCGCCAACCTGACCGGCCAGGTGCGCGGCATCGCCGACGTGGTGACGGCCGTGGCCAACGGCGACCTGAAGCGCAAGCTGACCGTGGACGCCAAGGGCGAGATCGCCTCCCTCGCCGACACCATCAACGGCATGATCGAGACCCTGGCCATCTTCGCCGACCAGGTCACCAACGTGGCCCGCGAGGTGGGCATCGAGGGCAAGCTGGGCGGGCAGGCAAGGGTGCCCGGCGCCGCCGGCCTGTGGCGCGACCTGACCGACAACGTCAACCAGCTGGCCGGCAACCTGACCACCCAGGTCCGCGCCATCGCCGAGGTGTCGACCGCGGTGACCAAGGGCGAGTTGACCCGCTCCATCACCGTCGAGGCCTCGGGCGAGGTCGCGGCGCTGAAGGACAACATCAACGAGATGATCCGCAATCTGAAGGAGCAGACGACCAAGAACACCGAGCAGGACTGGCTGAAGACCAACCTGGCCCGGTTCACCCGGATGCTGCAGGGCGAGCGCGACCTCGCCACCGTGTCGAACATGGTGCTGTCCGAACTGGCTCCGCTGATCAACGCCCAGCACGCGGTCTTCTATGTGTCCGACCGGGACGCGGCCGACGATCCCGTGCTGGTGCTGGCGGCCGCCTACGCCTCGACCGAGCGTGAACAGCTGTCGCCGACCTTCCGGCTGGGCCAGAGCCTGATCGGCCAGTGCGCCAAGGAGAAGGAGCGCATCCTGCTGACCAATGTGCCGGCGGACTATGTGCAGATCGGCTCGGGCCTGGGGGCGGCGGCCCCGTTGAACATCATCATCCTGCCGGCCCTGTTCGAGGGCGAGGTCAAGGCGGTGATCGAGCTGGCCACCTTCGGCGAGTTCTCGGAAACCCACCAGTCGTTCCTCAGCCAGCTGATGGAATCGATCGGCATCGTGCTGAACACCATCGCCGCCAACATGCGCACCGAGGGCCTGCTGACCCAGTCCCAGCTCCTGACCGCCGAACTCCAGGCGCAGCAGGCGGAACTGAAGACCACCAACGACCGGCTGGAACAGCAGGCCGCGTCCCTGCGTCAGTCGGAGGAGCTGCTGCGCGCCAAACAGGAGGAGCTGCAGCAGTCCAACGCCGAGCTGGAAGACAAGGCGGTGCTGCTCTCGGCCCAGAACAAGCAGGTCGAGGCCAAGAACCGCGAGGTCGAGCAGGCCCGTTTCGCGCTGGAGGAAAAGGCCGAACAGCTGGCCCTGACGTCCAAATACAAGTCCGAGTTCCTGGCCAATATGAGCCACGAGCTGCGCACGCCGCTGAACAGCCTGCTGATCCTGTCCAAGATGCTGAGCGAGAACACCCAGGGCAATCTGACGCTGAAGCAGGTCGAATTCGCCAAGAACATCCACGCCGCGGGATCGGACCTGCTGGGCCTGATCAACGACATCCTCGACCTGTCCAAGATCGAGTCCGGCACGGTCACCCTGGATATCGGCGAGACGGCCCTGGAATCCCTGCGCGACCAGATGCAGCGGACCTTCGCCCAGATCGCCCAGGACAAGAAGCTGGACTTCAGCATCGACATCGACCCGGATCTGCCGCCGTCGATGTACACCGACGACAAGCGGCTGCTGCAGATCATCAAGAACCTGCTGTCGAACGCCTTCAAATTCACCGCGGCCGGGTCCGTGCGGCTCCGGATCGATCGGGCCAACGGCGGCTGGAACGCCGGCAACGACCACCTGAACAAGGCGGGCCAGGTGCTGGCCATCTCGGTGCAGGACAGCGGCATCGGCATTCCCGAAGACAAGCAGCGCATCATCTTTGAGGCCTTCCAGCAGGCCGACGGCACCACCAGCCGGAAATACGGCGGCACCGGCCTGGGTCTGTCCATCAGCCGCGAGATCACCCGCACCCTGGGCGGCGAGCTGAAGGTGGAGAGCGAACCCGACAAGGGCAGCACCTTCACCTTGTACCTGCCCCTGAATTTCAGTCCGACGGCCGTGCCTGCCGGCCTCTCCGGGCGCGAGGCGGCCTCGAGGATGATCACGGTGCGGACGGCGCCGACCGAGAGCGAGGCGGAGGCGGTCGAGCCCGTCAGCGACGACCGCGAGGCCATCGCGCCCGGGGACGCGGTGATCCTGATCGTCGAGGACGACCCCCGCTTCGGCTCGATCCTGCTGGCCCTGGTGAGGGATTGCGGATTCAAGGGCGTGGTCACCCAGGAAGGGGCGTCCGCGGCCTCGCTGGCGCGCCGGTACGGTCCCCAGGCGATCATGCTCGACGTCGGCCTGCCCGATATGGACGGCCTGGCCCTGCTGGACCTGCTGAAGCGGACGCCGGAGACCCGCCACATCCCGGTGCATGTCATCTCGGCCGACGATCAGGCGGGGCTGGGGCTGGCCATCGGGGCCTTCGGATTCACGCCCAAGCCGATCGACCGCGAGGGGGTGGTGGCCAGTCTGGAGGAGGTGAAGAAATTCGTCTCCGTCGCCCGCCGCCGCCTGATCCTGATCGGAAAGCCGGGACAGGCGGCCGATGCGCTCAAGGCCGCCTTCGGCGCCCTGGTCCGGGTGGACGCCCTCAAGGGCCTCGGCAAGCTCCGGCTGCGCTCTTCCGACAGCCTCATCGTGGACGCCGGCGCGACGCCCGTGCCGGAGGCCATCGACTATCTGAAGGCGGCCGAACGCCCCGCGGTGGTCTACGCCCCGAACCCGTTGAGCGCGGAAGACGAGCGCCGGCTGCGGCTGGCCGTGTTCGCGGGCCACGTGCGCATGGCGCGCACGCCCGACCAGTTGCTGGAGCAGGCGACCCTTCTGCTCCACGAACCCATGGAGCGGCTGTCCGAAGCCGCCCGGACCACCCTGGCGCAAACCCGCAAGGAAGACGCCATCCTGACCGGACGCACGGCCCTGGTGATCGACGACGACATCCGCAACATCTTCTCCATGGCCAGCGCCCTCGAGGAGTTCGGGGTCGATCTGCTGTACGCCGAGAGCGGTCGCGCCGGTCTCGACCTGCTGCGCCAGCACCCCGAGATCGACGTCGTCCTCGTCGACATCATGATGCCGGACATGGACGGCTACGAGACGATGCGGGGAATCCGCTCCATCGCCCAGTTCGCCGACCTGCCCATCATCGCGGTCACGGCCAAGGCGATGAAGGGCGACCGGCTGAAATGCATCCAGGCGGGCGCATCGGACTATGTCTCCAAGCCGGTCGATATCGACTATCTGATCTCGGTGATGCGGGTCTCGATCCAGCGGACGGACGCCAACCGGCTGGGGGCCGGCGACCGGCCCGGCGCCCCCGAGCTGGCGGCTGTTTGATGCGGCGGCGCCCGAAGACCGGTTCGTCCCCCCTGTCGGCGCGGGTGCTGATCGTCGACGACGACGAGCGCAACGCCTTCGCCGCGTCCGAGGCGCTGGAGATTCTGGGCCACGAACTGGTCGTCGCGCGATCGGGCGAGGAGGCCCTGCGGCTTCTGCTGACCCAGGAGTTCGCCGTCATCCTGCTGGACCTGCACATGCCCGGCATGGACGGCTACGAGACCGCGAGGCTGATCCGCGAGCATCCGCGCATCCGGGATACGCCCATCGTCTTCGTCACCGCCGTGTTCCGGGACGAGGCGCACATATTTCAGGCCTATACGGTCGGCGCGGTCGACGTCGTGTTCAAGCCGGCGGATCCTTTCATCCTCCGGTCCAAGGTGTCGATCCTGGTCGATCTTCACCTCAAGACGTTGGAGGTGCGCCGACAGGCCGAAGAACGCCACGCCCTGCTGCGGGAGAACGCCCGGATCAGCGAGGCCCGGCTGGAAGCGGAACTGGCGCTGCGGCGCACGCGCGAGCGCCAGGACGCCATACTGAGATCCCTGCCGGTGGTCTTCACCGCCCGGACCACCGTCCATCCCTTCGGTGCCCTGTTCGTCAGCGACAGCATCGCGCCCATGACGGGTTTCGAGTCGAGCCGGTTCGTGGAGGAGCCCGAAATCGGCCTGGATCGCATCCATCCGGACGACGTCGCCGGGGTGGTCGCCTGTCTGACGAAGGCGACCGAAACCGGGTCCTACGCCTGCGAGTATCGCTGGCGTTGCGCCGACGGCGAATATCGCATCTTTCTGGATCAGGGGGTGTGGACGCCGGCCGGCGAGGACGGGACCGCCCAGATCCTCGGCACCCTGCTCGACGTGACCGAGCGGCGCCAGCTCGAGGAACAGCTGACCCAGGCGCGCAAGATGGAGGCGGTCGGCCAGCTGACGGGCGGCGTCGCCCATGATTTCAACAATCTGCTCACCGTCGTCCTCGGCAACGCCGACATCCTGCTGCGGCGCGTCGAGGACGATCCCCGGGTCGTCAAACATCTCGCCGCCATCCGCGCCGCCGCCGAAAGGGGACACACCCTGACCCGGCAGCTGCTGGCCTTCTCGCGACGTCAGAAGCTGAACCCGGAAACGGTCGACCTCAACGCCCTGATCCGGAATTTCGCGCCGCTGATGCAGCAGGCCGTGGGGGAGGGGGTCACCATCGAGCTCAGGCTGTCCGCCGAACCGCTCTACGCCCACCTGGACCCGACCCATCTTGAAACGGCCCTGCTCAATCTGGCCGTCAACGCGCGGGACGCGATGGAGGGCGTCGGCCTGCTGACCATCGAGTCCGAAGGGCCCGCGTCGCCGGAGGAGGCGCGCGCCCGCATCGTCGTGCGGGACACGGGCGCCGGCATGACCGGCGAGGTCGCCGCGCGCGCGTTCGAGCCCTTCTACACTACCAAGGAAGTGGGCGGCGGATCGGGCCTCGGCCTGTCGCAGGTGTACGGGTTCGTCTCCCAGTCGGGCGGCCAGGTCGAGGTCTCCAGCGCGCCGGGCCAGGGGGCGGCGTTCGAGCTGCGTCTTCCGCTGACGGACGCGAGGCCGATCCGATCCGCCGGCGCCGCGCCGGCGGCCGAGGTCGAAAACGGCTCCGAGAGCGTCCTCGTGGTCGAGGACGACCCGGCGGTCCTGAAGCTGTGCGTCGATCTGCTGGTCGATCTGGGGTACGACTGCGACGTGGCGGGCGACGCCGCCGCCGCCATGGAGCGCCTCGAGAGCGACCGGCCGTACGACCTGCTGTTCTCGGACGTGGTCATGCCCGGCGGCATGAACGGCATCGAACTGGCCCGGCGCGCCGTGGCGCTGAGGCCGAACCTGCAGGTCCTGCTCACCTCGGGCTATCTCGGCGAAACCGCCCGGCACGAGCCGCATGACTTTCCGCTGATCGACAAACCCTACAAGCGCGCGGAACTGGCCGCGCGCCTTCGCGCCGTGCTGTCCGGCGACCTGTCCCGTTCATGCGAGACCCGATCCGCCTGAGCCGGCGAACTCCGGGAGCTGGCCCAGGAGCGGACCCCGGCATCCGACCGGTCGCGGACACCCGACATGTCAGCCGCGAGTGAGCGTCCGCAACCTTGCGAGGAAGGGTCCGGAGGTGATGAACAGGGTCCGGCCGTCCTCGCCGAATTTGCAGTTGGCCGCCGCCGTGCCGGTGTCGATCCGGCCCAGCGAACGGCCGTCGGGCGACAGGACATGGACTCCCCCCGGACCCGTGGCGAACAGATGGCCCCCGGCGTCGATGGCCATACCGTCGGGCAAACCCGGATTCGACGGCCCGACCAGGGACGTGAAATCCCGCAGCACCCGGCCGCCGGAAGTCTGGCCGGCCGGGTTCAGATCATAGGCCATGATCACGGCGCGTTCAGGATCGGACACCGCGACATACAGCGTGCGCTGGTCGGGCGACAGGGCGACGCCATTGGGGAAGGTCAGGCCGTCCTCCAGCAGGGTGACCTCGCCGTCCGGGTCGAGCCTGTAGACGCCGTTGTGGGGGAGCTCCTTCAGCGGCGACTGATCCATGTCCTTCAGGCCATAGGGCGGATCGGTGAAAAAGATCGCGCCGTTCGCGGCCTGGACCAGGTCGTTCGGGGAGTTGAAGCGGCGGCCTTGGTAGCGGGTCGCCAGCAGGGTCTTGGCGCGGGTCGCCAGCTCGACCCGCGCGATGGCGCGGTTGCCATGATCGGCCATCAGGATCGATCCGGCCCGGCCCGCGATCAGGCCGTTCGACCCCGGCTCGCGGAAAGACGAGGCGTCCGGTCCGTCGTAGCCCGAGGGCGACATGAAGACCGAGGCTCCGTCCGCCTCCGACCAGCGATGGATTCTGTTCTCCGGCACGTCGCTGAACAGGAGATATCCGCCCTCGGCGATCCACACCGGTCCCTCGGACCAGGTGAAGCCCTCGGCCAGTTTCTCGATCCGGGCGTCGGGCGCGATCAGCCGGTCCAGGGCGGGATCGTCGCGGACGATACGGCCCACCGCGGGCCAGGCGACAGCGGCGGGGGGCGTGCCGGGGCTCTGGCAGGCGGTGGCCGACAAGGCGGCCCCGCCGGCGAGGATCAGGCGACGGGAAGGGTTCACGACACAGGCTCCTCGGCGGATGGCGTGGGGATGGCGGCGGCGGGAATCTCGCTCACGCCCCCGGAGGTGATGGTGAACTCGCCGCGCGCGCGGATGTCCGCCGACGACGCCCCGACCATCACCTGTATCGCGCCGGGCTGGATGCGCCAGCCGCCGGCGTCCCAGAACGCGACCTGGGCCGGGGTCAGGGTGAAGCGGATGCGTTTCGCCTGGCCCGGCGCGAACGCAACCCGGCGAAAGCCGCGCAGCTCCTGCACCGGTCGGGCCACCGCGGCGACAGGATCCCGAACATAAAGCTGGATCACCTCGTCGGCGGCGACGGTGGAGGTGTTGCGGACCACGACGCTGATCTCGATCTGGCCGTGGGCGTCGATCCCGGTCTCGCTCAGCGCAAGCTCGCCATATTCGAAACGGCCGTAGCTGAGGCCGTGGCCAAAGGCGAACAGCGGCGTGATCGGCGTATCGCGATACCGGGCGGTGTCTCTCGCCAGATCCGCCTCGGCCGGGCGTCCGGTCGGCGCATGTCCATAGTAGAAGGGAGCGACGCCCGTCGTGCGCGGAAAGACGGTCGGCAGGCGCCCGCCCGGCGAGACGTGGCCCAACAGCACGTCGGCGATGGCGGGCCCCGCCTCGACGCCGAGAAACCAGGTCTCCAGCACGGCCGAAGCCCGGTCGGCCAGCCTCTCGATGGCCAGCGGCCGGCCATTGACCAGCATAACCACCACCGGCTTGCCTGTATCCAGCACCGCATCGGCCAGCGCCTGTTGCGCGCCGGGCAACGACAGGTCCGAACGGCTGCGCGCCTCGCCGCTGAGGTCGTAGTCCTCGCCGACGACCAGGATCGTCAGATCCGCCTCCCGTGCGGCCGCCACGGCGGCGGGGATGCCCGTCTCATCCTGGCTGCCCGGCGAAGCGCCGGCCACATGGACCAGCTCGACGCCCTGCGGCAGCGCGGCTCGCAGCGCGGGCAGGAAGGCCTGCACATCCTCGACCTTGCCCTGGGCTCGCCAGGACCCGAGCTGCGAATTCGCGTCGTCGGCCAGGGCGCCGACCACCGCGATCCGGCGGACGGTCGGCGCGACGGGCAGGACGCCGCCCTCGTTCTTCAGCAGCACGATGGATCGCCGCGCGGCTTCCAGCGCCGTCGCCCGATGCGCCGGTGACAGCATCACGGTCCGCTCGCGCGCGGCCTCATGTCGGGCATAGGGATTGTCGAACAGACCGAGCCGTTCCTTGGCGGTCAGCACGTCCAGCACGGCGTCGTCGAGCGCCGTCAGAAGTTCGGGGTCGGCCTCCACCGCCGCCTTCAGGGAACCCGCGTAGACCCCGCCCGCCATGTCCATGTCTATGCCCGCGTCCAGGGCCAGGCCGGCGGCCTGCGGGTCCGTCCCGGCGACGCCATGATTCTTCAGTTCGGCGATCGCGTTCCAGTCGCTGACGATGAGGCCGTCGTAGCGCCAGCCGTCCAGCACGCCGCGCACCAGCGGGCGGTGCGCCGTCAGGGGCACGCCGCCGATGTCGTTGAAGGAGGTCATGAAAGAACCCGCGTCGGCCTGCGCCGCCGCGAAGAAGGGCGGCAGATAGACCTCATTCAGGGTGCGGTTCGAGATGTCCGCGCTGTCGTAGTCGCGCCCGCCCTGGGCCGCGCCATAACCGACGAAATGCTTGGCGGTGGCCAGGATGCTGTCGGGGGCGGTCAGGTCCGCGCCCTGGAAACCCCTGATCTGCGCCGTCGCCATGATGGAGCCCAGATAGGCGTCCTCGCCCGAACCCTCGACGATCCGGCCCCAACGCGGATCGCGGGCGATGTCGATCATGGGCGCGAAGGTCCAGTGCAGGCCGCTGGCCGCCGCCTCCGTCGCCGCGATCCGGGCCGCGCCCTCCGGGACCGCCGGATCCCAGCTGCTGGCCATGGCCACGGGGACGGGAAAGATGGTCCGATAGCCATGCACCACGTCCATGGCGAACAGCAGGGGCACGCCAAGGCGGGACTCCTCCACCGCCACGCGCTGGAGTTCGCGCAACGGTTCCGCGCCCGCGACGTGGAGGTAGGAGCCGACCTCGCCGCGCCGGACCCGCTGCATCTCCGCCTCGTTCAGGCGCGAGTTCAGGCTGCGGCTGCGACCGCCCGGGATCTGGTTCAGCTGCCCGATCTTCTCATCAAGCGTCATCCGCCCAAGGAGCGCGCGAACCCGTTCCGAATGATCGTCGGGCGATTGGGCCGCCGCCGTCGTGGCGGCCGCCACGGCCACAGCCGCCAGGGCGACACAGAGGCGTTTCAGCATGGGCATGTTCCATGACAGCGTTGTCATCGCGGGTGGAATACCCGTAATGCAAGGCTGGACCGTCGCAAAGTCGGGATCACCGACGGCGTCCATCTTGCGCGAGGCGACAGGGGAGGGCGACTGGATGACTCAGGACGTTGGCCCGGCGACGCTGAGGCGGATCACGGCGCGACTGATGCCGCTGTTCTGCCTGATGTATCTGATCGCCTATATCGACCGGCAGAACGTCTCCTACGCCAAGCTCCAGATGGCCGACGCCCTGGGGATGAGCGAGGCGGTCTACGGCCTGGGCGCCGGCCTGTTCTTCATCGGCTATTTCCTGTTCGAGGCGCCGGCCAATCTGGTGCTGGCCAGGGTCGGCGCCCGGGTCTGGTTCGCCCGCATAATGGCGACTTGGGGCCTGATCACCATCGCGCTGGGCTTCACCGACAGCCCGGCCATGTTCTACGGCCTGAGGTTCCTGCTCGGCGCCGCCGAGGCGGGGTTCTTTCCCGGCGTCCTCTATGTGCTGACTCTGTGGTATCCCCAGGCCCATCGCGGGCGGATGATCGGCGCCTTCATGATCGCCAGCGCCGTGGCCAATGCGGTCGGAGCCCTGATCGGCGGCGCCCTGCTCGATCTGGACGGCCTGCTCGGCCTGGCGGGCTGGCAGTGGGTGTTCATCGCCACGGGGATCCCGGCCGTGGCGCTCGCCCCCTATGTGCTGTGGCGCCTCCCGAACGGCCCGGACGCGGCGCCCTGGCTCGGGGTCGAGCAGAGGGCCTGGATCGAACAGACGCTGCGGGCCGAAGCGGACGCCAGCCCTGATCCGGGTCACGCCTCGCCCTGGCGCGCGATGCTGGATCGCAGGGTGCTGTTGCTGGCGCTGATGTATGTCGGCTTTCCGCTCGCAGCCTACGGTCTCAGCTACTGGTTGCCGACGGTGGTGAAGGGGTTCGGCGTTTCCAACACCGTCAACGGCATGTTGAACGTCATTCCGTGGATCCTGGTCGGCCTGGCCCTCTGGTGGTTGCCGCGTCACGCGGCGCGGGTCGGCTACAGCGCCTGGCATATCGCGGGTCCCGCCCTCGTTGGAGCGGCCTGTCTGGTGCTCAGCGTCGTCGTCCCGGGAGGGGTCGCCAAATTCGCCCTGCTGTGCATCGCCGCCCCGGCCATCTTCGCCGCCCAGCCCGTATTCTGGAGCCTGCCGCCGACCTTCCTGCGCGGCGCCGGGGCGGCGGCCGGCATCGCGGCCATCAACTCGATCGGCAACCTCGGCGGCTTCGTGGCCCAGACGGTCGTGCCCGCGATCAAACAGGCGACCGGCAGCGACATCCTGCCGATGCTCTTCCCCGCCCTGTGCCTGACGATCGCCGCCGGGTTGGTCTTCCTCGTCCTGCCCCAGCTGTCGCGCGCGCCCGTTCGCGACGCCGGAGGGTGACGGTTCGGCCGCGATGACGGCGCAGGCGGGCGCCGCCGCCCCTGCGCTCGTCATCCGTGGCGCGGACGACCATGTCCACGGTCCGCTCGCCGGTGCGCATCCGGGAGACCGTCACGCCCGACACCAGCGTTCCGGGCTGACGGGGTACGCTCGCCGGATCGAGGCCGAGACGCAGACGCGCCTCGTCGAACTCCGGCCTGACCGAAGGGGCGCGTTGGCCCCGGTCGAGGTTCCGGGCCGGAGACGCGGAAGGCGACGGGACAGGGTACGGGCGGGCCGAACAACAGGGTCTTCACCCGCACCCGGGCTTCGGGCCAGGACCGCCTGGCCACGACCCGGAGAGCCCTTTGCCGCGGCTGGACAGGTGGCAGGCGTGAAGCGGTCCGTTGCCGGATCCGGCGGGAGGAAGGGGCAGACCCAGCCAATCTTCGACCAGGGCGATTGCAGGAACTCTTGTTCGTCGGCCCTTGACGGCTCAAGCAGTAGTTGCGCTACTACTATTGGAGATTGTGGGGCGTTGTATGGCGTTGGGGTTGGTGGCGTTGGATTCGGGGGGGCCCGCTTTCGACTGGCGGACATGTCCCAACCAGTTCATTCTGGCCCTCGGGCCGGCGCGAGCTGATCCGATAGCCGTCGTCGTCGCCGTCAGGGGGGAGACGGACTGTCTCGGCCAGAAAGCCGAACGCCACCTCATCCTTTGCTCGGCCCAAATCCTGGGCGAGGCCAGCCGTCCCATGCTGGCGGCTGACCGGCGCGACTGGACCCTGCAATCCTGCATGGTCGTCGACATCGACCTCCGCACGGAACTGGACCGGTTCCTCGCACGCGCCCTGGACGCCGAAGCTCCCTCGCAACAGGAACTCAGGCTCCGGGGCAGTCTTCTCGTGGCGATGGTGGCGGAGAAGACCTTGCGTCTCTTCGCGGGCGGCGGAGGAAGCGACGCGAGCGACGCCGCTGTCTGCTTCGAGCGCCTGCTCGCCTACATCGACGCCCATCTTTCGACATCGATCCGGAAAGTCGACCTGTGCCGGGTCGCCGGCCTCTCGGCGGCGGGCCTGGCGCGGCTGTTCGCAAGCCGCACCGGCCTGACGCCGGCGGCGTATGTCCTGCGCCGCCGACTCGACGTCGGTCGCGCCCTGGTCGAAGCCCGCAAGGACTCCCTTTGCGAGATCGCCTTCGCCGTCGGCTTTTCCAGCCAGGCGCACTTCACCGCCGCATTCAAGGCTCGCTGGGGCGCGCCTCCCGGTCGATTCCAGCGCCAGGGCCTCGACCAGCGGCCAGCCCCCGTACAGACTACGGAGACTCGTCTTGAAGTATGATCCTCGTCGCCTCGCCCTGCCCGCTGCGCTGGCGGCGGCGCTCGCCGGCGCGGGGTGCGCCACGAGCGCTCCGTCCACCATCACCGTGGGCGAGGCGGATGATCGCATTCGCATCGACTACCGGTCGACGGGGCCCGCTGAAGGTCAGGTGGCGCAGGAACGCATCTCGGCCCGGCTCAGGGAGGCCGGCGGTGACTTCGAAATGAACAGCGACGGCGGGGGCGCCTTCTCGATCACCCTGGAACCCGGCCAGCGGGTCGACATGTACCCGCTTGTGGCGACCGTCGGGCCCGATGCCTGGTTCATCCATGGCCCCACGCTCCTGCCGAACTGCCTCGGCGAGGCGGCGATCGCCGGCCGGACCTCCAGCGGGCGCCCCCTGACTGTCGACTGCCGCCCGGAAGGCTATGCGGTGCTGGAAGGCGCGGCGCCGCAAGTGGGACGGACCCGGGTGATCGGCCCGGAGGGCTCGCCCCTGGCCGCGACACTGCGCGTGGCCGCCAGCGAGGTTCAGTCCGAACTCGAAGGCCGTCTTGGGAGGTTGAGGGTCGCCGCGGCGCCGATCGGCGTGACCGTCACGGCGGGCGCTCCGTCCGGGCTTGTCGCCCATGTGGACCGGAACGGCACGATGCTCTTCGAGGTCCGGCCCGGTTTCGAGGGCCTGATCAATTCCGAAGTGGCGCGAACCCAGGTCCGTCCCCTGCTTCGACACGAGATGTTTCATCGCTGGAACATGGCCCACGCGATTTCGGACGGCACAGCGCCGGGCTGGCTCTACGAAGGCGCCGCAGAGTACGCGGCGGGCAGGCTGAGCCTGGAGGCGGGCGACTTTTCCGAGGCCGAGTACAACTGGCTGGTCGGGGCCGCCCTGACCCGCTGCATGGCGAGCGCGGGGGAAGGCGGATTGGCGTCCGCGAGCCGCAGCCGCACGACTGACTACGATTGCGGGATGATCGCCGGATGGGCGCTCGACCTCGACCTTCGTGGGCAGGGGGCCGACTTCTTCGCCTTCTGGAAGACCCTGCTGGAGGAGGCGCGGAGCCGGGACGGGCGCTACGGCGACCGGGACTGGCGCGCCCTGCTCGCCGCTCGCGGGTGGAAGACGCCGACGCTGGACCGCCTTCTGGCCGGAGGCGCGCCCGAAGCGATCGCCGCGGCTTTCGCAAGCGCCGGCGCGGACATCGGATATCGACCCGCACCGGCCGACTACAGGCGGGCCATCCTCGCGCCCGCGCTCGCGGCCAACTGCACGTCGCGCAGCTACGGCTTCTTCGACGAGCCCGACCGGGCCCTGCTCGACGGGGATACCGTCTGCCCGGGCCTTCCGTCGCAGGCGGCGATCGTCTCCGCGGCCGGTCACACGCTCTTTCCGGATCCGACCGACGCGTTCGTCGCCGCCCGCGCGCAGTGCGTGTCCGGGACCCTCTCGCTCGGCCTGATGTCCGGCGAGACGGTGAGCGTCCGATGCACCGCGCTTCCCGATCCTCCTGCGAGCTTCCGCGTCGGGAGCGTCGGCGTGCCGACGGGTCGCCCCTGATGACCCTGTTTCGCAAGGAGGCAGTGCAGCACTCGGAGCGACGGATCGAGGGCGAGGTGAATCTCGCCATACCCCTCTCCTCCCGGCTGATCGCGGGGGTGCTGGCCGTCTGCGTTGTCGTCGCGCTCACTGGCGCTGCGGTCTTCCCGTATTCCCGAAAGGAAATGGTGGTCGGCGTCATAATCCCTCAGGCCGGACTGGCCAGAGTCGTCTCGCCGTCGCCCGGTCGGATCGAGCGACTCATCGTCCGCGAGGGTCAGACGGTGCGACGCGGGGAGCCGATCATGGAGGTGGGTTCGCCCGGCACCATCCGCAGCGGGGTCTCGGGAATGATGGACGTCGAGGCAGCCGCGGCCCAGTCCCTGGATCGCGAGTTCGAAGCGACGGAGCGCCGGAGCCTGTCCGAACGGGAGACATTGCGGGCGGATCAGGCCCGGCTGACCGCCCTGCTCGCCGCCCAGGACGTGCAGATCGCCGCAGCCGACCGTCGTATCGTCGGGCGGCGGCAGGCCGTGTCGCTGGCGAAGGCCGATCTGGAGCGCATCGATCAGCTTTTGACGCGCGGTTTCGCACCGGAGCGGGAGAGGGCGATCCGCGCCACCGCAATGATCCAGGCCGAGGCGGATCTCGACGATGCGGAATCGGCCCGGATGACCCTGATCGGGCAGATCGCCCAAACCCGCAGCCTGATCGAGGCGGGCCGTCAGTCCGAACTCCGCCGCCAGGCCGAGCTGGATGGCTTTCGGGCCCAGTACGGGCAGCGTCAGGTCGAACTTCGCTCCGGGCGGGGCTGGCTGGTGACCAGCCCGGTGGACGGGACCATCGCGACCGTTCCAGTCACCCTCGGCCAGTCGGTGTCTCCGGACCAGGTGGTGGCGATTGTTGTGCCAACGGGCGGCCGGCTCGAGGCCGAGCTCTACGTCCCCGTCCGGTCGGTCGGGATGCTGCGGCCCGGTCAGAACGTTCGCCTCCAGTACGACGCCTATCCGCACCAGCGGTTCGGCACGGGCGAAAGCGTCGTTGTCAGTATTTCGGGCGCGCCCCTCGCCCGGGGCTCCCTTCCCTATGCGCCCCCGTCACCCGAACCGGTCTACCGGGTCAGGGCCACCCTCAAGACCACCACCGTGCGAGCCTATGGGCAGGCGGCCGCCGTGCGGCCCGGAATGACGCTCCGCGCCTCGATCGTGACAGCGCGCCGGTCGCTGCTGCAATGGGCGACCGATCCACTGCGGGCCGCGGGGCGAGACCTGTGACCCCCGGCGACATCGACGCCGGATTCTACCGGCCAAACCGCAAGCTCCAGCCGATCCTGGCCAGCGAAGCGGCGGAATGCGGCCTCGCCTGTCTGGCGATGGTCGCGCGCCACCATGGGCATGATATCGACCTGAACCGGCTGAGGCAGCGGTTCAGCGTTTCGATCACCGGTGCGACGCTCCGCCAGCTCATCGATTACGCCGACCGGCTGGACCTGTCGTCCCGGGCGCTGAGGGTCGATCTGGAGGCTCTGAACAAAGTTCAGCTGCCGGCGATCATCCACTGGAACATGGCGCACTTCGTCGTGCTGGAGCATGTCGGTCCGAAGGGGCTCGTCATCATCGACCCTTCGGTCGGTCGGCGGGTCATCAGCCGGGCGGAGGCGTCGGGCAGCTTCACGGGCGTCGCCCTGGAGCTTCGTCCGAGCCCGGGCTTCTCTCCCCTCGTGGACCGTCAGGCCGTGCGGCTCTCGGACCTGTGGTCGCGGTTGACCGGCCTGCCCGGCGCCGGCGCGCAGCTCCTGATCCTGTCGCTGATCCTCCAGCTGCTCGTCTTCGTATCGCCTTTCCAGCTCCAGCTGGTCATCGACAGCGCTCTGGCGCAGAGCGACGCCCCCCTCCTCACCCTCGTCGCAATCGCCTTCGCCGGGGTGGCCCTCATGTCTGCCGTCATCGAGGCGATGCGCGGCTGGACCCTGTCGGTCCTGATCAATATGATGAGCTACCAGGTTCTCGGGAACGTGGTGCGGCACATGCTCCGTTTGCCGCCGGCGTTCTTTGACCGGCGGCACGTCGGCGACGTCCTGTCCCGCCTCTCGTCCGCGGCTTCGGTGCAGGAAACCCTCGCCCGGGGGCTGCTGTCGACCGGCATCGACGGGGCGATGAGCCTGGTCGCCCTGATCATCATGTTCGTTTACGCCCCGGCCCTCGCCTGGGTCGTGGTCGCTACGACCGCCGTCAGCGCCGCCATCGCCGCGCTCCTCTTCGGACCCATGAAGCGGGCGTCGGAAGCGCGCCTGACCGAGATCGCCCGCGAGCAGACCTATTTGATGGAGACGGTGCGGGCCGCCGCCGTGATCCGCCTGATGGGGCGCGAGGCGGAACGGGAAGGCGGTTGGCGCAACCTGTTCGCTCGCGTCACCAATAGCAGCATCGCCCTGGGGCGGTATGGCGTCATGCTCCAGTTCGGCCAGTCCCTGATGGCCTCGCTCCAGCTCGTACTCGTCATCTTCCTCGGCGCCCGGCAAGTGCTCGCGGGCGACGGGTTTTCGATCGGGATGCTGATGGCGTTCCTGGCATACCGGCAGCTGTTCAGCGACCGCTCGAATGCACTGCTCGGCACCTTCATCTCCTTCCGGATGGTGCGCCTTCACCTGGAGCGGCTCAGCGATATCTCCCATGCCAGGCCCGAGGAGGATCGCGCCGGCCCCGACGAACCGTCGCTGGCGGGCGACCTCGTGCTGAAGGATGTGGCGTTCGCCTATGACGAGGGCGGGCGGGAAGTCGTGGCGCCGCTTTCCCTGACCATCCGCGCTGGAGAGCTGATCGTGATCACCGGCGCGTCGGGTGGCGGCAAGACGACGCTCATGAAGCTGATGATGGGCCTGCTTCAACCCACCCGCGGCCAGATCGAGCTGGCCGGCCGGCTCGCCACGCCGGCCACCTGGCGCGCCTGGAGAGCCAGAGCCGGCTTCGTGGCCCAGGATGACCGGCTGCTCTCCGGCAGCCTGGCGGACAACATCTCCTTCTTCGATCCGCGACTCGATCTCGATCGGGTCAAGATCGCGGCCGCCTCGGCCTGCGTCCACGCGGACATCGTGGCGATGCCGATGCAGTATCTGACTCTCGTCGGCGACATGGGGTCCTCGTTGTCGGGAGGACAGAAGCAGCGCGTCCTGCTCGCCCGGGCGCTCTACCGCGACCCCTCCGTCCTGTTCCTCGATGAGGGCACGGCCAATCTGGATGTCGCAACCGAAGAGGAGATCGTCAGACTGATCACCCGCCTGCCGATGACCCGCATCGCGGTGGCCCATCGACCAGCCCTGATCGAGAAGGCCGATCGGGTTTTCGAAATGCGCGCCGGGCTGTTGACCGAGATCAGCACGCGGAACGGAGCGCGTGAAAACGCCCGGGCCGAGGCGATCGAGGCCGTTTGATTCTGTAACGGCGCCCGGCGGGATGTGTAAGACGCTCCCCGGCGGACGGCGCAATCTCTACGGGCGCAATTTAGCGCATACATCGTGGAGATGAGGAAATGAGCAAGCACGCTGCCGAGTTGGAACAGATGTACGGCGCCTCTTCCGAGGACCGCAACGCCGTCGTGATGCGGCTGCTGACGCCCGAGGAGATCGACTTCGTCTCCGGCGCCGGCGAACACGCCATGGGCTTCGGCTCCAGCTACGCCCAGAGCGGCTCGGGCAGCTTCGCCCAGGGCATGTTCTCAAGCTACGCCCAGAAGCACGAGGCGGAGAAGGAAGCGGAAGCGCCCGAAGCTCCCTGACAACCTGACGATGTCACCGCCCGCGTCGCGGGCGGTGACGCACCCTGCTCAAGAAAGGCTATGCCATGGCGGACGGAGAAGAGCTCACCTGGTCGCGACGAAACCTGAAAGTGCGTCGCCTGCAAGTCATCTTCAAGGTCGTTGAGCGGTGCAATCTCGCTTGCTCGTACTGCTATTATTTTTTCGGTGGAGACCAGAGCTACAAGGATCGGCCTGCGCGTGCTGCATTGGGGGTCGCGGAGGAACTGGCCCGATTTCTTTCGGAGGCGATCGAAGACCTCCGAATCGACGAGGTCGATATCGTCTTTCACGGCGGCGAGCCGATGCTGCAGCGGCTGGAAGACTTCGAGGCCATGTGCGGCCTGTTTCGTTCGCTGCGAACCGACCGCTGTCGGATCAGCCTCGCTGTTCAGACAAACGGCACTCGCTTCACCGCATCCTGGAACGAAGCCCTTCGCAGGAACAATGTGGCCATCGGCGTCAGCGTCGACGGCCCGCCGGTCATCAACGACCCGAACCGTCCCTTCCACAACGGGAAGGGCTCCTCCGGGAAGATCGAACAGGGTCTGGCGCTGCTCCGCGCGGAGGATCACGGCTATTTCCGGCGCAGGGTCGGCAGCCTGACGGTGCTGGACGCCGCGCACGACTACCGGACCGTCGTCGACTATTTCGCCGAAACCCTCGGCATCGAAACCCAGGGCTTCCTGCTGCCGGACTGCAGCCACGACGACGGCATTCCCGACGGCCGGTCCGCCGCCGACTACGGTCAGGTGCTGTGTGCGCTGTTCGACGCCTGGACCACCCGCGGCGACATCTCGGTTCGCGAGATTTCCAATCTCTTCCGCCGGTTCCAGCTCGCCTATGTCTCCGAGACCGGTCGGGCCAGCATGACCGCCCTGGAAGCCGCGGGCGTTCAGGTCATCGGCAACCACGTCCTGGTTGTTCATTCCAACGGCGATTTGAAGGTCGACGACAGCTACATCCCCGCCGCCGCCTGGCAGCAGGCCGCGCCTGTCGCCAACCTCGGGACGACGTCTCTCGCCGACTACCTGCGCGCGCCCTGCTTCGATGAGTTGTACGCGGCGATGCAGACGCCACCGGACGGCTGCCGCGAATGCCTGTGGCTTGGCATCTGCGGCGGAGGCGATATCGAGAACCGCTGGTCTTCCGACCGTCGCTTCAACAACCCCTCGATCTTCTGTGAGGGGCTCAGGATGTTCTATGAACGGGTGGTCGGCTATCTCGTAAGCAACGGCTATCCGCTCGAGAGCGTCGCGCGCCGTCTGTCCGGCCAGTACGACCCGTTCACGGCCGGCTACGCTTCCTGAGTCGCGCTGTTTCAACACATCCGAACGAGCTCGGGTCTTGCCCGGTTGCCTGCCACTGTCGGGGCGGCGAAGGCCTGGGTGGCGGCGCGTAGCCCGGCCTCGACCCGGAAGCTTGCCCGAAGGTGGGAGATAGCCGACGCACGGTTGAAGGCCGCCAGGTAATCGGCGCGATGCACCCAATCGAAATCCGGCAAAGCGCCAAGCTTCTCGCCGGGTCCGGCGGTGCGTAGCGGTCCGCCGCTCGGGAGTCTCGAGCCGGCGTGAACGTCGGCCGGGCCCGAGGCCGGCGCCTAGTCGGTCCCTGTGGCCGTGTGCGGCGCCGCGACGGGCTTGGACTCCGGCGAGCCGCGTTCCCTCAGGAAGATCGCCAGGACGATGAGAACGGCCGTCGAGAGAAACTCGCTTTGCCAGTTCTGGAAGCTCTCGAACCAGAATTCCGGCCCGCCCACGTGGGCGAGAAGTCCTCCGCCGATCGCCTCGCCATGCCGCTGCGCATCGTCCGCGGCGAGCCGCGCGCTGTTGATCAGGTGGAGGACGAACGAAACGACGAACAGGAGAAACAGGGCCAGACCCAGCGAGTGGGAGTAGACCGCCCGCGCCATGCCGCCGAGACGGACGGGAAGGGGCGCGCGGGCCTTGCGGGCGTCGAGGGCGGGATCGCGATCCTGGGGCGCCGGCGCATCCGGATCCTTCGATTCCGGAGAGCCGCGCTGGAACAGATAGGCCGTCAGCATGACGAAGGCCCACATCTGCAGGAACTCGCTCTCCCAGTTCTCGAACAGGGATGACAGGAAGGCGCCGCTGGCCAGATAGGCCGGAAGGGTCAGGCCGGGGTCGCCGTGCCCGGCGAGCTCGGCGTTCTCACTGGCAAGTCCGGCGACGGCCTGTCCGACAACGCTCAGGCCGAACAACGCGAGCAGGACGAGGGTGAGGCCATTGTCTCTGAAGAGGGTCTTGATCACCTCGGACTCCCTTGTGTCGCCGCGCTCACGCGCGGACGCTTGCCCGGAGTCGAACGCCCGGGCGTCCTGTTGGATCAAAGGATTCCGGCTATCAGGCCGCGTTTCAGGGCTTCTTCGGCGGACAGACATCTCTGTCGGAGTCCAGCTGAGTGTGTCGCCCGACAAAAAATGGCGCGCCCGGAACGGGTGAAACTAGCGTCCGCTGACGTTCGCTGGGGCTCGTCGTTGCCTTTGATAATAAAGCACTTTTCGGGTAATTTGTTCGCTCATGTTTCGCTCTGTCCGGCGCAATCCGCGTCAGCTGTTGGGGCGAATGTTGGGGTGAACAAATATCCGATGACGACCCGTTCCGTGGCCCGCAGGGCAATCAACAAACTATCCGCCCGTAAGGTCGCGACGCTGAAAGAGCCGGCCCGGCACAGTGACGGCAACAATCTCTATCTGGTGGTCGATCCCAGCGGAGCAAGGCGCTGGGCATTCATCTATCGGGCAAAACGTCCCGGTGTTCCTGGGGCGGGGAAGCTGCGGGAAATGGGCCTCGGATCCATTAAAGGCATTGACCTCAAACGTGCCCGGGAGCTTGCCGTTGAAGCTCACAAGCTACTGGCCGCTGGCATCGACCCGATCGCCGCCCGGGCGTCCATCAAGGCCACCCCGACCTTCGGCGAAGTCGCGGATCGGTGGATCGCGGACAAGTCCGGCGAACTTCGCTCAGACAAGAGCCTCGAACGCTGGAAGCGGGCCCTGAATGTCCACGCCGCCTCCCTGCGAGATATCCGGGTCGATAGCGTTCAGACCGAGGACATCATGGCCGTGCTCAAGCCGATCTGGTCCGTGAAGTCCGAAACGGCGAAGATGGCCCGAGGCTACATGGAGCAGGTTTTGAACGCGGCGAAGGCCCAAGGTTGGCGTTCGGGTGAGAATCCGGCGCGGTGGACCGGTCATCTCGACCAACTGCTGCCCAAGGTGTCGCGCTTGCAGAGAGGCCATCACAAGGCGATGGAACTCCACGCCATTCCGGGCCTGATGGTGAGCCTCCGGGAACGAGACGCAACTGCTGCGCGGGCGTTGGAATTCCTCATCCTGACTGCCGCTCGCTCCGGCGAGGTGCGGGAGGCTGTCTGGTCCGAAATCGATCTTGCGGCGGCAACGTGGACGATCCCCGCCGAGCGGATGAAGGCGGCCAGGAGCCATCGCGTGCCGTTGTCGAAAGCGGCTGTCGCCGTCTTGTTGAAGATGGAGCCGCAAAGGGGCGGCGATGATGCTTTTGTCTTCCCCGGGCAGAAGGTTGGCCGGCCCCTTTCCAACATGGCGTTCAAGAAGCTGATGGACCGGCTGGATATCGAGGACGTCACGAGCCACGGTTTCCGTAGCGCATTCCGTGACTGGGCGGGTGACCAGACCAACTACCCGCGCGAACTCGCCGAGCAGGCGCTGGCGCACAGCATCGGTGATCAGGCGGAGCAGGCTTATCGGCGGAGCGACGCTCTGGAACGCCGTCGCTCCATGATGCAGGACTGGGCGGATCGACTGGCCACCGTGCCGCAGACTTAGAATTCAAGGGCGGCTATAAGGCTCCATCAGGCCATAGCCAGCCCTAAGGCATCCTATCTCTAACAGGGCGAGGCGCTGCAGGTTCGAGGGACGAGATCCAGATATCGGAATTCGATTTCCGTCACACACCGGCTTAAGTCGCCGGGATACACGGTAGCGAGTTGCGCCATCCGGTCTCTCATTTGGCTGACCTCCTCGTAGGACAGGGCGTAGGGGTCCAAGCGGAAGCGCGTGCAGATGGCGCGTGCTTCGGGTTCATCGCGCTGCGCACGCGCCGCATATTCAGTCGCCGCTTGATCTTCTGCCTGCTGCGCGGAGACCGAACGGGCCTGAACTAGAGACTGGTACCGGCTGAAGCCCTCCCAAGCCCGGCGTTCGGAGACGCTGCCGTCCGGGCTCTCCAAGAACTGCAGCAAGTAACCTTTGGCCTCCAGCGCCTCCGAAGCGCTCAGGAAGGGCGTTACCAGTGGCTGCCGAGGGTCGATCTGTGACGCCATAGCGCGCTTCTGCTGAGGCGACGGCATCGGCGCGACGCCTTCGCGACTTTGCGCCATCGAGCCCCACAAATGGCTCGCGCCCGCTTCCGAAACAGGGGTTGCTGGACGAGCGGCTGCCGGCCCGTCACATCCTGTCAGCGCTCCTCCTAGCGCCAGCGCGCCAAACATAATCATCGCCTTCACCGCGAGCCTCCCTGAACCGAATAACAATTATAGTTGTTACCGCGAAGCTGTGGCGACCGCCACGCTTGGCGAATGGATATTCGCGCTTTGGTGGGTCGAAACGTCCGCCGCGCGCGGATCGAGAAAGGCCTGACTCAGGAAGATCTGGCTGAGCGCGCCGGCACCAGTCAGTTCTATATTTCGTCGCTCGAAGCCGGCCGTCGGAATCCGACGGTGGTGACCTTGGCCGGTTTGGCTCAGGCGCTCGGCGTCGATCACCTTGACCTGTTGCGGCCCGACAGCGAGTCCGCCGTCATGGACGCCTGAAGCAACCGCTGCGCCAGAACCCCCAGTTCCTCGTCGTCCTCGCCCGGCGGTAGGCGATTGAAGAACTTCAGGCCGTTGAGCGCGCCGAGCAGCATGCCAGCGATGATGAAGGCGGCCGGTCGAGCGTCCACGGAGGCCAAGGCTTTGATGGTCACCGGCCAACTGACATCGGCGCAGACGGCGGCGCGGGCTTGGTGGATGGCGGCCGCGAGGGTATGGCGCTCGGTGAGGTCCAGGCTCTCGCCCGAGGCGACACGCGCGACGAATGGGTCGCCGAGCCAGGCGATGGGCTCAAAGGTGATCCGGCGGCTGTAACCGAGGAGCGCGCGGCCGATGAAGCGGCCGGCGACCTCCAGCGCTTCGACATCGGCGGGCGGCTGTTGGAACACCATGCCGAGGGCATGAAGGTCACGTTGGGCGTCGCCGCTGCGGCCCCGCGCGCGCAGGCAGATCGGGGCAACGGCCGCGAGGAAGCCGGACGACTGCCGGGGCATAAGGTGGCTCACTGGGCGAAGGACGCTTTGGCTAGGTCCGTGGTGAACGGCCCAGTCCGCCACCAGCCTGCGGATCAGGTCCTGGCTTATGAAGCGGCCGTGTTCCATGCAGCCTCGGGCGCTGTGCAGGAGCACAGTCTCTGGGTCCGGCCAGGCGAGGAAGGTGGGATCGCCGCTCCTTCGCGCGGCTGCGGCCCCGGCGCTGGCCCCGATGATGAGGCCCTCCGCCCGCTGTGACTGTCGCGGCAGGAAGTCCAACAGAGGAAGGGCCCCCACGGTCAGATCAGCGCGTGGATCGGAGTGAAGTCGACGTACCGGGTGGTGATGGCCCGGGCCATGTCGGGCGCGCCCGCCAGCGCAAGGGCCGAGATGGCGTCCTCAAGCGGCAGGTTCAGGAAGCCGGCCTTGCCCTCGCGAGCTGGTGCGAGGTGGCGTTGGTAGAGGCCAAGCGCCCGCTGCACCTGATCGTTCAGGCGCGGGGCGATGACCACGACCTTGCCCGCGTCATACAAACCGGCGTCGATCATGCTTTGAGCCAACAGATGAAGGCGCCAGAATTGTTGGATCGGGTTGCGGCGGAGGGCCGGGTCGTCCGGGTCGCTGAAGAGCTCGCTGGAAACCGAGAGGTCGTCGTAGCGGTCGCGCATTCGCGGCTCCGGTTCGCCGGCGGTCTCGCTGTATTTGATCTCGATCGCGATGAAAGCCTTGCGGCCGTCCTCGAGGCGCAGGTTGATGAAGCCGTCGAAGGCGGTGGCGTCGTCGGTGAACGTCCGGTCGCCTCGGCCCGGGGAGTGTTCGAAGCCGACGGCGCAGACCCGGCCGGCGTATTCCGGGGCGATCTCACGCACGAAGGCTTCGGCAAGGTCGCGGTTCAGCTTGAGCGGGCCCAGAAGGTTCAGGGCCAGCGGCGTCGAGGAAAGCAGGTTTTCGTAGAGCCGCCGCTCTTCGAACATCGCGCCGGGTTCGCGATAGGCGAGTTCGCGGCGGGCCAGTCGATGAACGTCCAGGGACAAGAAGTTGGCCCCGGCGGCTCCGTCATAGCTGCCCACCAGATGGCCCATACGGCGCTTGCGGCCCGAGGCGGTGGTGTAGGTGCCCAGCGTCCAGCCGGCGGCTTGGCGATGAAGGGCTTGGAGGAGACGGGCGCAGGCGCGGAACCGGGTGTCGTAGCTGACGTGAACCTTGTGCGCCTTCAACGTCGCTTCCGGCACGAGGGGCAGACGGTCGCAGGTCTCGATGTCCATGATGATCCTTATTCTTGGAGATCATCCGGTTCACGAACGGGGTGTCGAAGTCCCCGGCCTGAGGTCCGAACACCGGCGAACGTCCGCAAAGTGTTACGGACGTCATATCCCGCACCTATAGGGCCGGCGATTTCCGCTGGCCGTTTCATGCGGAGATTTCCGATGCTCAATCGGGCCGATTTTGGTGACCACGCATCATACGCGCAGGCGATGCATGCGGGCGGCTATGACATCCACGACCGCTGGGGCCGACAGCGCTACGCGGTTGGGGATGATGACCTCGGCCGGGCGCTGTTGGCCTCTGTTCCCGCGCCGGAGCAGCGTCCGACGCCTGTCTCGGAGTATCTGACGGCCAAGGAATTCTGGAAACGCTACCAATCGGTGGCGGCGGCGAACTTCACCGGTGTGGTCTTGGGGTGGATGTTGACGGTGTCGTGGGGGTCCGTCGGCCTCTCCGGCGGCGCGGCGTGGAAGGCTCATCAGGCTTTCATGGAACTCATGCGGAAATGGCATCAGGAACGCGGGCTTCCCAATGCGTGGGTATGGGTCCGGGAGAACAGCTCTACCCTAGGCGACCACAGCCATATCCTCGTCAGCCTTGAGCGTTGGCATGAGGCCGACTTCATCAGCTGGGCGAACCGTGCCGTGGCAACGATCACGGGATCGGCCCCCATGGCCAAGTCCAAAGATCAGCCGATTCAGACCGTGCACCTGTCACGCGGCCATGTCCGCCGCCACGCGGATATCGATGCGCAGTGGAGATTGTTTCAGTATGTCTGCAAGGGGCTGAACCCGGACGAGGCGACCCCGATCTGGGACCACCCGAAGGGCAATATCCTCGCGGCTCACCTGATCAATCGGCCGTGCCGCCGACAGGGGTGGGTCACCGGATTGCGTTCGGGCTCGGCGAGGGCGCTTAACTCGAAGCGCATCTCGGAACTGGCCGCTCATCCTGACTGGCAAGCGGACATGACCAAGGATGGTGTGCCCTTCTATGATGACCGGTATCTGGCCGCCGGTCGGCTGGAGAAGGACTTGGCGGCGCTGAAGATCTGGCCCTGACCCGAGCCCGTCGATTTCGACAAAACTGGAGGCTCCAGCGCCAAAATCGGAAATTCAGCCGGGCAAGATCGTTGCCACGCGGGGACACAAACCCCCGACTTGGTACTGGCCGGATTGGTCGGCCCACACCCTTAGATCAATGGTTCCCCTGGCGGAATTCAGGCAGAGCAGAAAGGGGGAATTCAGACGCAGTTGCAGATTCAGATCAGTTGCAGTTTGGACTGAGCGGAGAGGAAGTGCAGAGACAGAGGAAAAAGCGTCGACCCGTCTCCGCGAAAATCACACATCGTCAAGCGGTTCACAATTCCAGTCTGCGGCCAGTGGTTCAGCGAGCGTCGCTGGCCGGAACCGGCTCCATTCCAACCGGCAAGGACGTTTCGCCGAGGAGATCGCACATGGCCCGTTCGAGGGCTTCGAGGCCCTTGGTTCGAAGGCTCGGCGCATCATCCGGCCGGACGGTCCCGGAGGTCGGATAGTAGCTCAGGCGACGCCACTTCAGCTGATGCTCTGACACGCGGTAGGGGCGGTAGCCGTGCCGAATGAACCAGTCGATGGCCTCGGTCATCTCCGGGCAGTCGGATGCGGATCGAATGGGACCCTGCTTGCTGGAGCGCTTCACAGGGTGTCTCCCGACGAGGAAAAATCAGGCACCTCGTCACCCAGCCAATAAGCGTCGATTTCGCGAAGCAACTCGTCGCGCGTGTGCGGGGCCAGGTCCGCACCTTGCCTGACGGCCGCCGCCAGCCCGGGCACGAGGTGGGGCAGGTCAGTGGTCGCGAGCAGGCGCTTCCAAGGCTCGGGGATATCAGCCATCGGCCAGACCCTCCAACCAGAGTTGCGCCTGCTGCATGGGCACGAGTCGACGGCGACCAACCTTCACGGTCGAGAGCCGTCCGGCCTCAATCTCCTCATACACTTTGGTGCGCCCAATCCCGGCCCAGGCACAGAAGGCCTGAATGGACATGAGGGCAGGTGGGGTGGTGTGCATCTCGACGCTCCGAACGCGGTGGGGCGGCGATATGGAATCTTGTTTGCCGAGTGCTCAGGGCGTCGGGTGAGGTGGCATTGGCCTCGTCAGGCCGGATCCAGGGGAGTCGGCAGGTCTTCAGGACCGGCGCTGAGGTCGTGCGCACCCATCAGGTGCAACTGGGCTCTGGCGGCCCTCGAGAAAGCTCGATCCGGAAGAGTGGACCGTCTGAGTTGACCAACCTGCACAGGGATCGGGAGCTTGTCGGCCGCAGCAGGATGGTCATTGGCGGCCACCAGAACGTCCATCAATGCCCGATAGGTATCCTCCACATCCCGCATAGCCTGGGCCCTTGCAGCACGGAGCTTTGGCAGGTTCAGCCCATAAAGTTGTATGGACCGCTGCACCCGAGCGACATTAGATCCGACACAAAGGCGGCTGGGCTCGATGGACCCGTCTGCCGCGACGGTGATCAAATCGACATCGGCCTTCACTGTCGGATCAAGGAGCTGTGGCCTTTCCAGCGCCTCGCAGCGATCGTCCCAGCTCGCCGTAGGGCTATCGGCCATCAGAGGAAACCAGCTGGATTTTCCAGTTACCAGTTCTTCTTCTTCATCGGTGCTCAGGCGGTTCGATCGCCCGGCGGCAAAGCGAAAATTCCGCCAATCAAAGGCTAGCCAAGGATAGCCGTTGTCTGTGGTGTCGTTGTCTCGTTTGGCCTCGGCCTTTGGTCGGAAGTGGTCAACATCGAAGAAGGACTGGGGGTCTTTCGTTTCGGTGTACCAGCACTTTTCGTAGGACATCGCCGCCAGCGCGGCTTTGAAGGCTTTCCAGATTTTGGCTTTGCCTTTGATGAACGCGACACGTTCAGCCTCTGGTAGCTTTTCGAGTTCCTCGAGAGCAGCGGCGGCGTTGGTCAACGCTTTTTTGGGCAATATTTTTTCGTCGCGGCGAACCAGAATCAACGTCCGGCCTCCGTCGCGCCCAGCTGGCCGATCAGAGCTTTCATGGCTCGCCGCTGCGCTTCAATTTGCTGCGGATCGAGTGACGGTCGATCAGCGTAACGCACTTCGTGCCAAGCCTTCAGGAAGTCGTTGTAAAGCGGCTCGCGGTCCTCGAACAGGAATCCAAGCCGGGCTAGTTCGTCGTTTGCGGCAATGAGCTCGCGCTCTTGGTCTTCGCTACGACCTTCAATTTTCGCGAGCACATTTCGTTCGTCGATGGCCCGTTGGGTCTCGATGTCGAGCGTGGTCGGTAGCCCGAATATCTCGGTCAACGTCGCCGTGAAGCCCAGCCCTCTTGGGTCTGCATACGGTGGCAGTACGAGCACATTTCCGTCCGGCCCCAGAGACATCACCCTTACCTCTTCCTTCTTCAGAGAGGCGATGGTCAGAGGGTTGTGGGAGGTCATGATGAACTGGCAGTTCGCCGTGCATTCTCCCTCGCCGGTCCATTGCCGGATGAGCTCGAGATAGCTGTTCTGCCACGCGGGGTTCAGGTGCGTGTCCGGTTCATCGAGCAGGAACAGGACGCGTTTTCCCCTCGAGATGCGCGTGAGGCCCAGGACCATAAGAAGCTGGCGCTCGCCGTCGGAAAAATCCGAGAACCCGACATCGCCGCTACTGTCCCCCCGGCGTGTGACCCAGAGGTGCAGCTCGCGGATGAGATCGGAAATGTCGACGGCTTCAAGGGCGGTGAACAGCTGCTCATCGTCTTCATAGTTCGCGGCCAAGCGAGCCAATGCCGAGCGGTCGCGGATGAAGGCGGCCAGTTGCGCTTCTGACTGGTTCTTGTCGCGGTAATCGTCGACCGGGTGATCCGTCAGGGCGATCGGAAGGAATGCCACGTTGAGAATTTCGCGGGCGCAAACGCCGGCGGGCCCCCCGGCACCCCAGAGCTCGAACGGATTTCGGCTGCCTCTAGCGCTCTTGGCAAACCACGGCTCCCGGAACTGGGCCATCGCGGAGTGAAAGCCAGTGATGTTCAGCTTTTCAGTGAGGAGTTCGGTGATCTCTTCGTCCGGAAACGCGAAGAACGAAAGAAGCGCAAACACCCCATGGATAGGGCGACAATAAAACAGGCGGCGGTCCCTGAGGGCCTCGCTACAAGCGGATTCGTCCTCGCTCAGCTTGATGGCGTCATAGTAGCGCCTCTGGTGAGCGTCGAAAAATCGCTCCAGCCGTCGACTGCCGCCCGAGTAGTAGCCGAACACGAGGTCCGGGAAGATCTCGCTCTTTCGCTTCTCGAAGTCTAAACGCGAGACGGCCTGTTCATCGACGATGACCAGGGCCTTTCCAGAAAGATTGGACAGGCGGACCTTTTGCCCGTCGAGCCGGTAGTCGATCTGGTAGCGATAGTGCGGCGGCGAACGGTTCAGATCGACCCAACGAAACACATCGACGAGCGCCTCAATCAGGTTGGACTTGCCCGCGCCGTTCTGACCGATCACGACGGTCGTCAGGCGGCTCTCATCGAAATCGATCTCGAAGTTCGAAAGATTCTTGAAGCCGTCGATGTAGGCGCGATCAAGACGCATCAGGCGGCCTCCAGCGTCTCATCGCGTTCTGCAACCAGTCCGTTTTCGATCTCCCAAGCGAGCTGCTTGTAAAAGTCAGTGATTGGAAGGTCGGCCGACCTGAACAGGCTGTCGGCGGACAGAGCCGTGCCCGAAGCTTTTAGGATAGAGGCTAGGAAGGGTTGATGTTTAACGTCGTCATCGAGCCGGCTCTTCGGCATGGCGCTCTTCTTCCGGACTACGGGGTTTGGAGATGAAATTCGGCGCTTGGTCTTTGGCGCGGCGGCGCGCTCAGCGCGAATGCGGTCGAGGAGGGAGGTGGCAGACTCCTCAGCAGGGTCCTGAGGGACCAGCTCCCCTTGGAAGGCCTTGACCAGAACCGCCCTGTCTAGCCGGTTCAGTAGGCGTAAGGCGGCGGCGGCCTCGGCAGTTAGACGGTCGATCTCGGTAAAGGCCGTATCGATGCGACGGACGATCTCAGCTTGAATCCCCATCGAGGGCACCCAAAAAGGCGTTTGGTACAGGCTGCCTTGGTAAATGGCGGCCACGCTCGTTGTCGCGCTCTTTTGCCCTTCCAGGTGACCGCGGAAAACTGATCCCTGCATCTGGCGAAAGGCGAAACGCGGCAGCACGTCATTCTCGAAGCGCAAGCGGAGCAGATTGTTATTGTAAAGGAATCCAGATTGCTCCGGCGAGCAAATGGCAACCTTTCCCACCAACTCCAAGCTGTTCCGCGTGTTGAAGAGAACATCGCCTGCTCGCAATGCAAACCGAGCTGCCTCTGAGGCGCTCGACTGCACCCGGGTTAGCTTCTCGTCATTCCAGACCCCATCGAGATCAAAATGCTGCATACGAATGTAAGGGGTGCCGTTTCGGTCATGTTGGTCGAGTTTCGACCGCACTAGCCCAATCAGCCCATCGCGCACTACTTCGGCAAATGGCCGAGATTCCTCTTCCGGGGCAGGAATCAGGGACCGCAAAAGCGCCTGTTTGTAGCGGCCTGCGAGGATGGGGATCAGCTCGAGCTCAGCGCGTGCGCGGGCACTCCGGACGGTGACGGCATCGAGCTTATCCATGATCCGCCGCTGCTCGGCGAGTGGTGGTAAACCAAACTTTGGTTGTCCCAAGCCGGCTTGGGTCAGCTTTGCTCGAGTTGAGCCGCCGACGAAGGGCATCCAATCGGTAGCGTTGAGCCACGCGTTAAGGAAACCACAGTCGATGTCGCCCACTGGCTTCAAGATATGGGCATGATTGTTCACCCAAAACCGTCCACCGACCACATAAGCGACGCCGCGCTCGGGCTGATCAAAGTGGCCGCCATCCTCTGCGAGCAAGACGTGAGCTCCCTCGAAGAGATACCCGTCGATGTGATCGACAAGACCATTGGCCCCATAATACGGATATGATCCGGGGCGTTTGGCACGCTCAGGCCCATTCAGCGGTATACGGCGACTATCGAGGACGTCAGCGATTTCGGGAAAGCTGGCTTCGGCCCACCCAGCCGGCAGGTCGCTCACGCGTTCACTCCCGTCTGTTCGGTCTCGGCACCGGCCAGCTCCGCATCCACCGCTTCAACCTCAGCCAGCGCCGCCCGAAGGTGCCCCAGAATGGCTGCCGCGATGTCCTCAGGATCGCTCAGATCATCTTCGGCGGCGTCGCTATCGTCTCGCAACCAAGCAATGTCTAGGTTGTCGTTCCGAGCCGTGATGTCGGAGCGAGTGAAGAACCGAAAGCGACCTTGGGGCCCCTCGTCTGCGCGGGGTGACTCGCCGTTGGGATCTTCGCCATAAGCCGCCTCGAACGACGCGAAGTCGCCGAGTGTCAGTGGCCGCGTTTTACCAAATGCCGGCATGTTGGCCCGAAGATCATAGACCCAGATGCCGTTGGTACTTGCTCGATCGGTCTTGCCGCGCGTGAGGAACAGGACGTTAGTCTTGACGCCTTGAGCGTAGAAAATGCCAGTGGGCAGACGCAAAATGGTATGCAGCTTTGCAAGCTCCATCACCCATTGGCGTAGCCGGCGGCCCGTGTTGTCTTCAAAGAGCACGTTATCGGGCAAGACGATTGCCGCGCGACCGCCGGGCTTCAGAGCGCGGACGATATGCTCGACGAAGGCCAGCTGCTTGTTGGAGGTCTCCGCCGTAACGGAGAAGTCGGCGCGACTTGGTCGGCCGCCACCCTTCTTTGTACCGAACGGCGGGTTAGTCAGGATCAGGTCGGCCTTGCCGAGAGCCTCGCCGTCGGGCGTCAAGCTGTCGCCGAGTATGATGGGCCCGTCGATGCCGTGCAGCATCAGGTTCATCATCGCCAGGCGATGGGTGTCAGGCACCAACTCGATGCCCATGAAAGCATTGTTGCGTTGGAAAAAGCCCTCGGCTTGGGGCAGACCATACAGGTCGTCGGTCGCATCCTTGATGTAGCGGTCGGCGGCGACCAAGAAGCCGCCGGTGCCAGCGGCCGGGTCTTGAACCACCTCACCGGCCTGCGGCTTCATCAGCCGCACGATGCAGTCGATCAGAGGGCGTGGGGTGAAATACTGACCTGCGCCGGACTTCTTTTCCCCCGCGTTCTTTTCGAGCAAGCCTTCGTACAGCTCGCCCAGTCCTTCCTCGCGCGCCGAGAACCAATCCAGCCCGTCGATGGCCGTGGTCAGGGTTTTGAGATTGGCTGGTTTGCGCAGTTTGGTCTGCGCGTCGGTGAAGATGGCCTTGACGGTCGGGTCGCCGGACTTCCCTAGGGTCAGCAGCGCAAGTTTGTAGTGATCCAACTGATCGATGCCCTCGCGCTGGGCGATCTGCTTCCACTGATAGTCAGCGGCAATCCGCTCCTCGCGACCCGTCTCCTCCATCATCTTCAGGAACAGCAGGAAGGTCAGCTCGGTAACGTATTCCTGATAGCTGACGCCGTCGTCGCGCAGGACATGGCAGAGGTTCCATAGCCGGCTGACGATGTCCTGTGTCGTGACCCGGCCCCGGGTCAGCTCGCTGCTCGCCATACTTCCTCACTTAGGTCCGCGAGGACCTGCTCCAACTTGCCGCCGAAGCGTTTGTCGATCACCCGAAAGCCGCCGTCGGCCCGGAACGGTTCTTCGTCCAGAGCGTAGCGGTCGACAACCACCTCCTTCTCCAACTGTTTGCCAATCCGGCGCAACCAGCCGACCTGAACCGGCGTCCAGTCGCCCTTGCGGATAACCGCATCAACGGCGCGCCTCACGCGGTCTGCGTAGGGGATCAGCGGGTCACCCAAGGCGACCTGACGGACATAGCCGATGATGGAGGCGGCGATGTCCTCGTTGCGCGTCTCGGACCAAGCGCGCCGTATCTTGGCGTCGGTGAAACCTTGGGCGTCCAGCTGAAGTCGCAGCTCCCGCAACTCGGCGCGGGTAAGGTCCCGAGGCCGCTGAACCACGGTCGTCAGGGCGGCGATCTGGTTGAGATTGGCCCGGATGAACGCCTCGAAAGCCCCGAGGTAGTCCTCAGGACGCGCGGCGGAGCCGTAGCCGTTGGACACGTCGACAACCGCATCCGGATGCTGGGAGATCGGCACAAGAACCGGCGTGCCGCCTTGCGTCTTGAAGTCCAGAGCAGGCCCCAGTGTGGGCCGCTGCCGCGCCCAGGCCGCCATGTCCTCAGGCGTGCTGGCCCGGAACCGGTCAAGGATATCCTCCGCAGCCTCGCCTGCCGCCAACTGGACCTTGGCCTTGGCGTCGTCCGTCAGACGCTTGAGCTGCCGGCTCAGCTTGACGATGATCTGGTCGCGCAGGTCGGCGCGGATGCGGGCATCCTCGATCTCCGCCAGCTCTTCCAGAAGCTGCGACAGCGTGATCTTCGGGTCGGTCACCACGGGCCGCATATCGGTCAGGTTCTGCAGCTGGCTGTAGAGATCGACGGCGTCGAATATCCTGAAGGTCTCCTTGCCGATCTCGGGGCAGAGGCGTGTCGCCCGACCCAGCATCTGATCGTACAGGATGCGGCTGTTCACACGGCGCAGGAAGACCAGGTTGGTGATCTTCGGAATGTCGACCCCGGTGGTCAGCAGGTCGACCGTGACGGCGATCCTCGGCATGGAGTCGTTTCGGAAGCTGAGGATCAGCTTGCCGACGTTGTCGACCTTACCGGTCAGCTTCTCGATGGCGGCGTCCTCGATCTCGCCATAGGCCTCCCGAAACGCGTCGCGGAGGGCCTTTACGACAATGTCGGCGTGGGCGTTCGAGGCGGCGAACACCAGCGTCTTGTCCGGCGCGCTGAGATCGATGTGTTTGGTCAGTTCATCAGCGACCGCGCGATTGAATGGCTCGGTGATCACCGTCTTGTTGAAGGCCTCGACGTCGAAGTCGAGGGCGTCAGGCAGGACGACCTGTTCGAGCTGACCCGTTGGTGCGTGGATGAAATCGACCTCCTCCTCCGCGACGAAATGGATGCCGTCACGCGAGAGGGCGGTGGTGATCCGTGTCGGCGGTTCGTGGTCAATCAGGAAGCCGTCAACCACGGCCTCGCGGTATCCGTAGGTGAACACGGGCTTGCCGAAAATCTCGGCGGTATGAAGGGCCGGCGTCGCCGTCAGGCCCACCTTCACCGCATCGAAATGCTCCAGCACGCGGCGGTATTTCGAGACGTAGTCATCCTGATCGCGGAAGGTCAGCTCGGCGTCGGACATCTCTCGGTCGAGCAGATAACCCCGGTGGCATTCGTCGACCACCATCAGGTCGTACTGGTCGACGGTGGGAACCTCGCCGGGTTCACTGGCGTAGAGGACCCGCTTCACCAGACCTTGAATGGTGCAGATGTGGATGCGGGTTTCCGGGTCCGGCCGAACGTCCTCCAGACCCTTGAGGCCGAAGATCTCGGCGAAGCCCTTGCCGCTGACGACCTTGGTGGTGATGAACTCGCGCTCAGTCTGATCGCCCAAGGCGCTGCGGTCGACCACGAAGCAGACCCGGCGGAACCGTTTGGCCGCGATCAGCCGATAGAGCAAAGCAATCGCCAGCTTGGTCTTGCCCGTGCCTGTGGCCATGCCCACGAGCATGGAGGTGCGGTTTTCCGCCAGCCCCTTTTCGACGGCTTCGATGGCCTTTCGCTGATACGGCCGCAGCGGGAAGCCGAAGTCGAACCCTTGGGTCGCCAAAGCCGCCTCGGCCGCCCCTTGGTCAACCTCCAGGCGATCCAGCAGACCTTGCGGCGCCGGCCACCCCGTCAGAGCTCCAGCTGGGTTGGTGTCGCGCCTGAGGTCGCGCCGCCATATCCCGGAGGCCGACTCCAGTTGTCGCAGGTAGGGCCTGCCGTTTGTGGAAAAGGCGAAGGGGGCCCGATGCGAGCCCCAAGGAGCCCCGTCAGCTAAAAGCTCAGGTTCCACGCGAATGCTCGCCGCATACCGCTCGGCTTGGCGCAGAACGCCCATGACGTTGGTGTTCTGGCGCTTGGCCTCGACTACGCCGACGAGCGTCAGCCCGACGAACAGCGCATAGTCGGCGGGCCCGGTCTCGGTGGGCCATTCGGCAATCGCGAGGTTCCGGCCCTTGGTCGGCCTCGCACCTTTGGCAAACCGGAGCGCGGCCGTGTCGGCCTCCCAGCCCGCATCGCGAAGCTGTTGATCGATTATGGCGCGGGTCGCGGCCTCGTCGAGGACGATGGCGCTGTCCGCCTCCACGGCGGCGGCTTCCAGTTTGGCCAGCTCGACAGTTGGCGTCTTCTCCGCCTGCCGCTGGACAGCTTCAAGGTTAGCCTTGACGGCCTCCGTCGCCGCTTCGGCTTCCTCGGCCAGCAGCTGCCAAACTCGCCGCTCCTCGGTCTGAAGTTCGAGCTTCTCGGCGGCGGCGCGGTTCTCGTTGATCAGGCTGGCGGCCTTTGCCTGAGCTACTTCGGCTGCGGATCGCTGAGCGTCGACCTCGCTTCGCAATGCCTCAAGCTGCGCACGAAGTTCCGCTGTCGGATCGGCCGGCGGGCGCGGAGGTTCAAATGGACCCGGTGTGAGTTTCGGAACGCCGCCGTAACTGCGGACAAACCAGATCGCCAACTGACGGGCGTTTTTCAGGGCGTTCAGGGCGACGGTAAAGTCGTCCAAGTCGCCGTGCACCGCATCATTGCCCACCACACGAAGCTGGTGAAACAGGGTGAGCGTCAACGGAGGTGCGTATCCGGAGCGGCCCAGCTCGCCCAGCACGTCGGCAAACTTCGCCTCGGCAGACCGTAACGACCCGGTTCGAGCAGCGACATCCCGGGCCAGTTGCTCGGCGAACTGCCTCAGCTTCATGAGGGACGTGTTGGGATCGGTCGGGAAGTAGTGCTCAGCCAGAGCGGCAAGCCGGAACAGCTGGAGCCCGTGCGCCTTCAGGAACTCAAAATTGGCGCTCGCTGGCTGCATCAAATTCCCCCGCCAAGGCAGTTGAGCCGAAACACCGCCTAGTCGCAACCAGTGGGCGAGTCTGCGCGGCCTGAGTGGAAGGGAATGTTCGCCTGATCGGCGTGCGGTCCCAAGGCACCGGCCCATGACCCTTGATAGGGTGGATGTTGGGGTGACGGATCAGGGAGGTCTAATATTTCGCGCTAATTCAATATCTTAGCGAGAAAGTATGGCGCGCCCGGAACGATTCGAACGTCCGACCCTCAGATTCGTAGTCTGATGCTCTATCCAGCTGAGCTACGGGCGCGCTTGGCCGCGAACGGCGAGGGCGGGTATCTAGCGGACGAGGGGACGGGGGGCAAGAGCCGCCGGAGCGGTTTCGGCGATGTTTCCGGCGCGGCGCGAAACGGCGCGGGCGGGGGTTTCGTTCGGGCGGACGGCGGGCCAAGGTGGAGCGCCTCCCCGCCTTCCCCGCCCGGAACCAGCCCAGAGCCCGCCATGATCCGTCTCCCGACCCGGCCCCTCCGCGCGTTCACGGCCGCCGTCGCGGCGGCGGGGCTGGCGCTGGCGGGATGCGCGGGCGGGACCGGAGGGGCCTCCGTCGCGGACCCGGGGCGCGGCGCGGTCGCGGCGGCCGCCGCGCCGCCGGCCCGCGGCCCGTTCGTGGCGGCGGCCAATCCGCTGGCGGTCGAGGCGGGGCTGAAGGTGCTGCGCGCGGGCGGCTCAGCGGTCGATGCGGCGGTGGCGATCCAGGCCGTGCTGGGTCTGGTCGAGCCGCAGTCTTCGGGCCTCGGCGGCGGGGCCTTCATCATGGTGTTCGAGGCCGCGACGGGCGAGATCACCAGCTATGACGGGCGCGAGACGGCGCCGGCAGCGGCGACGCCCGAGCTGTTCCAGGAGAACGGCCGGCCGCTCGGGTTCGGCGAGGCCGTGCTGAGCGGGCGGTCGACCGGGGCGCCCGGCGCGGTGGCCGCCCTGGCCATGGCCCAGGAGGCGCACGGCCGCCTGCCGTGGAGCGCCCTGTTCGGCGAGGCCGAGCGACTGGCCCGCGACGGCTTCGCGGTCAGCCCCCGGCTGGCCGGCTTCATCGCCGCCACGCGGGGGCAGGCGCGGACGCGCTGGGCCGACGCCTATTTCACCCGGGCGGACGGCGAACGCTACGTCGCCGGGGACGTGCTGAGGAACCCCGCCTACGCCGAGACGGTGGCCGAACTGGCGGCGGGCGGGGCCGAGGTCTTCTACCGGGGGCGGGTCGCGCGCGAGATCGCCGCCGTGGTCGCCGAGGAGCCGCGCCCGGGGGCGCTGACCGCCGCCGACATCGCCGCCTACGCGCCGATCGAGCGCGGCGCCCTGTGCCGGCCCTGGCGGATCTATGTGATCTGCGTGCCGCCGCCGCCGTCCAGCGGAGTGGCGGTGCTGCAACTGCTGGCCATGGCCGAGCGGACGCCGGACATCGGTCTCGGCCCGGACAGCCCCGAGGCCTGGGCCGCCTTCGCCCAGCTGCAGCGGCTGATGTACGCCGACCGCGACCGCTATGTCGGCGATCCCGGCTTCGTGCGCGTTCCGGTGCAGGGGCTGCTGGACCCCGCCTATGTCGCCGAACGAGCCGCCCTGGCCCCGGGTCTGACCGGCGCCGCCGAGGCGGGAACGCCGCCGGGCGGGGTGTTCGCCGGGCCGGACGCCACCCTCGAGCCGGCAGGGACCTCGCACCTGGTCGTCGTCGACGCCGAGGGCAACGCCGTCAGCATGACCACCACGGTCGAGAGCGTGTTCGGCTCGGGCCGGATGGCGGCGGGCTTCTTCCTCAATAACCAGCTGACCGACTTCTCCTTCTCGCCGACGCGGGCCGACGGCGGGCCGGCGGCGAATGCCGCGGCCCCGGGCAAGCGGCCGCGCTCGTCGATGGCGCCGATCATCATCCTCGACCGCGAGGGGCGGCTGGTCGGCGCGCTCGGCTCGCCGGGCGGCACCTCCATCCTGGCCTACAACGCCCGGGCCCTGATCGCAGTGCTCGACTGGGGCCTGCCGATGCAGGAGGCCTTCGACCTGCCCAATCTGGTGGCGCGGGGCGACGGCTTCGGCGCGGACACGGACCGGTTTTCGCAGAGCCTGCGCGAGGGCCTGGCGGCGCGGGGGGTGGCGCTGCGGCCGAACGACAGCGAGACCTCGGGCCTGCACGGCGGGATCTGGCGCCGGGGTCCCGACGGCTGGAGCTGGGACGGCGGCGCCGACGACCGGCGCGAGGGCGTGGCGAGAACGCACTAGGCTGGCCGCCGGGCTCAGACAGGCCGCGACCGCGCCGCGGCCGTCGGCGCAACAGGGACGCCTACTCCGGCTTGATCGACAGCTGGAAGGCGATGACGCCTTCGGAGACGTCGGTGTCGACGCCCTGACCCAGGCGCACGCCTTCGACCCCGATCTCGCGGTAGATCAGGCCGAGGGAGCTCTGGACCGGACCCCGGCGCATGGCCACGCCCAGGGAGGCGTCGCCCATGAAGACGCCCGAGTCGTGGCTGACGCCCGAGCGGGCGAATTCGCCGTCCCGGTTGCGGGCCCAGTTGTAGCCGACCGCCCGGCCCGAACCGGCGGCGTACAGATACCAGCGGGGCCGCTGGCCGAAGGCCTCGTCGCCGTCCGGAACCAGCCGGTCGAGATCGCGGCCGATGCGAAGCGTGGCGCCGGCCTCGGTGGCGCCGCCGCGGCTGCCGACGCCGACGCCGATATGCGGCGTCAGGGTCACGTCGAGGCCGGAGGCCGTCTGGCCCAGGGTCTCGGTCCAGCCGCGCGTATAGGTCAGGTCGTAGTGTTCCGCCTCATAGGCGGCGGGATCGAGCGGACCCGGAGGCAGGGGAGAGCCGTCGGCGCGGCGCACGGTCCCTTCGGTGCGCAGGCGCAGGCGGTCGTCGAATGCGTCATTCTCGAACCAGACGTCGCGGCTGGAGGCCACCCAGGGCGAGGCGCGGTCGCGCGAGGGCGCGTAGCCGGTCCAGCCGTCGCCGGAGACAGGGTCGGGGCCGTAGCCTGGACGGTCCGCGCTCGCGAAGCGGGCGTCGCGGTCGAGCCGGGTCAGGAGGTCGGAAACCGTCGTGGGCGGTTCGCGGGTGACGGTCCATGGATCGGACAGGGCGACCTGGAGCGCGAGGATCGCGGCCGGAGATTCAACGGCGAGCGCCGGGGCCGCACAGGCCACAGTCGCCAACACTCCGATCGAAACAACCGTCATACGCATCAACGGTCCCTCCCGATCCGTCAACGAATGCGATCCTGCACGAGGAAGACCGCAGCGCCAACCGACTTTCGCACCTGCGGACCAACGTCGGCTGCGGGCCGAGGTTCCGGGGTCACAGGGGTCCGGGGCGGGACCGGAGGCCTATTGGCAGGCCAGGCACTCGTCGTAGTCGGTGCGCGCGGCGCTGAAGAGATCCGGCTGGTTGGGGTCGACCTCTTCCTCGACCTTGTTCTCGGCGCCGGCGAAGGCGGCCCTCTGCACCGACTTGGAGCGCAGGTAGTAGAGCGATTTCACGCCCTTCTCCCAAGCCGACCAGTGCAGCATGTGCAGGTCCCATTTGTTCACGTCGCCGGGAATGAACAGGTTGATCGACTGGGCCTGGCAGATTTCCGGGGCCCGGTCGGCCGACAGTTCGACGATCCAGCGCTGGTCCAGCTCGAAGGCGGTCTTGAAGATGGATTTCTCGTCGTCGGTCAGCCCCTCGAGGTGCTGCACCGAACCCTCGTGTTCGAGGATGGACGACCAGACCGCCTCGGTGTCGATGCCCTTCTCGCCCAGCACCTTCTCCAGATAGGGGTTCTTGACCGCGAACGAGCCGGACAGGGTCTTGTGCGTGTAGATGTTGGCCGGGATCGGCTCGATGCCGGCCGAGGTGCCGCCGCAGATGATCGAGATCGAGGCGGTCGGGGCGATGGCCAGCTTGTGGCTGAACCGCTCCATGACGCCGCGCTCGGCGGCGTCCTCGCAGGCGCCCTTCTCCTCGGCCAGCAGGCGGCTGGCCTTGTCGGCCTCGCGGCGCAGATGTTTGAACAGCCGCATGTTCCACGACTTGGCCATGGCGGATTCGAAGGCCACGCCCTGGGCCTGCAGGAAGGAGTGGAAGCCCATCAGGCCCAGACCCACCGACCGCTCGCGCCTGGCGGAATAGACGGCCGCGGCCATGGCCGGCGGCGCGCGGCGGATGAAGTCTTCCAGCACATTGTCGAGGAAGCGCATGACGTCCTCGATGAAGCGGGGCTCCTCGCGCCACTCCAGGAAGCTCTCGGCGTTGACCGAGGACAGGCAGCAGACGGCGGTGCGGTCGACGCCCAGGTGGTCGCGGCCGGTGTGCAGGGTGATCTCGCTGCACAGGTTGGACTGTTTGACCGACAGGCCGAGGTCGCGCTGATGCTGCGGCATCTGGCGGTTCACCGTGTCGGAGAAGATCAGATAGGGCTCGCCGGTCTGCAGGCGGATCTCGAGGATCTTCTGCCACAGGGCGCGGGCGTCGACGGTCTTCACCACCGCCTGGTCCTTGGGCGACAGCAGGTCGAAGGTGCGGCCGTCGCGGACCGCCTCCATGAAGGCGTCCGAGATGTTGATGCCGTGGTGCAGGTTGAGGGACTTGCGGTTGAAGTCGCCCGAGGGTTTGCGGATCTCGAGGAACTCCTCGATCTCGGGGTGGTGGACGTCGAGGTACACCGCGGCCGAGCCCCGGCGCAGCGAGCCCTGGCTGATGGCCAGCGTCAGGGAGTCCATCACGCGGATGAAGGGGATGATGCCCGACGTCTGCCCCGCGCCCTTGACCTTCTCGCCGATGGACCGGACGCCGCCCCAGTAGGTGCCGATGCCGCCGCCGTTCGAGGCCAGGGCGACGTTCTCGTTCCACACCGACTGGATGCCGTCGAGGCTGTCGGCCACGGCGTTGAGGAAACAGCTGATCGGCAGGCCCCGGTCGGCGCCGCCGTTCGACAGCACCGGCGTCGAGGGCATGAACCAGAGTTTGGACATATAGTCGTAGACGCGCTGGGCGTGTTCGTGGTCGTCGGCGTAGGCCGTGGCGACGCGGGCGAACATGTCCTGGTAGCTCTCGCCGGGCAGCAGGTAACGGTCCTCCAGCGTCTTCTTGCCGAAGTCGGTCAGCAGGTCGTCGCGGGTCCGGTCGAGCTGGAGGGAGCGCACCACGGAGAGATGGGGACGCTGTGACGCATCGCCGCCCGCAACCGGCTGGAATTCCACTGTCTTCAACGCTTCGCCGCCGGCCATAATGCTGTCGCCCTGAACTGGATCGATGCGGAGCCCCACGTCCTGAACCACATCATCTTGTGGCCGGGACGTTCCCCACGCCCACATATGGGGCGCAGATGGCTAACCAACCGTCAACGGGGTTGACGATCACTTTCTGCCCGAATCGCGATCAAGGCGGGGGATGAGCCTGTGGACAGGCCGCGACGCGGGCGTGACAGGAGACTCTCTCCAGGCATCACGAACGCGTGAGCGGAACGTCCCGCAAGCGGGACCGTTGGGGGGCGATGACCGTGAACCAGATCGTCGTCTTTCTTCGCCGCGCGTCGCGCATCGCGCGGTCCGAACTGGCGGCGATCGGCGCCTTGCTGGTGGCGACCGCGGGCGTGATGACCTTCGTCGAGGTCGCCGACGACATGACCGAGGCGGACGGCCGCGCCTTCGACCAGGCGGTGCTGCTGGCCCTGCGACCGAGCGGTTCGGCCGACGGCTGGGGCCCGCCCTGGCTGGAGACGGCGGCGCTGGATCTGACCGCCCTGGGCGGCATCGCCGTGCTGGGACTGTTCGCCATCGTCGTGGTGCTGTTCCTGGTCCTGCAGCGCAAGCATCTGTCGGCCCTGCTGCTGACCCTGGGTCTCGCGGGCGGCGTGGCCCTGAGCGAGGGGTTGAAGGCCGTGTTCGGGCGCGACCGGCCGCCGGCCGCCTTCCAGGCCGTGGAGACGATCAACGCCAGCTTCCCCTCGGGCCACGCCCTGCTGTCGGCGGTCTTTTATCTGAGCATCGGCGTCATGCTGACCCGGGCGTTTCCGAGGCGGCGGTTCAAGGCCTATGTGCTCGGGGTGGCCGTGGCCCTGACCCTGATCGTGGGCCTGACCCGGGTCTATCTGGCGGCGCACTGGGCCACCGACGTGCTGGCCGGCTGGAGCGTCGGCGCGGCCTGGGCCATGGCGTTGTGGCTGGTGGCCTATGCGGCCCAGCGACGTCAGGCCGTGCACCAGGCCGGCCCGCACGACGAGACCTTGCCCGACGGCCCTGTCGGCGATAAAGACCCGTCCGTCATCGGGGAGTAGCCGCCCGCATCTCTCAGCGGGGTTCGCGTCAACATACTTCCTCTCGCCCGGAGAGGATGGCGCGGAAAGTTCTCGGGGCCTCAAGCAGCGAGCGACCGCGTCGCGAGCGTTAGGCCCCGCTAACATGGCAAGACCGCTGGCTTCGCAGGGCGCTTCCACGCGGGGGCCGGCTGCGGATGCCAATGGTCTGTCCGCCGAACCCCCGCGCATGAAGCAGAGTTGGAAGCCTTCCTGATCTCGACCGGCCTCGTCTCCCTCGCGGAGATCGGGGACAAGACCATGCTGCTGGCCATCCTGCTGGCCGCGGCCTGGAAGCGACCGCTCCCGATCCTGCTGGGCATCCTCGCCGCGACCCTGGCCAATCACGCCTTCGCGGCCCTGGCCGGATCGGTGCTGGCGCGCTTCATGGACGGCGACTGGGTGCGCTGGGGCGTCGGCGTGGCCTTTATCGGCTTCGCCGTCTGGGCCCTGGTCCCGGACCGGTTCGACGAGAAGCCGGACATGACCGAAAAGACCTTCGCCGGCGTGTTCTGGACCACCACGGCGGCCTTCTTCCTGATCGAGATGGGCGACAAGACCCAGGTCGCCACGGCCATGCTGGCGGCCCGGTTCCAGACCCTGCCGCTGGTCGTCGCCGGTTCGACCCTGGGCATGATGCTGGTCAATGGCCCGGCGGTGCTGCTGGGCGAGACGGCGGCGAAACGGCTGCCGCTGACATGGATTCGCCTGGCTGCTGCGGCGGGCTTCGCGGCGACAGGATTTTGGGTCCTCGTCGCGGGCTGATAGGAAGGCCGCCCCCCCGGAAAGTCCTGAACCGCATGCGTCTGTTTCTCCGTTTCGTCGGCGCCGCCCTGATGATCGTTCTTCTGGGCCTGATGCTCGCCCCGGGCGGGACGATCGACGGGGAGGCGGTCATCTGGGACAAGGCGGCGCATTTCATCGCCTTCGGCCTGATCCTGTGGAGCCTCGGCGTGCTGTTCCGTCGCCTGCCCCGCCTCGGGGCGGCCGTGTTCGCCGTGGCGATCGGCGCGGCGGTTGAGGTGGTGCAGGCCTATGTCGGCCGCGACCCCAGCTGGGGCGATCTGCTGGCCGATTCGCTGGGCGTGTCCACGGCCTTGATGATGTGGGCGGTGTGGCGCGGCTTCCGGCCGCGCGAGGCGTTTCAGACCTCGAACACCCGGTAGGGCGTCTCGCCCAGGGTCCGCAGCACCGGCAGGGCGACGTTGTAGACCGGCGTTCCCTTGTTGGTCCGGCCCTCCGGCTGGCCCCGGTGGGCGTGGCCGTGCACCACCAGGCTGATGTTGTCGTAGCGGTCGATGGTCTCGCCCAGGCGCGACGAACCGAGGAAGGCGTGGATTTCCGGCGGCTCGCCCATCACCGTGTCGACCACCGGGGAATAGTGCAGCACCACCACGCTGCGCTCGGTGCGCAGCATGCGGATCGAATTCTCGATGTGGTTGGCGTCCTCGACCGCCTCCTGCACGAAGGCCTTGATCGAGGCCTCGCCGAACGGGCTCAGCATGTAGCGGCCGAAGCCGCCGATGAAGCCCTTGCCGCCCGCGAATCCGACTCCCTCGATCTCGTACGCCTGGCCGGTCAACATTTTCACCCCGGCGTCGCACAGCATCCGGGTCACCTCCTCCGGATGGCCGCATTCGTGCTCGTGGTTGCCCAGCACCCCGACCATCGGGATCTGGCAGCCGCGCAGGTCCTCCAGCAGGATCTCGACCTCGCGGACCTTGCCGAAATTGGTCAGGTCCCCGCACAGCACCAGCACGTCGGCGTCCTCGTGCACCCGGTCGAACAGTTCGCGATGCGGCCGGTCGTGGGTCTCGCCCACGTGCAGGTCGCCGACGGCGGCCACGCGCAGCTTCTTCGCCGGCCCCGCCTCCATGCCGGGCTGGGGCGTCTGGGGGTCGATGTCGCTCATGAAGCCCCCCCTCCGCGCCGCGAGGATCCGCGAGCCGGGCAGGGGGCCCCATCAATGTATGGGATCATGGCGCTCCTCCAGACCCTTGCCGACGATGTCGCCGAAGCCCCATTCGGTGATGTCGAAGATATAGTCGCGCGGGCTGAACAGCCGGCCCCGGCAGACCCTGACCCGCGGCGCGGGCAGATTGACCTGGGCCTGCAGCCGGCCGGTCAGTTCTGTCATCAGCCAGGCCGGAATGTTGTCGCGCTCGGTCGGATAGGCGAAGCGATAGTTGAGCAGATGGGCCAGCAACACCTCCCAGTACAGGTCCATCTGGTCGAGCAGGAATTTCCAGTCGATGGCGGCGGCCTGTTTCAGGATGACGTGGTTCACGTCGGCCCCGTCGAAACGGTAGCGGTCCTGGATGAACACCTTCGACAGGATCAGGGCCGTCGGCGGGGTGATGGCGACGGTGTGGCCATAGACCTCGATCGTATCGTCGCCGAACCAGCTGTCGGACACGGCGATGGTGCCGTTGGACATGGCGAAGATGACGTCGAAGAAATGCCTTTCGTCCTTCCACACCTTGGCGATCCAGCGCTCGTCCTCGACATCGGTGCGATAGCCGCGGGCCTGGAAGAAGGCGAGGATGCGCGGGTAGTCGCCGGGCTTGCAGAAGACGTCCAGATCCTTGGTCGGCCTCTGGATGCCGGTGTAGGCGGTGACGGCGTAGGTGCCCGACAGCAGAAAGGGGATGCCGCTCTCCTTGAGCAGGCGCAGGCTCTCCTCGTAGAAGGCCACGGCCTCGGGCGGTGGATGGAAGCCGGGATCGGCGACGATGTCTGACATGGTCCGGCTTTCTCCAGGGGCGTCTGGAAACGGCCCCGGTCGGCGCCGGGTTCCTGGGCCGGGCGCCCCGCGGCGGCGATGCGCCCGATTTGTTTACGGATTCCGCCTAACGCTGGCTCATTCAGTTGAACCGGAGGGGACCGGTTGAGGGGTCGTTGGCGTTTGTTCAGGCATGAAGCGGGCCGTGTCGCTGGTCCGCCGGCGTGGGCCTATGTGCTGCTGTTCGCCCTGTCGCAGCTGATCGGCCACTGGAGCGTCGCCACCTACGGCCAGGTCGCCATCTGGCTCTCCAACGGCATCCTGGCCGCGGCCCTGCTGCAGCTTCACCGACGGCCGGCCATCACGGTTCTCACCGCCTGTTTCGCGATCAATATCGGTAGCAACATGATCCGCGGCGACGCGGGTTTCCTGCTCTGGCTGAACGCCCTGATGAACCTCGGCGAGGCGTCGCTGGCCGCCCTGCTGGCCCGGCGCGTATGCGGCGCGGCCCTCGACATGCGCCGGCCCCGGCGGCTGGTCGCCTTCGCCCTGTTCGCCGCGATTCCCGCGGTCCTGGCGACGGCCGCGGTCGGCTACGGCGTGGTCCTGCTGGCGCGGCAGACGCCCCTGAGCCCGACCGTGCTGTTCAACATCTATTCCTTCTTCATCGTCGAACTGCTCGGCCTGCTGCTGGTCACCCCCATCCTTCTGCTGGTGGCGCGGGCGCACCGGTTCGAGGGCATGACCCGGGCGCATCGCCCCGAGGCGATCGGTCTGGTGGCGCTGATGGTCGCGGTCACGGTCGCGGTCTTCTGGCAGGACGGAACCCCGCTGCTGTTCCTGACCTTCCTGCCGATGTTGCTGATCGGCCTGCGCCTGTCCCCCACCATGGCGGCGGCGGCCCTGATCCTGATGGCGGCCCTCAGCGGCGTGGCCACCCTCACCGGGCACGGTCCCATTCATCTGACCCGTCTTCCCGAAGCGGCCGGCCTCGAGGCCGTTCCCCCGATGCTGCGCCGGCTGGGCGTCTACAACCTGTTCCTGCTGGCCATGGTCGGCACGGTGCTGCCGATCTCGACGGTGATGACTGAACGCCGGCGGCTGGAGGCGCGTCTGCGCGCCCGCACCCTCGCCGCCCAGGAGGCCCGCCGCAAGGCCGAGGACGCCGCCGCCGCCCGGTCGCGCTTCCTGGCCATGATGAGCCACGAAATGCGGACCCCGCTGAACGGGGTGGCGGGGTTCGCCGACGCCCTGGCCGGCCGGCCGGGCCTCGACGCCGAGGCCGTGCGCCAGGCGCGCCAGATCCGCGAATCCAGCGACGGCCTGCTGATGCTGGTCGAGGATATCCTCGACTTCGCCCGCGGCGACGACGCCCTGTGTGTCGAGCCGCTGGATCTCGCCGCCGTGGCCCGCGAGGCGGTCACGCCCAGCCGCGCCGCCGCCGACGCGCGCGGCCTGACTCTCAGCATCGACGATCGCCTCCCGCCCCGGGCGCGGTTCACCGGCGACCGCCGCGCCCTGCGTCAGGCCCTGCACCCGCTGATCGCCAACGCCGTCAAATTCACCGACCATGGCGAGATCGTGGTGCGGCTGGACCGCGCTTCCGACGGCGTCTGCATCCGGGTGTCGGACACCGGCTGCGGCATCGATCCGGCCTTCCTGCCGACCCTGTTCGACGCCTTCGCCCAGGCCGACGCCTCGATCGGCCGCCATCACGCGGGCGCCGGCCTCGGCCTCGCGCTCGCGGCGCGCCATGTGCGCCGGCTGGGCGGGCGGATCGAGGTCGACAGCCATGTCGGCGAGGGATCGACCTTCATCCTGCACCTGCCGCTGCCGCGCGCCGCCGATGCCGTCGAGGAAGCAAGGCCGACGCCGGAGGTCGAGCCGGCCCCGTCCGCCGAGCCCGATCGCGCGCCCCGGGTGCTGGTCGTCGACGACCACCCGGTCAATCGCGAGGTCGCCCGCATCATGCTGGAGGCCTTCGGCTGCGACGTGGTGGAGGTCTGCGACGGCCAACAGGCCCTCGACGCGGTGGCGGAGCAGTCGTTCGACCTGGTGCTGATGGACGTGCGCATGCCGACCATGGACGGGCTTGAGGCCACGCGCCGCATCCGCGCCATGCCGGCGCCAGAGCGCGACCTGGCCGTGGTCGCCATGACCGCCGACGCGATGCCCGAGGATGTGGCCCGCTGCCTGGCCGCCGGCATGAACGCCCACATGGCCAAGCCGATCAACCAGGCCGGCCTGCTGGCCACGGTGAACCGCGCCCTGTCCGGGGATCTGCCGGCGGCGCGCACGCCCGCCGAGGCCGAGGCGGCCTGACGGCCTGCGTCAGCTTCCGTACCGGCCCTCGAGCGGGAACCGTTCGGCCCAGAAGGCCGTCAGCTCGGGCAGGACGTCGACGCGCCGCATGACCTCGCCCATCCGCGGCGCGACCTGGTGGAAGCGTTCGCGGTGCGGCGTCCAGCGGCTGGCGACGGCGACATAGAGATCCAGCACGGTCAGCTCGTCGCCCAGAAGGAAGCGGCCCGGCTCGATCTGGCTTTCCATCTTCGCCCAGCAGTCGGCGATGCGTTCGGCGGTGCGGACCCGGATCGTCTTCCGGGCGGCCGGATCGTCGCCGGCCAGCCTCGATGGCTCGTCCCGCACCCAGAACATCGAATAGACGGCCGCCGGCACGAAGGTCATCCAGCGCAGGAACTGCGCCCGCCGTGGATCGCACGGTTCCGGCGCCAGCGCCGCTTCGGGGTGCTGTTCGGCCAGCCAGATCAGGATGGCGGCGCTCTCGGTGATGGTCTCGCCTGCGGGTGTGATCAGGGCCGGGATCTGCCGCATCGGATTGACCGGAGCGACCTTGTCGCGCTCGGCCTCGCCCTCCCAGGTGACGGCCTCGATCACCCTGTAGGGCGCGCCGATCAGGGTCAGGGCCGCCTCGACCGGGACCGAGCCGGAACCGGCGGCGCCGTAGACTGTGTAGGTCATCGGGACTCTCCTTCCATGAACCAGCCTAATCCCGGGCGGCGCCCGTCTCGCCTGAGAGTTCCCGACGCCGCCATAGGGCGGCCTTGGGCTTGTCCCCAGCCGCATCCCCAGTTCCCTGTCCGCGGAACACCACATATAGCGGTCGCGGAAAAAGTGATCGCAATATAGCCGCATTCCGGCTTGGCGCCGGGGCCATCCGACCGCATGGTGAACTCACCCTCGGATTCGCCGACAGAGCCCAGTACCGATGAACGCGCACGTCTCGATCAAGCCCACCACGCCCGGCCTGCTCACCCCGTCGGCGGCCTACAAGCCGTTCCGCTATCCGTGGGCGTTCGACATGTGGAAGAAGCAGCAGCAGGTCCACTGGATGCCCGAGGAGGTGCCGCTGGGCGAGGACTGCAAGGACTGGGCGGCCAATCTGACGCCGTCGGAACGCAACCTTCTGACCCAGATCTTCCGCTTCTTCACCCAGGCCGACATCGAGGTCCAGGACAACTACATGGAGCGCTACGGCCGGGTGTTCAAACCGACCGAGGTCAAGATGATGCTGGCGAGCTTCGCCAACATGGAAACCATCCACATCGCGGCCTACGCCCTGCTGCTCGAGACCATCGGCATGCCCGAGAGCGAGTTCGGGGCCTTCATGGAATACGAGGCCATGAGGGACAAGCATGACTTCATGGGCCGGTTCGGGGTCGAGACCAACGGCGACATCGCCCGCACCCTGGCCATGTTCGGCGGCTTCTCGGAAGGGCTGCAGCTGTTCGCCAGCTTCGCGATGCTGATGAACTTCCCCCGCCAGAACAAGATGAAGGGCATGGGCCAGATCGTCAGCTGGTCGGTCCGCGACGAGAGCCTGCACTGCGAGGGCATCATCAAGCTGTACCATGCCTTCAACAAGGAGACGGGCGCCGTCACCCAGGCCGTGGCGGACGACATCGTCGAATGCTGCCGCACGGTGGTCGAGATGGAGGACCGCTTCATCGACCTGGCCTTCGAGATGGGGCCGGTCAACGGCATGACCCCCGCCGACATCAAGGCCTACATTCGCTTCATCGCCGACTGGCGCCTGCGCCAGCTGCACCTGCCGGAGGTGTTCGGGGTCAAGGAAAACCCCCTGCCGTGGCTGCAGTCGATGCTCTCGGGCGTCGAGCACGCCAACTTCTTCGAGGCCCGCGCCACCGAATATTCCAAGGCCGCCACCACGGGCGCCTGGCACGGCCCCGAGGGCGTCTGGGGCAGTTTCGACGCCATGATGAAGAAGCGGGCGGAGGGGGCGGAGGCGTAATCTGACGCCGCCCGTCCCCATACCCGTCAACGTCGCCCTCGTCGGCTTCGGCTACGCCGGCCGGACCTTCCATGCGCCGCTGATCTCGGCCTGCGCCGGGCTGCGGCTGCATACGGTCGTCACCCGCCAGGACGAGGCCCTCGCGGCGGCCTGGCCCGGGGCGAGGGCGGTCCCGACCCTCGAGTCGGCCCTTTCCGACCCGGCCGTCGGCCTGGTGGTGATCGCCACCCCCAACGCCCTGCACGCCCCGCAGGCCAAGGCGGCGCTCGAGGCGGGCAGGGCGGTCGTCATCGACAAGCCCTTCGCCCTCGATCTCGCCGAAGCCCGGGAGGTCGCGGCGCTGGCGGCGGCCCGCGGCCTGTTGCTCTCGGTCTTCCACAACCGCCGCCGGGACGCCGACTTCCTCGCCCTCGAGGCCGAACTGGCGACCGGGCGACTGGGCGCCATCCACACCTTCGAAAGCCGTTTCGACCGCTTCCGGCCCGAGGTCCGCGACCGTTGGCGGGAGCGCGACGGGCCCGGCTCAGGCGTCTGGAACGACCTCGGCCCGCATCTGATCGACCAGGCCCTGGTCCTGTTCGGCCGGCCGCTGGCCATCGCCTGCGACCTCGCCGTGATGCGTCCGGACGGCCAGGCTGTCGACTGGGCCCATGCGGTGCTGCGCTATGCCGACAAACGGGTGATCCTGCACGCCGACATGACCACCCCGGCGCCGGATATCCGCTTCCGCGTCCATGGCGCGACCGCCAGCTGGCTCAAGTCCGGCCTGGACGTGCAGGAGGAGCAGCTGAAGGCCGGCCTCCCGGTCGGCGGGCCGGGCTGGGGCGTCGATCCCTCGCCCGCCGTCCGCGTCGACGGCGCGACCGGGCGCCGCGAGTCCGTCCCCGGCCCGCCCGGCGACTACCGCGCCTTCTACGACCGCGTCGCCAAGGCCCTGACGGCCGGCGGCCCCAATCCCGTTCCGCCGGACCAGGCCCTGGCGGTCATGGAAGTGCTGGAGGCCGGGACGGAGAGCGCCCGACGGCGGGCGGAGGTCCGGCTGGAACCGGTCGACGGGTAGCGACGCCCGGGCCGGGCGAGGCCCAAGGCGGCGGCGGGGCCTAGGTCCCCGGCTGGATGTAAGGGATGCGCCCGAAGAAGCGCCGCTCGTCCCCGCGCGGGTCGTCCTCCATCCGGGACGGCAGGTCGAACACCATCGTCTCGCGCCGCTCCAGCCCGTAAGGCGTCCAGCGGGGCAGGCCCGGATGGTTCGGATCGCCGGACCGGGCGAAGGCCAGCAAGGCGTCGCTCATCCGGTCGGCCATGGCCTGGGCGTCCGGCCCGGCCGCGCCCGAGCCCTCCGCCCCGACATTGTCCAGCATCAGGGGAATGTCCGAGGTGTGGTACGCCCCGGTGCGCCCGTTGGGCAGGCGCGAGGCCCAGTCGAGCTGGTAGACCCAGGCGGGAGAGCCCTGCGCCGCGCGCATCTCGGCCTCGATCACGGCGGCGCGCCAGCTGCGGGCGGCGGTGGTGGCCCGGATCAGCACCTGGTCGGGGCTCATCTCCGGATGCTCGCGCCGGTACCAGGCCACGACCTCTTCCGGCGCGACGTCGATCCGCATCTGCGAGGGCGTCAGCCGCCCCGGCAGGGTCTCCCAGGTCAGGCCGGCGTTGGCGGGATCATTGCCGAGGAAGGCCAGGGTCTCCTCGCGCGTGTTGCCGATCATCATCGGAATGCTGGCCGACTGCGGCGGGGCGTCGGGCCAGAACGGGTGCCGCGGCAGATTGGTCCCGTCCATCACGGGCCCGAAATACAGCGAACCGCCGAGGATCGGATCGGTCGCCCCGGCCGCCTCGATCAGCCGCTGGACCGGCATCGTCCGCACCTCCCCGATCCGGTCCGGCGTCAGTCCCAGCGCCTCCAGCCAGACCTCGGCCCGGCGGGTGGCGTTCAAGGGTCCCGAGGCCGTGACCTGTTGCCCGCTCATGGTCACGGCGCGGTGGAACAGGCCGACGGCCGCGGGCATGGCCATCAGGGTGGCGATCTTGGCCCCGCCGCCGGACTGACCGACCAGGGTCACGCAACCGGGATCGCCGCCGAAGGCGGTGATATTGTTCCTTACCCACCCGAGCGCCCGCACCAGGTCCAGCTGCCCGAGATTACCGCTCTGCCTGAATGCGCGTGCGAAGCCGGACAGGCGGGCCAGCGACGCATATCCCAGCGGTCCCAGCCGATGATTCAGGGTGACCACGACCACATCGCCCCTCGCGGCGAGGCGGGCGCCGTTGGTCAACGGGCTGGAGCCGGACCCGGTCGAATAGGCGCCGCCGTGAATATAGACGATCACGGGCCGCGACCCCGCATGCACCTCTGGCGTCCACACGTTCAGGCGCAGGCAGTCCTCGGACTGGTTCGGCTCGCCGCCGCGCTGGGGCGAGGCGGGGCCGTAGTCGGTCGTGTCGAGAATGTCTGTCCACCGCTCCGGCGCGGCGGGAGGCAGGAAACGCCGGCCTGCCGTATCCGCGCCATAGGGAACGCCCTTGGCGGACAGCACCGGGCCGTCCGGCGAGAGCCGCACCGGTCCGAACTCGGTCTGTGCGACGGTCAGGCCAGGGTTTCCCGCTCGCGCCGTCCGCGGCGCCAACACGACCGCCCCCGCCGCCAGTCCCAGGCCCCGCCGCGTCAGATTCCCGCGAACCACTCGTACCCCCGATCTTCCCAATAGCCGCCCTTGCCGCCGCCGATATGGGCGAAGCTTTCGACCGCCTCGATGCGCCTGATGTATTTGGCGTGCTTGTAACCCAGCTGCCGCTCGACCCGCAGCCGCAGCGGCGCCCCGTGCGGGACCGGCAGGACGTCGCCGTTCATCGCCCAGGCGAGAATGGTCTGCGGGTGTCGCGCGTCGACCAGGTCTATGCTCTCATAATAGCGTTCGCCGTCCTCGCGCTGATCCAGGGCGTCGAAGCAATGGAAGACGATGTATCGGGCCTCGGGCTTCAGTCCGGCCTCGTCGAGCAGGGTCTCCAGCCGCACCCCGGTCCATTCGCCGATCGAGGTCCAGCCCTCGACGCAGTCGTGCTTGGTGATCTGGGTCCGGGCAGGACGGGCGCGAAGGTCGGCGAGGCTCAGCGACAACGGCCGTTCCACCAGCCCATCCATGATCAGGCGATAATCGGCGAACCCGTTGGCCTTGAGCGCGCGATAGTCCGACGCCGCCGGATCGACCGAGCCGTTGGGCCGGAAGTCCGGCGATATCTCGGCGCGGCTGTAGGTCGGGGCGAGGGCGTCGCGGGGAATCAGCAGCCGCTGGGTCCGGCGGGTCAGGCCCTCGCCCATGCGCCGGGCCTGTTCGGCCAGCCGGGTCCCGGCCTGACCGCAGGCGGACAGCAGGGCGGCGCCGGCGGTGGCCAGGGCGCCGGTCAGCCAGCGGCGGCGATTCATGGCGCGTCTCCCGGATCGGTCGGAGGCCTGCGCCGGAATTTCGGCCCGGCGCTGGAGCCCGGCGGCTCGATCACGAACCAGCCGGTGATCATCGAGCGCATGTTGTTGAACGGGCCCGTCCAGATCACCAGGCCGACATGGATGACGATGAAGCCGACGATCAGCCCCGCCGAGATGAAATGAAGCGTCCGCGCCGACTGCCGCCCGCCCATGAGTTCGAGCAGCACGCCGCCGACGGCGTTGAAGCCCGGCGACATCGACAGGCCGGTGACCAGCATCATCGGCAGGACGATCAGGATCATGGCCAGATAGGTCAGCTTCTGGATGACGTTGTAGGCGCGGGCGTGATCGTCGGTCGGAAAGCGGAAACGGGCGTGCTCGGCCACCGAGGCGCCGAAGCCCTTCAGGTCGGTCCGGGTCGGCCACAGCCGGCGGCCGAAGCGGCGGGTGAACAGGCCCAGCAGCAGGTAGGCGAGGCCGTTCAGGACGAAGACCCAGGCGAACAGGAAATGCCAGTTGCGCGCCTCGGCCAGGTTGCGGCCCTGCGGAATCAGCAGCCAGTCCGGCAAGGGCGGAATGTCGATCCATGGCGACGCGAAGGTCGAGCGGACGCCCCAGTACAGGTGCGGATGGGCCAGAAGGATGTTCAATCCGCTCATGATCAACGCCACCACGGCCACGACGTTGAGCCAGTGGGCCACCCGCACCCACGTCGGATGCCGCCAGGTGTCGGTACGGCCGTCGGACAGGGGCCGATCCGCGCGGGGGTCGGGAGGCTCGGTCGGAAGCGCGGCGATCTCGGTCATGGTTTCCCCGGCGCGCGCCCGTCCTGCCCGACGGTCTCATGGCCGACGCGGGGACGCAACGCTTCGGCGGGCGTCCGGCAGGCGACGGCGAGCCGGTCCGCGATGCTTTCAGTATTTGGGCGCGGCGGTCAGGCAGGGCCGGCCCGAGCGCTGGCAGGCTGCGACCTCGGCCTCCCAGGCGGCCCGCTCGCGTTCGTAGCGAAGCCGCGCGGCCTCGGCGGCGGCGGCGTCGGCCTCCCACTGCGCGCGCTGGGTCTCGAGACGGGCGGTCTCGGCGCGCCAGCGGGCGTTCTCGGCCTCCCAGGCCGCGGTTCCCTCGATCTCCGCGCGCTCGGCCGCATCGTTGCGGGCGACGATCTCGGCGTTGAGCCTGATGGTGGCGGCGACCTCGGCGGGATCCTGCTCGGAGTCCGGGGCGGCGCTGTAGCTCTCCCCGCGCAGGCGCAGCCATTCCTGGGAACCGGGCGCCGGATCCGCCGCCGGCGTCTGGACCTTGGGCGCCTGGGGCGGGGTCGTCTGGGCCAGCACGGGCGCCGCGGCCAGCAGGAGGGCTGTTGCGGCGGCGAAAATCAAACGGGTCATTGCGGGTCTCCGGACCAAGGGGCGTGTGCGACGCTGGGCGGGTTCGTCGCGTTCCGCCAGACATAACGCCGGTCGCGCGATTTGGCGCCCGATCAGAGAGGCAGGCGCAGGGCGAAGGTCGTGCCCCTCGGCCCGGTCTCGACCAGGGTCAGGCTTCCCCCGTGGTTGGCCGCCAGTTCGCGCGAGATGGCCAGACCCAGGCCGGCGCCGTCGGACGCGCGGCCGCTGACGAAGGGTTCGAACAGATTGCCGGACAGGCGGGGCGGAATGCCGGGGCCGTCGTCGGCGATCATGATGACGCCGTCGCCGTCCTCCGCCGCGGCGGAGACGCGGACGACCCCCTTGCCGCCGGGCGGCCGGGTGGGATCGCCCTCGATGGCCTGACGGGCGTTGCGCATCAGATTGACCAGGATGCGGTGCAACTGATCGGGATCGGCATGGACGCAGAAGCGGGGCGGGATGGACCGGACCAGGCGCACGCCGTCGCTCGCGAGGCCCGCGTCCTCCGCGGCGGCGGCGACGGCGGCGGCCAGCGGAATGCGGAGCCGCTGGGGCGGGGGCTCCTCGCTCTTGCCGTACTCCAGCACATTGCGCGACAGGGCCGCGGCGCGGCCCAGGGCCCGTTCCAGCCGGGGCAGGACCCTGGCCACCTCCGGATCGGGGGAATCGGCCAGCCGCTCGGAGGCCATCTGGGCCGAGGTCAGCATGTTGCGCAGGTCGTGATTGATCTTGGCCACGGCCTCGCCCAGGGCCACCAGACGGGCGCGGGAGCGCAGGGAGACGCGGACCTCCTCCTGCATCCGGGCCAGTTCGCGCTCGACCCGGCCGATCTCGTCGTGACGGTCGCTGGGAGGATCGCCCTCGCTCTCGGGATCGACGGCGAAATGCTCGATCGAACGGGTCACGCGACGCAGGGGCTGCAGCACCAGGAAGGCCAGGCCGCCATACAGCAGGCCGCCGGCGACCAGCGAGACCAGCAAGGACGTCAGCAGGCTGTTCAGCAGGAAGGCGCGCAGCTCGGTTTTCAGCGGTTGGGCCGGGGCGAGAATCTCGATGAAGTCGCCCGACCGGTAGCGAGGGCGGGCCTGGACGCGGATGGAGCGGTCGGGGTGCCCGGACAGGGTCCGCCAGGGGTCGAGGATGCGGGCCACGGGACGGCGCGCCCGCAGGTCGATCAGATCGGGCGTGCGCGGCAGGTTGGGGGCCTGGAGCAGCAGACGGCGGACGCCCTGGTCGCCGACCACCACGGCCTGCACCCCTCCGATGGCCAGCAGCTGTTCGGCCACGTCGTCCTCGACCGCGGAATAGGGCAGGGCCTCCACCCCGACCGAGGCCAGTTCGGCCGACTGCAGACGGTCCAGAAGCCAGCGTTCGTGGAAGCTGGCGGCGCTGGGGGCGATGATCAGGATCTCGACCACCACCGTGAAGACGAAGGTCAGCAGCAACAGCCGCCAGGCCAGGGCGTCGGGCGCGTGGAAGCGCAGCCGTTCGCGCCAGTCGGCCGGCACGCGCAGTCCCTTCCGGACGCTGCTCAGCAAGGGACGAAGGCGCTTCATGCGCGGCTTAACGCAAAGCTCGGGCCAAAAGCTGCGCCGTTCATATCGCTCTCCGGCGCGCCAGGGCGGTCTGAAGGGTCTTCAGGCCGAGCGGCAGGATCACCGCGAGGACGAAGACGCCCGCCATCGGGGCCCAGAACTGGCCGAACAGGGCCTGGAAATCCGGGTCGGGGTCGGTCGCCAGCAGGGTGTTCAGGCGCGCGCCGATCCAGCAGTAGATGATGTGGGCGGGCAGCAGGCCGATGACGGTGGCGACGGTGTAGGGAGTCAGCCGCACGGCCATGACGCCGGCGGCGATGTTGATCATGTGGAAGGGCACCACCACGGCCAGGCGCGAGGCCAGCACATACCAGAAGGTGTCGCGGTCTATGGCCGCGCAGACGCGCTGCATCAGGCCGGCGTCGCGTTCGGCCTTGCGGCGCAGGGCCTCGCCGAGGGCCGATCGGGCGACGGCGTAGACGATCAGGGCGCCCGTCGTGGCGGCGATCGAGGTCGAGACGCCGCCGACCCAGGGACCGAACAGATAGCCGGCTGTGATGGTGACGAAGAAGACGCCCGGCACGACGCTGGCCGTCAGCACGGCGAACAGGGCCATCAGGATCAGCAGGCTGACGATATAGTGGTCGGCGGTGAAGGCCCGGAAGTCCTGGCCATGCACGCGGATGGTGTCCAGCGACAGATAGCGGTTCCAGCCCATGGCGAAGATCAGGGCGACGACGCCGGCCAGCAGAATCAGGGGCAGGAAGCGTTTGAACCGGTCCATTGTCTCTCCGCGGAGGGGCCGTCGGCGTTGACACCGCGGGCCCCGCCGCTTATACGCCCGCCCTTCCCGCGACGGACGCCTTCCGCCGCCTTTTTGTATTCAGTCCCAGGAGCCGACCGTGAAGCGGACCTATCAGCCGTCGCGACTCGTGCGCAAGCGCCGTCACGGCTTCCGTTCGCGGATGGCCACCAAGAACGGACAGAAGATCGTCGCGCGGCGTCGCGCCAAGGGCCGCAAGCGCCTGACGGCCTGATCGTCCGGCGCCCGGGTCCGGGCGCATGAGCGACCCTTTCAAAATCGAACGTCTGACTTCGCGGCCCCAGTTCCTGGCGGCCGCGAAGGGCGTTTCTGAGGCCCGCGGCGCCGTGGTCGTGCAGCGGCTGGACCGGCGGGACGGCGTCGCCGCGGTCCGGCTGGGTTTCACCGCCACGCGCAAGGTCGGCAACGCCGTCATCCGCAACCGCGCCAAGCGCCGTCTCAGGGAGGCGGCCAGGGCCCTGGCCCCCGTTCTGGCGGTCCCGGGCAGCGACTATGTCTTCATCGCCCGCATGGGCACGGCGGACCGCCCGTGGGACCGTTTGCTTGACGATGTGAAATCGGCGCTTACAAGGCTCGCGACCCCGCGGCCGGCGCCCAAGTCTGCGCCCACGACGCCCGCAACCGCCGGCCAGGATTCCTGATCTCCATGCCTCCTCAAGACAACAGCCGAAACACGATCATCTTCGTCGTGATCGCCGGCCTCATGTTGCTCGCCTACACCTTCTTCGTGATGGAGCCGCAGGCGGAACGCCGCAAGGCCGCCCAGCAGGCCGCCGCCGAAAGCACCGAGGAAGGACCGGCGACCTCATCCTCGTCCAGCCCTCCGGTCTTCACCACGGACCGTCGCACGGCGCTCGGCGCCGGCGGGACCCTGCGGGTGCCGATCGAGACGCCGACGCTCAGAGGGTCGCTGTCGCTGACCGGAGCCCGGATCGACGACCTGTTCCTGACCCGCTATCGCGAAACCCTCGACGATGACTCCCCGCCGGTTGAACTGTTCCGTCCCGCGGGCATGCGTCACGCCTACTACGCCCAGTTCGGCTGGAGCGGCCCCAATGTGACGGGCGGGGTGCCCGGGGCCGACACGCCCTGGCGCCTGACAGAAGGCTCCACCCTGACGCCGACGACTCCCGTGACCCTGACCTGGGACAACGGCGCCGGCCTGCGCTTCACCCGCCGCATCTCGATCGACGACCAGTATCTGTTCACCGTCGCCGACACCGTCGCCAATTTCGGAGCCCAGCCCGTGACCATCGCGCCGGGCGCCAAGGTCGAACGCCAGGGCGTCCCCGACGACCTCGGCCGCAACCAGATTCTGCACGAGGGCGGCATCGGCACCTTCGGCGCCGACGGCTCCTATTCGACCGAGCAGCTCAAATACAGCGCCTGGGCCAAGAAGCCGGTGCAGGAGCATGAGTCGACTGGCGGCTGGATGGGCATCACCGACAAATACTGGCTGGCCGCGCTGATTCCGCCGCAGGACGAGAAGATCGAGGCGGTTTTCCGGGTCACCGACGCCACGCATGGGGACGTTCACTCGGCCACCATGATCGGCGAGGCCCGCACCATCGCTCCGGGCCGCCAGATCACCGAGACCCAGCGTCTGTTCGCCGGGGCCAAGCGCAACGAGATCCTGGCCGGCTATGAGCGGTCGCTCGACCTGCCGCGCTTCATCTATGCGATCGACTGGGGCTTCCTGTTCTTCCTGACCCGGCCGATCTTCCTGGTCATCGAATTCTTCTACGGCATCCTGGGCAATTTCGGCCTCGCCATCCTGGCCCTGACCCTGACCGTCCGCCTGATCATGTTCCCGCTCGCCAACAAGAGCTACGAGAGCATGTCGAAGATGCGGACCCTCCAGCCCAAGATGGAGGAGATCAAGAAGAAATTCCCCGACGACGCGCCCAAACAGCAGCAGGAGCTGATGGCGCTGTACCAGAAGGAAAAGATCAATCCTCTGGCGGGCTGCCTGCCGCTGCTGCTGCAGATCCCGGTCTTCTACGCCGTCTACAAGATGCTGTCGGTCACCATCGAGATGCGGCACCAGCCCTTCTTCGGCTGGCTGCAGGACCTGTCGGCGCCGGACCCGACCAACATCTGGACCCTGTTCGGCCTGATCCCGTGGGACCCGGCCTCGGCGCCCCTGATCGGCGGCTTCCTCGCCGGCGGCGCGGGCGGATTCACGCTAGGCCTCAGCGTGCTGGCCATCATCTACGGCCTCACCATGTGGCTGCAGATGGCGATGAGCCCGCCGGCCCCGGATCCGATGCAGCGCCGCATCTTCCAGTTCATGCCGGTGATCTTCACCTTCATCATGGCCGGGTTCCCGGCCGGCCTGCTGATCTACTGGGGCTGGTCGAACGTGCTGACCATCTTCCAGCAGTACATCATCATGCACCGCTTCAAGGCCGAGAACCCGATCGACACCTTCATCGCGCGGCTGAAGAAGGTGAAGGCCTGAGTTGGACGATTTCACCGAGGAAGAACTGGAGCAGGCCCGCATCCTGTTCGCGCGCCCGGCGACCTTCGTCATGGGCTGCGCGAAGATCGAGCAGCTGCCTGATCCGGATCTCCCCGAGGTCGCCTTCGCGGGCCGGTCGAACGTGGGCAAGTCCAGCCTGATCAACGGCCTGGTCGGCATGCACAAGCTGGCCCGGGCCTCGAACGAGCCGGGCCGGACGCGCGAGGTCAATTTCTTCGACCTGGACGGCAGGATGCGGCTGGTCGACCTGCCCGGCTACGGCTGGGCCAAGGCCTCGAAATCGACCGTGAAGAAATTCCAGGACCTGGGCCGCGACTATCTGCGCGGGCGCGTCACCCTGAAGCGCGTCTATCTGCTGATTGACGCCCGCCACGGCCTGAAGAAGGTCGACGACGAGGCCCTGGACGCGCTCGACCTGGCCGCCGTCAGCTACCAGATCATCCTGACCAAGGCCGACAAGCTCAAGAAGGGCGAGGCGGAGAAGGTCCAGGCCGAGACGCTCAAGGGCGTGTCCAAGCGCGGCGCCGCCTATCCGGCCGTGATCGTCACCTCGGCCGAAAAGGGCGACGGCATGCCCGAGCTCCGCGCCGAGATCATGCGCACCACGGGCGTGACGCTTTAGGGCGCTTGCCAACCATCCGTCCCGGTGGTCCCCTCCCGGATCGGGAGGGGCGCGGATGCGGTTCCACATTCTGATCCTGGCGCTCGCCGCGAGCCTCGTGGCCGGTTGCGCGACCGAGCAGGAGGATGACGGCGTTCCGCCTCTGGGCCGGCGCCTGCCCCTGTCAGCCCGGACGATGCAGGCGCTGGGCGGGGCGGAGGTGGCCCGCCTCCTGCTGGGCCCGGACACGCGCGACCTGGCCGTCGACCGGATGCGGCTGAACGGCGACCGCCGCCACGGCCCCGGATGGGTCACCTTTCCGGAACGCCGCGCCCGACCGCTCATCGATGGACGTCTGTATGAAGGCCTGTGCTCGGTTCGCCTGCGGCGGCTGGTGATGACGCAGGACGGACGCGACATCGAGGACATCGAGAGGCCGCCGGGACGGATCGTTCTGGGCGACGTCCGGGTCGTGGAGGGATCGGACCCCGCGTTCGACCGACGGGTCGCCGACAGCCGCGCGGCCTGCGCGAACTGGTCTCGATCCCACCCGCAAGCGTGGTTCGTACAGGAGGACCAGGCCGTCGATCTGGTCCCCGTCGTCCAGGGACTCGCCGACCTTCCTGCAGCGATCGCCGCCGGGCGGATCGACTGCGGCGAGACCTGCGGTCGGCTTTCGACCGTCGTCGCGAACCGTGAACTGACGGGCGCCGCCAACTGCAATCCCATCCCCGGAGACGGCGCGGACGAGCTCTGCGTCATCGCGCTCTTCGACAGCGGAGAGGGGGGCTATACATGGGACGAGGCGCGGATGACCGGTCCGGCGCCGGCTCCCGACCAGCCGTTCCGCCCGACCCGCGCCGGCGTCGAGACGCTGATCCTGATGGTCAATTGATCGCCATGCAGTCGCGCCACATTCAGACAGACGGCCTGGCCCAGCACATCCTCGAGGCCGGAACCGGCCCGCTGGTCCTGCTGATCCACGGCTTCCCCGAACTCGGGATCAGCTGGCGGTCCCAGGTGCAGGCCCTGGCCGACTCAGGCTTCCACGCCGTCGCCCCGGACATGCGCGGCTATGGCGGGACCGACAAGCCGGGCGACGCCGCGGACTATTCCATCCTGCATCTGGTCGGCGACATGGTCGATCTGGTCCGGGCCCTGGGCGAAACGTCCTGCGTGGTGGTCGGGCATGACTGGGGCGCGCCGGTGGCCTGGCATTGCGCCCTGACCCGGCCGGACGTCTTCCGCGCCGTCTTCGGCCTGTCGGTGCCGTTCCAGCCACGCCGGCCCAAGGGGCCGCCGACGGCGGCCATGGCGGCGATCTCGAAACGGCTGGGGCTGGGCGACCTCTACATCAGCCGCTTCCAGGCCGGCGACGCCCACGACGTCTTCGACGCCGATCCCGCTATGGCCCTGCGCAAGATGTTCTACGCCTACGACGGCGCCACGCCGGACGGCCGCCAGTCGACCGGCTTCATCCCCGAGGGCCAGAGCTTCATCTCGACCGTGCCGGACGACGCGACCCTGCCGCCATGGATGAGCCCCGAACATTTCGGGGAGTACGTCGAGGCTTTTGCGGCCGGCGGCTTCAAGGGACCGCTCGACTGGTACCGCAACCTCGACCGCAACTGGTCGCTGACCGCCCACCTTCAGGACGCCCGCATCCGGGTCCCCGCCGCCTTCGTGGTCGGCGAGCGCGATCCGGTCCGGCACTATTCGGGTCAGCATGAGGCGGGGCTGAAGGACCAGGCGCCCGATCTGAGGATGCAGGTCGTGGTTCGGGGCGCCGGCCACTGGATTCAGCAGGAGCGGGCGGACGAGGTGAACCGGCTGCTGCTGGAGTTTCTGAAGGGCACGCATGCCGACGCCACAAGCGGGGGGGGCTTGCCGAACTCACGTTATTGACTTCATGGTTGTGCAAATGTATGAAGCAACCATAGGTAATCGGCCGGAGAGGGGCGATGAAGAAGCTGGCGGCAACATTCACCGCGGTTGCTCTATCGTGTGCTATCGGACTCTCGAGCTGGGCCAGTTTGCCATGCAGTGGCGCGCTGGCAGCCACCGCCACCCAGTGCGTCGGAGAATGCCCAGCTCCGGCGTTTGATGAGATTGGACGCTGCAAGGATGCTTGCCTGAGAAGTTACTACCTCCAAACCGTATTCTGCAATGTCATCCCTGACCCGATAGGAAGAGCCCTTTGCTGGGCAGCGTTGTCGGATGATCTGGCCGGCTGCATAAATGACTTCTATGGATAGTGCCTCTATCGAATACTCTCTATTAATCACGCCGATTGCGGGTGGCGAGCCAAGAAACATCTCTGTTGTAATATTTCCGCCGAGAGTCGTGGATGGCAATGCGTACGAGTGTCGATACCAGATATGTGGAATAGATAGAGACCCTGTATCGATATTTGGATCGACTCCAATTCAGGCTGTCCAACTGGCCTTGAAAATAGTGTCTGTTGAGTTGATCGGCGTATTGAAGTCGTACCACATTGTGGATGCCAGCACAGGCGCTGCAATAAGTCGTGACCTGATCCAGCTTGGAACATAGACTGGTGATCGGACCCTGGATTTGGCCCGGGGTGGCCTAGAGGCCCGCGATCGCCTCGGCCGTGATCTCGAGGCTGCGGATGCGGTCGTCGATGTGGAACACCATGCCGGTGACCATGACCTCGTCTACCCCGGTTTGATCGACGAAGGCGGCCAGTTTCTCACGCACGGTCTCGCGTCCGCCGATGGCCGCCCAGGCCAGCCGGCTCCGCACCGCCGCCAGCTGGCGCGCGTCCAGCACGGCCGTGATGTCGTCGACCGGCGGCTTCACCCGCCCCGGCTTGCCGGTCACCACGGCGGCGAAGGCCTGCTGCATGGAGGTCGACAGCCGCTCCGCCGCCGCATCGCTCTCCGCGGCGAACACATTGATCGCGGCCATCGCATACGGCTCGGCCAGCGCCTTCGAAGGCCGGAATCCGGCGCGATACGTCTGCAGCGCCTGCATCAGCAGTTCCGGCGCGAAGTGGCTGGCGAAGGCGAAGGGCAGGCCCAGCTGCGCCGCCAGCTCGGCGCTGAACAGGCTGGAGCCCAGCAGCCAGATCGGGACCTTCGCCCCCGCCCCGGGCCAGGCCGTGACGCGCTGGCCCGGGACCGGGTCGTCGAGGAAGGCCTGGAGCTCCAGCACGTCGCGCGGGAATTGGTCGGCGGCGTCGAAATAGCGGCGCAGGGCGCGGGCCGTCTCGCCGTCCGTACCCGGCGCACGGCCGAGGCCCAGGTCGATGCGGCCCGGATACAGGGCCTCCAGGGTGCCGAACTGCTCGGCGATCACCAGCGGCGGGTGGTTGGGCAGCATAACCCCGCCCGAGCCGACGCGGATGCGCTGCGTCGCCCCGGCGATCTGGCCGATCACCACCGCCGTCGCGGCGCTGGCGATGCCGGGCATGTTGTGATGTTCCGCGACCCAGAACCGCCTGAACCCCAGCCGGTCGGCGGCCTGGGCGAAGGCGGTGGTCTCCAGCAGGGCGCGTCGGGCGTCGCCGCCCTCGACGATGGGCGACAGGTCGAGAACGGAGAAGGCGGTCATGGGCTGAAGATCGGCTCTGGCGCGCCGCGTTCAAGGGCATGCCGGCGACCGCCGGCTCTGGACGTGGCCGGGCGGCTCCGATCTAGTCGAGCCGCAGCCGCAGGAGTTGAACGACATGGTCCCCACCGCCGCCAACCCCGGAACCGACGCCACGACCAGGCTTGACCGCCGCGTCTTGCTGACGGGCGCCGCTGCGCTCGGAGCCGCCGGCTTCGTCTTCCGGCCCGGCCCGGCCCTGGCGCGGTCAGGCGACCTGGCCGCGATCACGGCGGCCGTGGCGGAGGGCAAGGCCGCCTCGATCGCCCGCATCCAGGAATGGATTCGCCGGCCGGCCATCGCGGCCGAGAATCGCGACATGGAGGCCGGCGCCGACTACATGATGGCCCTGGCGCGCGACGCCGGCTTCACCGGCGTTGAAAAGGTCCCGACCGACGGCCACCCTGGCGTCTTCGGCGTCATGGACGTGGGCGCGCCACGCACCTTGGGCGTCTACTTCATGTACGACGTCAAACAGTTCGACCCGGCTGAATGGTCCTCGCCTCCGCTCGAGGCGGCCCTGGTCGACAAGCCCGGCTTCGGCCGCGTCATCGTCGGGCGCGGGGCGATCAACCAGAAAGGGCCGGAAGCCAATTTCCTCGCCGCCCTGCATGCGCTGCGCGCCGCTGGAAAGACGCCGCCGGTCAATCTGGTGCTGGTCTGCGAAGGGGAGGAGGAGATCGGCTCGCCCCACTTCCGTCAGGTCGTCACCAGACCCCATGTCCTGGCCGCGCTGAGACGCTGCGAGGGCGTCTTCATCCCGACGGCCTGGCAGTCGCCGACCACCGGCGCGGTCCAGATCAACCTGGGAGCCAAGGGCATTATCGAGTGCGAACTCGTGGTGTCCGGCGAGCGGTGGGGACGCGGTCCCGCCGGGGACATTCACTCCAGCCAGAAGGCCAATGTCGATTCCCCGGCCTGGCGGCTGGTCGCCGCCCTGTCGACGCTAGTGACGGCGGACGGGAACACCGCGGCCATCGACGGCTGGTTCGAGCATGTGCGCGACTTGACGCCTCGCCAGCGCGAACTGATCGCCGCTTCCGCCGCCGCGGGCAACGAGGCCGACGCCATGCGCGCCCTGGGGGTCAAGGCGTGGATCGACGACCTCCCGTGGGAGGAGTCGCTGGTGCGGCTGGCGTCGCAGCCCACGGTCAATATCGAGGGACTGGTTTCCGGCTATACTGGGCCCGGCGGCAAGACGGTTCTGCCCGGGCGCGGCGTCGCCAAGCTGGATTTCCGCCTCGTGCCAGACCAGACGGTCGAGGACTGCCTGGCCAAGTTGCGGGCCCATCTCGACTCCAGGGGGTTCCCGGACGTCGAGATCAATTTCACCGGCGGCTACAACCCGACCGAAACGGCCGGGGACGCCCGGATCATCCGGGCCCAGCAGGCGGTCTATGACCGCGCCGGCATCCACAACACCCTGTACCCGCGCCTCGCTGGCTCATGGCCCGGCTGCGTCTTCACCGACGCGCCCGTCAGTCTGCCGGCCGGCCAGTTCGGACTGGGTCACGGCAGCGGCGCCCATGCGCCCAATGAGTATCTGGTCGTGGATTCGACCAATCCGGCGGTGGCCGGCATCGAGGCGGCCACTCTGGGCTTCGTCGACTTCATGTACGAGATGGCCGCGGTGTCCTGACGCTCGCCCTGGATGGCGAAATCCGTCCGCGACCCGTCCTAGACCGGATGGGTCGGCTCCGGTCTGACCGCGGCCGGGGCCGGCTCCGGCGTCGAGGGCACGTCGGGCAGAGGGATGAATTCGACCGAGTCCTCGCTGGGCAGGCTCATACGTCCCGCCTTCCAGTCAGCCTTGGCCTGATCGATCCGCTCCTGTTTGGAGTGGACGAAATTCCACCAGATGATGCGCGGCCCGACCGGCTCGCCGCCCAGCACCATGACCGTCGACGGCTTCAGCGCCTTGATGGTCGGCTCGGCCGTGGGCTCCAGCACGATCATCTGGCCTTCGTGGAAGACGCGGTCGCCGACCTCGATCTCGCCCTTCGCCACATACAGGGCGCGTTCGGAATAGCCGCCGGCCCCCTTGCCCGGCGGGGGCGCGGTGCGCACCCCCTCGGCCAGCTCCCAGTGGACGTAGAACAGCGGCGACGACACCGGCACGGCCGCTTTCGCGCCATAGGCCTCGCCCGCCACCAGCCGCGCGAACAGGCCGCCGTTCTCATAGGCGGGCTGATCCGCCTCGCCATGGTGATGGAAGCGGGGATCGGCCTCCTCGGCCTCTTCCGGCAGGGCGATCCACGCCTGCATGCCGTGCATGGGGCCGCCCGCGGCCCTCTTCAGCGGATCGGTGCGCTCGGAATGGACGATGCCCTTGCCGGCCGTCATCCAGTTGACCTCGCCCGGACGGATGGCCTGGGTCGCGCCGGTGTTGTCCCGGTGCATGATCTCGCCCTCGAACAGATAGGTCAGGGTCGACAGGCCGATATGCGGATGCGGCCGCACGTTGATCGCCTCGGATCCCGGGGCGAACCCGGCCGGACCCATCTGGTCCAGGAAGATGAAGGGGCCGACCATGCGACGGGCGTGGAAGGGCAGGACGCGCCCGACCTCGAACCCGCCCAGGTCCTTGCGGCGGGCGTCGATCACCATCTCGATCATGGCAGGGGCTCCGGAGAGAGGGACAGGCGGCTGACGACGGCCGGGGCCGGCGTCGCCGTGGTCGGTCGGCCGTCGGGGCCGAAGTCGGTCCACTGGCTGCGCGAAACGAAGACGAGGCTGTCGCCCTCGACGAAGCCGGTAGTGGGTTCTTCCAGCGGGGGGCCCTCGATCACGGGGTCCCGCGCCGTCACGGCGGACCAGTCGGCGTTCAGCGTCAGGCGCAGGACGCGATGGGTGCGGGTGCCGTTCTGGATGGCGATGATGTGGTCGCCGTGCCGGGCCAGTCCGTCGATGCCGCGCAGCTCGGCGCCCTCGGGACCGGGCAGGGCGGGCGGCGGCGCGGCGGTGAAGTCGCGGGCCGCATAGCCTTCGGACAGGTCGATGCGATGCAGGCCGCTGCGGTAGTCGGCGAACACCAGCCAGCGGCCGTCGGCCGACACGGCCATCCCCTGCGGCGATCCCTGGCCGGACAGGAGCGCGAGCGGCTCGGGGTTCGCCGCGCCGGGCCGCAGCGCCAGAATCCGCCGCCCCTTCGAGTCGGCGACGAAGACCGTCCCGTCGGGCCCGACGGCGACGTCGCCATAGGCGTGTTCGAGCCCATCCGCCGCATGGGCGGCCCGGACGGCGCCGGTGGCCGCGTCGATCCGGATCAGTTCGGCGGGCCCGTCGGTCCGTTCGTCGGCCGGCGAGGGCGAGGACGCGACCCACAGGTCGCCCCGGGCCGGATCGGCGGCGAGGCCGAACATCGCCTGCCGGTCCTCGGGGCCGAACGGGGTCAGGGCCCCGTCCGCGCCGACGCGCATCAGCCGGGCCTTGTGGATCGAGGACAGGATCAGGCCGCCGTCCGCGCCTCGCGCCACGCTCTCGATCAGCAGCGGCTCGGACGGCGTCGTGACGAGGGTTTCAGGCGACTGCGCGGCCGCGGCTCCGGCGCCGAACGCCAGAACCAGCCCCGCCGCGGTCGCCGCCCATCCCCCCATGCCGTTCCTCCTCGCCGCCCCGACTATCCGACGTGGGGGGTGACGATGCCAAGGGGCAGGGTGGTCACATTCTTCACCCCGCGGGTGACGATGTGGCTCTCGCAGTCCGAGACGATGCCCAGGCTGAGCAGCTTGTGGCGCAGGAACTGGTCGAAGGCGTGCATGTCCGAGGTGATGATGCGCAGCACATAGTCCTCGCGGCCGGTGATGGTGGCGCACTGCACCACCTCGGGCCAGCCGGCCACGGCGGCCTCGAACACGTCGAGGTTCTCGGTCGAGGGCAGGCTCAGCTTGACGATGGCGTAGACCTCGAAATCCAGGCCCAGCTTGGTCGCGTCCAGCAGGGTCACCCGCTTGCGGATGAAGCCCGTATCCTCCAGTCTCTTGATGCGTCGCCAGCATGGCGAGGCCGACAGGCCGACACGGTCCGCCACCTCGGCCACCGACAGTCCGGCGTCCTGTTGCAGGATATCCAGAATTCGGGCGTCGACGGGATCCAGATCGTCAGCCAAGGCGTTTCTCCTGATCTTGTTATGGCGCAATAAAATACCGCCAAACCGGCTAAGGCAAGGTCAAAATCGAGCGAGCCTTGCCAAACGCCTCGTGCTAATTGCGCAGCAGGAAACGCGGTCGGATCAACCGGACGGCAGGACGGAATGAAGAAGCCCAATAGCCAAGCCTTGTCTTTGCGCGTGCCCGAGCCCTCGGGCCGGCCGGGCGACCCCACGGACTTCAGCCATCTGAAGCTGGATCCGGCCGGCGCCGTGGAACGGCCGGAGGTGTCGACGACGCCGTTCGACATGCGCGACCACGCTTTCCGGCTGGTCCGGGTGCTGGACGACGACGGCCAGGCCGTGGGCCCGTGGAACCCGAAGCTGGACGCCGACACCCTGCGCCGCGGCCTCAGGGCCATGATCCTGACCCGCGCCTTCGACGACCGGATGCATCGCGCCCACCGCCAGGGCAAGACCAGCTTCTACATGAAGTGCACGGGGGAAGAGGCCATCGCCGTGGCCCAGGGGATGATCCTCAGCCGCGAGGACATGGGCTTCCCCACCTATCGCCAGCAGGGCCTGCTGATCGCGCGCGGCTATCCGCTCGCGACCATGATGAACCAGATCTATTCGAACGCCTCGGACCCCATCAAGGGCCGCCAGCTGCCGATCATGTATTCGGCCCGGGACTACGGCTTCTTCACCATCAGCGGCAATCTGGGCACCCAGGTGCCCCAGGCCGTCGGCTGGGCCATGGCCAGCGCCTACAAGGGCGACGACAAGATCGCCATCACCTGGATCGGCGACGGAGCCACGGCCGAGGGCGACTTCCACAACGCCCTGACCTTCGCCAGCGTCTACCGCGCCCCGGTGATCCTCAACATCGTCAACAACCAGTGGGCCATCTCGTCCTTCCAGGGCATCGCCGGCGGGCTGGAGACCACCTTCGCCTCCAAGGCCATCGGCTACGGCCTCCCGGCCCTGCGCGTCGACGGCAACGACTTCCTCGCCGTCTGGGCGGCGACCCAGTGGGCCGAGGAACGCGCCCGCTCCAACCAGGGCGCGACGGTGATCGAGCTGTTCACCTACCGCGGCGCCCCGCACTCGACCTCGGACGACCCCAGCCGCTACCGGCCCGCCGACGAGCACGACAAATGGCCGCTCGGCGATCCCATCGCCCGCCTCAAGCAACACCTGATCGCCCTGGGCGAATGGTCGGACGCGCAGCAGACGGCCGCCGAGGCCGACGCCGTCGACCAGGTCCGCGCCGCCGGCAAGGAGTCCGAGGCCATCGGCACCCTGGGCCAGTCGCGCCCCTCGGTGAAGACCATGTTTGAGGAGGTCTATGCGACCGAGGACTGGCGCCTCGTCGAACAGCGCCGCGAGGTGGGGGTCTGATCATGAGCGAGCAAACCACCTTCACCGAATCCGACCGCCGCGACGGCGTCGAGCCCGACATGGTCGACCAGAACCACGCCCCGAAATCGGAGGCGCCGGCCAACGGCGTCCAGCCGATGAACATGATCCAGGCGCTGAACTCGGCCCTGCACGTCAAGATGGCCGAGGACCCCAACGTCCTCAGCTTCGGCGAGGACGCGGGCTATTTCGGCGGCGTCTTCCGCGTCACCGACCAGCTGCAGCAGAAGCACGGCCTGACCCGCAGCTTCGACGCCCCGATCAGCGAATGCGGCATCGTCGCAGCCGCCATCGGCATGGGCGCCTACGGCCTGCGCCCGGTCGTCGAGATCCAGTTCGCCGACTACATCTACCCGGCCTATGACCAGATCGTCTCGGAAGCCGCCAAGCTGCGCTATCGCTCGGCCGGCCAGTTCACCAGCCCGATCACGGTGCGCAGCCCCTATGGCGGCGGCATCTTCGGCGGCCAGACCCACAGCCAGTCGCCCGAGAGCCTGTTCACCCACATCGCCGGCCTCAAGGTCGTCATCCCGTCCAACCCCTATGACGCCAAGGGCCTGCTGACCGCGGCGATCGAGGACGACGATCCGGTCATCTTCTTCGAGCCCAAGCGGCTCTACAACGGTCCCTTCGACGGCTGGCACCAGAAGCCGGTCAGCCCGTGGAAGGCCCAGGACCTGGCCCAGGTCCCGACCGGCAAATATGTCGAGCCGATCGGCAAGGCCCGCGTCGTGCGCGAGGGCAATGACGTCACCATCCTCTGCTACGGCACCATGGTCTGGGTTTCGCTGGCGGGGGCCGAGCACGCCGGCGTCGACGCCGAGGTCATCGACCTCCGCACCCTCGTGCCGCTGGACATCGAGACCATCGAGGCCAGCGTGAAGAAGACCGGCCGTTGCGTGATCGTCCACGAGGCCCCGAAAACGTCCGGGTTTGGAGGAGAGCTGTCGGCCTTGGTGCAGGAGCGCTGCTTCTATCATCTGGAGGCGCCGATCGCGCGGGTGACCGGCTGGGACACCCCCTATCCGCACGCCTTCGAGTGGGAATATTTCCCGGGACCCGAACGGGTCGCTGTGGCCCTCAAGGCCGTCATGACCGGAGGGCGCTGAGATGGGTCGTTACGTCTTCAAGCTTCCCGACGTCGGCGAGGGCACGGCCGAGGCCGAACTGGTCGGCTGGCACGTCAAGGTCGGCGACATGGTCGCCGAGGACCAGATCATCGCCGACATCATGACTGACAAGGCCACGGTCGAACTGACCAGCCCGGTCGCGGGCAAGGTGCTGGCGGCGCACGGCGAACCCGGCCAGCAACTGGCCGTGGGGTCTCCGCTGGTCGAGTTCGAGGTCGAGGGCGCGGGGAACGCCGCTGAGGCGCCGCCCCCCTCGAACCCTGCTTCGCAGGCGTCTGTCCCCCTGACAGGGGGACAGACGGAGCCCGCCGTCTCCTCCCCACGCAGTGGGGAGGGGGACCATCCGAAGCCGCAGGCGATGGATGGTGGAGGGGCGCCCGCCACCGCACAGGCCGGCAATTTCGTCTTCAAACTGCCCGACGTCGGCGAAGGCACCGCCGAGGCCGAACTGGTCGGCTGGCACATCAAGGTCGGCGACGTGGTCGCCGAGGACCAGATCGTCGCCGACATCATGACCGACAAGGCCACGGTCGAACTGACCAGCCCCGTCGCAGGGACTGTCGTCGCCTTGCACGGCGAAGCCGGGCAGCAACTCGCCGTCGGCGGGCCGCTGGTCAGCTTCCAGGTCGAGGGCAAGGGCAATCAGGCGGCGGCTCCCGCTTCCACGGCTCCGGCCCCCGCGCCCAAGGCCGAAACCGCTCCGGCTCCGGTCGCCAGGGCAGCGGCGCCCGCACCCGCCAAGGCTCCGGCCAAGGCTGTCGCCGAAGCCTTCACCACCCGCGCCGCCGGCCAGCGCCCGCTCGCCTCGCCCGCCGTGCGCCAGCGCGCCCGCGATCTCGGGATCGAGCTCCAGTTCGTTCCCGGCTCCGGCCCGGCCGGCCGCATCGAACATGGCGACCTCGACGCCTACGTTGCTTCCGGCGGCCGCGGATCGTCCGCACCCGGAACATCGGCCGGCTCGACCTATGCGAAAGCCGAAGGAACCACCGAAACCCGCATCATCGGCGTCCGCCGCAAGATCGCGGAGAAGATGGCCGAGAGCGTCCGCCGCATCCCCCACATCACCTATGTGGAGGAGATCGACGTCACCGCGCTCGAGGAGCTCCGCGCCCACCTCAATGCCCAGAACAAAGGCAAGGACCGGCCCAGGCTGAACGTCCTGCCCTTCATCGCCCGCGCCATGGTCGTGGCCCTGCGGGACCAGCCGACCATCAACTCCCACTACGATGACGAGGCCGGCGTCCTGACCACCCACGCCGCCGTCCACATCGGCATCGCCGCCCAGACGCCGAACGGCCTGATGGTGCCGGTGGTCCGCCACGCCGAATCCCTCGATCCCTGGGCCACGGCGCTGGAGATCGCCCGCGTCTCGGGCGCGGCCAAGGACGGCTCGGCCAGGCGCGACGACCTGACCGGGTCGACCATCACCATCACCTCGCTGGGGACGCTGGGCGGGGTCATCCACACCCCGATCATCAACCACCCCGAGGTCGCCATCGTCGGCCCCAACAAGATCGCCGAGCGCGTGGTGGTCAAGGACGGCCAGATGGTCGTGCGCAAGATGATGAACCTGTCCTCGAGCTTCGATCACCGCATCGTCGACGGCCACGACGCGGCCGTCTTCGTCCAGCGCATCAAGGGGCTTCTGGAGCATCCCGCGACGTTGTGGATGGGGTGAGCGGTCTTGGGATCCCTGCCACCCCACCCTCCGCTCATCCCCGCGAACGCGGGGACCCAGTGCTTTGGGTGATGGATCGGGGAAGGTGATCACGGCTCGATGTCCTGAAACGCCTGTGTCAGGCTGGACAGGACCGGGTCGCCGCGTTCGCGCGGATGAGCGGAGGAGAGGATGGCCTTCTTCACCTACATCATGGCCAGCCAGCGCAACGGGACGCTCTACACCGGTTCGACGGACGATCTTGTCGGCCGATCCCTGCAGCACAAGGCCAAGCGGTTCGCGGGTTTCACATCGAAATACGGCGTGGACCGGCTGGTCTGGTATGAGGTGTTCGAAAGCCGGTCAGGGGCGTTCAAACGCGAGCGCCAGATCAAGAAATGGAACCGGCAGTGGAAGCTGGACCTGATCGAGAAAACCAATCCCGGCTGGGATGATCTGACCGATCGGCTTCGGCTCGGGGATGATCTTGTGGATGCGAAGGACTGGGTGCCTCCTCCCGAGGAAGACTGAAACGCCGGCGTCAAGCTGGACAGAACTGGGTCCCCGCGTTCGCGGGGATGAGCGGAAAAGAAAATGCAGCAGATCACCACCAAAGTCCTCATCATCGGCGCCGGCACGGGCGGCTATGTCGCCGGCATCCGCTGCGGCCAGCTGGGGCTCGACACCGTGCTGGTCGACGGGGGCGACGGGCTGGGCGGGACCTGCCTCAACGTCGGCTGCATCCCCTCCAAGGCCATCATCCACGCTGCGTCGAAGTTCGAGACGGTGTCGAAAGCCGCCGACGGCGGCACGCTCGGCATCACCGCCGCCAAACCCGCCATCGACCTGTCGCAGACGGTGGCGTGGAAGGACGGCGTCGTCCGCAAGCTGAACGCCGGCGTGGCGGGCCTGCTGAAGAAGGCGAAGGTCAAGGTCATCAACGGCTGGGCCGAGTTCTCGGACGCCAAGACCTGCACCGTGAAGACCGCCGACGGCGACATCGTCATCAGCGCCGAACACGTCATCCTCGCCACCGGCTCAGAGCCCGTCGAACTGCCGTTCCTCAAGTTCGGCGGCGACGTCATCTCCTCGACCGAGGCCCTGTCGCTGGACAAAGTGCCCGGCAAGCTGGTCGTGGTCGGCGGCGGCTATATCGGGCTGGAGCTCGGCATCGCCTTCCGCAAGCTGGGGGCCGAGGTCGCCATCGTCGAAATGGCCGACCGCCTGCTGCCGCTCTACGACAAGGCTCTGACTGACCCGGTCCAGAAATGGCTGGAGACGCACGGCGTCGAACTTCACCTCGGCGCCAAGGCCGGCGCCTTTGAAAACGGTCAGCTCAACATCACGACCCGGGATGGCGCCGCGCTCAAGCTCAAGGCCGACAAGGTCCTCGTCACCGTCGGTCGCCGTCCGCGCACCAAGGGCTGGGGCCTCGAGAACATGGGCGTGGCCATGACCGGGCCGTTCGTGACGATCGACGACCGCTGCGCTGCCTCGATGAAGAACGTCTGGGCGGTCGGCGACCTGACCGGCGAACCCATGCTGGCCCACAAGGGCTCGGCCCAGGGCGAGATCGTCGCCGAGATCATCGCCGGCCACGACAAGCGTTTCGACCCGGTGACCATCGCCGCCGTCTGCTTCACCGAGCCCGAGATCGTCTCCGCCGGCCTGACGCCCCTCGATGTCGAGGGCCGCGACGATGTCATCACCGCCGTCTTCCCGCTTATGGCCATCGGCCGCGCCCTGGCGCTGGAGGCCGGCGACGACGGCGGCTTCGTCCGGGTGCTGGCGTCGAAGACCGATCACCGCCTGCTGGGGCTCCAGGCCGTCGGCCAGCATGTCTCCGAACTGTCCAACAGCTTCGCCCAGATGCTGGAAATGGGCGCCGTGCTCGAGGATGTGGCCGGGACCATCCACGTCCACCCGACCATGGGCGAGGCCTTCCACGAGGCCAGCCTGCGGGCGCTCGGGCACGCGATCCACATCTGATCCGACCGATTTTGACGTAGCGCGGCCGTAGACTCCCCTCGGTGTGGAAGGGGAGGACGCCATGTTGGTGAACAGTCGAAGCGGACTCAGTGAACGCTTCGGACGCTTCGGACGGTGTTTTCGGCGAACGGTCCGCCGACGACCCGCACGCAGTGGACGCTTCGGACGCTTCGGACGGTGTTTTTCAAGGCGGGGGACGTCGCCGAACCGTCACACCAGCGTCAGCCCCTCCGTCACAAACCTGTGGTCCAAGCGGCTCAAACTGGCTTGATCCGGAGACTGATGATGACCCGCACCCTTCTCGCCGCCGCCTCGGCGATCGCCCTGCTCGCCCTCGGCGCCTGCGGCAACGACCAGTCCGCCGGCCAGCAGACCGCCCGGGCCGGCATCTGGGCCGCCGGCTCCTCCACCGTCTTCCCCTTCGCCACCCGGGTGGCCGAGAACTACAACCGCACGGCCGGCGGCGCCGCGCCGCGCGTCGAATCGCTGGGGACCGGCGGCGGCATCCAGGCCTTCTGCCAGGGCGTCGGCCCGAACACGCCGGACATCGCCAACGCCTCGCGCCGGATGAAGGCGTCCGAGTTCGAGCTGTGCCGGACCAACGGCGTCACCGACATCGTCGAGATCAAGATCGGCTTCGACGGCCTGGTCATCGCCACGGCCCGCAACGCGCCCGACTACGGCTTCCAGGGCGACGACCTCTACCTCGCCCTGGCCAAACAGGTCCCGGGCCCCGGCGGGACCTTCGTCGCCAATCCGAACACCACCTGGAGCCAGGTCAATCCCGGCCTGCCCGCGACCCGCATCCAGGTCTACGGTCCGCCGCCGACCTCGGGCACGCGCGACTCCTGGCTGGAACTGGCCATGGCCCCCTCGGCCGAGACCATCCCCGCCATGGCGGCCCTGGCCGAGAGCGACGAGGACCGCTTCGAGACCCTTGCCCACACCCTGCGCGAGGATGGCGCCTGGGTCGATTCCGGCGAGAACGACAACGCCATCGTCCAGACCCTGACCCGCACCCCCGGCTCGACCGGCGTGTTCGGCTACTCCTTCCTCGAGCAGAACAGCGACACGGTGAAGGCGCACAGCGTCAACGGAGTCATGCCGACGCTGGAGACCATCGCCTCGGGCCAGTATCCGATCTCCCGCTCGATGTTCATCTACGTCAAGAAGCAGCACGTGGGCGTGACGCCGGGGCTGGAGCAGTTCGTGATGGAGTTCATGTCCGAGGCCGCCGCCGGCCGCGGCGGCTACCTCCAGGACCGCGGCCTGGTGCCGCTGCCGGCCGAAGAACTGGCCGCCCAGCGCGCCATCGCCACGGCCATGACGGTGATGACCGCGCCGACGAAGTAGAACGCCGTCTAGGCCGCCGCCTTGCGCCTCAACCGCGCGATGCGGCGGAGCCGGCGCCAGAAGCGGCCGCGCTCGGGCTCGGGGTAGGGCTGCAGGTTCTGCACGAACTCCTCGGCGGAGGCGCGCCAGCTGAATTTTTCGGCATAGGTCCGGACGGCGACCCGATCGCATTTCAGGGCCTCGAGACAGGCGGCGCGCAGGTCCTTGTCGATCGCGCCGGCGTTGGAACCGGGGATGATGTCGATCGGCCCGTGCGCCGGATAGGCCGCCACCGGCGTGCCCGTGGCCATGGCCTCCAGGATCACCAGGCCGAAGGTGTCGGTCCAGCTGGGGAAGACGAAGACATCCGCATCGCGGAAACAGCGCGCCAGCTCCTCGCCGAACCGGGCCCCGAGGAATTTGGCCTCCGGATATTTCTCTTCCAGCTCGGCCCGCGCGGGACCATCGCCGACGACGATCTTCGTCCCCGGCAGGTCGGTCTCGAGGAAGGCCTCGATGTTCTTCTCGACCGCCACCCGGCCGACGTTGAGGAAGAAGGGCCGGGGCCAGTCCTTGCCGCCCAGCTCGTCATAGATGCGCGGCAGGTCCGGGCTGAACTGCTCGGTGTCCACCCCCCGCGTCCACGGCGAGACGTTCTTGAACCCGTGCGCCACCAGCTCGTCGCGCAGCGTCGGCGTGGCCACCATCAGCCGGCCCGACGGCTTGTGGAACCATTTCATATAGGCGTAGCCGACCTGCACCGGGATCGGGAACCGGGCCGAGACATATTCCGGGAATTTGGTGTGGTAGCTGGTCGTGAACGGCAGCTTCCATTCGACGCAGATGCGCCGCGTGGCGATGCCGATCGGACCCTCGGTGGCGATGTGGACCGCCTCCGGCTCGAAGGCGCGCAGGCGCTCGCGGATCTCTTCCTCCGCGCCCAGCGCCAGCCGGATTTCCGGATAGGTGGGGCAGGGGATGGTCTTGAACTGGCTGGGCTCGATGACGTCGACCTCATGGCCCATGCCCCGGCATTCCGCCACGGTGCGGGTCAGGGTGCGGACGACGCCATTGACCTGGGGCTCCCAGGCGTCGGTGGCCAGAACGATGCGCATATGGGCCGGGTGGCTCCGCCGTTGATCGGGGAAACGGTCTAGCGGTTCCGGCAGGCCTTGGCGAGATGCCGCGCCCCCTCCCGTTCCCGCTCAAAAGCGTTTAGGACGCCCGCCATGCACGCACACGTCTCGCCGCCGGTCGCCCTCTCCCAGGACTGGGATACGCTGGATCAGGGCAAGTTCGCCGACGAGACCGCCGCGGTCCGGGGACTGCTGGCGCGGATGCCGCTGGACGGGGCCGAGCGCGCCGCCGTGCTCTCCAGCGCCGTCGGCCTGGTCGAGCACGCCCGCGCCAGCGTCAAGAAGCAGGGCGTGGTCGAGAGCTTCCTGCAGGAGTTCTCGCTCGGCACCCGCGAAGGCCTGGCCCTGATGTGCCTCGCCGAGGCCCTGCTACGCACCCCCGATGAGGACACCCGTGACCGGCTGATCGCCGAGAAGATCGGCTCGGCGGACTGGAGTTCGCATCTGGGTCAATCCGATAGCCTGTTCGTCAACGCCTCGACCTGGGGGCTGATGCTGACCGGCAAGCTGGTCGACGTCGACGAGGAGGCGAAGACCGATCTCCCCGGCTTCCTCAAGCGCATCGTCGGCCGTCTCGGCGAGCCCGTGATCCGCGAGGCCGTCGCCGCCGCCGTCCGCATCATGGGCGAACAGTTCGTGGTCGGCCGCACCATCGAGGCGGCGCTGAAGCGCGCCAATCGCGAAGGCTGGCTGTGCAGCTTCGACATGCTGGGCGAGGGCGCCCGCACCGCCCACGACGCCGAGCGCTATGAAAAGATCTACGCCGACGCCATCGAGGCCGTCGGCAAAACCGCAAAGGGGCAGGGGCCCGAGGCCGGCCACGGCGTCTCGGTCAAGCTGTCGGCCCTGTCCCCCCGCTACGAGGCCACGCACGAGGCCCGCGTCTGGGATGAGCTCTATCCGCGCATCCTGCGCCTCGCCCGGATCGCGGCGAAGCACGACATCAACTTCACCATGGACGCGGAAGAGGCCGACCGCCTCGCCCTGTCGCTGAAGCTGCTCGACCGTCTGGCGCGCGAGCCCGACCTCGGCGGCTGGACCGGCCTCGGCCTCGCCGTTCAGGCCTATCAGAAGCGCTGTCCCGAGGTGATCCGCCGCGTCGCCGAACTGGCGAAGACCTCGGGCCGCCGACTGATGGTCCGTCTGGTCAAGGGCGCCTACTGGGACACCGAGATCAAGCGCGCCCAGCAGTTCGGCCGCACCGACTATCCGGTCTTCACCACCAAGGCCGCGACCGACCTCAACTATCTCGTCTGCGCCAAACTGATGATCGAGGCGGCGCCCCACATCTACAGCCAGTTCGCCACCCACAACGCCCACTCCCTCGCCGCCGTCCACAAGATGGCGTCCGAGCGGAAGGTGAAGATCGAATTCCAGCGCCTGCACGGCATGGGCGAGGCCCTGTACGACGCCGCCCGCGACGACTTCGGCCCGGTGACCGTCCGCGCCTACGCCCCCGTCGGCGGGCATGAGGACCTGCTGCCCTATCTGGTGCGCCGCCTGCTCGAGAACGGCGCCAACTCCTCCTTCGTCCACGCCCTGCTGGACGAGCGGGTGCCTGCCGCCGCCGTCGCCGCCGACCCCATCTCCGCCGTCGAAGCTCACCCCGACCGCCACGCGAAAATTCCGACCCCCAAGGACATGTACATGGACCGCCAGAACTCGCTCGGCCGCGACTATTCGCAAGCCGCCGACCGCGACCGGCACGCCGCCGCCCTGGCGAAGGTCGACGCCGAAAAACTGACCTCGGGCCCCATCATCGGCGGCAAGCTGAAGGCCGGGACCAACCCGCAGGCCGTGACCAACCCCTTCGACACGACCCAGGTCCTCGGCCACGTCTCGGAGGCCAGCACGGCCGACATCGACGCCGCCGTTGACGCCGCCGCCCGGGCCCAGGTCGCCTGGGACCGCAAGGGCGGCGCGGGCCGCGCGCCCGTCCTGCGCGCCATGGCCGACGCCCTCGAGGCCGACATGGACCGTCTGGTCGCCCTGCTCTCGCGCGAGGCCGGCAAGACCCTGAACGACGCTGTCGCCGAAATCCGCGAGGCGGCCGACTTCTGCCGCTACTACGCCATGCTGGCCGAGCGCGACTTCGGCGGCCCGACGGAGCTGAAGGGCCCCGTTGGCGAGATCAATCAGCTGGTCCTGCACGGCCGGGGCGTCTTCGCCTGCATCAGCCCGTGGAACTTCCCCCTGGCCATCTTCACCGGCCAGATCGTCGCCGCCCTGGCCGCCGGCAACGCCGTGCTGGCCAAGCCCGCCGAACAGACGCCCCTGATCGCCGCCGAGGCCGTGCGCCTCTACGTCAAGGCCGGCCTTGACCCCAACCTGCTGGCACTCGTCCCCGGACGCGGCGAGACGGTCGGCGCGGCCCTCGTCAGCCACCCCGGCATAGACGGCGTCGCCTTCACCGGCGGCACCGACACGGCGACCATGATCAACAAGGCGCTGGCCGCCCGTCCGGGCGCCATCATCCCCTTCATCGCCGAGACGGGCGGGCTGAACGGCATGTTCGTCGACACCACGGCGCTGAAGGAACAGGTCATCGACGACGTCATCCTGTCGGCCTTCGGCTCGTCGGGCCAGCGCTGCTCGGCCCTGCGTCTGCTCTACGTGCCGCATGACGCCGCCGACGCCCTGATCGAGGGCCTCAAGGGGGCCCTGGCCGCCCAGGTCGTGGGCGACCCCTCCGACCCCGCCACCGACATCGGCCCGGTCATCGACGCCGACGCCAAGGCTATGCTCGACGCCCACCTCGAACGCCTCGGCGGCGACGCGAAGATCGTCGCCCGCGCCGAACTCCCCGCCGGCGCGGACAAGGGCCACCTGTTCGCCCCGACCATCGCCGAGATCCCGACCCCCGACTATCTGGAGCGCGAGGTCTTCGGCCCCATCCTCCACGTCTGCCGCTACGAGCCCTCGAAGCTGAAGGAAACCGCGTCCAAACTGGCGCAGCGCGGCTACGGCCTGACCCTCGGCGTGCACAGCCGCATCGAGGCCTTCGCCGAGGAGGTCACGCGTCTGGTCCCGGCCGGCAACGTCTACATCAACCGCTCGATCATCGGCGCGGTGGTTGGCGTCCAGCCCTTCGGCGGCGAGGGCCTGTCGGGCACCGGTCCCAAGGCCGGCGGTCCCTACAGCCTGATCCGCTACGCCTCGGAAAAGGCCATCAGCAACAACATCTCCGCCCAGGGCGGCGACCCGGCGCTGCTGAACCTGTAGCCTCGGCCGTCGGTCGCCGAATTCGGTCGCCCGAATTGAACCGTTTCGCCGTGCCGGCGCACCTGTAATCCGATGACGGAGAGGGGCGGCGAGATGAGGGTGAGCACCGGTCGCGTTCTGGACGAATACCTCGTCGTGGCCGCGGCGGCCGGCGACCGTCGTGCGTTCGAGGATCTGGCCCGGCGTTGGCATCGCAAGCTGGTCGCCCACGCCTGGCGGCTGACCGGCGACGGCGAGGCCGCGCGCGACGCCGCCCAGGCCGGCTGGGTCGAAATCGCCCGCGGCATCGGCGGCCTGCGCGACGAACGCGCCTTTCCGGCCTGGGCCTACCGCATCGTCTCGCGCCGCTGCGCCGGCCTGATCGCCGGCAATCAGCAGGATCGGGCCCTGGCCCGGGCCGTCGCCGCCCAGCCCGAACCGGCCCCCGACGCGCCGGACTGGCAGGCGGAGCATCGGCCGGAGATCGAGCGCCTCCACGCCGCCATCCGCGATCTGCCGCCGGCCCAGCGCGCGGCGATCGCCCTGTTCCATTTCGAGGAGATGACCGTCGCCGAGACGGCCGTCGCCCTCGATGTCCCGGCGGGCACGATCAAGACCCGCCTCATGCATGCACGCCGCACCCTGCGGGCCGTGCTCGAAGGAGACGACGATGCGTGACATAGACCAGGCCCTGAACGACGCCCTCGCCGCCGAGGAGCGCGACCTGCTGCGCCGGATCGACGAGGAGCCCGGCCATGTCGAACAGGTGATGTCCCTGTTTGGCGGCCGCACCGGCTGGGTCAGCGCCGTGCTGATGGCGGTCCAGTCCGTGCTGTTCGTGGCCGGCGTCTGGGCGGCGTGGAAATTCTTCGGCGCAAGTGACGCCCTGTCCGCCCTGCACTGGGGCCTGCCCGCCGCCGTGCTGCTGATCATGTCGCTGATGATCAAGCTGGCCCTTTGGCCGGTCATGCAGGCCAACCGGCTGCGGTTGTCGCTAAAGCGGCTTGAACTGCTTGTGGTTCGGTCACATCCCGGCTGAGCCTGCACGGATCGCCAACGGCGCGATTTCCGCCGATCCGACGTAACCTCCAACATGACGAAAGCCGGCTCCACTCGCGTGGAACCGGCTCCCGTCATCCCTTGACGCACACCACCTGACGCAGGGTGTGCACGACCTCGATCAGGTCGGCCTGGGCCGCGATGACCGCGTCGATGTCCTTGTAGGCCATCGGCGTTTCGTCGATCACATCGGCGTCCTTGCGGCACTCGACGCCCTCGGTGGCGCGGACGTGGTCCTCCACCGTGAAGCGCCGCTTCGCCTCGGTCCGGCTCATCGCCCGACCGGCGCCGTGCGAGCAGGTGCAGAACGAGTCCGCATTGCCCTTGCCGCGCACGATGAAGGATTTCGCCCCCATCGAGCCGGGGATGATCCCCAGCTCGCCGTCCTTCGCGGACACCGCGCCCTTCCGGGTCAGGAACACGTCCTTGCCGAAATGGCGCTCCTTCGAGACGTAGTTGTGGTGGCAGTTCACCGCCTCCTGCGTCGTCTCCAGATCGGGCCAGAAGGTGCGCAGCACGTTCAGGACGCTGTCCATCATCACCTCGCGGTTGGCGCGGGCGTATTTCTGCGCCCAGGACACCGCCTTGACGTAGTCGTTGAAGCCCTCCGACCCCTCAGGGAAGTAGGCCAGGTCCTGATCCGGCAGGTTCAGGAACCAGCGCCGCGCCTCGTGCTTGGCCCGTTCGATGAAGTAGCTCCCGAACCGGTTGCCCACCCCGCGCGAACCCGAGTGCAGCATCACCCACACGTCCCCCGCCTCGTCGAGGCAGAGCTCGATGAAGTGGTTGCCCGTGCCCAGCGTGCCCAGGTGGCCGTAACCACGCGGGTGCGCCGCCTTGGGGTGCTTCTCCACCACGGCGTCATAGCCCGTCTTCAGCGCCTCCCACCGGGAGGCCGCCGAGGCCGGCGGTTCGGACGCCCATGCCCCCTTGTCGTTGCGCCCGCCGTTGTCGGTGCGGCCGTGCGGAACGGCCGCCTCGATGGCGGAACGGATGCCCGACAGGTCGTCCGGCAGGTGTTCGGCGCGGATCGAGGTCCGCACCGCCATCATGCCGCAGCCGATGTCCACGCCCACAGCGGCCGGGATGATGGCCCCCACGGTCGGGATCACCGAGCCCACGGTCGCGCCCTTGCCCCAGTGCACGTCGGGCATGACCGCGACGTGGGAGTGGATGAACGGGAGCGAGGCCACGTTCTTCAGCTGAATCAGCGCCGCATCCTCGATGGGCACCCCCCGGGTCCACGCCTTGATCGGCGCGCCCGGGCTTTCGATCACGTCATAGCCACGCATGGCGGACGTCTCCTTCTCTGTCTGATCCTCCCGGACCGGCGCGGCGGAGTCTCGCGGATACAAGAAACCCCTCCGGCCGGTGGCGGGAGGGGTTACTGGAAAACCGAAATCGATCCGACCGGCTGTTCTCCTACGTCCTCTCCGCGCGCGCGTCCTTGCCCTCGACCGGCTGGCGGTCGAGCGACATGGGCAGGCTCGGATTGGCGTAACAGGCGAACATGGGTCGTCTCGTTTTCGGGAGGGCGCTGATATGCGAAATCAAACGGCGACGCCAGCCCCTTTCTTCCCGGCGAGGCGGGGGAGAGGACAGCCGCCCGGAGAGCGGCGCGTAGCGGGTAAGGCGGCGAGGGCGCAGCCAGTCCCGAAGCAATGTCCCGGTTGTCGCGCTTGTAGGGAATATATCGGGCGCGATGTCTCGCTTGTCGCGCCTGAATTGTATCGGTCGGTCAGGTCCTCTTCAGCCATCCCCCCGCCCGGCTCAGGGCGCTCCGGGTCGGGCGGCCAATCTTCTCGCCGATCCATCGGGCGGTTTCGATCAGGGCGTCGAGGTCGTAGCCGGTGTCGAAACCCGCCCGCTCGAGCATGTAGACCAGATCCTCCGTCGCGATATTGCCGGTCGCCCCCGGCGCGAACGGACAGCCGCCGATGCCGCCGACCGACGCGTCCAGCACATCAACGCCCGCCTCGACTCCCGCATAGGCGTTCGCCAGACCGGTGTTGCGCGTATCGTGAAAATGCAGGCGCAGCACGGCGTCGGGCGCCGCCTGGCGGGCGGCTTGGACCTTGCGTGTGACGGCCCAGGGATCGCCCGCGCCGATGGTGTCGGCCAGGGCGATTTCCTTTACCCCCAGATCAGCGATGCGGCCGACCAGATCGGCCACCTGGTCCGCCGAAACCTCCCCGTCGAACGGACAGCCCCAGACGCACGACAGGGTGGCGGACAACGACGGGCCCGCGCCCGGCCCCCCCGCCGAATTGGCCCGCCCGGTCATGATGTCCGACAGCATGGAAACCTGCTGGTCGACGCCCATGCCCTGGTTCTTCAGCCCGAAGCCGTCGGTGATGGACATGGCCACATTGACCTCGTCCACCGCCGTGCCGAGGGCGCGGTCATAGCCCTTGCCGTTCAGCACCAGACCGATGCGGCTGCGGCCGGCCTCATGCGGCAGGGCGGCCATGACCTCTTCGGCCCCGGCCATCTGGGGCACATATTTCGGATGGACGAAGCTGACCGCCTCGATACGGCGCGCGCCGGCGGCTTCGAGCCTGCGCACGAGATCGGCGCGGACGGCCGGTTCGAGAACGGCCTTCTCGTTCTGGAGGCCGTCGCGGGGGCCGACCTCGACGATCGTGATGCGACGGCTCACCGGACGGGACCCGGTGCGGCGGGCGCGGCGCCCGGCGGCGCGTAGATGGTCAGGCTGACGTCATCGCCTTTCGAATAGTTGTGGCCCTCCACCACGCCGACGGCGCGGCCGGTGACCCCCAGTTGCGCGGCCGCGGCCCGGAAGGCGTCGGCGTCGCCCTCCTCGACGATGGCCGGGCGCCCCTCGGCCAGTGCCCGGGCGGCGCCTGCGGCGTCGGCCAGTTCGGTGTCCCGCCCGGTCAGGAAGACGAAACTGGGTTCGTGGAAGCCGGTGATGGCGACCGGACCGGCGCGACCCTGTCGCGGATGCAGGTCGGCGGCCAGCAGGGCCTTCTCCAGCTGGGGGGCGACGGACAGGGGGCGGAGCTGGCGCAATGTGCCGGCCAGGGCGCCGTGGGCGACGACGCCCAGGGCGATCGAGGCGACCACGGCCGTCGCCGCCGCCCGGTGAAGCATCAGGAAGGCGCCGATCAGGGCGGCGAGAATGGCGAAGACGATGGTCAGGGTGGCCCAGGTCTGGGCCGTCGACTTGCCGTACTCGGTCAACAGCCAGACCGAGCCGATGGCCAGCAGGCCGCCGACGAAGATCGTCAATCCGACCCCGACATAGCGCGACGCCTTGCCGATCGGCCGGCTCACGGCGGCGGCGGCCAGCAGTGCCAGGGCCCCGAAGGTCGGCAGGGTATAGTGGGCCAGTTTGGTCGGGGTCAGTTCGAAGATCAGCCAGGCCGGAACCAGCCAGCAGACCAGGAAGCGGATCGCCGGCTCGGCCCGCCTGTGCCAGCCGGTCGAAAGGGCGGCGGGCAGCAACAACGTCGCCGGGAAGAACAGCAGGGGCGTGATCAGCAGATAGAAACCGGGCAGAACCCCGTGACCTTCATCGCCGCCCGCGACCTTGGGGGCCAGGTCCCCGCCGATGGCCTCGCGCCAGAAGCCGCCGTCGGTGGCGATGGTGATGGCGAGGGCCCACGGGCCGACGATCAGGGCCACCAGCGGCAAGCCCCAGCCCCAGCCGAGGCGTTTGAGCCACGAGACGTCGCGGTCCCATACCGACAGGGCGATCATGGCCGGCGCGATGACGATCAGCCCGATCGGCCCCTTGATGAGGATCGACAGCCCCAGCCCCAGCCAGAACATCAGCTTGTGCGGCCGGACCGGCGCTTCTCCCGCCCGCGCCGCCAGATAGATCCGGGCCAGCCCGGCCATGGCCAGGGTCACGGCGCCGCACAGCATGGCGTCGGTCTTGGCGATGCCCGCCTCGGTGGAAAGCAGGAAGCTGGCGCCGAGGATGGCTCCCGCCAGGAAGCCGGCTCTCTGGCCGAACATGGCCGCCCCGGCCCAGGCGCAGGCGGCGGCGGCCAGCATGGCGCCGAGGATGGACGGAATGCGGTAGGGGGCGATGTCGCGGTTCTCGACGCTGGATGTCGCGGCCACGGCCGCGGCCTGCATCCAGTAGATGCCGATGGGCTTCTTCCAGCGCGGCTCGTCCTGGAAGCGGATGTCGATGTAGTCGCCGCTTTCCAGCATCTGCGACGTCGCCTGGGCATAGCGGCTCTCGTCGCGGTCCAGGGGCGGCAGCAGCATCAGCACCGGCAGGCCCGCCAACAGGGCCACCAGGGCCGCGAGCAGGGGGCCGCGCCAGCCGGCGATGTATCGATCCAGGTCGGGGCGCATCATGTTCATCTTCCTATCACGGCCTTTCGAGCCGCGACACGGCCCGAACGCCGGACCATCTCCCGCCCGGCCGCGAAACCCGCTAGACAGCCCCGATGAGCGAAGCCATCCCCGACATCTCCGTCGTCGTTCCGGTCCATGACGAAGAGGGCGCGGCCGGCCCGCTGGCGCGCGAGATCGCCGCCGCTTTCGAAGGGCGGTCGTATGAGATGGTGTTCGTGGACGACGCCTCGCGCGACGGGACGCTGGCGGAGTTGCGCGGGCTGATGGCCGAGCTGCCGGCCCTGCGCGTCCTCAGCCACGGCTCCAACGCGGGCCAGAGCCGGGCGGTGCGCACAGGGGTGCTGGCGGCGCGCGGCCCGATCGTGGTGACGTTGGACGGCGATGGCCAGAACCCGCCCGCCGATGCGCCGAGACTGGTCGACCTGCTGGCCGCTTCCCCGTCTTCCGTCGCCCTGGTCGGCGGTCGCCGCGCGAAGCGACAGGATTCCGAGGCCAAGCGCCAGGCTTCGATCTGGGCCAATCGCATCCGCAGGAAACTGCTGGGCGATGACGCCGACGACACCGGTTGCGGCCTCAAGGCCTTCCGGCGCGACGCCTTCCTGCGCCTCCCGTATTTCGATCACCTGCACCGCTACCTCCCGGCCCTGATGATCCGCGAGGGCTACCAGAACCTCTATCTGGACGTCGATCACCGTCACCGCGAGACAGGCCGGTCGAAATACACCAACTGGGGGCGGCTGATGGCCTCCCTGTCGGATCTGCTCGGCGTGATGTGGCTGAAGTCGCGATCCCGTCGGCCCGGTCCGATCAGCGAATTCTGACTTTCCCCTGCCGCGCGAGCGGGCGTAGCCGTATGGAGCGAACCGGGGTAAGCATCGTTAACAAGCGCGGCCGTTCGGCCCGCCCCGATGGAGCCCAGCCATGCTGATCGCCCTGCCGTTGCTCGTGATCCCGGTGGTTCTGTACAATATCGTGGTGTTGACCGGCCTGATGGGCGGCGGAGGATCGGTGGCGGCCGACGCGACCCTGCGCGAGGCGATGTTCTCCATACCGATGGCTTCGGGCAGCAGCTGGAACGTGGGCGTGGGCGACCTGATCCTGTTCCTGTCGCTGATCCTGCTGTTCTTCGAACTTCTGAAATCGACATCGAGCCAGAAGGTGGCGATCGTCAATCACGCCCTGTCGATGATCCTGTTCGTGGTCTGCCTTGTCGAATTCCTGCTGATCAAGGGATTCGCCACCTCGACCTTCTTCCTGATCGTGGTGATGGTCATGCTGGACGTGCTGGCCGGCTTCATCGTCACCATCATCTCGGCCCGCAAGGACCTGGAGTTCGGGGCCGGCTGACCCCCGCTCAGGAGAATCCGACGAAGATCAGCGCCACCACGGTGACGTCGACGGCGCGGGCGATGAGGGTCAGCATGGCGGGAATCCCGGACGAGGCTTGAGACGCCTTCGCTCAGCAAGGACCGTGCCGGTGGGTCAGACGTCGGTGTCCGTGGCCTTGCCGGGCCGGGGACGGCGCTCGGAAGCGCCGGAATGTTCAGCCCCCAGATAGGCCGAGCGGGCGGCGTCCAGCACCGGCGGGCCGCCCTTCAGGCCGCGGCGCTGGCCGGACTGTCCCATCACCTGGGCGGCGAAGGCCGCGGGGCCGGCATCGGCGGGGGACGCGGGGGCAGGTCTTGCCGGGGGCTCGGCAGCCTCGGCCGGGAACGCCACGGGAACGAGGGCCCGCGAGGCCGAGGCGGCCCGGCGCTCGGCGGCGCGGCGGTCGGTCGCGCGACGCTGGACGGGCGCGACGGGGCGAACCTCGTCGGCCATCAGCCGCCCTTCGACAGCTTGTCGATCTGGCCGCGCATCTCCTCCATCTGGCGGCGCATCTCGGCCAGGGGGTCGACGGCCGGCGTCTCGGGCGGGACCGGAGCCGCCGGACGGGCCCCCGGGGTCAGGGCGCCGAAGCCGGGCCACATCTTCATGGCCTCGGTGAACAGGGCCATGTTGCGCTTGACCGCCTCGTCGAGGATGCCCGCGCCGGGCGCGGCCCCGAAAGCCTTGGAGAACTGGCCGCGCATCTGCTCCTGCTGGCGGCTGAAGCTGTCCAGCGACATCTCCAGATAGCTGGGCAGGACGCCCTGCATCTGGCCGCCGTAGAAGCCGATCAGCTGGCGCAGGAACTGCACCGGCAGCAGGGCCTCGCCGCGGCTCTCTTCCTCGAAGATGATCTGGGTCAGGATCTGGCGGGTCAGATCGTCGTTGGTCTTGGCGTCATAGACCACGAAGTCGTGGCCCTCGCGGACCATCTTCGCCAGGTCCTCAAGGGTGACATAGGCGCTGGTGGCGGTGTTGTAGAGCCGCCGGTTGGCGTATTTCTTGATGACGATGGTTTCGCCTTCTACGGCCTTCTTGTCCGCCACGCCCCACTCCCGACCTGTTGCACCGCCGCACTATCCCGCAGCGCGAAGCCGCATGCAAATCAGCCCATGGCGGCGGGGGCCAGGACCACTCCCACGAGGACGGCGGCCCAGTGGACCGTGGCGCCTGTGACGACGAAGCCGTGCCAGATGGCGCGGCGGAATTTCACCGTCGGGCTGATGAAGACGAAGACGCCCGCCGTATAGATCAGGCCGCCCAGCACCAGCAGGCCGAGGGCCACGGGATGGACGGTGTCGATCATCGGCTTGAGCGCCAGCACGGCCAGCCAGCCGAAGCCGATATAGACGGCGCTCCAGAAGGCGTCGGAGATGCGCGGGGCCACCAGTTTGACGAACACCCCGGCCAGGGCCACGCCCCAGACCAGCAGGGTGAAGCCGATCGCCCAGGCGCCTTCGAATCGCTGGGTGGTGAAGGGAGTGTAACTACCGGCGATCATCAGGAAGATGGCCGCCTCATCCATGCGCCGCAGGATGGGGCGGGCCGCGCAGGGGCGGGTCTGGTTGTAGATAGTCGAGACGGTCAGCATGGCCACCAGGCACAGGGCGTAAGTCGCCGTGGCGGCCACGGCGCCAATGCCGACGTACATCGCCGCCAGCACCGCCAGCACGATCCCGCCCACGGCGGCCAGGGTCAGGCCGACCACGTGCACGATCAGGTCGGCGGTCTTCTCCGCCGGGGTCCGGTAGTGCTCGATCATGTCCAGCTCGTCGGGGACGCAGACCTGGACGAACACCTTCTTCAGTCTCTTGAGCATGGCCCCATCAAGCCTTTCTCGCTCCAGTTTGTTCCCGCAGAATGGGGCCGCGCCCATGACCATCCGCTGAACGGGACGGTCATGGGTGACGAAGGCGTCGGGATGCGGCAGAAACGCCACGATTTGTTTCGCGCGACCTAACGCCCTGCCGGGGCGTAGAGGTTTCGTTTCCCATGGTCCGGGCGCTCCCTCGCCCGCGGCCGGCGTCAGAGGTTCGTCCATGTCCATCGAAGTCGTCATCGTTTCCGCCGCGCGCACGCCCGTCGGCTCCTTCCTCGGCGGCCTGTCCAGCCTGCCGGCGTCGAAACTGGGCGAGATCGCCATCCGGGCGGCGCTGGAGCGGGCGGGGGTCGGGCCGCAGGAGGTGGACGAGGTGATCCTGGGCCATGTGCTGCAGGCGGCGGCGGGGCAGGGACCGGCGCGGCAGGCGGCGATGGGCGCGGGGATACCGAAGGAGGTCCCGGCCTGGAGCCTGAACCAGATCTGCGGCTCCGGCCTGCGCGCCGTGGCCGTGGCGGCCCAGCAGATCGCCCTGGGCGACGCCCGCATCGTGGTCGCGGGCGGGCAGGAGAGCATGAGCCAGGCGCCCCACGCCCAGCAGCTGCGGTCCGGGCACAAGATGGGCGACCTGGGCCTGGTCGACACCATGATCCGCGACGGCCTGTGGGACGCCTTCAACGGGTACCACATGGGGCAGACGGCCGAGAATGTGGCCGGGCAGTTCCAGATCAGCCGGGGCGACCAGGACGCCTTCGCGGTGGCCAGCCAGAACAAGGCGGAGGCGGCCCAGAAGGCGGGGCGGTTCGACGACGAGATCGTGCCGGTGACCATCAAGGGCCGCAAAGGCGACACGGTGGTCGACAAGGACGAATTCATCCGCCACGGGGCCACGCTGGAGGCCATGCAGGGCTTGAAGCCGGCCTTCGCGAAGGAGGGCAGCGTCACCGCCGCCAACGCCTCGGGGCTCAACGACGGGGCCGCGGCCCTGGTGCTGATGAGCGCGGCCGACGCCGAAGCCCGGGGCCTGATCCCGCTGGCCCGGATCGCCGCCTCGGCCACGGCGGGGGTCGATCCGGCCCTGATGGGCACCGGCCCGATCCCGGCGTCGCGCAAGGCGCTGGAGAAGGCGGGCTGGACCGTCGCCGACCTCGACCTGGTCGAGTCCAACGAGGCCTTTGCGGCCCAGAGCCTGTGCGTGCTCCGGGAGCTGGGGCTGGATCCGGCGAAGGTCAACGTCAACGGCGGGGCCATCGCCATCGGCCATCCGATCGGGGCCTCGGGCGCCCGCATCCTGACCACCCTGCTGCACGAGATGAAGCGGCGGGACGCGAAACGCGGCCTGGCCACCCTGTGCATCGGCGGGGGCATGGGCGTGGCCCTGTGCGTGGAGCGGGCCTAGCCGCCGTAGAGGGCCCTCCATCCGAAATCGAGCAGGGGCTTCATGTCGTCGACGAAGCCGGCGAGGGTCTCCGGCAGTTGCGGGCTTGAGACCTCGGCGCCGGTCAGGGGGCGGCGGGCGAACCACTGCAGGCGCTTCAGGGCGGGCTCCAGCGCCGTGCCCTCGTGGGCGTCGAAGCCCTTGGGCATCCGTTTGACGGCCATGCCGGGCGCGAGGCGCAGGCCGCGGGCCGCCAGATGGGCCTCGACGGCCAGCCACGCCTCGGGCCCGGCGGCGATGGCGCGGCGGACCTTGTCGCTGTTCTTGCGGTCGTAAAGGAAGAAGCCGGCCGAGACGTAGGGCCCTCGGCCGTGGGCGTCCTCGAGGTCGGGGATGGCCTCGGCCGGGGCCGTCGGTTCGGGGGCCGCCACGCGCGCGGCCGGGTGGGTCGAGGGGTCGAGCGGGTCGATGCTGTCGTAGTCGAAGCTGTCGGCGGTGACGCGCGAGCCGCCCTCGGGCTCGATATGGATATAGGCCATGCCCGGCGACATCTTCAGCCCGTCGCGGGTCAGGACGGCCGAGAGGTGGGTCTTGTAGGGCAGCTTGCTCTTCGAGAAGCGCACGTCGCGGTGGAGGCGGAACTGGCTCTTGTTCGGGTCGCCGCCCAGCGGCAGGCCGCGCGCGGCGCAGGCGGTCGAGGCGTCGGCGATCAGGGCGCCGAGCGCGGGCCTGAGCCGCTCGTCATAGACGGCGCGGTTGGCCGTGAACCAGTCGCGGTCGTTGTGGACCGCCAGGTCCGACAGGAAGGCCAGGTCGGCGGGGGCGAAGCCGGGGAAGGTCATGGCTCCCGTATAGCCTGCTCCCCCGGCGGAGAAAAAACACCGTCCGAAGCGTCCGAAGCGTCCGTAGCGTCCGCCAGGTTCGGGCCGTAAACACCGTCCGAAGCGTGCGAAGCGTCCAATGCGTCCGGATAGTAGGCGCCGTCCGAAGCGATCGACGGGTCCGGCGCCTCGGCCTCGTCCGGCCGGGGATAGCCGCGCCGGGCCTGCCAGATCGCCTCGTGCTGCTGGACGGCGCGCTGGGACTCGGCGTCCTCGGCCTCCATGACCGCCTGCACGCGCCGCCAGCGCAGGGCCCCCATGGCGTCGCCGCGCAGGATGGCGCGCATCATTCGCCGGAAGGCGACATCGGACAGTTCGCACAGCTCGATCTTGTCGAGGTCGCCGCCGACCCGCGCCTCCAGCTCGACGCCCTCGTCGTTCGGGTCCAGCCGGTTGCGCGGCGCCCAGGGCTGGTCGATGCGCCGCCAGCCCTCGCGCGCCGCCCGGTCGCGCAGGGCGGTGAGGCGCACGCCGTGACGCGCGCAGACCTCGGGCCCAGACATCCCGGCCAGATAGTCCTCGCGCGCCGCCGCCCAGACCGCGTCGGGGGCGGTGCGCCGCCCGCGCCCCTCCTCGCGCCAGGCCTGCAGCGGGGGCGTGATCTCGCCCGCCTCCGCAGAGACGTCGTCGTCGTGGAATTGTGATCCGTCGGCCATGTTCGGTCCTCCCCTCATCCTTGGCGGGTGGGAGGATAGGGGCGGGGTACGTCAAACGGGGACGTAGGGGGCGGCCCTGGGCCGGTTGGTTCATCACAATGGACACGAAGAAGGGCACGAAGGACACGAAGGGGGGCCGGGGGGCGCCCTTCGCGGGCCCTTGCCCGCCATCGCTCTGTTGCGTCTCCCTGCGGGAGCCGCGGGCCCGCCGGCCCCTTCGTGTTCTTCGTGAAACCTTTGTGCCCTTCGTGACGAACCGACGGTCTCGGGGCCGGCTTCGCCGGGTCCCGGGCAGACGGGCCGATTGAGGAACGCCCCGCACTCCGGACCGTTGTCCTGTCCGCAGCAGAGGAGGTTCCTATGCGCACCCGTTTCGCCATCGCCGTCCTGATCTGGCCGATGATCCAGGCGGTGCTGTTCGGCCTCGGCATGATCGGCCTGCTGGCCGCGCCGCTGGAGGCCGCGGAGATGATGACCGCCGTCTGGTGGATGATCGCCGCGACGCTGGCGATCTCGACCCCGATCGCCTGGGGCATGGCCCCGTGGCTGCGCCTGACCGACCGGCCGCACCGGCGGAGCCTGACGCGGCCGGGGGCCTGAGGCGTCAGGCCGTCTCGCGCGCGCCGTCGCCGAACCGGCCGAGGGCCAGCAGGGCGCTCCACAGCAACACGACCAGCAGGACGAGGCGGACGGCGTTGAGCGTGATCCACGTCCGGCCGTGCGAGACGAGGGCCGCCGCGTCCAGCTCGCCCGAGCCCATCCGTCCGAGTTCGGGCACGAACCAGGCCAGGGTGGCCACGAGGATCAGGGCCGTTCCGCCGAGGCTGAACACGGCGGCCTTGCGCCCGGGGCCGCGCCAGCGGAAGGCGACGACGCCGGCGACGAGGGTCGCCAGCAGCAGGGCCATGGTCGTGAAGGGCCAGGGATTGACCATCCCCTCCCACGCCGGGCGCGCGTACCAGGCGACCGGATCGGCCCACCAGGCGAAATGGGTCGACAGGGTGTCGTGGACCCCGGCCCCGGTCCAGACGCCGAGCAGGACGGTGTAGACGCGAAAGGCGTTGAGGCCGAAGGCGCGCATGGTGTGGGTCTCCCTTCCCTCAGGGAAGCTAGCACGGCGAACGGTGAAATCCAGAGGGGGCGGCCGCGGTTGGGCGACGGGCGAAACCGATCCTGGAGCCGGGGCCGGATGGGGCGCCGGATGGTTCATCACAAAGGACACGAAGAAGGGCACGAAGGACACGAAGGGAGCCCGGTTGTTTCGGCCTTTCGCGGGCCCTTGCCCGCCATCAGATGTGTTGCGTCTCCCTGGCGGGAGCCGCGGGCCCGCCGGACCCTTCGTGTCCTTTGTGAATCCTTTGTGGTCTTTGTGATGAACCGACCATCCTGAAGGCCCCAGGAGCCCTTTCCCCATGCCCCGCACCCTGCACATCGACTTCGTCTCCGACATCGTCTGCCCCTGGTGCGTGGTGGGGCTGGGCGGGCTGGAGGCGGCGCTGGACAAGCTGAAGGGCGAGGGGATCGAGGCCGAGGTGCGGTTCCAGCCGTTCGAGCTGAACCCGAACATGCCGCCCGAGGGCGAGAACATCGTCGACCACATCGGCCGCAAATACGGCTCGACCCCCGAACAGTCGGCGGCCAACCGGGCCATGATCACGCAGCGGGCGGCCGAGGCCTGGCCGGGGTTCGACATGCGGATGGGGCCGGACAGCCGGATCTGGAACACCTTCGACGCCCACCGGCTGCTGCACTGGGCGGGGACGGTCGGGGCGGCGGAACAGAGGGCGCTGAAGGCGGCGCTGTTCACGGCCCATTTCACCGACGGCCGGACGATGACCGACGCCGGCGTGCTGGCCGACGCGGCGGCGGCGGCGGGGCTGGACCGGGCGAAGGCGGTCGAGGTGCTGGCCGACGACCTCTACGCCGCCGAGGTGCGGGCGGCGGAGGCGCTGTGGGTCTCGCGCGGGATCAACGGCGTGCCCGCCGTGGTGGTGGAGGGGAAGTGGCTGATCTCGGGCGGGCAGCCGGCGGGGGTGTTTGAAGAGGCGTTGAGGGGGATGGCGGGGGAGGGGTGAATGCTAGCGTCTGCGATGACACTGAACGCTACCCAAAAAAGCGAAGAATGGTCCCATCTGGGTATGTGCCCTTCCGTCGATCAGGCTTCGATTTGATTACTTCAAAGTCTTGGCCTTCGCCATTCACCAAGATCTGCCGCTTGAAGTGGGTTTCTCGGAAGGCCGTCTTGGTGAGAACGAACTCCTCAATTTGGCCGACAGACGCCTGTGCGCCCCGAAAGTTGTCTAGAATCTGCTTCTTGAGCTGACCGAAGTTCGGCTCGTTCGCAAAGATTGTCATCTGATTGGGATCGGTGGCATCCGAAAAACTAAAGGCGCCTCCTTGATCGACCTTCCACATCGCTTCCTTCATCTTCTTTAGGCCTAACAGACTGTTTGTGGCGAAGAACAGGAAGTAGTCGGTGGCATTTGCCTTGTTGCGCATCTCGAAATATCGAACGTAGGAAGCGCTCTCGCCGAGCTTCCGGGCATACAGATCCCGGACGCATTTGTTTCGATCGAGTCCTGACTTCTGAGCGCAGGTTCGCCAGTCGCTACAACCAAACAGCTTGTCGAAATTTCCGATCTGTTCGGGGTGATCGAGGAAGCGATTGATCTCCTCGAACATGAAATTGATGAACACCTCGGTCGACGGACGCCGCAGTAGCTCCTCCACGATCGAGAATGGGAGGCCAGTCCATCCGAAGGGGTCAATGAACGCGAATGTCGGAATCGTTCCCGCAGCTTTGAGGCGTGGGCCAATCTTTGCATACGCTTCTTCAAACGTGCTCTGATGCACTTCGATGTGTGCGTTGCTCGGCTTACCGAGCAGGTTCTGGGTTTCCTCGACAGCGCTCCGAAGGGCTACCGCGCGGTCGGGCACTCGCTCAACGAAATCGAAGTAGCACTGAGCGCGAATTGACGCTTTGTGGTCCAGCATTGCCTTCAATGCGATCACTGGCGAACCATCTTCGCCGCCGGAATAGCTTCCGGGCCCCGAGAATGCATCGATGTATGCGAGCTTCGGAAAACCGCCCTGACTCAGGATGGGAAGCCACGCTGACAAATACCGCGCGAGAATCGCGTGCTTTGCGGCGGTGTGAGGCTCTAGCGCCCAAACGGTCTGCTTAGGCGCGGCCATTCGTTGTCCCGGATTCGCGTTAACGCACGATCTCGCGGCTAACCGACGGTTGTCAATGGAAGCTCATCCCAAGTCTTTCCACGATAAGTCCGCCCTGCCGCCTTCTTGTTCTTGCCGCCCCACTGCTTGAAGAAGAATGCCGTCCCCGCCGCCAAGCAGTTCCGCCGGATTTCATCGACCCATTCCTCTTTCATGGGGCGCGCCCGGGGGCCGGACTCGCCGCCGACGATAGCCCAGTGGATGTCGTCCAGATTGGCCCCGGCAACGGAGCCGATGAGCGGCTCGAAGGAAACGAAACGGACGATCGCGGGCGTCGCTCTCAAATCGTCGAGGCGCGACAGAACGGCGGCGTCCTCAACGCTGGTTCCGAGCCAAACATGCTCCAGCGCGGGCAGGCCCATCGAGATTATGACCTCACGCATCCGCTCCGGCCGCTTGGTCAGGATCTGGTAGGTGTGCTGCGGCGTCCGGTCCATGACGCTCCAGACCTTGGCCACGAAGTCGGCGGGCACGTCGGGGTGGAACAGGTCCGACATGGAGTTGACGAAGACCTTGCGCGGCTTGCGCCATTTCAGAGGCGCTTCCAGCGAGGCCTCGTCCAGCCGGACCTTGCCGGTCCAGACGTATCGCTTGCCGCTCTTGCGGGTGAGGCCTTCGTACTTGGCGACGCCCATGGCCTCCAGGCGCGCCGCCATCCGCATCGCGTAGCAGTTGGTGCAGCCGGGCGTGATCACCAGACACCCAGCGACGGGGTTCCAGGTGACGTCGGTCCACTCGATGGTCGATGTCTGGGCCATGAGAACAAACCATGAACTAATCGGGGTTGAATCGCAACTTTGGCGGCTACCTCGTTAACCAAATGACTCTGGAAGCGATCTGCCGCCTTAGTGGGCGGCGGCGAGGTACAGCGGGGGCTGGGCGTCGCGGACAGATTGGGGGCAGGCATCGTCCCATGGAAATTGGTTGTCGAGGCTGGGCCAGACGATCTGGTACACGGCCAGCGGCTGGGCCTGACCTTCCGGGGCACCGTGGAACCAAATCGCGGAGTTTAGATATTCCGGCGTCACGTTCGAGGGGTGCACCCGGCGGATTTCGCAGTCGTAGTCGTCGAGCAGGCCGGACCAGCGCTGCCCGTCCTCAGGACGCTTTCCGGCCTTGAGTGCGCGGAAGACGTTCCAAAGCACGCCATGCATCAGCTGTCCGGGCAAGCCGAAGATGATGAACTCCGGCTGGCCGAGCGTATGGGTAAATCCGATGCTGTAGGCGAATGCTGGCGCGTCTCCCCGCGGATCGTGGACGGACGTGCACCACCACCCGTGTTCCACGACACCGTCGAGGATCTTCTGTTCGTAAGCGGTTTCGGCCTGCTGCATTGCGAGACTGTCCCTCGGTCAGACCTTCACTTCAATGGCCCCGCCCCCGGCCCTGAATTTCGCGCTCATCTCCGCCATCCCGGCCTCTGCCTCGGCCAGCGAACCGCTCGCATCATTCTGCGCCGCCGCGTCCCTCCGGATGTCCTGGCTGATCTTCATCGAGCAGAATTTCGGGCCGCACATGCTGCAGAAATGGGCGGTCTTGTGGGCCTCCTTGGGCAGGGTGGCGTCGTGGTATTTGCGGGCCGTTTCGGGGTCGAGGCCGAGGTTGAACTGGTCTTCCCAGCGGAATTCGAATCTGGCCTTGGACAGCGCGTTGTCGCGGATCTGCGCGCCGGGGTGGCCCTGGGCCAGGTCGGGGGCATGGGCGGCGATCTTGTAGGTGATGATGCCCACGCGCACGTCTTCCTTCTCCGGCAGGCCCAGGTGTTCCTTGGGCGTGACGTAGCACAGCATGGCGCAGCCGAACCAGCCGATCATGGCAGCGCCGATGCCTGAAGTGATGTGGTCGTAGCCCGGTGCGATGTCGGTCGTCAGCGGCCCCAGCGTGTAGAACGGCGCCTCGCCGCGTTCCTTGAGCTGCTTGT
>NZ_JAUYNX010000034.1 GCF_030704825.1 Brevundimonas sp. | reverse complement strand
CGTTCCAGGACTGTTCCGCCGGGACAGCCTGCCCGCCGGAGGCGCTGCGGTAAGGCGATAAGACCGCCACCGGACGCAAGCTTCCGGAAAACCCGCCGCGCGGAGCGTTCGTCTTTCGCCGAAACGGTATCCAGTCTGCTCTTCCGGGCGAAGGCCCGGACGCTCCGCCTGCCTCCCGTCTCACCGACCGCAACCGCGGGCGGCGCTTTCGGCCGCCTGTCACAGAAGCATGATGACCGCCGCGCCCGCTCCGGGTCATAAGCGGAGCAGCCCCACCCGGAGTCTCCATGCGTCCCCATCGTCGTGACCTGATCGCCGGCTCGGCCGCCGCCTTCGCCTTCGCCGGCCTCGCCCGCAATGTGCAGGCCCAGACGGCGGCGATGGAAGAGACCTACCTCAACGAGGTCCATGGCTACGGCCCCCTGATTCCCGATCCCAACCGGCTGCTCGACCTGCCGGAGGGCTTTTCCTACCAGGTTATCTCCCAGAGCGGCGACACCATGGACGACGGCCTGTTCGTCCCCGGCCAGCCCGACGGCATGGGTTGTTTTCCGCTCGACGGTTCGCGCGTGGCCCTGGTGCGCAACCACGAACTGAAGGGCTCCAGCGGCCTGCACCGCAACCTAGGTCCGGGCGGCTTCCATCAGGAACGGATCGGCCTGCTGGACCCGGCCCGGGGGTACGACACCTACAAGGACGGCCGCCCCCTGCCCGGCGGCACGACCACCCTGATCTATGACCTCGAGACCCGCCGCGTCGTGCGCCAGTTCCTGTCCCTGGCCGGCACCAGCACCAACTGCTGCGGCGGCCAGACCCCGTGGGGCAGCTGGCTGACCTGCGAGGAAACCGAACAGACCCCCGCCGGCGCGGACGTGACCCGGGACCACGGCTATGTCTTCGAGGTGCCCGCCAATGGGACAGGCCTGGCCGCTCCCGTTCCGCTGAAGGCCATGGGCCGGTTCGAGCACGAGGCGGTCTGCGTCGATCCCCGCACCGGCATCGTCTATCTGACCGAGGACAAGGTCGACGGCCTGTTCTACCGCTTCATCCCGACCACGCCCGGCAAACTGGCCGAGGGCGGCCGGCTCCAGGCCATGGCGTTCAAGGGCAAGCCCGGCGCCGACACCACCAACCACGAAGCGCGGGAATGGGCCGTCGATGACTGGCGCGAGGTCGTCTGGATCGACATGGAGGACGTCGAGTCTCCCAACGCCGACCTGCGTCAACGCGGTCACGCCGCCGGCGCGGCCCTCGTCGCCCGGGGCGAAGGCGTATTCTGGGGCGACGGCGAGCTGTACATGACCGCCACCGCCGGCGGGCCGCTCAAGCGCGGCCAGATCCTGCGCTACGTCCCCTCGCGCATCGAGGGCCGGCGCGGCGAAAGCCTCGTCCCGGGCCGGATCCAGCTGTTCCTCGAAAGCGCCGACATCCGGACCCTGAACATGGGCGACAACATCGTCGTCGCGCCCTGGGGCCATCTGGTCGTGTGCGAGGACAACTATTCCACCGACCTGCGCAACCACCTCAAGGGCGTCACCCCGGACGGCAAGCTCTATACGATCGGCCGCAACGTCTTCACGGGAAACAGCGAGTTCGCCGGCGCCTGTTTCTCGCCCGACGGACAGGTCCTGTTCGTCAACATCATGTACCCCGGGATCACCTTCGCGATCAGAGGCCCCTGGACCTCGGTCCGGACGTGAACAGCCGCGCCTGCGAACGGCGCACCAGCCACAGATTGACCGTCGCCGCCGCCAGCACCAGCGCCGCCCCGGCCTGGTGCAGGGCCCCCAGCCACAGCGGCGTGGCGTTCATCAGCGTCGTGACCCCCAGCAGGGCCTGAAGCCACAGGGCCGCGGCCACGGCGAAGGCCGCCGCGCCCAGCCCCTCGGCCAGCCGCCAGCGCCACGCCTGCACTGCATAGGCCGTGCCGCCGATCAGCAGCCCGTAGGCCCAGATCCGGTGATTGAACTGGACCAGCGCCTGGTCGTGCAGGAAGGCCAGGGCGCCCCGGCCCCAGTCGGCCGGCGGCAGGACGGCGCCGTTCATCAGCGGCCAGTCGGTATAGACGAAACCGGCCTTGGCCCCCGCCACCAGCCCGCCCAGCAGGCACTGGACGAAGACCGCGCCGAGCAGGACGGCCGCGCCCCGGCTCCAGCCCATCGGAGAGCGGCTGTGGGCCTCGCCGTTCCACGCCTCCAGCCCGGTCCAGATCAGGCCCATGAAGATCAGCAGCGCCAGACCCAGATGGACCGCCAGCCGCTCGGGCGCCACGTCGACCCGTTCCGACAGGCCGCTGGACACCATCCACCAGCCGATCAGCCCCTGCAGGCCGCCGAGGGCCAGCAGGACGGCGCAGCGCGCGATCAACCGCCTCGGCATCTGGCGCAGGATCAGAAAGACCACGAACGGCAGGGCGAAGGCGGCCCCGATCATCCGGCCCAGCAGCCGGTGCGCCCACTCCCACCAGTAAATGCCCTGGAATTCGGCCAGGCTCATCCCGGCGTTGACCTGGGCGTACTGCGGAATGGCGCGATATTTCCCGAACGCCTCGTTCCAGTCCGTCGCGTTCATCGGCGGCAGGGCGCCCATGATCGGCTTCCACTCGGTGATCGACAGGCCCGACCCGGTCAGGCGGGTGACGCCCCCGACCACGACCATGGCGAACACCAGGGCCGCACAGGCGAACAGCCAGATCGCCACCGCCCGGTTCTGATCGCCCCCGATGAAACGCTTCATTCGACGCCTGCCGTCCCGACCGTTACAGTGCCGGCGCGTCACTGGTCCGACGCCGGCCCGACGGGTATGCCCGCCGGGGGCGGCGAGATCGAGTCGCTTTTCGGCGTCGCATCGCCGCAAGTCTGGAGAGGCCGGTTGCAATACCTCGACATCGCCGTCGCCGTCCTCGGCGCCTTCGCACTCGCCTGGCTGGCCGACCTGGTCACCGGCCGCCGCGGCCTGTTCGCCACCTCGCTGGTCTCGGGGGTCGCCGCCGTCTGCGGCTGGTTCCTGGCCATCCGCGTGTTCGCCGTCGGATCCATGGACGGCTGGAGTTGGGTGGTCTGGTCGCTGGCGGCCTCGGCCCTGGCTCTGGTCGGCTTCTTCCTGTTCCGGAACAAGCGCTGACATGGGCCCGCGCGGCCGACGATTCGTCGCCATGCTCGGCGTCCTCGCCTTCCTCGTCGTCTGGATCTGGGGCGCGATCGCGATCCGCGGCCTGCTTCCGCCGGGCCAGTTGATCGACCTGCTGGTCTACGCCGTCGCCGGCGTCGGCTGGGGCGTGCCCCTCTATCCGCTGTTCCGCTGGGCCGAGGGCGGCCGAAGGTGACACGGTCGTCCACGGTCGCCCAAATGCAAAGGGGCCGCCCGAAAGCGACCCCTCTGACCAACCGTCTTCATTGAGGAAGATGGTCGGAGCGACAGGATTCGAACCTGCGACCCCTTGACCCCCAGTCAAGTGCGCTACCAGGCTGCGCCACGCTCCGAGAGGCGCTCCCTATAGACGGGGTTCGCGGCGCCGCAAACCGAAAAAGCGACCGTCAGGCGCTTCTCGACAGCACCGCTTCCAGACGGGCTCGCGCGCCCTCCAGCTCGGCCAGGACCTGACGCAGGCGGATCGAGGACGAGCCCCCGCCTTTCGAGGCCGAAGCGGCCGCTGGCGCGGCGCCCTCGGGCTCGAACGCCACCGTCCCGTCGGGGTCGCCATAGTGGGCCAGACGCCTGAGCCCCTGCTCCTTGTGCAGGCGTTGGACGCCCTTGATGGTCAGCCCCTCGTCGTGGAGCAGCCGCTTGACCGCCTTCAGCAGCACCACGTCCTGCGGCCGGTAGAACCGTCGCCCGCCGGCCCGTTTCAGCGGCGTCAGGAAGACGAATTTGGTCTCCCAGAAACGCAGCACGTGCTGCGGCGCCCCGACCTCGGCGGCCGCTTCGGAAATCGTCCTGAAGGCGTTGGGGCTCTTGGCCACGGCGTCAGCCGGTCACGACGGCGTCGTGAACCCGGCCCTTCATGATCTGCGAGGCGCGAAAGCTGATGACCCGGCGCGGATGGATGGCGGCCGGCTGGCCGGTCTTGGGATTGCGCCCCATGCGGGCGCGCTTTTCGCGCACCTGGAAGACGCCGAACCCCGACAGTTTCACCGTCTCGCCGCGCTCCAGCGACTCGATGATCAGCTCGAGCGTGCGTTCGACCATGGCGGAGCACTCCTGTCGGGACAGGCCCACCTCCTCGTGCACCGCTTCGCACAGATCGGCGCGCGTCAGGGTCTGGTGTTCGGGCAAAGGTCCGCTCCCCTCCAAAGGTCGGTCGCCGGACATAAAAGGGCAAGCGTCGTCAAATGGAAAGGTGGAAATACGCCTTACAAACGAAAGGCGCAGGCGCCCCAGGTCAGGCCGCCGCCCATGGCCTCCATCAGGACCAGATCGCCGCGCTTGATGCGGCCGTCCCGGATGGCGGCGTCCAGCGCCAGCGGAATCGAGGCCGCGGAGGTGTTGGCGTGCAGGGCCACGGTCGAGATCACCTTGTTCTCGTCCAGTCCCAGCCGGTCCCCGACGCCCTTGATGATCCGCTGGTTGGCCTGGTGGGGCACGAACCAGTCGACGTCGGCCACCTCTATACCCGCGGCGGCGCAGGCGGCGGTGATGGCTTCGGCGATATTGACCACGGCGTGGCGGAAGACCTGGTTGCCCGCCATCCGCAGGTGGCCGACCGTGCCCGTCGTGGCGGGTCCGCCGTCGACATACAGCAGGTCCGTCTTGGTTCCGTCGCAGCGAAGGGCGAAGCCCAGCACTCCCTGGTCGGCCTTGGTCCCCTGCCCTTCGCGCGGTTCGACCACCACGCAGCCGGCTCCGTCGCCGAACAGGACGCAGGTCGACCGGTCCGTCCAGTCCATCAACCGGGTCATTTCCTCGGCGCCGATGACCAGGGCGCATCGGGCCATGCCGCGGGCGACGAAGCCGTCGGCGATGCTCAGCGCATAGACGAATCCCGAACAGACCGCCTGGACGTCGAAACCGATGCAGGTCGGCGCGCCCAGCTTGCGCTGGACGATCGAGGCCACGGACGGGAAGGTCATGTCGGGCGTGGTCGTGGCGACGATGATCAGATCAACCTCGGCGGCGGTCCGGCCGGCGTCGGCCAGGGCCTTCCTCGCGGCCGCGACGGCCAGGTCGCTGGTCGGCTGGTCGTCGCGCGCCTTGTGGCGCTGCCTGATGCCCGTGCGTTCCTGGATCCACGCGTCCGAGGTGTCGACGATCTGCGCCAGATCGGCGTTGGTGACGACCTGTTCCGGCAGGAAGGAGCCGACGCCGGTCACGGCGCTGCGAATGACGCTCACTGGGGAGTCTCCATGGCCGCTTCCGTCGGGGCGGCGGGCGGCTGTTCGAGCACGGCGGTCAGGCGGCTGAAGCTCTCGCTGACCTTGATCAGATAGTCGCTGCGGGCCAGTTCGACAGCCACCCGGATAGCGGCGCCATAGCCGCCGGGCGTCGCCCCGCCGTGGCTTTTCACCACGATCCCGTTGAGGCCCAGCAGAGGTCCGCCGTTGTTGGCGTTGGGGTCGATCTTCTGACTCATGCGCTTCAGCGCCGGCATGGCCAGCAGCGCGCCCAGCTTCGACGTCAGGCTGGAACTCAGGGCTTCCTTCATCAGCCCGGCGATGAATTTGGCCACGCCCTCGGCCGTCTTCAGCGCGATATTGCCGGTGAAGCCGTCGGTCACGACCACGTCCACCGTGCCCTTGGCGATGTCCGTGCCCTCGACGAAACCGAAATAGTCCAGCCCGAAGCCGCCCTCGCGCAACAGGCGCGCGGCCTCGCGCACCTCCTCGTGGCCCTTCATGTCCTCGGAGCCGACGTTCAGAATGCCGATGGTCGGTTTCACGACGCCGTGGACGGCGGTCATGAACGCCTCGCCCATGATGGCGAACTCGACCAGCTGGGCCGCGTCGCTCTCGACGTTGGCGCCGACGTCGAGCACGGCGGTGACTCCCTTCGGCGTCGGCCAGCCGGCCACAATGGCCGGCCGCTCCAGTCCGGGCGCGGACATGCGCAGCAGCAGTTTGGAGATGGCCATCAGGGCGCCGGTGTTGCCCGCCGAGACCACGGCCCCGGCCTCGCCCGACTTGACCGCCTCGATGGCGTTCCACAGGCTGGAGCCCTTGCCCCGGCGCATGGCCTGGGCCGGCTTTTCGTCCATGGTCACGACCTTGTCGGTGTGACGGACCAGGCAGACATCTTCCGTCAGCGCGCACCTGGCCATTTCGGCGCGGATCGCCGTCTCGTCGCCGTGCAGCAGGAAGCGCACGCCCTCGCCGCCATGACGTTTGCGGTAGTCTCGCACCCCGGCCACCACGACCGACGGACCGTGGTCCCCGCCCATGGCGTCGAGCGAAATCAGGATCGGGGATGACAAGCCGTTTCGACTCCGTCGCGCCTCAACGGGGCGCTCGTCAGGGGGCGACGATAGCGTCGCTCCGGGGGGATGCAACCGCGCCGCCGTTGCGTCAACCTTCGTCAGAGGGTCGAAGCTGCTTCAGCACCGCGAAGGGCGAGATTTCCGCGGGTTCGGGCGGCTGGACGAATTCGGCGCCCGGCTTGCGCGGGAACGGGTCCAGCCGCAGTGCCAGCTGTTCGACGGCGTACTGGCCCAGGTCGATCTGGCCGTTCTCGATCAGGTCGGGCGACTCGTCGTCCATGGTGATGACGATCTCCTCCGACTCCTCGTCCACCGCCTCGGCGAGCGTCAAGGTGAAAGGGGCGTCGATCTCAAGCGGCAGCGGCTCCAGGGTGATGCCGCAGGTCTGGGCCAGGCTGGCCCGAATCCGGCCGGACAACCGCCAGCCGGCGTCGGTCGGGGCCAGGTCCATCTCGGCCGTGAAGGAGTCCAGCGAGGCGAGATCCAGCGCCCTGGCGATGCGCGCCCGCGCCGCCGCGTCGGGCTCCAGGGTCCGCTTCACGCCGCCGGCGACCTGATGCAGGCGGACGGGCTCGCTGAAAGGAAGATCCGGAAGAGTCATGCGCCGACCTCCGCCCAGGCCGGAGCGCTCGCCACGGCGTCGAAATCCTGGGTCGCCAGCCGGGCGCGGCTGGCCAGGGCGTAGGCGGCCAGCGCGGTCGCGGCCTCGACGTCTCCGGTCTCATAGACGTTGCGGGCCAGACTGACGGCCAGCGCCGCCGCGTCGCCCTCGCGCAGTGGAATTTCCCAGGCCGTCATCCGCCCGTACAGGGCCTCGCCCAGCTTGCGCATCTTCTTGCCGACCGAAATGTCGCCTACGCCCAGTTCCCGCAGGGCATGATCCAGGGCCGAGACATAGGTGTCGAACAGGTCCTGGGCGGCCTCGTCGCCGCGCCCGCCCTCTTCGCGCAGACGCATCGCCAGCAACAGGACGTGAAGGGTGTACAGCTCGAACCGCGCGTCGATGCGGTCGGCCACGCCCAGCCGGGTGTAGAACGCCGGATGGCGCGCCTGGCGCACCGCCTGTTCATACAGCGGCTGACCCAGACGCTCTCTGGGGCGGGTTCGGAACAGATTCTGAAGCATGTCATGCGGCCCCTTTTCCGCCGCGCCGTTGAACTAAGGCTCGGGTCCGGTTAGGTCAAAGACCTTGTTGAAGTCGCAGGCGCCGCAAATGCTCCGTACGAACCTCCTGATCGTCGCCCTTTCGGCCGCTGCGCTGACCAGCGCCTGCGCCCCGGTGGTGGGCCAGAACGGTTTCCAGGCCATCGACGCCAAGCCGACCGACATCGTCGCCGGCACGGACACCAAACAGACGGTGCTGGCCCGCCTGGGCACGCCGTCGACGACCTCGACCTTCGAGAGCGACAACGTCTGGTACTACATCAGCCAGGTGACCGAGAAATACACCTACAACCGGCCGCAGGTGACCCAGCGGTCCGTAACCGAAATCACCTTCAACGAGGCCGGTCAGGTGGCCGAGGTCCGCACCCTCGGCCTCGAGGACGGCCAGCGGGTCTCCATGAACGGTCGCGAGACCCCGACCCGCGGACGCCAGCTGACCATCCTGGAACAGCTGCTCGGCAACGTCGGCCGCGGCCAGCTGCCCCGCACGGACGAGGATCAGCCGGGCCAGCAGCGCCGGGACTAGGCTCTCGCTTCATCGCCGGCACGAAGAAGGCCCCGGAGATCGCTCTCCGGGGCCTCTTTGATTCCCGACGGACCGGAGCCTCCCGGCGCGAGCCGGGAGGATGGAACGCCTGGCCTAGAACACCTTGCCGCTGGCCAGCACCGCCAGAAGCAGCAGGGCCACGATGTTGGTGATCTTGATCATTGGGTTCACCGCCGGACCGGAGGTGTCCTTGTAGGGATCGCCGACCGTGTCGCCGGTGACGGCGGCCTTGTGAGCCTCCGATCCCTTGCCGTGGACGACGCCGTTCCGGTCGGTGAAGCCTTCCTCGATCACCTTCTTGGCGTTGTCCCAGGCGCCGCCGCCCGAGGTCATCGAGATGGCGACGAACAGGCCGGTGACGATCACGCCCATCAGCATGGCGCCGAGGGCGGCGAAGGCGGTGGCCTTGTCGGAGATCGACAGCACCGCGACGAACAGGACGATCGGCGACAGCACCGGCAGCAGCGACGGCACGATCATCTCCTTGATCGCCGCCTTGGTCAGGATGTCGACGGCCCGGCCGTACTCGGGCTTGACCTCATAGGTCATGATGCCCGGGTTCTCGCGGAACTGGCGACGCACCTCGGCCACGACCGACTCGGCCGCGCGGCCCACCGCCATCATCGACATGCCTCCGAACAGGAAAGGCAGCAGCCCCCCGAACAGCAGGCCGACGACGACGTACGGATTGGTCAGGCCGAAGTCGATCTCGCCCATGCCCGCGAAGAAGGGGAACAGGTCGGGATTGGCGGAGAAATAGTCCAGGTCGGAGGTGTAGGCCGCGAACAGCACCAGGGCGCCGAGCCCGGCCGAACCGATGGCGTAGCCCTTGGTGACGGCCTTGGTGGTGTTGCCCACCGCGTCGAGCGCGTCGGTCGAGTGACGGACTTCCGAAGGCAGGCCCGCCATTTCGGCGATACCGCCGGCGTTGTCGGTGACCGGACCGAAGGCGTCCAGCGCCACGATCATCCCCGCCACGCCCAGCATGGTGGTGGTGGCGATGGCGATGCCGAACAGGCCCGCCAGCTGATACGAGGCGACGATGCCGACGATGATCGTCAGCGCCGGCAGGGCGGTGGACTCAAGCGAGACGGCCAGGCCCTGGATGACATTGGTGCCGTGGCCCGAGACCGAGGCGTTGGCGACCGAGCGCACCGGGCGGAAGTTGGAGCCGGTGTAGTATTCGGTGATCACCACGATGGCGGCGGTGACCAGCAGTCCGACCATGCCGGACCAGAACAGGCTCATCGGTTCGATGGTCAGTCCGCTGTTGGTGACGATCGGCCCGGTGACCAGCTGGTCGATGACGAAATAGACCGCAACGGCCGACAGCAGGCCGGTGACGATCAGGCCCTGGTACAGGGCGCCCATGATGTTCTGCTTCTTGCCGAGGCGGACGAAGAAGCTGCCGATGATCGAGGTGACGATGCAGACGCCGCAGATGGCCAGCGGCAGCAGCATCAGGGTGTCGACATAGGGCAGGTCGCGGAAGAAGATCGCGGCCAGCACCATGGTGGCGACCGTGGTCACCGCATAGGTTTCGAACAGGTCGGCCGCCATGCCGGCGCAGTCGCCGACGTTGTCGCCCACGTTGTCGGCGATGGTCGCGGCGTTGCGCGGATCGTCCTCGGGAATGCCGGCCTCGACCTTGCCCACCATGTCGCCGCCCACGTCGGCGCCCTTGGTGAAGATGCCGCCGCCCAGACGGGCGAAGATGGAGATCAGCGAGGCGCCGAAGCCCAGGGCGACCAGGCCGTCGATGACCTCGCGGCTGGTGGACTCATAGCCGGCGCCGGCGGTCAGAAAGGCGTAGTAGCCGGCTACGCCCAGCAGGGCGCCGCCCGCCACGAACATGCCGGTGATGGCCCCTGAACGGAAGGCGAGATCCAGCCCCTTGGCCAGGCTCTCCGACGCGGCCTGCGCCGTGCGGACGTTGGCCCGCACCGAGATCAGCATCCCGGCGAAACCGGCCAGGCCCGACAGGACCGCGCCGATGACGAAGCCGATGGCGGCCCAGACGCCGATCAGAAAATAGGCCGCGACCAGGATCACGACCCCGACCATGGCGATGGTGGTGTACTGGCGGCGCAGATAGGCCGAGGCGCCTTCCTGGATCGCCGCGGCGATCTCGCGCATCTTGTCGTTGCCGGTGCTGGCCTTCATCAGCGAGGCGGTCTGGATCAGCCCATAGAGGACCCCCAGCGCGCCTGCGGCTATGACCAGCCACAGATAGTTGCTCATGACGTTTCCAAATCCTGTGAACTTCAGACGCCCGGTCCCTTGGCGCGGCGGGCGTTATTCGCCTCTGTCCGCCTTCCGGTCCCCCCGTGCGCACCGGACGCAGGTTGCGTCCTTGGGGAATTGCGGCCGAAACGTGCCAAAAGCCGGGGGCCGACGCAACAAGGGAATGCGGTTTAGCCGCCCTGGACGCCCGTTCGCCGCCGGGGCGCCTGGCTGACGATCTCGACCCGGGTGACCGCCCCGCGTCCGGCGATCGTCGCGGCGGAGCGCATGAGGCTGGCCGACAGGGCGGCGGGGTCGATCCGGGTCCAGTCGTCCGGCACCACGAAGGGCGTCCGGTGGCCCGCGCGGACCAGGGCGTCGCGCAGGAAGGCTTCCTTGGTGCGCATCGCTTCGGGCGTGGTCGACCCGCCCAGATGCAGGCGCAGCGAGACGAAGACGTAGTTGCGCAGCCGCCCGCCGGCGATGATCGGCAGACCCACGCCCGGCATACTCAGGCTCTGGCCGCCCGACGGCGCGTCCTCGGCCGCAGCCGTCGTGGCGACGGCGGTCAGGGCGGCGGAGGCGGCGATGAGGTCACGACGGCGCATGACCCCATCTAGACGGCCACGCCTTGAGATTTCGTTGTCAGCCGTGGGTGAAGCCGGGGCGGTCGAAGACCACGGGCTGGCCGCCGAAGCGGGCGACCACGCCCTCCCCCGCCGTCACCCGTCCGATCCGGGTCAGGCGCAGATGCCGCCGCTCGGCCTCGCGCCGCAGGGCGGCCTCGTCGCGGGCCGGAGCGGTGAAGGCGATCTCGTAATCGTCGCCGCCGGTGACCAGCTTCTCCAGCGCCGCCTGCTGGTCGACCCGGCCGTCGAACCAGGCCTGCCCGGCCGCCGACAGCGGCACGGTCTCGAGGTCGATCTCGATCCGCACCCGGCCGGCCCCGGCCAGATGACCCAGATCGGCGATCAGGCCGTCGGAAACGTCGATGGAGGCGCTGGCCAGGTCCCGCACCGGCCCGGCGAAATCGAGGCGCGGCGTCGGGGTCCGGTAGTGGTCCGACAGGGCCGCGATCCGCCCGGGATCCAGCGACAGCCGGCCCCGGATCGCCTCAAGGCCCAGCCATCCGTCGCCGATGGCGCCCGTCACGAACACCAGATCGCCGGGCCGGGCGCCGACGCGGCCCACCGCGCGCCCCTTGGGAATCCAGCCGAGCATGGTCATGGAGAAGCCCGCCGGCCCGGGCGTCGCCACGGTGTCCCCGCCCAGCAGGGCGACGCCGAACGCCTTCTGGTCGGCCCGCAACCCGTCGGCGAAGGTCATCCGCTCGGGCCAGCCGCAGCGCTCGGACCAGTGGCAGGCCAGCAGATAGCCGAACGGCTCGGCCCCCTTGGCCGCGAGGTCCGACAGATTCACCCGCATCAGCTTGCGGGCCACCGTATCGAGCGGGTCCGAGGGCAGGAAATGGACGCCCTCGACGATCGCGTCCTTGGTCAGGACCAGATCGTGGCCGGCGCGCGAGGGCACGACCGCCACGTCGTCCAGCAGGCCCCGTCCCCACTCCGGATGGGCGAGGGGCGCGAACAGCCGCCGGATGGTCTCGAACTCGCCGGCGACGTCGACCGCGGGCATGGCCGTGTCAGCCCCCGGACCGGGCGTCTCGCGCGACGCCGTCGAGGGCGGCGTTGACGAATTTGGCCTCGGCGTCGTCGAAGAAGGCCTTGGCCAGTTCGACGTATTCGTCGATGACGATCTCGCGCGGCACGTCCTGGCGCTCGCGCAGTTCCCAGGCTCCGGCGCGCAGCAGGGCGCGCAGGGTGGAGTCGAGGCGCTCCATCCGCCAGTTGGACGCCAGCCGCGCCTTGACCGCGTCGTCGATGGCGCGCTGGCCGCCGACCACCCCGCGCACGATCCCGGCGAACCAGTCCTCGTCGGCCTCGGCCAGCGGTTCGCCCTCGATGTCGGCGTCGAAGCGGTGGTTCGAGAACTCGGCGATGACCGTCTCGACGCCCTCGCCGGCCAGCTCCATCTGGTACAGCGCCTGGACGGCGGCGAGGCGCGCGACGGTGCGGGCCCGGCGCTGGCGGCTGGTCAGCTGCGGCTCGGCGCGCTGTTTCTCGGCCTCGGCGAGTTGCTCGAGCACGGATTTGAGGCTGGCGGGTTCGGTCACGCGCCCAGTCCTACGCGCAGCCGCTTGCGCAAGGCAATGAGATCGAGACAGGCCCGGGCCGCCCCGCCGCCCTTGTCGCCTTCGCTGATGCGGGCCCGGGCCCAGGCCTGGTCCTCGTCCTCGGTCGTCAGGATGCCGTTGCCGATCACCACGCCGTTGAGGCCCAGATTGCAGAGACCGGCCGCCGACTGGTCCGAGACGATCTCGAAATGATAGGTCTCGCCCCGGATGACGCAGCCCAGCGCGACGAAGCCGTCATAGCGCGGCGCGGTCGGATAGCGGCCGGCCTCGACGGCCAGGGCGATCGCCGTCGGCACCTCCAGGGCGCCGGGCACGGAGACCACGTCGAACTCGGCGCCCTGGGCGCGCAGGGCGTCCTTCGCCCCCTCAAGCAGGGCGTCGGCCAGATCGTCGTAGAAGCGCGCCTCGACGATGAGGACGCGGGCGGGGTCGGTTACGATTGGTCTGCTCCATCCATGTCGCGCCAGCCCACGATCCGCAGGCCGTAGCCTTCCAGCGCCGTGGGATTGGGCCGGGTCGAGCTCATCACGATCATGTCGCGAACGCCGAGATCCAGCAGGATCTGGGCGCCCACGCCATAGTTTCGCAGGGCGCGGTCGACTGCCGCCGGCTTCCCGACGCCCGACAGCCGTTCGGCCAGTCCCTGCAGCTCGGGGTCGCGCAGGAAGACGGTGACGCCGGGCCCGGCGTGTTCGCTGATCGCCTTCAGCGCCCGCGGCACATAGTTCTGTCGCGCCTCGACATGGCCCAGCAGGTCGGCGGCGAAATCGACCTGGTGCATGCGGACCAGCGTCGGCTTGCCCGGCTCGATCTCGCCCCGGACAAGGGCCACGTGTTCGACGCCCTCGAGGGCGTTGCGGTACAGCATCAGCCGGAACGGGCCGCCGTGGACGCTCTCGAACGGCGTGTCCATGACCCGCTCGACCATCCGCTCGGTGCGGCGGCGATAGGCGATCAGGTCGGCGATGGTGCCGATCTTCAGCCCGTGCAGCTGGGCGAAGGCGATCAGATCCGGCATCCGGGCCATGGAGCCGTCGTCGTTCATGATCTCGCAGATCACCCCGGCGGGCGTCAGGCCGGCCATGCGGCTGATGTCGACCGCCGCCTCGGTGTGGCCGGTGCGGACCAGAACGCCGCCGTCGCGGGCGACCAGGGGGAAGACGTGGCCGGGCGAGACGATGTCCTCGGCGCCCTTCGTCGGATCGGCCGCCACCTGCACGGTGCGGGCGCGGTCGGCGGCGGAAATGCCGGTGGTGACCCCCTCCCTCGCCTCGATCGAGACGGTGAAGGCGGTGCCCATGCTTTCGCGATTCTCGGCCGCCATCGGCGGCAGGCGCAGCTGGCGGGCGCGGTCGGCGGTGATGGCCAGGCAGATCAGGCCGCGCGCGTGCCGGGCCATGAAATTGATCTGGTCCGGCGTAGCGAACTGGGCCGGAATGATGATGTCGCCCTCGTTCTCCCGGTCCTCGGCGTCGACGAGGATGTAGGGCTTGCCGTTGCGGGCGTCCTCGAGGATGTCCTCGATGGGGCTGATCGGGCTGTCGTTCATGTTCGCGGCCAATTGCATCACGCCGTCTCCTGCCACCGCGCGAGGTATCGCGCCAGCATGTCGATCTCCAGATTGACCGCATCTCCGGCTTTCAGGGAGCCGAGCGTCGTGACGTCCCGGGTGTGGGGGATGATGTTCAAAAAAAAGGTCCGGCCCTCGACGGCGTTGACCGTCAGCGACACGCCGTCGACCGTGATCGAGCCCTTGGCGGCGATATAGCGGTGCAGCGGCGCCGGGGCCTCGATCTCGATCCGGTGCGAACCGCCCTCCGGCGTGACCGAGACGACCCGGCCGAGGCCGTCGACATGGCCCGAGACGACGTGGCCGCCCATCTCGTCGCCCAGCTTCGCGGCGCGTTCAAGATTGACCCTGTGGCCCTCGGCCCAGTCGCCCAGGGTGGTCTTCGACAGGGTCTCGCCCGAGACCTCGACGGCGAACCAGCCCGGACCCTTTTCGGTAACCGTCAGACAGCAGCCGGCGTGGCTGATCGAGGCGCCGAGATCGACGCACGCCGTGTCCCAGACGGTCTCGATCTCGTAGCGGCGGTCGCGCGCGGTCTCCTCGACCTTCCGCACCTTGCCAATGTCGGTGACGATCCCGGTGAACATCAGAGCCTCTCGTAGCGCTCCCACAGGTCGTCACCGCGAGGCTCGGCCGCAAGGCGCCGGAATCTGGGGGCGTCGGCCAGCTTCGCAAGGGCGAGCGCCGCGACGCAGGGCCGGCCCTCGCCGCCCAGCAGGATCGGCGCGCGGAACCACTCCAGGCGGTCGACCAGGCCGGCGCGCAGGAAGCTGGCCGCCACCTGTCCGCCGCCCTCGATCAGCACCGAGGAGACCCCCCGGCGCTTCAGCGCCGACAGGCAGGCGGCGACCGAGGGGCGGCCTTGATCCGCCTCGACGCGCTCGACGACAGCGGTTCCGACCGGCGACGGCTCGGCGACGGTCAGGATCAGGCTGTCGCCTTGCGCCACCCGGGCGGTCGGCGGCGTGCGCAGGCGACTGTCCAGCACGACCCGCAGCGGCTGATCCACCGGGCGGCCCGGCAGGCGGCCGGTCAGTTCTGGATCGTCGGCCAGCACCGTCTCGACGCCCACCAGAATGGCGTCATGGGCGGCGCGCAGGCGGTGGCCTTCCAGCCGCGCCGCCTCGCCCGTGATCCACCGGCTCTCGCCCGAGGCCGTGGCGATCCGGCCGTCCAGCGAGGTGGCCAGCTTCAGCGTGACGCGAACCCTCTGGTTCGAGACGGGCATCAGCTTTCGTCCAGACCCTCGTCGCCGAGGAACCGGGCGAAGTCGCCGGTGTGGCGGAAGTCCTTGTAGACCGAGGCGTAGCGGACATAGGCGACCTCATCGACCGACTTCAACGCCTTCATGATGAAGTCGCCGACCGTCGAGGACGGAATTTCGGTCTCGCCGAGGCTTTCCAGCTGCCGGGTGATGCGGCTGACCAGTTGCTCGATCTGTTCGGCCTGCACCGGCCGCTTGCGCAGGGCCACGTTCAGCGACCGCTCCAGCTTGTCGCGGTCGAACGGCGCGCGGCGGCCGTTGCGCTTGAGGATCATCAACTCGCGCAGCTGCACCCGCTCGAAGGTGGTGAACCGCCCGCTGCACTGCGGGCAGGACCGGCGGCGGCGGATGGCGGCGCCGTCGTCCGACGGGCGGCTGTCCTTCACCTGGGTGTCCTGATGTCCGCAGAAAGGGCATTTCATCAGAGGGTTATCCGTAAATCGGGAAGCGGCGCGTGAGCTCGCGCACCTCGCCCGCGACGCGTTGCGACACGCCGGCGTCGGCCTCGTCCGTCCCCTTCATCGAGTCGATGACGTCGGCGATCCAGTGGCCGATCTGCTGGAACTCGTCGACGCCGAAACCGCGCGTCGTTCCCGCCGGCGTGCCGAGGCGGACGCCCGAAGTGACGGTGAAGGGGGCGGTGTCGAAGGGGACGCCGTTCTTGTTGCAGGTCATCAGGGCGTGCTCCAGCGCCGCCTCCGTGGCCTTGCCCGTCACGCCCTTGGGCCGCAGGTCGACCAGCATCAGATGGCTGTCGGTGCCGCCCGAGACGATGGCCGCGCCGCGCTCGACCAGCACGGCGGCCAGGGCCTGCGCATTCGTCACGACCTGCTTCGCATAGAGCTTGAACTCCGGCTTCAGCGCCTCGCCGAAGGCCACGGCCTTGGCGGCGATGACATGCTCCAGCGGCCCGCCCTGCAGGCCCGGGAAGACGGCCGAGTTGATCTTCTTGCCCAGCTCGATGTCGTTCGACAGCACCATGCCGCCGCGCGGGCCGCGCAGGGTCTTGTGAGTCGTGGTGGTGACGACGTGGGCGTGCGGCAGCGGGTCGGGATAGACGCCGCCGGCGATCAGGCCCGCATAGTGGGCCATGTCGACCATCAGATACGCCCCGACGCTGTCGGCGATCTCGCGGAAGCGTTTGAAGTCGATGTGGCGGCTGTAGGCGCTGGCGCCGGCCAGGATCAGCTTCGGCTTTTCCTTCCCGGCCATTTCCGCGACGTGGTCGTAATCGATCAGGCAGTCGTCCTCGCGCACCTTGTAGGTCACGGGTCGGAACCATTTGCCGGACTGGTTGGCGGGCGAGCCGTGGGTCAGGTGGCCGCCGGCCGCCAGATCCATGCCGAGGAACGTATCGCCCGGCGTCAGCAGCGCCTGGAACACCGCCTGGTTGGCCTGGGCGCCCGAGTGGGGCTGGACGTTGGCGAAGGCGCAGCCGAACAGCTGCTTGGCGCGTTCGCGGGCCAGGTTCTCGGTGACGTCGACGTATTCGCAGCCGCCATAATAGCGGCGGCCCGGATAGCCCTCGGCGTATTTGTTGGTCAGGACCGAGCCCTGCGCCTCCAGCACCGCCTTCGAGACGATGTTCTCGGAGGCGATCAATTCGATCTGCTCCTTCTGCCGGCCCAGTTCGCCCTGGATGCCGCCGAAGATGTCGGGATCGGCCTCGGCGAGGCTCTTCGAGAAATAGTCGGCGTGGGTGAAGGCGGTCACTCGAATCCCCGATGCAGGCGTGGCGGTCTGGAAGGCGACCTATCTAGGCCCCTGTTCCGCCGACCACAACATCTGGGGGGCTGGCGCCGCCCGCACCCGCATCCGCCTACCAGCTGTTCCGTCCGTCGATGGCGGTGACCTTGATCTGCGACATATCCAGGTCGTCCACCATGTTCAGGTTCACGGCCGCCTTGCGCCCGTCCGGCACGCCTTCCGTCTCGCCTGGCTTCAACGTGCCGTCGTTGTTGTATTTCGAGGACCAGTCCGGCGAGAAGCCGTGCGTATTGCCGCCGCACGTTCCGCAGAAATGATGCTGGTTCAGCCCGGTGGCCGAATAGACGCGGTCCTCGCTCGCCGCGATGGTCAGGTCCTCGGGCGCATAAGAGCCCCACACCGCGCCGGTGCGCTGGCAAAATGTGCAGTTGCAGGTACTGGCCTCGGCCGGAGGCCCCGGCAGGGTGATCTTCGTGGCTCCACAGTGACAGGCGGCGGTCAGGGTCATTTCAGAACTCCATTGGCTGGTCCGGCTTTCCTGGCATCCACCTGTGTCAGGAGTTGTCAGCAGGCTGCAGCAGCCTGTCAGCGTTCCAGGGCCCGCCTCAGCTTGGCGAGCGCCACCCGTTCGACGCCCCTGGGATCGTTGGCCGGACCGACGGCGCTGACCTCGCGGCCCGTCGCCACGTGGACGGCCGAGCATTTCAGCCAGGCGCCGTTGCGGGTCAGCTCCAGGATCACCCCGCCCTCGTCCTCGCCCGTCATTGCGTCTCCGCCGGGACCGGGTTGGCGTCCTGCCAGACGATCAGGGTCTCGCGGAGGTCCAGCAGATTGGCGATCACCAGGTCCTCGACGGCCTGCATCGACCCCTGCTGCGAGCCGACCTGGGACTTCACAAGATGTCCGTCGCGGCTGGCGGTCAGGTTGTCGCTGTAGATGAAGGCGTAGTTCAGCATGCGATCGGGGCCGTCGGGCTGACCGGGCGCGAGCCAGGCGAACACGGTCAGGTCGGCCGCCGCCTCGGCGCTGGACTCGACCAGGCGCAGGCCGGGCGTCGCGGCGATGCGCATGCGCAACGATCGGATGAGCTCGTCGGTGCGGACGCCGGGTTGTCCCGCGATGGGGTCGCTGACGACGACCGGCATGACCCGCGGCGCATCCTGCGCCAGGGCGGCTCCGGCGATCAGCAGCGGCGCCAGCAGGGCCGCCAGAAGCATCCGGATTGAGCGCATGTCGTTGGTCCCCCTGCACCCAGCCTAGCAGATCGATCCCGGACGCCAACGCCCGGGAGACGGATCAGGCGACGGCGGGCATGCGCGCCACGTTGCAGCGGGTCCACAGCTTGTCCATGGCGGCGACGAGGTCGTCCATCATGGCGTCGTCGTGGTTGGGCGACGGGGTGAAGCGCAGCCGCTCGGTGCCCTTGGGCACGGTGGGATAGTTGATCGG
>NZ_JAUYNX010000032.1 GCF_030704825.1 Brevundimonas sp. | reverse complement strand
GGCGGGGGCGGCGGCGGCCGGAACAGGGTCACCAGCACGGGCGGGGGCGGGGGCGCGGCCGGCTCCGGAGGCGGCGCCGCCCGGCTCGACAGCACGGGCGACAGGACCAGCACGTGGGCCGCCAGACTGGCCGCCGCCGCGATCGCCCAGGCCCGGCGCGCCGAAGCCTTCGCCCGCCGGCGCCGTTCCGTCCGTTCCGCCTCGTCCGTTCCGCGCATCGTCCGTCCCGGCCGCCGGTCCAGGGCGCCGGCGCGGCCAGACAATCACCGCCCCGCGTCAGGATCGTGGCGCGTCCCACAGTGCGGAATCGAAAAAATAAGTAATCGCATGGAACAAAACGCTGTTTTGCTTAGCGCGATTCAAGATGTCGACCAGCGTTCTCTCCTTACGGCCAAGCTGACACCTTGTCGCCGCATCCGCGTCATCACTCCGCCCTCCCGGCTCAGCTAGGTGCCGGAGCGGGGTACAGTGGGAGTGGCGTCCCGGACATCCAGGAGACTGAACTTTGACCCAATCGATCATCAGGACGGCGGCCGTGACCGGCGTGGTTCTGGCCCTCGGCCTCGGCGCCAGCGCCTGCGCCAGCCACAAATTCGTGCGCGAGAACCTCGCCGTCGTCGACGAGCGCGTGACCACCGTCGACACCCGGGTGACCGGCGTCGAGGGCACGGCCGGCCAGGCGCTGGAGCGGGCCAACGCGGCCCATGTCCTGGCCGAGGGCAAATTCCTCTACGAGGTGGTGCTGTCGGACGACTCGGTGAAATTCCCCGTCAACCGCGACGCCCTGTCGCCCGAGGCCGAGCAGCGGCTGGCCGAACTGGCCCAGCGGCTCAAGGGCGAGAACCGCAACGTCTACCTCGAGATCCAGGGCTATACCGACGCCAGCGGCGACGCCGAATACAACGAGGAGCTCGGCGAGGCCCGGGCCGAGGCGGTGCGCCGCTCGCTCAGCCGCCAGGGCATCGCCCTGAACCGGATGGCGACCATCTCGTATGGCGAGGAGGCCCCGGTGGCCCCCAACAACACCCCCGAGGGCCGCGCCCAGAACCGGCGCGTGGCCATCGTGGTCCTCAGCTGACCCGTGACGACGGCCGCCCCTCGCGGGCGGCCGGCGCTCCGGCGGACGGCGTGAAAACCGGCCGGCAATGCCGGATCATGGCGGCCGAGGCGGCCGGGCGCGCGTACATCACCCCGGACGAGGGTCTGAAGGCCCGCCTGCTCAGGGACGCGCGGGCCTGGGTCAGGCGCGGCGAACGGGCCGACGTCCGCGAAGCCCTGGCCGCGAACCTTCCGGCCTAGGACGAAACCGGCGCCCCCGCGATTGACGCGGCGCGCCCGCTCGCCTCTTGTGTCGGCCCCTTCGACCCAGAGCGATCCATGACCGACAGCGCCCCCCTTACGTTCACCGACAATCCGACGAACCCGCTGGAGGAGCTGCTCTACGCGGGTCTGGCCGACGCCGGCCAGATGGGGAATTTCGAGCGGGCGATGCTCGAGGCCGACCTCTACGCCGTGCCCGAGCCCGGCAGCCCCGGCGGAACCCCCGGCGACGACGGCGCCAGGGTGTTGCGCCCCGGCGAACAGCTGATCCTGCGCGGCGTCGTCCTCAACGACGGCCGCAACACGGTGACCCTGTTCACCGACCCGCGCCGGGCGACGAAGATGTTCGGCGACGACGCCCGCATCCTGGCCATGCAGGGCCGCAAGCTGCTGGACATGCTCAAGGACGTGGTGATCCTGCTCAACCCCGAGGGCGGCCGCGGCCTGAAGATGGAGCCCGACCAGATCCGTCAGGTGCTGGAGCACGCCCCGGTCGGGATCTCGACCCGCCGCCCCTCGGGCCCGGTCGAACTGGTCGAGCCGCCCGAGGCCTACCACCCGCTCTCCCTGATGGGCCGGCTCGACGTCGTCTTCCGCGAGATGAAGGTCGATGAGGCCTGGCTGGCCCGGGCCCGCTGGTCCGAGGCCCGGATGATGGGCTGGTTCCTCGACATCCGCACCGACGCCCCCGCCGACGAGGTCGTCGCCCTGTGCGAACGCGCCGTCCGCGGCCTGCCCTTCGGCGGCGAGGTCTTCGACGTCGCCGTCAGCAAGCCCGGCGGCGAGAAGGGCGTGGGGGTGAAGCTGGCGTAGGGGGCGCTACGGAAGTAGAGGCCGGGACAAGGCGGCAACCCCCGGTGGGTAAGGCCTTGTTGCCAACTTGTTCTCCTGGCAGAATCTCACCAGTCTGCCACCTTCAGCAAGCGCGGAATCACCGTGTCGGAGTATGCTCTTATGGTGAAACAGGCCGGCCAGGCGACCGCCGATGCGGCAGCGCGCCTTGGTTATATCGATGGCCCGTTGACGCCTCCGGTTCCGCAACCCGCACTGAAATTGGTGCGTGGCGGCAAGGATCAGCTCCCCGCGGACTTTACCTTCATCGACCTGTTCGCCGGCATCGGCGGCCTGCGCCGGGGCTTTGAATCCATTGGCGGCCGGTGCGTCTTCACCTCCGAGTGGGACAAATACAGCCAGCTGACCTACCGGGCGAACTTCCCCGACGATGATCACGAGATCAACGGCGACATCCGCGCCGTGGAGGCCGCCGACATCCCTGCCCACGACGTCCTGCTGGCCGGCTTTCCGTGCCAACCGTTCTCGATCGCCGGGGTGTCGAAGAAGAACGCCCTCGGCCGCGCGCACGGCTTCGAGGACAAGACCCAGGGCACCCTGTTCTTCGACGTGGCGCGGATCATCGCCCACCACCGGCCGGCCGCCTTCCTGCTGGAAAACGTCCGCAACCTGGTGGGCCACGACAAGGGCAAGACCTTCCAGACCATCAAGGACGTGCTGACGAACGAGCTTGGCTACACGATCGACTTCCGCGTCATCGACGGACGCCACTGGACGCCGCAGCATCGCGAGCGGATCTTCATCATCGGCTTCCGCGAGGACCAGGGTTTCCGTTTCGCCGATATGAAGTTGCCGGACGCCGCGCCGAAGCTGGCGACCATCCTGCATCCTGGCGATGGCTCGGAGGCTCCCGACCAGCGGTTCACCGTGGGCAACTCGGGGCGGGTGTCGGACAAATACACCCTGACCGACCATCTCTGGAACTACCTCCAGCGGTACAAGGAAAAGCATACGGCGGCGGGCAACGGTTTCGGCTTCGGCCTGGTCGGGCCCGACGACGTGGCCCGGACGCTTTCCGCCCGGTACTACAAGGACGGGTCGGAAATCCTCGTCAAACAGGAGGGCAAGGGCCCTCGGCGTCTGACTCCGCGCGAATGTTCGCGCCTGATGGGCTTCGACGAGGCCCAGGGGAACGATTTCCTCATCCCCGTGTCTGACACCCAGGCCTATCGCCAGTTCGGCAATTCTGTTGTGGTGCCGGCCGTGAAAGCCGTCGCCGAACATATGAAGCCGCACCTCTTCGCTGCGCTCGGGAAACGGCCGAAGGCCGGGCTTGGCTGACGTCGTCGATCCGGCGACCCGCAGCCGGATGATGTCCGGCATCCGGGGCAAGAACACAAAGCCCGAACTGCTGATCCGCAAGGCCCTGCACGCGCGCGGTTTCCGCTACCGCCTGCACTGCGACCTGCCGGGCAAGCCGGACATCTGCCTGCCGAAGCACCGGGCGGTGATCCTTGTCCACGGCTGCTTCTGGCATGGGCATGGCTGCCATCTGTTCAAATGGCCCTCGACGCGACCGGAGTTCTGGCGCGGCAAGATTGAGCGAAACCGGGAAGTCGATTGTGTCGCGGAGGAGCGACTGTCCGCCGCTGGCTGGCGAGTCGCCACGATCTGGGAGTGTGCATTGAAGGGCAAGTCGCGCCTCGCCCTTGATGACGTGGTGCAGAGGTGTGCAGACTGGCTCATCTCAGATCGCGAGCATCTGATGATCCAAGGGGACTAGAGTGCGAAGAGGAATGCTTTCCAGCCTCTTCGTGGGGGCCGTCGCCAAGCGGCTGACCTTGGTTGAGACGATTACTGAGCGTTCCAACCAACACGAGTTCCAGGGCATTCAGTCGCTTCGTCAACTGCTTGGCGAGGATGATCGCAAGGAAGTCCCGACTCGTTTTATCTGGCTCTCGGACGAAGACGGCTCGTTCACTGACGAGGGCTTTCTGAGCTGGTCCAATGTGCGGAAGGGCAAGCCGCGCTCGGCGGAGTTCCACCTCTACTATTCGACCAACACCGTCACCGAAACCATGTCCGTCGGTGACCTTTTGATCATCGCCCTCCATCGCGACGGGTCGTTGTTGGCGATCGTCACTCCGGCAGCCGGAACCACTCAGAATCAGCTTCTCTGGCTTTTCGGCCTGGAGCCCCCCGAAGAGCAAAAGGTCACCATTCAGCATCTCGATGCTGCGCACGATACTGAGCTTGGATTTGTCGCCAGATACGTCCTGGATGAACTTGCTATCGAGCCGGAAGAACCCGAGGCAGTCCGTCTCGATCAACTGATCGATCCGTTCGGCCTGGTGTTTCCGAAAGCCAAGGTGTTTTCCGCTTTGGCGAGAGCTTCTCTGCCGGAAGTTTCAGCCGCTGACGATCCGGACGGGGCGCTTGTGGACTGGCTGGATCGAGAAGAGCAACTCTTCCGCCGGCTCGAACGCCGTGTCGTTGCCGACAGAGTCGCCAATGGATTTCAAGCTTCGGGTGTGGTTGATGTAGATGGCTTTCTTGCCTTCTCGCTGAGTGTGCAGAACCGACGAAAGGCGAGGGCCGGGCAAGCGCTCGAAAACCATCTTGAAGCGGTCTTCGAGGCGCAGCGTGTCCGGTACACGCGGGGCGCGGAAACGGAGAATCGGAACAAGCCAGATTTTTTGTTTCCGGGAGTCGCCGAATATCGGGATGCAGATTTTCCTGCCAAATGGCTGACTATGCTCGGAGCCAAATCCACCTTGAAGGATCGCTGGCGACAAGTGCTCTCTGAAGCGGAGCGGATTGACCAGAAGCACCTCCTCACACTCGAACCCGGAATCTCGGAAAATCAGACCGATGAGATGCAAGCCAAGTCGCTGCAACTCGTCGTTCCGCGTCGTCTGCACGGAACCTTCAAGCCAGCTCAGCAGGACTGGCTGTTGGACCTGACGGCGTTCCTGGCTCTCGCCAATCAGCGGCAGGACTGATGATCCCTCTCCCGATGGGAGAGGGCTTGAGCGCTCGGCGGCGCAGCCGTCGTTCTGGCGCGAAAGGGTGTGGGTCGACTGCCGACGGGCGGCTTCGCCGCTTCAGCCGACCGACCCCCATCCGGCCCTTCGGGCCACCTTCTCCCAACGGGAGACGGAAGCGAGGGGCCGTGACGCTGCCCTCTCAATATAGTCGCGTTGGCGAAAAAATATCTCCTCCGATCAACGCCTTGCTCTTTTGAAGCGGGTTTCTCGCAACGCCCCCTCCCGCCGGCCTTATCCTTTTCCCATCCCGTCGGCGGGGAGGGCGTCGGATCCACGTTCTCGATGACGGCGGGCTGTGGTCGAGCGATGAAGCCCGGGGGAAGGGTACCTCGGGGGTCCTTGCGGACGTCGATGGATGGCGTCCGCCTGCCTCGCCGCGGGCCTGGGGAGCGAACCGATCCGCCTCGATGGCGCGACGTTCGCCCCGCGTCCGGTCCAGCAATGGGCCGGGCGGATGATCCGGCAAGGCCCGCACGAAGGCCGCCAGCCGGAGGGCTCGTGGAAAACGCACCGCGCGGGGCTGTCTGTCTCGTCGAAACGGTAAAACACATCAGCACCGGGCGAGGCCCGGCCGCCCCGCACCCTCCCCACACCGCTCTCCCGAAGCGGCGAACAGCCATGTCCTGTTCCTCCCCCCGGGGGAGGACGCCACAGAAAGGACGCCGCCATGAGACCCCGTCCCCCGACCGTCCGCCTCGGCCCCGACCCCGAAGACGCCCCTGTTTCATCCTGAAACACCCGGGCCCGGCGGCGCCCGGGGGGCGGAACACCCCCACCCCGCGAACGTTGTGTGCCGGAACCCGGAGAGGCTCCCATGTACAGGCTTGCACCCATCACGACCGCTCTCGCTCTCGCCCTCGCCGCCGCCCCGCCCGCGCTGGCGCAGGACCATGGAAACGGCAAGGGCGGCGGCAAACACGAAGGCGGCGCCCACGGCGCCCAGGACCGCGGCGAGCGCGGCGGCGGAAACGACAACCGCGGCCAGGGCCGCGACGACGCGCCCGGCCGGGGGCAGGCGCGCGGCGCCGAACGTCCCGACGGTCCGGCCGCCCGGGCCGTCGAGGCCGTGCGCGACCGGCGCGAGGATCGCCGCGACGATCGCGAGGACCGCCGCGAGGACCGCCGCGACGACCGCCAGGACGACCGCCGCGAGATCCGCCGCGAGGCGGCGCGTCAGGTGTTCCAGACCCGCGACGGCCAGCCCGTGGTCTATTTCCGCCGCGACGACGACCGCGGCCTGATCGCCGGCTGCCCGCCCGGACTGGCCCGGAAGAACAACGGCTGCCTGCCGCCGGGACAGGCGCGCCGGATCGCCGCCGCCGACCGCTACGACTGGCTGTGGCGCACGCGCGGCGACGACTACCGCTACCGCTACGACAACGGCTATCTGTACCGGATGAATTCGCAGGGCTCGCTGCTCGGCTGGCTGCCCGTGCTGGGCGGGGCCCTGGCCCCCGGGGCCACATGGCCGTCGCAGTACGCCTACCAGCCGGCGCCCGCCTACTATTCCAGCTATTACGGCCTGCCGCAGGGCCGGGACTACCGCTACGCCGACGGCGCCCTGTACGGCGTCGATCCCCAGACCCAGAGGATCAGCCAGATCGCGGCCCTGCTGACCGGCCAGAACCTGAACGTCGGCCAGCCCCTGCCGCCGGGCTATGACGTTTACAACGTGCCCTACGCCTACCGCGGCCAGTACGTCGACGGCCCCGACGCCATGTACCGCTACAACGACGGCTATCTGTACCAGGCCGATCCCACGACCCGGCTGGTGACCGCCGTCATCCAGCTGCTGACCTGATCCGGAGCGTGACCATGGCGAAGACGACGATGCGCCGGGCGCTGGCGCCCCTTCTCTGTGCGATGGCCCTGGCCGGCTGCGGCGACGGCGCCGGCAAGGCCGACGGGGCGGCGGAGGCGACGGCCGCGCCCTCGACCCGGACCCTCGCCGAGACGTTGAAGGGCGACATCGCCTTCGGCACCCTGGAGCGGGTGCTGGACAACGCCGCCCTCGGCGAGGCGCTGGCGGGCAAGGGCCCCTATACGGTGTTCGCCCCCTCGGACGCGGCCTTCACCGCCTCGGCCGGCGATCTGGGCGACGAGGCGATGAAGGCCCAGGGCGCGGCCCTGCTGCGGGCCCATATCGTGCCGGGCGCCCTGACCCGGGCCGACATCGAGGCCGCCATCGCCCGCGAGGGCTCGGGCGAGGTGCAGATGCGCACCATGGCCAACAGCCTGCTGACCTTCTCGAAGGAGGGTGGAGTGGTGATCGTCGCCGGCGACAACGGGGCCCGCGCCCGCCTGACCGGGACCGAGACCCTGGCCTCGAACGGGGTGGTGCAGCCGGTCGACGCCCTGCTGGTCGGACCGGCGCCGGCGGCCGCGGCGGCCAACTGACGGCATTGACCCGGAGGGCGGCGCGGTCGACAGCTTCCGGCCTCGCCGCCCCCGAAAGCCGCCGCCCATGACCGTCGTCTCCAAAGCCCCCCGCCTCGCCGTGCTGATCGACGCCGAGAACGCCTCGGCCCGCATCGCCGAAGCCCTGTTCACCGAGATCGCCACCCTCGGCGAGGCCTCGGCGCGGCGCATCTACGGCGACTTCGCCAGCGCCCAGCTCACCGGCTGGACCAAGGTCCTCGCCCGCTACGCCATCCAGCCGCAGCAGAATTTCGCCAACACCAAGGGCAAGAATTCCGGCGACATCGCCCTCGTCATCGACGGCATGGACCTGCTGCATTCGGGTCGGTTCGACGGCTTCTGCCTCGTCTCCTCCGACGCCGACTTCACCCGCCTCGCCTCCCGCATCCGCGAGGAGGGCGTCGACGTCTACGGCTTCGGCGAGCAGAAGACCCCCGAGAGCTTCCGCCAGGCCTGCACCCGCTTCATCTACACCGAGAACCTGATCGCCCAGCCGCCCGAAAGCGCGGCTCCGGCGGGCGGCGGACGGGCGGCGGCGACGGCCTCGACGCCCGCCGCCTCGGGCAAGCGCAAGCCGGCCGAGGCGGCGCGCCTGGTCGCCGCGGTGATTTCCGAACTGGACGAGGACGGCGACGGCTGGGTCACGGTCAGCGGCCTGGGCGACCGGCTGCGCAACGCCTACCCGGACTTCGACCAGCGCACCTACGGCTGCGCCAAACTGTCCGACCTGCTCCGCGCCACCGGCCGTTTCGAGGTCCAGACCGGCGCCGCCGGCGGGGCCATGCGCATCCGCGACAAGGCTTGAGAGAGAGGGGGGCGCTAGAAGGTGATGACGGTGCGGACGGTGCGCCCGTCGGCCAGATCGTCGAAGGCGGCGTTGATCCCCTCCAGGCCGATCGTCCCGCTCAGCAGCCGGTCGACCGGCAGCCGTCCCTGCCGGAACAGGGCGACGTAGCGGGGGATGTCGCGGCTCGGCACGCAGGTCCCGATGTACGACCCCTTCAGGGTCCGCTCCTCGGCCACCAGCTGCACCACATTGACCGCCAGCGCCGCCTCGGGCGGGGGCAGGCCGGCGGTGACCGTGGTCCCGCCGCGCCGCGTCATCCGCCACGCCGCCTCCAGGGCCCGCACGCTGCCGGCCATCTCGAACACAAACTCCGCCCCGCCCCCCGTCAACGCCCGGACCTGCTCCACCGCATCGGCGTCGCCGGCGTTGACCGTCCGCACCGGCCCCAGCGACCGCGCCAGCGCCAGCTTGTCCTCGCTCAGGTCCACGGCGATGACGGGCGACGCTCCCGCCGCCAGGGCCCCCAGCACCGACGACAGCCCGACTCCGCCCAGCCCGACCACGACCACCGACTGGCCGGCCCGCACCCGCGCCGTATTGACCACCGCCCCCACCCCCGTCAGCACCGCGCAGCCGAACAGGGCCGCGTGCTCGAACGGCAGGTCGCGGTCGACCTTCACCAGCGACCGCCGCGACACCACCGCGTGTGCCGCGAAGGCCGAGCAGCCCAAGTGATGATTGAGCGCGCCCGCGACGTCGTGCAGCCGCCGGCCGCCGGCCAGCAGCTCGCCCTTGCCGTTGGCCGCCGCCCCCGGCTCGCACAGCGCCGGCCGCCCCCCGGCGCAGGGGTCGCAATGGCCGCAGCTGGGCATGAAGACCATGACCACATGGTCGCCGACCGTCAGGTCCGTCACGCCCTCGCCCAGCGCCTCGACCACCCCCGCCGCCTCATGCCCCAGCGCCATCGGCAAGGGTCGGGGCCGGTCGCCATTGATGACGCTGAGATCCGAATGGCACAGGCCGGCGGCCCGGACCGCCACCAGCACCTCGTCCCGTCCCGGCGGATCCAGCGTCACCGTCTCCAGCGACAGCGGCCGGCTGTCGGCATAGGGGCGGGCGGCGCCCGTGGTCCTGAGAACGGCGGCGATGGTCTGCATCCGGTGAGGCTAGGCGCTTGACGCCGCGTCCGCCAAGCCCAAGGCTGATAACAGGCGCGCCGAGACGCGCGGAATCAAAATCGCGCTCAAGCAGCGAGCGACCGCGTCGCGAGCGTTAGCGCACCAAGGGAGAATTCATGACCGGCACGATCGAACGGACGAAGCGGGGCGACTATCGCCGGTTCCAGGCCATCTCGACGCGCTGGATGGACAACGACGTCTACGGCCACGTCAACAACGTCGTCTACTATTCGTGGTTCGACACGGCGGTGAACCGGCTGCTGGTCGTCAACGGCGTGATCGACATCCACGAGGGCAAAACTATCGGCCTGGTGGTGGAGACCGGCTGCCGCTATTTCTCGCCGACGGCCTTCCCGGACGAGATCGAGGCCGGCGTCCGCGTCGCCCACGTCGGCACCTCGTCGGTGCGCTACGAGATCGGTCTGTTCCGCAACAAGGAGCAGGAGGCGGCGGCGGTCGGCTATTTCGTCCACGTCTATGTCGACCGGGAGAGCAAACGGCCCGTGCCCGTGGACGAGAAGATGCGCGGGTTCCTTGAGAGCCTGAAGGCCTAGTCGTCCAGCCGCCCCATGAGCGCAAGCGCCCCCACGGCTGTCAGCACGCCCAGGGCGAAGGCGGCGACGATGGCGCCGGTGGCGACGGCGGTCGGGACGGTGACGGGGCGGGCCTCGTACCATTCGACGATGTCGGCGTCGTCGAGATCGCCGTCGGCGTAGAGGTCGGCGTCGTAGATGGCGTCTTCGGCGGTCATGGAGGGGCTCCGGCGGGTTCGCTTGCGGAATGCCCCGCCAGCCTCGCGGTTCCTGCGCCGTGACAGCCGAGCCGCCATCGGCTAGATGCCCGGCTCACCCGCACCGGTCGAGCGCTCAAGCAGCGAGCGACCGCGTCGCGAGCGTCAGCGCCCAACAAGAGACTCACATGGCCGGCCATTCCAAATTCAAGAACATCATGCACCGCAAGGGGCGCGCCGACGCGCAGCGGTCCAAGCTGTTCTCCAAGCTGTCGCGCGATATCACCGTGGCCGCCAAGCTGGGCATGCCCGATCCGGCCATGAACCCGCGCCTGCGTCTGGCCGTGAACAACGCCAAGGCCGAAAGCCTGCCGCGCGACGTGATCCAGCGCGCCATCAACAAGGCCGCCGGCGGCGACGTCGATACGATGGAAGAGGTCCGCTACGAGGGCCGCGGCCCCGGCGGCGTGGGCATCATCGTCGAGGCCCTGACCGACAACCGCAACCGCGCCGCCTCCAACATCGGCGCGGCGTTCAAGAAAAACGGCGGGGCGCTGAGCGAGATGAACTCGGTGGCCTTCATGTGGAACCGGGTCGGCCGGATCATCTATCCCGCCGAGGCCGGCACCGAGGACGCGGTCATGGAGGCCGCCATCGAGGCGGGCGCCCAGGACGTCGAGAGCGATCTGGTCAAGCCCGACATCTACGAGGACGCGCCGGGCCACACCATCTGGACGAGCTTCGAGGACCTCAACGAGGTGGCCGAGGCCCTGTCGAAAATCCTGGGCGACGCCAAATCGACAGCACTGGTCTGGCGGCCGCAGAACGAGGTGCCGGTCACTGGCGAGGCGGTCGGCACGCTGATGAAGCTGCTGGACGCCCTGGACGCCGAGGACGACGTGCAGAACGTCTATTCCAACGAGGACATCTCGGACGAAGACCTGGCGAAATACACGGGCTGAGCCCGGTCAGGCGAAGGCGCGCGGCTCGGGCTCGATCCAGCCGTCGTGGCGCCGGATCGGCCGCCCGGGCCGGCGCAGGCGGATCAGGCTGTGCAGGCCGTCGGCGAGGTCGAGCAACTGCTCGTCCGACAGCTTGACGCCCGTGCGCAGGACCTCGGTCCGAAGGGCGGCGAAGTCGCTGGCGCACAGGCCGGGGCCGGGCACGCGGTGATCCGTCTCGGCGAGGCTCATGTCGATCTCCCTGAGGCGTTTCAATGCCCGGGGCCGATATCCGGTTCCGCCCCGGCCGGACAGGCGGAACGGGGCGCCGCGGCCAACCGTTGCCATGGGCATGGACATGACCGACCTGCCGGACTTCGCCCTGCCCCTGCTCGCCGCCGTCCTTGCCGGCGGACTGATCGGGTTCGAGCGGGAGTGGCGCGGTCGCGCGGCGGGCTTCCGCACCCACATCCTCGTGTGCCTGGCCTCGGCCCTGCTGATGGAGGCGGCGGTCTCGCAGGGCATGTGGCGATTCGCGCCCCTGGCCGAGACCGAGATCGTCAGCGACCCGACGCGGATGGCCCACGGCGTGCTGACCGGCATCGGTTTTCTGTGCGCGGGCGTGATCTTTCGCGCCGGCTTCTCGATCCACGGCCTGACCACGGCGGCGTCCCTGTGGATCACCTCAGCCATCGGCCTCCTGTTCGGAGCGGGCCTGTTCGCCCTGGGCGCGACGGGAACGGTGCTGACGGCCGTCATCCTGGTGGTCCTGAGGCTGATCGACATGAAGCTGCCGAAGAAGTCGGTGGTGGACGCCGAGGTGGTCTGGCGGCGCGCCGACCCCGAGGCCGAGGGCCGCATTGAGGCCGCGCTGGCCGGTCTGGACCGGGCCCGGCGCGCCGACCGGTTCGAACTCGTCGACAGGGGGGACAGCATGCGCCGCAGTTTCCGCCTGAAACTGGACGGGGAGGCGGGCCTGAAGGCGCTGGCGACGCGCCTGCAAGCCGTCGAGGGCGTCACCGGCTACCGGCTGGATCCCCGCGACGACTGACGCCCGCTTGAACTTCACCGTCGAATGACGATCTCCCGGGAGCCCCGTCGCCTCCCCTCCTGAAGGACCGCCCATGCAAGGCTTCATCGACAACATCGAGACCCTGACCACCGGCAACGCCGACTTCCGGCGCGTGCTCTACACCGGCAAACACCTGCAGCTGGTGCTGATGGCGCTGAAGCCGGGCGAGGAGATCGGCGAGGAAGTCCACGACGGCCACGACCAGTTCTTCCGGATCGAATCCGGCTCCGGCGAGGTGCTGATCGACGGCAAGCGCACGCCGATCAAGGACGACGACGCCATCATCGTGCCCTCCGGCGCCCGGCACAATGTGATCAACACCGGCGACGCGCCCCTGACCCTCTACACCCTGTACGGTCCGCCCGAGCACCGCGACGGCGTGGTCCGCGCCACCCGGGCCGAGGCCGAGGCCAGTGAGGAGCATTTCGACGGCGCGACCACGGAATAGAGCGGAGTCCTTGATCCCGGAGCTCCGCCGGGACTAGGCTGAAGATTCGTCAGTCAGCGGAGCGAATTCTTGATCAATTGGGAGCTGGTGGGGCCGGTGGCGGCGGCCATGGTCGCGGGCGGGCTGATCGGGGTCGAGCGCACCTACCACGGCCATCCGGCGGGCTTCCGCACCCACATCCTGGTGTGCCTGACCTCGTGCCTGCTGATGCTGGCCGCCATGCACCAGTCGACCTGGGCCTTCGACGCCCTGCCGGGGCAGACGGTGGTGATCGATCCGACCCGGATGTCGCACGGCCTGCTGACCGGCATCGGCTTCCTCTGCGCGGGGGTGATCTTCCGCGAGGGCTTCTCGGTGCACGGCCTGACCACGGCGGCCTCGCTGTGGGTGACCTCGGCCATCGGGGTGCTGTTCGGGGTCGGGATGCTGGACCTGGCCTTGCTGGGGTCGGGCGCCACCGTGGGCGTGCTGGCCGTGCTGCGCCTGATCGACGCCAAACTGCCCCACGTCGGGGTGATGGACGTGACCCTGCGCTGGAAGCGCGGCGAGGCCCCGACCGGCCAGGCCGTCCGCGACCTGCTGCGCGGCGAGGGGGTCAAGGTGGTGCGGCTCGGCCATGTGATGAGCCATGACGGCGCCATCCACGAACATCATCTGAAGGTGAAGGGGGCCATGCCGATCGACGTCGACGGCCTGGTGGCCCGCCTCGGCGGCCAGGCGGGCCTCGCCGGCTTCTCGATCCTGCCGCGCGAGGAGTGACGGCCGGTCATTGTCCGTCAACCTTGTTTGGGGCATGACTGGAACGAATGACGAACGCAGCGACTCGAATCCTGGGACTGGACCCCGGTCTGCGGCGCACCGGCTGGGGCGTGGTGGCGGCCGAGGGCTCGCGCCTGCGCTGGATCGCCCACGGCGTCGTCGCCCCGCCCGAGGCCGCGCCGTTCAGCGAACGGCTGCTGTTCCTGCTCGAGGCGGTGGGCCAGGTCTGCGCCGCGCATGATTGCGACGAGGCGGCCATCGAGGAGGTCTTCGTCAACATGAACCCCGTCTCGACCCTGAAGCTGGGCCACGCCCGCGCCGCCGTCATGCTGGCCCCGGCGCGGCATGGCCTGTCGGTCGCCGAATATTCGCCCAACCTGATCAAGAAGGCGGTGGTGGGCGCCGGCCACGCCGACAAGACCCAGATCGCCTTCATGGTGAAGCGGCTTCTGCCCTCGGCGGGCGACGTCAAGGCCGACGCCGCCGACGCCCTGGCCGTCGCCATCACCCACGCCCAGATGCGCAAGCGCGCCCTGCTGACGACCCTGCGAGGCGCCGCATGATCGGCCGTCTCAGAGGCGTGCTGGCCGAGGTCGAGGCGGATCACTGCCTGATCGACTGCGTCGGCGTCGGCTATGTCGTGTTCTGCGGGGCCCGCACCCTGCAGCGCCTGCCGGCGCCGGGCGACGAGGCGACCCTGCAGATCGAATCCACCTTCAACGCCGAGAGCGGACCGCGGCTGTACGGCTTCCTGACCCGCGACGAACGTCGGGCCTTCCTGACCCTGAACGGCATCCAGGGCGTCGGCCCCAAGGCCGCCCTGTCGGTGCTCGACGTGCTGCCGCCGGGCGAGCTGGCGGCGGCGGTGGCGCGCGAGGACAAGGCGGCCGTGGCCCGCGCCAACGGCGTCGGTCCCAAGCTGGCCCTGCGCATCGTCACCGAGCTGAAGGGCAAGCCGCTGGGCGATGTGTCGTTCACGCCGTCGGCCGCCGGGGCGCACGCCGACCTGGCCCCGCCGTCGCCCAGCGTCACGGGCGAGGCGGTGTCGGCCCTGCTGGGTCTGGGCGTGGCCGAGGTCAACGCCCGCCGCGCCGTCGACCAGGCGCTGATCCGGCTGGGCGACGAGGCCGACCTGTCGGCGGTGATCCGCGCCGCCCTGCAGGAGCTGGGGCGGTGATGTTTCTCCTCCCGCCGTCATCCTCGGGCTTGACCCGAGGATCAGACCTTCCGGTGCTGCGTCAGCGGCCGTCTGGACGATGCCGGAGGGCCATCTCCGGCGCACAGCCCCGCTTTCCCTCCGATCCTCGGGTCAAGCCCGAGGATGACGGCATGGGGAGGGCGAGCGATGACTGACGACCGGCTGGTGGATGCATCGCCCGCCCCCGGCGAGACGCACGACCGCGCCCTGCGGCCGCAGACGCTGTCGGAATTCGTCGGCCAGGAGCAGGCCAGGGGCAATCTCAAGGTCTTCATCGACGCCGCGCGCGGACGCGGCGAATCGCTGGACCACGTCCTGCTGTTCGGCCCGCCGGGCCTCGGCAAGACCACCCTGGCGCAGATCGTGGCGCGCGAGCTGGGCGTGGGCTTCCGCGCCACCTCCGGCCCCATCCTCGCCAAGGCCGGCGACCTCGCCGCCATCCTGACCAATCTCGAACCGCGCGACGTGCTGTTCATCGACGAGATCCACCGCCTCGCCCCGACGGTCGAGGAGATCCTGTATCCCGCCATGGAGGACCATGTGCTGGACCTGATCATCGGCGAGGGGCCCTCGGCCCGTTCGGTGCGGATCGATCTGGCGCCCTTCACCCTCGTCGGGGCGACGACCCGCGCGGGCCTGCTGGCCACCCCCCTGCGCGACCGCTTCGGCATCCCGCTGCGGCTGGAATTCTACACCCCCGAGGAACTGGTCCGCGTCATAACCGGGGCGGCGCGCAAGATGGGCGTGGCCGTCGACGACGAGGGCGCGCGCGAGATCGCCTCCCGCTCGCGCGGCACGCCCCGGGTGGCCGGACGACTGCTGCGCCGGGTGCGCGACTTCGCCGGGGCGGAGGGCTCTCCGGTCATCGACCGGCTGGCGGCCGCGCGGGCGCTGAGCCGTCTGGAGGTCGACGAGGCCGGCCTCGACAGCCTCGACCGCCGCTTCCTGCGCGCCCTGATCGAAAACTACGGCGGCGGGCCGGTCGGCATGGACACCCTGGCGGCCGCCATCGCCGAGGCGCGCGACGCGGTCGAGGACGTGATCGAACCCTATCTGCTGCAGCAGGGCTTCATCCAGCGCACGCCCCGCGGCCGCATGGCCTGCGCCCGGGCCTACGCCCACCTCGGCCTGACCGAGCCGCCGAAGCCCGCCGGGGCGGGGCAGGCGGCCCTGTTCGACTGACGACTAGGACGCCGGCGTCGGCGTCAGGCGGAAGTTCACGGCCTGGATGGTCGGCGGCCGGGTCGGGGCCAGGAGCAGGCGGCCATCGATCACGCCCTTGTCGCAGGTCCAGCGGAAGGTTCCGGACAGGGCGCCCGTGGCGGTGATCGGGGCGTCGGTCGCGCAGGCGCCGGCGTCGGCCCGCAGCTGGCCCAGCACCGTGCGCCAGTTCTCGACCGAGCGGTCCATGAGGAAATTCATCGCCAGCCGGTCCTCCGCGACCGAGACGTCTCCCGCCGCCCAGATGCGGCCGGCGTCGGCGTAGCGCTCGGCCAGGATATCGCTGGTGGCGAGCGGCCGGACCGGGGCGAGGCCGCCGCGCACGAGGGTCGAGGCGGCCTCGATCAGCGGGCCCGCCGGGCCGGCGTAGGTCCGGTTGGCGAAGGCGAACAGGCCTGTCCCCCGCTCGGGCATCAGGATCATGAAGGAGCCGTAGCCCGGATAGCCGCCGCCGTGCGCCAGATAGCCGCCGAGCTCGCAGTCGACGATCGCCTGCAGGCCCATGCCGTAGGCGCCGGAGCCGGGGCAGGGCTGGCCGTCGGCGCCGGTCCGGCCGCGCGGCGAGGCGAAGTTGGAGCCCTGGGCCATTTCGCGCACGGTCGAACGGCGGACAGGGCCGGTCTCGGGATCGTCGCGGGCGGGCCAGGCGGACAGCAGGAAGGCGATCCAGCGGGCATAGTCCTCGGCGCTGGTCTGCACCCCGCCCATCGAACCGAACACGCCGTGCCGCATGTCCGGCTCGCGCGACCAGGCGTCGTTCTCCCAGCGATAGCCGAGGGCGCGGCGTTCCTGGGGCGAGGCGAGGACGTCGTAGCCGCTGGAGGTCATGCCCAGCGGCCGCATGATCTCGGCCTCGATATAGTCGTTGTAGGGCCGGCCCGAGACGTTGGTGACGATGCGGCCGAGCAGGGCGTAGCCGAAGTTGGAATATTCGAACGCGGTCTGCGGCGCGCGGGTGAAGGGCACGCCGCCCTGCAGCATGCGGGTGAACTCCGCCTCGGTCAGGACCTGCTGCCGGTCGCCCCAGGGATCGTCGGTGACGAAGCCGCCGGTGTGGTTGAGCAGGTCGCGGACGCGGATGCGCGGCGAATCGGCGGTCGGGTAGGTCCAGCCCCTCATCTCCGGCACGTGGGTCTCGGCGAGGTCGTCGAGCGACAGTTTGCCCTCGTCGCGCAGTTTCAGGATCGCCAGCGCCGTGAAGGCCTTGGACATGGAGGCGATGCGGAACAGGCTGTCGGGCGCCACGGCCGGCCCGTCGACTGTGCGCACGCCCGCGGTCCGCAGGTGGATGATCCGGCCGTCCTGCACCACGCCATAGACCAGCCCCGGGGCGTGGGCGTTGGCCTGCCAGCGGTCGAAGGCCGCGTCGATGACCGGGATGGCCTCCTGCAGGGTGGATGGCGCCGGAGCGGCCGGAGTCGCGGCGGGCGTCTGGGCCTGCAGCGGGACGGCGGCCCCCAGCGTCAGGACCACGGCCAAGGCCAGAGCGTTGCGTCGCATCATCCCCTCCCGATTGCTGGGTCGAGACCTAACATCCATGCCGCGACGGGCCAATCCATCCGCGGGCTTCCCGAGCCGCCCGAACCCCGGCATGGTCGCGTTTCGTGGAGGTCGCATGGCGCGCAGGGCGATACGAACCGACAGACTGATCGCCGTGCTGGGCCTGACCGTCCTGGTGCTCGGCGTCGTGGCGCTGTGGTTCGTCGCCCAGGGATCCGGGGCGGGCTTCACCGAGGAACCGGCCTCCCGGCGCGTGCTGCGTCAGGCGCGGGAGCAACTGGGACGAACGGCCGAGGTCAGGCTGATCGAGCCGGGACGCGGGCGGGTCGTCTGCGGCTATGTCGCGCCGGGTCGCGGCGGCCGTCCGGTCGGCTTCATCTCCCGGCCCAACCGGATGCTGCTGAGCCACGATCCGCTGAACGCCGAGTTCCGGGCCATGATGAGCGCCGACTGCCCGGACTTCCCGGAGCCGCCGGGCCCGCGGCCGGTCGTGACCCGACCATGACCGACCGCCCCACCGCCGGCCGGTTCGAGGGCCGCGAGCATCGCCTGCCGGTCCGGGTCTATTACGAGGACACCGACTTCACCGGCCTGGTCTATCACGCCAACTACGTCCGCTATTTCGAGCGGGGGCGGTCGGATTGCCTGCGGCTGATGGGCGTGGGGCACGCCGAACTTCTGGACGGCGACCGGCCCATGGCCTTCGTGGTCTCGAAGATGGGGCTCGACTTCCTCAGGCCGGCGCGGATCGACGACGCATTGGTGGTGCGCACCCACTATGACGCGGTGAAGGGGCCCCGGCTGCTGATTTCGCAGGCGATCACGCGCGGCGACGACGTCCTGTGCCGGGCTGCGGTCGAGGTGGTCTGCATTCACATGGACGGGCGGCCGAGACGCCCGACCCAGGCCCTGCGGGACAAGATCGGCCCATGGCTGGAGCGGGAAGCGTAGCCATTTGACCGCCTGTCACGTGCAGACAGGTGACGCCGCGGCCGCACCTCGCTAGACCCGGCGGAAACGGCCACACAACCGCCACGCCCGTCCGGTGGACAGGGACGACAGACTTCCAGGACGCCTTGCATGACCCTCGCCGCTGACGCCTCGATGCTCAATCCCGTGGCCCTGTTCCTCGAAGCCGACATCGTCGTGAAGGCGATCATGATCGGCCTCGCCATCGCCTCGCTGTGGTCGTGGGCGGTGATCATCGACAAGGCCGTTCGGTTCGCCTCGCTGAACAGCCAGGCCGATAATTTCGAGAAGGCCGTCGGCTCGGGCCGGTCGCTCGAGGACGTGGCGGCCCAGGCCGGGCCGGATCCGGACCACCCGCTGCCGCGCATGCTGGTCATCGCCCTGGCGGACTGGCGCGAGGCGCGGACGCGGGGCCCGTTGACCGAGAACCAGGCCAATCTGCTGATGTCCCGCATCGACCGGGGACTGGACAGCCTGATCGCGCGCGAGGGCCAGCGGGTCGAGAACGGATTGGGCGTGCTGTCGGTGGTGGCGACCTCCTCGCCCTTCATCGGCCTGTTCGGCACGGTCTGGGGCATCATGAACGCCTTCGGGGCCATCGCCTCGGCGGGCAACACCAATCTGACCACCGTGGCGCCGGCCATCGCCGAGGCCCTGTTCGCCACCGCCATCGGCCTGGCCGCGGCCATTCCGGCCTATATCGCCTACAACAAATTCTCGATCGACGCGGGCAAGTTCACCGGCCGGCTCGAGAGCTTCGCCGACGATCTGCAGGCCGCCGTGGCGCGCCGGCTGGCCGGTCCCCCGGCCCCCGCGCCCCAGCCCCTTTCGGGCGACTACAGCCGCCGGGAGCTCTGAGCATGGCCCTGGCGGGTGGCGGCGGGGGCGGACACGTCCGGGGCCGCAGACGGCCGCGCAAGCGGCCCCTGAGCGAAATCAACGTCACGCCCCTGGTCGACGTGATGCTGGTGCTGCTGATCATCTTCATGATCTCGGCGCCGCTGCTGACGGTCGGCGTGCCGATCGAACTGCCCAAGACCGAGGCCGGGGCGGTCGACGCCTCGGACGAGCCGGTGGTCGTCTCGATCAAGCGCGACGGGGCCATCTATATCGGCGAAAGCGAAGTGGCGTGGGACCGGCTGGTGCTGCGCGTGGCCCAGGACGGCGGCGAGAACGCCCGCGACAAACCGGTCTTCGTCCGCGCCGACGGCCGCGCCCCCTACCAGGCCGTGGTGCGGGTCATGGCCCGGCTGAACGCGGCCGGCTTCACAAAGCTGAACCTGATTACCGACACCGCCGCGACGGATGCGGAGGGCTGACGGCTTGGAACGGCCCGGATCCGCGCTGACGGCCTCGATCGTCCTCCACGCCGCGGTCATTCTCGGCGTCGGCGCCTACGGCCTGCTCGGCTTCGCGCGCGAGCCCCTGCCGGTCGTCGCCGCCGTGCCGGTCTCGATCGTGTCCGACACGGTCATAGAGGCCGCCGCGGCCGACAATCCGTCCGAGGAACTGGTGGCCGACAACGCGACGACCGCGCCGGTCGCCCCGCCGCCCGAGCCCGCGCCGCCCGAACCGGTTCCTCCGGCCCCCGCGCCGACCCCGGTCAGGAAGGCGCCGACGCCGCGGCCCACGCCCCGGCCGACCCCGCCGCGCACCCGGCCGCCGGCCCAGCCGCCCCGCCCGACCCCGCCCCGCCGCGAGGAGACCCTGGACCTCGACGCCCTGGCCGGACCGCCGCGCCCCGCGACCCGCCCGGGCGCGCGCCCGGCGACGGGACAGTCCGGGGCCGGCTCCGCGCCCCAGGCCACGGGGCCGCAGGTCACGGCCATCTTCAACCAGGTCTATCCGAACTGGATCCTGCCCTGCGACATCCCCGGGGCGAACGAACTGCGCATCCAGATGGACGTCACCCTGTCGGCCGACGGCCGCATCGTCTCCGGCCCGACCCTGATCGCGCCCCGGTCTGACCCGGTCTGGCGCGCCGCCGCCGACGGCGCCGTCCGGGCCTTGCGCCAGACCGCGCCCTTCGACGTGCCGGCCGGCTTCCAGGGCGGGCGCTGGCGTCCGACCTTCAACACCGAGCGCGCCTGCCGCAATCGCTGACGAAGCCTGACAGGGCCTGAAAGTCGCCCCAATCGCGGCCATGCTGGTCTTATGCGCACGGTCTGGCGATAAGGGCCGGCGTAGGTCGAACTTGCGGGAGCCCCTGATGCGATTGAACCGACTTCTGGCCAGCGTCGCCGTCCTGGCGATGACGGTGAGCGCGGCGACCGCCCAGACGCCGCCGGCGCCGCCGCAGTCCGCCGATCCGGTCGAGGTCGAGATCGACCAGGGCGTGCTGCGGCCGATGCAGATCGCCGTCGTCGATTTCAACGGGCCGAACGGGACCGATCTCGGCGGCGTCATCCGCTCGGACCTGCGGCGCTCGGGCTATTTCGAGCCGATGGATCCGGCCGGCTTCATCGAGACCGGCCTGACCCTGGCCAACGCCCCCAACTTCCCGCAGTGGACCTCGATCGGGGCCCAGGCCGTGCTGTACGGCGCGGTGACGCCCCGCCCGGACGGCCGCAACGACTTCGGCTTCCGCCTCTACGACCCCTATCGCCAGTGCCAGCTGGCCTCCTACCAGTTCACCGCCACCCCCGAGCAATGGCGCCGCATCGGCCACAAGATCGCCGACCTGATCTATCAGCGCATGACCGGCGAGACCGGCTTCTTCGACAGTCGCGTGGTCTTCGTCTCCGAAAGCGGCACCCAGCTGAACCGCCTGTCGCGCCTCGCCATCTCGGACCAGGACGGGTTCAACCCGGTCTATCTGACCCAGGGCGACGAGGTGATCATGTCGCCCCGCTTCTCCCTGAACGACCCCAACGAGATCACCTATGTGGCCCTCGGGCGGGATTACAGCCGCATCTATCTGTTCAACCTGGCCACCGGCCGGCGCGAGAGCCTGGGCGAATTCGACGGCCAGGTGCTGGCGCCGCGCTTCTCGAACGACGGCTCGAAGATGGCCTTCTCGATCATCCGGGGCGGCAACACCGACGTCTATGTGATGGACCTGGCCAGCCGCCAGCTGCGCCGCCTGACCAGCGACCCGGGCATCGACACCTCCCCGACCTTCTCGCCCGACAACAGCCAGATCGCCTTCACCTCGGACCGCTCGGGCAGCGCCCGCATCTACGTCATGCGCGCCGACGGCTCGGGCCAGCGGGCCATCGCCCGCGGCGGCGGCCTGTACACCGCCCCGAACTGGAGCCCGCGCGGCGATCTGATCGCCTTCACCAAACAGGGCGGCGGCCGCTTCTCGACCGGCGTCATGCGGCCCGATGGCTCGGGCGAGCGCATCCTGTCCTCCAGCTATTTCGAGGAGGGCCCGTCCTGGGCCCCGAACGGCCGCTACATCATGTTCGCGCGCCAGAGCCCCGGCGGCGACACCCGGCTGTGGACCGTCGACCTCTCCGGCCGGGTGGTGTCGCAGGCGGGCTACGCCGGCCGGGGCACGGACCCCGCCTGGTCGCCGCTGCTCGACGAACAGCCGGCCAACCTGGGCGGCGGCGGCGCCGACGGCTGTCCCACCTGACCTCAAGCGGAGCCTTTCGGCTCAAACCCGCGTTATCGCGACTGGCGAAACCGCTGGCGCGTCAGTAGCAACCCTTTAAAGCCAAGCTGGAGACACCGGTCTCCAGGCCCTCAAGGAGACGACCCGATGATGAAGCCCTCGACCCTCGTCCGTCTGGCCGCCGTCGGCCTGGCCGTGACCGCGATCGCCGCCTGTACGCCCCGCACGCCCGCCGCCTCCGGCGCCGGCAACGAGGTCCCGCCGCCGTCCAACAACCAGTACGACGACAACAGCGCCGGGCCGGTCTCGGGCGGCAATCTGGGCGCGGCCGCGCCGGGCTCGGAACAGGACTTCGTCGTCAACGTCGGCGACCGGGTCTATTTCGATCTCGACAGCTACCAGATCCGGCCGGAAGCCTATCCGCGCATGGACGCCCAGGTCGCCTGGCTGCAGCGCTATCCGCAGGTCACCGTCCGCATCGAGGGCAACGCCGACGAACGCGGCACCCGCGAATACAACCTCGCCCTCGGCGCCCGCCGCGCCGAATCGGTCCGCGCCTACCTGGTCGAGCGCGGCGTCTCCGCCGGCCGCATCGACACCATCAGCTACGGCAAGGAACGCCCGATCGCGGCCGGCTCCACCGAGGAGGCCTGGGCCCGCAACCGCAACGCCCACACCGCCATCGTCTCCGGCGCCACGCGCTGACCTGACTCGCGGCCCTGTCGCCCTGGCGACGGGGCCGCGACCTTGAACCGGCCTCAAATCGGTGGGACGACAACGACCATGCTGAAGCTCCCCTCCGTCCTTCGTTCGCGCAACGCCCTGGTCACCCTGCTGGGCGTCGTCCTGATCGCGGGCACGACCGCGGTCGTGGCCCAGACCGCGCCGCTCGAACCCGTGCAGTGGGACAAGCGACGGCTGGACCAGCTGGACCGCAACGTCCGCCGCCTCGAGCGCGCCGTCACCCAGCGCAACGCCGCCGGCCAGCCGGTCATTATCGAACCCGACCCCGAGGTCGTGGCCCTGCAGGGCCGGGTCGGCCTGATGGACCGCCGGCTGTCCGACATGGAGGCCACCGTCCAGCGCGTGAACGGCGACATCGAGCGGCTGACCTTCCAGCTGGACGAGGCCACGCGCGACAACGGCGCCCTGGGGACGCGCCTGCGGGACGCCGAGGGCCGCATCCGGGCGATGGAGGCGGCGGCGGCGCGCGAGGCCGAGCTGAACGCCCCCATCCCCACCACCTCGCCCACCGGCGACGCCGCCCGCGACCTGACCGCCGCCGCCCGTCTGGCCGCCGGCGATCCCGCGCGCGGCGACCGCGCCCTGCAGACCGTCATCGCCGCCTGGCCCGACACGCCCCAGGCCCGCGAGGCCTCCAGCCGCCTCGGCGACCTGCGCGTCTCCGCCGGCGACCATGCCGGCGCGGTGTCCGCCTATGCGACGGCGCTGCAGGGCTGGCCGGCCGCGCCCTGGGCCCCGGCCACGACGCTGGAGCTGGCCAACGCCCTGAACGCTACCGACCGCAAGACCCAGGCCTGCACGGCCCTGACCGAGTTCACGCGCCGCTACGCCGAGGCCGCCAGCCCGGCGGTGCGCGCCCGCGCGGCCGAGACGCGGACCCGCCTCGGCTGCGCGGCGGCCCCGGCCCCGGCCCGGAGACCGGGCTGACGCAAGACCCCGCCGACTGGACCGGCCCTGCCCGGGCCGCCCTGTCCGCGCGGCTGGAAGCGAACCTCGCCCATCCGCTCGCGCTCGCCCTGTCCGGGGGCGGCGACTCCGTCGCCCTGCTGCGCGTCGCCGCCGGCTGGGCGCGCGAGAACGGCCGGCGGCTGCTGGCCCTGACCGTCGATCATGGCCTGAACCCCGACAGCGCCGGCTGGACCGCCTTCGCCGAAAGCGCCGCCCGCGCCGTCGGCGCCGACTGGCGCGGCCTGATCTGGACCGGGCCCAAACCCGCATCCGGCCTGTCCGCCGCCGCGCGCCGCGCCCGCCACCGCCTCATCGCCGACGCGGCCCGCGAGGCGGGAGCCCGTGTCGTCCTGTTCGCCCACACGGCGGACGACATCGCCGAGAGCGATCTGATGCGGGCCGAAGGCTCGACCCTCGGCCGTCTGCGCGACTGGGCCCCGTCTCCGGCCTGGCCCGAGGGTCGCGGCCTGATGCTGCTCCGGCCCATGCTGGGCGCCGGCCGGGCGGAGGTCCGCGACTGGCTGGCGGGGCAGGGGGCCGACTGGATCGACGATCCGGCGAACGAGGACCCGAAGCATGCGCGCAGTCGGGCGCGTGCGGCCCTTCTTCCATTGGGCGGAGGAGGCTCGCATGGCCAGCCGACGACGGGCGGCGCCCTTTCGCGCCTGGACGATGGCTTCGCCGCCGTGCGCTCGGGCCCTCTCCCCTCGGGAGAGGGATTCGTCCATCTCGATCGACGCGCCGACGCCCGCACCCTCGCTGCCGCCCTCGTCTGCGTCGGCGGCGGCGACCGGCTTCCGCGGGGAGACCGGCTGGACGCCCTTCACGCCCGGCTGGCCGGCGGCGAGGATTTCACCGCCACCCTCTGCGGCGCCCGTATCCAGGCCGCCGGCGATCAGAGTCTCGTGACCCGCGAGGCGGGCGAGCTGATCCGCCGCCCCCGTCCGCCCCTGCCGCTCCCGCCCGGCGTCGGGACCGTCTGGGACGGCCGCTGGGCGCTGACGGTCGAGGCCCCCGGCTGGTCCGCCGTCCCCGCGGCCGGCCGCATGGCGGCCCTGTCCGGCGCCGACCGGGCCGTGTTGAGGGGCCTGCCGCCTCCCGCGCGCGGGACCCTGCCTGTGCTGATCCGGAACGACGGGACTGCGCCGGTTCTTGCAGGGCGGGTCGGCATGGCGCGGTCGCTGGTCGAGGAAAGACTGGCGCTCGCGCTGGACCGAATGACGCACGAAAGGGATCTCGGCGGCGCCATCCATGGCGCATCGTCCCGGAACCACCTATTTTCGGGCGCTGAGACTACCGAACAGCGGGCGCTCCGGCGCAGCGAAGGACCGAGACGAGAATGAACCTGCGCAATCTGGCCATCTGGGGCGTCATCATCCTGGGCGCCATGGCCTTCTATGTGGCCGTCAGCCGTCCTGGCGGCCTGGCCGCTGCGCCCGGCGGCGAAAAGGCCGCGGCGGCGGCGCCGAAGGCGATGAGCTATTCCGAACTGCTGAAGGCGCGCGACGCCAACGGCATCGCCAGCATCGAGGTCAAGGGCGAGGTCATCAAGGCCAACCTGCGCGACGGCCGCGTGGTCACCGTCATCACCCCCGTTCCCAACGCGGCCCTGGTGGACAGCATCCAGGCCAAGGGCGCCGACGTCGACGTCAAGACCGCCCGCCAGTCGTGGCTGATCAGCGCCCTGATCGGCCTGCTGCCCTTCGTCCTGATCATCGGCCTGTGGATCCTGATCATGCGCCAGATGCAGGGCGGCGCGCGCGGGGCCATGGGCTTCGGCAAGTCCAAGGCCAAGCTGCTGACCGAGCACAAGGGCCGCAAGACCTTCGACGACGTCGCCGGCGTGGACGAGGCCAAGGAAGAGCTGCAGGAGGTCGTGGACTTCCTCAAGGACCCGGCCAAATTCCAGCGTCTGGGCGGCAAGATTCCCAAGGGCGCCCTGCTGGTCGGCCCTCCCGGCACCGGCAAGACCCTGCTGGCCCGCGCCGTGGCCGGCGAGGCCGGCGTGCCCTTCTTCTCCATCTCGGGCTCGGACTTCGTCGAGATGTTCGTCGGCGTCGGCGCCAGCCGCGTGCGCGACATGTTCGAACAGGCCAAGAAGAACGCCCCCTGCATCATCTTCATCGACGAGATCGACGCCGTCGGCCGTCACCGCGGCGCCGGCCTGGGCGGCGGCAATGACGAGCGCGAACAGACCCTCAACCAGCTGCTGGTCGAGATGGACGGCTTCGAGGCCAATGAAGGCATCATCCTGATCGCCGCCACCAACCGTCCCGACGTGCTGGACCCGGCCCTGCTGCGTCCCGGCCGCTTCGACCGTCAGGTCGTGGTGCCCAACCCCGACGTGGGCGGGCGCGAGAAGATCCTGCGCGTTCACATGAAGGACGTGCCGCTGGCCGCCGACGTCAACGTCAAGACCATCGCCCGCGGCACCCCCGGCTTCTCGGGCGCCGACCTGGCCAATCTGGTCAATGAGGCGGCCCTGATGGCGGCCCGCAAGGACCGCCGCATGGTCACCCATCGCGACTTCGAGGACGCCAAGGACAAGGTCATGATGGGCGCCGAGCGCAAGTCCATGGCCATGAACGAGGAAGAGCGCCGCCTGACCGCCTATCACGAGGGCGGCCACGCCATCGTGGCGATGAACGTCAAGATGGCCGACCCGGTGCACAAGGCGACCATCGTCCCGCGCGGCCAGGCCCTGGGCATGGTGATGCAGCTGCCGGAAGGCGACCGCTATTCCATGAAGTACCAGCAGATGGTCGACCGCATCGCCATCATGGCCGGCGGCCGCGTGGCCGAGGAACTGATCTTCGGCAAGGAGAACATCACCTCGGGCGCCTCGTCCGACATCCAGCAGGCCTCCAAACTGGCCCGCCGCATGGTCACCCAGTGGGGCTTTTCCGACATTCTCGGCACCGTGGCCTACGGCGAGAACGAGCAGGAGGTCTTCCTCGGCCACTCGGTCGCGCGCAGTCAGAACGTCTCGGAGGACACGGCCCGGATCATCGACGCCGAGGTCAAGCGCCTGGTCACCGAGGGCTGGAACGAGGCGCGTCAGATCCTGACCGACAAGGCCGCCGATCTGGAGACCCTGGCCCAGGCCCTGCTCGAGTACGAGACCCTGTCCGGTCAGGAGATCAAGGACCTGCTGGAGAAGGGCCTCGCGCCCAACCGCGACGAGAGCAACTTCCCCAACGCCGGCCCCTCGGTGTCGGTGCCGATCACCCCGGTGTCGGACGGCGTCTCGGTCGAGGTTCCGACGGTCCACTGAGGTCCGCCGCTGCCGCAGCGCCTTCTCCCCTTGAGGGTGGAGGGAGGTCGCATCGCGACCGACCGACCCTCAAGGGAGAAGGAACGCGTGCGACAATTTCATTTCCAGACACAGCAATTTTCGCGATCCGTCCGTTGTTTTTCCACGCCTTTCCGGAAAAGCAGCGTCATCAACGCGCCGCATGTGGGACCCGTGCGAGACTCTGCCCGTTCCGTCGCGGGGGAGGCGCAGAGGCCTTGCGTGATCTGGCGGCGGGATGTGGAGAAGCGGGGGCCCGGTTCCGGCCTGCCAATTGAAGGCAGGCGTTCGCCCGGGGTTCGATGGATGTCGGACGTCAGGGGCGAGGGGGATACTCGTCCGGTCCGGGGACCGTGTCGCAAGCA
>NZ_JAUYNX010000028.1 GCF_030704825.1 Brevundimonas sp. | reverse complement strand
CGTTCCAGGACTGTTCCGCCGGGACAGCCTGCCCGCCGGAGGCGCTGCGGTAAGGCGATAAGACCGCCACCGGACGCAAGCTTCCGGAAAACCCGCCGCGCGGAGCGTTCGTCTTTCGCCGAAACGGTATCCAGTCTGCTCATCCGGGCGAAGGCCCGGACGCTCCGCCTGCCTCCCGCCACCGGTCTGACGAAGGGTGATGACCAAGTACTTTACAATTCAAAGTGATTGAGCTATAAGACGGTCGACACGGAGATTCGACCCATGACCGCCGCCGCCCTGACCTTCGACACGCCACGTTCCGACGCCACGGTCGCGATCTGCGCCGGACGGGTGCTGTTGCTGGCCGGTCTCGCCTTCGGCTCGGCCAACCTGTTCCAGTGGGCCGTCCTCGGGGGCGCCCTCGACCTCCACCCGGCCGTGCTCGGCCTCAGCTGGCCCGTCGCGGTCGGCGTCTTCCTGATCGGCCTCGTCCGTCTGCGCCGGGCGGGGGGCGAGGCCGGGCGCCGCGTCGCCGGCTGGTCGCGCGCCGCCGTCCTGATCCAGATCGCCGTCGCCCTGACCCTGGCGGCGGCCGGCTATGCGACCGGAGACTGGGGCCTGATGCGCTGGGCCGCCGTCGCCGGCCTGGTCCTGTACGCCGTCGTCTGGGCGGTCGCCGCCGTTCGCAACGGAAGCTCCAACATGGGCGTCCTCTTCCTCGTCGCCCTGGGCGGGGCCGCCGCCGCCGCGACGCGGTTCGGGACCCCCGACCAGAATCTGATCCAGGCCTTCACCCTTGCGCTCGCGGCCCTTCTTCCGGGCCTGTGGCTGGCCAACGGCCGCCGACTCTGAGGAGACTGACGTCATGACCGAACACACCGAAGACCCCGCCGCCGACATCGCCTGGATGCGCCGGCTCGCCGAGGAGGGCGCCGAGGCGCCGGTCAAGGGCGGCTCCATCCTGATGGCCGCCGGCCTGATCTACGGCGCGGCCAGCCTGTTCGAATGGGCCCGGGTCACGGATCGACTGGGCGAGATCGCCGGGACCACGGGAGTCGCCTGGCTGGTCGCCACGGTTCTGTTCCTCGTCATCCTGACGATCGTGAACCTCAGGCTGCGCGGTCGGGCCGGCGTGATGACCAGCGCCAACCGGGCCTTCGCCGCCGCCTGGACCGCGGTCGGCTTCGGCATCTTCGCCCTGTTCACGGCCCTGATGATCAACGACTACCGCATGGGCCCGGACCAGGGGTTCACGGCGATGTGGCTGGTCCCTTCCATCATCTTCGCCTTCTACGGCCTGGGCTGGGCCGTCACCGCCGCCATGCTCAGGTCCGGTCGGTTGTGGCTGCTCGCGGTCGCGTCGCTCGCCGCCTGCCCGGCCCTGGCCCTGCTGACCGGCTCGGCCAGCCAGTACCTCGCCTACGCCGCAGCCCTGTTCCTGTTGATGGCCCTGCCCGGCTACCTGCTGATGCGGGCGGCGAGGGCCTGAGCGTGGCCGACGCCTTCGATATCAACCGTCTCGACGAGGTCATCCACGGCCGCGTCCGCCTCGGCATCATGGCCGTCCTGTCGGGCGTCGACAGCGCCGACTTCAACACCCTGAAGGCCCGGCTGCAGACCACCGACGGCAATCTGTCGGTGCATCTGCGCAAGCTCGAGGATGCCGGCTTCGTCGCCGTGACCAAGCGGTTCGAGGGCCGCAAGCCCCTGACAGAGGCCACGATGACCCCCGCCGGGCGCAAGGCCTTCCTCGCCTATCTCGACGCCCTCCAGGGCCTCGTCGGCGGGAGTGGTTAGCGTCCCGCGCCTCGGCTAGACAGGGCGGATGACCGGCCGCATCCACCGTTTCGACGCCCTCGACAATTTCCGCGACTACGGCGACTACGCCACGGCCGCGGGGCGGCGGATCGCGCCCGGCCGGCTGTTCCGCGCCGGCCATCAGGCCCGCGCCAGCGACGCCGACCTCGACCGCCTCGGCGCGCTCGGCCTGGCCGCAGTGGTCGACCTGCGCCGGCCATCCGAACGCCGCGACCAGCCCTCGAAGCGGCCGGCGGGCTTCGCCGGAACCGTGATCGAAAGCGCCCACGACGACGGCGGCGAGGCGCCCCACATCACCTTCCTGAAGACCGCCGACCTGACCCCCGACTCCGGCCGACGGTTCATGACCGAAACCTATCGCCAGTTGCCGTTCGAGCCGTCCCACCTCGACCTGTTCGCCCGCTATTTCCGCGCCCTGGGCGAAACCGACGGGCCGGTGCTGATCCACTGCGCGGCGGGCAAGGACCGCACCGGCCTGCTGGCCGCCCTGACCCACGCCCTGCTCGGGGTACACCGCGACGACATGGTCGAGGACTATCTGCTGACCAACGCCGCCGTCGACCTGGAGCGCCGCGCCCCGGGCATCGCCCGTCAGCTCCAGGCCATGACCGGCCGCCTCGCCTCGCACGAAGCCGTGGTCGCCTTCCTCGGCGTCGAAGCCGCCTGGCTGGACGCCGCCCTCGCCGAAATCGCGGCTCGGCACGGTTCGACGGACGCCTATCTGGCGCAGGCCCTGGGCGTCGATACGCGGCTGCGGGACCGCATCGGCGAGCGGCTGACGGCGTGAGCGTCCGCGCCGTCGAAACCCGCGTCCGGCCGTGGCGCGATCCGCTCGCGGTCGCCAACGGCCTGAAGACCCGCGACGGCGCCCTGGCCCTGCTGTCCGACGGCGGCGGCCTGGGCCGCTGGTCGTTCGTCGCCGCGGAGCCCGACCGGGTGCATGTCGGCCCCCTCTCGCCCGGGGCGGATCTCGCCGTCCTGCGCGATCCCGATTTCGCGGCCGGCGTGGTCGGCCTGCTGGCCTATGACGCCGGGGCCCGCGTCGCCACGGGGCCGCGCGATCCGGTCTGGCCCGACCTGATGCTGGCCCGCTATCCGGCCATGCTGGCCTTCGATCACCATGCCGGCGAAGCCCATGCGATCGGTCGCGGCGACGATCCGGCCGCCGCCGCCGCCGCCGCCGATGTCGCCGGGGCGTGGCTGGCCGGAGCGGTCGATCCCGTCCGGCCGGACCCGCCCGCCCGGGCCTTCGCCGCCGAAGCGGACCCGCGGGCCTACCTCGACGCGGTCGCCGACGTGGTCGCCCGCATCGCCGTCGGCGAACTGTTCCAGGCCAATATCGCCCGCGCCTGGTCCGGGTCCCTGGTCCGGGGGGCGGATCCGTTCGACGTCATGCTGCGGCTGGCCGGCCGGGCCGCGGCCTATGGCGCCTTCTGGCGGCTCGGCGACCGGGCGATCGTTTCCAATTCGCCCGAGCTGTTCCTGACCTTCGACCCGGTCGCGCGCCGCATCGAGACCCGGCCGATCAAGGGCACCCGACCGCGCCATGTCGATCCCGCGGCCGATGCCGCGCTGGCGGCGGAACTTCAGGCCAGCGCCAAGGACCGGGCCGAGAACCTGATGATCGTCGATCTGATGCGCAACGATCTGTCGCGGGTCGCGGCGACCGGATCGGTCGCGGCCGAACGTCTGTTCGACCTGGAAAGCCATCCGACCGTCCATCACCTGGTCTCGACCGTGACGGCCCGGGCAGGGCCCGGGGTCGGCCCCGCCGACCTGCTGGAGGCGACCTTTCCCCCCGGCTCGATCACCGGGGCCCCCAAACACCAGGCCATGAAGGTCATCGCCGCGCACGAGCCGCCGCGCGGCCCGTGGTGCGGCAGCCTGTTTCTCATCGAGGATGACGGCCGGATGACGGCTTCGGTGCTGATCCGCACGGCCTCGTTCCAGCGCGCGGCGGGCCGCTGGACCTTCCGGGCCCTGGCCGGCGCCGGCATCGTGGCGGACAGCGCGCCGGCGGCGGAACTGGCGGAAACGGAGGCGAAGATCAGCGCGCTTCGGGAGGCCCTGGCCGGAGCCTAGCAGTCGCTGCAGGTGGTCTGGTCGACGGTGCGCGGCCGCAGGTAGTAGATGTGCGAGAAGCGGGTGATCGTCGGCATCAGGTAATCGACCGGCGAGTCGTAGTCATAGGTCGCCTCCGAGACGATGACGCTCTCCCCGTCGGTGATCAGGTCGGCGGGCAGGGTGATCGTTGAGGCGACCGCGCGCGGATCCATGCCGTCTCCTCGGCTCCAGTCGACCCGGGCCACGCCCGACGTCCGGGTCACGCTGCTGACCCGCTGCTTCAGCGACGTGGTCGCGAACGGTTTCATGATCAGGCCGCCGATGTCGAAGATGTCGTCCAGGCTCGCCGTGGAGATTTCCTCCTCCTGCGCCACCAGATCGGCGACCATGGCGGAGACGTGCCCCATCCGCTTCTGGGCCATGTAGCCCTGGCAGAATTCCGCCATGCCGAAATAGAAGGCGATCAGCACCGGCGCCAGCATGGCGAACTCGACCGCGGAGACCCCCCGTTCGTCCCCCGCCAGTCTCGGGAACAGTCCGCGCCGCATCATGCCGGTTCGTTCCGGAAGGCGGTGGTGGCGGTCAGCATGGCGGCGCCGTCGTTCATGCGCGACAGGCCCTGGGCCAGGAAGGTCGTCAGCAGCGGTTGCCGGTACCAGACGCGCACGACCATCAGGCTGCCCGGGGAGCCGTTGGAGTAGGTCAGCACGCCGTTGTTGAACGTCCCGCCGGCCATCGGATCGGGCGGAGTCGTCGCGAACTGCGGAATCTCCCGCACATCGACGGTGGCGCGGGCCTCGCAATCCGACGCGAAGATGCTCATCCGGCCGCACAGAGCCGTCTTGAACTGGCCCGCCGTCATGTTCTGGGCGCTGGCCTGGCCGGTGCGCACCAGCCGGCCGGTCTCGATCGTGGCGTTCTCGAGCACGGAGTCGGTCACGAACACCAGACCCAGTTCCAGGATGGCGAACATCATCAGGCAGAAGGGCAGGGCGACCATGCCGAATTCGACCGCCGCCGATCCGTCGCGCTCGGCCAGCAGCCGGCGGACCAGGCCCGCGCGGGCCGGCCCTCGCGATCGGCTGAAGAGGCGGATCGACACCGGTCCTCCGCTACTGGGCGGCGGGCGCCGCGCCGCTGGTCCCGCGCACCGAGGGCGAGCAGGACGAGCCGCAGGCCATCTCCGTGGCCTGGCCGCCGCGCCAGACGCGGACCCGACCCGTCCCCGAGCCCTCGCTGACCACGACCTCGCTCTGGAACACGGTGCGGCCGATGGTGTCCACGGCGACGATCTCGGTCACGCCGTAGCCCTTGCCGGTGATGTAGAGCGTATTGGAATCCACCACGGTCACATCGGCGATCAGGGGATTGCCGACGATGACCGATCCGGCCGGACCCCGCAGCTGCACCCGCGCCGCCTGGTCGATCTCGACGTTGAGCCGGGCGGACTGGGCCAATCCGGCGGTCGGGAGGGCGAGGAGGGCCGCCGCGGTCAGGGCGACGGCGAGACGGGCGGGGGTATGGCGGCTTGGGCGGATCATGGCGTCGACTTCCAGTGAACGGGCGCGCGCGTGAGCGTGATCGGACCCTGCCCGGCAAACCTCAAGAAAGTCTGAAATCAGGCAACCGGGGCGTCAGTTATAGTAAACACGGCGTCAACGAAGAAATCGATGCTCCCGGAAACGGCGTTTTACTCGTCCTTAATCAGCGCGGGCGATGATGGGGATGCAAAAGGGGGTCCAGCGGGCAAACCGTCGACCCTGGTGGTGTCAACGATAGCTCGCTTTAGAACAGAAGGAATTCAGCCATGACCAAGTTCGTTTCGAAATTCATGTCCGACGAGTCGGGCGCCACGGCCATCGAGTACGGCCTGATCGCGGCCCTCATCGCCGTCGTCATCATCTCGGCCGTGACCGCCCTGGGCACGACCATCAAGACCAAGTTCAACGCCGTCGTGACCGGCATGGGCGGCACCGCCGGCGCCTAAGGGTCCGACGACAAATCTGAAACCGGCGGGGGCCGGGGCGGAATCGCCCCGGCCCCTTTGCTGTCCGGGCGGCGGCCCGCGTCGCCGGACGCCCGGGCATGAAAACTTTTCAGAGTAAACGGGCAAGTAACCACAACCAACCACGCGACTTTAACCGATATCGGCGAAAACAGTCCTGCGTTTGGGGGTCAAGCGGGCTACCGGCTCCCCCCTGTATCAGTAGCTCGCTTCACTCCGTCCAAAGGGAAAGCCAATGACCAAGTTCGTTTCGAAATTCATGTCCGACGAGTCGGGCGCCACCGCCATCGAGTACGGCCTGATCGCCGCCCTCATCGCCGTGGTCATCATTTCGGCCGTGACCGCCCTGGGCACGACCATCAAGACCAAGTTCAACGACGTCGTGACCGGCATGGGCGGCACCGCCGGCGCCTAAGGGTCCGACGACAGTCCTGAAACCGACGGAAGGCCGGGGCGGAAACGCTCCGGCCTTCTTCGCGTCCGGCGTCGGCTCGCGGGTCGCAACCCGGTTTTAACCCGTCGCGTGTCACACCGGGGGTCATGGACTCCCTGACCCTCATCCTTCTGGGCGTGATGCCCGCCCTTGTCATCGTGGCGGGGCTGAAGGATCTCATCTCGATGAAGATCCCGAACTGGATCTCCGGCCTGATCGTCCTCGCCTTCTTCCCCGCCGCCCTGGTGGTTGGACTCGACCTGGCGACGGTGGCCACGAACATCGGCCTCGCGGTCCTGGCCCTGCTCGTGGGGGCCGGCATGTTCGCCCTGCGCTGGATCGGCGGCGGAGACGCCAAGCTGATGGCGGCGACCTGCCTGTGGCTCGGGCTCGCCGGCTCCGGCATGTTCCTGCTGTGGACCGGCGTCATGGGCGGGCTGTTCTGCCTCGTGCTGATCTTCGCCCGGGTCTATTCGCGTCCTTACCTGCTGGGCGCGCCCGGCTGGATCGTGCAGCTGATGGAGCCGAAGGGCGACATCCCCTATGGCGTCGCCATCGCCGCCGGCGCCCTGATGGCCTACCCGGCCTCGCCGCTGCTGGCCGCCTTCATCGCAGGATAGCGGGGTTCGTCCGGGACTTAGGCCGGCGTTAACCCGCGCCCGGCATGGTCGTTAACGGTAGGGGGCCGAAGGACCGACTGAGGGTCCGGCCCGGGCCTGCCGGAGACCGTCGATGAAGCCCGCCCGAATCATCGTGATCTGCATCGCCGCCGTCGCCGCCATCGGCCTGGCCCTGGTGGTGCGCGCCATGGGATCGCCTTCGAAAACCCCCACCGCCGTCGCCACCGCGGCCGCCGTGCCGGCGCGGCCCATGGCCAGGGTGCTGGTGGCGGCCAAGGATCTGCAGCCCGGACAACGCCTCACCGAGGGCGATCTGGCCTGGAAGGACTGGCCCGTCGACGAGGTCAATCCCGCCTTCATCACCGACGGTTCGACTCCGATCCCTTCGGCGGAAGCGCCTGCCGGCGCGGAAAAGGCCGCGGCCCGACCCGAAGGCGCCGTGGCCTCGGTCACGCGCGCCGCGACCAATCTCGCCGGCGGCGGCGCCAAGGCGGACTATGTCGGCTCGGTCGTGCGCGAACCCATCCTCGCCGGGGAGCCGATCGTCGGCCGCAAGATCGTCCGCGCCGGCGACAGCGGCTATATGGCGGCCTACCTCGAGCCGGGCATGCGGGCCATGGCCATCCGGGTCACGGTCGAGACCGCCGCCGGCGGCTTCATCCTGCCGGGCGACCGGGTCGATGTGCTGCTGACCCGCGAGACCACGCTCGGCAACATGGGCGCCCAGGAAGGCGACCGGTCGAAATTCGCCTCGTCAACGGTGATGCAGAACATCAAGGTCCTGGCCATCGACCAGTCGACCCGCGCCGGAGACGACGAACAGGCCGTGGTCGGCGCCACCGCCACTCTCGAGGTCGGCCCCCGCGACGCCGAGGCCCTGGCCCTGGCCAAGTCCGAGGGTGAACTCAGCCTGGTGCTGCGCTCCTACGCCGACACCGGCGGCCCGTCGGGAAGGGTCGCCGCCACGCGTCAATCCTCCGCCATCCGCGTCTATCGCGGCGGCGCGCCCGAAGTGGTGGTGGTCCAATGAAGCGCCCGATGAAGCGTCTTGTCGCTCTCGCCCTCGGCGGCCTGGCCCTTGCCGCCGCGGCTCCCGCCGCGCCGACTCCCGCTCTGGCCCAGTCCCGCGCCGCCGTGCCGCTCGGGGCGGGCGCCCAGCTGATCAATCTGCCGCGCGGTTCGTCGATGGCCATCGACCTGCCGTCCGACGCCCGGGACGTGATCGTCCCCAATCCGATAGTCGCCGAGGCCATGCTGCATTCGCCGCGGCGCATCACCATCATCGGGCTCCAGCCCGGCGAGACCGACGCCGTGGTGCTGGACGCCGCCGGGCGCGCCATCCTGTCGCTGCGCATCCGCGTCGACGCCGGAGTCTCGGCCCTGCAGGACACCCTGGGCCGCGTCATGCCGGGCTCGGACGTCCGGGCCGAGGCGGTGAACGACAGCATCATCCTGACCGGCCTGGTCAGCAGCCCCGGCGAGGCCGATCGCGCCAGCCAGGTCGCCCGCGCCTTCGTCTCGGCTCCCGAGAAGGTCATCAACATGATGACCATCGCCGGCTCCGACCAGGTCATGGTCAAGGCCCGGGTCATCGAGGTGCAGCGCACCGCCATCAAACAGCTCGGCCTCTCCACCGACGCCGTGTTCAACAACGGCACCGAGCAGTTCAGCCTCGGCCGCGCCAACACCTATGGGGTCAATGGCTCCCTGTTGGGCGGCGGCGGAGCCTGCTACCGCGACAACAACACGCGGACGACCCAGTTCAGCGCGAACGACACGCTCGCGACGACGCCGCCGGACCCCCTGCCTCCGATCCTGCGCACCGTCACCAGCACGATCTCCAGCGTCTATTCGACGGTGACGGGCAACAACATCGGCGGCTGCCTCCAGGCGTTCGAACGCGCCGGCCTGGTGCGCATCCTGGCCGAGCCCAACCTGACCTCGGTCAATGGCGAGAACGCCGAGTTCCTGGCCGGCGGCGAGTTTCCCGTGCCCGTGGGCCGCAGCGTGGACGCCAGCACGGGCCAGACCACGATCGGCATCGAGTTCAAGCCGTTCGGCGTACGGCTGGCCTTCCGTCCCATCGTCCTGTCCGAAGGTCGCATCTCGCTGCAGATTTCGACCGAGGTGTCCGAACTGACCACGTCCGGCGCCTTCACCCTCGGCGGCGCCGACGACGACGCCCTGGTCATTCCGGCCCTCAACGTACGCCGCGCCTCCTCGACCGTCGAACTGCCGTCCGGCGGTTCGATGATGATCGCCGGCCTGCTGCGCGAGGACACCCGCCAGAACATCGACCAGCTGCCGGGCATCGGCAATCTGCCCGTTCTCGGCGCCCTGTTCCGCTCGCGCGACTATCTCTCGGGCGAGACCGAGCTGGTCATCATCATCGAGGCCTACATCGTCTCCCCGACTTCCCCGGGCCGGATGCAGACGCCGGCCGACGGCCTGGTCATCGCCAATGACGCCCAGACCCTGCTGTTCGGCCAGCTGAACCAGCAGTATCGCCCCGCCGGCGAACCCGCGGTCGCCGACAACGGCTGGGCCGGCCCCGTGGGCTATGTCATCGAATGAGGATCTCCGTGAAACGCGCCCTCGCCTCCGCCGTCTTCGCCCTCGCCGTAACGGGTTGCGCCTCGACGGCCGGCGATACCTCCGCCCCGCTGACCCCGCTGTCGCGCTATTCCCTCCAGGTCGAACCGGGGCTGGATCGCATCGCCCTGGCGGTGCACGACCAGGGTCTGTCCTCGAACCAGCAGTTCGCCCTGCGCGAACTCGCCATGCGCTACGCCGTCTCCGGCGCCAGCCAGATCCGGGTCGAGGCTCCCGCGGGCGACGATCCGGTGGCGATCGAACAGGCCTATGCCGTCCGCGCCTATCTCCAGTCGTCGGGCGTGCCCGGCGAGCGTATCCAGATGGCGGCCTATGCCGCGCCGGACCCGCGCGCGCCGGTGCTGGCCGGGTTCGAGACCCTCCGGGCGTCCATCCGCAACTGTTCGGCCGAACCGCGCAACATGGGGGCGCGGCTTTCCAACCAGGGTTCGGGCGGTTTCGGCTGCGCCGTCACGTCCAATATGGCGGCCCAGATCGCTGACCCCCGCGACATCCTCGGCGCCCGCCCGATGACGCCGGCCGACTCGGGCCGCGCGGCGGTGGTGTTCGACAACTATCGCAAGGGCCAGGCCAGCTCGACGCCGCAGGAGCCTCTCGTGGAAGGCCAGATCGCACGGGCCGTGGAATAGCGTGACATGAGCAACGCCTTCGCCCCCCGCCCCTTTGAAGAGTTCGACGATGAGTTCGATCTCGACGCCGGCTATACCGCCGCGTCGAACCCGGTCCCGATGCAGGACCCGGCCGCTCCCGCGCCCTTCCCGGGCGAGGTTCCCCTCGATCAGCGGCCGCCCCTTCAGTTCACGGCGCCGACCGGCGTCGCCGTCGCCCAGCCGGCCGCGCCCCAGCCGGTTCGCGAAGCGGCGGACATTCCTTCCGCCATGCCCGTCGCCGCCGGCTTCAACCCGGTCGGCGATCTGGTCGCCGGCGCCAGCGCCGCCTTCTCGCCGCCGGTTCTGAGCGGCGGCCACACCGCCGAGGTGTCGGTCCCCCGCATCGCCATCCACGTGTTCGCCGAGCGTCAGGACACCCTCGCCGCCGCCGAACGGGCGGGCCAGGACCGGCGCCTGTCGCGCGCCACCACCCAGATCCGCATCGGCGGCGTCGCCGCGGCGGTCGAGGCCTATCAGCACGAGCCCACCCCGCCGCTGATCGTCGTCGAATGCATGAAGGACCCGCAGACCCTGCTGTGGGAGGTCGATCAGCTGGCCGAGGTCTGCGACTCGGGCACCAAGGTCGTGGTCATCGGCGCCACCAACGACATCCTGCTGTTCCGCGAACTGATGCGGCGCGGGGTCAGCGAATATCTGGTCGCCCCGCTGCAGCCGCTGCAGCTGATCGCGGCCATTGGCGGCCTGTTCGCCGACCCGGCCCAGCCTTTCGTCGGCCGTTCGATCGCCTTCGTCGGCGCCCGCGGCGGCACCGGCGCCAGCTCGGTGGCCCACAACACCGCCTATGCGATGAGCGAGCGGATCGGCGCCAATACCGTCATCGTCGACTACGATCTGCCGTTCGGAACCGCCGGCCTCGACTTCAACCAGGACCCGCTGAGCGGCGTCGCCGACGCCCTCAGCCAGCCGGACCGCCTCGATCCCGTGCTTCTGGACCGGATGATGGTCCGTTGCACCGACAAGCTCAGCCTGTTCGCCGCGCCGGCGACCCTCGACGTCGACTGGGACATCTCGCCGGAAGCGTTCGAGGAAGTCACCACCCAGATCCGGTCGACCGCGCCCTTCGTGGTGCTGGACCTGCCGCACCTGTGGTCCGGCTGGATGCGCCGCACCCTGATCGCGGCCGACGAGGTGGTGATCGTGGCCACGCCCGACCTGGCCAGCCTGCGCAACGCCAAGAACATGATCGACCTGATCCGTCAGGGCCGGCCCAACGACGCGCCGCCGCGGCTGGTGCTCAACCAGGTCGGCGTCCCCGGCCGTCCGGAGATCCCGGCCAAGGATTTCGGAGCCGCCCTGGGGGTTCACCCCAGCCTGATCATTCCGTTCGATCCCAAGGTCTTCGGCGCCGCCGCCAACAACGGCCAGATGATCCTCGACGCCGGCGGCAAGTCCAAGGCCGCGGAGGCGTTCCAGACCCTGGCCCAGATCGTCTCGCGCCGCGAACTGCCGATGATCGCCGGACCGAAGGGCAAGCCGGGCAAGGGCGAGGGCAAGTCCATGTTCTCCGGCCTGTTCAAGAAGAAGTCCTGACGGGTGTTCGGCAAGCGCACAGGTCAGCCCGGCAATGTCGCCACCGCGCCGCGGCCCGCGCCCCCGGCCGCGCCCGTCGCGCAGCCGTCGCCCGGCGTCCAGGTGGAAGCCTTCGCCTTCGGCGGCGAACCCGACGCCGAACAGATGCAGGCGGCCGCGCGCAAGGCCCAGTCCTACGCCGCCAAGCCGGCCTCGCCCGCGGCCGACCGCCTCGACGCCCTGGCGTCGCGCCCCCGGCCCGAAGCCGAGCCGGTCCACGCGAAAAACGCGCCGGGACCCAAGGCCACGCCCGGCTTCGAACAGCTGAAGAAGGCCCAGGCTGTCGCCGAGATCGTGCGCGAGCAGTCGGACTACTACCACGCCACCAAGACGACGATCTTCAACGCCCTGATGAACACCATCGACCTGGCCCAGCTGGCCCAGCTCGACACCAAGGCCGCGTCTGAAGAGATCCGCGACATCGTCGCCGAACTGGTGGCGATCAAGAACGTCTCCATGTCGGTGGCCGAGCAGGAGCATCTGGTCCAGGACATCGTCAACGACGTCCTCGGCTACGGCCCGCTGGAGCCGCTGCTGGCCCGCGACGACATCGCCGACATCATGGTCAACGGCGCCGGCCGGGTGTTCATCGAGGTCGGCGGCAAGGTCCAGCTGACCAATGTCCGCTTCCGCGACAACGGCCAGCTGATGAACATCTGCCAGCGGATCGTGTCGCAGGTCGGCCGCCGCGTGGACGAGAGCTCCCCGATCTGCGACGCTCGCCTGCCGGACGGCAGCCGCGTCAACGTCATCGCCCCGCCGCTGGCCATCGACGGCCCGACGCTGACGATCCGGAAGTTCAAGAAAGACAAGCTGACGATGAAGAACCTGGTGGAGTATTCCTCCATCAGCCCCGAGGGCGCGCGCGTCCTCGGCGTCATCGGCGCCTCGCGCTGCAACCTGGTCATCTCGGGCGGCACCGGCTCGGGCAAGACGACGCTGCTGAACACCCTGACCGCCTTCATCGACCCGACCGAGCGTGTCATCACCTGCGAGGACGCCGCCGAACTGCAGCTGCAGCAGCCGCATGTGGTGCGTCTGGAGACCCGCCCGCCCAACCTCGAGGGCCAGGGCATGATCACCATGCGCGACCTGGTGAAGAACTGCCTGCGCATGCGTCCCGAGCGGATCATCGTCGGCGAGGTCCGCGGCCCCGAGGCTTTCGACCTGCTGCAGGCCATGAACACCGGCCACGACGGCTCCATGGGCACGTTGCACGCCAACAGCCCGCGCGAGGCCATCAGCCGGATGGAGTCCATGATCACCATGGGCGGCTACGGCCTGCCGTCCAAGACCATCCGCGAGATGATCGTCGGCTCGGTCGACGTCATCGTCCAGGCGGCCCGCCTGCGCGACGGCTCGCGCCGCATCACCCACATCACCGAGGTGGTCGGGCTCGAGGGCGACGTCATCGTCACCCAGGACCTGTTCGTCTACGAGATCACCGGCGAGGACGAGAACGGCAAGATCATCGGCCGCCACCGCTCGACCGGCATCGCCCGGCCCCGCTTCTGGGACCGCGCCCGCTACTACGGGCTGGAGCGCGAGCTGGCCGAAGCCCTCGACGCGGCGGAGTAGGGCGGATGCTTCCGATCCTCGCGGCGGTCCTGGCCTTCATCACCATCGGCGGCCTGGGCTGGGCCTTCGTCGGCGGCGGCGATTCCAGCGAGGCGGCGGTCAAGCGCGCCCAGACCTTCGGCGGCCCCAAGCAGAACAACGCCGCCAAAAAGGCCGCCGCGGCCAACACCCCCGAGGCGCGCCGCAAACAGATCATGCAGCAGTTGCAGGAGTCCGAAAGGGCCGAACGCAAGGCGCGCATCAGCCTGGCGGCCAAGCTGAAACAGGCCGGGCTGAACACCAAGCCCGCGGCCTTCTGGATCATCAGCGGCGTACTGGGCGTGTTCGCCTTCCTGCTGCCGCTGCTGTTCGGCCTGAACATCCTGATCGGCCTGGGCGCCGCGATCGTGGTCGGCCTCGGGCTTCCGCGGTGGGTGGTCGGCTTCCTCGGCAAGCGGCGGCGCAAGAAATTCTCCGGCCATTTCGCCGACGCCGTCGACGTCATCGTGCGCGGCATCAAGTCGGGTCTGCCGGTCCACGACTGTTTCAAGATCATCGCCCGCGAGAGCCCGCAGCCGCTGGGAGCGGAGTTTCAGAAACTGGTCGAGGGCCTCGGCGTCGGCCTGACCCTGGCCCAGGCCCTGGACAAGATGTACGAGCGCATGCCGACGCCGGAGCTGAAATTCTTCTCCATCGTCATCGCCATCCAGCAGAAGACCGGCGGCAACCTGGCCGAGGCGCTGAACAACCTCTCGGTGGTGCTGCGCGCCCGCAAGATGATGGGCGAGAAGATCAAGGCCCTGTCGTCGGAGGCGACGGCCTCGGCCGGCATCATCGGCTCCCTGCCCCCGGCGGTGATGATCCTCGTCAGCCTCACGACCCCGGCCTACATGGCCAAGCTCTTCACCGACCCCCGCGGCCAATTCATGCTCCTCGTCGCCGTGACCATGATGGCCTTCGGGGTGTTCGTGATGAAGAAGATGATTTCGTTCAAGTTCTAGGGACCCGCCGATCCGATGATCGCCTTCTTCACCAACGTCCAGAACCTGCTCAGCCTGGGCGTGGGCGTGCTGGTGTTCGCCACCATCGTGACCCTGATGGGCTCGTTCGGCGGCGGGGCGAAGCTGGAAGGGCGGATGAAGGCGGTCGCCGTGCGGCGCGAGGAGCTGAAGCGCCGGTCACGCCAAGCCATCGCCTCCCAGGCCGCCGGACCCGGCGGGCTCCGCCATACCGACGAGGGCTTCAAGAAGCGGGTCGTCGAACGGCTGAACCTGACCAAGCTGCTGGAGGACCCCAAGGTCGCCGACAAGATGGCCCAGGCCGGCTATCGCGGGCCCAAACCGCTGACGACCTTCTACTTCTTCCGCTTCTCCATGCCCTTCGTCTTCCTGGGGATCGCGGTCTTCTACCTGTTCGTCTTCAACGATTTCGGCATGCCGGTGATGACGCGGCTGACCATCAGCATGGTCGCGGCGGTGGTCGGCTTCTACGCGCCCAACATCTTCCTGGCCAACCGCATCTCCAAGCGCCGCGCCTCCATCATGCAGGCCTTCCCCGATGCCCTCGACCTGCTGCTGATCTGCGTCGAGGCTGGCATGTCGATCGAGGCGGCCATCCAGAAGGTCAGCCAGGAGATCGGCGGCTCGTCCATCGACCTGGCCGAGGAGATGACCCTGCTGTCGGCCGAGCTCAGCTATCTGCCCGACCGCCGCATGGCCTATGAGGGCCTGGCCAAACGCACCAACCATCCGGGCGTCAAATCGGTCGCCACCGCCATGACCCAGGCCGAGACCTACGGCACGCCGCTGGGCACGGCCCTGCGCACCATGGCCAAGGAGAACCGCGAGATGCGCCTGTCGGCCGCCGAGAAGAAGGCCGCGGCCCTGCCGGCCAAGCTGACCGTGCCGATGATCCTGTTCTTCCTGCCGGTGCTGTTCATCGTCATCCTGACCCCGGCCATCATCAGCATCCAGGACACCATGGCCAAGGGGGGCTGACCTCCGGCCAGCCCGGGGGCCAAGGGCGGCTGACGAGCGGTCAGGCCTCGGCGGCGGTCTTCCACGCCTCGGCCACGGCGTCGACGGCGTGGCGCAGAGGCCGGCGGTTCCGGTCGAAGAACATCTCGCCGCGCAGGCCCGAGAAGATGAAGCCGTTGGCGACGACGCAGCTGTTCGGCTCTTCCAGCGGCTGAATCTCGAAATATCGCATCGAGCGGAACCACAGGCCGCGATTCTCGGCCCAGACCAGCTGCGAATACGGTTGCCAGTCGCCGACGCGGGTCGCGGCCCGGCGCTCCGGCAGCCCCTCGATCCGTTCGGTCAGGGCGATGCCGCTCCCGAAGGCGATGGTTCCCTCGAGGCCTGTCTCGACCGGATTCCAGCGATCCCAGCCGGGCAGGTCGGCGATCAGCTCCCAGATCCGGTCGGGCGTGGCGCGCACGCCGATGCGGCGCTCGATACGGGCGATTTCCATGGCCCCGATCTGCCATGGGTTTGGGACCGGGAAAAGGCCTCGAGCCTGATCCAGACTCTTCGTCGCGAGAGATGACCCGCCGCCGCCTCCTTCCTGCCGCGGAACCCGGTCGTCAGCGGTTGCCTTCGGGCCCGGGTTGCGACGCCGGCGGCGTCCCGGGCGAGGGGGTCTCGTCGCGGTCGGGCAGGTCCGGCGGGCCCAGCCGGAGTCGGGCGTTGAGGAAACACAGGGCCGTCGCCGCGGCCAGCATCAGGGCGTTGGCGACGAAGGGCGCGGGCTCGGCCAGCTCGTAAAGGGCCACGCCGATCACCGGCGGCGCAAGGAAGCTGAGCCCGGCCAGCGACATCATCAGGCCGGCGATGGCGCCCTGTTCGTGCGGCCCGACCGACAGGGACGAGCCGGCGGTGAAGCCCGGCCGGGCGAAGCCGACGCCCATCGAAACCACGGCGTATCCGACCACCACGCCATAGTAGCCGGGCGAGGCGATGCTCATCAGGTTTCCGGCCAGGGCCAGGCCCGCGCCCCACCGCATCAGGTCGGCCGGCTGCAGCCGCAGCAAGGGGATCAGTCCCCACTGGACCATCAGGGTCGCGGCGGCGCCGGCCAGCATGGCGATGCCGATGAACGGCTGGGCCTCGCGGGCGGCGATTCCGGTCAGGGCCAGTTCGTCGATGATGTGGAAGCCCAGCACCGAGATATTGACCGCCTGGGCGCCGGTGATCAGCAGGCCGTACAGCAGATAGGCCCGCACCCGCGGGTCCTTCCACAGCCCCTTGCCGGCGTCGTCATGGCGGCCGCTCGCGGACGGCGTGCGCTTCACCTCCCCGCTCGGCAGTCTGCGCCAGACCACGAACAGCACCGCCGCCCCGAACAGGGCGAAGGCGTACATGGGCCCCGCCAGACCCACGAGCGGCAGGACGAAGAACGGCGCCAGGGCCGGACCGATCACCGTGCCCAGCCCCTGGGCCGAGGCCAGCAGCGACATGGCCTGGGTGCGCTGCTCCGGCGAGGTCCGGTCGGCGACATAGGCCTGGGAGGCGATGGGCGCGGCCGAGCCGAACACGCCGTAGATGGTGCGCGCCACCGCCATCAGGGCGAAGGCGACCCCGGCCCCCAGCCATTGTTCGAGGCCCGAGGTGGCGGCCAGGCCGAAGCCGCTCATGGACACGACGAAGCCGCCAAGACCGACCAGAATGACCTTCTTGCGGCCCAGCCGGTCCGACAACCGCGCCCAGAAGGGCGAGGCCACCGTCCACATCAGGGCCGAGATGGCGAAGGCGCCGGCGACCAGGGTGTCCGACAGGCGGAACTCGCGCCCGATGGCTGGCAATACCGACTGCAACGCCATATTCCCCGCCGCCGCGATCAGGCTGACGGCGAACAGGATGGCGAAGGCGGGAGAGCGGAGGTTCACCGGACCAGCCTAGGCGCGTCGGCGGGCCGCGTCACCCGACCGGGCGCCGTCAACGCTTCCAACGAGGTGTTCAGCGAGGGCGAGGGGCGCTGTCGCCTTGTCTGGACCGCCGATCTTCTGCCCGACGCCATGGCCCCGGTGGTCCGTGAGATGATGGGCGCGGGCGCCGACGTGCTGAAGGCGACGGTGGAGAAGCCGCCCGCCTCCCGCGCCTGAGGCCTTGCGCGAGGGCGTTCCCTCCGCGCACGGTGCGATCCCCAGACACGGATCGCGCCATGACCCTTCGCCGACTGTTCGCCGCCTCCACCCTTGCCCTGGCCCTGTCCGCCGGCCTCGCCCGCGCGCAGTCGGAGCCGGTCAGCCTGGCGGCTGTCGAAGCGGCGGTGGCGGCCGAAACGCCGCGGGTCATCGCCTGGCGCCGCGACCTGCACGCCCACCCGGAGCTGGGCTTCGCCGAGACCCGCACCGCCGCGCTGGTCGCCGAACACCTGCGGTCGCTGGGGATGGAGGTCCGCACCGGGGTCGGCCGGACCGGCGTCGTCGGGGTGCTGCGCGGCGGCCGGCCGGGACGCACGGTGGCTTTGCGGGCCGACATGGACGCCCTGCCGGTGCTGGAGGCCACGGGCCTGCCCTTCGCCTCGACCGCGACCGGGACCTATATGGGCAATACGGTGCCGGTGGCCCACGCCTGCGGCCACGACGCCCACGTCGCCATGCTGATGGGCGCCGCCGCGGTGCTGGCGGGCATGAAGGCCGACATCCCCGGAACCATCGTCTTCATCTTCCAGCCCGCCGAGGAAGGCGCGCCTCCGGGCGAGCCCAAGGGCGGGGCCATGCTGATGATCGAGGAGGGCGCGCTGGCCGATCCGCGCCCCGACGCCATCTTCGGCCTGCATGTGGTGCCGGGCCGGCCGGGAACCCTGTTCTACCGCCCGCGCGGCTTCATGGCCGCATCCGACCGCATCGACATCAGCCTGCACGGCCGCCAGACGCACGGCGCCTGGCCGTGGAAGGGGGTCGACGTCATCGCCGTGTCGGCCCAGATCGTCCAGACGATCAACACCCTGACGGCGCGGACCATCGACCCGACCACGACGCCGACCGTCTTCACCATCGCCACCCTCGACGCCGGGGTCCGCTACAACATCATCCCCGAGGACGCGACGCTGTCGGGCACCCTGCGCACCTTCGACATCGCCCAGCGCGACGACCTGGTGGCCCGCACCCGGATCGCCATCGACAATGTCGCCGAAACCTACGGCGCGACGGCGGAGTTCTCGGTGCGCCAGAACGCCGCCCTGGTGTTCAACAACGAGGAACTGTCGGCCTGGCTGGCGCCGGTGCTGACCGAGGCGGCGGGCGAGGGGAACGTCAATCCGGCCACGCCGCCGACCACGGTGGCCGAGGACTTCAGCTATCTTTCGCAGGAAGTGCCCGGCGTCTTCTACCACCTCGGCGGATCGAAGGACGGGGTCGATCCCAACTCCTCGCCGCCGAACCACTCGCCCGGCTTCGACGTCAATGAGACGGTCCTGCCGGTGGGCGTCCGGGCTCATGTGCTGAGCGCGCTCCGGTTTCTGGAGCGCGAATAGTCCATGGCTGAAACCGGCGAACTGGAGCGGCTCAAGGCGCGGCGCGTGACCGCCCTCTATCGCCTCGACCTGATCGGCAAGGGCGCGCGGCTCACCTATGAAGACGGCGCGCCGGTCGACATGAAATCCGAACAGGCGCGGCTCGAGGCGATGGTCGCCGACCTCGACCGGCGCATCGCCAGGCTGGAGGCCACGACCCACTGACGGCGGCGCGGGCGGCAACCACGTTCTTCAATGCCCCGGCAAGGAAGCCGGCGCATCCTGCCTTGTCCTGCGGGGAGGGTGTGATGAGGGATTTGCCGGTCCAGTTGCCGCCCATGCGGCTCGAACGCCGGGGCAGTCCGCTGCGCGAGATCTTCTATTTCGGGGTGGCCTTCGCGGCCATGTTCGGCGCCGCCCTGCTGGGCCTCGACCTGCTGTTCTAGGGCAATCGTGACCTGAACCGGAGGCCCCGTCCGCGCCCTTGCCGCGGGCGATGGTTGGTTCATCACAAAGGACACGAAGAAGGTCACGAAGGACACCACGGGTCCTGAGAATATACCAGGTCCGGACCCCCGTAGGCGAGGAGAGCAGGCCCTGAATACTCTCCGGTAGCCGCAATCCGACGATGCGTGTGAGCTGACACCGGCGGCGAGACCGCCTTGGTCCCTTCGTGTCCTTTGTGACCTTCTTCGTGTCCTTCGTGATGAACCAGCCCTGGGCGACGCCTTGCACAAAGGGCTGCGCCAGCCACATCACCCCAGCAGACGACGGCTTCAGGCCCGGTCGAAATAGGTCCGGATCACCGTGCGATAGACCTCGGCCAGGGCCTCGATCTCCGCTGTCGGCGCGCGTTCGTCGATCTGGTGCATGGTCTGGCCGACCAGGCCCAGCTCCAGCACCGGACACATCGCCCTGATGAAGCGGGCGTCCGAGGTTCCGCCCGTGGTCGAGGCCTCCGGGCGGCGGCCGGTCGCGGCCTCGACCGCGTCCTGAACCCCGGTGACGAACGGTCCCGGCTCGGTCAGGAAGGCGTCGCCCGAGCACAGATGATCCAGCTCGATCCGCAGCCCCGACGCCGCCTGGGCCTCGCCGGCCATGGCGTTCAGCCAGGCGATCAGGGCGTCGCCCGTGTGGGTCGGGTTGAAGCGGATGTTCAGCCGCGCCCTCGCCTCGGCCGGGATGACGTTGGTCGCCGGATTGCCGATGTCGATGGTGGTGATCTCGAGGTTCGACGGCTGGAACCCCTGATACCCGTCGTCCAGTCGGTGGTCGGCCAGCCGCGTCAGCAGCCGCGCCATGACCGGCGCCGGATTGGCTCCCCGGTCGGGATAGGCGACATGGCCCTGTTTGCCGTGGACGGTGATCCAGCTGTTCAGCGAGCCGCGCCGCCCGATCTTGATCATGTCGCCGAGCGCATGCTGCGATGATGGCTCGCCGACCACGCAGGCGTCGATGACCTCGCCCTCGGCCATCAAGGCCTGGACCACCCGTTTGGTGCCGTGCAGGGCCGGGCCCTCCTCGTCGCCGGTGATCAGGAAGGACAGGCTGCCGGGGACGTCGCCCTCGGCCAACACCTGCGAAACCGCCGCGACCCAGGCCGCGATGCCGCCCTTCATATCGACCGCGCCGCGACCGTACAGGACTCCGTCCTTCACCTCGGCCTCGAACGGGCCGGCTGACCAGGCCTCGGTCGATCCGGTCGGCACCACGTCGGTATGGCCCGCGAAACAGAGGTTGGGGCCGGCCGTCCCGCGCCGGGCGTACAGGTTCTCGATAGTCTCGAACCTCATCCGCCGGCAGTGGAAGCCGAGCCCGGTCAGCGCACGCTCAAGCACGTCCATGGCGCCTTCGTCCGCGGGGGTCACGGACGGGCGGCGGATCAGGTCGCGGGTCAGTTCGACAGGATCGATAACGGGAGTTGATGCGGCGCTCATAAGGCTGTGCTTTACGCACAGGATGTGGTGGCGAGAAGGGCGGGCGATGAGAAACAGGACTGCCTCATCTGGGCTGGCGTTCCTGCTCGCATCCTGTGCGACCGTTTCGGCAAGCCCGATCCTGACACCGGAAGCGGTCTACGCCGAGCCCACTCGATACGATGGCCAGCAGGTGACGGTGCGGGGTTATCTGCTTCTTGGAACCAACGCTCGCTCACTCTTTCAATCCGAGGCGCACGTGAGGGAGCTGAAGCGGCTCTATGCGAGCGACCAACCTTTCGATCCCAGAGACTATGACAGGTGGTGTCTCTCGCTCAGTGACTTGTCGCTCCTCTGGGAGCATCGGGACATCCTGTCCGACCGGGACGTGACTATTACCGGCGTGCTCGACCTTCACTACGGAGACGATAGGCTGGACCCTCAGGCTTGCGGGCCGGCGGCGATCATTGTTGGAAATGACGAAATCCAACGCGTGGTCAAAACTCTTGAGGAACGCGAATAGGCCATGCCGAAGATCGACATCGACGCCGCCCCCACCGGACACGGCACGGCCTATCCGGAGGAATTCGCCGGCCCGTGCAAGCCGCGCCGCCGCTGGAAGCTGGGCGACGCCGTCGGGCTGGACCAGTTCGGCGTCAACCTGCTGCGCCTGCCGGCCGGCGCCTGGTCCAGCCAGCGGCACTGGCACGAGGGTGAGGACGAGTTCGTCTGGGTGCTGGAGGGCGAGGTCGTGCTGGTCGAGGATGAGGGCGAGACCGTCCTGCGCGCCGGCGATTGCGCGGGCTGGAAGGCCGGCGTCCCCAACGGCCATGTGCTGCAGAACCGCTCCGGCGCCGAAGCCGTCCTGCTCGAGGTCGGCACGCGCACGCCGGGCGGCGATTCCGGCGACTATCCCGACATCGACATGCAGTTCCGCGGCGGCGGCTATTTCCACCGCGACGGGACCCCGTATCCGAAAGCCGACCGCCGCACGTGACCGAGACCATCGAGACGACCGAACCGGTCCAGCCGTCGCCGCCGCCGGGAGAGCCGACCAGCCCCTGGGCCATCCGCGACTTCCGCCTGCTGTGGGCCGGCCGGGTGGCGGCGGTGCTGGGCATCCAGATCCAGTCCTCGGCCCTGCTGTGGCAGGTCTATGAGATCGCGCGCCGCGACCACCCGATCGCCGAGGCCAGCCTGTATCTGGGCCTTGTCGGCCTGTGCCAGTTCCTGCCCCTGCTGGCCCTGACCCTGCCGGCCGGCGCCCTGGCGGACCGCCGCGACCGCAAGACCACCGTCACCCTGTCCGTCCTGGTCGAGGCCGGCTGCGCGGTGGGCTTCCTGCTGATGGCGCTCCACGGCCGTCCCCCCCTGTGGGGCCTCCTCGCCGTCGCCGCCGTCTTCGGCGCCGCCCGCGCCTTCCTCGCCCCGGCCAGCCAGGCCTTCCTGCCCATGGTGGTCGGCCGCCGCGCCCTGCCGCCCGCCATCGCCGCCCAATCCATCGCCTTCCAGACCGGCGCCATCGCCGGGCCGGCGCTGGGCGGGGTGATCGTCGGCTTCTCGGTGCCCGGCGCCTATGGCGTGGCCCTGGCCATGTTCGCCATCGGCTTCGCCAGCCTTGTCCTGATCCGCACCAGCGGCAAGCCCGCGGTCTCGCCGACGCGCGTCTCGCCGGTCGACCAGGTCAGGGAGGGGCTGGCCTATGTCTGGAACACCAAGATCGTGCTCGGGGCCATATCGCTGGACCTGATCGTCGTCCTCCTGGCCGGAGTCGCCCTGCTGACCCCGATCTTCGCCGCTGACATCCTGCACGTCGGCGCCGTCGGCTTCGGCCTGCTGCGCGCGTCCTTCGGCGCCGGCGCCCTGCTGATGGCCCTGTATCTGAGCCGTTTTCCGATCGTCCGGCACGGCGGCAAATGGATGTTCGCCGCCGTCGCCGTCTTCGGCGTCTGCACCCTGACCTTCGGCCTGTCGACCAGCGTCTGGCTGTCCGGCGTGGTGCTGTTCCTCGGCGGGGCGGCCGACATGATCAGCGTCAACATCCGCCAGACCCTGATCCAGCTGGCCACCCCCGATCACATGCGCGGGCGGGTCTCGTCCGTGTCCATGCTGTTCATCGGCGCGTCCAACGAACTGGGCGAGGCCTGGTCCGGTGTGGCGGTCCGTCTGCTCGGCCCCATCGGCGCCGCGGTCTACGGCGGCATCGGCGCCTTGGCTGCGACGGGGCTCTGGGCGCGGTGGTTTCCTGACCTGAGGAAGGCGGACCGGCTGGAGTAGGTGAAGAGCTCAGCGCGACCGCGAAGCTACTCGCAAAACCCTGCCGTGAAGCGCGAACACACCGACCGGGGCGAAATACATTAGCAGCGCCGTCCCGAGCATTCGCCCGACCGAAGGGTTCCCGTCAGGATCGTGAGCTTGCTCCAAAGCTTTGGTTGCCAACGTGATGGCAACGAAAAGACTGATGAAAAATGCAAAAGCCGACGGACTGTTGTTGGTCGGCCAGCCTGCAGATCCTGCAACAAATATGATTGCTGGCGGCGCGGCGAACACCCATCCCCAGTGATGTGATCTTGGCTGAGGGAGTGCGCGGTTCGCGACATGGAAGACCGCCCATATCCAGCCGCACATCGCCACGAAGGGAACGACGAACAGAGCCCCCTTCAGAAGGAAGTGAAGAGGGAGGGGGCGAACGAACACCGGCATCGCGAAGCCAATCATGATCGCGGTCGAGACTATGACCGGATGCAACATCACAATGCGCCGTGCGATCCTCACCACGGCTTGAAGTGTTTGCTCAGCTTCAGCCCCTGCCGCTGGTAGTGGCTGCCGCCTTCGCCATAGAGGCGGGTCGGGCGTTCGGTGAGCGGCTCATAGACCAGACGGGCGACGATCTGGCCGTGCTCCAGCAGGAAGGGCGTGTCGTGCGTCCGCACCTCCAGCACCCCCTTCGACCCCGCCCCATGCGCCTCGTCCGTGCCGAAGCCGGGGTCGAAGAAGCCGGCATAGTGGACCCGGAACTCGCCCACCGACGGATCGATCGGCGTCATCTCCGCGGCCTGGTCGACCGGAATCTCGACGTCGTCGCTCGACGCCAGGATGTAGAACTCGCCCGGGTCCAGCAGCAGCTCCCCGCGCCGCAGGGTCAGGGGCTCCCAGAAGTCGCGCGGGTCGTGGCCGTCGATGTTGTCCAGATCGACCACCCCGGCGTGACGGCGGCCGCGGAAGCCGACGATCGACCCCTCGCCGCCCTGCAGCTCGACCCCGACGCTGCGGGTCTCCAGCTTGGGCGGCTCGCCGGCCTTGAGGCGCAGCTGGTTCAGGCGGGTGCCCGGCCGCACGAGAATGGGGAAGGTCTGGGGCGAGATCTCCAGATACAGCGCCCCCTCATAGCCCTCGGCCACGTCATCGAAACGGGCCCCGCGGTCGGTCAGCAGGCGGACGAAGACGTCGACCCGCCCGGTCGAGCTCTTGGGATTGGCGCGGGCGATCAGGCCTTTCGGCAGGCTAAGCCGCTCCTGCAGCCGGGCGATGTAGACGCAGCCGCGCTCGAGCACCACGCCGCCCGACAGGTCGATGCGGTGCATGGAGACGTCGGCGATCCGCTCCTCGACCGTGCGCGACCCGGGCAGGAAGGAGGCCCGCACGCGCCAGGCCTCGTCGGACAGGCGCAGGTCGAGGCTGGCCGGCTGCACCTGGTCGGCGTCGAAGGGGGTGTCCGAAGCGATCGCGCCGCCGGCGATCAGGGCCTCGATGGACTGGCAGGGCAGAATGCCCGGAGGGGTGGATTCGAAGGTCTGCATCCGCCCGGCTTACACGATTTTTCGCCGCGTCTCCCCTGTCGAGCGGCGCACGGCCATGCTTGACGCCGGGCCGCGTTCCGCGACCATGGCCGGATGCACGACTCCCCCGCCTATGAAGCCGAAACCGAGGGGATCGTGGTCCGCGTCCGGCCCAGCTATCTGGCCGGCCAGTCCGACCCGGCGGGCGGCCGCTGGGTCTGGGCCTACCAGGTCGAGATCGTCAATCTCAGCGGCGTGCCGGTGCAGTTGATGGCCCGGCGCTGGGTCATCACCGACGCGCGCGGTCATGTCGAGGAGGTGCGCGGGCCGGGCGTGGTCGGAGAACAGCCCACCATCCAGCCCGGCGACAGCTATTCCTACGCCTCGGGCTGCCCGCTGGGCACGGCCTCGGGCTCGATGGTCGGCGGCTACTATATGACCGACCCATCGGGCCGCTCCTTCGAGGCCGCCATCCCGGCCTTCAGCCTCGACGTGCCGGGCGACCGCAGGGTGCTGAACTAGAGGGTCGGGCTACCGGGTCCTGGGGCGCGCCGCGACAGGAACCCCATCAGCATGCCGACGGCGAGCAAGGAGATGCCCAGAAGGTTGATCGCCATCCGCCCGTCAAAGGGACGGACGAGCGGAATGGCCAGAATGATCACGACGCCAACGATCCGTGCGAGTTCACTGATGTCCCTGAGGCCAAAGCCGGCTCTGCGGCTCTCTGGGGGCGGGGCGCGCGTCGCCGCTGACCATGCTTCGCCCGCATAGGAAACCACGGCCAGAATGACCGCGACGTCCCAGACAAATCCATGAAACCGGTCGATTCCCGCCTGATACAGGATGCCTGCCGACAGGATGACCAGTTGGACAATGAGTGAGGCCGCGGCCCGGATGCGGATCATGATCATGCCCTTTGAGCGCCATGAACAAAAGGGCGGGGGGGTGAGGGGCTGCGTCAACCCGGATAACCGCAGCCCCGCCCCAGTACTCGAGTCCCCGTGCGGGTGGGGTCTCGAGGCGGAGGGCGGCTCTCTAGAAGCCGTTCATGACAGCCGTATGGCCGAATTGGTTAATGAGCGGTGAGGCGGCCGCCGCCGCGCTCAAGCAGCGAGCGACCGTTCGTCATCCCGGCGAAAGCCGGGACGCGAGCGATAGCGCCCCTTAAATGTATCGCCGCAGGCTGCGGGCCAGATCGGTGGCCCCGCCGCGCTTGACCTGCGGTTGATAGGCGACGCGGGCGTGTTCGACGCAATAGACGCCTTCCGAGGCGCGGCGGCCGCAGAAGCTGAACTCGGTCGAGGACGGGTCGCCGATCGGCCATTTGCACATATGGGCGCCCAGGGTCATCACCGTGGCGGTGCCGGGCAGGTCGGGCATCGGGGCCGGGACCGAGGGCGCGGCGACGGCGCGCGGCTGGACGGCCTCGATGCGGCGCGGGGCCGACGGCGCCTGGGTCGGCTGGGCCGGGCGCGGACGCGACGGGCGGAAGGTGGCCCGGGCCGGCTGTGACGGGGCGGCCCGGCCCGACAGGCCGAGGCGGTGCACCTTGCCGATGACGGCGTTGCGGGTCACCCCGCCGCCCAGCTGTTTGGCGATCTGGCTGGCCGACTGGCCTTCCAGCCAGAGCTTCTTCAGCGCGCCGACGCGGTCTTCGGTCCAGCCTGCGGTCATAGCCACCCTCCGGGGTCTCGGATTCAATATATGGGGTCCAGACGTCCCTCCGGGGGTCTCGACCTACCACTAATCGTAAACGAGGGGCTAACAGACGCAAGATGTGCGAATCACTCCGTCCACAGGAACCAGATGTAGGGATGGTTAACGGCGGCGGCTTCGCCGTTAGTGGTGAGAGTGGCGAGTGGCTGGTGGGAACAGGAGCCACGTCGCGACCGACGCCCCGCTATATCCAATCACTAGCCACTAGCCACTCGCCACTCGCCACCCATTCACACCCTTGCATCGCGCCGCCGCCCACCGCATCTCACCGCCCATGACCGACCTCGCTTCCACCCGTCCCTCCGGCCTGCCCCGGCCGCGCAGCTATCCCGGCGTCAACTGGATCGGGGTGCGGACCCTGTACCTGCGCGAGGTGCGCCGGTTCTGGAAGGTCGGAGCCCAGACCGTGGCCGGGCCGGTGGTCACCACCCTGCTCTACATGCTGGTCTTCGTGGTCGCGCTGCAGGGCACGCGGCCGCCGCTGCACGGCACGCCCTTCGCCGAGTTCGTCGCCCCCGGCCTGATCATGATGGCCATGCTCAACAACGCCTTCGCCAACGCCTCGTCCAGCCTGATCCAGGCCAAGGTGATGAACACGGCGACCGACTTCCTGACCCCGCCGCTCAGCCCGCTGGAGCTGACCATCGGCTTTTCGCTGGGCGCCGCGACGCGCGGCCTCGTGGTCGGGATCGTCACCGCGATCTGCGTCCTGCCCTTCGCCCGGCTGGAGGTCGCGAACCTCGGCCTGATCCTGTGGTTCGGCCTGCTGGCCTGCCTGATCATGGGCATGCTGGGCGTCTTCGCCGGCCTGTGGGCGCAGAAATTCGACCAGCTGGCCGCGGTGCAGAATTTCGTCATCATGCCGATGACCTTCCTCAGCGGCACCTTCTATCTGGTCGAGAACCTGCCCGAGCCGTTCGCGACCATCAGCCATTTCAACCCCTTCTTCTATCTGATCGACGGCTTCCGCGCCGGCTTCATCGGGACCGGAAACGCCGAGGGGAACCTGCTGATCGGCGCGGTCATGAGCGGCCTTCTGACCCTGGTCATGGCCTGGGCCTGCTGGGCGGTGTTCAAGTCCGGCTGGCGGCTGAAGAGCTGACGGGCGGCCACGCTTTCCCCGCCCGTCATCCTCGGGCTTGACCCGAGGATCAGATGTGGGGCCGTGCTGTCCGGCGAAGACGGCCCCGCTACGGAGCCCGCACTGTCGCCAACCGCGCACCGGATCGTCCGATCCTCGGGTCAAGCCCGAGGATGACGGCAACGGAGGAGGCTGGTCCAGACTGCCCTCCGCATGACCGCATTGTAAGGTGCGTCGGCCGCCGGGCCGCGCTAGCCATGCCCCTCGTCTCCGGGGGAAGTCCATGCTGTTCCGTTTGCTCGCCGCCGCCGCCCTGCTCGCCGTCGCCTCGCCCGTCGCGGCGCAGGACCTCGACCTGCGCGCCCGGGTCGCCGCCTTCGTCCAGCCGACCAATGCGGCGCGAACCGATGTCGTGGTCGCCCAGCTGCGCGCCGCCGGCTTCGATCCTGTCGTCGAGACCTTCGCCGGCGGCAACCGTCAGACCGGCGGGATGGAGGGTCGCAACATCGTCGTCACCCTCGGCGAGGGCGAGCGCGAAATCCTGCTGACCGCCCATTACGACGCGGTGAAGCTGCGGGACGGGGCCCTGTCGCAGGGCGTCGTCGACAACGCCGCCTCGGTCGTCGGGGTGATCGAGGCGGCGAAGATCCTGCGCGACAGGACCCTCAACCACCGCATCCGCATCATCCTGTTCGACCAGGAGGAGCTGGGTCTGATCGGGGCGAAGAAATGGATCGAGGCCCACGGCCTGACCGACGTCGCCGCCGTGGTGAACTCCGATGTCGCCGGCTACGGCGACACGATGATGTACGGCCAGAACAACGGCCCGCAGTCCGCCTTCGTCACGCGCGCGGTGCAGGCGGTCTGTTCGGAACGGGCCCTGCAATGCGTCGGCTATCCCGAATACCCGCCGTCCGACGACCGCGCCTTCTCGGCCGCCGGCGCGCCGGTGGTGTCGCTGGGCTTCCAGGACCAGGTCGGCGCCCACCAGATGTGGCTGGCCTTCAATGGCGGCGAGGCCAACGGCCTGGCGGAGGGCTTCGTGCCGCGGGTGTTCCAGCTGATCCACTCGACCGGGGACACGATGGAGCAGATCGATCCGGCGACGGTGAAGACGGCCGGCGAAACCTACGCCGCGGTGGTGGAAGAACTGGACCGATCGCTGGCGCGCTAAACCGTCCGTCTCCCTCGAGGGGAGAAGGAAGCCGTGACGCTGCCCCCGTCAACATAGTCGCGTTGAGCAAAAAATATCCCGCCCGATCAACGCCTTCCTCTTTTGAAGCGGGTTTTTCGCAACACCCCCTCCCGCCGGCCTTATCCTTGTGTCCATCCCGTCGCGGGGGAGGGCGTCTGGCGCCAGGGCCATCGCGTGCGGCGGGGTGCGATCGAGCGGGAAACGTCGTCCTGTAATCGTCGCCCGGACCCTTGCGCGGCTCATCCTGCGGCTTGTGGAATAACGGGGGCGTGGGGGCGGCGGACTGCCCGGGGGGTCGAAACCCCGGGGCCCGGGAGGCCTGGAAGCCTTCCGCCCGTCGCAGG
>NZ_JAUYNX010000021.1 GCF_030704825.1 Brevundimonas sp. | reverse complement strand
TCGGCCACCGGCACCTTCCGCCGGCATCCCGACGTGTTGTGGGTGGCGAGCCCGGCTGACATCCCCAAGCTGGCGCAGGTCCAGGCCCGGCTGCTCGACAGCGCCGCGCGCCGCGTGAAGCCCGGCGGCCGACTGGTCTATTGCGTCTGCTCGCTGGAGCACGAGGAAGGCGAGGGGCAGATCGCCCACTTCCTCGCCCGCCATCGCGGCTTCGCGATCGACCCCGTCGGCCCTGGCGAGGGCGGCGCGCCCGAAGCCAGTCTCCAGGACGACGGCACGCTCCGCATCCTGCCGCATCATCGGTCCGGCGGGACCGATGGCTTCTATGTCGCGCGCCTTCGTCGGGCGCCCTGAGCCAGAGGCGATTGGCAGTCAGCCCCGCATCACGGTAAGCGGAAGCATGGTCAGGCCCATCATCATCGCCCCGTCGATCCTCGCGTCGGACTTCGCGCGCCTGGGCGAGGAGGTCCGCGCCATCGAGGCGGCGGGCGCCGACTGGGTGCATGTGGACGTGATGGACGGCCATTTCGTGCCCAACATCACCATCGGACCCGATGTGGTGAAGGCGCTCAGGCCCCATTCGTCCCTGCCGTTCGACGTCCATCTGATGGTCGCCCCGGTCGATCCCTGGCTGGAGGCCTATCGCGAGGCCGGGGCCGACATCCTGACCGTCCATCCGGAAAGCGGCCCGCACCTGCACCGGACCCTGGGCCGCATCCGCCAGCTGGGCGCGAAGGCGGGCGTGGTGCTGAACCCCGGCACGCCGCTGGCCGTGCTCGAGGACGTCATCGGCCTTGTCGACCTGGTGCTGCTGATGTCGGTCAATCCCGGGTTCGGCGGCCAGTCCTTCATCGACGCGACCCTGGGCAAGATCGAGCGGGCCCGGGCCCTGCTCGACGCCGCCGGATCGAAGGCGCATCTGCAGGTCGACGGCGGCGTCACCGCCGCCAACGCCGGGGCCTGCGTCGCCGCGGGGGCCGACGCCCTGGTGGCCGGCACGGCCGTGTTCCGGGGCGGGTCTTCCGCCTATGCCGCCAACATCCAGGCCCTGAAAGCCGCGTGAGCCCGCTCGGCCCCTTCACCCGCCCCGAAGCCGACGCGCCGCCGCCCGGAGAGATCCCGGGCCTGCGCGGCGCGCCGATGCGCACGCCGGTGCGGGCCGCGGGCGCGGCGACCGGCCCCGGCCTCTGGCCCGCCGTCGCCGGCCGACTGCTGACCCGCCAGCTGTGGATCGAGCTGTACGGCCTGCCGGGCTACAGCCTGACCCTCCGGGGCCGCCCGGCCCAGGGCTTCGCCGCCACCCCGCGCGACTTCCGTCCCGTCGATCCCGGCGCCGGCAAGGGCGTGGTGGGCGGGAGATTCGTCCTGGCGGGGTCGAGTCTGGAGGCGGCCGCGCCCGAGGATCCGTGGAACCGGCCCAGCCCCACCCGGGCCTTCGCCGTCGAGCTGCACGCCTTCGCCTGGCTGCCGTCGCTGATGCTGCAGGGCGAGCGCGGCGGGCGCGAGGGGGTCCGGCTGACGCTGGCCTGGGCCGCGACCTTCGCCCGCTGGTCCCCCTTCGCCTGGGATCCCGCGATCCTGGCGCGGCGCACCTTCAACCTCGCCTGTGCCGCGCGGCGGCTGGGCCAGGTCGCCACCGAGGCGGAGCGGCTCAGGCTTGCGGACATCCTGGGCCGGCAGGGCCGGCAGCTGCTGCGCCCCCCCGGAGGCCTGGCCGGCAAGGCCGAGCGCCTGACCGCCGTCGCGGTCGCCGGCTGCGTTCTGTCGGGCCCGCCCGGCGTCGCCCTGCGGCGCGTCGCCCTCCGCCGCCTGCCTGGCGCCCTCCAGCGCACGGTCGGCGACGACGGCGGCCACGCCTCGCGCAGTCCCGAGGCCGGACTGGAGCTGCTGCTCGACCTCCTGACCCTCGACGACGCCCTGTCCCAGTTGTCGGAAGCCGCGCCGGAGGCGGTGCGCGCGGCCATCCAGCGCCTGACCGCCGCCCTGCGGGTGCAGACCCTGCCCGATGGACGGCTGGTCGCCATGCAGGGCGGCGGGCCGTCGACCGGGGCGCGGGTCGCCGCCGCCCGCGCCCACGACGACGCCCCGCCGTCGGAGAGCGCGAGCGGCCTGGTCGCGGGCGTGGCCCGGATCCGCAGCCCGCTGCTGACCATAGCCGCCGACGTGGCTCCCCCGGCGCGCGGGGCCTGGTCCGCGGCGGCCTGCGCCCAGCCGCTGGCGCTGGAGATCGTCTGCGGCAAGGACAGGCTGGTCACCGGCTGCGGCTGGACTCCGCGCGCCGCCGACCGCCAGGGCCTGAGGCTGGCGCCCGGCCATTCGACCCTGGCCCTGGGCGAGGCCTCGACCGGCGAGCCGCTGGGCGGCTGGAAGGGCGAGCTGCTGGGCCATCGCCTGATCGGCCGGCCGCTGCACGTCGAGGTCCATCAGCGCGACGGCGAGGGCGCGGTCTGGCTGGAAGCCGAACACGACGGCTGGGTCCACGACTTCGGCCTGCTGCACCAGCGGCGGCTGTATCTGGACCAGCGGCTGGACGAGCTCCGCGCCGAGGAGCGGCTGCATCCGGCCCCCGGCCAGAAGGACGTGGTGCGCGCCATCGCCGCCCCCTACGCCGTGCGCTTCCAGCTGGAGCCGGGCGTGCAGGCCTCGCTGGCCCGCGACCGCCGCTCCATCCTGTTGCGCGGCCACTCCGGCCGGGGCTGGTGGTTCCGCACCGACGGACCCGACGTGGCCATCGAGCCCTCGGTCCATATCGACGACGGCCTGACCCGCCGTTCGCTGCAGATCGTGGTGCGCGGCTCGGCCCGGACCGATTCCGAGACCAAGATCCGCTGGAAATTGAGCCCCGCCGGCGCCGGCGGCGAGCCATCCTGATGGCGCCGCGCTTCGCGCTACTTGAGCGCAGCCGAACAGGCGCTACTTGAGACAGTCCGCGCCCGGGACCATCTGACGGCTGCCGCGTTACGCCCTTCGGAACAGGATCGATTGATGAGCTTCGCCGACCCGACCACCCTGCCGGACGACCTGATCAAGGACGGCTCCGACGCCGGCTTCATGACCGACGTCATCGAGGCGTCGAAGACCCGGCCGGTTCTGGTCGACTTCTGGGCCACATGGTGCGGACCGTGCCGGACCCTGACGCCGATGCTCGAGAAGGCCGTCCGCGCCGCGGGCGGGGCGGTGAAACTGGTCAAGATCGACGTCGACAGGAACCCGGCCTATGCGGGCCAGCTGCGGGTCCAGTCGATCCCCACCGTCTACGCCTTCGTCGACGGCCAGCCGGTCGACGGCTTCCAGGGCGCGGTCCCCGAAAGCCAGCTCAAGGCCTTCATCGACAAGCTGACGGGCGGCGGGAGCGCCAATTCCGACATCGAGCAGCTGCTGTCCCTGGGCGAGGAATCCCTGTCGCTCAACGATCTCGGCGGCGCGGCCCAGGCCTTCGCCCAGCTGCTGACGCTGGATCCGGGCAATGAAAAGGCCATCGCCGGCATGGCCCGGGTCTATCTGGCCGACGGCGACGTCGACCAGGCCCGCCAGACCATCGCCATGGCGCCGCAGGATTCGAAGGAGCCGACGGTCCAGAGCGTGCGCGCCCAGCTGGCCCTCGCCTCGGCGGCCCCGACCGACGCCCCGACCGAGCTGGAAGCCAGGGTCGCCGCCGATCCGGCCGACCATCAGGCCCGCTATGACCTGTCGCTGGCCCAGGCCGCGGCCGGCGACCTCAAGGGCGCCGTCGACAGCCTGCTGGCCATCGTCGCCGCCGACCGCGAGTGGAACGACCAGGCCGCCCGCAAGCAGTTGCTGGTCGTCTTCGAGGCCGCGGGCGGAGCGTCGGAGGTCGCCCGCGACGGGCGCCGCCGTCTGTCCTCGATCCTGTTCGCATAGGAGGTCCGGGTGGCGCAGGGATATGTGAAGGCCGCCGACCTGCCGCAGGTGATCCCGGTCTTCCCCCTGCCGGGCGCCATCCTGTTGCCGCGCGGCCAGCTGCCGCTGAACATCTTCGAGCCGCGCTATCTGAACATGGTCGACGACGCCATGGCCGGGGACAGGATCATCGGCATGATCCAGCCCCAGGCCGGGTTGCGGCGCGTGACCGGTCTGTCCCCGGTCGGTTGCGCGGGCCGCATCACCAGTTTCGCCGAGACCTCGGACGGCCGCTATCTGATCACCCTGACCGGCTGCGCCCGCTTCCGCCTGGCCAGCGAATTGCCGAGCCCGACCCCCTACCGGCAGATTCGCGCCGACTTCGCCCCATTCGAGGCGGACCTGACCGCGCCGCCGGTCGACGACATCGGCCTCGACCGCGACGGCCTGCTCGACGCGCTGCGCGCCTATCTGGAGACGCGCGGCCTGGACATCGATTGGGACACGGCCGAGACGGCGCCGCCCGAGGCCCTGGTCAACAGCCTGTCCATGGCCCTGCCGTTCGACGCCCCGGAAAAGCAGGCGTTGCTCGAGGCGCCCAGCCTGACCGACCGCTCCGCCGTTCTCACCGCCCTGATGACCATCGACGCCGCCGGCGACGGCGAGGGCGATGCGCCGTCGATGCAATAGGTACAGTCATGTCCGACGCCTTCCACACCCCGACCTCCGTCGACCCCCGCCTGCTCGAGGTGCTGGTCTGTCCCGTCACCCGCGGCCGCCTGGCCTATGACCGCGAGCGCCAGGAACTGGTCTCGAAGGGCGCGAAACTGGCCTATCCGATCCGCGACGGCGTGCCGATCATGCTGCCGGAAGAAGCGCGGGCGCTGGACTGACGCTTCAGCCGTCGACCAGGACCCAGCGGTCGCCGTCTCTCGCGACGACGGCGTCCCGCGTCTCCCAGCGGCCCTCGGCGGTCCATCGCTGGTAACGGCACGTCCACTCCGACCCTTCCTCGGCCACGAAGGCGCAGTCCGCCTCCCGGACAAGGTGGTCCGGAATCAGGGCCGAGAACTCCATCCTGGTCGGGCCCGGCGGAGCGGGCGTGGCGCAGGCCGCGGCCGTGCCGGCCGCCAGACCGATCAGGAGGCCCGTGAGTTTCATACCGCCTCACCTCTCAACAACCGCGGCAGGTCGCCGGTCGCGCCGCCGGCCTCGTGCATGAAGGCGCGGCGCAGGGCGGGGATGCGGTTGACGGCGGCGATGCCCAGGTTCCGCGCCAGCCGCACCGGCGCGATATCGTTCGAGAACAGGCGCACGAAGCCGTCGAAGCCCGCCGTCAGGGCGACGTTGTCGAACCGGCGCCAGCGGGCATAGCGGTCCAGCACCGTCTCCGAGCCGATGTCCTCGCCCAGCCGCAGGGCCTCGACCAGCACCTCGGCCAGGGCCGCGGCGTCCTTCAGCCCCATGTTCAGGCCCTGGCCCGCGACCGGATGCACGCCATGGGCCGCGTCCCCGATCAGGGCGGTGCGCGGCGCGGTCAACGATCCGGCCAGCTGCAGGGACAGGGGATAGACGAAGCGCGGCCCCACCACCGCGACCTCGTCCAGAAAATCGCCGAACCGGCGCATCAGGTGCGACTGGAAGGCTTCGTCCGACGCGGCCCTCAGGGCCTCGGCCCGCCGCGTCGTCTCGGTCCAGACCAGGCTGGCCCGCTGTTCGGTCAGCGGCAGGATGGCGAAGGGACCCGAGGGCAGGAAATATTCGTGGGCCACATTGCCGTGGTCCCGCCCGAGGGACACGGTCGCCACCACCCCGCTCTGGCCATAGCCCCAGCCGACCGTGTCGATCCCCGCCGCCTCGCGGACCGGCGAGGCGCGGCCCTCGGCGCCCACGATCAGCGGGGCCTCGATCACCGAGCCGTCGGCCAGGCTGACCCACGACATCGCCGCGCCGGCCTCCACCCCGACCACCGCCGCCGGGGCCCGGACCTCGATCCCCGCCGCGGCCACGGCCCCGGCCAGGGCTACGCGGATGCGCCGGTTCTCGACCATGTATCCCAGAGGTTCGCCGTCGGTGCGGTCGCCGATCTCGTCGGCGTCGAAACGCAGGAAGGCGGAGCCGGCGGGTCGCGAGGCCGCCCCCGGCCGCCGGCCGTCGGTGACGAGGATGCGGTCCATCCGGCAGGCGTGGGGCCGCAGGGCCTCGCCCACGCCGACCGCGTCCAGCATGCGGAAGGTCGAAAAGGCGATGGCCGTGGAGCGGCCGTCGAAAGCCGGGGCCAGCTGGGCCTCGAACGGCTGGGGGTCGACCAGAACGACCTTGAGCCCGCCCTGCGCCGCCGCCAGGGCGAAGGTCGCTCCGGCCAGGCCGGCGCCGGCGATGATGACGTCATAGCGTTCAGGCTGGGTCATGGGTCGGTTGTCGCGCTTCGCCGCCCGCCCGTCCAGCGCGCGAAGGTCGCGGTTCGGCCCGGCTGGTAAACAGCCTCTTAACCCTGCCCGGGCGACAAGGGACCGGCCTATTCGTCTGTCCGGAGTCCGTTCCCGCATGTCCGCCGCCCTCGCCATCGGCCAGCGCGCCTGGGTCGGAGCCCGCATCGTCTGGGGCGCGCCCATCGCGGTGAAATTCCGCGGCGTGTTGCAAGCCCTGCTGGCGGCCTTGCTGCTGGCGGCGCTGATTTCGTGGAATCCGGCCGATCCCAGCCTGAACGCGGCCTCCGGGGCCGCGCCGACCAACTGGCTGGGGCTGAACGGCGCCCTGTTCGCCGACCTGTTCATGCAGTCGCTCGGCCTCGCCGCCTGGCCGGCGGCCCTGCTGCTGGTCGCCTTCGGCCTGGCCGCGGCCATCGGGGACGCCATCCAGCAGCGGCTGAAGCCGACCCCGGTCAAATCCCTGTCGGCCATCGGCGGGGTTCTGGCCCTGTCGGCGGCGCTGTCCGCCCTGACCGCGCCTGCGGCCTGGCCCCTGGCCGCCGGACTGGGAGGCCTGTGGGGCGACGCCATCGTCGGCCTGATCCGGATGATCTGCGGCGCCCTGCGCCTGCCCGGCGCGCCGGTCATCGCCGGCGTCGTCTTCCTGCCGCTGGCCCTGTGGGGGATCGGCTACGCTATCGGCCTGCGGGTCGCCGATCTCGGCGAGGGCCTCGCCTGGGCCCGGGGCGGACGCAACGCCTCGCCGCCGCCTGCGTCGTCGCGCCGGACCGCCGCCGCCAAGGCGCCGCCGCGCGCCCGCCCCGCGCCCGAACCGGACGACGACGACGCTCCCGACGCGCCGCCCTGGGACGCGCCCGCTCCGGCGCGCGGCGCGCCCGAGCCGAAGGTCGCCGCCGCCCGGGCGCCCAGGCCGCGCAAGGAGGCCGACGACAGCCAGGCCGCCTTCGACTTCGCCCGCCCCTCGACCGGTTTCGACCTGCCGCCGCTGTCGATGCTGACCAAGCCGGCCAAGCGCGTCGCCTCGGTGGACGAGGAGGCGCTGAAGCAGAATGCCCGGATGCTGGAGGGCGTGCTGCAGGAATTCGGCGTGCGCGGGACGATCGACCAGATCCGCCCCGGCCCCGTGGTCACCCTGTACGAACTGGTGCCCGCCCCGGGCGTCAAGCACGGCCGCGTCGTGGCCCTGAGCGACGACATCGCCCGCTCGATGAGCGCCCGGGCCTGCCGCATCTCGGTCGTGCCGGGCCGCAACGCCATCGGCATCGAGCTGCCCAACGCCCGGCGCGAGACGGTCTATCTGCGCGACCTGCTGGCCTCGACCGAATACGACAAGCCGGCCCATCTGTTGCCGCTGGCCCTGGGCGAAACCATCGGCGGCGAGCCCTATGTCGCCGATCTGGCGCGCATGCCCCACCTGCTGATCGCCGGCACCACCGGCTCGGGCAAGTCGGTCGGGGTCAACGCCATGATCCTGTCGATCCTCTACCGGCACAGCCCGGCCGAGTGCCGCTTCATCATGATCGACCCCAAGATGCTGGAGCTGTCGGTCTACGACGGCATCCCGCACCTGCTGGCCCCGGTCGTGACCGATCCCAAGAAGGCCGTCGTCGCGCTGAAATGGACCGTGCGCGAGATGGAGGACCGCTACCGGCGGATGTCCAAGCTCGGCGTGCGCAACATCGCCTCCTACAACGAGCGCGCCCGCGAGGCCCAGGCCAAGGGCGAGCATTTCGAACGCACCGTCCAGACCGGCTTCGACGACCAGGGCCGCCCCGTCTACGAGTCCGAGAAGATCCGGCCCGAACCCCTGCCCTTCCTCGTCGTCGTCATGGACGAGATGGCCGATCTGATGCTGGTCGCCGGCAAGGACGTGGAAGGCGCGGTGCAGCGTCTGGCCCAGATGGCCCGCGCCGCCGGCATCCACCTGATCATGGCCACCCAGCGCCCGTCGGTCGACGTCATCACCGGCACCATCAAGGCCAATTTCCCGACCCGGATCTCCTTCCAGGTCACCTCGAAGATCGACAGCCGCACCATCCTGGGCGAGCAGGGCGGCGAGCAGCTGCTGGGCCAGGGCGATATGCTCTACATGGCCGGCGGCGGCCGCATCACCCGCCTGCACGGCCCGTTCGTGACCGACCAGGAGGTCGACGAGGTCTGCAAACACCTGCGCGCCCAGGCCGAGCCCGACTACCTCGACCTGATCACCGACGATCCAGACGGTGACGGCGACGCCGCCTTCGACGACGAGGGCGGCGGCGGCTCGAGCGACGATCTCTATGATCGCGCGGTCGCCGTGGTCACCCGCGACCGCAAGGCCTCGACCAGCTACATCCAGCGCCGGCTGCAGATCGGCTACAACCGCGCCGCCTCCCTGATCGAGCGGATGGAGCAGGAAGGCGTGGTCAGCCCCGCCAACCACGCCGGCAAGCGCGACATTCTGGCGGGGCCTCCGCCGATGTAGAGGGCAACGCCGGCGTCCCCGCCGCGTTTGGAATCCGTCGTCATCGCCCCGTAGCTGAACGAGGCTTCATCCGAAGGTCGGAATATGGTCAGGCTCGCGTCATGCCCGCGCCATTCCCGCTCCGCATGACGGCATGATCAACAACCATCCCGAACGGGAGAAGACCCTGATGACCGTCTCACGCCGCGCCTTCGCACTTGGAACCGCCGCCATCGCCGCGGTGGCCGCCCTGCCCGCCGCCGCCCAGAGCGCGCTGTCGGCGGAAGATCGCGCCGTCCTGGCCCAGGCCCAGACCTATCTGCAGGGCCTGACCTCGGCCCAGGGCACTTTCGTCGAGACCTCCGGGGCCCAGCGCCGCGAAGGCCGCTTCTATCTTCAGCGCCCCGGCAAGATGCGGTTCGAATACACCAATCCGGCCGGCCTGCTGGTCGTGTCGGACGGCTCCAACGTCAAACGCTACGATCCCCGCCTGAACGTCTTCCGCCAGGTGCCGCTCAGCGCCACGCCGCTGTCGACCTTCCTCGCCCGCAACGTCCGCCTCGACCAGGGCGTGCGCATCGACCGGGTCACGCGCATGGCCTCGGGCGCCTTCGCCATCATCGCCCGCGACGCTCGCCGGCCCAACGAGGGCTCGGTGATCCTGTCCTTCGCCGGCAACCCCGTCCGGCTGCACGAATGGACCATCCGCGACGCCCAGGGCGGAAGCACCCGAACCCAGCTGACCTCGCTGCAGCCGGCGTCCGGCCTGGCCGCCAGCCTGTTCCAGTTGCGCGACCCGACGCAACGGCCGCGCCGGAACTGATTTCGCCCGGAACGCGAACAAGGTTTGACTTTTTTCGCGGACCGTGGCACTTTCATCACAGGTCGGCGGGAGCCGATCTGAAACCGCTATGGATTTCATCCCCTTCCCGGCGGCGAGAGAGACGAACCTTCCAGCGCCCGGTCCCCGCGATCGGGCGCTTTTTTGTTTGAGAGCGCTACCGCTCGCCAAGCGGCGGCTCGCTGCTTGAGCGCAAAGCCTGCGCTTGCGCCTGAGGCGCGTCGGGTCGAGAAGGCGGAGCCTTCTGATCGCGCCCCCCGGAAAAAATGCTTCGCATCGCCACCTGGAACATCAACTCCGTCCGCCTGCGCATCGACCAGGTCGCCCGCTTCGTGGAGGAGAGCGGGACCGACGTCCTGTGCCTGCAGGAGATCAAATGCCTGGAGGACCAGTTCCCCCGCGCCGCCTTCGAGGCCATGGGCCTGCCGCACCTCAGGATCGGCGGCCAGAAGGGCTGGCACGGGGTCGCCATCGCCAGCCGCAAGCCGATCTCGGAAGCGCCGAGGCTCGACGTCTGCCGTGAAGGCCACGCCCGCTGCGTCGCGGCGATGGTCCAGGGCGTCGAGATCCAGAATTTCTACATCCCGGCCGGCGGCGACGTGCCCGACCGGGCCCTGAACCCCAAATTCGATCACAAGATGGACTTCTACGAGCGGCTGACCGCCGAGATGGCGGGCCGTGACAAACAGCGCCCGCTTGTCCTGGCCGGCGATTTCAACATCGCGCCGGGCGAGAACGACGTCTGGAACCACCGCTATATGTCGAAGATCGTCAGCCACACGCCGCTGGAGGTCGAGACCCTGCGCCGGCTGCAGGCCGCCGGCGGCTTCGCGGACGTGGTGCGCGACCAGATCCCCGAGCCGCAGAAGCTGGCCAGCTGGTGGAGCTATCGCGCCGCCGACTTCCGCAAATCCAACCGCGGCCTGCGTCTGGACCACCTGTGGACCTCGCCCGGCCTGACCCCGGCGGTGAGGCCCGGCAGCGCCCGCATCCACGACACGGTCCGTGAATGGACCCAGCCCAGCGACCACGCGCCGGTGACGATGGATCTGGCGGTCTGATCTTCAAAAAAGTGCACCCGAAAAAATCGAGTGTAGATCGTGCACTTTTCCGCTGCCGGATCGGCCAAGCCCCTCAAAAGGCGGGAGTCGAGAGGGGTCAGAAAAAGTACACCCGGCGCCGCTGTCGGAGCGCCTGCCGACGGAGCTCCCTTCGCTGGTTGTCAAAGACCGAGGTCCGACACCCTAGTGGGCCGATGCGTCAAATTCGGTCGCAGGCCGGCGCGGTTACGGCTGCAACCGGTATCCGCCCGCGTCGGTCAGCAGCAACCGCGCCTGACCAGGCTCGGGCTCGATCTTCTGACGCAGCCGGTAGATGGCCGATGCGTCAAATTCGGTCGCAGGCCGGCGCGGTTACGGCTGCAACCGGTATCCGCCCGCGTCGGTCAGCAGCAACCGCGCCTGACCAGGCTCGGGCTCGATCTTCTGACGCAGCCGGTAGATGTGGGTCTCCAGCGTGTGGGTGGTGACCCCGGCGTTATAGCCCCAGACCTCGGTCAGCAGCTCCTCGCGCGACACGGCCTTGGCTCCCGCGCGATAGAGGTATTTGAGGATGCTGGTTTCCTTCTCGGTCAGCCGCACCTTGCGCCCCTTGTCGTCGACCAGGACCTTGGCGGCGGGCCGGAACTCGTAGGGGCCGATGCGGAAGACGGCGTCCTCGGACTGTTCGTGACTGCGCAGATGGGCCCGGATCCGGGCCAGCAGAACCGCGAAGCGGAAGGGCTTGGTGACATAGTCATTGGCCCCCGACTCCAGTCCCAGCACGGTGTCGGAGTCCGAGGCCTGGCCGGTCAGCATGATGATCGGGGTCGAGACCCCGTCCTTGCGCAGCAGGCGGCAGGCCTCGCGCCCGTCCATGTCGGGCAGGTCGACATCGAGCAGGATCAGGTCGGCGCGGACCTCGCGGCCCATCCGGACCCCCTCGGCGGCGGTGGCGGCCTGGACCGGGCGGAAGGCCTCGTGCAGCGCCAGCTGCTCGGCCAGGGCCTCGCGCAGGTCGTCGTCGTCGTCGATGATCAGAATGGTCTTGGGCGTGGGCATGGCTACCAGAATGGCGAGCGTCGGCCGATCCGCCAAGGGTCGGGCCCGCAAGCGGGACGGTTTTCAGTCACTAGAGGGCGTTTCAGGGCCCTTTCGTTCCCCGAACAGCGACGAACCGACCCGCACATGGGTGGCGCCGAAGCGGATCGCGGTCTCGAAATCCCCGCTCATCCCCATCGACAGGGTTCCCAGCCCGTTGCGCCGCGCGATCTTGCGCAACAGGGCGAAATGGGGGCCCGGCGCCTCGTCGGCGGGCGGGATGCACATCAGGCCCTCGACGGACAGGCCGGCCGCCCGGGCGTATTCGAGCAGGGCCTCGGTCTCGCCGGGCAGGACTCCGGCCTTCTGGGGCTCGGCGCCGGTGTTGACCTGGACCAGGACGCGGACGGCCTTCCCGGCCCGGGCGCCGGCCGCGGCGAGGGCGTAGGCCAGTTTCGGACGATCCAGGGTCTCGATCACATCGAACAGGGCGACCGCGTCGGCGGCCTTGTTCGACTGCAGCGGGCCGATCAGCCTGAGCTCGAGGCCGGGAAACCCGTCGCGGCGCCCGGCCCAACGGGCCTGGGCCTCCTGCACCCGATTCTCGCCGAAGACGCGCTGGCCGGCGGCGAGGGCCGCCTCGATCGCCTCGGGCGGCTGGGTCTTGGACACGGCCGTCAGGGTCACCTCGCCGGGCGGGCGGCCCGAGACCCGGGCGGCCTCGGCGATGCGGCGCCGGACGAGATCCAGCCGCGCGGCGACGGCGCTGGACGCCCGGGCGGGTTCGGGAGAAGAGGAGGTCATGAGCGGTTCGGACGCCGAAATCCTGTGGGAAGTCGCCAGCGTCCTCGCACGGGACGCCGCCGAAGTCAGCCGCCTGGCCGGACGACCGTCGCCGGCCCTGCCGCCGCTACTGTTCTTTACCGACCCTGACCGGACGCCGAGACCGTGGGAGACGGCGGCGCGCCTGCCGCCCGGATCAGGCGTGGTGTTCCGGCATTTCGGCCGGGCGGGCGCCGGCGAAACGGCGCTGCGGCTGCGCGAGGCCACGCAGACGCGGGACGGCCTGCTGCTGATCGGGCTGGACGCCGAACTGGCCGAAGCCGTCGGGGCCGACGGCGTTCACCTGCCCGAACGGGCGCTGGGCCAGGCTGCGGGATTGGCGGCGGCGCGGCCGGACTGGCGGATCACCGGCGCGGTTCATTCGGGAACGACGCTGGCCACGTCGGGACTGGACGCCCTGGTGGCGTCGCCGGTGTTCGCGGCCGGCGGGGCTTCGTCGGCCCGGCCGCCGCTCGGTCCGGACCGCTTCGCCGAATGGGTCAGGGCTGCATCCTGCCCGGTCTACGCCCTGGGCGGGATCGGGACCTCCAACGCGCGCGGTCTCATCGGCTCGGGCGCGTGCGGAATTGCGGGGGTTTCGGCGGTCCGGACGGCTTTCGGACCGGCCTAGAAGCGGAAAATGGATTCCAGCCGGAAGCGCGGCGCGGCGCGGCGATCGGTCTGGGGCGCCCGGGCCGGGTCGCTCTCGGGTTCGGCCAGGCCCGCCGCCGCTCCGACGCGCAGGCGCGGATTGACGCGATAATAGGCCCCGGCCTCGACGTCGCCGAGGGTGCTGTCGCGGCCCACCGGCTGGTTGAGGTTCAGATCGAGGCCCCAGCGGCCGCGTTCGGTGAACCGCAGACGCGACGAGCCGGGCTGGGCGGCGGCCGCGCGAGCCGTCTGGGCCTCGCTCAGGGACAGGGCGGGCGCCCGGGTGCGGGCCGCCGGCGAGGCGGCCTGGGCCGAGGCGTCGTCAGCCACGGCCAGGAGCACGAGCCCCGCGGCCAGTCCGACGATGACGGCGCCCCTGATGCGCATGTCCTGCCCTTAAACGCCGCGACGGTGAGTTCCGTCGCGGTCTCACCAGCAAGTAGACACCGCTGGCCAGCCCGGTCAACGAAACGGCGACTTGAACAGCAGGTTCCACGCGACTCTGAAGACTCCTGTGGCGCGAGCGTCACGGGAAATGGCGACGGCGACCCTCCTGCGCCCGACGGCGGGCGCTGGACTGCCATGATTGGACGACTTCGCCTTGTCATCGCCCCTTTTCGCCGTGTTATAGAGCGTCGCTTCGGCCCGGACCCGTGTTCGGGGGCCGTTGCGTGCGTTGGAACCGGTCCGTCGCACGTCATGATCGTATGGAGAAGTCTCGATGGTGCTGGTTCGTGGCGCAGCGATCGCCCTGGTCGCCTCGGGTCTGATGCTGGGCGGGTGCGGCGGCATTCCGGGACTGGGCGGCGGCGAGCGGCCGACGACGACGGCCCAGGCCGGCATCGGCGTCAACGCCTTCCTGTGGCGCGCCACCCTCGACACCCTGAGCTTCATGCCCCTGGCCAACGCCGATCCGTGGGGCGGGGTCATCAACTACGACTGGTACACCGACCCCCAGACGCCGAACGAGCGCTTCAAGGCCACGGTCTTCATCCTCGACACCCGCCTCCGGGCCGACGCCCTGAATGTCACCGTGACCAAGGAAGTCCGCGACGCCGCCGGCCAGTGGGTCGGCGCCCGCGTGGCCGCCCAGACCGAAACCGATCTGGAAAACGCCATCCTGACCAAGGCGCGCCAGCTCAACCTCTCCAACGCCGGCTGATCGCCGTCCCCCTCGTCTAGCCTCCGTCGGGCCCGTTCCTGGAGGAGCAGCCTGAAAGACTCCCGTGGCCAAGACCCCGGTTCGCTACGAACCCAAGACCGCCGAACCCCGCCAGCAGGCCCGCTGGGCGGCCGCCGACGCCTTCCGCACCCCGACCGAGGGCACGGGCAGGCCCAAATACTATGTGCTGGAGATGTTTCCCTATCCGTCGGGGGCCATCCACATGGGCCACGCCCGCAACTACGTCATGGGCGACGTGGTGGCGCGCTCGAAACGGGCCCAGGGCTTCGACGTGCTGCACCCGATGGGCTGGGACGCCTTCGGCCTGCCCGCCGAGAACGCGGCCATCGAGCGCGGCGTCCACCCCGGCGACTGGACCTGGTCCAACATCGCCGCCATGCGCGGCCAGTTGAAGCTGCTGGGCCTGTCGCTGGACTGGAGCCGCGAGTTCGCAACCTGCGACCCGGCCTATTACGGCAAGCAGCAGGCCTGGTTCCTGAAGCTGTTCGAGCGCGGCCTGGTCTATCGCAAGGATTCGGTGGTCAACTGGGACCCGGTCGACAACACCGTCCTGGCCAATGAGCAGGTGGTCGACGGCCGCGGCTGGCGCTCGGGCGCCGTGGTCGAGAAGCGCAAGCTGAACCAGTGGTTCCTGCGCATCACCGACTACGCCGACGAGCTGATCGAGGGGCTGAAGGAGCTGGAGGGCCGCTGGCCCGACAAGGTCCGTCTGATGCAGGAGAACTGGATCGGCAAGAGCCGCGGCGCGACCCTCTGGTGGGAGATCGCCGAGGCCCCCGCCTTCCTGCCGGCGTCGGCGGCGGGAGAGCCCAACCACGCGCGCGACCCCGTCGAGATCTACACCACCCGGCCCGACACCCTGTTCGGGGCCAGCTTCCTGGCGCTCGCGCCGGACCATCCGTTGACGAAGGCGATCGCCGCCCATCGGCCGGACGTGGCGACCTTTGTAGCGACCTGCGCCCGGTCGGGAACCAGCGAAGCCGACATCGAAAAGGCGGAGAAGCTGGGTGTCGATCTCGGCGTCCGCGTCCGCCACCCGTTCGACCCCGAACGGACCGTGCCGGTCTGGGCGGCCAATTTCGTTCTGTCGACCTACGGGTCTGGAGCCATCTTCGGGTGCCCGGCCCACGATCAGCGCGACCTCGACTTCGCCCGCCAATACGACCTGCCGGTCGTCCCGGTCGTGAGACCGGATGACGCCGGTGATGATTTCGCTGTCGAAACAGAATCCTATGTCGGCCACGGCCGGCTGTTCAACTCGGACTTCATGGACGGGATGGATGTGGAGGCTGCCAAGGCCGCCGCCATCGCCCGGCTGGAAGCGGCCGGCCAGGGCCAGGGCGCCACCCTCTACCGCCTGCGCGACTGGGGTGTCAGCCGTCAGCGCTACTGGGGATGTCCCATCCCCGTGATCCACTGCGCCAGATGCGGCCCGGTGGGCGTACCTGTTGATCAGCTGCCCGTCGAACTGCCGAAGGACGTCACCTTCGATACGCCCGGCAATCCGCTGGACCGGCACCCGACGTGGAAGCACGTCGCCTGCCCGACCTGCGGCGGCGAGGCCGTGCGCGAGACCGACACGCTCGACACCTTCGTGGACTCCAGCTGGTATTTCGCCCGCTTCACCGATCCAACCGCGGCCGAGCCGATCTCCAGGGCCGCCGCCGACAAATGGCTGCCGGTCGACCAGTATATCGGCGGGGTCGAGCACGCCGTCCTGCACCTGCTCTACGCCCGTTTCATCAGCCGGGCCCTCAGCGACGCCGGGCTGATGTCGGTGCGCGAGCCGTTCGCCGGCCTGTTCACCCAGGGGATGGTGGTCCATGAGACCTACCGCCGCGCCGACGGCGCCTGGGTCGAGCCCACCGACGTCGAACTGACCAACGACGCCGGCAGGCGCTCGGCCCGCCAGCTCTCGACCGGCGAGATCCTGACCATCGGCGACATCGAGAAGATGTCGAAGTCGAAGAAGAACGTGGTCTCGCCGCAGGAGATCGTCGAGGCCTATGGGGTCGACGCCGGCCGACTGTTCGTCCTCAGCGACAGCCCGCCCGAACGCGACGTGCAGTGGACGCCCGGCGGCGTCGAGGGCGCCGCCCGTTTCGTCCAGCGGGTCTGGACCGAAGTCGACGGCTTCGACCCCGACGCCGCCGGCGATCCGGCCGCGGACGCCGCCCTGGTCCGCGAGACCCACAAGGCCATCAAGGCCGTGACCGAGGGCGTCGGCGGCTTCCGCTTCAACTCGGCCATCGCCAAGCTCTACGCCTTCGTGGCCACGGTGCGCGATCACCCGGCGGCGGGCGGGGCGGCGCGACGCCAGGCCCTGTCGGCCCTGATCCGGCTGGTCGCCCCCTTCACCCCCCACCTCGCCGAGGAATGCTGGACGCGGCTGGGCGAAGAGGGGATGGTGCTGGACGCGCCCTGGCCGGAGTTCGATCCGGCGCTGGCGGCCGACGACGAGGTGACCCTGCCCATCCAGGTCAACGGCAAGCGCCGCGGCGAGATCCGCGTCGCCCGGGGCCTCGAGCCGGCCGAGGTCGAGGCCATCGTCATGGCCGACCCGGACGTGCTGGCGCGGCTGGAGGGTCAGACGGTGAGGAAGATCGTGGTGGTCAGGGACCGCATCGTCAATCTGGTGGTCGGCTGATGCGCCGCCTGGTCCTTGTGGTTGTCGCGGCGGCGGGACTGTCCGGCTGCGGCTTCACCCCCCTCTATGGCGAAGCGGGCGTGGGCTCATCCCTGTCGCGCATCGCCGTGACCACCCAGGACGACCGGCTCGGCTACCGGGTTCGCGAACAGCTGGAGGACGTCCTCGGCCGCGACGGCGCCAAGCCGCCCCTGTGGCGGCTGGAGACGGCGGTCGACCAGTCGCGCCGCCCCCTGGGACGCCGCATCGACGACACCGCCACCCGCTACGAGCTGACGGTTCGCGGCGCCTGGACCCTGACCCCGGTTTCCGGCGGCCCTCCCGTCACCGGCGTCGAGACCGTGACCACCACCTACGCCGCCGCCGACCAGCCCTACGCCGCCATCGCCGCCCAGCAGGACGGCGAGGAGCGGGCCGCCGCCGAACTGGCGCGCCAGATCCGTCTGGACCTGATGCGGGCCCTGTCGGACCAGCCGTGAATTTCCGACCGTGATCCTGGCCAAACGCCCCGAGGTCGACCGCTTCCTCGCGGCTCCGGACCGGGCCATCCGGGCCGCCGTCATCCACGGCAAGGACCGGTCGGGGGTCGGCGAGCGCGCCGGCGTCCTCTGCAAGGCGATCACGCCCGATCTCAACGACCCCTTCAACGTCACCGTCCTGACCGACAGCGATATCGACGGCGACGAGGCCCGGCTGGAAGAGGCCCTGACCGCCCTGAGCATGATCGGCGGCCGCCGTCTGGTGCGGGTGCGGCTGGGATCCGAGAAGGCCTCGATCGACAGGATGCTGGCCGCCGCGCTCAAGGTCCATGCCGAGGGCGGCTACAATCCCGACGCCATGCTGGTGATAGAGGCCGGAGCGCTGGGTCGCGATTCCGCCCTGCGAAAGGCCGCCGAGGCGGCGGCGGGGGCGGTCGGCATCGCCTGTTACGAGGATGAGACGGGCGATGTCGCCCGGATGACGCGGGAGGCCCTGGCCGCGGACAAGGTCGGCCTGACAGGCGACGCCCTCGACCGCTTCGTCAGCCGCCTGCCCCGCGAACGCGGCCTGATGCGGCAGGAGATCGAGCGGCTGGCCCTCTACATCGGCCCCGGGTCCGGCAAGACCATCGACGTGGAGGAGCTGGAGCGGCATCTGGGGGTCGAGGCCGACGCCTCCCTGCAGGACGCGGCGCTGCAAGCCTTCGGCGGCCGGCCCGCCCCCGCCCAGTCCGGCCTGCGCCGCGCCCTGGCCGAGGGGGAATCGCCTGTCATGGCGGTGAGACAAGCCTCGATCCATCTCGGCAAGTTGCGGCGCCTGAACGTGCTCCAGGCCGGCGGGGCCGGGGCCCGGGAGGCGGCCAAGGCGGCCGGGGTGTTCTGGAAGCAGGAGGCCGAGATGCTGCGTCAGGCGCGCAGCTGGCGGCTCGAGGACCTCGATCGGGTTCTGGACAGCGTCAACGCCGCCGACGTCGCCGCCAAGACCACGGGTTCGCCCGACCAGCTGATCGCCGAACGGCTGCTGCTGGAGATCGCGGCCCGGGCCAGAAGACTCGGCCTCTAGGCCGCCGAAACCGGCGAGGAATTCAGAGACGTTTTCGCGATGACTTCAGTTACGCGCCCGTGCGAAGCGAGAGAAACGCGATACAGACCGGCTAGCCGCGCTTGGAGGCCTTGCGGAATGCAGGCTTGGCGAGGGCCGCGCTTCGCGCCTGCTGGGCTTTTTCCTCGGCGCGCGCCGAGCCCTGGAGCCCGCCATGGTTGGGCCCGCCGCCCGCCTTCTTGGCGGCGAGCGCGCGTTTCATGGCTTCGGCGGTCGGATTGCTGGGCTTGTCGGTCATGCGATCACTCTCGCACGCGGCGGCGCGACAACCAAACCGTGGCGCCGCCGCAGTCCGGATCCTCGATCCGGTGCGTGACCAGGTCGAAGCCCGCCTCGTCAAGGCCTTCGCGATAGGCTTCGGGCGACAGGCTGCCGTGGTACAGCGGCTCGCCGCGCCACTCGCCGACGCTTTCGTCCGCCGTCGACCCGCTGGTGAACATCAGCACGCCGCCCGGGGCCACATGGCGCGTATAGACGGCGAACATCGCCCGCTGATCCGCGGGCGTCAGGTGAAAGGCGCTGTGCCAGGCGATCACGCCGTCGAAGACGCGGCCGAGATCCAGACCCCGCATGTCAGCGACCCGCCAGTCCTGCTCCGGAAAGCGGGCCCGGCACAGGACGATCAGGCCCCGAGCGGCGTCGACTCCGGTCACGCGCCGGCCTCGCCGGATCAGATAGCCGGCGATCGGCTCGCCAGAACCGCACCCCAGGTCGAGAACATGTCCGTTCGCCGGGACGCGGGCCAGAAAGCCGTCGAGCCAGGCGCGCTCGATCAGCGACCGGCCCCGGTCGGCGTCCCAGTCCATCGCCCGCCGGCTGTAGAGGTCTATGACCGCCTCGGCCGGGCCGCCCATGTCAGCCCCGCATCAGCCGGCGGCACAGGTCGTCCAGCTGTTCCAGGGTGCCGTAGCGGATGGTGATCTCCCCCTTGCCGCCCTTGTCCGCCAGCTGGACCTTGAGGCCCAGGGCGTCGGCCAGATCCTGCTCCAGCGCCGCCACATCCGCCGCGCCCTCGCCCGAAGCCGGGGCGGTGGCGCGCGCCCTGCCGGGCTTCGGACCTTCGGCGGCCCGGCGCGCCAACGCCTCGGCCTGACGGACGTTCAGCCCCTCGTCGACGATCTGCCGGGCCAGGGCGGCGGGATCGGGGGCGGTGATCAGGGCGCGGGCGTGGCCGGCGCTCATCTTGCCGTGGCGGACGAACCAGAGAACCTCCTCGGGCAGCTGCAGCAGACGCAGCGTGTTGGCCACATGGCTGCGGCTCTTGCCGACCACTCCGGCGACGGCGTCCTGGGTGCGGCCGAAGCGCTCCATCAGCATGCGGTAGGCGTCGGCCTCCTCCAGCGGGTTGAGGTCGGCGCGCTGGACGTTCTCGATGACCGCGACCTCGAACACGGCGACGTCGTCCATCTCCTTGATGATGATCGGGATGTCCGTCAGCCGCGCCTGCTGGGCGGCGCGCCAGCGGCGCTCGCCAGCGATGATCTGCCAGACTCCGTCCTCGCCGGGCTGGGAGCGCACCAGGACCGGCTGGAGCACGCCCTTGTCGCGGATCGAGGCGGCCAGTTCGTCCAGTTCCTCCTGGCCGAACGATTTTCGCGGCTGGTCCGGATTGGGCTTGAGGCTCTCGATCGGGGCCATGCGCACGCCGGCCGGGGCGGGAGCGCCGTCCACCGGGGCGCTCTCGGCCACCTGTTCACCCAGAAGGGCGGAAAGACCCCGGCCCAATCCCCGTTGCGGCCCGCGCTGACGTTCGCTCAAGATACTGATTCCGTTCTTCTAATCATCGTCACGCCGCCTGAAGCCGCCGCGATTTCTCGCGCGCCACCACCTCGCGGGCGAGGCGCAGATAGGCCTGGCTGCCGGCGCATTTCAGGTCGTAGATCAGGGCCGGCTTGCCGAACGAGGGCGCCTCGGCCACCCGCACGTTGCGGGGGATGACAGCCTCATAGACCTTGTCCCCGAAATGGGCCCGGACATCGGCGGCGACCTGCCCCGAAAGGGCGCTGCGCCGGTCGAACATGGTCAGGACCAAGCCCTGGATCTCCAGCGTCGGGTTCAGGCTCTGGCGCACCATCTCGATGGTCTTCATCAGCTGGGTCAGGCCCTCAAGGGCGAAGAATTCGCACTGCAGCGGCACCAGCACGGCATCGGCCGCGGCCATGGCGTTGAGCGTCAGCAGGTTCAGCGATGGCGGGCAGTCGATCAGCACATAGTCGTACCGGGTCTGACCCTCGGCCCCCTGTCCGGCCAAGGCGTCGCGCAGACGGAACGAGCGGCGGTCGGCCTGGCTCAGTTCGATCTCCACGCCCGACATGTCGGCGTCGGCGGGAATGATGTGGAGGCCAGGGACCGAGGTCTGGACGGCGGAGTCGTCGACCGAGCGGCCGTCGACGATGACGTCATAGATGGTCACCCGGCGCGTTTCACGTGGAACACCCAGACCCGTGGAGGCATTGCCCTGCGGATCCATGTCGACGATCAGCACCTTCTCGCCGATCGCGGCCAGGGCGGTGCCGAGGTTGATCGCCGTGGTGGTCTTTCCCACCCCGCCCTTCTGGTTGGAAACCGCGAGGACGCGGGTCTTTCTGTCAGCGCGCACGGCGGAGGCTCCGGACGGAAACGATACGGCCGCGCGGATCGCTGCGCGAGACGGAGAGGTCGCTATCGAACTGCCAGACCTTGCGGGCTTCGATCAACTCAGCCTCGGCCTTTTCCCCCTTGAGAAACAGCCCCTGTGCGCCGCGCTGTAGATAAGGCTGTGCATAGGCCAGAAGCCGCTCCATCGGCGCCACGGCGCGGGCGGTGACGACGTCGACCCTGACCTTCTGTTCCTCGGCCCGGCCGTTGATCACGGTGGCGCGCAGGGACAGGACGTCGACCACCTCCTGCAGGAAGCGGCAGCGCTTGCCGAGGCTGTCGATCAGCCAGACGTGGCTGTCAGGGCGGTCCTTCAGCAGGATGGCGAGCACCAGGCCCGGAAAGCCGGCGCCGGCGCCCAGATCGGCCCATGTCGTCGCCTCGGGCTTCATCTCCAGCAGCTGGGCGGAATCCCATATGTGGCGGTTCCAGACGTCCGGCAGGCTGTCGGGCCCGACGAGGTTCATCACCGTATTGGCCTCGGTCAGATGATCGATGAAGGTCTGGAGGTCGGCCATTTGCGCCGGCGTCGCGCCGGTATGGGCCTGAAACGCGACCGCGTCGGTCAGGCTCACGCCGCCACCCGCGTCCGTTTCACGTGGGACAGAAGCGCGGTCAGGGCGCCGGGGGTCATACCCTCGATGCGACCGGCCTGCCCAAGCGTGCGCGGCTGAACCAGGGTCAGCTTCTCGCGCACCTCGTTCGACAGGCTGCCGATGGCGGCGTAGTCGAGGTCGACCGGCAGGGCCAGGGCTTCCTCGCGCCGCAGGGCTTCGGCATCCGAGGCCTGGCGGTCCAGATAGCCGGCGTAGCCCGCGTCGATTTCGATCTGTTGACGCACTTGCGACGACCAGCCGGCGATCTCCGGACGGGCGGCGAGGAAGGTCTCCAAAGTCACACCGGGGAAGGCCAGAAGGTCGCGAATGGAGCGGCGCTGGCCGTCGGCGTTGACGTGGATTCCCAGCGCCGCCGCCTCCTTGGGTGTGAACACCGTTTCACGTGAAACAGCCGCCGCCTCCGCCAGCTGGGCCGCCTTGGCCGCAAAAGCCTGCGCCCGCCTCGACGAGACCATCCCCACCCCGATCGCCAGAGGGGTCAACCGTTGATCGGCGTTGTCGGCGCGCAGCGTCAACCTGTACTCGGCCCGGCTGGTGAACATCCGGTAGGGCTCGGTCACGCCGCGTGTGACCAGATCGTCGATCATGACGCCGATATAGGCCTGGTCCCGGCCGAGGACGATCGGGTCGGAACCGGCGGCGGCGCGGGCGGCGTTCAGACCGGCGATCAAACCTTGCGCCCCCGCTTCCTCATAGCCCGTGGTGCCGTTGATCTGTCCGGCCAGATACAGGCCCGGCCGCTTCTTGACCTCCAGCGCCGGGGTCAGCTCGCGCGGATCGACGTAGTCGTATTCGATGGCATAGCCAAAGCGGAACACTTCCACCGCCTCCAGCCCTGGAATGGTGCGCAGGAAGGCGGACTGGGTCGCGTCGGACACCGAGGTCGAGACGCCGTTGGGGTAGACGGTCGGATCGTCCAGACCCTCCGGCTCGAGGAAGATCTGGTGCGAGGTCTTGTCGGCGAAGCGAACGACCTTGTCCTCGATCGAGGGGCAGTAGCGCGGGCCGCGGCCGGACAGGTGGCCGCCATAGACGGCGCTGTCGCCGAGATTGTCGGCGATGATGCGGTGGGTCCCCTCGGTCGTATGGGTCACGCCGCAGGCGATCTGGGGCACGTCGATGCGGTCGGTCAGGAAGCTGAACGGCACGGGGTCGGCGTCCGCCGACTGCATCTCCAGCCGGCCCCAGGCGATGGTGCGGCCGTCGAGACGGGCGGGCGTGCCGGTCTTGAGCCGACCCATCTGCAGGCCCGCGCCATAGAGGTCGGCGGCGAGGCCGGTCGAGGGCGCCTCGCCGTGACGCCCGGCGGGGATGCGCTGGTCGCCCTTGTGGATGACGCCGTTCAGGAAGGTGCCCGTGGTCAGGACCACGGCGCCGGCGCGGACCTCGGTCCCCTCGCCCGTGACCACGCCGACGACGCGATCGCCGTCGAGGATCAGGCGCTCGGCCGTGCCGGCCATCAGGGTCAGGTTGGGCGTCTGAGCCAGTTCGGCCTGCATGGCCTCGCGGTACAGGCGGCGGTCGATCTGGCTGCGGGGCCCCTGGACCGCCGCGCCCTTTGACCGGTTGAGCAAGCGGAACTGGATGCCGGAGACGTCGCCCAGCCGGCCCATGACGCCGTCCATGGCGTCGATCTCACGCACCAGATGGCCCTTGCCCAGGCCGCCGATGGCCGGATTGCACGACATCTCGCCGATGGTCTCGAGCTTCTGGGTCAGCAGCACGGTGCGGGCGCCCGTGCGCGCGGACGCCGCCGCGGCCTCGCAACCGGCGTGCCCGCCGCCGATGACGATGACGTCGAAGGATTTCATGGCGCGGGACATAGGCGAAAAGCCCCCGAAACGCCACCGGCGCCGTGAGGGTGTTTCACGTGAAACGCATCACTTGCCAATGCAGAAGGTCGAGAAGACCTCGCCGAGGATGTCCTCGACGCCGATGGCGCCCGTGACCCGGCCAAGGGTGTCCGCGGCGCGGCGCAGATCGTCGCCCGCCATTTCCGGCGTATGGTCGAGCGCCCGACGGGCGGCTTCGACATCGATCAGGGCTTCCGCGAGGCGGCGGCGGTGTCTCTCTCGCGTGACCGCCGGGAAGTCGGCGCCCGACAGGTCACGCGCCAGCCGCGCCGCGATCCAGTCGTGTAGCTCCGCCAGCCCCTCGCCCGTGGCCGTGCTGACCACGAGGCTCTCCAGGCCGTCGACGGGGTCAACCGTCCCCATGTCCGCCTTGTTGCGGATCAGCAGATCGTCCGGCTGGATACAGGCGGCGGCGACGCCCGGTGGATCGCCCGGCCCGCGGACCCAAAGCCGCAGTTCCGCCGCCTCGGCCCGCGCCCGGGCGCGGCGGACCCCCTCGGCCTCGACGACATCCTCGCTCTCGCGCAGACCCGCCGTATCGGAGAGGGTCACGGCGTATCCGCCGATGATCAGATCGGCGTCGAGCACGTCCCGCGTGGTGCCGGCTATCGGGGTGACGATGGCGGCCTCGCGCGCGATCAGGGCGTTGAACACGGAGGACTTGCCGGCGTTGGTCTCGCCGATCAGGACGATGCGATAGCCCTCGCGCACCCGCTCGCCGCGCCGGGCGTCGGCCAGGGCCGCGCGCAGATCGACGATCAGGGCGTCCAGAACCGGTCCCGCCGTCCGCGCCAGATTGTCGGGGATATCCTCGTCGGGAAAATCGATCTCGGTCTCGACCAGGGCCATGGCCTTGAGCAGGTCGCGGCGGAAGCCGGCGTAGGTGCGCGACAGGGCGCCATCCAGCTGGCCCAGGGCCTGGGCCGCCTGGGCCGTGGTCTCGGCGTCGATCAGATCGGCCACGGCTTCGGCCTGCGCCAGATCCATGCGGCCGTTCTCGAAGGCGCGACGGGTGAATTCCCCGGGCTCGGCCGGGCGCAGGCCAAGCGCGATCAGGGCCTGGCTGGCGGCCTCGACCACCGCGCGACCGCCGTGGAGATGGAGTTCGGCGCACTCTTCCCCGGTATAGCTGTTGGGCGCCGGGAACCGCAGGATCAGGGCCTGGTCGATCAGCCGGTCGGCGTGGGTCAGGGTCCGCAGCGACGCGAGGCGTGGCTTGAGCCCGCCGGCGCCGAGGGCGGTCAGGGCCGTGTCCGTCTGCGGGCCCGACAGGCGGAGGATGGCTATGGCCCCCCGGCCGGGCGGGGTGGCGAGGGCGAAAATGGTGTCCGTCACCCGTGTCCTCCCCATTCCATGGGGAGGTGTCGCGGCGCCGAAGGCGGGGTGACGGAGGGGGCGACGCCGGCGGATGCCCCTCCACCGCTTCGCGGTCCCCCTCCCCACGCCGTGGAGAGGAGACGAGGCGTCACGGCTTGACCGCGGCTTCCATCAGCTTGCGGAACTGGTCCTGGGCCTGCATGCCGAAGCTGGTCCAGGTCTTCATCAGCTCGTCGGGCTGCATGGCGGACATGTTCTCGTCCATGCGCCGCTTCATCTCGGCGACCAGATGATCGTTCAGCGGCTCGACATTCGGCAGGCCGAGGAAGGCGCGCGCTTCGGCCGGTTCGCATTCGATCTCGATATTGACCTTCATGCCGCCGCTCCATGTTTCACGTGAAACAGCCGAGGCTGCGTCAGGTGTTCATCGACTGGAAGAAGTCCGCATTGTTCTTGGACTGACGCAGCTTGTCGATCAGGAATTCGATCGCGTCCTGCGGGCCCATCGGGTTCAGGATGCGGCGCAGGACATAGGTCTTGGCCAGCTGGTCCTTGGGCGTGGTCAGCTCTTCCTTGCGGGTGCCGGACTTGAGCACGTCGATAGCCGGGAAGATGCGCTTGTCGGCGACCTTGCGGTCCAGCACGATCTCCGAGTTGCCGGTGCCCTTGAACTCTTCGAAGATCACCTCGTCCATCCGCGAGCCGGTGTCGATCAGGGCGGTGGCGATGATGGTCAGCGAGCCCCCCTGTTCCACGTTCCGCGCGGCGCCGAAGAAGCGTTTGGGCCGCTGCAGGGCGTTGGCGTCGACGCCGCCGGTCAGGACCTTGCCCGACGACGGGACGGTGGCGTTGTAGGCGCGGCCCAGGCGGGTGATGGAGTCGAGCAGGATGACGACGTCCTTCTTGTGCTCGACCAGCCGCTTGGCCTTTTCGATCACCATTTCGGCGACGGCGACGTGGCGAGTGGCCGGCTCGTCGAAGGTCGAGGCGATGACCTCCCCCTTCACCGTGCGCTGCATGTCGGTGACCTCCTCGGGGCGCTCGTCGATCAGCAGCACCATCAGGGTCACTTCGGGATGGTTGCGCTCTATCGACTTGGCGATGTTCTGCAGCATCACCGTCTTGCCGACCCGCGGCGGGGCGACGATCAGGCAGCGCTGGCCCTTGCCCAGCGGGGCGACGATGTCGATGACCCGGCCCGAGCGGTCCTTCAGCGTCGGATCCTGGATTTCCATGTGCAGCCGCTCCTCGGGATAGAGGGGCGTCAGGTTGTCGAACAGGACCTTGGTCTTGACCGTCTCCGGGTCCTCGAAATTGATCGTGTCGACCTTGAGCAGGGCGAAGTAGCGCTCGCCCTCGCGGGGGCCGCGGACGGCGCCGTGGATGGTGTCGCCCGAGCGCAGGCCGAAGCGGCGGATTTGCGAGGGAGACACGTAAACATCGTCCGGACCCGGAAGATAATTGACGTCCGGGCTGCGCAGGAAGCCAAAGCCGTCGGGCAGGATCTCCAGCGTCCCCGAGGCGATGATCTCGACCTCCTCGTCGGCCAGGGTCTTGAGGATGGCGAACAGCAGATCCTGCTTGCGCAGATTACCGGCGTTCTCGATCTCAAGGCTCTCGGCGAAGGCGACCAGGTCTTCCGGCGTCTTCTCGTTCAGCTCCTGGAGGGTGATGCGGCCGTTGGGGACGATCGGCTCACCGTCGTCCTCGTCATCGCTCGATTCCTGATCGACCATGGGCAGGTCGGCGGCGGCGGTCTCGACGGGCTGGTCGCCGTCGAACGCCTCGGCTTCGGGAGCGGTGGGATCGGTGTCGCGGACGTCGGTCATGATCTTACAGGTCTGCGCGCGTCCTCGTCCCCTCGCGAAGCGAGGGCGGGGCGGGCTTGGCGATGTCTGGCCTTGCGGCCGGATGGGAGGGCGACGGGTCTTCCCGGGGGCGTATCCTCGGGCGTCGCGAAGAGAGGGGGACCGCCCCAGACAGAGACAGGACGGCTCGCGGCCAGCGAAACCACGCCGGCCCCCTCAGGTCAAGCGGCGCCGGCGCGAAGTCCTAGCCGAAGGTCCATTCCAGCGTGACCGACAGCACCATGACGATGGCGATGACGAAGGGGATTTCGTTGGTCATGCGCCAGAAGCGGCCGGAACGGGTCGAGGTCCCGGCGGCGATCTTCTTTCGCGCCCCGGCGAGGAAGCCGTGCCAGGCGCTGAGAGCGAAAACTCCGGCCAGCTTGGCGATCATCCACGGCTGGGCGACGAAGCCCCAGTCCGCCCCCTCGCCGCTGCGCAGCCACAGCAGCCAGCCGCCGAAGACGAAGGCCAGGATCATGGCCGGGTTGATGATGATGCGCAGCAGCCGGAGCTGCCACAACCGCAGCAAGGCCTGCATCTCCGAGCGCAGCGGCTCGGGCTTGTCCGCCTGCTCGGCGTCGTAGGCGTAGAGACGCGGCAGGAACAACATGCCCGCCATCCAGGCGATCACCGCCAGGATGTGCAGGCCGCGGGCGAGGTCGTAGGCGTTCATGCGGCTTTCCTCTCGCGCTGGCGGGGGCAGGCCTTCCACGGGCCCTGGCAGCCGGGACCGAAGGGCGCGACGCCGGTTCGGGTCAAGGCCTCGGCCGCCGCCTCCGCCAGGCTGTCGATGAAGGGGGCGGCGAGGCCGACGGCCGGCGCGCGCAGATAGGGCGCGACCCCGAGGCCGTGGGCCAGCTCCCGGTACTCGATGTCCAGCTCCACCAGGGTCTCGATATGCTCCGAGACGAAGGCCACGGGGACGACCACCACGCCGACCCGGTCGCGGCCGGCCTGGGCGATGGCCTCGGGCGTCGAGGGCCCGAGCCATTTCATCGGCCCGACCCGGCTCTGGTAGCAGATCGTCCAGTCCTTCAGTCCCGCCCGGGCGGCGACCGCGGCGCAGGTCGCCTCGATCTGCTCCTGATAGGGGTCGCCCTTCTTCTCGATCAGACTCTCGGGGACGCCATGAGCCGAAAACAGAACCCGAACCGGTCGGTCGCCGGCTTCGGACAGTTTCGCCGTCACCCCGTCGGCCTGGGCCCCGATCCAGCCGGAGGCCTGTGGGTAACAGCAGACCGCGCGGCTGACGCCCGACCCGGCGTAGACCTCGGCCCACCGCTTCAGGGAGGACTCCGTCGTCGTCGTCGAGAACTGCGGATAGAGCGGCAGCAGCACGATCTGGTCCGGGCCGAAGGCGGCGACCTCGACGGCTGTCTCCTCGGTCAGGGGGGACCAGTAGCGCATGGCGATGAAGGTCCGGATCTCGTCGCCGGGCAAACGGCCGGCCAGCGCCGCCTCCAGCGCCGCGGCCTGTCGGCGGGTTTCCGGCAGCAGCGGCGAACCGCCGCCCATAAGGGCGTAGTTGGCCTGGGCAGGCTTCTCGCGGCGGCTGGAGATCAGCCGGGCCAGGGGCGTGCGCACCAGCCCGGGCAGGCCGATGATGGCGGGATCGTTGAACAGGTTGAACAGAAAGGGCCGGACCGAACCCTGATCGTCCGGCCCGCCGAGATTGAACAGGACGACGGCGATCCTGCGCCCGGTCATTGGGCGCCGATCCGCTTCAACACCTGGTCGACATGGGCGATCGGCACGTCCGGCAGGATGCCGTGGCCGAGGTTGAAGATCCACGGCCCCCGACCCCAGGCGCCGAGCAGCTGGTCGACACGGCGGTCGAGCAGGGGTCCGCCGGCGCGCAGCAGTAGGGGATCAAGCGCGCCCTGGATCGGCTTTATCGCCTGAACCCGTTTTCCCACCGCCAGCGGGCACGCCGTGTCCAGCGCCACGGCCTGGACGTCGCATTCGGCGGCATAGCGTTCCGCCAGGGCCGCCGAGCCGCGGGGAAAGCCGATCAGGGGGACCGTGACGCCCAGTTCGCGCACCCGCCGCACCAGTTTTCGATGCGGCTGCAGCACCAGGCTTTCGAACAGATCGTCCGGCAGGCCTTCGGCCCAGCTCTCGAAGATCTTCAGCACCTGCGCGCCCGCATCGGCCTGCATCTTCAGATAGTGGGCCGTGGCCTCGACCAGCACGTCCAGCAGGGCCGCGACCTTCTCCGGCTCGGCGTAGGCGTAGGTCCGGGCCTGGGCGCGCTCGCCCTTGCCGATGGTGCGGGCCTCGCCGTCCAGCATATAGGTGGCGACCGTCCAGGGCGCCCCCGCGAACCCGATCAGCGCGCGTTCGGGCTCCAGTCCGGCCCGAACGATGGACAGGGTCTGGCCCACCTGCTTCAGCGCCTCGCCGGCGCCGGCGGTCAGGTCCCGCATGGTTTCCAGGGGAGGCAGGGCGCCCAGCCGGGGCCCCTCGCCGGCCTCGAACCACACCTGCTGGCCCAGGGCCTGAGGAATCAGCAGAATGTCGGCGAAGACGATGGCGGCGTCGAAGCCGAACCGCCGCATGGGCTGCAAGGTCGCCTCCGCCGCCTTCTCCGGGTCGAGACAGAAGGCGATGAAATCCGGGGTCGTCGCCCTGAGCGCGCGATACTCCGGGAGGTAACGTCCGGCCTGACGCATGAACCAGACAGGCGGTCGCGACGACGTCTCCCCGGCGAGAACCTTGAGCAACAGGGGCGTGGGGGGTGAAACAGTCATCTGACCTTGGTCCTACCGGCGGCCCGGGTTCCGCTCAACCCCGGCCCGTGTCGCACCCTCCCAATCCTTTCAGAAAAAAGATTCGAGGTTTCGGAGGTAGGTGGCAGAGGCGGGGATGGCGGGGACAAGTCCGGCCTTCGAGCCGGTTTCCGACGGGTTTTCCGCAAACGGTCACAAACCGCGAACCGTCTTCCACCCGGCTGGTGAAAGCGGGGATAAATCCGGACCGGGCCTTGAACGACGGGCTTCCGGACCTTCGGGCGCCGGTCGGCCTGGGGGCCGTTAAGGTCTTGTTAAGGATATGCACAGGCGGATCCGGCCCGGTCGCCGGCCTTGGGATGATCGGCGCTTTCGACGAGGGCGCCGTCCACCCCTATCCCCGCTCGCGGCCTCGACCCGACGCCGCTATAGGAAAAGACGCGCCCTTCGCCGCCAACGGCGCCCCGCCGGTCCACAGGAGTTTCGCAATCATGGACAGCCGCCGATGAGTTCGGGCCGCGCCTCGGGCCCTTCGCGGCTGGCGACCTATTTCCATGTCCACCTGGTGTCGGATTCGACCGGCGAGACGCTGAACGCCATGGCCAAGGCCGTGGTGGCCCGCTTCGACGGGGTCATTCCGATCGAGCACATCTACGCCCTGGTGCGGAACGACAAGCAGATGGAGCGGGTGCTCGAGGAGATCGCCGCTTCGCCGGGGGTGGTGCTGCACACCCTGGTGGACCGCGAGCTGCGCGCCCAGCTCGAGGAAGGTTGCCACAGGCTCGAAATGCCCCAGATCGCGGCCCTCGATCCGCTCGTCGGCGCCCTGTCGCGCTATCTCGGGGCCGCGCTGTCGACCCGGGTCGGGGCCCAGCACGCCCTGGACACCGACTATTTCAACCGCATCGCCGCGCTCGACTACGCCATGGCTCACGACGATGGCCAGGGCACGACGGCCCAGCTGGAGACGGCCGACGTGGTCCTGTGCGGGGTCAGCCGCACATCCAAGACCCCGACCTGCATCTATCTGGCCCACCGCGGCATCCGCGCGGCCAATGTGCCGCTGGTGCCGGGACAGGAGGACGGGGAACGGTTGGTGGGGCTGAAGAATCCGCTGGTGGTCGGCCTGACGGTGTCGCCGGACCGGCTGGTGCAGATCCGCAAGAACCGGCTGGACGGGCTGAACGCCAACCGGGCCAGTTCCTACGTCGACCACGAGGCCGTGAGGGAGGAGACGGTCAGGGCTCGCCGCGCCTTCGAGCGGCGCGGCTGGCCGGTGATCGACGTGACCCGACGCTCGGTCGAGGAGACGGCGGCGGCGATCATCAATCTGCTCAACGAGCGCCGGACCCGCCGGCTGGGGGCGGCTTGGTGACGGCCCCGTCCGAACGTCTGATCCTGGCCTCGAAGAGCGCGGCGCGGCGGACCATGCTGGCTGACGCCGGCGTTCCGTTCACGGTGCAGGTCGCCGACGTCGACGAGGACGCGGTCAAGGGGACGCACGACCCGGCCGACGCGGCGGGGCTGGCGGTCGAACTGGCGCGGGTCAAGGCGCTGGCCGTGTCTCGCCGCGACGCCGAGGCCTGGGTTCTGGGGGCCGATCAGACCCTCGCCTTCGACGGCGGGCTGGTGTCGAAGGCGGCGTCGCCGGACGAGGCGCGGGCGCGGCTCGCGGCCATGCGCGGCCGGATCCACCATCTGCATTCCGGCGCGGCCCTGGCCCGCAACGGCCAGGTCGTCTGGTCGGGCGTGGATACGGCGACCCTGCGGATGCGGGACTTCTCGAACGCGTTTCTCGACGCCTATCTGGCGGCCGAAGGCGAGGCCCTGCTGGCCTGTGTCGGCTCCTACCGGCTGGAAGGGATGGGCGCCCAGCTGTTCGAGGCCGTGGAGGGGGATTATTTCACCGTTCTGGGCCTGCCGCTGTGGCCGGTGCTGGCGGAGCTGCGTCGGGCCGGGGTGCTGCGCTCATGACCCTCGTCGCCGGGGTGGCCGGCCAGCCGGTCGCCCATTCCCTGAGCCCGCTGATCCACAACGCCTGGATCGAGGCGGCCGGGCTGGACGCGGCCTATCGCGCCTTCGGCCCCGCGGATGCGGCCGCCTTCGAAGAGCTGGTCGCGCGGGGCCGGGCGGGCGTTCTGCGCGGTCTGAACGTCACGGCGCCGTTCAAACGACAGGCCCTGGCCCTGGCCGATGAGGGAGGCGAGGCGGCGCGCGCCTGCGGCTCGGCCAATCTGCTGTTGTTCGAGGACGGCCGGGTTCGGGCCGACAGCACCGATGGCGAGGGTCTGATGGCCGCCCTGGCGGAACAGGCGCCGGGGCTGGACGTGCGCGGCCGGGGGATCGTGATCCTCGGCGCGGGCGGCGCGGCGCGGGCGGCCGTGGCGGCCCTCCGGGCGGCGGGGGGCGAGGTCGCGATCCTGAACCGGACCCGGGCGCGGGCCGAGGCGGCGGCCGCCGAACTGGGCGCGGCCGTGGCCGACGAAGCGGCGCTGGACGAGGCGGCGCTGGTGGTCAACGCCCTGAGCGTCCAGCCCGACCTCGATCTGGCCCGCCTGCGGGACGACGCCGTCCTGATGGACATGACCTATCGTCCGCTCGTCACGTCCTTTCTGGCCCAGGGCCGGGCGCGAGGCCTGACGACTGTGGACGGGCTGGCCATGTTGATCGGCCAGGCGCGGCCGTCGTTCCGGGCGCTGTTCGGGATCGAGCCGCCGGCGGCCGATGTGCGGCGGCTGGCGCTGCAAGCCCTCGGAGAGGCCGGATGATCGTGCTCGGCCTGACCGGCTCCATCGGCATGGGCAAGTCGACGACGGCGGCGATGTTCGCCGACGAAGGCGCCCTGGTCTGGAACGCCGACGCCGCCGTGCACCGGCTGTATGCCCCCGGCGGGGCCGCCGTTGGTCCGGTGGGGGCGGCCTTTCCGGGCGTGGTCGTGGATGGCGCGGTCGATCGCGGCCGCCTGGCCGAGGTCCTGGCGCGGGATCCGGAAGGATTCCGGCGGCTGGAAGCCATCGTCCATCCGCTGGTGCTGCAGGGGCGGCTCGACGACCTGGCGGCGGCCGGAGCGCGAGGCGTCAGGCTGGCGGTGCTGGACATCCCCCTGCTGTTCGAAACGGGCGGCGACGCGGCCGTGGACGCCGTGGTGGTGGCGACCGCGCCGGCGGCGATCCAGGCGGCGCGGGTGCTGGCCCGGCCCGGCATGACCCGCGAACGGTTCGAAGCCATCCTCGCCCGTCAGCTGCCCGACGCCGAAAAGCGCCGCCGGGCGGACTTCGTCGTCGACACCGGCGAGGGGCTGGACGCGGCGCGGGCCCGGGTGAAGGAAATCGTGGGGATGGTTCTGGCCGAGGGGTGGTCGCCGCCCCGGCGCGGTCTTCCGAAAGCGGGCGAACCGCCCCATTAAGGGATCATGTCCCGCGAAATCGTCCTTGATACCGAGACCACCGGCTTCGACCCTCGCACGGGCGACCGGATGATCGAGGTCGGCTGCATCGAGATCGAGGATCTGCTGCCCACGGGCCGCACCTTCCACCGGCTGATCCATCCCGAGCGGTCGATCCCGGCGGACGCCATCCGGGTGCACGGCATCACCGACGACAAGGTCAGGGACGCGCCGAAATTCGCCGAGATCGTCGTCGACCTGTGCGACTTCATCGGCGACGCCCCGATCATCGCCCACAACGCCCAGTTCGACCGCAGCTTCATCGATCACGAATTCGGCCGCTGCGGCCGGGTCCTGTTCGAGGAACACCGCTGGATCGACACGCTGAAGCTGGCCCAGACCCGGTTTCCGGGCATGGCCAATTCGCTGGACGCCCTGTGCAAGCGGTTCAAGGTCAGCCTGGTCGAACGCACCCTGCACGGCGCCCTGATCGACGCCCGCCTGCTGGCCGAGGTCTATCTCGAGCTCAAGGGCGGCAAGGAGCGGCGGCTGGACCTGTCGGCCTCGCGGACGGTCACGGCGGCGGCGGCGGCCCAGGCGGCCGCCGGCTATCCGCCTCGCCCGCGTCCGCTGGCCCCGCGCGACGACGAGGCGGAGCGCGCGGCGCACGAAGCCTTCCTGCGCGCGACGCTGAAGGACTGGTCGCTGTGGAAGGGCTACGGGGTCGAGGTCGAGGCGAGCGCCTAGATCAGGCCTTGCCGGTTTCCGCCGGGCCCCGGGCGATGGACTGCTGGCGGGCGACGTAGATGCCGGCGAAATCGATCGGGTCCAGCATGAAGGGCGGATAGAAGCCGCCGTCCGAGGTGGCGCGGGCGATGATCTCGCGGGCGAACGGGAACAGGTAGCGCGGGCATTCGATCAGCAGCAGCGGCTCGATGTCCTGTTCGGGCACGCCGTGCAGGGCGAACAGGCCGCCGTAGAGCAGTTCCACGTTGAACACGGTCATGGCGTCCGTGGTCGCCTTGATGGTCAGGCGCAGGTCGACCTCGAACAGGCCGTCGGGCCGGCCCTGGGCGTTCATCTCGACGCCCATGTCGATGGCCGGCTTGCCGTCGACGCGCAGGGAGTCGGGGGCCTTGGGGTTCTCGAACGACAGGTCCTTGACGTACTGGGCCACGATGCGGAACCCGGGGCCGATGGGCGCCTGGGGCGCCTGGGGCGCCGGGTCGGCGGGCGCGGCGGTGTTGGCGTCGGAAGGAGGCGCGGCGTCGGTCATCGGTCGGGTCTGTCTGAATGAGTGAACGGCGTCCGATTGCGGCGCCGGGAAGGCGCGGCGACTAGCACGAGGCGCCGGGTGCGGCAACGACGCTCGCCGCCCGGGAGAGGCGCGGCGGGTTGCGCCGCCCTATATGAGCCCCTAATCGTCAGCCAGAGCGACCGCCCCCGCCGGACGCCAGTCAGGGAATGCCAGTGACCCAGGATCCGATCCTGATCGCCATCTTCGCCGTCGTCGCCGCCGTGGTTCTGTTCCAGCTTTACAACATGCTGGGCAAGAAGGTCGGCCGCCAGCCGGAAGAGGACGCCCGCGCCAGGCCCGCGACCGCCCCGGCCGCGCCCGCCGCCGACCCGTCCCCGGGCGGCCGGTCCAATGTGCTGGACGCCGTCACCCTGGCCTCGATCGCCGGGCTCAAGGCGCGGGACCCCAATTTCGACCCGATCCGCTTCCTCGAGGGCGCCCGGCAGGCCCATGAGACCATCGTGCGCGCCTATGCCGCCGGCGACCGCGAGACCCTCAAGCCCCTGCTGACGCCCGCCGTCATGGAGTCCTTCGAGGCCGGCATCGCCGCGCGCGAGACCCGGGGGGAGACTGAGACGGCCGAATTCCTCCACCCCGCCCGCGCCGATCTGGAACAGGCCTCGGCCGAGGAGAACCGGGCCACCGCCAAGGTCCGCTTCCTGGCCGAGCTGCGCAACCGGGTGAAGCCCGCCGGCGACGGCGAGGAACAGGTCGAGGAACGGCGCGTGGCCGAACTGTGGACCTTCGAGCGCACCCTCGGCGCCAGCGATCCCAACTGGGTTCTGGCCCGCACCGAACCCGCCGCCGCATGAAGACCGGCGGCGCTCGCCGCCGGCGAGGCCCCGGGGCGGGCGTCCGGGGTCTGGCTCCCGGTCTGGCCCTGGCCCTGGTCCTGTCCGCCTGCGCTACCACGCCGGCCCCGGCTCCGCCCGCGCCCGAAGCGCCGGCCCCCGGCCCCGTTCCGACCCCCGAGCCGCCGAAGGGGACCGGTCCCGCCGGCCTGTCCGGATGGGACGACGAGGACCACCTGGCCGCCTTCGAGGCCTGGGCCGCCGGTTGCGCGGCCGCGCGGGACCCCGCCGCCCGGACCCAGTGCGACCGGGCCATGCAGATCAGACAGACCTCGAAGCCGGTGACGCCCTCGGTGGCCCGGGCCTTCTTCGAGACCGGCTTCACCGTCGCGGCGGCGGAGACGGCGGATGGCGGACCGGGCCTGCTGACCGCCTATTTCGCCCCGGAGTATGAGGCGCGGCGCACGCCCGACGCGGTGTTCGACATGCCGGTCCTGCCCCGGCCCGAAGGCTGGACGCGCGGCCAGGTCCTGGCCGAACGCGCCGGGATCGAGGCGGCGCCGCCCACCGGAGCCCTGGCTTGGATGAGGGCCGAGGACCTGTTCTTTCTGCAGATCCAGGGATCGGGCTATCTGACCTTCGAGGACGGATCGCGGGCGCGGGCGGCCTATGCGGCCGACAACGGCCGGCCCTTCACGGGCATCGCCCGGCCGATGACGGAACAGGGGCTGCTGCCGGCCGATGGAACCTCGGGCGAGGCCATCCGCGCCTGGCTGGCGTCGCATCGCGGGGCCGAGGCCCGGGCGGTGATGGCGCTGAACCCGCGCTACATCTTCTTCGCCCTCGACCCCGACGACGGCGGCGATCCGGGCGGGGCGGCGGGGATTCCCCTGACCGCCCGCCGGTCCATCGCCGTCGATCCGGCCCACTGGCGCTATGGGGATCTGGTGTGGATCAGCGCCGATGGCGGCAACCTGCGCGGCGCGCGGGGCAGCTATCAGGGCCTGGTCGTCGCCCTCGACACCGGCTCGGCCATCCGCGGCCCGGTGCGGGCCGACCTCTACATGGGCCGGGGCGCGGCGGCCGGCGAGGAGGCGGGAGCCGTGCGCCATCCGCTGAGGATGTGGCGGCTGGTTCCGCGGGAGTGACCGTCAGCTTCACCGGGCCATCTTGCGGGGCCCGAACAGGAACCGGAACCACTGCAAGTTGATCACGGTGAGTGCGATAAATCCGAGCCCGAGACTGGCGAAAGCAAATGCCAATCCGGGCCGGAACAATCCGATCAGCCCGCAGAGCGCAATCGCATAGGCAGCGGCCATCAGGCCATAGATCGTTAGCCTCGTTCGGATCCCGAACTGCAACGAGAACATGGCCAGAAATACCAGGAGGGCCGTGGCGAGCGCACATTGTTCACGCGGACCGGATATCTCGAAGGTCGGCTCGCCAAAGAGTGAGGCAGGTGCGCCAACAAGGAACATGAAGCCGACCGCCGCCGGCTGAATGACGACGAGAAAGAAGAAGCCGAGCGCGCCGTTGATCACCTCCACGGGCGTCAATGGTCTGGCCGGAGGCCTGTCCGGTGCCGCGTTCATCGCCGCCTCAACCCGCCCAGGAGCCCCCGCAGCAACTCCCGGGTGATCGTGCTGCCCGCCGTGCGCAGGACCGACTTGGTCGCCGCCTCGATGGGGGTCTCGCGGGTCGAACGACGGGCGGGGGCGCGTGGACGGGCTTCGCGCTCGTAACGAGCCTGTTCGCGGGCCTGCTCCTTCTCGCGGGCGGCGGCGGCTTTTTCGGCCTCTTTCGCCGCAAGGGCATCCGCCTTGGCCCGCGCCTCGGCCAGTTTCGCGTCGGCGGTGGCCTGGTCGGCCTCGCCGCGCCGGACGGCGAGGATTTCCTCGGCCGACTCGCGGTCGACCACCGTTTCGTACAGGCCGCGCACCGGGCTGGCGGCCATGACGGCGACGCGTTCGGCGTCCGTGGCGGGGCCGAGGCGGCTGTCCGGGGGGCGGATCAGGGTGCGGGCGACCACGTTGGGCGCGCCCTTTTCGTCGAGGGTCGAGACCAGGGCCTCGCCGACGCCCAGGCCCTGGATGGCCTCGGCGGTGTCGAAGGCCGGATTGGCGCGGAAACTGTCCGAGGCCGCCTTCAGCCCGCGCTGTTCGGCCGGGGTGTAGGCGCGCAGGGCGTGCTGGATGCGGTTGCCCAGCTGGGCCAGGACGCTGTCGGGGATGTCGGCCGGGTTCTGGGTGACGAAATAGACCCCGACGCCCTTGGAGCGGATCAGGCGCACCACCTGTTCGACCTTTTCGCGCAGGGCGTCCGGCGTGTCGTTGAACAGCAGGTGGGCCTCGTCGAAGAAGAAGATCAGCCGGGGCTTTTCCGGATCGCCGACCTCGGGCAGCTGTTCGAACAGCTCCGACAGCAGCCACAGCAGGAAGGCGGCGTAGAGGCGCGGGCTGGCCATCAGCTTCGTGGCGTCGAGAACATTGACCTGGCCGCGGCCGTCCAGGCCGGTGCGCATCATGTCCTCCAGCCGCAGGGCCGGTTCGCCGAAGAAGGCCTTTCCGCCCTGCTGCTCCAGCTGGAGGATGGCGCGCTGGATGGAGGCGATCGAGGCGGGGGCGACGTTGCCGACCTCGCGGCCGATGCGCTCCGAATTCTCGCCGACATGGACCAGCATGGCCCGCAGATCGTCGAGGTCGAGCAGCAGCAGGCCTTCCTTGTCGGCGACGTGGAAGACCACCGACAGCACCCCTTCCTGCACCTCGTTGAGGTTCAGCATCCGGGCCAGCAGCAGGGGGCCGATTTCGCTGACGGTGGTGCGGATCGGATGGCCCTTGAGGCCGTACAGGTCCCAGAACACCGTCGGGGCGGCCTTCGGGGCGAGCGTCAGCCCCATGCCGGCGGCGCGGGCCAGCAGTTTCTCGTTCGGCGAGCCGGGCACGCAGATGCCCGAGAGGTCGCCCTTCACATCGGCGCAGAAGACCGGAACGCCGGCGTCGGAAAAGCCCTGGGCCATGATCTGCAGGGTCACGGTCTTGCCGGTGCCGGTGGCGCCGGCGACGACGCCGTGGCGGTTGGCGCGGTGGAACAGCAGGTGTTCGGGCGTGTCCGTCCCGTTGTCGGAGGATTGGCCGAGGAACAGGCCGGGGGCGGGGTCGGCGCCATCAGTCATGGGGGAACTCCGGGCGAGGGGCGGCGCTCATGCTCCACCGGCGGCGCCAATGGTTCAAGGCCGGATTGACGCCGACCGCCCGGACCCTGACCATATGCCGATGAAGCCGCCCATCACCCTTCCGACCTCGACCGTGGCCCGCAACGCCCTGGTGTTGATCGCCGTGGTCGCGGGCGGGGCCGCCCTGTACTGGCTGAGGGAGATATTGACCCCCCTGGCCATGGCCATCTTCCTGATGATCATGATCGACGGGGTGAAGCGGTCGATAGAGGACCGCACCCCCGTGCCGGGACGCTGGGCCGGGGCCGCGGCCCTGGTGGTGGTGGTGGTGGGGTTCTTCGCCTCGATCGCCTTCATCGCCAACGGCGCCTTCGGCTTCTTCACCGACGCTTCGGACATCTCGTCCCGCATCGGTCCCCGGCTCGACCAGATCATCCTCGACGGATCGCATCTGCTCGGCATCGACGCGGCGCCGACGGCCTCGGAGCTGATCTCGCGCCTCGACGCCCCGCAGTATCTCGCCATGGTCGCCCGCCAGGCCCAGGGGGTGGTGACCGGCGCCATCTTCGTCATGATCTACCTCGGCTTCCTGCTGGCCTCCCAGAGCGGCTTCCGGCGCAAGATCATCGGCATGTTTCCCGAACGGACCGCCCGCGGCGAGGCGCTGGAGGTGTTCCAGCGCGTGCGCGGCGGGGTCGAGGGCTATCTGTGGGTCCAGACCGTGACCGGGGCGATGATCGGCGCCGCCGCATGGCTGTTGATGCGGGCGGTGGGGCTGGAGAACGCCGAGTTCTGGGCCTTCGTCATCTTCATTGTCGGCTTCATCCCGGTGCTGGGCGGCGCGGTCGCCGGCCTGGCGCCGCCGATGTTCGCCCTGGTCCAGTTCGAAAGCTACTGGCCCGCCCTGATCCTGCTGGGCGGTCTGCAGGCCATATTGTTCGTGAGCGGCAACTTCATCCAGCCGCGCATGCAGGGCGACAACCAGAATATCGACCCGGTGGTGGTGCTGCTGTCGCTGGCGCTGTGGGGGCAACGTTGGGGCGTGGTCGGCATGTTCCTGTCGACCCCGCTGGCGGTCATGGCCATGGCGGTGCTGGCCGAGTTCAAGGGCTCGCGCTGGATGGCCATCCTGCTGTCCGGCGACGGGGAGCCCTATGCCGACGCGGACGAAACCCCGCCGCCCGGACCGAAGCGGGGCCGCGTCAACCCGCCGCAGGGCAAGGCCGGCTGAGACGGTCCGTCCTGCCCTTGATTGGCCACAACCGGCGCCTATCTCCTCCCTGTCGCCGCGGCCCTCCCCCTCCCCCCAGGCCGTGGCGGAATCGATCGGCGCCAACCCTCCCCCTCCCGGGCGCCGATCTGAAGCAGGCCGCCGAACGCAAGTTCGGCGGCCTTGTCGTTTCCGGCGCCGACGGACGTTCCGCCGTTCGGCGCGCTTTGGGGGTTTTCGGCGCGGCGGACCTGGCCTAGTGGACCGGCGTCGGATGGTCCGGCTTGCCGAAGCGGCGAAGCGGCCTAGTCTGGCGCCATCTCCAGCGGCCCGGTCGGGCCGCGCCCAGTCAGAGACCTGCCCATGCCCGGCGAAACGGCCCCCCAGCACCCTCAGGCGATCACCCTGGAGGCGCTGGAGGCCAGCTTCGCGAGCGCGATCGGCGGCGCGCCGGGCCCGGACGCCCGCTCCTACCTGGCCCAGGCCTGGGACGATTACGCCGCCGACGAGGCGCCGGAGCTGGGCGGACCCGATCTGGCCGCCCTGCTGGCCTCGGCCTGGCGGCTGGCTGCGGAACGGAAGCCCGGAGAGCCGGCCCGCATCACCCTGGGGCCCCTGACCGGCGCCGACGGCCGCGCGACGGGCTACGACAGCATCACCCTCGTCCAGGGGGACAAGCCCTTCCTCGTCGACAGCGTCATGGGCGAGCTGGCCGAGGCCGGGGTGACCGTGCGGTCGATGTACCATCCGATCGTCGAGCGCGACGGCGGCCGGGTCTCGCTGATCGTGGTCGTCATCGATCCCCTGCCCCAGGAGCGGCGCGACGCCCTCGGCGAGGGCCTGGCCGAGACCATGGCCGACGTGCGCGGCGCGGTGACGGATCATGCGGCGATGAACGCCCTGATGGCGCGCTCGATCGCCCACCTCGAGACCTCGCCCCCCGGGGTGGACCCCGAGGTCCTGGCCGAACATCTGTCCTTCCTGCAGTGGCTGCAGGCCGATCATTTCGTCTTCCTCGGGGCGCGCGACTACGACTATCCGCGCAACAAGGACGGCGGCTACGAGGCCGAGGCGCCGCTGTCGCAGTCCGGCGCGGGCCTGGGCGTGCTGGCCGACCCGAACCGCACCGTCCTGCGCCGCGCCAACGAGCCGGCGGTGCTGACCCGGTCGATGAAGAAGCAGCTGGACCTGTCCGAGCCGGTGACGGTGGCCAAGGCCAACGTCCGGTCGCGGGTCCATCGCCGGGCCTATATGGACTATATCGGCGTCAAACGGTTCGGCGCGGACGGCCGGCCGTCGGGCGAGACCCGCTTCGTCGGCCTGTTCACGGCCGAGGCCTATGACAAGACGGCGACCCAGGTGCCGCTGGTGCGGCGCAAGGTCGCCAACGCCCTGATCCGGGCCGGCAAGACGGCCGGGAGCCACAGCGAGAAGCGGCTCAAGAACATCCTCGAGAACTATCCCCGCGACGAACTCTTCCAGATCGGCGAGAGCGAGCTGCTGGAGATCGCGCTGGGCATATTGCACCTGCACGACCGGCCGCGGATCAAGACCTTCACCCGCAAGGACCCGTTCGACCGTTTCGTCTCGGTTCTGGCCTTCATTCCGAGGGAGCGGTTCGACGCCTCGGTCCGGGAACGGATCGGCGGCATTCTGGCCAGGGCCTGGGGCGGCCGCCTCTCGGCCTGGTATCCGCAGCTTTCGGACCAGCCGCTGGTGCGGATCCACTACATCATCGGCGTCACGCCGGGCGATCATCCGTGCCCGGATCAGGCCGCGCTGGACGCCGAGATCGCGGAGGCCGGGCGCAGCTGGGTGGACCGGTTCGAGAGCGCGCTCCGGGACGCGGGCGTGGACGACGTCGCCGTCGGCCCGCTCAGCGCGCGCTGGGCCGACGCCTTCGGCGCCGGCTACCGCGATCGCTACGACGCCGACGAGGCGGTGCGCGACCTGCAGTCGATCGACGCGCTCAATGAGTCGGGCCTCAACGACGGCGGGTCGGCCGTGGCCGTGCGCGCCTTCCGCACCGATCGCGACGGGCCGCTGAACTTCCGCTTCAAGCTCTACCGGCGCGGCGCCGCCGTACCCCTGTCGGACGTGCTGCCGATCCTGGCCGACATGGGGCTGAAGACGCTGGAGGAATGGGGCCACGCCCTGCGCCCGGTCGGCGATCTCGAAATCCACGCCCATGAATTCCTGCTGGAGGATCCGCGCGGCGGCGACCTCGATTTCGCCAATGTGAAGGGCCCCTTCGAGGCGGCCTTCTCGGCCGTCTGGGCCGGCCAGACCGAAAGCGACGGCTTCAACCGCCTGGTGCTCGAACTGGGCGTCGACTGGCGCGAGGCGGCGCTGGTGCGCACCCTCGCCCGCTATCGCCAGCAGACCGGCCTGGATCCGAGCCAGGCGGTGCAGGAAGAGGCGCTGCGCGACCATCCGGCCGTGGCGCGCGGCCTGCTGGCCCTGTTCGAGGCGAAATTCGATCCGGCGGCGGGCGGCGACGCCGCCAGCCGCGAGGGCGAGGTCGCCCGGCTGTCCGCCCGGATCGCCACCCTGCTGCAGGATGTGAAGAGCCTGGACCACGACCGCGCCCTGCGCCGGATGGCCCTGCTGATCGAGGCGATCAAGCGCACCAACTACTATCAGACCGGTCCCGACGGGGACCCCAAGCCGTACATCTCGATCAAGATCGCCTCGCGCGAACTGGCCGACCTGCCGCTGCCCAAGCCGTTCCGGGAAATCTTCGTCTGGGCTCCCCACGTCGAGGGCGTGCACCTGCGCTTCGGACCGGTGGCGCGCGGCGGCCTGCGCTGGTCGGACCGCCGCGACGACTTCCGCACCGAGGTGCTGGGGCTGGTCAAGGCGCAGCAGGTCAAGAACGCGGTGATCGTGCCGGTCGGCTCCAAGGGCGGCTTCTTCCCGAAAAACCTGGCCGGCATCGTCCGCGCCGGGGGGGATCGCGACGCCCAGCAGGCGGAGGCCATCCGGGCCTACAGGACCTTCCTGTCGGGCCTGCTGGACATCACCGACAATATCGCTCCGGACGGCGCCGTGGTCCCGCCGGCGGCGGTGGTCCGCTTCGAGGGCGACGATCCCTATCTGGTCGTGGCCGCCGACAAGGGCACGGCGACCTTCTCGGACATCGCCAACGGGGTGTCGCGCGACTACGGCTTCTGGCTGGACGACGCCTTCGCCAGCGGAGGCTCGGTCGGCTACGACCACAAGGTCATGGGCATCACCGCCCGCGGCGCCTGGGAGGCGGTCAAGCGCCACTTCCGCGAGATGGGCAAGGACATCCAGAGCGAACCCTTCACCGTCGTCGGCGTCGGCGACATGAGCGGCGACGTGTTCGGCAACGGCATGCTGCTGTCGAAGGCGATCAAGCTGGTCGCGGCCTTCGACCACCGCGACATCTTCATCGATCCGAACCCGGATCCGGCGACGAGCTGGGTCGAGCGGGAGCGGATGTTCAGACTGCCGCGCTCGTCCTGGCAGGACTACGATGTCTCGAAGATCTCGAAGGGCGGCGGCGTCTTTCCGCGCGCGGCCAAGTCGATCGAGCTGAGCCCGGAGATCAGGGCGGCGCTGGACATCCAGGAGGACAGTCTGGACCCGGCGGCCCTGATGAAGGCCATCCTCAAGGCGCCGGCCGAACTGCTCTACCTCGGCGGCATCGGCACCTATGTGAAGGCGCCGCACGAGACCGACGCCCAGGTCGGCGACAAGGCCAATGACGCCGTCCGCATCGACGGCGGCGAGCTGCGGGTCAAGGTGGTGGGGGAGGGCGCCAATCTGGGCCTGACCCAGGCCAGCCGGATCGCCTTCGCCCGATCCGGCGCGGGCGGGGCCGGCGGCCGGATCAACACCGACGCCATCGATAATTCGGCCGGGGTGGATTCGTCCGACCACGAGGTCAACATCAAGATCCTGACCGGGGCGGCCATCGCCTCGGGGGCCCTGAAGGCCGGGGATCGCGACGCCCTGCTGGCCTCGATGACCGACGAGGTCGGGCTGAAGGTGCTGGCGCACAACTACGACCAGACCCTCGCCGTCTCGCTGCAGGAGGCGGAAGGCCCCGCCGGGCTCGACGGTCAGCAGCGCTTCATGCAGCGGCTGGGTTCGAAGGGGAAGCTGGACCGCAAGGTCGAAGGCCTGCCCGACGACGTGAAGCTGGCCGAGATGAAGACCGCGGGCCAGGCCCTGACCCGGCCGGAGCTGGCGGTTCTGACCGCCTATTCCAAGCTGGAGCTGTTCGACGACATCGTCGCCTCGACCGCGCCGGACGACCCGTTCTTCCACCAGACCCTGGTGCGCTATTTCCCGGCCCCGCTGGCGAAATACGAGGCCGACATGCAGCGCCACCGCCTGCGGCGCGAGATCGTCTCGACCATCATGTCGAACGAGATCGTCAACATGTGCGGTCCGACCTTCCCCGAACGCCTGCGTCAGTCGGCGCGGTGCGACACCTCGGCCCTGGTCGTCGCCTTCGAGGCCGCGCGGCAGGTGTTCCGCCTCGACCAGGCCTGGGACGCGGTTTCGGCCCTCGACCTGAAGATCGCGGCCGGAGCCCAGCTGGCCCTCTACCGGGAGATATCGACCGTGCTGCGTCGCCAGACCTTCTGGCTGGCCCGGCGCGCCCTGCGGCCCGGCTGCACCGTCGACGGTCTGATCGACGCCTACCGCCCGGCGGCGGACGCCCTGCGCGCCATCGGCGGAGACGTGTTGTCGCGATTCGAACAGGCCCGGCTCGAGAGCCGGGTCCAGGCCTTCGTCGACCTCGGCGCGCCCGAGGCCATGGCGCGCGACTTCGCCCTGCTGCGGCCCCTGGTCGCCACCGCCGACATCGGCGACCTGGCCCGGTCGGCGGGCTGGCCCGAGCCGGCCATGGCCATGCTCTACCACCAGGTCGGCGCGGCCTTCGACTTCGACCGGCTGCGCGCCGGGGCGGGCGCCGTGCCCTCGGCCGATCACTTCGACCGGCTGGCGGTGCGCCGCCTGATCGAGGACCTGATGGCCGAGCAGGCGACCCTGACCCGCGCGGTCGCCGCGGCGTCGAAGGCGTCGGTCGGAGCCAGCGAGGCCGCCGCCGAAGCCGCCGTGGACGCCTGGATCGGGCCGCGCGAGGCCCTGGTCCAGGGGGTGAGGGACTCGGTCGACGAAATCGAGGCCTCGGGGTCCGGCTGGACCTTCGCCAAGCTGACCATCGCCAACAGCGTCATCCGTGAGATAGCCTCGTCCGCGGGCTGAGCATTCCCGTGGGGCCGTGGTCGTCGCCCTTCGGGACCTCCCGACCCAGAGCCTGTCCTCGGGCCGACCGAAGGTCGGACCCGGGGGCGGCCTGGCGTTTCGCGCTTGTGGCCGGGTTCTGCTAGCTTCCGGGGCTGATAGGAGAGGCTGATGCCGCGCAAATTCCTGGTGGTGGTCGACGACAGTCCGGAGTTCGAGACGGCCCTGCGCTACGCCGCGCGCCGGGCCCGCTCCACGGGCGGGCGCGTGGCCCTGCTGCACGTCATTCCCGCCGCCGCCCCGGACGCCCACTGGGCCGGGGTGCGCGAGGAGATCGAGCGCCAGACCCGCCTCGAGGCCGAGGCCACGCTGAACAAATGGGCCGAGGAGACCGTCGAGCGCTCGGGCGCCACGCCGGTCCTGCTGATCGAGCGCGGCGAGCCCCAGGACGCGATCCGCAAGGTCGTCGGCGAGGACCCCGAGATCAAGATCCTGGTCCTCGCCGCCGGAAGCGGCGGGCGCGGCCCCGGGCCGCTGGTCTCGGCCGTGGTCAAGCAGGGCGCCGCCTTCACCGGCCGCAAACTGCCCGTCACCATCGTTCCCGGCGAGCTGACCGAGAAGGACATCGAGGACCTCGCCTGACTCAGGGGCGCTATCGCTCGCGACGCCTCCAGGTTGCCCTCCCCCTCCTCCGGGCGCCGGAGGTGCGACGGCGTGGGCCTTGAACAGGGGGCGTCGGCGGCGCATCTGAGCGCCATGTTCATCCAGACCGAAACCACGCCCAATCCGAACGTCCTGAAATTCCTGCCGGGGCGCGCGGTGTCGGCCGAGCCGCAGGAATACCGCACCGCCGACGAGGCGGCCGCCTCGCCGCTGGCGGAAAGCCTGTTCGCGCTCGAGGGCGTCACGGGCGTCTTCTACGGTTCGGACTATGTTTCGGTGACCCGCGACGCCGGGGGCCCGGAATGGAGCCGGATGAAGGCTCCCATCCTGGCGGCCATCATGGACCAGTTCGTCTCCGACGCCCCGCTGTTCCGCAACGCCGTCGGCGCGGAAGAGGCGTCCGGCGAGGACTCCGAGGTCGTGGCCGAGATCAAGCAGCTGCTGGACAGCCGCGTGCGTCCCGCCGTGGCCCAGGACGGCGGCGACATCCTGTTCGACGGGTTCGACGAGGCCACCGGCGTCCTGACCCTGCGCATGCGCGGCGCCTGCGCCGGCTGCCCCTCGTCTTCCGCCACGCTGAAGGCCGGGGTCGAGCAGATGATGAAACACTACATCCCGGAAGTGACGAGCGTCGAACAGGTGCTCTGAAACGAATCCGTCCTCGCTTCCGAGGCGAGAGGGCGCCATCATCGGCCCATGCCCCGTTTCGAGAGCGACAGCGACGCCCGGCGTCTCGGCGACGCGCTCGCGGCGCTGCGCCGGGAGCGCGATCTCAGCCAGGCCGAGGCCGGCCGCCGCGCGGGCATGACCAGCCAGGGCTGGGGCCTGTACGAGGCGGGCAAGCGATCTGGCCTGTTCCGCCCCGACGTCCAGCGCCGGCTGACGGCGGTCCTCGGCGCGACACCGGAGGAGCTGATGCTGCGTCAGGCCTCGGCCGCGCCCGCCGCCCCGGCCTCCTCCGCCCCCTCCGCGGCCGGGGGCTTCGCCGGTCCGGGCATGGAGAGCCGGGGCCGCGACTTCTCGCCCCCGACCGCGCCGTCGGCGGCCGCCCGGACGACCGGGCGGCTGCAGCTGTCCAATGACGATCTGGCGCCCTGGGCCGCCTCGGGCGTGGTGCTGGAGTACGAAGCCGGCCGCTGGCCCCGGCGGGATCAGGGCTGCGTGATCGAGATGAACGACGGAGAGATCCGGGTGCGGCTCTACGACCGGGCCGACGCCGGGACGCTGGTGGTGCGCGGCGGACCCGGGGGGCTGGACGCCGAAGAGCGGATCGCCCGGTCCGCCACGCGGGCCGTCTCCGCCGTGACGGCCCGGCTGGAGCATTGAATGAAACGAAATTGTTGCAACGTTTTCGTTTCCATGAAACTGTCCCGTGTCGAACGGGAGACGAAGGGCCATGGCCAGAATCGGCGGGCGGGACGAGGTGGACGCCTATGTCGGCGCGCGCATCGGATTGAGGCGTTCGGCCCTGGGCCTGTCGCAGAGCGCCCTCGCCCAGCAGCTGGGGATCAGCTTCCAGCAGGTTCAGAAGTACGAGACGGGTCAGAACCGCATCTCGGCCTCGCGCCTGCACCGCGCCGCGACCGTGCTGGGCACGTCGGTCGAGACGTTCTTTCCGCCGGTGGAGACGGCGCGCGGGGCAGCGGACGACGGTTGGGACGCCCTGCGCTTCATCACCGCCACGGCCGACGGTCGGGCGGTGGCGACGAGTTTTCCGCTGATCGAGGACCGCGACATCCGCAAGGCCGTGGCGCGGATCGTCCGGGCGCTGGCCCGCGACGACTGATCGTGTCCGCCGGGGCGGGGCGGGCATGAAGATCCTGGTCGTCGATACGGCCCTGGGCCTGTGCACCGCCGGCGTGTTCGCGATCGACGGGACGGGCGCGCGCCGGATGGGGCTGCGCTCGGAGCCCATGGCCAAGGGCCATTCGGAACGGCTGGCCGGCTTCGCCCGCGACGCCATGGCCGAGGCGGGCCTCGACTTCCCGGCGCTGGACCGCATCGGCGTCACCGTCGGCCCCGGCTCCTTCACCGGCCTGAGGGTCGGCCTGGCCTTCGCCCAGGGCCTGGGCGCGGCGCTGGACCGGCCGGTGGTCGGGGTTTCGGCCCTCGACGCCCTCGCGGCCTCGGCCGGCGTCGCCCCGACGGTCGCGGCCCTGATCGACGCCCGCCGCGGACAGGTCTACGCCCGCTTCTGGACCGGCGGCGAGCCCGAGGGCCCGGCCGCGGCCCTGACCGTCGAGGCGGCGGCGGCCCGGATCGCCGTCATGACGCCGGGAGACCTGCTGGTCGGATCGGGGGCGGCCCTGTTCGCCGGGGCGGCGCCCGGAACGACGATCCTGGCGCTGGAGGGGCCGGAGCCCGAGGCCCTGGCCCGGCTGGCGGCGGCGGCCGATCCCGCCCTCGCCCCGCCGCGCCCCCTCTATCTGCGCGCGCCCGACGCCACCCCGCCGAGCCGACTGCCGGGCCAGCCGCGCGCCGGCGTCCGGGTCACGGCCCCCCGGGCCGACCGGGCCGCCCGCCTGGCCGGACTGCACGCCGCGGCCTTCCCGGAGCCGTGGAGCGCCGCGGCCTTCCAGGGCCTGCTGGACCAGCCGGGCGTGTTCGCCGTCGAGCAGAGGGACGGGTTCATCCTGATGCGGGCGGTGGCCGACGAGGCCGAGATCCTGACCCTGGCGGTGCGGCCGGCGGCGCGCCGGCGGGGGCTGGGCGGACGGCTGGTCGGCGAAGGTGCGGTCGCGGCGGCCGCGCGCGGCGCGACGCGGCTGTTCCTGGAAGTGGCCGCCGACAACGCGGCGGCGCGGGCCCTGTACGCCCGGGCGGGTTTCGCCGAGGCCGGGCGGCGGCCCGGCTACTACGCCGGGCCCGACGGCGCGCGGCGCGACGCCCTGCTACTGGCTCTCAACTTGACGGCGCCGCTTCCCTAGCGGGGCCCGCCCGCCTATCCTGTCGCCATGGACCGGATCGAGAAACTCTGCGCCGAGCGCGGCATGCGCATGACCGAGCAGCGGCGCGTCATCGCCCGCGTGCTGTCCAGCGCCGAGGATCATCCGGACGTCGAGGAGCTGTACCGCCGCGCCTCGGCCATCGACCCCCACATCTCGATCGCCACCGTCTATCGCACCGTCCGCCTGTTCGAGGAGGCGGGAGTCGTTGAAAAACATGACTTTGGCGACGGGCGGTCGCGCTACGAAGAGGCGGGGGACGACCACCACGACCATCTGATCGATACGCGGTCGGGCGAGGTGATCGAATTCTTCGACGCCGAGATCGAACGGCTCAAGACCGAGATCGCCGAGCGGCTGGGCTTCGAGCTGATCGGGCACAAGCTGGAGCTTTACGGCAAGCCGATCGACGGCGCCGAGCCGTCCAAGCGCGAAGGCCTGATCTTCACCCGCCACGCGCATCGCGACGATCCGGGCAAGCCGGACGCCTGAGCGGTCCCGGCGGGGCCGCCTTCCGGTAGCCTGCGGGACCCCGGCGCGCTAAACACGCCGTCCATGACCGAAACCCTCGCCCCGCCGCGGGATGAACCGGCCGCGCCCCGGCGCCTGTTCATCAAGACCTACGGCTGCCAGATGAACGTCTATGACTCGGAGCGCATGGCCGATGTGCTGCGGCCGCTGGGCTATGCGCCGACCGACACGGCCGAGGACGCCGACTTCGTCATCCTCAACACCTGCCACATCCGCGAGAAGGCGGCCGAGAAGGTCTATTCCGAGCTGGGCAAGCTGAGGGAGCTGAAGGACGCCAGGGCGGGAACGCCCAGGACGATGACGATCGCCGTGGCCGGCTGCGTCGCCCAGGCCGAGGGCGAGGAGATCATGCGCCGCCAGCCGGCGGTCGATCTGGTGGTCGGGCCGCAGGCCTATCACCAGCTGCCCGAACTGCTGACCCGCACGGCGCGGGCGCGGGGCGAGCGGATCGGCGCCGATTTCGCCGCCAACGACAAGTTCGACGCCCTGCCCTCCGCCCGCGGCGTCGACGGGCCGACGGCCTTCCTGACGGTGCAGGAGGGTTGCGACAAATTCTGCAGCTTCTGCGTCGTGCCCTACACCCGGGGGGCCGAATGGTCCCGGCCGGTCGCGGCCGTCCTGGCCGAGGCGCGGAAATTGGCCGACAAGGGCGTGCGCGCGATCACCCTGCTGGGCCAGAACGTCAACGCCTACGACGGCGAAGGGCCGGACGGGGCTCCGTCGACCCTGGCGCGCCTGGCGTATGCGCTGGCGGACATCCCGGGCGTCGACCGGATCCGCTACACCACCAGCCACCCCAACGACATGTCGGACGACCTGATCGCGGCCCACGGCCAGCTGGAGGCCCTGATGCCGTGGCTCCACCTGCCGGTGCAGTCGGGCTCGGACCGCATCCTGCGGGCGATGAACCGCAAGCACGGCCGGGCGAAATACCTCGAGCTGATCGACCGGGTCCGCGCCGCCCGGCCGGACATCGCCCTGTCCGGCGACTTCATCGTCGGCTTCCCCGGCGAGACGGACGCCGATTTCGAGCAGACGATGGATCTGGTGCGGCGCGCCCGCTACGCCTCGGCCTTTTCCTTCATGTATTCGCCGCGCCCGGGCACGCCCGCCGCGGGCATGGCGTGCCAGGTTCCCGAGGCCGTGGCGCGCGAACGGCTGCACGCCCTCCAGGCCCTTTTGTGGGAACAGCAGACGGCCTTCAACGCCGCCATGGCCGGACGGACGATGGACGTGCTGTTCGAGAAGAAGGGCCGGCACGGCGCCCAGGCCATCGGCCGGTCGCCCTGGCTGCAGTCGGTCCATGTCGAGGACGCGGATCATCTGATCGGCCGGATCGTTCCAGTGGAGATCGAGAGCGGCGCGCAGAATTCCCTGAAGGGTCGGTTGATGAAGCAGAAGGCGGCCTGATGGCGCGTGAGAGCGAGTTCCTGGCGCTGGACGACGCCGCCCTGCGCGCCGTCATCGGCCCCAACAGCCGCCACCTCGCCCTGATCGAGGACCGGTTCAAGGTGCTGATCGAGACGCCGGGCGGCGGGGTGGCGATCAACGGCTCGGCCCGCGACCGGGCCCAGGCGAAACGCGTCGTCCAGACCCTGGCGGACCGCGCCGACACGGGCGCCGAGATCACCGAGGCCGACGTGCGCGCCGCCCTCGGCGCCGCCATGGCCCAGCCGCGGACGGGGCAGGGGAGCGTGGCGCCCGACGCCATCGCCCTGCCGGTCGGCCGCCGCGGCGCCATCGCGCCCAAGACGGCGGCCCAGGCCAATTATCTGGCCCTGCTGTCGCAGTGCGAACTGACCTTCGGCGTCGGCCCGGCGGGCACCGGCAAGACCTTCCTGGCGGCCGCCTACGGCGCGTCCCTGTTGCGGCGGGGCCAGGTGGACCGGCTGGTCATCACCCGGCCGGCGGTCGAGGCGGGCGAGAAGCTGGGCTTCCTGCCCGGCGACCTGAACGAGAAGGTCGACCCCTATCTGGCGCCCATCTGGGAGGCGCTGAACGACATCCTCGGCCCCGACGACGTGCGCCGCCGGCGCGACAAGGGCGAGATCGAGGCGGCGCCGATCGCCTTCATGCGCGGCCGCACCCTGGCCCACGCCTACATCATCGTCGACGAGGCCCAGAACACCTCGCGCCTGCAGATGAAGATGGTTCTGACCCGACTGGGCGAGGGCGCGCGCATGGTGGTGACCGGCGACCCGTCGCAGGTCGACCTGCTGAACCCGCGCGATTCCGGCCTCAAACACGCCCTGCGCATCCTCGAGGACGTCAAGGGCGTGGGCGTGCAGCGGTTCGAGGCCCGGGACGTGGTCCGCCACGCCATGGTCGAGCGCATCGTCCGCGCCTATGACGCCGACGCCGCCAGCCGTCGCCCGGCGGCCGATCTGGAAGATCCCGACGCATGATCGAGGTCGAGGTCGAGGCCAGCGCCTGGACGGACGCCCTGCCGGACGCCGCGGCGGTGGTCGAACGGGCGGCGACGGCGGCCCTGGGCGCGGTCGAGGGCGACGTCGTGGTGCTGCTGACGGACGACGCGGCTGTGCAGGATCTGAACGCCCGTTTCCGCGGCAAGGACGGGCCGACCAATGTCCTGTCCTTCCCGGCCTCCGAAAGCGCGGCCCCGCATCTGGGCGACCTGGTGCTGGCCCATGGCGTCTGCGCCGCCGAGGCGGGGGCCCAGGGCAAGACCCTGGCTGACCATCTGACCCATCTGACCGTCCACGGCGTGCTTCACCTGCTGGGCCGCGACCATGTCGACGAGGCCGAGGCCGAGGCCATGGAGGCCGAGGAGCGAAGCCTGCTTGCCAGCCTGGGCGTCGCCGACCCATACAGGCCCCATGACCCTGTTCACGGCGACGCTTGACGACGACGGGCCGCGCGCGCGGCTGATCCTGCGCCTCGGCCGCGTCGGCCTGGCCCTGGCGGCGGGCGCCGCCGCCGCCCTGGCGCATCCGCCGTTCGGGATCCTGCCCGGCCTGCTCGGCTACGCCCTGCTGATGTTCCTGGCCGAGCGCGCGACCTCGGTTCGCGGCGCCTTCTGGATGGGCTGGCTCGCCGGCTTCGCCTACTTCTTCATCAGCTGCTGGTGGGTGGCCGAGGCCTTTCTGGTCAATCCCGCCCAGGCGTGGATGGCGCCGTTCGCGGCCAGCCTGCTGCCGATCGGCCTGGGCCTGTTCTGGGGAACGGCGACGGCGCTGTACCGGCGCTTCCTGCCCGCCGGGGTCAAGCGGGCCCTGTTCTTCGCCGCGCTGTTCTGCCTGCTGGAGTGGCTGCGCGGCCATGTGCTGACCGGCTTCCCGTGGAATCCGGCCGGGGCCAGCTGGAAGGCGGGCTCGGCCGCGTCGCAGTTCGCGGCCGTGGCCGGCGTCTATGGCCTGGGCTTCGTCACCGTGGCGTCGGCCGCGGCCTTCGGCCCGCTTCTGGCGGCCGGATCGCGCAAGGCGCGGATCGGAACAGCCGTTCTGGGCGCCCTGGCCCTGGCGGCGCTCGTGCTCGGCGGCGCCGTGCGGCTGGGGCAGGCCCGGCTCGAGCTGACCGACACGGTGGTCCGCATCGTCCAGGCGGATGTCGATCAGGAGTCCAAATGGACGCCCGAGGCCTATCGCGGCATCGTCGACCGCTACGTCAACCTGACCGCCCGGCCCGGGGCGGTCACGCCGGACCTGATCATCTGGCCCGAAGGGGCCTTGCCCGCCTCCGCCAACCAGGTGTTCGCTCCTGGCTCGCCCGAGGCCGCGGCCATGGCCCGGGCGGTGCAGCCGGGCCAGAGCCTGATCGTCGGCCTCGGCCGCGGCCTGCCGGACCCCGTGGCCCCGGGGCGCGCGCGTTATTTCAACAGCCTGTTCGTCCTGACCGACGAGGGCGGCGACGGGCTGAGGATCGCCAACGTCTATGACAAATACCGGCTGGTGCCGTTCGGCGAATATCTGCCGGCGGGGGGCCTGCTGGGCGCGCTCGGCGTGCGCAGCCTGACGCATATGCCGACCGATTTCAGCGCCGGCCCGCGTCCTGCGCCGATCGACATTCCCGGGGCGCCGCGTGCCCAGCCGCTGATCTGCTACGAGAGCCTGTATCCGGGCTTCACCCCCGGCGCCGCCGGCCGCCCCGGCTGGATCGTCAACATCTCCAACGACGCCTGGTTCGGCCGCAGCTCCGGTCCGCTGCAGCACCTGAACCTGGCGTCGTACCGGGCCATCGAGACCGGCCTTCCGGTGGTGCGTTCCACCCCGACGGGGGTCTCGGCCATGATCGACCCCTGGGGCCGGGTGATCGGCGACCAGCGGCTGGAGCCGGGCGAGAGCGGGGTCATAGACGCCCGTCTGCCCCGGCCGACCGGGGTGACCCTCTACGGGCGGATCGGCGACCTGTTGTTCTGGCTGGCGGTCCTGGCCGGACTGGCCGTCGCGGCGCCCTGGAGCCGCCTGCGACGCGGGCGGGCGGGCGCCTGATTCGGGCCGACTCCGGACGGATTCACGCGTCGCGAGAGCCTGAAAACCGGTTACTCAACCGTGGCTGTTCCGGGCGCCGCCGTTTTTGCAATTTTTGATGACAGGGACGAATCACGAGCGCATTCAGGCGTGGCGGTAGGGCAACCGAAGGACGCATCGACGATGGCGAGAGGCAAGGGCGAGGACGGTCCTCATCCGGTGGACCGGCACGTGGGCCGGCGCGTGTGCGAGAAACGACTCGCGCTCGGCTATAACCAGAGCGATCTGGGCCGGGCGCTGGGCCTGACCTTCCAGCAGATCCAGAAATACGAGAAGGGGGCCAACCGGATCTCCGCCTCCAAGCTCTGGGACATCGCGCGCTTCTTCAAGGTCGACATAGGCTATTTCTTCGAAGGCCTGACCGGAGCCCAGATCGCCGGCATGGCCGAGGGCGGCGCGGGGTTCGACCACGACTTCCCGGCCACGCGCTACACCATCGAGATCGGCCGTCTGGCGCCCCAGCTGTCGACCCGCCAGCAAAAGCTGGCGCTGGAGCTGATCCGCGACATGGCCGACCGCAAGGAGACGGACGAGGGCTGACCTCTCCGTCCGCCCGGTCCCGGTTCCGGCTCCGCTATTCTTTCGTCGACCGCGCCTGACCGAAGGTCGGCGCCCGCGCCTTTTGCTCCGCCCAGTAGGCGGCACCGTCGCGCGGCTTGAACATGGTCCTGGGCGCGCCGTCGCGCGACACCACGGCGAAGGTGTTGGTCGAGGCCTGGTACAGCAGCACATCGCCGTTGGGCCGCTCGACGCGGTCCGTTCCGGCGGGGGGCCGGGCCGTGAAGCTCCGGATTTTCGCCAGATAATCCTGCGGCGTCGAGGCGCCGAAATCCGCCCCATTACGCTCGAACAGACGGGTGATCTTGGCGTCGACCGTTTCCCGCCTGTTGGCGGTGATCGCCGGCCGGGCCTCTTCCCGGGCCGCCCCGACCGTTTCCGAAGCTGCGCCGGACGCGGCGGTCGGGGTCGTTTCCGCCCCCTCGGCCGCGCGGTCGCGTGTCTCGACGGCCGAGCCGCCGTCGCCGCATCCCGCCAGGGCCAGCGCGAGCCCCAGCGATGCCGCCGCCATCCATACCGGACCCTTGTTGGCGATCATGAAACCCTCCCATGGTTGAAATCCGCCGGACGGTAGATAACCACAGGTGGGATGTATCCCCTCTGGACATGTAAGCCCGGATGTGGGATATTGTGGGTATGGAAACGACCCGCACCCCGAAAGGCCCGACCCTCCGCCAGTTTCAGGCGCGCTTCCCCACGGAAGACGCCTGTCTGGAGCACCTGAAGCTGGTTCGCTACGGGGCCAAACACACCTGCGCCAAGTGCGAGCGGGAGGCCAAATACTACCGTGTGAAGGGCCGCCGCTCGTATGAGTGCGAGCATTGCGGCTATCAGGTCTATCCGACCGCCGGGACGCCCTTCCAGAAGACCCGGACCAGCCTCCGCGACTGGTTCTATGTGATGTTCCTGTTCACCAGCACCCGGAACGGCGTGGCGGCGAAGCGGGTCCAGCGCGAGATTGGCGTCACCTACAAAACGGCTTGGCGCATGTGCAAGCTGATCCGCCAGTACATGGGCTATGTGGACGGCGACGACGCTATCGGCGGCTTTGATGGCCAGCCGGTCGAGGTTGACCACGGTTTCATCGGTGGCCGGGCCGAGAGCCGCAACAAGCTGGATAACAAGAAGGTGGTCCTCGGCATGATCGAGCGCGGTGGCAGCGTCATCGCCCGTCACCTGCCGGAACGTCGCCTCGACCTTATCGCCGGGACCCTGAACGCCAGTCTGCGGCGCGGAACCCACGTCGTTTCAGACGCCGAGGCCTCGTTCACGTCCGTCCTGCGGATGGGCAAGAACCACCAGCACACTCAGATCAAGCGCAGCGACGGGGAGTTGAAGGTCAACGGTCAGACGACCGGCCACGTCGAAGGGTTCTGGAACCTTGTGAAGCGCGGGATCAATGGCACCTACATCTCGGTCAGCCAGCAGCACATGCAGACGTACCTGAACGAGTTTGAGTTCCGATATAACCTGCGGAAGCGGCCCCACCTGATGTTCGATCTGCTGCTGCTGTCGTTCCCGCGCGGCATCTAATTGGCCCGCGTCGCGGTCTGTCCCCAGCCCCATCCCCCGCCAAGCGGGTGATTCGGACAGTAAGTGATCGCAATCGGACTCGCGTCCGGGTGATTCGCCTGAATTAATGGTTGCGCACGTTCACCCCCGATTCGTCGGGGTTGTAGGGCGGCCCTCTCGACCCTCGCACGGTCGTTTGGGCTGGCAGTCGCTACATCGCTTGCGGCATCACGGGGGCGGTTCGGTCGAAAGGCCGGACCGCCTTTCGCTTGTCTGACACAGCGAATTAGCCGTGTCCATGTTCCGTCAGTCGGCTTCGTCCTCGCGAAGATCTTCCTCGCCCGGCTCGTCCTTCGGCTTCACGTCCAGCGGCGGCTTGTTGACCATCGCGTCCAGCAGACGGTCGAAGCGTTGCGTGTCGTCGGTTTCTGGCATCTAGATCGCCTCCATGGGGCGGGTTTTACAGATCATCTGCGGCGTTGTCTTGGCAGTCGCCCTGGGGGGCTCACAGCAATCCCCAGAACCGCAGCGGGTGCCCGACCGCAGCCCAGCCATACAAAGTCAGGCCAGCAACCAAGCTGGCAACCGAGAATCCGGCCCAAATGACCCGCTTGAGGTTACGATTGTCCAGAGCCCGGCGGATGCCAAGCACGGTGGCGAACGCGAGGCCGCATCCGACGAGCACGAGGCCCAAGACTTGGAGGCCCAAGTACGGGCTGCGGACGCCGCCGAAAAACAAATCGGGCCGGCGTGGTTCGCTGCTTCCCTCAGCTTTCTGGGTACCATTCTGATCGCGTGGTCGATCCTCGAAACGCGGGACTCCAAGCAGCGCGAGCTGCGGGCCTACGTGGTGCTGGCCAAGATTGACCATGAGCTTCAGTGGGACCCCAAGGCTAAGCGCGCGCGCCACGCTTTCCGCGCCGTCTGGGAAAACCGAGGATCGACCCCGGCCCGCTTCGCCTCCGTCTCGATACAGTCGGTTGTGCTGGACCATAAGGCCCCAGCCGACTTTCATCTGGAAGAACACACCGAGGGCCACACGACCATCCACCCGAAGGGTGGGGATTGCTATTCCGTCCACGCCTTCATCAGCGGCGAAGATTTGCTGGCGAGCACCACGGAACAGACCTTTGTCTATCTCTGGGGAAGCGTCCGATATCGAGATGTATTTCGTTGGACTCCTCAGCGGGAGACACGGTTTTTCTTCCGTGTGATCATTCGCGGCAATCCGGCGCGAATGATCAGCAATCGAAATCCGATCAACGTCCACTACCCCCACATGGGTCGGCACAACACCGCCACCTAGCGCCAGCGCCGCAATGATCGCGGCGATCATGGCCTAAGCGCCTGTTTAGGCGAACAAGAATCATCGTACATGTTCACAGGGGATACATTCCCCACAGGTCATATGTTCCTGCAATGTTCCAGTTGGGGCCGGTTCCTCTCGACGTCGCCGGGCCGCATCGCTAGATCAGCGGCATGACCACCGCCGCCCTGTCCGGACGCAAGATCCTGCTGATCGTCGGCGGCGGCATCGCCGCCTACAAGACGCTGGAGCTGACGCGGCTGCTGAAGAAGGCCGGGGCCGACGTCATGAGCGTGCTGACGGCGGCGGGGGCCGAGTTCGTGACGCCGATGTCGCTGGCCGCCCTGACCGGCCATCCGGTGCGTCAGGCCCTGTTCATGCCCGGGGACGAGACGGCCATGGGCCATATCGAGCTGTCGCGCTGGGCCGACCTGGTCGTGGTCGCGCCGGCGACGGCGGGACTGATCGCCAAGGCGGCCAACGGCCTGGCCGACGACCTGGCCTCGACCACCCTCCTGGCCACCGACAAGCGGGTGCTGCTGGCCCCGGCGATGAATGTGCGGATGTGGCTGCACCCGGCGGTGCAGGCCAATGTCGAGCGTCTGAAGGGCTTCGACGGCTTTCACGGCGCGGCCGTGGTCGGGCCTGACGAGGGCGAGATGGCCTGCGGCGAGTTCGGCCCGGGCCGGATGGCCGAGCCGGCGGCGATCATGGAAGCGATCGGGGGGCTGCTGGCGGGCCCCGACGGCCGGCCGCTGGCGGGACGAAGGGCGGTGGTCACCGCCGGACCGACCTTCGAGCCGATCGACCCGGTGCGCGGCCTGACCAACCGCTCCAGCGGCAAGCAGGGCTATGCCATCGCCGAAGCGCTGGCCCAGCTGGGGGCGCGGGTGACGCTGGTGTCGGGGCCGGTGGCCCTGGCCGCCCCCGCGGGCGTCGAGCGCGTGTGGGTCGAGACGGCGCGCGAGATGAAGGACGCGGTCGAGGCCGCCCTGCCCGCGGATATCGCGGTGATGAGCGCCGCCGTGGCCGACTGGCGCGTCGACGGCGTGGCCTCGGGCAAGATCAAGAAGGCCCCCGGGGGCCCGCCGTCCCTGGCCCTGATCGAGAATCCCGACATCCTCGCCGGCGTCTCCGCGCCCGGGAAGAAGCGGCCGAAACTGGTGGTCGGCTTCGCCGCCGAGACCACGGACCTGGAGGCCAACGCCCGGGCCAAGCTGTCGCGCAAGGGCTGCGACTGGATCGTCGGCAACGACGTGTCCGACGACGTCTTCGGCGCCGACGGCAATACGGTGACCCTGTTCACCAAGGACGGTTCAGCGGAAAGCTGGCCGCGCCAGTCCAAGGCCGAGGTGGCGAGGAAGCTGGCCGCCCGCATCGCCGCCCATTTCAAAGCTTGAAGCCGCGGGTTTTCCCCAGCTTATCCACAACGACAATCGGTACGCGACAACCGATGCATCCGGGTCGCGACAAGGGCGATAAGCTGGACAGCCGACACATCGCACCGCCAGGGAAAGCCATGACCACCGTCCGCGTCGAACGCCTGCCCCATGCCGAGGGTTTGCCCCTGCCGGCCTATGAGACCGGGGGCTCGGCCGGGATGGACCTGCGCGCGGCGGTCGCCGACGACGCGCCGCTGACGCTGGCGCCCGGCGCGCGGACACTGGTGCCGACGGGGCTGAAGATCGCCCTGGAGCCGGGTTTCGAGGCCCAGGTGCGGCCCCGCTCGGGGCTGGCGCTGAAACACGGCCTGACCTGCCTGAATTCGCCCGGCACCATCGACAGCGACTATCGCGGCGAGGTCGGGGTCATCCTGATCAACCATGGACAGGAGCCGTTCGTCATCCGCCGCGGCGAACGCATCGCCCAGATGGTCATCGCCCGGCACGAGCAGGCGGCCATGGTCGAGGTCGGGACGCTGGACGAAACCGCGCGCGGGGCGGGCGGCTTCGGCTCGACCGGACGTTAAGCGGAGCCATTCGCCGCCAAGCGCGTTAACCCTGCTTCCGGCCAAGCTCGGCCGTATCAAGGAGGTCGGCGTATGGAGTCCCTGTTCGATTCGATCGGCGCGTTTCTGACCGGCCTGTTCGGCCTGGCCCAGGGCGGGTTCGACACCATCAATCAGGTCACGGGCCTGCTCATCGCGGTGATCGCGACCTTCATGATGCCGGCGTGGAACCGGCTGTGGGCCACGTCGCTGGGGGCGGCCTTCGTCTTCATCCTCGTCGGCCTGCTGCGCCCGATGCTGGATGGCGGCGCCTTCGCGATGCCGCCGCTGCTGACGCTGGGCTTCTGGATGACCGTGCTGGCGCTGTTCCTCGGCTTCGCCGTGGTCATCGCGGTGATGTTCTTCATCAAGTCGCTGTTCGTCGGTCGCGGGCACGGCCACCGCAAACACGCGCACTGAGGACCGGAGCCTCGGGTTCCTTGTTGGGCCGCGGTCGTCGGCCCTTCGGGACCTCCCGACCCGACCCGACCCGACGCGGCCTGGCGCTTCGCGCAGCCTTGCCACGCGAGGCAGAAAATCGGCGCTCAGGCAGCGAGCGACCGCGTCGCGAGCATTAGCGCCCGGGCGAGCCGTCAGGCCTGCCGGAAACCCAGCACGTCCTGCATGTCGTAGAGGCCGGGCTTGCGGCCGCGGACCCAGGCGGCGGCGGCGACGGCGCCCTTGGCGAACAGCGAGCGGTCGATGGCCGAATGGCTGAGCGTCAGGGTCTCGTCCTCGGAGGCGAACAGGACGGTGTGCTCGCCGATGACCCCGCCGGCGCGCAGGGAGGCGAAGCCGATCCGGCCCGGGGCCCGCTCCCCGGTGATGCCGTCGTACGGGGCGCTGCGCACATCGGCCAGATCCTCGCCGCGGCCGCTGGCGGCGGCCTCGCCCAGCATCAGGGCCGTGCCCGAGGGGGCGTCGGCCTTCTTGCGATGATGGGTCTCCAGCACCTCGATGTCCCAGTCGGCGGCGTCCAGCCGCTGGGCGGCGTGCTCCACGAGGCCGATAAGAATGTTGACGCCGAGCGAGAAGTTTCCGCTGCGGACGATGGCGATCCTTTCCGCCGCCGCGAGGATTTCGGCGTCCTGTTCGGGGGTCAGGCCGGTCGAGCCGATGACCAGCGCCGGTCCGCCGCGGGCGGCGCAGGCCCGGGCCAGTTCGACCGAGGCGTCCGGGGTCGAGAAGTCGATGATCACGTCGCACAGCGACAGGTCGGGCGTCTCGCCGCGGTCGAACCGGGCGGCGACGACGACGTCCTCGCGGGCGTCCAGCGCCGTCGAGACGGCCCGGCCCATCCGGCCGCGCGCGCCGGAGATGCCGGCGTGGAAGATGACGCTCAACTCAGACCCCTGTCAGTTCGCGGATAGTGTGACGGCTTTCGCGCGCAGCGTCATCCTCAGGTCGCCGGACCTCTACTGCGGCGCCTCCGCGCCCAGGATGTCGGCCCAGAAGCGTTTGGCCTTGCCGGCGAAGGACGAGTTGCGCGGGGTCTGGCTCTCGCCCAGCGAGGCCGCCAGCTCCTGCAGCAGTTCCTTCTGGTGCGCCGTCAGCTCGGTCGGGGTCTCGACGAACAGTTCGACCACCAGATCGCCGCGGTTCTTGCCGCTGAGGTGCGGCATGCCCTTGCCCTTGATGCGCACCGTCTTGCCCGTCTGGGAGCCGGCCGGGACGCTGACGGGGGCCCTGCAGCGGCCATCGCAGGCCTCGGAGGTCAGGCAGGGGGCGTCGATCTCGCCGCCCAGGGCCGCGGTGGTCATGGGCACGGGCACGGTGACCAGAAGGTCCAGGTTGTCGCGCTCGAACAGTTCGTGCGGCGTCACCGACAGGAAGACGTACAGGTCGCCGCGCGGCCCGCCGCGCTGGCCGGCGTCGCCCTCGCCCGACAGGCGGATGCGCGAGCCGTCGTCGACCCCGGCCGGAACCTTGAGCTGGAGCTTGCGGTTCTTGCGCACCTGGCCGTGGCCGGCGCAGCTGGCGCAGGTGTCGGCCGGAGGCAGGCGGGTGCCGGCGCCGCCGCAATGGGGGCAGGTGCGCTCCACCTGGAAGAAGCCGTTGGCGGACCGCACGCGGCCCGCGCCCTGGCAGGTGGCGCAGGTGGTCGGCTTGGCGCCCTGGCGCGCTCCGCTTCCCTCGCAGGTCTCACAGGTGGCGGTGGTGGGCACGGCGATCTCGACGTCGGCGCCCTTGTAGGCCTGCTCCAGCGTGATCTCGAGGTCGTAGCGGAGGTCCGAGCCGCGCCGGGGGCCGTGCTGGCGGGCGCCGCCGCCCTGACGGCCGCCGAAGACGTCGCCGAACGCCTCGCCGAAGACCTGGGAGAAGATGTCGTTGACGTCGGCGAAGCCCTGCCCCTGGCCGAAGGGGTTGCCGCCCCCGCCGCCGTTGACGCCGGCGTGGCCGAAGCGGTCGTAGGCGGCCCGCTTCTGGTCGTCCGACAGCACCGAATAGGCTTCGGAGATTTCCTTGAACCGGGCCATGGAATCGTCGCACCCGCCGTTGCGGTCGGGGTGGTGCTTCATGGCCAGCTTGCGATAGGCCGCCTTCAGTCCGGCGGCGTCGATGGTCCGTTCGACCTCGAGGATTTCGTAATAGTCACGCGTCGCCATCCGGCGTTCGTCCTCTTACCCTTGCCGTTCCGGACCGCGCCTCTTGCCGGGCGGCTGTCCGTATCGGCTGACCGGGCTGACATGGGCGCCCGGTGCGATGATGCAAGTTTCATGAAACGGCCCCGCCCGTCGCGAGACAAGCGGGGCCATGGTGATTCCGGGCGCGGTGTGGCTTACGCGCTCTTCTTCTCGTCGTCGTCGCCGGAGACTTCCTCGAACTCGGCGTCGACCACGCCGTCGTCGGCGGGGGCTTCAGCCGCGTCGCCGGCGCCCTGTTGCGAGGCGTACATGGCCTCGCCCAGCTTCATCGAGGCCTGGACCAGGGTGTTGGTCTTCGTCCGGATGTCTTCCGGGTCCGTGCCCTCCTTCGCCGTCTTCAGCTCGGCCAGGGCGGCCTCGATCGCGGCCTTCTCGTCGGCCCCGACCTTGTCGCCGTGTTCGGCCATGGCCTTTTCGGTCGAGTGGATCAGGCTGTCGGCGGCGTTGACCGCCTCGACCATCTCCTTCTTCGCCTTGTCGGCCGCGGCGTTGGCCTCGGCTTCCTTGACCATCTTGTCGATGTCGGCGTCCGAGAGGCCGCCGTTGGCCTGGATGCGGATCGACTGTTCCTTGTTGGTCGCCTTGTCCTTGGCGGTGACGTGGACGATGCCGTTGGCGTCGATGTCGAAGGCGACCTCGATCTGCGGCATGCCGCGCGGCGCCGGCGGAATGCCCATCAGGTCGAACTGGCCCAGCACCTTGTTGTCGGAGGCCATCGGACGCTCGCCCTGGAAGACGCGGATGGTCACGGCCGACTGGTTGTCGTCGGCGGTCGAGAAGACCTGGCTCTTCTTGGTGGGGATGGTGGTGTTGCGTTCGATCAGCGGGGTGAAGACGCCGCCCAGGGTCTCGATGCCCAGGGTCAGCGGCGTCACGTCCAGCAGCAGCACGTCCTTGACGTCGCCCTGCAGGACGCCGGCCTGAACCGCGGCGCCCAGCGCCACGACCTCGTCGGGGTTGACGCCCTTGTGCGGCTCCTTGCCGAAGAAGGCCTTCACGGCCTCCTGCACCTTGGGCATGCGGGTCATGCCGCCGACCAGCACAACCTCGTCGATGTCCGAAGCCTTGAGGCCCGCGTCCTTCAGCGCCTTGGCGCAGGGCTCGATGGTGCGCTGGACCAGGTCCTCGACGAGGGCCTCCAGCTTGGCGCGCGACAGCTTGATGTTCAGGTGCAGCGGGCCCGAGGCGTTCATGGTGATGAACGGCAGATTGACCTCGTACTGGGTCGTGGAGCTGAGCTCCTTCTTGGCCTTTTCGGCCTCTTCCTTCAGGCGCTGCAGGGCCAGCTTGTCGGAGCGCAGGTCGACGCCCTGCTCCTTCTTGAACTCGTCGGCCAGATAGTCGACCAGACGCAGGTCGAAATCCTCGCCGCCCAGGAAGGTGTCGCCGTTGGTCGACTTCACCTCGAACACGCCGTCGCCGATCTCGAGGATGGAGACGTCGAAGGTGCCGCCGCCGAGGTCGTAGACGGCGATCTTCTGGCCGTCGTTCTTCTCGAGGCCGTAGGCCAGGGCCGCCGCGGTCGGCTCGTTGATGATGCGCAGCACCTCGAGGCCGGCGATCTTGCCGGCGTCCTTGGTCGCCTGACGCTGGGCGTCGTTGAAATAGGCCGGGACGGTGATGACCGCCTGGGTCACGGTCTCGCCGAGGTAGGCCTCCGCGGCCTCCTTCATCTTGCCGAGGGTGAAGGCCGAGATCTGCTGGGGCGAATAGTCCTTGCCGTTGGCGCGCACCCAGGCGTCGCCGGTCGGTCCCTTGACGATCTCGTAGGGGACCATCTTCTTGTCCTTGGCCACCACCGGATCGTCGAACGAGCGGCCGATCAGGCGCTTGATGGCGAAGAAGGTGTTGGTCGGATTGGTCACCGCCTGGCGACGCGCCGGCTGGCCCACCAGGGTCTCACCGCCGTCCTGGATGGCGATGACCGAGGGCGTGGTGCGGTTGCCCTCGGCGTTCTCGATGACCTTGGGATTCTTGCCGTCCATGACGGCCACGCACGAGTTCGTCGTGCCCAGGTCGATGCCGATGATCTTGGCCATGTGTAGGTCTTTCACTCCATTTCAGCGGGCGATGCGGCGGCCTTTTCAAGCGAAGCGCCGCGCGTGACCGCCCCCGGTGTCAGGGTCTCAGGTCGGTTGGTACGGTTGTCGCCGCAAAGCCCCACGAACTGCGGGGTTTTCCGGCGGTTGTCGCCGATATGGGAAACACCCCCCCGCCCGCAAGGCCCAAATGGCCGGCGGGCGCGATTCAGCCGTCAGGCTCCGTCAGATGCGGCGGCGTGCGGACGATGGCATAACGCCGTCATAGCCGCACCGAACCGGTCCGGCCGCTGGGGAGAAACCGACGTGACCACATTCACCGCCATTGCCCGCGCCGCCCTGATCGCGGCGGCCCTGGGAACCGCTTCCGCCTCCGTCGCCACGGCCGCCGAGCCGCTGGTCGCCGCCGAAAGGACCGCCGTCGCGGCGCCGGCCCAGTCGCGCGACGGCCTGAACCGCCGGGTGCGCATCCACAACAACACCGGCTGGACCATGACCCATTTCTACGCCTCGGACTCGCGGGTCGACAGCTGGCAGGAAGACATGCTGGGCCGCGACGTCCTGGGCGCCGGCTCGAGCATCATGATGAACATCGACGACGGCTCGGGCGCCTGCCTGTACGACTTCAAGGCCCGCTTCACCAACGGCCAGGAGCTGACCCGCTTCAACGTCAACGTGTGCCAGATCGCCGACTACTACTACACGCGCTGATTTCGGGGCGCCAGCGCCCACGACCCGGTCGCTCGCGGCTTGAGCGCCGGGCCGGACGCCCTACCTTGGGGCATGGGCTCCGCGCGCGAGATCGATACGGGAATGGAGGGCTTCCGGTTCTGGCCGGGAGCCCTTTCCGCGCCGGAGCAGGCGCGATTGCTGGCCGAGGTGCTGGCGGCCGAGGCGGCCGCGCCCTTCTACCGGCCCGTGACGCCGGGCGGACGGCCCTTTTCCGTGCTGATGACCAATCTGGGTCCGCTGGGCTGGGTGTCGGACCGGGCGGGCTACCGCTATCAGCCGACCCACCCGGTCACGGGGGAGGCCTGGCCGCCCATCCCGCGGCTCCTGCTGGACCTCTGGAGCGCGCTGACGGGGTCGGAGCCGTCGCCGGACGCCTGCCTGGTCAATCTGTACCGCGACGGGGCGAAGATGGGCCTGCATCAGGATCGCGACGAGGCCGATATGGCCGCGCCGGTGCTCTCGGTCTCCCTGGGCGACGCCGCCGTGTTCCGGATCGGGGCGGCGGGCGGCGGGGCCACGAAACCGGTCCGGCTGGCGTCGGGAGACGTCTGCGCCCTGACCGGCCCGGCGCGGCTGGCGCGGCACGGGATCGACCGGGTCATCGCCGGTTCGTCGAGCCTGGTGCCCGGCGGCGGGCGCATCAACCTGACCTTGCGAAGGGCCGCGCCAGCTTCACGGCAATCGTGAATGGACGCCCCGCCGGGGCCGCGCCAAGGTCCGGCCCTTCGAAGCCGGAGGCCGCCGATGCCGACCCTGATCCGTCCCGAAGGACCCGAACCCGACGATGTCCGCTTCAGCCGCCGCACCCTGGCGACCGGCGTCCTCTCGTCCGGCGTTCTGGGCGGCCTGGCCTTCGCCGGCTACGCCCCGGCGGCCCTGGCCCGCCAGGCGGCGCCGATCACCACGGACGACGACGGCCTGACCCTCGAAACCACCACCATCCCCGCCCCGGACGGCTTCGCCCTGCCGATCTTTGCGGCCCGGCCCGCGGGCGACGGGCCCTGGCCCGTCGTGGTGGTCGCGTCGGAGATCTTCGGGGTCCACGAATATATCCGCGACGTCTGCCGCCGGCTGGCGAAGGCGGGCTATGCGGCCGTCGCTCCGGCCTTCTTCAACCGGGTCGAGGACCCGGCGCCCCTGTCGGACATGACCCGGGTGCAGCAGATCGTGGGCGCGGCCGGCTATGAGCAGGTGATGGGCGACGTCTCGGCCACGCTCGACTGGGTCAGCCAGCAGCTGTGGGCGGATTCGGACAAGGTCGGGATCACCGGCTTCTGCTGGGGCGGCAAGGTGGTGTGGCAGGCCTGCGCCCGTTTCGCCGTGCTGGACGCCGGCGTGGCCTGGTACGGCCGGCTCGCGCCCCCGGAGACGGCGACGCCCGAACAGACGGCCTCGGGGCAGCCCTGGCCGGTCGATCTGGCCGACGACCTCAAATGTCCGGTGCTGGGCCTGTACGGCGGCCAGGATCGTGGCATTCCCCTGCCCGGCGTCGAGGCCATGCGCGCCGCCCTGCAACGCGCCGGCCAGACCGACAGCGGCATCCACGTCTATCCGGACGCGCCGCACGCCTTCCACGCCGACTATCGCGACAGCTATCGCGCCGCCGACGCGGCCGACGGCTGGCGCCGGGCGCTGGCCTTCCTCGATGCGCGGCTGAAGAGCTGAAGGTTATCCTGTCCCCACCGTCATCCTCGGGCTTGACCCGAGGATCAGAGGCGAGAGGCGGGCTGTGCTTTCGGGATGGCCCCGCGACCGCGCCCCATCTGCCGCTCGAGGCGCACCGGACGGTCTGATCCCCGGGTCAAGCCCGAGGATGACGGAGGTGGGCCTTTGTTCAGGCCTTCTGGTCGAAATTCCCGCCGGTCGCCCCCGCCGCGACATAGGCCGCATTGCCCGCCGCCGCGCCGGAGCCCCTGGCGGCGACCACCACCATGGCCGGGCGCACGGTGCGGCCGAACAGGGCGTAGCCGGGCTGCAGGGTCTGGATCACCTGACCGCCCTGAACGCTGTCGGACACCTGTTCCATCATGGCCTGATGCAGGTGGGGATCGAAGGCCTCGCCCGGCTCGGGGGAGACGCGTTTCAGATTGTTGGCTTCGAAGGCCTGCAGCAGCGACTTCTGGGTCAGCTCGAGGCCGGTGACCAGGCCGGCCTCGCCCGCGTCGGCGTTCTTCGGCGCGGCCTGCAGCGCCCGCTCCAGATTGTCGGCCACGCCCAGCAGGTCGCGGGCGAAACGCTGGATGGCGTAGGCGCGGGCGTCGTTGGACTGGGTCTCGGCCCGCTTCTTCGTGTTCTCGGCCTCGGCGACGGCGCGCAGGGCGCGGTCCTTCCACTGGTCGCGCTCGGCGATCAGGGCGTCGATGGGTCCGAGGCCGTCGTCGAGCCCGGCCTCGGCGTCAGCCTCGGCCTCCGCGATGTCGGCGGCCAGTTCCTCGGAGTGGGGGAGGTCGTCGTGTGTGTCGCTCAAGTCTCTTGTCCGTCCAGCATTCGCCCCAGCACCCGGGCGGTATAGTCCACCAACGGGATGATGCGGGCATAGTTCAGTCGCGCGGGTCCGATCACGCCGATGGCGCCCAGGACCCGCTGTCGGCCCGTCATATAGGGCGCCGCGATCACGGCGGAACCCGAAAGTGAGAACAGACGCGTTTCCGCCCCGATGAAGATGCGCACCCCCTGGGCCGTCGACACCCCGTCCAGCAGGCCGATCAGCTGTTCCTTCTGCTCCAGGTCGTCGAACAGGATGCGGACCTTCTCCAGATCCTCGGCGGTCTCGCGGTCGTGCAGCAGATTGGCCCGGCCGCGCACGATCAGGGACCGTTCGCGCTCGGCCCCGCCGGACCAGGCGGCCAGACCATCCTCGACCAGGCGGGCGGCGGCGGCGTCCAGCTCCCGGCGGGCGGCGTCCAGCTCGGTGCGCATCTCGGTGCGCGCCTCATGCAGGGGCCGGCCCTTGAGCCGGGCGTTGAGGAAGTTGGAGGCCTCGGTCAGGGTCGAGGGGGTGACCCCGGCCTTGAGCGGCATCAGCCGGTTCTCGACCGAGCCGTCGTCGCCGACCAGCACCGCCAGGGCCTGGTCGTGGCCGAGAGCGACGAATTCGACGTGTTTGACCCCGGCCTCGCGGATCGGGCTGGCGACGATGCTGGCGCCGCCGGCGAGGCCGGACAGCAGGCTGGAGGCCTCGTTCAGGGCCTCGTCGAAACTGCGGCCGCGGCCGGCGAGGCGTGCGTCGATCTCGCGCCGCTCGTCGGCCCCGATGTCGCCGATCTCCAGCAGGCCGTCGACGAACAGGCGCAGGCCCGCATGGGTCGGGATCCGCCCCGCCGAGGTGTGTGGCGCGCCCAGCAGCCCCGCCAGGGTCAGGTCCTGCATGGTGTTGCGGATCGAGGCCGGCGACAGGGCCACGCCGGTCATCGACAGGGTGCGCGAGCCGACCGGGTCGCCGGTTTCCAGATAGGTCTCGACGATGCGCCGGAAGATGTCGCGGGCGCGCTGGTCCAGACCGGTCAGGCTCCCGGGCTCCATCGCCGTCGAGGTCAGCAGGGGCGGCTTCATGGTTCCGTCCGGCCTTCCCACGTCGCCGGCTCCAGCCGATGCGCCAGACAGCCGTCGGCGCCGGGATCGTCGGTCGAACATTCGATGACGTGCGGCTCCCGATCCCACTCCGCCAGCATCGGGGCGTCGTCGGTCGTGGCCGGGCGCAGGCGAACCGAAGATGCGGGGGACAGGATCACGGTTTCAGGATAAGCACCCCAGCCGCCGCTTCCAAGGAATACCGTATGCGCCCGTCCGAACGCCTGCCCGACCAGCTCCGCGCCGTCACCCTCGAGACCGGCGTCAACCGCTACGCCGAGGGCTCCTGCCTGGTGTCGTTCGGCCATACGAAGGTGCTGGTGACGGCCTCGGTCGAGGAGAATGTGCCCGGCTGGATGCGCGGCAAGGGCGCGGGCTGGGTCACGGCGGAATACGGCATGCTGCCCCGCGCCACCCACACCCGCGGCCGGCGCGAGGCCGCCAGCGGCAAACAGACCGGCCGCACGCAGGAGATCCAGCGCCTGATCGGCCGCTCCCTGCGCGCCGTGGTCGATCTGAAGCTGCTGGGCGAACGCCAGGTGGTGCTGGACTGCGACGTCATCCAGGCCGACGGCGGCACCCGCACCGCCGCCATCACCGGCGCCTGGGTCGCCATGGCCTCGGCCTTCGACTATCTGCGCGCCGAGGGCGTGCTCAAGACCGACCCCATCCTCGACCAGGTCGCGGCGGTGTCGTGCGGCGTGTGCAGCGACCTGCCCGTGCTGGACCTGGACTATGAGGAGGATTCCACCGCCGAGGCGGATTCCAACTTCGTCCTGACCGGAGCGGGGGCGATCGTCGAGATCCAGGCCACGGGCGAGAAGCGCGGCTTCTCGCGCGCCGAGTTCGACCGCCTGTTCCAGCTGGCCGAGGGCGGCTGCGCCGAGCTGTTCGCCCTGCAGCGGGCGGCGCTGGGCCGCTGAGCCGCGCCGGGCGCTTTCGCCCCGGCGCGAACCATGCCTATGGTGTCCTTCCCCAGCGACCGATCGGAGCGCCCATGCGTCGGACCGTCCTCGCCCTCATGGCCGTGACCGCCCTGGCGGCCGGCTGCGACCGCCCCGCTGAACCGGCCGCGGAGGACGCGCCCGCCGCCGAAGCTCCGGCCCCGGAAATGCCCGCCGACGCTCCGCCGCAGGAAGAGGTCGATCCCGCCGCGGCGATGACGCCGGCCGGCGCCCCGGTGTCCTGCCTGAACGACGTCGGCGCCGAGGCGGCGCAGCGGCTGGTCGACCGCTGCATCGCCGTCAGTCCCGCGACGCACCCGCCCTGCAACGTCGCCAATCCCTGCGAGATGATCCAGGGCGAGATCGACCGGTCGTGCGAAATGTACGCGCCGGGCGAGGCCAGGCCGGCGGAATGCGCCGCCTGAGGCCGGCGGCGGGCGCTTAATCGTTTTCCAATCCTGTTCCGGCAGTCTGCCGGCCATGACGCCTGTCCAGACACCCCCCGACCTGCGCGCCCTGACCGGCCTGCGCTTCCTCGCCGCCCTGTGGGTGGTGCTCTATACGGCCTGGCCGCATCTGGACGTCAGCTGGGTCCCGGTCGCCGTGACCAAGGGTTATCTCGGCGTCGAGGTCTTCTTCGTCCTGTCGGGCTTCATCCTCAGCCATGTCTATCTCGAGGCGGCGGGGCAGAAGCGGTATTCGTACGGCGGCTTCCTGTGGGCGCGGATCGCGCGGGTCTATCCGCTGCATCTGGTCACCCTGTTCGGCATGGCCGCCCTGGGGATCGCGGGCACGGCCGCGGGGCTGAGCATCGACGGCAGCCTGACGGACTGGCGCGCCCTGCCGGCGCATCTGACCATGACCCATGCCTGGGGACTGGCCCCGATCTCGGCGTTCAACCACCCGTCCTGGTCTATCTCGGCCGAGTGGTTCGCCTATCTGACCTTCCCCGCCTTCGCGTTCGTCGCATGGCGACTGCGCGAGCGGCCAATCGCGGCCGTTATGGGGGCTGTGGCGTTGGCGCTGGCCATCTACGCCGCCTTCCAGCCGCTGGCCGGCTTCTCCCTGACCGAGGCGACGTTCCGCTGGGGCGCGCTCAGGATCGTGCCGTGTTTCGCCCTCGGCTGCGCCCTGTATCTGGTCTATCGCCGCGCCCCGATCCCGTACGCCGGGCCCGTGGCCCTGATCAGCGGCCTCGGCCTGCTGGCCAGCGCCTCGCTGGGGCTGTGGGACCCGGTCACCGTGCTGCTGGCCGGCGGCCTGATCCTGGGGCTCGGCTCGCTGGACAACGCCCGCGCGGGCCTGATGGGTTCGAAGGCGGCGGTCTATCTGGGGGAGATCAGCTATTCGATCTACATGGTCTGCGCGCCGGTGCTGCTGGTCACGACCAATGTCGCCGCGCGCCTGACCGGGGCCGACGACAAGCGGTTTCACATCATTGTGTGGTTGCTCGCGGTCGCGGCCATACCGGTCGCGGCCATGGCCACCTATCACCTGGTCGAACGCCCGGCCCGCAAGGCTTTGAGGGGCGTCGCCGACCGCCGGGCGGCGCGGTCAAGCGCGGCGAAAGCGCGCACGGACTCGCCCGAAAGGGTTCTTCAACCCTCGGAAACTATCGTCTAAGGCTAGCGCACTGAGGCAGGTCGGGACCCACGCCAGCATGATGAAACGGCTCACAGCCGCCGCGGTTGCGGCGACCTTCGGACTTTCTGTGCTGGGCGCCGCGCCCGTAGCAAAGGCCGACGAGCCGTACTGGCAGTGCGTGACCTTCGCCCGGATGTTCTCGGGCATCGACATTTTCGGCGACGCCCTGACGTGGTGGCGCCAGGCCCAGGGCCGGTTCCGCACCAGCGCCCGTCCGGAGACCGGCTCGGTGCTGGCCTTCCAGCCCAGCGGCCGGATGACCCGGGGCCATGTCGCCGTCGTCTCCGAAATTCTCACCGACCGCGTCATCCGGGTGACCCACGCCAACTGGGGCGGCAGCCGCGGCCGGGTCGAGGAGAACGTCACCGTCGTCGACGTCTCGCACGACGGCGATTGGACCGCGGTCAAGGTCTGGTACAACCCGATCCATGACCTGGGCACGTCCGTCTATCCGACCTACGGCTTCATCCACAAAGCCCCCGCGCTGCCGTCCGAAGGCGTGCTCATGGCCTCGGCGCCGAACAGCGACGGCCGCCCCTGATCGCCCGACGTTCGTCGGGACCCGCCCGTGATCCGGGTCTACCGCACCGGCTGCACCCACTGCGAGCCGTCGACCGTCGATCCCGCGGACTGGGTCCTGCCGGCCGACGCCATCTGGATCGACCTGATCGACCCGACCCGCGACGAGGACGCCGCCGTCGAGCGGGCGCTGGGCCTGTCGGTGCCCACGCGCGACGAAATGGCCGAGCTCGAGGCCTCCAGCCGCGTCTATCGTGAGAACGGCGCCACCTACGCCACCGCCGACATTATCGTCCACAGCGACGAGCCCATTCCGGGGGTCGAGCCGGTCACCTTCGTGCTCACCGACGGGCCGCTGGTGACGATCCGCTACGCCGACCCGCGGCCCTTCTCCATGCTGATCCAGAAGCTGGATCACGAACCCGCCCTGTGCGCGTCCGGAACCGACATGTTCCTGAATCTGATGGAGGCGGTGATCGATCGCGCCTCGGACATCCTGTCGAAGAATGTCGACCGGGTGGAAGGGATCGCCACCCATGTCTTCTCGGGCGGCCGGACGGTCGGGTTCGAGAAGCTGATCGCCAGGCTGGGCCAGGCCCAGATCGCCAACGCCCGCATCGAACAGAGTCTGGCCAGCCTGCTGCGCATCTTCGCCTTCGTGGGGGTGGATGAGCGGGTCAGGACCGACGAGGCCAGGGCCCATCTGCGTTCGCTCGGCCGCGACGCCGAAAGCCTCACGACCCACAACCAGTCGGCGGCGGCCTCGATCAATTTTCAGCTGTCGGCGGCGCTGGGTCTGATCAACATCGAGCGGTCGTCGATCATCAAGATCTTCTCCGTCGCGGCGGTGGCCCTGTTGCCGCCGACCCTGATCGCCTCGATCTACGGCATGAATTTCGACTTCATGCCCGAACTGTCGCAGCGGTGGGGGTATCCGGCGGCGTTGATCGCCATGGTGGTGTCGGTGATGCTGCCGCTGGCCTGGTTCAAGCGGAAGGGCTGGCTCTGAGACAGGAGCGGGTGCGGGGTTGACCCGCCGCTCCGGTCCGCGCTTTCTGCGGTCAGCCCCGGAGATCCCCATGCGCGCTGCATTCGCCGTCCTGTCCGTCCTCGCCCTTTCGGCCTGTTCGCGGGAGCCTGAGGCCCCCGCGCCGGGGCCCGCGCCCGAACCCGTCCCGGTTCTGGCGGGCGTCGACCTGAGCCGGCCGGTGCGCGCCCTCGGCACCGAACCCTTCTGGGGCGTCGACCTGACGGGAACCGAGATGGTCTATTCCGGCGCCGATCGCCCCGAGCAGCGCGCGCCCCAGCCCCGGGCCGTGATTCAGGGCACCACGGCCACCTTCGACGGCGTGACCGCCGCGGGAAACCCGATCAGCGTCATGCTGGCCGCCACCGAATGCTCCGACGGCATGAGCGACCGCACCTATCCCCTGTCGGCCATCGTCCGGATCGGCGACGAGACCCTGACCGGCTGCGCCGCCTCGGTCGCCGCCATCATGTCGACCGGAGAAAGCGGCCCCGTGGTGGAAAAGGCTCAACCGGCGGGCTGATCCCTCAGCGACCGCATCGCCCCCAGCCGGGCGAAGGCCAGGGTCAGGGCCTTGCGCCGGGCCGGCGCCAGGGGCGTCAGGGGCGCGTCCCGCACCACCGCCCCGCCGAAACCGTCGGCGACGATCAGCCCGGGCTGGTCGGGCAGGATTTCGTGCGGGAACTCGGGGGCGACGGCGAAATAGAAGGCGTCGCAGTACGGGCCGTATTCGCCCCATTTTCGGTCGACCCGATAGTCGTCCACGCCCGACTTGACCTCGCAGATGACGATGTCGCCGCGCGGGCCCAGGGCCATCACGTCGGCGCGCCGTCCATTGGGCAGGCCGACCTCCAGCAGGGGGGCGTAGCCCAGGTCGACCATCAGCCGTCCCGCCCCCCGCGTCACCGACAGGGTGGTCTGCGGACGGCTGAAGACCAGGTCGATCTGCAGGGCGGAAGCGGCCATCCGGTCTTTATGTTCGGCATATGTTCCGATTTCAACCCGTCTGTCCCCAGGCTGGGGATGATTCATGCCGGTCCGGGGCCCTGACGATTGCCGGTTCGGATAACGGCGGGCTATTAACCATTCTGAACAGGGAACCAGGGGGCCGATGTCGTTCGATCACGATCCCGGAGCGAGACGGAACCGCGGCGGCGCCAGCGGGCTGTGGCTGATCAATCTGCTGGTCACCAGCCTGGTGGCCGTTCTGTGCCTGTACGTCTTCCGCGCGGTCGATACGCGCCACGACGCGCACATGGCTATGGGCGTGGTCGAGGCCCTGCCGGGACAGATCGGGGCGGGCCCGGCCATGGCCGCCTCGCCCGAACCCTGAACGGGCCGTTCAGAGGATGTAGCGGCTCAGGTCGGCGTCGCGGGCCAGTTCGGCGACCAGGTTCCGCACCCGCTCGCCGTCAAAGGCGACGGTCTGGCCGGCCAGATCCGAGGCCTTGAAGCTGGTCTCCTCCAGTACCCGCTCGATCACCGTCACCAGCCGCCGCGCCCCGATGTTCTCGACCGCGCCATTGGCGGCCACCGCGGCGTCGGCCAGCGCCTCGACCGCGTCCGGGGTGAAGGTCAGGGTCACGTCCTCGGTGGCCAGCAGGGCCTGGTTCTGCCGGATCAGATTGGCCTCGGGCTCGGTCAGGATGCGCACGAAGTCGTCGCGGGTCAGGGCCTTGAGTTCGACCCGGATCGGCAGCCGCCCCTGCAGCTCGGGCAGCAGGTCCGAGGGTTTGGCGACATGGAAGGCGCCCGAGGCGATGAACAGCACATGGTCCGACTTGGCCGGCCCGTATTTGGTCGAGACGGTGGTGCCCTCGATCAGGGGCAGCAGGTCGCGCTGCACGCCTTCGCGGCTGACGTCGCCGCCGGTGCGGTCCGACCGGCCGGCGACCTTGTCGATCTCGTCGATGAAGACGATGCCCTCGTTCTCGGCCAGCGACAGGGCCTCGGCGGTCAGGCTCTCCTGGTCCAGCAGTTTGTCGCCTTCCTCGGTTGTCAGCGGCGCCACGGCGTCGCGCACCGCCAGCCTGACGGTTCGGGTCCGTCCGCCGCCCAGCTTGCCCAGCATTTCGGACAGGTTGATCATGCCGACATTGCCGCCGCCGGGCAGATCCAGCCCCTGCATCGGGGACGTCGTATCGGCCAGCTGGACCTCGATCTCCTTGTCGTCCAGCTCGCCCGCGCGCAGCTTCCTGCGGAAACTGTCGCGGGTGGCCGGCTGGGATCCCGGGCCGACCAGGGCGTCGAGAATCCGCTCCTCGGCCGCCGCTTCCGCCTTCGCCTTGACGCCGATCCGCCGCTTGTCGCGGACCATGACCAGGGCGGCCTCCACCAGATCGCGCATGATCGAATCCACGTCGCGGCCGACATAGCCGACCTCGGTGAATTTGGTCGCCTCGATCTTGAGGAACGGGGCCCCGGCCAGCCGGGCGAGGCGGCGGGCGATCTCGGTCTTGCCGACGCCCGTGGGGCCGATCATCAGGATGTTCTTGGGCGTGACCTCGTCGCGCAGGTCGTCGGGCACGCGCTTCCTGCGCCACCGGTTGCGCAGCGCCACGGCCACGGCGCGCTTGGCGTCGTCCTGGCCGACAATGAAGCGGTCGAGTTCGGAGACGATTTCGCGGGGAGAGAGTTCGGTCATGAATGGCAGATGGTGGGGCGATACGGGATTGGGGAGGGGCGGTTCGTCACGAAGGACACGAAGAAGGGCACGAAGAACACCAAGGGGTCAGAGCACGAGGCGGCGAAGGCCATGCTTGAGGAGGCCGGTGTTGAAATTGATGAGGTAACCGAGCCTGAGACCCGAGAAGCGCAGGTAGGTCAGAACCTGGGCCGTATGGATCGACGCCAGGGCGTCGATCGACTTGATTTCCACCACCACGCATTTTTCGACGAGCAGATCGAGCCGAAAGCCGACATCCATCCGGACATCGCCGTAAACGACCGGCACGCCGATCTGACGATCGGTCGTCAATCCTCTCTGCTTCAACTCCTCTACCAGGCAGGTCTCATAGACGGATTCGAGCAGTCCCGGCCCCAGCGCCCGATGCACAGCCAAGGCCGCGTCCACGACGGCGCGTCCGATCCGCTCAACGGATTCGGAAATCGGTTCGGTCCCTTCGTGTCCTTCGTGCATCCTTGGTGATCTTCGTGATGAACCAGTTGGCGGCAGCGGGGAGCGGCTCAGCCTCCGGCGGGAGGCGGCGGGGCGGGGATCAGCTGGGCCAGGACGATTTTCCAGCCTTCCTCCTGCCGCTGCCACAGCCGCACATAGTGGCCGGTCCGGGCCTGCCCGTCCCGCCTCCAGGCCGCCCCTCCATAGGTCCAGACCAGATCCCCCGCCTGCGACGACCCGCCGCCCTCGGCGGGGCCGAAGGCGAACCCGGCCGGCCATTCCGCCAGCGCCCCGGCGAAAGCCTCGCGCCCGATCGCCGGCGGAAGAGGCGCCACATAGAGCCGCCCGTTGTCAGCAAGCATGCGCAGGTGGACCGTCTTCTGGTCGTGGGCGAAGGCGGCCAGTTCGGCCTCCATGGCCTCGACCTCGATCATGGCCTGTTCCGCCGACCCCGAACCCTGCGGCGCCATCGGCAGAATCACGGGCTCGATCTCCGGACCCGGCACGTCCGCCGCGCTGGCCCCGGAGCCGCCGTCGTAGACCCATTTCCACGATCCGTCGGGCTGGCGCTTCCAGATGGTGAAGTAGTGGCCGGTGCGCTGGCCGTTGACGGCGACGCCGCCGGTGGTGAAGCCCAGGTCGCCCGAACGCGAAATGCCCGCGAAATTCGGCCACCACTCCAGCAAGGGTTCGTCGGCAGGTCTGGGCCGGTCGGGATAGACCTCGCCGATCCGTTGGGCCCGCCCGCCGCCGATCACGATCGCTTCCGGGACCGACCATTTGTTGAAACTGCCGGCGATCCCCATCGAGGGCGCATCCGCGGCGAAGCCCCGCTCGGCGGCCACGACGGGGGCGACATCGGGCTCCTGTGCGGCCACGGGGGCCGCCAGCAAGGCCAGGGCCAGGGCGAGAACGGCGAGACGGCGCATGGGAAATCCTCCGCCCGGCATGGAACGCCAGCGAAGCGGGGCTGTCCCGTTAAATCCTTGTCAGGGTCAGTCCAGGGTCTCCACGGTCAGATTCCCGTTGGTGTAGACGCAGATGTCCGCCGCGATGGCCATGGCCCGGCGGGCGATCGCCTCGGCGTCCATCTCCGTGTGGTCCAGCAGGGCGCGGGCTGCCGACAGGGCGAAATTGCCGCCCGATCCGACCGCGGCCACGCCGTGTTCCGGCTCCAGCACGTCGCCGACGCCGGTGACGGTGAAGATCGAACTCTTGTCCGCGACCAGCAGCATGGCCTCGAGCCGGCGCAGGTAGCGGTCGGTGCGCCAGTCCTTGGCCAGGTCGACGCAGGCCCGCGCCAGCTGGTCCGGATACTGCTCCAGCTTGGCCTCGAGCCGCTCGATCAGGGTGAAGGCGTCGGCCGTGGCGCCGGCGAAGCCCGCCAGCACCTTGCCGCCGGCGAGGGTCCGCACCTTGCGCGCCGCGCCCTTGACGATGGTCGGTCCCATCGAGACCTGGCCGTCGCCGGCGATGACCGTGCGGCCGTTCTTGCGCACCGCCAGGATGGTGGTGCCGTGCCAGTCGGGGAAGTTGGGGTTCGCGTTCATCATCCATTTCAGATGGCGACCGAAATGCGGCCCGGCAAGCGGAATCGAAGCGAATTCAACGGTGACGCTCGGCCACATTATGGCCGATGTAACCCGTTACATTGACAAACTTAACCCCACAAATCGCCATATAAGGGAAGCGTCGTGCTTCATCGCGTGATCTATGCCAGCGAAGCGGTTGGAGCGACCGGCGCTTCGACCCTGTCGATCGCCCAGATTCTCGGCGTCTCCGAACGCAACAATCGCCGCGACCATGTCACCGGCTGCCTGATGTTCCATGAGGGACATATCCTCCAGGCGCTGGAAGGGGCCCGCGGCGATCTCGACCGGCTGATGCGCCGGATTCTGACCGATCCCCGTCACACGGGCGTACGGATCCTCTCGGACATGCCGGTCGCGGCGCGCCTTCTGCCCGAGCCGATGGGCATCTGCGGCGATCCCGCCGCCCTGCTGGAGCGCATCGGCCTGCCCTGCATCTCCCGCCTCACGGCCGCCGAGGCCGAGGCCCTGCTGTCCATCCGCAAGGCGGCCTGACCGCGCCGGCGTGGACCTGAAGGCCGGCGCGGCCTAACGGGGGACGGTGATCTTCTCCGACGACGAAATCGAACGCTACGCCCGCCATCTGGTGCTCGCCGAACTGGGCGGGCCGGGACAGCAGCGGCTGAGGGCCGCGCGCGTGGGCCTGATCGGCCTGGGCGGGGTCGGTTCGCCGGCGGCCCTCTATCTGGCCGCGGCCGGGGTCGGAACCCTGCGCCTGATCGACGACGACACGGTCGCCCTGTCCAACCTGCAGCGCCAGATCGGCTTCGCGACGTCCGACATCGGCCGCGCCAAGGTCGAGGCCGGGGCGGAGGCCCTGACCGCGCTCAACCCCCACGTCCGGATCGAACCGGTCGCCGAACGCCTGACCCCGGACAGCGCCGCGCGCCTGATCGCGGGCTGCGACGTGGTCGTCGACGGGACCGACGATTTCGGAACCCGCTTCGCCGTCAACGCCGCCTGCGTGGCGGCGCGCATCCCGCTCGTATCGGGCGCCCTGGGCCGCTGGAGCGGTCAGCTGGGCGTCTTCGCCGGACGGCCCTGCTACCGCTGCCTCGTGCCCGCCGCCCCGCCCGAGGCCGAAACCTGCGCCCGGGTCGGCGTGGTCGGCGCCCTGGCCGGCGTGGTCGGGTCGATGGCCGCGCTCGAGACGATCAAGCTGATCGCCGGCGCGGGCACGCCCCTGACGGGCCGCCTGCTGCTCTACGACGGCCTGGCCGGAACCGCGCGAACGGTCGCCGTCGTTCCCGACCCGGAATGTCCGGTGTGCGGGCCGGGCGGACCCTAGGCGAAGGCGCGGCGCAGCAGGGCGACGTAGCGCTGCAACAGCGCCTGTTCGACCTCGTCCTCCCAGTCGGCGTGGCCGCTGTTGGGGATCTCGGCGTAGTCCACGTTCACCTGGCCGGCGGCCTGCAGGGCGTCCTTCATCCGTCGGGACTGGAACACCGGCACGACCGGGTCGTCGACCCCGTGCACCAGCATCACCGGGCAACGGACCGCCTCGGCCCGCTGACGCGGGGAGGCGGCGTCCAGCGCGTCGTGGTTCGCACCCGGATCGCCGATCCGCTTGACCCAGTAGTTGTAGATCTCGTTGCGGGGCGTGGGATCGTCCCGCCGCGCGAAGGACAGCATCTCCGGCAGGTCGTAGACGCCGCAAACGCCTATCGCCGCCTTGTACAGGTCCGGCCGCCGCACCGCGCCCATCAGGGCGGCGTAGCCGCCGTAGCTGATGCCCATGATGCCGACCCGGTCGCCGTCCAGCCCGCGCTCGCGCACCACCTGGGCCACCGTGTCCTCGACGTCCTCCTGCATCCGCTCGCCCCAGCGGCCCCAGCCCTCGCCGGCGAACGCCCGGCCGTAGCCGCCCGAACCGCGGAAATTCGGCTGCACGACCCACCAGCCCTGGGCCGCCAGCACCTGGACGGTCCGGTCCCATCCGAACACGTCCCGCACCTCGGGGCCCCCATGCGGCATGACCACCAGCGGGCCCGGGGCCCCGCCGGGGGGCGCGGTCAGATAGGCGCGGATGGTCGCGCCGTCCCGGGTCGTCACGTCCACCGCCTCGGTCCGGGCCAGCCGCTCCGCCGACAGGGCCGTGCGCGGGGCCAGGTTGACGAAGCTGCGCGCCCCGCGGTCGTAGAGGTACCAGGCCCCCGGCTCCTGGGGGCCGCTGACGTAGGCGATGAACCGGTTGCGGGCCCGGTCGACGTCGTCCAGCCGAACATTGCAGCTGTCATCGAAGAACCGGTTCATGGCCCGGTGGTGCGGCGCCAGGCCGGCCTCGGCGAAATCGTACTCCAGCCGGTCGTTCCAGTAGGCCGCGCCCAGGTAGACGCCCCGGTCGTCGGTCAGCCCGCCGGCCACATCGGCCCCCTCGCGGCTGGTCATGGGCGATCCGTATTCGCGGGTTCGCAGATTGAGCTCGCGGACCGACTGGACGTCCTCGCCGTCCAGCCGCGCCGAAACCAGGATGACGTCGTCGCGGTCGGTCATGGACACGAAGGCGAACTCCGGCGCCTCGAAGATCGGCACCCGCCGCACCAGGGTCCACTGCCGCTCTCCCACGGCGCGGGCCATGATCTCGAAGGTGTTGCCGGCGTCGTTGATGTCGTAGCGCAGCACCGGCACGCCGTTGCGGGTCTTCCACCCCACGGTGTCGAAGTCGCCGCGCTCGAATTCCTCGGCCCGGCCGGTCAGGACGTTGACCTTGTACAGGGCGGCGATCCCCCGGGCCGCGGTCGGAGCGATCATCAGCACATGTTCGGGATCGTCGTGCAGCAGGTCGGCCGTGACGCCGAGATTGTGGGTCGTGCGCATCCGGCGCTGGTCGCCGCCGAACAGGACCACGGCTCCCCCGGTGTCGGGATCGATCGAGATGACCCGCCGCGAGACGATTTCATCCCCGCCGGATGCGATCAGGGACCGGGCGGAACTGCGGTCCAGCGAACTGCGGGTCTTCACCGCCACCCAGACCAGAAGCCGGTCGTCGCTGGCCCACTCCATCGCTTCGCAATCGACGTCGCCGATCGGCGCCCGCAGCGGCGGACGCGTGAGGTCGGCGGCGTCGAGGGTGTCCAGGACCGCGCGGCGCTGTCCGCCGGTCCAGGTCTCGCGGATTATCGCGATGCGTTCGCCGGAGGGGGACAGGGCGACGGAGCGCACGCCGTCCCGGGCGAAGAAATCCTCCAGGGCGTAGGGCGTCGCCTGGCGCGCCGCCGCCGGTCCCGCCGCCGCCGCCAGGCCCAGGCCGCCCGCTCCGGCCAGAAGCCCCCGGCGCGAGAACGCCAGCCGCGTCGCCGCGGTGATTCCGATGGTCATGATTACGCCCCCTGCCCGGCCGCCTACCAACCCAAGGTTTCGGGCCGCGTCAAGTCGCGGAGCGGTTACAGCATCGCCGGGATCACCCGATCGGGCGGCCGGTGGCCGTTGGCGAAGGTCTGGATGTTGGCGATGACGCGGTCGCCCATGTCCTGACGGGCCTCGATCGTCGCCGACCCGAGGTGGGGCAGAAGCACGACATTGGCCTGGCCCAGCAGGCCCGGGTGGACGGCCGGCTCGTGCTCATAGACGTCCAGTCCGACTCCGGCGATGGCGCGCCGGGCCACGGCGTCGGCCAGGGCCGCCTCGTCGATCAGCTCGCCGCGCGCGGTGTTGATCAGCAGGGCGTGGGGCTGCAGCCGGGCCAGCCGCTCCGCGGACAGCAGGTGGTGGGTTTCCCGCGTCGCCGGGCAGTTCAGCGAGATCATGTCCATCCGCGCCAGCATCTGGTCCAGGTCGTCCCACCAGGTCGCCCCCAGTTCCTCGGCGATCATGTCCGGGACCGGCTTGCGGTTGTGGTAGTGGACCTGCATGCCGAAGGCCCTGGCCCGCCGCGCCAGCGCCTGGCCGATCCGGCCCATGCCCACGATGCCCAGACGCTTCCCCCACAGCTTGCGCCCCATCATCCAGGTCGGGTTCCAGCCCTCGAACCGGCCCTCCGCGACGACCTGCGCGCCCTCCACGATGCGGCGGCTGACGGCGAGGATCAGGCCCATGGCCAGGTCGGCGGTGTCCTCGGTCAGGACGCCCGGCGTATTGGTGACGATCAGGCCCCGGCCCACGGCGGCGTCGACGTCGATGTGGTCCACGCCGGCGCCGAAATTGGCGATCATCCTCAGCTGGTCGCCGGCCGCGGCGATCAGCGCGGCGTCGATGGCGTCGGTGATGGTCGGGACCAGGACGTCGGCGCGGCGCACCGCCGCTTCCAGCGCCGCCCGGTCCATGGGCGTGTCGGTCAGGTTCAGCTCGGCGTCGAACAGTTCGCGCATGCGCGTCTCGACCGCGTCCGGCAGACGTCTGGTTAACACGACCTTAAGTCTGGGCGCGGACATTGGGAGCCTTCGGTTACACGGACGCAGACGGTGTCTAGCAAAGCTCGCTCCCGCCTCCAAAGGCTCGCTGTCGTCGCCGGCGTGCTCGGCGCCGCCGTCCTGGCCGGCGCCGGCCAGACCATGCCGGACGGCCGCCCGACGCCGAGCGGCCAGCCCGTGCCGCGCTGGCTGTCGCTGAAGTCCGACGAGGTGCGGGCGCGCTCCGGCCCCGGTCTCGACTACCGCATCCTGTGGGAATACCGCGCCTCGGGCCTGCCGGTGCAGGTGATCGCCGAGACCGCCGAGTGGCGCAAGATCTGCGATCCCGAGGGGGCCGTGGCCTGGGTCCACCGCAGCGTGGTCTCCAGCCGCCGCAGCGTCTTCAACGCCTCGGACGCCGAGATCCCGATCCGCGCCGGCCGCTCGGTAACCGCGCCCCTGCGGGCCCGGCTGGCGCCGCGTTCCCTGGCCTCGCTGGACGAATGCGAGGAAGGCTGGTGCGAGGTCCGCGCCCGTCGTCTGCGCGGCTTCGTGCGCCAGGCCGACGTCTTCGGCGCCCAGGACCGCCTTCTGTGCAACGCCGCCCGGCCCGCGGGCCCGGGACGCCGGGCCGCGCCCTGACCGCGCCGCCGCTAAAATGTTGAGCCGCCGGTTCCGGTCGTGTAACCCCACGGCAACACCCGGCCTCATGCCGCGCATGCGCGTCAGGCCCTCACAATGCGAGACCGCTGTTGAGCCAGTCGAAAAATCCCTCGTCGTTCGACTATGAGGCCCTGCTGGCCTCGGGCCGGGGCGAACTGTTCGGACCCGGCAACGCCCAGCTGCCGGCCCCGCCGATGCTGATGTTCGACCGGATCACGCAGATCAACGACGACGGCGGCGCCCACGGCAAGGGCTATGTCGAGGCCGAGCTGGATATCCATCCCGACCTCTGGTTCTTCCAGTGCCATTTCATCGGCGATCCGGTCATGCCGGGCTGTCTGGGCCTGGACGCGATGTGGCAGCTGGTCGGCTTCTATCTCGCCTGGATCGGCGGGCCGGGAAAGGGTCGCGCGCTCGGCGTCGGCGAGGTCAAATTCACCGGCCAGGTCCAGCCCGACGTCAAGAAGGTGGTCTACAAGATCGACCTGAAGCGGGTGATCAACCGACGCCTGGTCATGGGCATCGCCGATGGCGTGCTCGAGGCGGACGGCCAGGTCATCTACACCTGCCAGGACATGCGCGTGGGCCTGTTCGGCGGTTCGACTGAACCCGTCGGCGGCTGATCCGCTTTCACCGATAGACCGCGGACAACGCGGCGACTGAAGACTGACAAGGGAAACCATCATGCGGCGTGTCGTCGTCACCGGTCTGGGTATCGTCTCCTCCATCGGCACGGGTCAGGACGAGGTCGCGGCCTCGCTGCGCGAAGCCCGTTCGGGCGTGGTCGCCGCCCCGGACCACATCAAATACGGCTTCCGCTCCCAGGTCTGGGCCCCGCCGGCCCTGGGCGTCGCGGCCGAGGACTGGGCCCCGCTGGTCGACCGCCGCGCCGCCCGCTTCCTCGCCAACGGCACGGCCTGGGGCCACATCGCCTTCGAGGAGGCGCTGAAGGATTCCGGCATGACGGCCGAGGAGATCCAGTCCGACCGCATCGGCCTGATCGTCGGCGAGGGCGGCCCCTCGACCCAGATCATCCTCCAGGCCGCCGCCACCACCATCGAAAAGAATTCGCCCAAGCGGATCGGGCCGTTCGCCGTGCCCAAGGCCATGGCCTCGGGCCCCTCGGCCGTCCTGGCCACCTGGTTCCAGCTCAAGGGGATCAACTATTCGATCAGCTCGGCGTGCGCGACCAGCGCCCACTGCATCGGCGCGGGCGCCGAACAGATCGCCTGGGGCAAGCAGGACGTGGTCTTCGCCGGCGGCTGCGAGGACATCGACTGGTCCATGTCCAACATGTTCGACGCCATGGGCGCCATGTCGTCCAACTTCAACGAAACGCCGTCGAAGGCCTCGCGCGCCTATGACGTGACCCGCGACGGCTTCGTCATCGCCGGCGGCGCCGGCATCGTGGTGCTGGAAGAATATGAGCGGGCCGTGGCCCGCGGCGCGACCATCTATGCCGAGGTCACCGGCTACGGCGCCAATTCCGACGGCTACGACATGGTCGCCCCCTCGGGCGAGGGCGCCGAGCGCTGTATGAAGATCGCGCTGGAAATGGCCGGCAATCCGAAGATCGACTACCTCAACCCGCACGGCACCTCGACCCCGGTCGGCGACTCCAAGGAGATGGGGGCGGTGCGCAACGTCTTCGGCGACCAGATGCCGATGATCTCCTCGACCAAGTCCCTGACGGGCCATTCGCTCGGCGCCGCCGGGGCGCAGGAAGCCATCTACTGCCTGCTGATGATGAAGCACGGCTTCGCCGCCGAGAGCGCCCACATCGAAAACCTCGACCCCGAGTTCGAGGGCATGCCGATCCTGCGCAAGCGCCACGACGGCGAGCTCAAGCACGTCATGTCGAACAGCTTCGGCTTCGGCGGGACCAACGGCACGTTGATCCTCAGCAAGGTCTGACCGGCGCTACCAGCCGCTCTCGGCGCCCGCGCTGGTAATGCAGCCGGCCGCCGCCGCGCGGGTCTCCATCCGCTTCGGAGATGCGGCGTCGAGGCCCGCGTTCAGGTCGAAGCGAATAGCCTGCCGATCGGGCGAGGTCGGTCGTGCGCCTGTCCCCACGCAGATCCAGCTTGCGTGGTCCGCCTCGCCGCCGGCGAGGACGACGATCGTCGCGCCGGTCGCCCCTTGTTCGGCCAACTGGCGGCTGGCGCAGGTGCGGGTGTCCTGGGCCGAGATGGTGCAGTGCTCGAACTCGGCAAGGTCCAGCCCGGTCGGCAGAATTTCGAACCAGCCGCCGGACGGCCCGCCCGCCGACAGGCTCTGCAGCATGGCGTCGTGTTGGGTCCGCGCCGTGGCGTCGAGATGCGGGGAAGAGGCCAGCAGCACCCTGACCCGCAACGGCGGCGGACCGGCCTGGGCCATGGCTCCCGGGGCCGCAAAACCGCACACGATCAGGGCGGACAGGAGAACCCAAATACGCATCCGAAGACTCCGCTGGACGTTCCGTGCATCCTGACCGGGTTTTCCGGCTATGAAACCCCCTCAAACATGACGCGCGGGAGTCCGGCCTGACCCTCGACCCCTACATCCTGTTCCTGCTCGGCCTCGGCGCCGTGATCCTGCTGGTGTCCTGGGCGCCGGTGGGGCTGAAGCCGCTGCCGCTGACCCTGGCCATCCTGTGCGTGGCGCTCGGAGTGGTGATCTTCAGCACCGGCCTGCTGTCGTTCGACCCCGATCCGAGGACGTGGGACACGGCCACGGAACGTCTCACCGAACTGGTGGTGATCATCGCCTTGATGGGCGCGGGGCTGAAACTGGACCGGCCGGTGGGCTGGCGGCGCTGGGCCTCGACCTGGCGGCTGCTGGCCGTGGCCATGCCCCTGACCATCGTCGCCGTGGCCTGGCTGGGCGTGGCCGGGCTGGGCTTCAGCCTGGCCATGGCCCTGTTGCTGGGGGCCGCCATGGCTCCGACCGACCCCGTGCTGGCCGCCGACGTCCAGGTCGGGCCGCCCCTCTCGGGGGACGAGGACGAGGTGCGCTTCGGCCTGACCTCGGAGGCCGGGCTCAACGACGCCCTGGCCTTCCCCTTCGTGCACCTGGCCATTCTGGCGGCCGCCGGCGGCCTGGCCTCCACGGGAGGGCTGACGGACTGGCTGGCGGTCGACGTGGGCTGGAGGCTGGCGACCGGCGTGGGCGTCGGCGTGCTGTGCGGCCTCGGCTTCGCCCGGCTGATCTTCCGCGAGGGCGGGACGCGGTTCGGCGACGGCCTGGTCGCCCTGGCCGCCACCCTGATGGCCTATGCGGCCGCCGAACTGGTCCACGGCTACGGCTTCCTGGCCGTCTTCGTCTGCGCCCTGACCATCCGCGCCGGCGAGCGCGATCACCAGTTCCATCAGGAGATGCACGATTTCTCGGACCAGATCGAACGGCTGCTGATGATGCTGCTGCTGGTCCTGTTCGGCGGCGCCCTGGCCAACGGCCTGCTGGCCTCCCTGACCTGGATCGACGCCCTCGTCGGCCTGGCGGTGGTCTTCGTGATCCGGCCCGTCGCGGGGATGATCGCCATGATCGGCTCGGGCCAGCCGATGCGCGAGCGGCTGCTGCTGTCCTTTCTCGGCATCCGCGGCGTGGGCTCGGTCTACTATGTCGCCTGGGGGCTGAACCACGGCGATTTCGGCGACAGCGAGCGGCTGTGGGCCGTCGTCGGCTTCATCGTCCTGGTCTCGATCCTCGTGCACGGGATCACGGCGGCGCCCCTGCTGCGCCGGCTGGCCCGGCGTCGCGAGGCAGGCGCCGACTGACGCTTCCCCCCGAAAGCGGTCGCTGCTAACCCTCCGCCCACGGCCTCGGGCCAACCAGACCGGCCTCAAGTCGCGAGCAACCGCGTTGCGAGCATAGGCCACCAAGAAGGAGACGGACCATGGCGAGCGAGAGCGGCTGGAACATGCCCAAGGGCGACCTGATGAAGGGCAAGAAGGGCCTGATCATGGGGGTGGCCAACTCCAACTCCATCGCCTGGGGCATCGCCTCCCAGCTGGCGGCCCAGGGCGCCGAACTGGCCTTCACCTACCTCGGCGAGGGGCTGGAGCGCCGCGTGCGCCCGCTGGCCGAGAGCGTCGGCGCCAAACTGCTGATCCAGGCCGACGTCACCGACGACGCCTCGATGGACCAGGCCTTCGCCGAGCTGGAAAAGGCCTTCGGGACCATCGACTTCGTCGTCCATTCGGTGGCCTTCGCCAACAAGGACGAGCTCAAGGGCAGTTTCGTCGACAACACCAGCCGCGACAGCTTCCTGCTGGCCATGAACATCTCGGCCTTCAGCTTCGTCGACGTGGCCAAACGCGCATCGAAGCTGATGCCCAATGGCGGCTCGCTGGTGACCATGACCTATCTCGGCTCCGAGCGGGCCATTCCCAACTACAACACCATGGGCGTGGCCAAGGCGGCGCTGGAGGCGGCGACCCGCTACATCGCTCGCGACCTGGGGCCGAAGGGCATCCGCTGCAACGCCATCTCCGCCGGCGCCATGCGCACCCTGTCGCTGGCCGGCATCTCGGGCGGTCGGGGCATGATCAGCCAGGGCCGGGCCATGTCGGCGATGAAGGAGGACACCTCCATGGAGGGCGTCGCCGGCGCCGCCCTGTGGCTGTGCTCCGACCTCGGCTTCTCGACCACGGGCGAGGTCATCCACGTCGACGCCGGCTTCCACATGATGGGCATGGCGGCGGACGAGGAGGCCGCCGGCTAGGTCTCTTCCGCGTCCGGGCCGCGGTACGCGGCCTCGATATTGTTGCCGTCCGGATCCAGCACGAAGGCGCCGTAGTAGCCCACGGCCCCCTCTCGCGGGCCCGGCCCTCCGTTGTCCCGTCCGCCGGCCTTCAGCGCCGCGTCATAAAACGCCTGCACCATCGCCTTGCTGTCGGCCCGGAAGGCGACGTGCATCTGGTTGATCCCCGGCCGCGAGCCCTCGACCCAGTAGGAGGGGATCAGCGTCCCGATCCACAGATAGGGGATCGGCTCCTCCCGGCTCTTGCCGAACAGGAAGGCGTCCGGGCCGTTGTCGGCGGTCTGCAGGCCCAGGGCCTCCGCGATGGCGTCGTAGAACCGCCGCGCGGCCTTCAGGTCGGTGACGACGATCCCTGTGTGGTCGAGCATGACCCCCGAACGCGCCCCCGGACGCGACGTTCCTTCCTCTCGTGATGACCGGACCGGCGCTTTCGGCGCGGATGACGGTTCAGGGACTGCGGTTCATGCGGTCGGGACGGATGGCGGTCCTTGCCGGTTCAGCGCCACGCCTTCTCGACCAGCTGGTATCCGAACCGGTCGCGGACGCGTTCGGCGAAGAACTGACCCTTGGAAAAGGCTGACCTCCAGTCCGCGGGCAGGTCGGGCGGGACATCAAAATAGTCGTAGACGTCCCCGCTCGTGAAGGTCACCCGTAGGCGGCGGCGCGGTTCGTCATAGCTGAAGCGGCGGATGACGGTGGACGGCATGGCGGGGAAACGTGCGAACCCGCCCACGGCTCCGATCACGCGGCTGTGTCGGCGACGCGCATTTGCCCCGTTGACCGTCGGGGACGCTGTGAGACCTTGGCGGTTCCCCCGAGAGGAGAGTCCGACGTGGCCCACAAGTTCGAAATCTGGAAGGACAAGGCGGGCGAGTTCCGGGTCCGCTTCAAATACAACGCCGAAACCATCTTCTCGACCGAGGGCTATTCGTCGAAGGCCTCGGCCCTGAACGCCATCGACTCGATCAAGAAGAACGGCCCCGACGCGCCGACCGAGGACAACAGCTAGGCGGTGGGGCGCGGCGGGCGTTCCGGCTGCGCCCCTCGTCTCAGTCGCGCAGGGAAGCCGGCACCAGGCCGCCGTTCTCGGCCATCTTGCGCCAGACGGCCTTCGACAGGGCGATGTTCTGCTCGGCGCTGCCGTGCGGACCGGCGTTGACGCCCAGTTCCCCGGCCAGCTCCTTGCGCGCCTCGAGGCTCGAATCGAGCCCCAGCAGCTTGAGCAGGTCGACGATGGAGGTGCGCCAGTTGCCGGCGGCGCCGCCCTTCATGTCGGCCATCGACTGAAGGACGGCCTCGACGTCGACCGGCGCGACGGCGGTCGGGGCGGCGGTCCCGGGCGCCGGCGCCGAAGTGGGGACGACCTCGTCGCGGCGACCCCGGATCCGGTCCCAGATCGAACTGAAGATACTCATGCGCTGCGCCTTCCTTTGAAAGAGACGGCGTAACGCCCCGGGGACGCCCCCGGTTCAGTCCGGTTCGCGCTCGCCGATCTCGACCGGCCTGACGGCCAGCAGCCAGCCATCGGCGATGTGCAGCGCGGGCACGGCCTCCCGGGTGAAGGGCAGGTACCAGGTCGGGCCGCCGGTCGCCGGGGCGATCTCCAGCATGTCGCCGGCGCCGAAATTCTGCACCGACCTCACCGGGCCCAGAACCGCGCCGTCCGGGTCACGCGCCTCCAGCCCCACGAGGTCGGCCAGGTAGAATTCGTCCTCGTCCGGCTCCGGCAGGCGGTCGCGATGGATGTAGAGCTTCAGGCCGCGCAGGGCGTCGGCCTGTTCCTTGGTGGCGATCTCCTTCGCCCGCCCCACGACCGCCGACTTCTCCGGCCGGGCCGAGGTCAGGGTCAGGCCGGGAGAGCCGTCGGCGCGCAGCAGGACGCCATAGGACAGCAGGGCCATTGGGTCGGCGGTCCAGGCCGTGACCCGCACCTCGCCCCTGACCCCGAACCCCCCGGCGACCTGGCCGACGAGGATGAGTTTGCTGTCGGTCGTCATGGCCGCCTCGCTGTTGATCCGTCCCGATAACAGAAAAGCAGCGCCCGGGCGTCCGGACGCTGCTTTCCGATCGTCTGCGTCCCGCTTGAGCGGAACCCGGAAGCCTTAGGCCTCGGTCTTCTCTTCCTCGGTCGCTTCAGCGGCCGGAGCCTCTTCCGCGGCGGCTTCGGCCGGGGCTTCCCCGGTCACGGCTTCCGCTTCAGCGGCCGGAGCTTCTTCAGCGGCGGCCTCGGCCGGGGCTTCCTCGGCGACGGCTTCGGGCTCGGGCGCCGGAGCGTTCTTGGCGGCCTCGGCCGCGGCCTTGGCCTCTTCCTTGGCCCGGACAGCGGCTTCAGCAGCTTCCACCTTGGCGGCAGCTTCTGCTTCCGCACGGTCGGCTTCGCGCTGGGCGCGCTCGGCGGCGCGTTCCTGGGCCTTCTTGCCCGGCTCGGCCTTCTTCGGATTGTTCGACTGGGTCCACTTGACCTTGCCGGCCAGGGCCTCGTCCTGGCTCAGGAAGCGGGCGACGCGGTCGGTGGGCTGGGCGCCCTTGCCGAGCCATTCCGCGATCCGGTCGGCCTTCAGGGTGACGCGCTTCTGCTCGCCGTCGCGCGGCAGCATCGGGTTGTAGGTGCCGACGCGCTCGATGAATTTGCCGTCGCGCGGCGAGTGGCTGTCGGCGACGACGATGTAGTAGTAGGGGCGCTTCTTGGCGCCGCCGCGGGCCAGACGAATCTTCAGCATTTTCAGTCTCTTTCGTTAAGTCGGATTATTTCTTGGGAGGGAAGCCCGGCAGGCCGGGGAGGCCTCCCGGAAGTTGTCCGCCACCCAGGGCCGCCATGCGGTCCTGGAGGGCTTTCAATTCGTCGGCCGAGGGCTCCGGCATCTTGCCGCCGCCCATCGCCTTGAGGCGGGCCATGTCCGGGCCGCCCATTCCGCCGCCGCCGAGGCCGCCCATCATGGCGGCCATCTGCTTCAGGCCCTTGCCGCCGCCGCGCGACATGGACTTGACCATGTCGGCCATCTGGCGGTGCTGTTTGAGCAGGCGGTTGATGTCCTGGACCTCGACCCCGGCGCCGGCGGCGACGCGCTTCTTGCGGCTGGCGTTGAGCAGGTCGGGCTTCTTGCGCTCGGCTTTCGTCATCGAGGAGATGATGGCTTCCTGGCGCGCGATCATGCGGTCGTCGACGCCGCTCTCGGCCATCTGGGCCTTCATCTTGGCGACGCCGGGCAGCATGCCCATGATGCCCTGAAGACCGCCCATCCGCTTCATCTGCTGCAGCTGGCTTGCGAGGTCGTTCAGATCGAACTGCCCCTTGGCCAGTTTGCGGGCCATGGCCTCGGCCTTGGACTGGTCCAGCTCCTGGCTGGCCTTCTCGACCAGGGCGACGATGTCCCCCTGACCGAGGATGCGGCCGGCGACGCGGCGGGCGTCGAACACTTCCAGCGCATCGACCTTCTCGCCCGCGCCGATGTATTTGATCGGCAGGCCGGTGACGGCGCGCATCGACAGCATGGCCCCGCCGCGCCCGTCGCCGTCGGCGCGGGTCAGGACCAGGCCGGTCAGAGGCAGGCGTTCGTGGAAGGCCTTGGCGGTGCGCACCGCGTCCTGGCCGGTCAGGCTGTCGGCGACCAGCAGGGTCTCGACCGGCTTCGAGACGGCGGCGACGTCCGCCACCTCGGCCATCAGGGCCTCGTCCAGGGTGATCCGGCCGGCGGTGTCGAGGATCAGGACGTCGAAGCCCTGCAGTTTCGCGGACTGCAGCGCGCGCTTGGTGATCTGGATCGGCGACTCGCCGGCCACGATCGGCAGGGTCGTGACCTCGATCTGCTCGCCCAGCTTGGCCAGCTGCTCCATGGCCGCCGGACGACGCGTGTCCAGCGAGGCCATCATGACCTTCTTGCGGTCGAACCTGGTCAGCCGCAGCGCCAGCTTGGCCGAGGTCGTGGTCTTGCCCGAGCCCTGCAGGCCGGCCATCAGGATGACAGCGGGCGGCGTGGCGTTCAGATTGATCGGGGTCGGCTCGTCCCCGCCCAGCATCTCGACCAGTCCGTCATAGACGATCTTGACCACCTGATCCGCCGGCTTGACCGAACGGATGACGTCTTCGCCGGTGGCGCGCTCGGTGGCGAAGGCGATGAAGTCCTTGACGACGGGCAGGGCGACGTCGGCTTCCAGCAGCGCCACGCGAACTTCGCGCATCGCCTCGGAGACGTCCTTTTCGGACAGGGCTCCGCGCCCGGTGATCCGGTCGAAGACGCCTGTCAGCCGCTCGTTCAGAGCCTCGAACATACAAACCTCGTCAGCCCATTTTCGCTTCAGGTCACGACGACCTGAATCCAGAAAATGGGCCACCAACATCCGACGGGTGAAACGGCTCCATACGACAACGGCCCCCGGCGACGATCACGTCGGCGGAGGGTTCTCGCCTGCCTCGTCCGGTTGAAACCGGGGTCGTGCAGGTGGAGACGCGAGGTTCACTTGCGTCGGAAGCGGCGGCTTATGCGGGAAAGGAGGCCGTTTGTCGACTCGGGCTGACAGATTCCGTTCAACCGCCCGTGGACCACACATCGCGTTTCGACGTCGGCTTTGCGATGGCCAACCTCGCCGCCCCTGATACGGTGCCGCTCCCAGCCTCCCCGCTGAAAGACAACGCCATGAGCCCTGCCGCCGACGACCGCCTGCGCGACGAGGTCCGCCTGCTGGGCGGCCTGCTGGGCGAGGTGATCCGCGACGAGGGCGGGCAGGGGCTGTACGACCGGATCGAGGCGGTGCGGCAGGCCTCGGTGGCCTACCATCGCGATTCCGCCTCGCAGGACGCCTCGCGGCTGGAGGCCCTGCTGGCCGAGCTGTCGCTCGACGACGCCGTCGGCCTGGCCCACGGCTTCGCGGTCTTCTCGCTGCTCGCCAATGTCGCCGAGGACCGCGCGGGCAAGCGCCGGGCCCGGGAGCAGACCTCGGCCGGGGCCCGGCCCGACACGCCCGAGGGCGCGCTCGAACGGCTGAAGGCCGCCGGCCGGTCGCCCGCCGACGCCCGTGGCCTGCTCTCCGGCGCCCTGATCTCGCCGGTCCTGACCGCCCACCCTTCGGAGGTGCGCCGCAAGAGCGTCATCGACCGCATCGCGGCCGTGTCCGACCTGCTGGACGCCTGCGACCAGAACCAGACGGCCTGCGCGCCCGGGGTGCTGACGGCCGGCCTGCGCCGCCAGACCGTCATCCTTTGGACCACCCGGCTGGTGCGGCAGGCCGGACTGGTGGTGCAGGACGAGATCGACACCGTCGTCTCCTTCCTCGAACGCGTCTTCCTGCGCGTCGCGCCGGCCCAGCTGGCGGACTGGCGCGGACGGCTGGACGCGCCGGATCTCGAGCCCTTCATCCGCATCGGCACCTGGGTCGGCGGCGACCGCGACGGCAATCCCAATGTCGACGGCGCGGTGCTGACCGCCGCCTTCCGCACCCAGGCCCGCGCCGTGCTGCGCTTCTATCTGGACGAGGTGAACGCCCTCGGCGCCGAGCTCAGCCTGTCCGGCTCGATGAGCGCCGTCTCGCCCGAACTGGCGACCCTGGCCGGGGCGTCCGGCGACCGCTCGCCGCACCGGGCCGACGAGCCCTACCGCCGCGCCCTGAGCGAGATCTACGCCCGGCTGGCCGCGACCCATCCCGTCCTGACCGGCCAGCCCGCGCCGCGCGCCGCCTCGTTCGCGGCCGAACCCTATGCCGGGCCCGAGGCCTTCCGCGCCGACCTGGCGGTCCTGCGCGACAGCCTGGTCGCCAACCACGGCGCCGTCTTCGCCGACGACCGGCTGGCCCGGCTGGTCACGGCCGTGGACGTGTTCGGCTTCCACATGGCGACGCTGGACCTGCGCCAGAACGCGGACGTGCACGAACGGGTCGTCGCCGATCTGCTGAAGGTGGCCGGGGTCTGCGACGACTACGCCGCGCAGCCGGAGGAGGCCCGGCTGGCCATCCTCGCCGGGGAGCTGGCCTCGGGCCGTCCGCTGTTCAGCCCCTGGGGCGCCTATGCCGACGAAACGCTGAAGGAGCGGGCCATACTCCAGGCCGCGGCCGAGGCGCTGCGCCTGTTCGGCCCCCACGCCATCCGCACCCATGTGGTCTCCAAGACCGACGCGGCCTCGGACCTGCTGGAGGTCTATCTGCTGCTCAAGGAGGTCGGCCTCTATCGTCCCGCCGACCCGGCCGCCTGTCCGATCCAGGCCGCGCCCCTGTTCGAGACCATCGACGACCTGCGCGCCTCGAAGCCGACGCTGGAGCGGCTGCTGCGCGAGCCGTCGGCCCTCGCCGTGGCCCGCGCCCGCGGCGTCCAGGAGGTGATGATCGGCTATTCGGATTCCAACAAGGACGGCTCCTACCTGACCTCGACCTGGGAGCTGCACGAGGCCTCGCGGGCCCTGCTCGAGGTCACGGACGCGGCGGGATTGCGGCTCCAGCTGTTTCACGGCCGGGGCGGGGCGGTCGGGCGCGGCGGCGGCTCCAGCTTTTCCGCCGTCCTCGGCCAGCCCCAGGGCACGGTCGCCGGCCGCATCCGCGTCACCGAACAGGGCGAGGTCATCGCCAACAAATACGGCGAGCCCGAGGTGGCGCGGCGCAATCTCGACGCCCTGACCTGCGGCGTCCTGCTGGCCTCGCTGGCCCCGCCGCCGGACGCCGAGCTGACCCGGCGCCACGGCGCGACCATGGGGCGGCTGTCGCGGGCCTCGATGGCCGCCTACCGGGCCCTGGTCTATGAGACCGAGGGCTTCGTCGACTATTTCCGGGCCGCGACCCCGATCGTCGAGATCGCCGACCTTAAGATCGGCTCCCGCCCGGCGTCGCGCCGCGCCTCGACCGCCATCGAGGATCTGCGCGCCATTCCCTGGGTGTTCAGCTGGAGCCAGAGCCGGGTCATGCTGCCCGGCTGGTACGGCTTCGGTTCGGCGATCGCGGGCGAGGACATGGACGAACTGCGGGTCATGGCCCGCGAGTGGCCCTTCTTCCGCACCCTGATCCAGAACATGGAGATGGTCATGGCCAAGGCGGACATGACCATCGCCCGCCGCTACGCCGCCTTGGTTCCCGACCGGGCCCTGGCCGACCGGGTCTTCGCCGCCATCCTCGCCGAATGGGACCGGACCCGGGCTGCCGTTCTGGCGATCACCGGCCAGGACGCCCTGCTGGGCGGCCAGCCCGAGCTGGACCGGCTGATCCGGCTGCGCATGCCCTATGTCGAGCCGCTCAACCACGTGCAGATCGAGCTGATCCGCCGCCGCCGCGCCGGCGACGACGACCCGCGCGTCCGCGAAGGCATTCTGCTGGCCCTCAACGGCGTCGCGGCCGGCCTGCGCAACAGCGGCTGAGGCAAGGAAAAGGCCGGCGGATCGCTCCGCCGGCCCCGTCCGTTTCGCAACCGCGCTCCACGCGGCGCCCTCAAGCAGCCCGAAGGGCGTCAGGGTCCTTAAGAAACCGGGAAGCCCCGCACCTTCAGCAGGGCCGTCACGTCCGGGTCGCGGCCGCGGAAGCGGCGATAGGCCTCGGCGCGGTCGGTGGTGTTGCCCTCGGCCAGGATGATGGCCTTGTAGCGGGCCGCGATGTCCGCATTGAAGACGTCGCCCGACTCCTCGAAATAGGCCCAGGTGTCGGCGTCCATGACCTCGGACCAGAGGTAGCTGTAATAGCCGGCCGAATAGGCGTCCGAGGTGAACAGGTGATTGAACTGCGGCAGGCGGTGCCGCATCACGATCTCCCTGGGCATGCCGTAGCGTTCCAGGCTCTCGCGCTCGAAGGCGTCGATGTCGGTCGGCGGCGTGGTCTGCGTATGCAGGTCCATGTCGACCAGGGCCGAGGACAGATAGCTGACCGTCGCATAGCCCTGGTTGAAGGTCTGGGCCGCCTGGACCTTGTCCACCAGCGCCTGGGGCATGGGTTCGCCGGTCTGGTAGTGCTTCATGAAGCCGTCGAGGATCGGCCGGCTCAGCACCCAGTGCTCATGCACCTGCGACGGATACTCCACGTAGTCGCGCGGCGTGCCGCCCAGGGCCGGATAGGTCACCTTTGACGAATAGGCGTGCAGGGTGTGGCCGAACTCGTGGAACAGGGTCTCGGCGTCGTCCAGCGAGATCAGGATCGGCTCCGACCCTTCGGCCTTGACGAAATTGTTGTTGTTCGAGCCGAGGGTGTTCTTGTCCCCGTCATAGGTCGAATGCGACCGGTAGGTCGTCATCCACGCCCCCGACCGCTTGCCGGCGCGGGCGTAGTCGTCGGCGTAGTACAGGCCGATCGGCCGGCCCGCGTCCTTGACCTCATAGACGGTGACGTCCGGATGGAAGACCGGCACGGCGCCCGCGGGCAGTTTGTCGAAGGTGAAGCCGTACAGGCGGCGCGCCATCTCGAACGAGCCGGCGCGGACGTTGTTGAGCTCGAAATACGGCTTCAGCTCGTTCTGGTCGAGGTCGTACTTCTGCTTCCGCACCTTCTCGGCGTAATACAGATAGTCCCACGGTTCGATGTCGTGGCCGGCGATCGCGCGCATGTCGGCGACCTCCTCGGCCACCCGCGTCCTGGCCGGGGCCCAGACCCGCATCATCAGGTCCATGGCCGCGCGCGGGGTCTTCGCCATCGTGTCCTGCATCCGCCATTCGGCGTGGTTGCCGAAGCCCAGCAGACGGGCGCGGTCCTGACGCAGCTTCACGATCTCGGCGATGATCGCATTGGTGTCGTTGCCGTCGCCGTTGTCGCCGCGGTTGACGAATTTCTTCCAGACCACTTCGCGCAGGCCGCGGTCGTCGGCGAAGCTGAGGAACGGATCGACGCTGGAGCGGGTGTTGACGATGGCCCAGCCCTGGACGTTGCGGCTGCGCGCCGCGGCGGCGGCGGCGGCCTTGTTCGAGGCGGGCAGGCCGGCGACGCCGGCCTCGGTCGGGATGACGGTCCAGGTGTTCTCGTCGGCCACCACCTTCTGGCTGAAGGCGGTGAAGGCGTTGGCCAGGGCGGTGTTGATCCGGCCCAGCTCGGCCTTGCCCCCGGCGTTCAGGGCGGCGCCGTTGCGCACGAAGGCGTCGCGGCTGCGTTCGGCGATCCGCGTCTGTTCGGCGGTCAGGCCGGCGGCGGCGGCGCCGTCGGCGACAGCCTTGATGCGGGCGAACAGTTTCTCGTTGAAGGTGATCTCGTCGCCGGCGGCCGACAGCAGGGGCGACACCTCGGTGTCGACGGCGTTGTAGTCGTCCGACCCGATGTTCGACGTCATGACGCCATAGATGGAGCCGGCCCGGTCCAGAGGCTCGCCCGCCATCTGCAGGGCGACCAGGGTGTTGGCGAAGGTCGGCGGCTCGGGATTGTTCGCGATCGCCTCGATCTCGGCGCGCTGCAGGTCGATGCCTTCCAGCAGGGCGGCCTTCAGCTTGGGCGCGGTCACCCTGTCCCAGGGCGGCACGCCGCCGAACGGGCCGGTCCACGGCTGCAGCAGTTCGGCGCGCGGCGTCTGCGCCGGCAGGACGGCGCGGGCGACGGCGGCGTCGGCGGCGAGGGTCGCGGTCGGGTTTCCTCCGCCCATGGGCATTCCGTTCGAGGCGCAGGCCGAAAGGGCGAACAGGCTGCCCCCGGCGACGAGAAGGTGACGTCTGTGCATGAGAAACTCCGTGCGTGCGTTCGTTGCATCGACCCTAGGCGCTCGGGCCGCTGACTGTCACATGAACGGGCCGTAATCTTCGCCGGTGGACGGCGGCGGGCGGCGAGTCTAAAGCCCGCGCCATGGCGATTGGCGTATTCGACTCCGGCGTGGGCGGCCTCACGGTCCACCGCGAACTGACGCGGCGGTTTCCCGAGCGGGATTTCGTCTATCTGGCCGACCAGGCCAACGCCCCCTATGGCGGTCGCGGCGGCGAAGAGATCGTCGACCTGACCCGCGCCGGCTGCGAGCGGCTGTTCGAGGCCGGGGCCAACGTCATCGTCCTGGCCTGCAACACCGCCTCGGCCATCGCCCTTCGCCGCCTGCAGCAGACCTGGGTGCCCGAGGCGCGCGCCCGCCACGGGCGGCCCATCAACGTTCTCGGCATCATCGTCCCGACCATCGAGGCCGCGACCGGCCTGCCCTGGACCTACGAGGCCGAACGGCGCGGCGACAAGGTCGAGGCCATCGACATCACCGGCGTCTTCTGCACCGCCGCCACGGCCATGAGCCGGGTTTACGAGATCGAGATCGACAAGCGGCGCGAGGACCTGGCCGTCTTCTCCGAGCCCTGCCCCGGCCTGGCCGGCCTGATCGAACTGGGCGCCCCGGCCGAGGAGCTGAAGATCGTGGTCGAGGACCACGTCGACGCCCTGCGCCGTCGCATCGGCCGCCATCCCGACCAGGCCATCCTCGGCTGCACCCACTACGAGATCGTCGCCGACCTGTTCGCCGCGGCCCTGCCGCCCGGCACGCCGTTGATCCACCAGCCCACCGCCGTGGCCGACGCCCTGGCGCGCTATTTCGAACGGCATCCGGAATATGATCTGGGCGGCTCGGGGCGCCGGGACTTCCTGACCAGCGGCAAGCCGGGACCGCAATCGGACCTGGTCGGCCAGTTCTGGGGCGCGCCCCTGACCTTCACGCCGGCCTGACTTGACGAGGCGCGCCTTTGGTCGCCCGATGGCGGCGGGAGGATATCCGATGTTCAAGACCCTGATCGCCGCCGCGGCCCTGGTGCTGGTCGGCTCGCCGGCCGCGGCCGAAGTGGTGTCGCGCAACGCCGACGGCTTCACCCTGCGCTACGCCGTCGGCGTCGGGATCGCGCCCGACGACATTCCGGTCGCGCTGACAGATCTTCCGAAGTGGTGGGACTCCGCGCACACCTACAGCGGCTCGGCGGCCAATCTGAGCCTCGACCTCGCGCCGGGCGGCTGCTGGTGCGAGAAACTGGCGGACGGGACCGACTTCGATCACGGACGAACCGTCTCGGTCGCGGCGGACCGCATCGTTTTCGAGGCCCCCTTCGGACCCCTGCGCGGCAAGGCGACCCGCGCCGAACTCTCGGTGACCTGGCCGGCGGCGAACCGGGGCTGGACCCCGACCTGGACCTTCGTCGTCGAAGGGCCGGGGATCGGGGCCATGGCCGACGGCGTCGACGCGGTCATGGACGCCGGCTACCAACGCTGGCTCCATTATCTGGAGTACGGCGAGGCCCCGCCGGGCTAGCCCGCCAGGGCCGCTTCCGAGGCGACGATCCGGCTGGCGGCGTGGACCACGGCGGCGATGCGCAGGGCGGCCTGGATCCGGGTCGCCGGGACGCCGTGTTTGCGCAGCTCGCCCTCGTGGGCGTCCAGACAGGCGCCGCAGCCGTTGATCGCGGATACCGCCGTCGACCATAATTCAAAATCAAGCTTGTCGACGCCCGGATTGGCGATGACGTTCATCCGCAGGCGGGCGGGGATGGTCGTGTATTCCTGGTTCTTCATCAGGTGCAGCGACCGGTAGTAGATGTTGTTCATGCCCATGATGGCGGCCGCCGATTTGGCCGCGTTCAGGGCCTCGGGCGACAGGACCGTCGCAGCCTGGGCCTCGATCGCCCTGACCACCGGCGCGACGCCGATGGCATGGGCCGAGGCGAGGAAGGTCCCCCATTTCTGCTGGTCGTTCAGCACCGTCTCGGATGCGAGCGAGCCGAGGTTCAGGGAGATGTCCCTGGCGTAGGCCGGGATGAGGTCGCGCAGGGCGTCGATCGACATTTGTGGGGTTCCCTTCGGGAAGCGGCTATCGCACGCGACGCGGTCGCGCGCTGCTTGAGCCGCATGAAGTCGTGGGAAACGGGCGCGGCCGCGCTCAAGTCGCGAGGCGGAGCCTGTCCTCCGGCCGATCGGAGATCGGACCGGGGGGCGAGCCGGGCATGGCGCCCAAAAAAAGGGCGAGCGCGGAAGGCGGCGATACAAACGCCGCCGCCTCCCGCCACTCAGGACGCCGCCTTACGCAGCGAGCGTCTCGCCGCCCACCGGGCGGTTGCAGGCGCACAGCTCGTCGGTCTGCAACGCGTCCACCACGCGAAGCGTGTCGGCGGGGGCGCGGCCCACGTTCAGGTTGGTGACATAGACGTGCTGCACGACATTGTGCGGGTCGACCACGAAGGTGGCGCGCAGGGCGACGCCCTCGGCCTCGTCCAGGACGCCCAGGTCGCGGGCGAATTTGCCGCCGTTATCGGCGAACTGCCAGATCGGCAGCTTCGACAGGTCGGCGTGGTCGCGGCGCCAGGCCAGTTTGACGAATTCGTTGTCGGTCGAGCCGCCCAGGACCACGGTGTCGCGGTCCTCGAAGTCGCGCGCCAGCGAGGCGAACTCGGCGATCTCGGTCGGGCAGACGAAGGTGAAATCCTTCGGGTAGAAGAAGATGACCTTCCACTTGCCCTCGAAACTGTCCTGGGTGACGACCTCGAAGGCCGAGACGCCGTTTTCCTCGTGGCTGTTGAAGCCCGGCTTGACGCCGATGATCTTGAAGTCCGGCAGTTTTTGACCGACGCCCAGCATCGCTGTTCTCCTGAAGTCTCTGAAAAGGGAATGTCCGGAGCGCCGGGGGAGCGGCGCCGCAGCCGCGAAATGGCCTGTGCGCTGCACAAAGTCAATGATTGGAAACCGGAATGTTCGATAGATAATATCTATGGAGTACATAGGCGGCGCGGACCCTGACGAAACCCGTCGGCGTCTTTACGGCCCCATTCCCCGGGCGCAGGTTCGGGGTCCAACCGGAGACATCGACATGCGCCGACTGACGTTTCTTCTGCTGGCGGCCACGGCCGCGCCGGCGGCCGGCCTGCCGGCCGCCGCCCTTGCCCAGACCCCGCCCGCGACCATCGGCGAACGCTACGTGCCCGCGCCCTGGTGGATGCGCGAGCCGGTGATCGCCTCGATCGGCCATGTCCGCACCGAGGTGGCCGCGAATCGCGCGGGCTTCGGCGCCAGTTTCCAGTCCGTGGACCGCACCGCGGCCGACGCCTCGCGCAAGGCGGCGGATCAGGTCCGCGCCCTCAGCCAGGCCCTGGCGGCCTATGGCGTCGACAAGGTCCGGGTCGAGACGACCGTGAGCACCCGCCCGCTCTATGACCAGTACCGCGACGAGAACGGGGTCCTGCGCGACAATGTCCGCTCCGACCGGATCGAACGCTACCAGGCCGATGCCGCCGTCACCGTCACCATTCGCGACATCGCCGTGCTGGAGCGGGTCTATGCGACGGTCGTGGCCTCCCAGCCGACCTCGATCGCCCCGGTCCACTTCAGTCTCGAGCCGGACAATGCGGTGAAGACCTGGCTCCAGACCGAGGCGGTGCGGGACGCCGCGCGCCGCGCCCGTCTGGCGACCGCGGCGGCCGGGGCGGACCTCGGCGCGGTGCGGGTGATCGATCCGACCGGCCGGGCCTGCGAGACGGACGTGCTCGCCGGCTGGCCGGTCTACGGCGCCGGCGGCCTCGCCACGGACGTGGATTCGGGCATGATGGACCGGGCGAATTTCGCTCCGGCTCCGCCCCCGCCTCCGCCGCCGCCTCCCCCTCCGCCTCCGGGAGGCGGAGGTCCGTCCGAAGCCCAGATCGAGGCCGCCCGGCTGGCGCTCCAGCCGCCGCTGCGCGAGCTGAGCGACCGGGCCTGCGTGGTCTACGCGCTGGACTGACGCTTGACCCCCCGGCGTGGTCGCGCCACGCAGGGCCATGACCACGCCGTTCAAAGCCGATCCGGCCTTCGACCCCGGATCCGTCGTCGTCTGCGACTGGCCCCTGTGCCAGGTCCGGCTGCAGGACGATTCCCGGTTCCCCTGGCTGATCCTGATCCCCCGGCGCGCGGGACTGCATGAGCTCGAGGACCTGACGCCGCCGGAGCGGTCCCGGCTGATGGACGAGGTCGTGCGCGCCGGCGATATCGTCCGTTCGCTGGGTCAGGCGGCGGGCCGCCCCGTCCAGAAGCTGAACGTCGCCGCCCTGGGCAATGTCACCGCCCAGCTGCATCTGCATGTGGTGGGACGTCGCCACGACGACGGCCTGTGGCCCGATCCGGTGTGGGGCCGGGGATCGGCGGCTCCCTACGGCGCCAACGGCCTGCAGGTCGCGCTTTCGCGCATCCGGCTCAGCCCGGGCGGCTGAGGGCCACCGGGCGGGTCCGGCCGTCGGCCGTCAACGCGCCGCGCCAGCCCGACGTCGTCCGCTCCAGCGTCAGCTCGCCCAGGCCGTCGAGCGTCAGGATCGTCCCGTCCGATGTCGCCCCGCCCGAGCCTGGCCCGCCGCGCCAGCCGCCCTCCACCGGTCCCGTGCCGGGATCGCTCAGGACCAGGTCGCAGACGGTCCGCCCCGCCGCATCGACCATCCGCCAGCGCCCGTCCAGCGGCCCCGCGGCCTGGTCCGCCCGTATCTCGGCCGAGGCCACGCCCTGGTCATAGGCGGTTTCGGCGTCGCCGGGCGTGAACTCGTAGGAGCGGTCATAGGCCTCGACCGGGACCGGGGCCTCCAGCGGACGGCGGTGCAGGTCGTCGGCGGCGTCGCCCTGGGCGACCTCGCGGCCGAAGTCGGACGGAGGCTCGAACGGACGGATCGCCGGCGCCTGGTAGGGCGTCTGCGTGGACGGATGCGGCGCGGCCTGCTGCACGAGCAGGCCCGCGAAGGCGACTGCGATGAACCCCGACATGGTTCGAGGCTGCCGCGCGTCCGGGCGGGCGCCTAGTGCAGACAGGCCACACGCGAAATCGTGATGGTCCGGAACCGGCCGATAACGCGCGCGCGAGCCCTCCCCTCGAGCCTGGCCGCGTTGACCCCCGGGGCGGCGCTGACTAAAGCGTGACCACCGGTTTCGAGCGGCTGAATTCGCTCAGGTTTCTGAGAACCATTCGCAATATGTCGACCTCCCCCTCGCCGGGCGACGCCTCCAACGACCCGACGGACGATCAGACCGGCCGGTTCGTGGTCCAGCCCAACGGCCGCGTCCGTCCCCTGTCGCCCCATCTCCAGATCTGGCGCTGGCACGTGACCATGTTCGCCTCGATCCTGAACCGGTTCACGGGCGGCGCCCTGTCGGTCGGGGCGGTCCTGATCGCCCTGTGGCTGCTGGCCCTGGCCTTCGGGCCGGACGCCTATGCGACCTTCGCCGGCTGGATGGGCTCGCCGCTCGGCCTGCTGGTCTGGTTCGGCCTGACCCTCGCCCTGTGCCTGCATCTGACGGGCGGCCTCCGTCATCTGATCTGGGACGCCGGCGCCGGCCTGTCGCCGAAATCGGCCGACGCCCTGTCCTGGGCCTCGATCATCGGGGGCGCGGCCATCGCCGTCGCCTTCTGGGTCTTCCTCCTCGCCTCCGGGAGGGTCGCGCTGTGAGCCGCGAAGCGAAAGCCTTCGTCAAGGGCGTCAAGGTGTCCGAACGCCATGGCGCCGGGGAATGGACCGCCGAGCGGTTGTCGTCCCTGATCCTCGTTCCCCTGACCCTGTGGGGCCTGTGGAGCGGCTCCGTCCTCGCCGGCGGCGGCTACGACGGCGCCCTGGCCTGGTTCCGCTCGCCGGTGAACGCCGTCCTGCTGGCCGTGACCCTGCTGGTCAGCGTCTGGCACATGCAGATGGGGCTGAAGGTCATCGTCGACGACTACATTCACAAGCCCGGCTCGCGCACGGCGCTGCTGGGCGGGATCGGCCTGCTCTGCCTCGTGATCGCGGCGGCGGGCGTCTTCTTCATCGTGCGGCTGGCGCTGGGCTCGGCGCCCCTGCCCGCCGGTTTCGGGATCTGACGGCTGATGGCTGCTTATGAATTCGTCGATCACGCCTGTGACGTCGTCGTCGTCGGCGCGGGCGGCTCGGGCCTTCGCGCCGCCCTCGGCGCCGCCCAGCAGGGGCTGAAGGTCGCCTGCGTCACCAAGGTCTTCCCGACCCGCTCCCACACCGTCGCGGCCCAGGGCGGCATCTCCGCCTCGCTCGGCAACATGGGCGAGGATTCGTGGCAGTGGCACATGTACGACACCGTCAAGGGGTCGGACTGGCTCGGCGACCAGGACGCCATCGAATACCTCGTCCGCAACGCGCCCAAGGCCGTCTACGAGCTCGAGCACTGGGGCGTGCCCTTCTCGCGCACCGAGGAAGGCAAGATCTACCAGCGCGCCTTCGGCGGCATGACGCGCAATTTCGGCGAGGGTCCGGTGCAGCGCACCTGCGCCGCCGCCGACCGCACCGGCCACGCCATCCTGCACACCCTGTACGGCCAGTCGGTGCGCCGCGAGGTCGAGTTCTTCGTCGAATATTTCGCCCTCGACCTGATCATGCAGGACGGCGCCTGCACGGGCGTCACGGCGCTGAAGCTGGACGACGGCACGATGCACCGCTTCCGCGCCAAGCTCGTCATCCTGGCCACCGGCGGCTACGGCCGCGCCTATTTCTCGGCCACCAGCGCCCACACCTGCACCGGCGACGGCAACGCCATGGTCCTGCGCGCCGGCCTGCCGCTGCAGGACATGGAGTTCGTCCAGTTCCATCCGACCGGCATCTACGGCGCCGGCTGCCTGATCACCGAGGGCGCGCGCGGCGAGGGCGGCTATCTGACCAACTCCGAGGGCGAGCGCTTCATGGAGCGCTATGCGCCGACCGTGAAGGACCTCGCCCCGCGCGACATGGTCAGCCGCTCCATGACCATCGAAATCCGTGAAGGCCGCGGCGTGGGCCCGAACAAGGACCACATCCACCTGCACCTCGACCACCTCGACCCCGCCGTGCTGCACGAACGCCTGCCCGGCATTTCGGAATCGGCCAGGATCTTCGCCGGCGTCGACGTCACCAAACAGCCGATCCCGGTCCTGCCGACGGTCCACTACAATATGGGCGGCATCCCCACGAACTATCACGGCGAGGTCCTGACCAAGGTCGGCGACAACGCCGACAGCGTCGTGCCCGGCCTGATGGCGGTGGGCGAGGCCGCCTGCGTCTCGGTGCACGGCGCCAACCGTCTCGGCTCCAACTCCCTGACCGACCTGGTCGTGTTCGGCCGCGCCGCCGGCCTGCGCTGCGGCGAGGTGGTGGACAAGGCCTCGAAGGTGCCCGACGTCCCGGCCTCGGCCACCGACGGCCACCTGGCCCGCCTCGACCGCTTCCGCCATGCGGACGGCTCGACCCCGACGTCCCGGCTGCGCATCCAGATGCAGCGCGCCATGCAGTCCGACGCCGCCGTCTTCCGCACCGGCAAGACGCTGGAGGAGGGGGTCGCCAAGCTGCGCGCCATCCACGCCGCCGGCGCCGACATCAGGACCACCGACCGCGGCCTGATCTGGAACACCGACCTGGTCGAGACCCTCGAATACGACAACCTGATCGACCAGGCCCTGGTCACCATCGAGGGCGCCCTGAACCGCACCGAGAGCCGCGGCGCCCACGCCCGCGAGGACTATCCGGACCGCAACGACGCCGAGTGGATGAAACACACCCTCGCCTGGAAGGTCCCCGGCGACGCGGTGAAGATCGACTACCGCCCGGTCCATAATTACACGATGTCCGACGACATCGCCTACATCGAACCCAAGGCGCGGGTGTACTGATGGTCCAGCTGACCCTCCCCAGGGGCTCGAAGCCCACGACCGGCAAGGTCCACAAGGCCCCGCCCGGCGCGAAGAACGTCAAGACCTACAAGGTCTACCGCTACGACCCCGAGGTCGACGCCGACCCGCGCTGGGATGTGTTCGAGATCTCGGCCGACGATCACGGCCCGATGCTGCTGGACGCCCTGATCCACATCAAGAACGAGATCGACCCGACCCTGACTTTCCGGCGCTCGTGCCGCGAGGGCATCTGCGGCTCCTGCTCGATGAATATCGACGGGCGCAACACCCTGGCCTGCACCAGGGGCTGGGACGAGTGCTCCTCCTCGACCATCTCCATCGCCCCCCTGCCGCACCAGCCGGTGGTCAAGGACCTGGTCACGGACCTGACCCTGTTCTACGCCCAGTACGACTCGATCCAGCCGTACCTCCAGTCCGACGAGTCGGACCCGGAGACCGAGCGTATCCAGCTGCCCGAGGACCGGGCGAAACTGGACGGCCTGTACGAATGCATCCTGTGCGCCTGTTGCTCGACCTCCTGCCCCAGCTATTGGTGGAACCAGACCGAATACCTCGGCCCCGCCGCCCTGCTGCAGTCCTACCGCTGGATCGCCGACAGCCGCGACGACGCCACGGACAAGCGGCTCGACGACCTCGAGGACCCGTTCAAGCTCTACCGCTGCCACACCATCATGAACTGCGCCCAGGTCTGCCCCAAGGGCCTGAACCCGGCCGAGGCGATCGCGAAAACCAAGAAGCTGATGGTGTCTCCGTCGCGGAAGAAGACCGAGGCCGCCTGAGTTGGCGAAGATCACCTACATCGAGCACGACGGCCGCGAGCATGTGGTCGAGGTCAGGAACGGCCTCACCGTCATGGAGGGGGCGATCCGCAACAACGTCCCGGGCATCGACGCCGACTGCGGCGGGGCCTGCGCCTGCGCCACCTGCCACGTCTATGTCGACGAGGCCTTCGCCGCCGAGACCGGCCGGGCCTCGGCCATGGAGGAGTCGATGCTGGACTTCGCCGAGAACGTCCAGCCGAACAGCCGCCTGTCCTGCCAGATCCGGGTCACGGACGATCTCGACGGCCTGATCGTCCGCCTGCCTGAAGACCAGCACTGAGCCCGGCCATGGGCCGGCCGAACCCCGCCCTCGTCGAGCTTGTCGGCCAGATGATCGCCGACGGTCCGGAAAACCGCCCCCCGTTGATCGCTGTCGTCGGGGCGCAAGGGTCCGGCAAGACCACCCTGGCCCGCGCCGCCGCCGACCGCTTCGGGGCCGTGCAGATCTCGCTCGACGACCTCTACCGGACCCGCGCCGAACGCGAGGCCATGGCGCGGGAGGTCCATCCGCTGTTCGTGACGCGCGGGCCGCCGGGAACCCATGATCTCGCCCTGGGTCAACGATTGATCGGCGACCTGTCCGCGGCCGGGCCCGACGACGAAACCCGGATTCCGGCGTTCGACAAGCGCGGCGACGACCGGCGGCCGGTCTCTGAGTGGCGCGTCTTCCGGGGCCGGCCGGCGGCGATCCTGATCGACGCCTGGTGTCTGGGCGCCCGACCCGGGGATGCCGCGGACCTGGCCGAACCGGTCAACACCCTGGAGCGTGAGCGGGACCCGGACGGCGTCTGGCGGCGCGCCGTCGACGGCTTCGTCGCCGGGGCCTACGCCGACTTCGTCGCGGGCCTCGACGCCGTCCTGTTCCTTCAGGCTCCCGGCTTCGACGTCGTGCTGGACTGGCGCTGCCAGCAGGAGGCCGACCTGCTGGGCGTCGCGCCCGACGCCCTGCCGCCGCCCGAGCGCGCCCGCATCGCCGGCTTCATCCAGTATTTCGAGCGGATCACCCGGCGCATGCTGGCCGGCGGCGTCCAGGCCGATGTGACAGTGAAACTGGATCGAAACCGACAACCGGTATCCATCGCGCGATGAACAGGCCGGACGACCGCCGACTGGAACCCCGTTCGCCCGCCGGCGCGCGCGGCGTGGTGCTGGCGCACGGGCTGGAGCTGCCCTGCCTGATCGTCGATCAGTCCGCGGGCGGGCTGCGCCTGCGGCTCGAGCGCAATCTCGCCCTGTCGGGTCCGGTCGTGGTCATCGACCTGGCCGGGGCGGCGGCGATCGAGGCCGACGTGGTCTGGCGCAAGGGCCAGGAGGCGGGGCTGAAACAGCGCGCCCGCTCGTCCCTGCGCGGTCTGGTCCCGTCCCGCCTCGCCCCCGCCCGCGCCGCCTTCCTCAGGGCCGGCGGGCGTTAGAGGGCGGTGATCGCCCTCACCGCCACATAGACGGCGACGACCAGGATCAGCGCCGCGAACAGACGCCGGCCGAGCACCGCGTCGGCGCCCAGCCGCCGGGCGATCGGCAGGCCGGCCAGGGTTCCCGCCGTCCCGCCCGCGGCCATGGCCGCCACGATGGGCCAGTCGATCAGGCCCGACAGGGCGTAGTTGGCCGCCGTCGTCGCTCCGAAGGCCGCCACGCTGACCAGGGACGAGGCCTGGGCCAGGGCCAGGGTCATGCCGGCCGCCCCCATCAGGCCGGGTACGATCAGGAAGCCGCCGCCGATGCCGAAGAAGCCGGCCGCGGCGCCGACTCCCGCGCCGGAGGCGGCGACGCGCGGGGCCATGCCCCGGGTCAGCCGCACATTCTCCGCCCCGACGGGGGCTTTCGGCCTCAGCATGGCCAGGGCGACCAGTCCCATGGCGAGGGCGAAGAAGATCAGCAGGGCGTGGCCGTCGATCGCCTTGGCCAGGGACGATCCGGCGAAGGCGCCGGCCGAGCCGGTCGCGGCGAACAGCAGGGCGCAGGGCCAGCGCACCCGTCCCGCCCGCGCCCGACCGGCGAGGGCGGTCAGGGCGTTGAGGGCGACGCCGGCGGCCGAGGCGCCGATGGCCACATGGGGATCCTTCACCCCGACCACATACAGCAGCAACGGCACGGCCAGCACCGAGCCGCCGCCGCCGAACACCGTCAGCAGCAGGGCGACCACACCGCCGCTGAGGACGGCCAGAAGCAGCTGGATGACGGCGGGGTCCATGCCTTACGCCGTCCGTGACGAGGGGTTGCCGGAGACCGTGGGCAGGCCCTGGGCCTTCCAGGCGTTCAGACCGCCCTCGAGCACGAAGGCCTCGCCCGGGATGCAGGCGGCCAGGCGGACGCAGTTCATGCCGGTGCGGGCGCCGGAGCGGCACATATAGATGACGTCGCGGCCCGGCTGGACGTCCAGGTCGGCCGCCTCGAAGATGGACAGGGGTTTGATGATGCTGCCGGCGATCCGTTCCTGGGCGACTTCGCCGGGCTCGCGAATGTCGACCAGAACGGCCTTGCCGGCCGTGATGCGGGCCGCGACTTCGGCGGCGGAGAGGGGGGTGAGCGCGGCCATGGTCAGTTTCCCTGGGCTGGGGGGCAATAGATGTCGGCGAGGGCGGCGATGAGCTTCAGGACCGCCGGCTCGGCGATGCGGTAGAGGATGGACACGCCCTCGCGCCTGCCCTCGACCAGGCCTTCCTCGCGCAGCACCGCGAGGTGTTGCGACAGGGCCGACTGGGACAGGCCCACCAGCGGCAACAGCTCGCCCACGGCGCATTCGCCGTCGCCGAGCCGGCACAGGATCATCAGCCGCTTCTCGTTCGAGAGCGCCTTCAGAAGCCGCGCCGCCTCACCGGCCTTGCCTTGAAACTGGTCGAGGGACAGGGTGGAAAGCGTGTTCATGAGGCGGAATATATAAGGGATTGCTAATTTAGCAAGTCCTAATATATTGGGGCCAATCAAGGAGGTTCCCATGGCCGTCGCCCCGCCGCCCGTCCCGATCGTCGAAGGGTTCTTCGACGCGGCGACCCACACCATCACCTATCTGGTCGCCGACCCCGCGACCGGGGCCGCGGCCGTCATCGATCCGGTCCTCGACTTCGACGCCGCCAGCGGCCGCACCTCGACCGCCTCCCTCGAGCGGCTCCTGGCCCGGATCTCCGAACGCGGCCTGAGGCTGGAGCGCGTGCTCGAGACCCACGCCCACGCCGATCATCTGACCGGCGCCGACGAGATCCGCCGGCGCACGGGCGCGCCGATCGGCATCGGCAGCCGCATCACCGAGGTGCAGAAGGTCTTCGGCGCCCTGTTCGAGGCCCATGACGTCACCGCCGACGGCGTGGTGTTCGACAGCCTCTACGCCGACGGCGAGCGCTTCGCCCTGGGCAGGCTTCCGGTCGAGGTGATGCACACGCCGGGCCACACCCCGGCCTGCGTCAGCTATGTCGTCGGCGACGCCGTCTTCATCGGCGACACCCTGTTCATGCCCGACTACGGCACGGCGCGATGCGACTTTCCCGGCGGCGACGCCCGGACCCTGTACCGCTCCATCCGGCGCATCCTGGCCCTGCCGCCCGGAACCCGCGTCTTCGTCGGCCACGACTATCTGCCCGAGGGCCGGTCGGACTACCGGTGGGAGACCACCGTGGCGGCCCAGGCGGCGGACAACATCCACATAGGCAGCGCCCGGTCCGAGGACGAATTCGTGGCCCTGCGCGAGGCTCGCGACGCGACCCTGGCGGTTCCGGCGCTGATCCTGCCCTCGCTGCAGATCAACATCCGCGCCGGCGCCCTGCCGCCGCCCGAGGCCTCGGGCAAGCGGTTCCTCAAACTGCCGCTGAACGCGATCTAGCTCAGACCCCGTCCGGCATCGTTCCGGCGGTGATGGCGATGCGGCCGATCAGACCCTTGACGATCAGGTCCAGGGCCGAGCCCTCGCGATAGTCCGCGGCGGCGACGAAATTGACCCGGTCCTCCGAGATCAGGCCATAGATCTTCTGCTGGTCCCGCTCGGAGTTGCGCGGGTCGTAGACCGCGATCGAATAGCCGCCCTTGGTGTGCATCATCTTCATGGTCGGCACGTCGGTGTCCCCGTCGCCGAGGAAGATCATCCGCTCGAACGGCACCGGCCGGTCGTCATCGGCCATGAAGCGGTTGATCTTCTCGTGCTCCCAGTGATTGAGCACGCCCTTGTTGATGCGGAACAGATACTGGGTCTTGGTCGTGTAGTTGACGCCCACCGCCGGCCAGATCGCGACGCCGTTCTCGTCGTAGACGAATTTCGACGCGAAGACGTGCCGGAACTCGGGCCGGATCGGGCAGCCGTCGATCATCTCCTCGAGGCCCGCCGAGATGATGTAGTGCTCGATCTCCAGGCCGTATCTGACGCCGACGGCGTTGATGCGGTCGAACCATCCGGGGCCGGTCAGGTCGGACTTCAGCCCGTCGAACAGCTTCACCTCCTCGCCGTGCTCGGCCAGCAGCTTGCGGGTGATCGGGTGCTCGTTCTCGCGCGCCCGCGCCAGCATCAGCTGCATGTACATCAGGATGTTGTCGCCGTCGGCCTCGCGGGTCAGCCGGTCGGCCTCGCCCCAGAAGTCGCCGACCCCCATGCCCACCGAGGGGATGAAGGTGACCTCCTGCATATTGCCCCGCGCCAGGGTGCCGTCGAAATCGTAGATCAGCGCGGTCTTGAGGGGGGCGGCCATGACGGCTCCGGGGCGGAGGGACGGAACCCAGTGGCTAGTGACTGGCGCGGGACGTGTCAAAGGCGCCGGAGCCGGCTACGTCTCCGCGAACCGTCAGGCCGCCGCGAAGCTGCGCGACAGCTTGCGCGCCAGGTCCGCCTGCACGAACGGCTTGTGCACGATCTGGTGATCCCCGACGCCGGTCAGGGCCTCGGCGTCGGCATAGCCCGTCGCGAACAGGATCGGCACCCGCGGACGCCGGGCCCGCAACTCCCGCGCCAGATCGGCGCCGTTCATCCCCGGCATGGCGAAGTCGAGCACCACCGCCCTGATCTCGTCGTGGCGCTCGATCAGGTCCAGCGCGGCCCCGCCGCTGCCGGCCTCCACCACATCGTACCCCAGGTCGGTCAGCAGGCCGGCGGTGACCTCGCGCACGGCGTCGTCGTCGTCGACGACCAGCACGACCAGATGGTCCTCATGGGCCGGGGGCGCGGCCTCGGCGTCCGCGCCCTGGACCGTCGGCGGGGCGCTGGCCCTGGGCAGGAACACCTTGATGGTGGTCCCCTGCCCGAGTCCGGTCTCGATGGCGACGCCCCCGCCCGACTGCTTCGCCAGCCCGTACACCTGGCTCAGCCCCAGGCCCGATCCCTTGCCCACCTCCTTGGTGGTGAAGAAGGGCTCGAAGGCGCGCGCCCGCACCGCCTCGGCCATGCCCGATCCGGTGTCGCTGACCGAAACCATCACATACGCGCCCGCGGGCGGCGCCTCGGCGGTCTCCGGCTGACCCAGCACGACATTGGCGGTGCCGATGGTCAGCGACCCGCCCACCTCCATGGCGTCGCGGGCGTTGATCGCCAGGTTGAGGATGACCAGCTCGATCTGGGTCGGGTCGATCATCGCCGGCCACAGGTCGTCGGCCAGCCGGGGCGGGGCGATGCGGACGCTGCCGCCGATCGTGCTGTGCAGCAGGTCCCTCATGCTCAGAACCGTGTCGTTCAGGTCGACCGCTCGCGGCTCCAGCTTCTGCCGTCGCGAGAAGGCCAGCATCTGGGCGGTGAGCCGGGCGCCCCGCTGCGAGGCCTCGCTCATCATCGCCAGCCGCCGGATCAGCACGGGATCCTCGGCCTGTTTTCGCATCTGTTCGACATTGCCGAGGATGACGGTCAGCAGATTGTTGAAGTCGTGCGCCACCCCGCTGGTCAGCTGTCCGACCGCCTCCAGCCGCTGCGCCTGGCGCAGGGCGGATTCCATCTTCTCCCGCTCGCCGATCTGCGAGGCCAGTTGCCGGTTCGCGGCCTCCAGCTCGGCGGTGCGCTCGGCCACCCGGCGCTCCAGCGTCGCCTCCGCGCGGCGGATCTCCTCGATCCGCTCCCGGGCCTCGTACTGCCGGTTGCGCCCCCGCAGGGCCGTCTGCATGGCGCTGACCAGGGTGGTGGGATGAAACGGGCGCTCCAGAAAGCTGACATTGCCCAGGGTGACCGACAGCCGCCGGGCCGCCGGATTGCGCTCCACGCTGCCGCCCCGCCGGGTCAGGACCACGAAGGGAAAGTCCGACCACGACGGCTGCGCCTCGATCCACGCCGCCAGCCCCGTCAGGTCGCGGTCGCGCAGCGCCTCCTCGACCACCACGGCCAGGCCGGCGCCCTCCTCCAGCCGCTCGCGCAGGACCTCGAGGCTGTCGCAGACCAGCGCCGTCGCCCCCGCCTCCTTCAGGATGGCGGCGGCCACGGCGGCGTCGCGGCCCGTCGGCGCCAGCACCAGGGCGCGCTGCGAAAGGTCGCCCCCGCGGCTCATGCCGAGGCTTCGCCCATCAGCCCCGAGCCCTGTCCGACGAAGTTCGGCACCCCGCGCAGCACGCCCTGGAAGCCGTGCAGCGGCTCGCCCATCGACAGTCCGGCCTCGCCGATCTCGAACTCGCGGATGGTCTTCTCATGGCCGCCGGCGCGTTTCTTGATCACCGAGACGGCCCGCCGCACATGGCCCAGCGCCTCGAAATAGCGCAGCAGGATCACCGTGTCGGCCAGATAGGTCACGTCCACCGGCGCCTTCATGTCCCCGACCAGGCCGTGCTGGGCCACGGTCAGGAAGGTCGAGGCGCCCTGGCGGTTCAGATACTGCAGCAGCTCGTGGATGTGCAGCACCAGGAACTGCTCCTGCGGCATCGCCGCCTGGTAGCCGTTCAGGCTGTCGATCACCACGGTCCTGATCTGCTGCTCCGAGACGCAGTTTCGCACCCGCGCGGCGAACTCGCCCGGCGACAGCTCGGCCGCATCCACCTGTTCGATGATCAGGTCGCCGTCCGCCTTCATGCCTTCCAGGTCGATGCCCAGGCCGCGCATGCGGTCGAACAGCAGCCCCAGCTCCTCGTCGAAGATGAACAGCGCCGCCTTCTCGCCCCGCTTCACCGCCGCCACCGCGAAATTCATCGCGAACAGCGACTTGCCCGTGCCCGCCGGGCCCAGGATCAGGGCGCTGGAGCCGCGCTCCACCCCGCCGCCCAGCAGATCGTCCAGCCCCGCCACCCCGCTCGACACCCGGCTGCGGTCGAAGGCCGTACGGTGCTCCGAGGCGACGATGCGCGGATAGACCTCCAGCCCGCCGGTCTTGATGGTGAAGTCGTGATAGCCGCCGCGGAACCGCCGCCCGCGGTATTTGATCACCCGCACCCGCCGCCGCTCGGCCCCGTATTCCGGGGCCAGCTCCTGCAGCTGGATCACCCCGTGCGCCACGCTGTGCACGGTCTTGTCGTTGATGTCGGTGGTCAGGTCGTCGAGCAGCAGCACGGTCGCCCCGCGCCGCGCGAAATAGTGCTTCAGCGCCAGCACCTGGCGCCGGTAGCGCAGCGAGCCCTGGGCCAGCAGCCGGATCTCCGACAGGCTGTCGACCACCACCCGCTTCGGCTGGACCCGCTCCACCGCCTCGAAGATCATCCGCGTGGTCTCGCCCAGCTCCAGGTCCGAGGAATACAGCAGGCTCTGCTGCTGCTGTTCGTCCAGCAGGCTCTCGGGCGGCACCAGTTCGAAGATGTCGATCCCCGCCAGCGACCATTCGTGCGACCGCGCCGTGCCGCGCAGCTCCTCCTCGGTCTCCGACAGGGTGATGTACAGGCAGCGCTCGCCCCGCGCCGCGCCCTCGATCAGGAAGCTCATCGCCGCCGTGGTCTTGCCGGTGCCCGGATTGCCCTCCAGCAGATAGATCCGGTCCCGCTCCAGCCCGCCGGCGAGAATGTCGTCCAGCCCGGAAATCCCGAACCGCGCCTGATTGTCCGTCGTCCCGCCGTCCGCCATGAGTCCTCTCTGCTTTTTCGAGCTGAGCCGTAACGCGCGGATATCGATAAGGTTACAGCACCCGCAGGCTCGGCCCCCGCGGCCCCGGCGCCGGCATGAGGTCGGTCACGGCCCACACCAGCGCATCCGCCCGGTCCGGACTGGCCCCGCCCGCGTCCTCGCCGCCCAGCCCCATCAGCTCCTCCTCCAGCGCCTCCAGCCCCGGCGCATGCGCGACCCGCCCCTGCTCGTACAGCGCCGCCACAGGCTCCGCCCGCGCGACCTTGCCGACCGAGGCGTGCACCCGCCGGATCGTGACCGACAGCCCCGAGGCCTTCAGCACCGCCTCCGCCATCGCCCCGCCGTTGTTGGCCTCCACCACCACCCGCGTCGCCCCGTGCGCCTCGACCGCCCGCCGCACCCGCGCCGCCCAGCTCTCGGGCGACAGCCCCGTCCGCGTCCAGTCGGCCAGCACCACGACCCGGTCCCCGCGCCGTCCGGCCACGACGATCCCGCAGGCGTCCCGCGCCCGCCCCGACAGCGTCCCCGCCGGCGGGTCGACGGCGACGACCACGCGGTCGAACCCGCCTTCCCACTCAGCTCCCAGAGCTCTCGCCCCCTCGATCATCTCCGCCGTGAACAGCGCCCCCGCATCGTCCAGCACCCGCCCTTCCAGCTCCTGCGCCGCCCGTCGCGTGCCGCCGTACAGCCCCTCCATCGCCGCCAGAAACCCCGGCGCGAGGTTCCGCGCATTCTCCCGCGTCGCCGCATCCGTCCGCGCGCAGCCGTCCCCGGCCAGCACCCGCCGCAGACTCGCCCGCGGCTTCGGCGTCGAGGTCAGAACCAGCCTCGGCGCCGCCCCCAACCGCAGCCCCAGCCGCAGCATGGCCAGCGTCTCTTCCGGACAGTCCCAGGCGCAGAACTCATCCCCCCAGGCGGCGTGGAACTGCGGCCCCCTCAGCCGCTCCGGCTCCCCGGCCGAGAACAGCAGCCCGACGGCCCCGCCCGGAAACGTCACCCGCCGCAGCGACGGCACATAGCGCGCGCCCGCCCGATACGGCAGCCGCAGCAACCCCGACGGCCCCTCCACCATCACCGTGCGCGCGTCGTGCAGCGTCGGCCCGACCAGGGCGATCCGCCCGCCGGGCCCCAGCCTCTGCGCCGTCTCCCACACCCACTCCGCCCCCGCCCGCGTCTTCCCCGCCCCGCGCCCGCCGAGGAAGACCCAGGTGGTCCAGTCCCCCGCCGGCGGCCGCTGGCCTTCATGCGACGCCGCCCGCCACGACAGCGCCGCGCGCCCGTCGCGGCCCAGCGCCCGCAACAGGGCCCCCCCATCCTCGCTCAAGCCCCGCTCCCGCCGTCCTCCGCCAGCCCCAGCCGCTCGCACAGCACGGCCATGGCCGCCGCCTGCGCCGCCGCGTCGGCGGCCTCTTCCGGCGAGCCGCTGCCGTCCCGTCCCGCCAGCGCCGCCAGCGCCCCGGCCAGCTTGACCCAGTCCGTGGCCGCATGGGCGTCCCCGGTCCGCATATGCGCCACCGCCCGGTCCAGCGCCTCGCGCGCCGCCCCCGCCCGCGCCTCGTCGGTCACCCCCGCCAGCGCCTCCTCCAGCAGCACGGCCCGCCCCCGCGCCGACCCGTCCAGCGCCGATCCCGACCCCAATCCCAGCCCCGGGCCGATCGCCGGCGGCGGCGCCGGCTCCACCGCCCCGCGCGCCTCGGCCGCCTCCAGCTCGGCGTCGGCCGCTTCGGCCAGGTCCTTGCGCCGCCAGCCCTCCTTCCGGGCCCGCGCGGCTATGGTCCGCTCGCCCGCGCCATAGCGGTCCGACAGCCACGGCGCCGAGGCCCCCGCCGCATACTCCCGCGCGATCCGCGCCCACATCCGCGACCCCAGCATCACATGCCCCCGCGCCCGCCCCTGCGGCGCCGTCCCCTCTCCGATCCCGTTCCCCGTCCCGTCCATCGTCCCGTCCATCGCCCCGCGCCCCTCCCTGTCCGCCGCATGGACCCGGAGTCTGGACCACCCCGCACATGCGGCGCGCAAATGACGCTGCCGGCCCGGAAAAACCGTTTCCGATCAAGCGATCGGCCCGCCGAATTGCTATGTCTGGCGGCGAAATGTCAGCATTTCAGCAGGGACGGCGGCGACGGCCGGAATCGCGCTCCGCCGATTGCGGTTCATGCGGTCGCCGGTTCCGGAGCGAGCAGGACCGCAAAGACCGCCAATCAATCCTCCCCCAACGGGGGAGGGGGACCGCCGGAACGGCGGTGGAGGGGTGCCTCCACGCACCGCCCGTCTCCTCCCTGTCACGCAGCGATGGGGAGGGGGACCACGCGCAGCGTGGTGGAGGGGGCCTGACGCCCGCACAGCTCTCACTTACCCCCTGAGCAAGTCGGCGCGCCCCGCGCGCCCGACACGCCCAGCCCCGGTCGCCCGACCCGGCGCGGGTCAAGGACAGGCCGTCCCGGCCTGCCGCGCGAGCGGCGCGCAGCGTCCTTGAGGCGCGCCGGGGCGGGTGGCCCCTGCCTGCGTTTCCTCACCATGCAATGAGAGCGGACCGCGGCGGTGGAAGAGGATGATCCCGCACCTTTGGGCGGAGCAGGAACAAATGTGGTACAAGCAGTTGTTCGACCGAGTCGGTCGTCCTAGGAGGACCCGCAAGTGACGAAAATTAGAGGCCAGAACGACGGGCCGGGCGGTCGTAACGAGCACTACGATATTGGCTCCAGAATCGGCGTGCCTCGACGCAACGTGGTGGCCGAAATCAAGCGAGGGGAGCATCCCGGCGCTCATGTGGTCAAAATCAACGACCGCGAGTATGCACGCGATAATCCGGACGCCTCGACCAAAGACAACGTCAACGGCGGCAAGTAACTCCCACATCGCCGGACCATTGTGGAACGCGCCGCCACATCCCGGGAATGGCGAGAGGTTGGAGAGGGATCGCGACGCTGTTACTTCCGCTGAATGAAGCCGCTCAACGACCGTACGACGGCCGCGATGGCCAAGGTCAGACAGGCCCGAACGACGCCCGAGGAGCGTGTGGCCGAAGCCCTCCGCGACCTCGGGCTCGCCTACAGGCGCAACGTGAAAACCCTCCCCGGCAAGCCGGATTTCGCCAACCGCTCCAAGGGCTGGGCGATCCAGGTCCACGGCTGTTTCTGGCATCAACACGACTGCAAGCGTGGGACGATGCCGACCCACAATCGTGTCGAATGGGAAGCGAAGTTTCTACGGAACAAGCAGCGCGACGCTGAGGTCGAGGCCCGCCTGGCCGAATCCGGACTTCGGGTCGTGATCGTTTGGGAGTGTGAGACGAAAGACTCAGTCGCGCTGAAGAACAGGCTGGGCGCCTATTTGCAGTAGGTAACGCCACCTTCACCCACAATCTGTAGACGGCAACCGGTTGACACGGGTTTTACGTTCGCGTTTTGTTTACAGGCATTCTCTGCGAGACCATGAGCCATGACCCTCCGTTTGATTGACCTGTTCAGCGGCGCCGGCGGTATGAGCCTGGGCTTCTGCGACAAGCGATTTTGTGGTGGCTTCACCACCGTTCTGGCGCTCGACAATGACGCCGCCGCCGTGAAGACCCACGAGCTGAATTTCCCGGGTCGGGCCGTGCAGGCGAATATCGAAGAGTGGCTCCTCCACAATGAAGTGCCGCAGGCCGACGTCGTCATCGGCGGCCCGCCCTGCCAAGGCTTCAGCCTGCTCAACAAGAAGCGCGACGGCGACGCACGTCGTGCATTGTGGGAACCTTTCATCGAGATCGCCGAGCGCTCGGGCGCCCGCGTCTTCGTCATGGAGAACGTCGCGGAACTCTACCGCTCTCCCGAACGTCAGCTGATTGAGGCCAAGGCCCGTCAGCATGGTTTCCAGACCCAGGCGACGATCGTCAATTCCGCCGACTACGGCGCGCCGCAAACCCGCAAGCGGACGATCATTCTCGGCTGGCGCGAAGCGTACAATCTGCCCAGCTTCCCGCCGCTGCCCAGTCATGCCGACCCCAAGCTGAAGAGCAATCTTCCTCGCTGGCGCACGGTTCGTGACGTCATCGCCGACCTGCCCTTCGCGACCATCGGAACGGAGATCGGGTCGCGGAAGACGCTGGACCTGCACTTCGGCCGGACTCCGACGGACAAGAGCCTCCAGCGCTATCGGGCCGTCCCGCCCGGCGGCAATCGCTTCGATCTTCTGGCCAACCGACCTGACATCACGCCTGACTGCTGGGTGCGCAAGACCAGCGGCGGCACCGACCTGTTCGGACGCCTGTGGTGGGACCGCCCGTCGGTCACGATCCGGACGGAATTCTACAAGCCGGAGAAGGGGCGCTACCTCCACCCGGAGGCTGACCGGCCGATCAGCCACCGCGAAGCCGCGCGCCTGATGGGCTTCCCGGACGATTTCAAATTCCACGGGACCAAGGTCGAGGTAGCCCGACAAATCGGTAACGCAGTGCCGCCGCATCTCGCTGGAGCACTAGCCACCACCGTTCGCTCTATCCTTGTGCCGATGGCCATGTCCGCTTAAGCGGAGGGCATGGGGAGAAGATCTAGGCAATACAAGAGCGTGCCTGCTGCCGCCGCTGCGACGGCTGCCTCGCTTCAAGAATTTGCCCAACTAGACACTTCGCTTCCTCTTCGCGAAAAGGTGCGGACCCTCGCCCCGGTAGCCTATGGCGTGAGGGACATTGGCAGCAGCTTGATGCCGGGTCATCGTTCGGGGTTCGCCCGCATCCTGGAATACCTACGGCAGCACGTCGGGCAGATCGTCCCGGAGTCCGAGCTCTTTGTTGTGGCGGGGATCGATGACTGGGCAAGACGCCTGAGAGAGCTCCGGGTGGAGCACGGCTGGCCGATCTATTCTGGAATGACATTCAGGCAAATCGCCGCTGAAGATCCCGACCAGCAGGCGAGCATCGAAGCGCATCTTGGTTTTCCCGTCTCGGGACTGCGACCAGAAGAGTACGTTCTTCTAGAGGACGCCCCCGACGCTTTCGCGGCCGCACACTGGAAGCTTCTAAAATCACTGCGAAATTCGAAGGCAAGCCTGCAAGATCGAATGCTGTCCCTGCTTCGACAGAGCGTCGGCCAACCAATCTCCGGTGAGCAGTTTCGATATATTGCGGGAAAAGCGAACGAGTGGCCTCGGCGACTGCGGGAACTTCGCACCGAACAAGGCTGGCCTGTCCAGACGCGGATGCAGGGTCGGTTGGACCTCCCGGTAGGGTCATATGTCCTCGTCGAAGACCGACAAGCACCTCCGCATGATCGGAAGATTTCCGACTCTGTCTGGAGTGAAGTTCTCAAGCGTGACCAGTTCCGGTGCCGCTTCTGCGGGTGGTCGAGAGCCGATAGTCATCCTGACGACCGAAAGCAGTTCCTTGAGCTCCACCATCTCATCGATCATGCCGCCAAAGGGCAAAATACTGCAGGAAATTTGGTGACTCTTTGCAATGTGGATCATGACGATGTCCACGCCAAAAGGATCAGCCTGCCTGCCGGTTGGCCATGAAAAAAGGCGGGCCCGTCTCCAGACCCGCCCTCTCCTCACAAACCTATCACTGCCGAGATTAGGGCAATCGTCATCCCCAACGCCCGGATGATAGCCGCAACATCGACCTTTACGTCGATGGTCACAGTTCTCTTGGGTTTCATTAGGGTGTCCCATATTTAGGGCCACCTGAACCGGAGGAGTTGAGAGCGAAGTTCAAAACCCCAGTTGGACTGGGTTAGAACGCTTCCCGGTTTCGCTACATCAACACCAACATCGGCCGCCTGAGATCGTGGTAGACTCGGGAAGCGGAGAAAGCTTAGCACTGCGTGCTCTCTCACCCAAATCGCGGTTCCGTGATTTCCTTCACAAGGTCCAGCGGTCGGCCTTGCTGAGCTACCCCTTGGAGCAATGGCATCCACGAGCGGCTAGCGGATGCCGCGCCTAAAAAAGGGCGGCCCCGTCCCCGGAGCCGCCCTCTTCTGTCTCAGCTTAAACCGCCGAGCGACGCGGACTTAAAAGTCCATATCGCCCATGCCGCCCATGCCGCCGCCGCCCATGCCGCCGGCGCCGCCGGCCGAGGCCTTCTTCGGCGCATCGGCAACCGCCGCTTCCGTCGTGATCAGGATCCCCGCCACCGAGGCGGCGTCCTGCAGGGCGGTGCGCACGACCTTGGCGGGGTCGATGACGCCGGCCTGGATCATGTCGACGTATTCCTCGGTCTGGGCGTTGAAGCCGTAGGTGGCCGAGGGGTTTTCCAGCACCTTGCCGACGACGATGGAGCCTTCGACGCCCGCGTTCTCGACGATCTGACGGATCGGGGCCTGGATGGCGCGGCGGATGATGGCGATGCCGGCGGTCTGGTCGGCGTTGTCGCCTTTCAGACCTTCGAGCGCCTTGGTCGCCTTCAGCAGGGCGATGCCGCCGCCGGGGACGATGCCTTCCTCGACCGCCGCGCGGGTGGCGTTCAGGGCGTCGTCGACGCGGTCCTTCTTCTCCTTGACCTCGACCTCGGTCGAGCCGCCGACGCGGATGACCGCGACGCCGCCGGCCAGCTTGGCCAGACGTTCCTGCAGCTTCTCCTTGTCGTAGTCCGAGGTGGTGTCCTCGATCTGCTTCTTGATCTGGCCGATGCGGGCCTCGATCGCGTCCTTCTCACCCACGCCGTCCACGATGGTGGTGTCGTCCTTGGTGATGGTGACCTTCTTGGCCTTGCCGAGCATGTCGAGGGTGACGTTCTCCAGCTTGATGCCGAGGTCTTCCGAGATGACCTGGCCGCCGGTCAGGACGGCGATGTCCTCCAGCATCGACTTGCGGCGGTCGCCGAAGCCCGGGGCCTTGACGGCGGCGACGCGCAGGCCGCCACGCAGCTTGTTGACGACGAGCGTGGCCAGGGCCTCGCCCTCGATGTCCTCGGCGATGATCAGCAGCGGGCGGCCCGACTGGACCACGGCTTCCAGGATCGGCAGCATCGACTGCAGCGACGAGAGTTTCTTCTCGTGCAGCATGATGAGCGGTTCTTCAAGTTGAACCTCCATCTTGTCGGCGTTGGTGATGAAGTACGGGCTCAGGTAGCCGCGGTCGAACTGCATGCCTTCAACAACGTCAAGTTCAGTCTCGGCGGTTTTCGCCTCCTCAACTGTAATGACTCCCTCGTTGCCGACCTTTTCCATGGCCTTGGCGATCATGTCGCCGACTTCCTGGTCGCCGTTGGCCGAGATGGTGCCGACCTGGGCGATCTCGGAGTTGGCGCTGACCTTGCGGCTGGAGGCCTTGATGTCGGCCAGCACGGCCGTCACGGCCTTGTCGATGCCGCGCTTCAGATCCATCGGGTTCATGCCGGCGGCCACGGCCTTGAGGCCTTCCTGGACGATCGACTGGGCCAGGACGGTGGCGGTGGTGGTGCCGTCGCCGGCCTTGTCATTGGTCTTGGAGGCGACCTCGCGGATCATCTGGGCGCCCATGTTCTCGAAGGCGTCCTCCAGCTCGATCTCTTTCGCCACCGAGACGCCGTCCTTGGTCGAGCGCGGGGCGCCGAAGGACTTCTGGATCACGACGTTGCGGCCCTTGGGCCCCAGGGTCACCTTGACGGCGTTGGCGAGAACATTGACGCCGCGCAGCATCTTTTCGCGCGCGTCGGTGGAGAACATGACTTGTTTGGCGGCCATCGGGCAGCTCCTTGAAGAGTGTGTGGGGAGTGGAAATCAGACGCGGGTGCTTACGACAGCACGCCCAGCACGTCCGATTCCTTCATTATAATCAAATCGTTACCGTCGATCTTGACTTCCGTGCCCGACCATTTGCCGAACAGGATGCGGTCGCCGGCCTTCAGGTCCATGGGGACGTGCTTGCCGTCCTCGTCGCGGGCGCCGGGGCCGACGGAGACGACTTCGCCTTCCTGGGGCTTTTCCTTGGCCGAGTCGGGGATGATGATCCCGCCCTTGGTTTTGGATTCTTCCTCAACGCGCTTGACCAGCACGCGGTCGCCGAGCGGACGAAACGCCATTTGTTGTCTCCCTGAGAGTGTGTCTTGAGGCCCTCCCGCGCGGCTTTTGGCAGCCGGAACGCGAGAGTGCTAACGGCGGGCAGATAGGGGGGTGGAACGGGTGCGTCAAGGCGCGCCGCCGCAATGAGGTTGCGAAATCGTCTGGCGTATCCGTGGTCGTCGTCCGCTGGCCGCTGACGCCGCTCAGCGGCTCGCCAGGACCCAGCTGGCCTCGACCTGGCGCGCGAACAGCGGGCGGGCGCCGCGCACCCGGGTGCGCCAGTCGCGGCCCCGTCCGTCCTGCCCCAGCAGTTCGCCCAGCTCCGCCCGGACCCGCTCCCGCGCCTCGCCCGGCCGGCCGTGGCGGATCAGGAAGCCGGCGTGCTTCCCGGCCCCGGCCATGGCGTCGGCGTGGGCGGGCGGCAGGCGCGTGGAGGCGATCGCCAGGGCGCGTCCGTACAGGGCCTCGGCCTCTTCGGCCCGGCCCAGCCGGTCCAGCACGGCGGCGTAGCCCTCGATGGTGTCCAGCAGATCCGGGCTGTCGGGGCCCACCCCGCGCTCATAGACCGCCAGCCCCTCCCGGAACGGCGCCTCGGCCTCGGCCCAGCGGGCCTGGTCGGACAGGGCGTAACCGAGGTTGGCCCGGGCGACGCCGGTGAAGGGATGGCTCGGCCCGACGATCTCCAGCGCCAGGTCCAGCGCCCGCCGGAACGACGGCTCGGCCCCCGCGCCGTCCCCCGTCACATGCAGGAACCAGCCCTGGTTGGTCAGGCACTGGGCCAGCAGGACCGGATCGTCAGCCTGTTCCGCGATGGCCACCGCCCGCGCGTAGAGCGGCGCGGCCTGATGCGCCCTCCCGGTGCGGCGCAGGGAGTTGCCCAGGTTCGAGAGCACGATGGCGACGTGAGGGTCGTTCGGGCCGTACAGCACCTCGTACATGCCCAGCACCTGCCGATACAGCGGATCGGCCTCGGCGTGCCGGCCCTGGGCGGTCAGGGCGTTGGCTACCAGGTTCAGGCTGTCGGCGGTCTTCTCGTGCACCGGGCCGAGGTGGTCCCGGCGCAGCGCCAGGCTTTCGCGCGCCGCCGCCTCGGCGTCCTCGTTGCGGCCCAGCAGGTCGTAGGCCCGGGCGCGATCGTAGATCAGCGTCGCCCGCTCGACCGGGTCGGGCGCCGCCGCCCGGTCCAGCAGCGCCAGGGCGCGTTCGAGGTCCGCCAGGGCGCCGTTGTAGTCGCCCTGCTCCAGCTTCAGCCGCGCCCGCACCGCCAGCGGCCGGCTGGCGGCGGCGTCCCCGGGCGACAGCCGCGTCTCCACGACCTTGACGGCGGCGGAGACGGCGGCCTCGGCCCCTGCCGCGTCCCCGGCGGCGAAGCGTTCGTTGGTCAGGGCGATCAGGGCCGCGGCGGCCTTCGCGGCGTCCGGCTCACGCGCCAGAATCTCCGCGATGGCGTCCAGCGCGGAGGGCGCGGAGATGCGGACGTCGGCGGGCGGCGGCGGCGGCGGTGGCGGCGGCGGAGGAGGCGGCGGAGCGGCCACCGGCGGCGGCGGGGGCGGCGGGGGTCGATCCTGGGCCGTGGCGCACGACGCGGTCGCGGCCAGAACCAGAAGGACCAATCCGCACCGCGCCAGATGTCTCACCGCATTCCCCCCGGGGTCGACGCTCATGTTCAACCGTCCGCCCTGTCCTTTGCAAGGCCCGGCGGCATGAACTCCGCATGAACGGACCCTCCCGTTGTTTGCTGGACGGGCCCTGGATCGTCCGCCGCGTGGACTCCGGGGGTCCCGGGGAAATTCCGGATCCGGTCCGTCGGTCGGATTGCGGACTTTCGCGCGGCTGATACGCTGACGGCGTCAGGCGTCGCCAGGGGGAAGCGCGAACATGTCGGCGGCCGAGCTCAGCATCGTCTTCTTCCTCCAGCTGTTCGTGATCGTCGCGGCGGCGCGGCTGGTCGGCTGGCTCGGCAAGCGCTTCCTCGGGCAGCCGCAGGTGGTCGGCGAGATGATCGCCGGCGTCCTGCTCGGCCCGTCGCTTTTCGGCCTGCTCCTGCCCGACCTGAGCGCCATGGTCTTCCCCGCGGAGTCCAGGTCGATCCTCTACGTCGGGGCGCAGCTGGGCGTCGGGCTCTACATGTTCCTCGTCGGCCTCGGCTTCGACCGTTCGCACTTCCGCGCCAACCTCGGCAGCGCGGGCGCGGTGTCGCTGTCTGGCATGGCCGCGCCCTTCCTGCTCGCCTTCCTGCTCGCCCCCTGGCTCCTCTCGGAAGGCCTGTTCAACCCCGAAATGTCGCTCCCCGAGGCCAGCCTGTTCCTCGGGGCCTGCATCGCCATCACCGCCTTTCCCATGCTCGCCCGCATCATCCACGAGCGGGGGCTGTCCAGGTCGCCGCTCGGAACGCTGTCGCTTTCCGCGGGGGCGATCGATGACGCCTGCGCCTGGGGCGTGCTGGCGGTGGTGCTGGCGACCTTCGGGGCCGGCGCGGCGGTGGCGGTCAAGGCCATCGTCAGCGCCCTGGCCTTCGCCGTGTTGATGGTCGGGTTCGGACCCCGGCTGTTCGCGCGTCTCGGCGCGGAGGCCGAGAGGAAGGGCGGGGTCGACAATGCGCTGCTCGGCGTCGTCCTGATGCTGTTCCTGCTGTCCGCCTTCGCGATGGACTGGGCCGGCATGCATGCGGTGTTCGGCGGCTTTCTGCTCGGCGTCGCCATGCCGCGCGGCGTGCTGACCCGCGAGATTCGCGCCAGGCTCGAGCCGGTCACCGTCGTCCTGCTGCTGCCGATGTTCTTCACCTACTCGGGGCTCAACACCCGGCTGGAGGTGATGACCGATCCCGCCCTGTTCGTGATCGCGGCGGCGATCCTCGCGGCGTCGATCCTCGCCAAATTCGGCGCCTGCTGGGCGGCGGCCCGGCTCACGGGGCAGGACAACGCCACCGCGCTCGGCATCGGCGCGCTGATGAATTCGCGGGGGCTGATGGAGCTGATCATCATCAACATCGGCCTGCAGCGCGGGCTGATCGGGGTCGAATTCTTCTCGATCATGGTGCTCATGGCGGTGGTCACCACGCTGATGGCCTCGCCGCTGTTCGAGCTCGTCTATGGCCGCAAGGCGCGCGAGCGCGGCGACCTGGGCGCCCTCGCGGACGTGACCGACGATCCGGACGGCCCACCGGTTCCGGCGCGGACGATCCCCTGAGCGTCCCCGATCGGCGGGGAGCGAGCGCCCCGGATCTCAGACCATCAGCCGCTTCATCAACTCCGCCGTCGACGGGTCCAGACCGGCCGAGGGTTCCCCCGCCGCCACGTCCTTCAGGATCGCCTTCGCCAGCACCTTGCCCAGCTCCACGCCCCACTGGTCGAAGCTGTTGATGTCCTGGATCACGCCCTCGACGAAGGTCTTGTGCTCATAGAGAGCGATCAGGGCCCCGACCGCCTCGGGCGACAGGGCGTCCATCAGGATCGTCGTCGACGGCCGGTCGCCGGGGAAGGTCCTGTGCGGCGCCAGCCGGTCGGCCTCGGCCGCGTCCGCCCCGGCCGCGATCAGCTCGGCCCGCGCCTCGGCCTCGGTCTTGCCGATCATCAGCGCCTGGGCCTGGGCCAGGGCGTTGGACCACAGCGGCGCGTCGCCCTCGCGGGCATCCATGGCGGCTTCGGAGGTGTGGGCGACGACCACGAACTCGGCCGGAACCACCAGCGGTCCCTGATGGATCTGCTGGAAGAAGGCGTGCTGGCCGTTGGTGCCCGGCTCGCCGAAAACGATGGGGCCGGTGGCGGTGTCGACGGGCGAACCGTCGCGCTTCACCCGCTTGCCGTTCGACTCCATCTCCAGCTGCTGCAGGAAGGCGGGCAGGCGGCGCAGGCCGTGGGCGTAGGGCGCGACCGTCCGCGCCTGCCGACCGCGGCCCTCGACATTGTAGATCTGGGCCAGGGCCAGCAGCACCGGGGCGTTCCGCTCCAGGTCCGCCTCGCGGAAATGCTCGTCCATGGCCCGGGCGCCGTTCAGCACCCGCTCGAAAACGTCCCAGCCCAGGGCCACCGTCACCGACAGACTGACCGCCGACCACAGGGAATAACGGCCTCCGACCCAGTCGCGGAAGCCGAAGGTCCGGCCGCAGCCCCAGGCCTCGGCCTTGTCCGGCGCCGCCGTCACCCCGATCAGATGATGGACCATCCGCTTCGGCGAGAGGCTCTCGGCCAGCCACGCCTTGGCCAGATCGGCGTTGGCCAGGGTCTCCTGGGTCGTGAAGGTCTTGGACACCACCACCACCAGAGTGGTCTCCGGATCCAGACCGGACAGGGCCTCGCCCATGTCGCGCGGATCGATGTTGGCCACGAAGCGCAGGTCGATGGTCGGTTCCAGCGGTCTCAGGGCGTCCCACAGCAGGCGGGGGCCCAGATCCGAGCCGCCGATGCCGATGTGGACGATGGCGTTGAACGGCTGTTTCGTTCCGCCGGTCTCGGCGCCCGAGCCGACCTCGGCGGCGAACCGGGCCATCGTCCGGCGGGTCTGGTCGACCCCGGCCGAGACCGGTTCGCCCAGCGCCTCGAAGCTCGCCCCCTCGGCCGCGCGCAGGGCGGGGTGCAGCACCGCCCTGCCTTCGGTGTTGTTGACCGCCTCGCCGGCGAACAGGGCGTCGCGCCGGCCCTCGACATCGCAGGTCCGCGCCAGGTCCAGGGCGGCCTCGAAGCCTTCGGCGCTCCACGACTGCTTCGACAGGTCCAGATACAGGCCCGCCGCCTCGACGCCCATCCGTTCGATGCGGCCGGGGTCCGTCGCGAACTGGTGGGCGATGCGCCCGCCCGCGTCCTTGCGCGCCACGGCGCGAAGCATGTCCAGGGCCTGGGAGCGGGCGGTCATCGGCGGAGCTCGAAGTTCGGAGGGGTAAACCCTCGTTTACGGGTCGGGCGTAAGCCGGTTCAACGCCGAATCCGCGATTCGGCCAAACTATATGAGGTTCGTCATGTCCTGCGGCGTCGCCCTGGCCGTCTCCCTCCTGCTCTCGGACCCTAATGTGGCCATGGCCGCGGCCCAGCCGCCCGCCGCCGTCGCTGCGCCCGTCTCCGTGGCGGGCGAGCCGCTCTTCGCCGACATCGTCGCCCGTTCCGGCGCGCTGAAGGGGGTGGTGCAGGGGTGGATCGCGGCGGGCGTGGTCGATCAGTCGGACTTCGCCGCCGGCGAGGCCTTCGCGGGCTTCCGCGTCTCGGCCGTCGAACTGGCCGCGCTGGACATGCAGGGTCACCTGGTCCTCAAGGAGCGCGGCACGGACGGCGACCTGAAATGCATCCTGCGCGGCATTTCCGAGGACATCCCGGTCAGGATCGAGGCCGTCGTCGCCGCCGCCACCCCGGCCGAACGCCGCGTCGCCCTCGACGAACTGGCCTACCTGCTCAACGACAACGTCGAGGTCATCACCGCCCCGCCCCAGCCGGAGGTCTAGCGCCGTATTCTCCTCCCGTTCGGGAGAGGAACGCGGAGAACCACGACCGATTCTGACGCACCGGCGCCCGAATCTGCGTCCATGCACGAGGGACACGCCCGAAAACTCCGGTCCGACGACACCTGGCGAGCGGTGCGTCGGGCATGGGAGGCGGGAGAGACCGCGGCCTCGCTCGCGCGGCGGTATGACGTCGGCCTGGCCAACCTGTGGCGGCGTCGGGCGTCGGAAGGATGGAAACGGCGCGAGACCGCCGATCCGGATCCGGAGCCGGCGGAGGGCTGGGACGGCTATGCGCGGCGCAAACAGTTCGAGTTCGAATACCAGCTGGTAGAGACGCGACTGCTGGCGACCAAACTGGCGGAGGCGATGCAGGGCGGGCCGTTGGAGCGGGTTTCGGTCTGGCACCTCGGGTTCGTGCTGGAGTGGCGGGCGGATAACCTGACGCCCGAGACGGCGGCCCGCGACCGGGCCTGGGCGGTCCGGCACGGCTGGACCGCGGCGTTCTGGAACGAAACAGGGTGGCTGCACCCCCTGTCGTATCTGGATGCGGTGACCCTGCAGGCGAACCGCGACGCCTGGCGCGAGGACGCCCGCCTCCCGCCCGGGACGGCGGAGTCCTGGCCTTCCTAGGCGCCGTCCCTCTCCCAAACGGGGGAGGGTTCAGCGAACGTCCTTCAGCGCCTCCACCACCACCCCCTCGGTCAGCAACTGCGGCAACACCCGCGGCTCGGCCTCGCCCGGCGCGTACAGCAGATACAGCGGCACGCCCGACCGCCCGTGGCGCTGCAGCTCGGCGGCGATGGCGTCGTCTCGCCGGGTCCAGTCGCCGACCAGATAGACGGCGTTCGCGCGCTCCATGGCCGCCTTCACCCCGGCCGACCCCAGCGAGGTCCGCTCGTTGATCTTGCAGGTCACGCACCAGTCGGCGGTGAAATTGACCAGCACCGGCCGCCCCTCGGCCCGCGCCGCCTCGACGGCCGCCGTCGACCAGGGCGCGCTCGCCGGCCCGCCGGGCGGACCGTTGGGCGCGGTCACGGGGATCTCCGCCGGCATGACCGCCGCCAGCCAGCCCGTCGCCGCCGCGAGCAGCACGGCGACCGCCCCGGCCGTCAGATGCAGCACGCCCCGGCGGCCGGCGATCCGCTCCGCCTGACCGCCGCCGACCAGCCACGCGCCCAGGGCCAGCAGGACGCCGGCGACGAACAGCAGGCCCAGCGCCCCGGCGCCGGTCTGGCGGCTGAACACCCAGGCCAGCCACAGGGCGGTCGCATACATGGGAAAGGCCAGCAGACCCTTGAGCCGCTCCATCCATGGTCCGGGCCGCGGCAGCTTGGCCAGCAGGCCCGGCGACAGGCTGACCGCCGTGAAGGGCAGGGCCAGGCCGAGCCCGAGACCGAGGAAGACCACCAGCGCCAGCGGCCACGGCATGACGAGGGCGGCTCCCAGGGCGAAGGCCATGAAGGGCGCGGTGCAGGGCGCGGCCACCACCACCGCCAGGGCCCCGGTGAAGAAGGCGCCCAGCCCGCCGGGCAGGCGCGCCAGCGGCCCGGACCCGGCCCCCTGCAGGCCCGCTCCGACATGGAAGACGCTGGACAGGTTCAGGGCCACGGCCAGCATCAGCAGGGCCAGACCCGCCGTCACCGGCGGCGACTGCAGCTGGAAGCCCCAGCCCACGGCTTCTCCCGCTGCCCGCAGGGCCAGCAGTCCGCCCGCCAGCAGCAGGAAGGTGGTCAGGACGCCGGCCAGGAAGGCCAGTCCGTCGCGTCGAGCGACGCGCGGGTCGTGGGCCGAAGCGGCCAGGGACGCCGCCTTCATCGCCAGTATCGGGAAGACGCACGGCATCAGGTTCAGGATCAGCCCGCCCAGGATGGCGAACAACACGGCCTCGGCGAAGGCCGCCGGACCCGTCGGGTCCGCCGTCGCGGGCGCCGCGCCGGCGTCCGGGGCCGCCGCCAGATCGCCCGAACCGGCTGTTCCCTCCAGCACGGGGCCCGGCGCGGCGGCGATCTCGAACGCGCCATGGGCGGTGGCCAGTACGCCGGCGACGGGTCCGGACAGGCCGTTCGCCCGCGTTTCGCCGCCCGGCGGCAGCCGCAGTTGCAGGCCCTGCGGGCCCCAGGCGCCGGTCTGCGCGGCTGGATGATCGATCACGCCGCCTTCAAAGGGGAAGAAATAGCTCGGACCCGGATCGCGCCCGGCCAGGGGTCCGCCCGCCGCGCTCAGGGTCAGGGCGCCGTTCTCCCAGACGATCCGCGCCTCGATCCCGGCGCGCCGGGGCGCGGTCTCCAGCACCGCCGCGATCGCGGCGCCGTGGCGGGGATCGGGCGGCGCCGCGCCTTCGCGCACCGGCAGGTCCAGCCGCAGGGTCAGTTCGTCGGGCACGCACATCTCGGCGCTGCACACCAGGAACAGGGCCCTGACCGTCAGGGGCAGCGCCGTTCCGGCCCGCGCCGCGGCCGGAATCTCGACCGGAACCGGCAGATAGACCTCGCCGGAATAGCCGTAGTTCATCAGGCCCGACAGCCGCTGTCGCTCGGGCAGGGGCCAGACGATCCCGCCCGGCGTCACGCCCGGCGGCGTCGTCCACCGCAAGGTCGTGGCCCCTCCGGAATCGCCGGGATTGCGCCAGTAGGTGTGCCAGCCGGGCTGGATTCGCTGGCGCACGGCCACCACCGCCGTCGAGCCGGGCGCGGCCCACGCCGACATGGCGACCAGTTCGGCCTCGATCCGTTCGGTCCGCTGTGGTCCGGTCGCCTGGGCCCACGCCTGGGCAGGCCACAGGCACAGCGCCAGAAGGATGATCAGTCGGGCGAGGGGGGTCACGCGGCCTCCGGAAGCGGTCGCGCCGACCTTAGCCGCCCGCGCGGGCGTCCGTCACTGTCCGCGTGGCGCGTGCGGCGTCGCGCCTCAAGCGGGCGGGGCGGCCTCGATCAGCACCTCGGTGCGTCGCCGCATCGGCTCGCGGACGCCGGCGTCGGTGGCGGCGCCGGTCTCGCCGGCCGCCTCGACCTCGAACACCGGCGCGGGCCAGCCGGCGGCGGTCAGGGCGTCGGCCACCGCCAGCGCCCGGCGTTCCGACAGGCTCTGGTTGGCCGCGACCCCGCCGCGCGCGTCGGCCAGGCCGATGACCTGCACCTTGCGGATGTCGCAGCCCTGGAGCTGGGCCGCCGTCATGCCGATGGCCTGCCGCGCCGGCTCCGTCAGCCGCGCCTCGCTGTCCGCGAAATAGACCTCGAACCGCTTCGGAACGCAGCGGGACGGCTCGGCCACCACGGCGCTGCGGTCCATGAACCGCGCGCCGCCGCACCCCGCCAGGGCCAGGGCGGCCGCGACGCCCAGCAGGCTGATCGATCGATGCATTTTCAATCCCTTGGTCGGCCCATGAAAAGGGCGGCCCGCCATCCGACGAACCGCCCCGATGTTCAGGCGAAAGCCCGCGCCTAGTAGCGGCGCTGACCATTCTCCCAGTAGCACTCGTCCTGGCGGTTATCGTAGCAGTAGTAGTAGCGGTTCTGACTGTCACGATAGCGCTGCTGGTTGGCGCGGTCCTGCTGGGAGCCGCGAATGGCGCCCGCTACGCCGCCGACGACGGCGCCGATGGCGGCGCCCTGCCCGGCGTTGCCGCTGCCGGTGTTGTTGCCGATGATCGCGCCGGCCACGGCGCCGAGCCCGGCGCCGATGGCGCCTTGCCGAACCGTCTCGTTGGTGCCGCCGTACGGGTCGCTGGCGCAGGCGGAAGCCAGAAGACCGACTCCCGCAATCGCGATGATTGCCTTGTTCATGGGTATGTCCTTCATCCCTCGGGTTCGCCCCACGGGTGAGAACGCTGGATAAGCGTGGCGGTTCCACCGCTATGATCGGGGTTAAGCCTGTATTAGGCTTTCCATCGGGGTCGCACGGAGGGTGCGGCATCGATGTTCTGGGTTGAGACGGGGGTTTCGTATGCGTTTTTCTGAACCGGTCCGCATGGCGGACGACGGCGAGCACAGTCCGGTCTGGGCGCGCTCGAAACGACGCTCGGGCAATCCGCTGGTGGGGGTCGTCGTCACCCTGCTGGCGCTGTTCGGCGTGCTGACGGCCGTGCTGGGCGTCAAGGAGCAGTCGTTGGCCGAAGGCGGCGCCATCATGGACGGCTGGATCACCAAGGGCGTCTCCACGGTCCGGGGCGAAGCGCCCAAGGTCGCCGACGAGGCCGCCGACGCCGCCGGGGCCGCGGCCGAAAAGGCCGGCGACGCCGCCCAGGCCGGCGCCGCCGCCGCTTCCGACGAGCTCAAGAAGCAATAGTCACGCTTGAGCGCCGGCCAGCCGGAACATCGCTCCGGCCGGGACGTTCGGGCGGCATGACCGATACCCTGGCGTCCGCGTCCGATCCGGCGACCGCGTCCGACGACGCGGTCGCCGGGCCGCGTGTCCTGACCTCGCACGTTCCGCTGAAGCGGGTGATCATGCTGGTCAATCCGCTGTCGGGCGGCGTCGGGCCCGCCGCGGCCGGCGAGGCGGCGGACATCCTGGCCGGCTATGCCTGTGAAACCACGGTCGTGGCGCTCGAGGCCGGCCAGTTCGACGCCCAGGTGCAGGCGGCCCTGGACGCCCGGCCCGACGCCCTGTTCGTGCTGGCCGGCGACGGCACGGCGGGAACCATCGCTTCGCGCGCGGGCCCCGCCGGGCCCCTGATCGCGCCTCTTCCCGGCGGAACCATGAACATGCTGCCCCGGGCCCTGTACGGCACGGCCGACTGGAGGGCCGCCCTGAAGACGGCGCTGGAGGACGGCGCCGCCCAATGCGTCGCGGGGGGCGAGATTTCGGACGGGCAGGCGCGGCGGGCCTTCTATTGCGCCGCCATTCTCGGCTCTCCCGCCCTGTGGGCCCCGGCCCGCGAGGCCGTGCGCGAGGCCAAATTCGGTTTGGCCTGGGCCTATGCCCGCCGCGCCCTGAAGCGGGCCTTTACGGGACGGCTGCGCTTCTCGCTGGACGGCAAGGCAGAGCGCCGCGCCGAGGCCCTGGTGCTGATCAGTCCTATGATCTCGCGGGCGATGGACGAACATACCGGACTGGAGGCGGCCGCAATGAACCCCTCCGACGCCCTTCAGGCCTTCCGCCTGGCGGCTCACGCCGTGTTCGACGACTGGCGCCAGGATCCGGCCGTGACCACGCGGGCGATCCAGCAGGCGACGGTCCGCGCCCGTTCGCGCATCCCGGCCGTGATCGACGGAGAACCCATTCTGCTGCGGCACGAGGCCCGGGTGCGCTTCGTCCGCGAGGCGTTCCGGGCCTTGGCGCCCAACCCGCCGGCGGCGGAGGACAGCGTCTAGTGGGGCGCATTCTCCAGTTCTCTGACATCCATTTCGGCCGCGAGCACAAACATGCCTGCGCGGCGGCCCTCGACTACGCCCACGCCACGCCCCACGACCTGGTCCTGATCACGGGCGACATCACCCAGCAGGGCCTGCCCGCCGAATTCGAGGCGGCCGGCCGCTGGATCGACCGGATGCCGGACCCGCGCTTCGTCATCGTCGGCAACCATGACGTGCCCTACTGGAGTCTGATCGCGCGGGTGTTCAGCCCCTGGAAGGCGTTCGAGCGCGCCACGGGCCATCCCGCCCACGACCATCAATTCCTGAGCCCGGAGCTGATGGTGCGCGGCGTCGTCACGGCGCGCGGCTGGCAGGCCCGGACCAACTGGTCGAAGGGCGTGATCGACCTGGACCAGACCCGCAAGGCGGCCGAGGCCCTCCGCCAGGCGCCGGTGGGCGCCCTGCGCGTTCTGGCCTGCCATCATCCGCTGGTCGAGATGATCGGCACGCCCATGACCGGCGACGTCAAGCGCGGCGACGCGGCCGCGCTGATCTTCGCCGAGGCCGGCGTGGACCTGATCGCCACCGGCCACGTCCACGTTCCCTTCGCCCTGCCGATCAGCCTGGGCGACCATTGCTCCCACGCCGTGGGATGCGGGACGCTGTCGCATCGCGAGCGCGGCGCGCCGCCCAGTTTCAACCAGATCGAATGGGACGCGCGCCACATCGTCGTCACCGCCATCGCCTGGACGGGAGACCGGTTCGAGCCGAACCAGACCTGGCGCCTGCCCCGCCGTCAGGACACCCGCAGGACCGCCACCGCGCCCGATCCGAACGAAGCCGGCCAGAAGGAAAAGGCCGCGGTCTGATCGACCGCGGCCTCGTCAGGGGCTGATGTCCCGGGACGTCAGATTCGTCGGCCGCGGCCGGTGAAGAAATGCACGACCAGCAGGATCAGGAACACGACGAACAGCACATAGGCGATGTTCATCGACAGGCCCGCGACACCGCCGGCGCCAAGCGCCCCGGCGACGAGCGCGAGTACGAGAAAGATAAGGGCCCAGCGAAGCATGAGCGGCGTCTCCCGGAACAGTTCATCCAAAGGAACGGCCCAGCGCCGCACCTGTCCGATCAACGTTCCGGATACGCCGCCGTTCCGCCTCAGCGGCGGCGGCTGCCGTGGGACTTCTCGGTGAAGGCGGCCGCCACCATGGTGGCGAGCGCCGGGTTCCGCAGGAAAATCCAGCCGCCGGCGAGGGCGGCGACGGTGCCGAGGATGGGCCGCTGGCGGAACAGCATATAGGCGCGGTGACCCAGGCCCGAAGCGTCGTCCTCGTCCTCCTCGTCTTCCGCCTCGCTGCGGGCGACGAAGATCAGGACCACGGCCAGGGCGATCACGGCGAACAGCAGGAAGGTGATGGCCGCCGCCGCCAGGGGAACGACCAGCAGCTGCAGGGCGTAGAAGACGGTCGCCCCGAACGCCGCCACGGCGACGAGGGCGGCGCCCGCCGCGACGGCGGTCGCGACGGCCTTCTTGACCAGCCCCCTGGCCATGCCCCCGCCGAACATCAGCGGCGACGACCGGCGAGCAGCAGGCCCAGCACGACGCCGACGCCGAGGGCGATGGCGGTCGACTGAACCGGGCGCTCCTGCACCCGCTCGACCAGATAGCGTTGCGCTTCGTCGAGGCGTTCGGTCGCTTCGTCGTAATATTCCTGCCCCCGCACGCGGGCGGTGTCGTAATAGCCCCGGGCCCGGTCGCGCAGAACCTCGGCTTCCTGGCGCATCCGGGTTTCAGCCTCGGCCGCCTTGGCGCGCAGACGGGCTTCGGCCGCCGTGGCCTTCTCGCGCAGGCGCGCCTTCTCCTCGGCTCCCAGCACCTTCAGGTCGTCCTTCAGGGTGTTGATGTCGTTCTTCACGGTCGCCCGTGCTGCCTTGGTCGTCGCCATGATGCGCGCTCCGTTCGTCAAGCTTGACGGTTAGATAGAGAACCCTGAGCCGGAACGCCACTGTGCCGTCACGGTTCCCGCAGTGCGGCATCGCCGCACGGTGGCGAAGCGCCGCGACCCGGCCTGGACAGGGGCGCATGACCTCATGACTCGTTTCCCCCGCCAGGACGCCGCCCCGCCCATCGACGGATGGGCCGGGCGGTGGCGAAACGTCGCGACCCGGACTAGACAGGGCTTCATGACCTCATGGCTCTTCCCCCCCTCCCGGACGCCGTCCCTGCCCGTCGAAGGGCGAGCGGAGCGGTTCCCGGTGCGGCGAATTCTCTGCGTCGGCCAGAACTACGCCGCCCACGCGCGCGAGATGGGGCACGCCCGCGCCGAACCCTTCTTCTTCACCAAGCCGGCCGATGCCGTGGTGACCGACGGGTCCGATCCCGTCTTCCCGACGGCGACGGCCAACCTCCACCACGAGGTCGAACTGATCTGCGCCGTCGGAGCGGACGGAGCGATCGTGGGTTGGGCGGTCGGCTGCGATCTGACGCGCCGGGATCTGCAGGCCGCCGCCAAGGAAAAGGGTCGCCCCTGGGATTCCGCGAAAGGCTTCGACCAGTCCGCCCCCTGCGGGCCGTTGACGCTCGGCGCCCTGCCGGACCCGGCGGCGGCGATCACCCTTTCGGTCAATGGTGAGGCCCGCCAGGCCGGCCGGCTCGACGACATGGTCTGGAGTCCGGTTGAAATCCTCGCCAAGGCGCGCGAGCTCTGGGACGTTGGGCCGGGCGACCTGATCTTCACCGGCACGCCCGAGGGGGTGGGCCCGCTTGAGCCCGGCGACCGGGTCGAGGCGGCCATCGGTGGCCTGCAACCCCTGAGCTTCACCGTGATGCCGCGATGATCCTGCACGGCTACTGGCGCTCGGGCGCCGCCTGGCGCACCCGGATCGCCCTTGAGCTCAAGGGCCTGGCCTATGGCCAACAGAGCGTCGACCTGCGCGCCGGCGCGCAGAAGTCCGCGGCCTTCGTCGCATTGAACCCCCAGGGCATGGTGCCCGCGCTCGAGGTCGACGGCGCCGTCCTGACCCAGAGCCCGGCCATTCTCGAATGGCTGGAGGAGGTGCATCCGCAGCCCGCTCTGCTGCCCGCCGATGCGGTGGATCGCGCCCATGTCCGCGCCATGGCGGCGCTCGTCGGCTGCGACATCCATCCCCTGAACAATCTGCGGGTCGGCAAGGCCCTGCGGGAGACGTTCGGCGCCGACCAGGCCGCCGTCGACGCCTGGGCCGCCCGCTGGATCGTTCCCGGCTTCGGAGCGCTGGAGGCGCTGGTCGCGGACCATGGTGCCGGCTGGTGTTTCGGCGCGTCGCCGACCCTCGCCGACTGCTATCTGATCCCGCAAATCTATTCGGCCCGCCGGTTCAATGTGCCGCTTGACGCCTTTCCGCGCCTGCTGGCCATAGACGCCGCCGCCGCCCGGCACCCCGCCTTCGTCGCCGCCCATCCGGACCGGCAGCCCGACGCGGACTGACCCTCAGGCCAGGAACCGTTCCACCGCCGCCAGGAACCGTCGCGGCTGGTCGATCATCACCATGTGTTCGGCCCCCTCGATCCGTTCGAAGGTCGCGGGCCGGCGAAGACGGGCGTAAGCCTCGCGGAACAGGGAATCGGCGCGCGCGCGCGGCGAGTTCTGGTCGGGGTTCCAGCCGTAGACCACCGTCACCGGGGCCACGATGTCGGGCAGGCGGCGACGCAGGTCGATCGTCATCACCTCGTACAACGACTGGGCCAGAACGCGGCGGTCGCCACCCTGCCAGCCGATCGAGCTGAACACGGCGTCGGTCGCCCCGCCCAGCTCCAGCCCCATCGACCGTCCGCGGGTCCGCAAGGCCTCGTCGCCGAGGAACTGGACGGCCTGGTAGGCCAGCTGGGCGATCGGTTCGACATCGCCGACGTGGGCCTGGGGACTGATCAGGGCCGCGAAGAAGGGCGAGGAATCCACCACCATAAGCCGCCCGACCCGGTCGCCCGCGTCGGCGGCGACCCGGAGGCCGATCTGGCCGCCCATCGAATGGCCGATAATCGCCGGGCGGTCCAGCCGCTGCTCGGCGATATAGCGGCGCACCTCCCCGGCCGCCGCGCCCAGGACCGCGCCGCTCGCATTGGCCTCGGGCGCCAGGTCGCCGAAACCGCGCAGCGAGACCAGATGCAGCCGCCGCTGTCCGGCGAGACGGTCGGCGACGCCGCGCCAGACCTCGGCGGTCGAGGCCAGGCCCGGGATCAGGATCAGGTCCGGCCCGCGTCCGCGGGTCGCGACCGCGATCCGCGACGACCGGAATTCGGCCTGCGCCCGGGCGGCGGGTCCGGCGGCCCACAGCGTCGCCCCTCCGGCCAGCGCTTTCAGGATGTTTCGTCTTTGTTCCATGTCGTCTTCGGGTTAGCGTCCGCGTGGAAACGCGAAGGAGAGCGAATTGAGCCAGTCCGACGACGAGATCGTTTTCTACACCAACCCCATGTCGCGCGGTCGCATCGCGCGATGGATGCTGGAGGAGATCGGCCGGCCCTACCGCACCGTCGTGCTGGATTACGGCACGACGATGAAGGCCCCCGGGTATCTGGCCATCAATCCGATGGGCAAGGTGCCAGCCGTCACCTGGCGCGGCGTAACGGTGACCGAATGCGCCGCCGTCTGCGCCTGGCTGGCCGACGCCTGCCCCGAGGCGGGGCTCGCGCCGGCGTTCGACGATCCGGCGCGCGGGACCTATCTGCGCTGGATGTTCTTCGGCGCCGGGCCGCTTGAGGCCGCGGTGACGGCCAAGGCGCTGAACCTTCTGGCTCCGGCCGACAAGGCCGCCATGGCCGGCTACGGCAGCTTCGACCAGGTGGTCGATGCGCTCGAACAGGCGGTGACCGGCAGCGGCGGACCCTGGCTCCTAGGCGACAGATTCAGCGCCCTGGACGTTTATCTGGGCAGCCAGATCGGTTGGGGCCTGCAGTTCAAGTCCATCCCCGACCGCGACGCCTTCAAGGCCTATGCGGGCCGGCTGTTCCAGCGCGAGGCGGCTGTGCGGGCGCGGGAAATCGACGATGCCCTGATCGCCGGGGCGAATGCGACGGGTTAGGAGTCCGCCTGGCCCTGGGCCGGACGCAGGCCTGTCGGCGCGGCCGCGGCCGGAGCGGCGGTGTCGGTGCGCTGGACCTGTGGACGGCGTTCGCCGCCGGCCGCCCGGATGCGGTCGATGCGGGCTTTCTCAGCCCTGAACGCCGCCAGATCGGCCCCGGCCAGGATGGTGCCCTCGGTGGTGCGCACGCCGGCCGGATTGATCCGCTGCCCGCGACGCCAGATTTCATAGTGCAGGTGCGGTCCCGTCGAGGCGCCGGTCGAGCCGACATAGGCGACGACCTGTCCCTGGCGGACGCGTTGGCCGGCGCGGACGCCCGAGGCATAGCGCGACAGGTGGCCATAGCCGGTCTCGAGACCGTTCGGATGACGGATGCGCAGCCAGTTGCCGTAGCCGCCCCAGCGGCGGGCCTCGACGACCACGCCGTCGGCCGGAGCCACGACGGGCGTCCCCATGCCGGCGGCGAAATCGATGCCCTGGTGCATCTTGCGATAGCCGGCGATCGGATGGCGGCGGAAGCCGAACGACGACGAGACCCGGAAGCCCCGCTCCAGCGGCGTGCGCATCATGGCCGAACGGGTGTTCTTGCCGGTGGCGTCGAAATACTGCGCCTCGCGGGCTCCCGCGGGCTGGAAGCGATAGAAGGCCACGCCCTTGAGTTCGGCGTACAGCAGATCGCCGGCGCCGATGGTGCGGCCGTTCTCGGTCACGGTGCGGTCGAAAACATAGGTGAATTCGTCGTTGGCCCGGATATCCCGGTCCATATCGAACTTGTGCGAGAACAGCCGGCCGGCTGTGCGGGCGATGCCGGCGGGGGCGCCTTCGCGCCGCGCCGTGCGCGCCAGCGAGCCCTCGACCTTGCCGGTCAGGACCACGGTTTCGTGCGTGACCTTCTCCTCCAGCGCGCGCAGGCGCAGGGCGCCGTCGAAACTGCGCGAGACCGTCAACTGCGTCGCGGGGCCGGTCCGCATGGTCAGGCCGATCAGGCGGGCGTCGCCGCGGCCGCCGCGCGGCCTGGAAATGGCGGTCTCGAACCGCTGTCCCGCGCGCATCGCGGTCACGTCCATGGCGTTGGAAAGGGTGGCGGCGACGGCCGAGGCTTCCTCGGGCGCGATGCCCGTGCGGCGCACGGCCTGTTCGAAGGTTTCGCCGCGACGGATCTGGACCGGAATCGCTTCGGGCGTGGTCAGGCCCGCGGGCATGCCGGCGGCCGCGAAGGCCTGGTCGGCGAGAACGGCGATCTGATTTTGGGTGAGGGGCGGAGCCTCTTCCGCTCTCGCGGGTTGGTATACGCGTCCGGCAAGCAGCGCCACCGAGATCGCCGCCACCGCCGTCAGGGCGTGAGGAGCGATGCGCATCGGCTGGCGACGTGGATCGAACTGAGCCATCGGTCCCCGACAAACGACGACGCCGGCCGGCGCCAAAGCTACTGAAGCAAGGATCGCGCCGGAGCAGCCCCCTGCGCGAGACAGGCCCTATAGCCCGTCCGTCCCATCATGGGAAGGCGGTTCGTTACAGACCGTTAACCGGAGCCGTAGTCGTTGGTAAAGCTTGCGTGAACCATGAGACTATCGCGGGAACAGGACAGTGTATTCGTCTGTCCGGACCAGTCTCCCGCGAGTTCGCGCGACGCCTCGTTCCCGATCCGCCCCGGTCCGCACTCAAAGTGGCCGATGCGCCACTCAATTGTGCTTCGATGGACACGGTGCTTGTGCTGACGCGGATTCACCGGTTGCTCATCGCCCTTTCCTCCGGCGGCTCCCTCCCGGTATGACCCGTCCATGAGCGCTGCGACCGACGATTCCACCCCCGGCCGGCCGCCGCGACGGCCCCGGCGCGGGCGGCGCGCCTGGTTGATCGCGGCTGTCGCCGTCGGCCTGCTCGTGGTCCTGACCGCCCTTCTCTATCTCAACCGCCGCGCGGCGACGCGCGAGGTTCTGATCGGCTGGCTGGAGCGGCAGGGCGTCGACGCCGACATGCAGGTCGAACGCGTCGAGCTGGACGGCCTGGTGGCGAGCATCCGCATCGGCGACCCGGCGAACCCGGACATCACCGTCGAACGCGTCGAGGTCGACTATGCGATCGGCGCGCCGTGGTCGAAGGGGGGCCTCGGCCTGACCCCCGGCCGCATCCGTCTGGTCCGTCCGGTGGTTCGCGCCAGCGTCCGCGGCGGCCGGCTGACCCTGGGCTCGCTGGATCCGCTGGTCGAGCGCTTCACCGGCCGGCCGCCCCGCCCGGACAGCCGGGGCCCGCTGGTCCTGGTCGAGGGCGCGCGCGTGCGGCTCGACACGGACTACGGCCCGACCAACATCCTCGGCGACGCGCGCGTCGACGACGGCAAGCTGATGCGGCTGACCGCCCGGATGCCGGCGACGGCGTTCAGGAGCGGCGCGGTCGAGGCGCGCGGGCTGCGGGCCACGGTCGATCTGACCACCACCGGCGACCGGGTCGCCCTGCGCCTCGAGGCCGCCGTCGACAGCGCCGCCTCGCCGGGCCTCGCCGGCGAGGCCGCACGCCTGACCCTGGCCGGCGACCTGCCCTATCCCGATCTCGAGACCCGGCGCGGCGACGGTCGGGCGCGGGTCGACCTGCGCCTCGCCGCCGCCCGCCTCGCCGCCGGCGAGGCCAGGGCGCGCGACGCCGATCTGCACCTGACCTTCGACGGCGGGACGCGGGGCTGGATCGAGTCCTTCCGCATCGAAGGGACCGCCGCCGCCGATCTCCGCGCCGCGCGGGTCGACAGTCCCGGAGGATCGGCCGCGGCTCCGCGCCTGCGGCTGACCGGCGCCCGCACCGTTCTGGCGCGCGACGCCCGCGGGATGAACTGGCGTCTGGATGGGGGCGCGGTCCTGTCCGCCGCCCGCGCCTCCGGCGCCGGGCTCGACGGCGCCGGGATCGCCGTGACCTCCAGCCGGCTGGAGATCGGAGGCCGCGGCGCGGCGGTCGAGGTCCAGGGACCCGTCATCCTGTCGGCGGATCGACTGACCTGGGACGACCTGACCCTGGCCGGGTCCCGGGGTTCGGCGGATTTCGACCTCGTCTCGGACGGCGGCCTGCGCATCACCGCGAGCGGGGATTTCCGGGCCGCCCGGGGCTCCTGGCCGCTGTTCGGCCCGCCTGCCGGCGACGACATCCCCGAACTCGCCGGAATGAAGCGCGCCCTCGCGGCCTTCGCCGTCGAGGTTCCCGCCTTCCGGCTGACCACCGGACATTCGGGAACGCGCCTGGTCCTGACCCGGCCGGCGACCCTGCGGCCGGCCAACGGCGGGGTGCTGACGCTCAGCCCGGCCGCCGCGCCGGTCTTCGCCGCCGCGCGCGGCCAGTCCGGCGGAGGCGCCCTGTCGCTGACGGCGATGCGGGGGGAAGGCCTGCCCGAAGCGTCCTTCGACATCCCCGCCTGGCGTCTGACTCCTTCCGGCTTCACCGCCGCCCTGGACGGCCGCGCCGCCCTGGATTTCGGACTCGCCCGGAACATCGCGCTGCGCACCCGGGGCGAGCTGGCCTCGTCGAGCGGCCGCCTGACCTATGTCGCGGCGGGTTGCGCGCCCCTGACCGTCGAACGACTGGAGCTCGACGAGAGCGACGTCACGGACATCGCCGGCGACATATGCCCCGCGGGCCGCCCTCTGGTCAGCGTCGCCGACGGGCGCTGGCGGGCCGACGGCGCGGTGCGCGGCCTGGACGCCGCCGCCCCCTTCCTGGCGCTGAATTTCCGGGACGTCGGGGGCGGCTTCACGGCCATGGGCGGTCCCGGCGGCGTCGGTCTTGAGGCCCGGGTGGCCCGGGCGACGGTGGAGGACGCGACCACGCCCCTGCGCTTCCATCCCCTGGACGCGACGGGCTCCGCCCGGCTCGCCGACGAGGACTGGACCGGCGCCTTCGATCTCAGCCGCGGCGAAGCGGCGCTCGGCCGCCTGACCCTGGCCCACGACGGCCAGGCCGGCGCCGGCGGCCTGACCATTTCGGCGCCGTCGATCGTCTTCGCCGAGGGCGGCCTTCAGCCAGCCGATCTCAGCCCCCTCGCCGAATTCGTGGGCTCCCCGGCGACCGGCTCCGTCGGCTTCGACGGCCGCATCGATTGGCGGGCCGACGCGGAGGGGACCAGTTCCGGCCGCCTGACCATCCCCGGCCTCGACTTCGTAAGCCCCGCCGGTCCGGTGAAGGGCCTGCGCGGGACCGTCGACTTCATCAACCTGGCCCCCCTGACCGCCGCGCCGGGCCAGCGGCTGACGGCCGAGCTGCTGGAATCGGTCGCGCCCCTGACCGACATTGAACTGACCTTCGGTCTCGACAAGGCGGCCGTAACCATCGAGGGCGGCGAACTGGCCGTGGCCGACGGCCGGATCCGCGTCGAACCGTTCGCGGTGCCGCTGGACCCGAACCAGCCGATCAGCGGCGTCATCGTGCTGGAGAACGTCCAGCTGGGCCAGGTGATCGCGGGGGCCGGCTTCGGCGACAAGGTCAATCTGGACGCCGTGGTCTCGGGACGTCTGCCATTCACCTCCGACCGGGTGAACGGCGTCCGCATCGCCGGCGGTTCGCTGGCGGCGGTCCAGCCCGGACGCCTCTCCATCGCCCGCGAGGCCCTGAGCGGGCTCGAGGCCGGCGGCGGCGGCGAGGCGGTGCCGCCCAACACAGTTCAGGATCTGGCCTATCAGGCGATGGAGAACCTGTCGTTCGACATCCTGTCCGCCGAGGTCAACAGCCTCGACGAGGGCCGGATCGGCGTCCTGTTCCGCATCCGCGGCCGGCATGATCCGCCCGAACGCCAGGAGCTGCGGATATCCATCGCCGAGTTCATCAGCCGCGAATTCCTCAACCGCCCGCTGCCCCTGCCGTCCGGCACCGGCATCGACCTGACGCTGGATACGACCCTGAACCTCAACCAGTTGATCGGCGATCTGCTGGAACTGAACCGCGCCCGCGAAGGCCGGCCCTCGCCGGGGTCCGCGGCGCCGCCCGAAACGTCCCCGCCGGTCGCGCCCTGATCAGGCCACCTTCGCCGTTCAGAACCCGTTCACCGTCCATCGCGTTAGATCGCTGCGGATTGAAGACCGGAGACCACCGCTCATGACCCGGACGCGCGCAAGCCTCGCCCTGCTCGGCCTCATCGCCGCCGTCGGCGCGACCGCCTGCACGCCCACGGTTCGGCTGCAGGTCGATCCGATCCAGATCTACGCGAAGCTCGACGCCGATGTTCGCGTGCGCCTCGACAAGGAGCTTCAGGACCTCCTCGTCGAGAATCCCAACCTGTTCTGATGCGAAAGTTGCCCGAGATGTCTTTCCGCAAGCTCTTCGTCGTGACGGCGGCCATCATGGCCCTCGGCGTGGCCGCGGGCGCGGCCTTCGCCCAAACCCCGGCCCAGAAGGCGACGATCGACGCCGCCAAGGCGCAGGGGACCGTGGGCGAACAGGCCGACGGCTACCTCGGCTTCCGCGTCCCCTCGTCCGACCCGGCCCTGACCGCGGCCGTCCAGGTCACCAATGCAGCCCGCCGCGAAGCCTATGCGCGCAGCGCCCAGGCCGCCGGCGATGGAGCCACCGTCGAGGCGGCGGCCGCGCGCATGTTCCAGACCCAGCTGCTGCCGCGCATCAGCTCCGGCCAGTGGTACCGCAACGCCCAAGGCCAGTGGGTCCAGCGCTAAGCGCCGCCGTACGGACCCCAAAGGTCGCGGGCGGGTTCCACAGTCAGCCGGTTTGTCCGGCCTGACGGGATGGATGATGAGAACCGCTTCGCAATGCATGGCGATGGCCGCGCGAATGGACGGCTTCGCCGCCCGTGACAGCGCCTCCCGGATGCGCGCCGAGTGGACCAGCATGGCGGTTTACTGGCGGGACCTCGCCCACCAGGCCGAGTGGCAGGATCGTTACGCCCGGCGGGCCTGAGCCGGCTTGCCAACCTAATTTCCCACGGGACCGGTTTTTACGCGTACAGGTGACCGGCTGGCCGCCCTTCGCGCCTTCGCTGGACGCCCCTCTCCACATGTCGACGACGATCCCCGGGATCGAGGACGCCCAGACGCTCGCCCAGGCGATCGTCGACACCATCCATGAGCCGCTGATCGTTCTCGACGGCGGTCTCCGGGTGCTGGCCGCCAGCCGCGCCTTCTACGAGATATTCAAGGTCGACCCCGTCCACACCATGGGACGTCTGCTTTACGACCTTGGCGACGGCCAGTGGAACATTCCGGCCCTGCGTCTGCTGCTCGAGACCATAATTCCCGAGAAGACCGCCATGGACGGGTTCGAGGTCGACCACGACTTCCCCGGCGTCGGCCGCCGAACCATGCTGCTGAACGCGCGCAAGGTGATCTACGCAACCAGTTCCAACAGCACCATCCTTCTGGCCTTCACCGACGTCACGGCGCGCCGGACAGTCGAGCGCGAACTGGCCGAGCTGCTGGAACACACCGAGGAGCTGCTGCGCCAGAAGCAGGTCCTGCTGCAGGAGATGCAGCACCGCGTCGCCAACAGCCTGCAGATCATCGCCAGCATCCTGCTGATCAAGGCCCGGGCCGTGACCTCCGAGGAGACCCGCCTGCACCTCAAGGACGCGCACCAGCGGGTGCTCTCCGTCGCCGAGGTCCAGTCCCACCTCCACGCCTCGGGCGGCCTCGACCAGATCGAGGTCGGCCCCTACCTGACCAAGCTCTGCGCCAGCCTCGCGGCCTCCATGGTCGGCGAGACCCAGCCGATCCGCATCAGGGTGGACGCCGACCATGGCTTCATCGGCTCCGACAAGGCTGTCAGCATGGGCCTGATCGTCACCGAACTGGTCATCAACGCCATCAAATACGCCTTTCCGGACAACCGGGCCGACGCCGTGGTGACCGTAAGCTATGCCAGCGGGGGCGGCGGCTGGACCCTGATCGTCCACGACAACGGCGTCGGCGCCGCGGGCGGTGCCGTTCCTGCGCCCCACGGCGGTCTCGGCACGGCCATCGTCGAGGCCCTGGTCAAACAGCTGGAGGCCCGCATGACCCTGTCGGCCAGTCCCGGCATGACGGTCTCGATCCGCCACGCGGCCTGACCGACCGCGCCGTGCAGGTTTCCGGGGGTGCGCCCGCGCCACGGCGGGTGTAGATCGCCGTATGCCCCGTTTCCGCACCCTCCTCATCGCGGCCGGCGTCGCTGTCATGGCGGTTGTCGGCGTCAGTTGGGCGTGGGGGGCCATCGGCGGCGACCCCATGCCGGTTCACGGCTTCATCGCGCTCTCGCTGGGAATTCTCGGCACGATCGCCTTGACCTGGGTCCTGATGGCCCTGGCCTTCCGTTCCGATCGCGAGGGCTGGGATGAACGTGCGGATCGCTCGGGCGGCGCCGACGTCAGGAAGCCCGACAAGTCTTGAGCCCGACCCCGACCCGGGCGATAGGTCGCGGATGACCGACGCGCCCGCCCATCCGTCCGACATCACCTATGCCGGCTATCTGTCGCTCGACGATCTGTTGGCGGCGCAGCATCCGCTCTCGGACGAGCACGACGAGATGCTGTTCGTCATCATCCACCAGACCAAGGAGCTGTGGCTCAAACAGATCCTGCATGAAGTGGCCAGGGCCCAGGCCCAGGTCCGCGCCGGCGATCTGGTCCCCGCCTACAAGGGTCTCGCGCGGGTCAGCCGCATCCAGGCCGTCATGACCATGAGCTGGGACATCCTGGCCACCATGACCCCGGCCGACTATCTGCGTTTCCGCGGCGTGCTGGGTTCCTCCTCGGGCTTCCAGAGCGACCAGTTCCGCCGCTTCGAATACATGTTGGGACTCAAGGACGACCGTTTTCTGCGCTTCCACGAGGAACGGCCCGAGGCCCACGCCGCCTTGCGCGCCGCCCTGGCCGCGCCCAGCCTCTACGACGACGCCCTGCGCCAGCTGGCCGCCGCCGGCCTCCCGGTCCCGGCCGAGGTCCTGCACCGCGACGTCAGCAAGCCGTGGGAGCCGTCCGAGGGCGTCGAGGCCGCCTGGCTCGAGGTCTATCGCGACACGGCGCGCTGGTGGCCTCTCTACCAGCTGGCCGAAAAGCTGGTCGACCTGGACGACGCCCTGCTGACCTGGCGCCACAAGCACGTGGTCACGGTCGAACGCATCATCGGCCGCCGTCGCGGCACCGGCGGCACCGAGGGCGTCGCCTATCTGACCGAGACCCTGCAGCGCCGCTGCTTCCCCGAGCTGTGGTCGCTGCGCACAAAACTCTGAAAGAGGTCCCGGATGCGAACCGTCCTGCTCGCCGCCGCCTTGCTGGGCCTGACCGCCTGCAACCGGGACGCGGAGCCCGCCCCGGCCGCGCCGGTCGAGCCGCTTCCGATTCCGTCGCAACCTTCGCCGGTTCCGCCGGCCGAGGCCCCGCCCGGCATGGCCTTCGTCGACGCCTCGGGAATCGAACGCCTCCGGCTCGCCTGCGGCCCCGGGGCGCCGGCCTTCCGGATATTCGTGCCCGGTTTCGAGGTCATCGGCAGCGAGGACCGGCTGACCCTCGGGGCCGGCGACGAGGCCTTCGCCCATGTCGCCGACCTCGAAGCGCCCGGCGCCGGGGTGACCGGCGGCGGGCCCGTCGATCCGGACCTGCTCGACCGGCTGGCGCGAGGCGAGCCGGTGCGGGCGGTCTACGGCGCCCAGTCGGTCGGCCCGCTCCAGGCGGCCCGGCCGGAGGCGCTGGCGGGGTTCGCCGAACGCTGCCGGAGCCTGCGGGGGCGCTGACAAGGCAACCAACACGGCCACGGTGGGGTTTAAGGCGGAGAACCCGCGGGGATCCCGTCATGTCCAACGCCAATCACCACGACATTCACGTTCTGAACAGCCTGATCCAGACCACCATAGACAGCGCCGACGGCTATCGTCTGGCCTCGGGCGAGACCGACGACCCGGGCCATCGCGACCTGTTCGGGCGTCGCAGCTTCGAACGTCGACAGGTCGCCGAGGAGCTGCAGTCGATGGTCCGGGCGCTTGGCGGGGATCCCGCCGCCGAGGGCTCGATCCTCGCCAAGGCCCAGCGCGCCTTCGCCGATGTCAAACACGCCCTGATGCGCGACGAGACCGGCATGATCGGCGCGGTCGAAAGCGCCGAGGATGCCGTCCGGGCCCGCTTCGAAAAGGCGCTGGAGGACAGCCAGATCTCGGCCACCACCCGCGACGCCATCCGCCGCGCCTTTTTCCGGGTCGGCGAGGGGCGCGAGGAGGTGCACGACCTTCGCCACAGCCTCCAGGGCCAGCGCGACGCCGGCAACCCGCTATATCCGCACTGACCGGACATGAAAAAAGGCCCCGGTCTGCACCGGGGCCTCATTCTTTGGACAGGTCGGAGGCGGTTCAGGCTTCCGTGTCGGCCGGGCCTTCGGCCTTGCCGGTTTCCGGCACCACCACGCCCTTGACCGGACGGATGGTCTGCTTCTCGGCGATCCGGGCCGACTTGCCGCGGCGGTCACGCAGGTAATACAGCTTGGCGCGCCGCACGACGCCCCGGCGCTTGACCTCGATGGCGTCGATGTTCGGCGACATCAGCGGGAAGACGCGCTCGACGCCCTCGCCGAAGCTGATCTTGCGCACGGTGAAATTCTCGTTGATCCCGCCGCCGGCGCGGGCGATGCAGACGCCCTCGAAGGCCTGGATGCGTTCGCGCTCGCCTTCCTTGATCTTGACCATGACCCGCAGCGTGTCGCCGGGCTGGAAGTCGGGGATGGCGCGCTTCTCGATCAGGCGGGCTTTTTCTTCGGCTGCGATGGTCTGCAGGATGTTCATGTCATTCTCCTCGAGCTTTTTTGCTCTTTACCTGTGATTTGGCGGGGTCATGCCCCGCATGGGTCTTGTCCAGATGCGCCGCCCAGAGGTCTGGCCGTCGTTCCCGGGTCGTCTCGCGCCGCTGCTCTTCGCGCCATGCGGCGACCTTTTTATGGTCGCCCGACAGAAGCACCTCGGGTATCTCCAGCCCCTCGAACGTCCGCGGTCGCGTGTACTGCGGATGCTCCAGAAGACCGTCCTCGAAGCTCTCCGAACTCAGGCTTTCCGCCTGGCCCAGCACTCCGGGGATCAATCGCACGCACGCCTCGATCACCACCATCGCCGCCGCCTCGCCGCCGGCGAGAACCGCGTCTCCGACGGAGACCTCCTCGAACCCGCGCGCGTCCAGCACGCGCTGATCCACCCCTTCGAAACGGCCGCACAGGACGACGATCCCGTCCGCCTTCGCCCATTCCCTGACGCGCGCCTGGGTCAGGGGCCGACCCCGGGCGCTCATGTACAAAAGCGGCCGCGCCGGACCGGATACGCTGTCCAGCGCCCGGGCCACCACGTCCGCCTTGAGCACGGCTCCCGGGCCGCCACCCGCGGGGGTGTCGTCCAGGAAGCCGCGCGTATCTGTGGAAAAGGCCCGAATGTCAACCGTTTCAAGGCTCCACAAGCCCCTCTCGCGCCACGCCGTGCCGATCAGCGACACGCCGAGCGGCCCCGGAAACGCCTCGGGGAACATGGTCAGGACGGTGGCGGTGAAGGGCATGGCGGGTCTCCTAGCACACCTGCCCGGCGGCCCAACCCGACGACCAGGCCCACTGGAAATTGTAGCCGCCCAGCCAGCCGGTCACGTCGGCGGCCTCGCCGATGACGTAGAGGCCCGGGACCGCCTTCGCCGCCATGGTCTGCTGGTCCAGCTGGTCCGTGGCGATCCCGCCCAGCGTCACCTCGGCCGTCCGGTACCCCTCCGACCCCACCGGCTTGACGGTCCAGGCGTTCACGGCCGCGTCCAGCCGGCGCAGGGTCCTGTCCCCGACCTCGGCCAGCTTGCCCTTCACCCCCTCGCGCTCGCAGACGCTCTCCGCCAGCCGGCGGGGGATGATGTGGCCCAGGGCCGTATGCACCATCTGCTTGCCGTTCTCCTCCTTCGCGGCCTTGAGCCGGGCGTACACATCCTCGCCGGGCGCCATGGCGACGGTGATCGCCTCGCCCTCGCGCCAGTAGGAGCTGATCTGCAGGATCGCCGGCCCGCTCAGGCCGCGGTGCGTGAACAGCATCGCCTCGGCGAAGCTGGTTCCTCCGCCTTTCACCACGGCGTCCACCGCCACCCCCGCCAGCGGCTTCAGCTGCTCCAGCAGCCCCGCCTCGAACGTCAACGGAACCAGCGCCGGCCGCGTCTCGGTCACCCTCAGCCCGAACCCCCGCGCGGCGTCATAGGCCCAGCCTGTCGCCCCCATCTTCGGGATCGACTTGCCCCCGGTGGCGAGCACCAGCGAGCGCGCCCGGACCACCGACCCGTCCGACAGCGCCGCCTCATACCCGTCGCCGAGGCGCCCGACCCGCTCGACCGAAACCCCCAGCGACAGCCCCACCCCCGCCGCCCGCATGTCGTCGGTCAGCATACGGATGATCTGTTTCGCCGAGTCGTCGCAGAACAGCTGCCCCAGGGTCTTCTCGTGCCAGGCGATGCCCGCCGCATCGACGCGTTTGACGAAGTCGTGCTGGCTGAACCGCTTCAGGGCCGAGGTCGCGAACCGCGGGTTCTCGCCGAGGAAGTTGGCCGGCCCCATCCCGTGCGTCGTCCCCAGGTTGGTGAAATTGCACCGCCCCCCGCCCGAGATGCGGATCTTCTCCCCCGGCGCCCGGGCATGATCCAGCACCCGCACCGAGCGCCCCCGCCGCCCGGCCTCGACGGCGCACATCATCCCGGCCGCGCCGGCGCCGACGATCAGGACATCCACGGATTGGGGGGTCATGGCGGGGGATTAGCACGGTCCGCGCTCAAGCAGCGAGCCGCCGCGCGGCGAGCGATAGCGCCCCAACATGCCCACGCCCCCTCACATCCCCCGCCCCATGTAGATCCGCTCGACCATCCCCCACATCCGCCCCAGCGCCGCCGCGTCGGCCTGCCGCCCCTCCGCCAGCGCCCGCAGGATCGCCGCCCCCAGCGACGCGCGGGTCTTCTCCGGATCCTCGCGGTCGAAGGTGAAGGCCATCTCGGGCCGCGGCCCGCGCCCGTCCTCCGACGGCGCGCACGGCAGATACACCGCCGCCGGCCAGTCCGCCTTGCGCATCCCCCACGCCCTGGCGTTGTGGCTGATCGCCCCCTCCGAGACCCCGTATTCGCCGGACAGGACCCAGAGCGCCTCGCCCGCCACATAGCGGGCCAGCAGCTGGCGCCAGCGTCGCGGCGTCATGCCGCTGCGGCTCTGGATGAACACATGGTCGTCGGGCCAGCCGCCCTCGGGCCGCCGCCGCCGGTCCACCGCCCCCGCGACCTGCCCCTTCATCCGCCGCCGCTTGCGCGCCTGCCAGGCGATGGTCCCCACGGTCACGCCATAGTCGGCCGCCAGCGCCTTGCGCGGCTCTCCGGCCGCATCGCGATAGAACAGCGCCTCCCAATGGGCCTCGGACAATTTGCTCGGTTTTCCCATGGCCGACAGTCTGCGCCCATCCGCCCCTGCGGCGCGCAAATCGCCCCCCGCGCCCCGCAAACCCCCATGACAGCAACAAACCGGGCGCCAGGAAAAATATTTCTCCTCCCCCTTCCGGGGGTGGAGGAGGATCGCATGCGATCCGACGACGGGTCCGAAGGGCCGGAGGGGGCAGGTCCGCACACCCCGTCTCCTCCCCCCTGGGGGGTGGAGGAACGGTCGCCGGAGGCGATCGGACGACGGGACCATGCGAAGCATGGTGGAGGGGCCGGCCCGCACCCTGCCTTTCCTCGCCCTTTTGTCGGGGGGTTGCGAGACAGGGGTGAAGCGCCGCTCCCTTGTCATCCCGGACGCCGCGCAGCGGTGATCCGGGACGGTGGCGGCAACCCCATGACCGTCCCGGAAGCGGCGCCAGCCGCTGTCCGGGGCAAGGGTCAGGAAGGCGCGCTGGTCGCCGCCCTTCTCCCGGCTCAGCCCTGCGGGCTATCCGGGAGGGGAATGACAATGGCCCGTCCCGTCCCGGCTCTTCGCTTCGCTTCGGCCGGGATGACAAGGGACCGCTCTCCTCCCCCTTCATGGGGGAGGTGGCCCGAAGGGCCGGAGGGGGCAGGGTCGCTCCGCTGTGGTTAAAAAGAACAAATCATGAACGTTCCGATTGACTCCGCCCGCCGCGCGCGGCTGGATCATCCCGGGTCGGCGGTGACAGAGTGAGGATGCGAGATGACGGCCGACGACCCGACCACCCGCCTGCTGGAGGCCCTGGAGGGCCTCGACCTGACCAGCGCCGACGGCCGCGCCGGCATCAGCACCCTGCTGTCCGAGATCGAGCGCGCCTGCCCCGGCGCCATCCTGCGCCAGGCGGCGCGGATCGAGCTGCGGGCGCTGAGGTGGAGGAGGGACGCATCGCGTCCTGACGACGCCCTGGCCGTCCCGGACCTGCATGACGCGGCGTAACGGCCCTGCCGACTTTTCGCTCCTAGAGGCGGGTACAACCTAATTCCGGGTCCGTTGAAAACGCTCCCAGGGAGTCATGCCCTCGCCCGGGTAACGCAATTCGGCTCGTCGGGCGCTCGCATTGGACACGGCTCGCGCCTCATCATCCTTTTCGTTCGGGCCGCAAATGAACACGGGAGCTGAGACCTCGTCAGCTTCCGGCTGGTCGAATAGAACTGAGACCGTGGAGGTCTTGAAGGGGTCTTCGAGATGCCTGTTGTAGACGGCGGCCAAGAGCGGAACGACCATGTCTAAGATGAGACTAGCGCCATCGCGCAGCTCTAGCGCCAGCCTCTGAAGGGCTGGAAATGGCTCACTGATCTTCTCGCCCCACACTTCTTCGAGCGACCGCACCATCCCGAAGAGCAGCACGGTGTCTGCTCCATCGAAGGTCATGTTACCTGCTGAGTGGGTGAAGAAGTCGCGGAGCTCCACCTCGTCGCCCAATGACTCGATCCCTTGGTCGATCATCTTCTGGTCGAAGTGAGCCGCAGCGGAATGTCGGACCGCCTTCGCCGCGTTTGGTGCCTGTAAGTATGCCCGCAGTTTGCCGACAAGCGGCTTGATCGCCTTATCCCGATCATAGCTCTTCGCGAACTGATTAAACTGACCGTCAATCAGGCTGTTTACCTCCCAAATGCGGGCGGCGAGCTGGCGAAGCGTCATCAAGGCCGCCGCGGACCGGCGTGCTCTAAGTGGCATGGGCTCTGTCTCGGCCCAAGCCAGCGGGTAGTGATAAAGCAGCTGAATCAGGAGTTGCGCCAGATCATTGTAGAGTTGGCCAAGCATGACGAAGTAGCGCCGGTCTAGTGGCGGCATGCGCTGCAGATCGGCCTTGCGGTAGATGATCTCGTGGAAGCGGATAGAGCCGGCCAAACTAAGCCTCACCTTCATGGGGTCCGGGAATAGTCGAACCGAGGCCCGGAACCCGCTGGCTAGTGACGGCCTCGACCGCGCCGCCTGGCAGCGAGTTCCCGGCGGATCAACTCACGGAAGCGGAACTGCCAATCATCAGTGTGGATGATTCGGTCGAACTTCGCGTCATGGTCGCGCAGCAGGTCGAGGCGCGATCGCTTCGATATGTCGTTCCAGTCGTCGTACAAGACATACAGTGCGTTGCCGTATCGGAGGTTCTCGAACACGACGAGGTCGTCAGCGAACTTGGCACCGAAGTAAGAGCCGAACTGTCCTGAGCCTCGGATGTACGCCTCAGGTTGCAGCTTGTTGAAGGCAGCGGTTCGGTCCCGGAGGTGCTTGTCGAAATCCGGTGCACGCGACGCAGCGCTCGGTTTTGAGGTGAACCACGCAACAACGTCATCAATCGTCCCGGGCGGGAAGATGTCCCAGTCAAGCTGGATGGTGCCCAAGAAGTCTTCCTTGGTAGCTGTGCTGGGAAACACCCCTGTGACGCCTGTGTTTTCCTGCAAGACGTTCAACGCCCACAGGAGCATAAGCTCAAACTCCGGCTGACCACGGCTGAGCATCGGAGCCAAGGCGAACTTCACGAGGACGTTGTCCGCCGTAGTCTGCGACAAGATCGTCGGTTCAATCTCCATCCCTTGGGGTTCGAAGACCTGATGCTGATACACGTCCCGCGTCATGACGTGCATGTGCGTCCCATAGGTCGCTGCATCACCGAAGTTAGGTGTCTCAAAAACGTAGCTCTTCGGGACCATCGGGAGGTCGGGGCGCTTTCGGTCCCATCCTCTTTCATTGCGGTAGGACCATTTGCCTGCATCCGCAGGTGGCTGCTTGGGCCCGTCCGTGATGACCGACCCATCCAGCAAGTCGATATCTAGCCCGAGGTGGGCATAGAGGCCGGACTGCACATCAGCGATGTGAACCGACTTTACGGCCGCGATAGCGACAAGCTCGCTGTCAATCTTCGCGAGTTCCACCCGTACTTTCGGGGGGACGATGCGGAAGTTGCCCTTCCAAGGAAACCGCTTCTCACCCACGACCAGTCTCCCAGCAGCCAAGCTTCAACTGTAGATGGGGGCGGGATGGTTGACGCGCAAGCTTCCGGTTGTTTGGGCTGTGCCTGCACCTTTCCGGCTCACGCGAACGCGGCGATAGTCTCGGAATGGCGATCAACTTCACATTCCCCGGACGGCTACCGGGCCTACTTCGGCAACTGGTCGCGATGTACCGTAGAGCGGGACTGGAAAATCGCGCGGCGATCCTCGAAGCGGCGCGTGTAGGCATCGAGCTACAGGTCGAGACCGACAACTGGAACGGCGGGAGCTACGGCCACGACGTCGTATTCTACTTGCCGCTCGACACGCTGGTGCCGTTTACGACAGAGCTCCGAAAGGAGCTGACAGGTAAGCTGGCTGAAGACCTCAACGGGCTAATCACGCGGTCGAATGAGCACGTCCGGGAATGCCACCTTGAGCTCGCCGACGAGAACGACCCCGAGTATCAAGCTGCGAAGGAGTATCAGGGGCGGCCCGTGCCAAACCCTGACACGATCGAGTTTTGGAAGCCAGGTCTGGTCCGGGCATTCATAACTCATCGCGACGAGCACAAGGCAGGTGCCCACCGGCTCGCGGACGCGCTTGAGCAATACGGCATTAGCTGTTTCGTCGCTCATGACACCATTCCGGCCCAGACCGAATGGCGCCAGCAGATCATGCTCGGTCTGGAGACCATGGAAATAATGATCGTCTACTTCACCGACGACTTCGAAGAGAGCATTTGGACCCAGCAGGAGATCGGCTACGCGCTGGGCGCGCAGAAACCTATTGTCTGCGTAAAGCTCGGGAAGAAGGCCCCGGGAGGCTTCGTGGGCCACATTCAAGCCACGCCCGGCTCTCTCGACAATCCGGAAGGCTCGGCGGCAAAGCTGTACAAGCTCCTCGCCAAAGAGCTCGGTGCGGGGGACCGGTTGAACAATGCTCTTATCGAGGCTTTCGCTGCCTCACCGAGTTGGGGGGAAACGACCGACCTGTTCAAGCGGATGACGAGCGCGCTCACGTCTCTGATGCCCGCCCAGCGAAAGAGGGTGGTCGAGGCCTTCAACTCAAACAACCAGCTCTATGCGGCGGCTTATCTGGTGAACAGCAGCAATCGAATGGTCCGCTGGATGAACGACGTAACGGGCGAGACCTATGAGCTCCATGGAGGGCGCCTCCGTTTGAAACTGACTGAACCAGCGGCCCTAGGAGATGACATCCCATTCTGAGCTGGCGAGACCGCAAAGCCCCCTCAGTGCGCCTCGTCCCAATTCCCCGCCGCCCTCGCCTCCACCACCAGCGGCGCCGTCAGCGCCACGGCCGGTTCCGCCGCCCCCTCCATCGTCCGCTTGATCACGGCGATGGCGCGCTCGGCCTCGGCTTCGGGGGCCTCGAAAACCAGTTCGTCGTGGACCTGGAGCAGCATCCTCGTTGAGAGGCCGGCGTCGGCCAGCGCCCCGGCATCCGCATCATGGCGCGGCGGATGATGGCGGCGGCGGCGCCCTGAACAGGCGCGCGCGTGTGCCCCTTCACAACCGGGAGTAATCCGGTCGATCATACGGCCATGCTTGTCTACATCGACGAAAGCGGAGACGCTGGCTTCAAGGTCGACCAAGGGAGTTCCCCCGTGTTCGTCGCCGCCATGATCATGTTCGACGACGCCGACGACGCGGCCCTGACGCGTCGTCTGATCGAAGGGTCGGCCGCGCGCCCGATGCACAAGGGCGAGTTCAAATTCAGCAAGAGCCGGGACGAGGTGCGGGATCGCTTCTTTCGCGCGGTCGCCGCCGCGCCCTTCCGCGTCCGCGCTATCGTGGTCGAGAAAGCGGTGATCCGCTCCGCCCATCTGCAGACCGACAAGGAGAGTTTCTACGAGTTCTTCGTCAAACAGATGCTGCGCCACGACAACGGCCGCCTGACCAACGCCAAGGTCATCATCGACGGCTCCGGCGACCGGGAGTTCCGACAGAAGCTTTCGACCGCCATCCGCCGCAAGGTGCGCGAGGGTGCTGTACGTGATTGTCGCTTCTCGGATTCAAAGACCGATCCGCTGATCCAGCTCGCCGACATGTGCGCGGGCGCGATCGCGCGGTCGTTTCGCGCCGATCGCCGGGACGCCCATCGCTGGCGCGACATGCTGCGGCCGCGCATCGACGACGTTTGGCGGTTCCAGTGAGGGGGAGGGCGCCTTCCCGGCCCCTAGTCCCGGCGGAACCGGGACACGCACGCCATACGGCGACAGTTCGGGACGCGGGAAGGACTTTGCCTGCCCAATATGATTCGTATCGGTGAAAATTTCAACAAAGGAGCTCTGTTTTCACCGACGAGCGTCCTTTTTCACCGGCCGCCCCCTCAATGCGCCTCGTCCCAGTTCCCCGCCGCCCTCGCCTCCACCACCAGCGGCGCCGTCAGGGCCACGGCCGGTTCCGCCGCCCCCTCCATCGTCCGCTTGATCACGGCGATGGCGCGCTCGGCCTCCGCCTCCGGCGCCTCGAAGACCAGTTCGTCGTGGACCTGGAGCAGCATCTTCGTTGACAGGCCGGCCTCAACCAGAGCCCCCGGCATCCGCATCATGGCGCGGCGGATGATGTCGGCGGCGGCGCCCTGGATGGGGGCGTTGATGGCGGCGCGTTCGCCGAACTGGCGCTCGGCCCCTGACTTGGAATGGATGGCGGGGATGTGGATGCGGCGGCCGAAGACGGTGCTGACCATGCCGGTCTCGCGGACCTGGGCCTTGGTCGCGTCCATATAGGTGCGGATGCCGGGGAAGCGCTCGAAATAGGTCTTGATGTAGGCGCCGGCCTCGCCCTGGTCGATGTTCAGCTGGGCGGCCAGGCCGAAGGCGCTGATGCCGTAGACGATGCCGAAATTGATCGCCTTGGCGCGGCGGCGGGTCTCGGGGTCCATCTGGCCGACGGGGACGCCGAACATCTCGCTGGCCGTGGCGGTGTGGATGTCGATGCCGGCGGCGAAGGCGCGCTTCAGCTCGGGGATGTCGCCGATGTGGGCCAGCAGGCGCAGCTCGATCTGGCTGTAGTCGGCGCTGATCAGGACATGGCCGGGGGCGGCGATGAAGGCCTGGCGGATCTGGCGGCCGGTCTCGGTGCGGATCGGGATGTTCTGGAGGTTGGGGTCGGAGGAGGCGAGGCGGCCGGTGGTGGCGGCGGCTAATTGGTAGGAGGTGTGGACGCGGTCGGTGGTCTTGTCGGCGGCCTCGATCAGGGCGTCGGTATAGGTGCCTTTCAGCTTGGCCAGCTGGCGCCAGTCCAGCAGGACGCGCGGCAGGTCGTGGGTCAGGGCCAGGGCTTCGAGCGTGGCGGCGCCGGTCTCCCACTGGCCGCTGGCGGTCTTCCGGCCGCCGGTCAGGGCCATTTCGCCGAACAGGATGTCGCCGATCTGGCGCGGAGAGCCGACGTTGAACGGGCGGCCGGCCAGCTCGTGCGCCTGCTGTTCCAGCTCGGCCATGCGCAGGCCGAACTCGGACGACAGGCGTTTGAGGCGGTCGGGATCGACGCGGACCCCGGCCCGCTCCATGTCGGCCAGGACCGCGGGCATCCCGCGCTCAAGGGTCTCATAGACGGTGGTCAGCTTCTCCCCGGCCAGCCGCGGCTTGAGGATGCGCCACAGGCGCAGGGTCACGTCGGCGTCCTCGGCGGCGTAGCAGGTGGCCGGTTTCAGCTCGACATGTTTGAACGATTTCTGGGACTTGCCGGTCCCGGCCACCTGTTTGAACGGGATCGGGTCGTGGCCGAGGTGCAGCCGCGCCAGCTCGTCCATCCCGTGCCCGTGCAGCCCGCCCTCGAGCACGTAGGAGATCAGCATGGTGTCGTCGATCGGGGCCACGCGGATGTCCCGCTGCGCCATGACGGCGAGGTCGTACTTGCCGTTCTGGGTGACCTTGAGGACGGCCGGGTTCTCCAGCAGCGTCTTCAGCCGCGCCAGGGCCGTGGGCTTGTCGATCTGGGTCAGGGGTTCGCGCTGGTCGGTCTCGCCGCCGAAATCCAGCCTGCCCGCGTTCGCCGCCGGCTCATGCTCATGCGTCAGCGGCACATAGCAGGCGTCGTTCGGCCCGATCGCCAGCGACACCCCGCACAGCCCCGCATGCGTCGCGCTGAGCGCGTCCGTCTCGGTGTCGAACCCGACCACCCCGGCCTCGGTCGCCCGGGCGATCCAGGCGTCCAGCTCCTCCAGCGTCTGGATGCAGCGGTAGGCCTCGATGTCGAAGGTCTGGGCCTCGGCCGGGCCGGTCGGGACCTGGCCGTAGCGGGGGGTGGCCACGGGGGCGCTGGTGACCCTGGGCCGGGCGACGAACGCCGTGCCGTCTTTCGCGGGGGCCTTGCCGTCGCCGACGCGGTTGCGCAGCGAGCGGAACTCCATCCGGTCGAGGAACTCGCCCAGGATTTCGGGATCGGGGTGGCGGACCACGAAGTCGTCGATCGGCTCGGGCGCCGGGGCGTCGCAGGTCAGGCGCACCAGCTCGCGGCTGAGCAGGATCTGGTCGCGGAAATTCTGAAGGGTCTCGCGCCGCTTCGGCTGTTTGATCTCGCCGGCCCGTTCCAGAAGCGTGTCGAGATCGCCGTATTCGTCCAGCAGCTGGGCCGCCGTCTTGGGGCCGATGCCGGGGGCGCCGGGGACGTTGTCGACGCTGTCGCCGATCAGGGCCTGGAGGTCGACCATCTTCTCGGGCAGGACGCCGAACTTCTCCATCACGGCGTCCTCGGCCAGGCGCCGGTCCTTCATCGGGTCCCACATGACCACGCCGCCGCCGATCAGCTGCATCAGGTCCTTGTCGGAGCTGACGATGACGGCCTCGCCCCCCGCGTCGCGCGCCTTGCAGGCATAGGTGGCGATCAGGTCGTCGGCCTCGTAGCCGGGCAGCTCCAGACAGGCCACGCCGAACGCCGCCGTCGCCTCGCGCACCAGCGGGAACTGGGGGATCAGATCCTCGGGCGGCGCCGAGCGGTTGGCCTTGTAGAGGTCGTACATCTCATTACGGAAAGTCTTCTCCGAATGGTCGAAGACGGCGACCAGATGGGTCGGGCCGTCGCTGCCCTTCATATCCTGCAGCAGCTTCCACAGCATGTTGCAGTAGCCCTGGATCGCGCCGACGGGCAGGCCGTCCGACTTGCGCGTCAGGGGCGGCAGGGCGTGATAGGCGCGGAAGATGTAGGCCGAGGCGTCGATCATCCACAGCCGCAGCGCGGGGCCGTCCTGGGTGAGGGGGCGGTCGTTGGTTTCGGCTGAGGCGTCGGTCATGCGGCGAACATAGGCGGGCGCGGCCCGCGCGTCACCGCCTGCGCGTCACGAGACCCAGGTGTTCCGGCACGAGCCTTCGGGCACGGTCCAGCCGGCGAAGCCCGAAATGACCCGGCACTCATAGCCCATGCCGGCGAGGGGCCCGTGCATGATCCCGGTCTCCACCACGGCGCCGCGGCCGTCATAGACGGGCCGGGCGAAGCTGACCCAGCGCACGCGCTCGCGCGGATCGCCGGGCCGGTCGGGGTCATAAGCTTCGAAGGCGAGGCCGTGGCGACTCCAGTCGCAGCGCGGGTTGTAGTCGCCCTCGAACCGGATCGGCAGGGGCCGGTTGTCGGTGTCGTTGAAGCGGTAGTGCTCCCTGGCGATGGCGGCGATGACGGCGCAGTCGTTGCCGTCGCCGCCTGTTGGCGGTCCATCCGGCGCGGGCGTGGCGCAGCCGCTGAGCAGGGTCGTGGCGACGAGCAGAACCGGAAGGACGCGCATGGCGGCTCCTGTTACGAGCGCAGGCCGGTGATCGTGCGATTGGGCGCGATGTCCTCGGCCGAGGTCAGCAGGTGAACGAGGGCGGGACGGCCGGCGTTCCGTGCGGCTTCCAGCGCGGCGGGAAAGTCTTCCGTCCGTTCGCAACGCACCCCGAACGCCCCGAAGGCCTCGGCGTATTTGACGAAATCGGGGTTCCTGAGATCCGTGGCGATGACCCGGTCGGCGCCCGGGTAATGGCCCTCCTGATGCATGCGGATGGTGCCGTAGGTCCCGTTGTCGACGACCACGACAACGACATTGATCCCGTACTGGACCGCCGTGGCGATCTCCTGGCCGGTCATCAGATAGTCCCCGTCGCCAGCGATGCAGATCACGTCGCGGTCGGGGTGGACCGACTTGGCGGCGATGGCGGCGGGATAGCCGTAGCCCATGGCCCCCGAGGTCGGGGCCAGCTGGGTCCGGCAGGCGCGGTGGCGATAGAAGCGGTGCAGCCAGGCGGCGAAATTGCCCGCGCCGTTGGTGACGATGGCGTCAGCGGGCAGGACCTGGCCGAGGTGGGCCATGCACTCGCTCATGTTCACCGCGCCGGTGACCGGCACGGGGGTTGAGAAGGCCTGATAGCCGGCGTGGGCGGCGGCGGCCTCGTCATGCCAGGTCCGTCCGGGATCGGTCGCGGCGAGGGCGAGGGCGGCCAGCGAGTTATCCGCCGCCGCGCTGAGCAGCGGCGTCCAGACGCGGCCCAGTTCCTCAGGGCCGGGGTGGATATGGATCAGCGTGTCGGCCGTGCGCGTGCGGTCGAACAGGGTGTAGCCTTGCGTCGGATTCTCCCCCAGCCGGGCGCCGATGGCGATGACCAGATCGGCGGCCTTCGCGCGGGCGGTCAGCTTCGGATTGCACCCCAGACCGAGGTCGCCGGCGTAGTTCGAACGGTCGTTGGAGATCAGATCCTTGCGCCGGAACGACAGGCTGACGGGCAGGCCGATCCTTTCGGCCCAGTCGCCGATGGCGGCGGCGGCGTCCCCGGTCCAGCCCGAGCCGCCCAGGACCAGCAGGGGGCGTTCGGCCTTGGCCAGCCGTGAACGCACCTGTTCGACGAAGGCGGAATCCAGCGCGGCTTTCGCGGGCGTCACCGGCCGGATCGGCGCGGGGCCGCCGTCGGCGCCCAGTATGTCTTCGGGCAGGGCGATGACCACCGGCCCCATCCGGCCCTGAAGCGCGGTGGCGAAGGCGCGTTCGACCACCTCGACCGTGCGTTCCGGGCTTTCGATCTCGGTGGCCCATTTGGCCAGTCCGCCGAAGACTTCGCGGTAGTCGACCTCCTGGAAGGCGCCGCGTCCGCGGTCGGTCAGGGCGATCTGGCCGACGAACAGGATCATCGGCGTCGAGTCCTGATGCGCCGTGTGCACGCCGATCGAGGCGTGGGTCGCGCCGGGTCCGCGGGTGACCATGCAGACGCCGGGTCGGCCGGTCAGCTTGCCGTAGGCCTCGGCCATATTGGCGGCCCCCGCCTCGTGACGGCAGGCGATGACCTGGATTTTCTCCCGCACGTCCGCCAGCGCGTCCAGCACGGCCAGATAGCTCTCTCCCGGCACGCAGAAGACACGGTCGACGCCGTTCATGACGAGGGTTTCGACAAGACGACGGGCGGCGGTGTTGGGCGGCTGGCTCATGCCGCAGCGGTTAGCAGATCGCACCCCGGCTTGGCCATGCAACCGCGCGCCCCCGCTTCGCGTTTACTGCCAAGGTTCAACGCCTCCGGAGATTTCCCCATGAAGAAGATCACAGTCCTCGCTCTCGTCGCCGCGGCTCTCGCCGTGTCGGCCTGCAACACCATCTCGGGCGTCGGGCGCGACGTCCAGGCCGCCGGCTCGGCCGTCACCTCGGGCGCCGAAGAAGCCAAGAACTAGCTACGCCTTGCGCGGACAGGGAGCCCGCCGGTTTCCGGCGGGCTCTTTCATGTCAATAGACGACGCCGGTCAGATACAGGCCGTCCGACGGCGCCACGGGCCCGCAGGCGGTCCGGTCGCGCGCGGCCAGGGCCGCCGCCACATCCTCGACCGCCCATCGGCCCTGGCCGACCTCGGCGAGCGTTCCGGTCATGGAGCGGACCTGACGGTGAAGGAAGCTGCGCGCCTCGAACACCAGATGAACCTCGTCGCCGCTGCGATCCACGCGGGCGACGTCCAGCGTCTTCTCCGGCGATTTCGACTGACAGTTCACATCGCGGAAGGTGGTGAAGTCGTGCAGCCCCACCAGCGCCTGCGCCGCCGCGTGCATGGCCCCGGCGTCCAGCGGCTTGCGGATATGCCAGACCTTCCCCTTGTCCAGCGCCGGCGGCCCGGGCCGGCTCAGGATGCGGTACAGATATCGGCGGCCGGTCGCCGAGAAACGGGCGTGGAACTCGTCGTCGACGGCCGCGCAGTCCAGCACCGACACCGCCTTCCCGACCAGATGGGCGTTCAGGGCGTTCATCACCGTGCGCTCGGGCCAGGCCTTGTCGAGATCGAAGCTGATCACCTGACCGGTGGCGTGCACCCCGGTGTCCGTCCGCCCGGCGGCGGCGATTCGCACCGTCTGGCCGCAGAAGGCCGTGACGGCCGTCTCGATGGCGCCCTGCACGGTCGGCTGTTCGGGCTGGGCCTGAAAGCCGTTGTAGCCAGACCCGTCATATTCGAGCGTCAGCCGGTAGCGGGGCATCAGGCGAGAACGGTCCCGACGGGCAGCGGGAAACCGCGCAGCATTTCGTCCGGTGTCTGCGCCGCCTTGCCGGCGCGCTGCACGCGCAGCAGCCGGACCACGCCGTCGCCGCAGGCGATGCGCAGGTCGCCGTCCAGCACCTCGCCGGCGGCGCCCGCGCCGCGCAGCGACAACCGCGACATCAGGGCCTTGATACGCACGGGGCCTTCCGGGCCGGGCGCCTCGAACCAGGCGCCGGGGAAGGGCGACAGGCCGCGGATATGGGCGTCGATCTCGGCCGCCGGGCGGGTCCAGTCGATGCGCGCCTCGGCCGGGGTGATCTTCTTCGCATAGGTCGGTTCGCCGACCTGTTCCGTGCCCTCGACCCCGCCGCGCGCGATGGCGGCCAGGGCGCGGGGCCACAGGCTGGCGCCGGTGTGCGACATGCGTTCGGACAGGGTCGCGGCGGTGTCATCGGGGCGGATGTCCATCACTTCCGACAGCAGGATCGGCCCCTCGTCGAGGCCCTCGGACATGCGCATGATCTGCACGCCCGTCCGACGGTCCCCGGCCATGATCGCCCGCTGGATCGGCGCGGCGCCGCGCCAGCGCGGCAGCAGCGAGCCGTGCAGGTTGAAACAGCCGAGGCGCGGCGCGTCCAGCACCTCGCGCTTCAGGATCTGGCCGTAGGCGACGACGCAGGCGGCGTCGACCTCGAGGCTTTTGAATGTCTCGATCGCCTCGGGCGACTTCATCGAGGCGGGGATGAAGACCGGCAGGCCCATGGTCTCGGCGAAGGCCTGAACCGGCGAGGGCGTCAGCTTCTGGCCCCGCCCGCGCGGCTTCGGCGGCTGGGAGTAGACGGCGACGATCTCATGGCCCGAGGCGATGAGCTCGGCCAGCGACGGCACGGCGAAGTCGGGGGTTCCCATGAAGGCGAGGCGCATGGGGGGGCTTTAAAGGCTGGAGCTGGTTACTGCCAGCGGGTGTGAACGCCGCCGCCCTCGTCCCATTCGCCGCCGGCGTCGAGCGCGTCGTCGAAATCGAGCAGCCGGTCCAGCAGCACGCCGGCCACCACGCCCAGGGCGGCTACGCCGACCAGCACGGCCACGCTGCCGATGCCGACCTTTTCGTTGCGGGTCAGGCGCCGCCGGCCCGAGGGGTCGATGATCCGGTCGCGGCCTCGCTTCAATCGGGCCATCAGGCGGCCAGCCTGGCGTTCTTCTTGACCTTGGCCACCGCGCGCTCGCGCTTCAGCCGGGACAGGTGGTCGATGAACAGCACGCCTTCCAGATGGTCCATCTCGTGCTGGATGCAGACGGCGTAGAGGCCCTCGGCCTCCTCCTCGATCGTCTCGCCCGTATAGTTCCGGTAGCGGATGCGCACCCGCGCGGGACGTTCGACCTGGTCGAAATACTCGGGCACGGACAGGCAACCTTCCTCGTAGGCGAACAGTTCGTCGGAGGCCCAGACGATCTCTGGATTGACGAAGAAGCGCGGGTTGCGACGCGCCAGCCGGGCGGCCTCGCTCTCGTCCTCCTCCGCCTCCTGGACATCGCCTTCGACCGGGGCGTCGCCCAGGTCCATGACGATGACCCGGCGCACATCGCCGACCTGCACCGCGGCCAGGCCGATGCCGGGGGCGTCGTACATGGTCTCGAGCATGTCATCCATCAGGCGGCGCAGGTCGTCGGTCACCGGCCCTTCGACGGGGGTGGAGATCTGCTTCAGCACCGCCAGGTCGGCGGCGTTGTCGATGGTGAGGATGCGACGGACGGCCATGTCCGCGAGGTAGGGCGGCGGACCCGAAAGGTCAAGATTTCCCAGCGTCCCGCTGGGTTATGCCGCAGGCTCCGGCAACGGTCTCGGCTTGCGATCCTCGTCGATGGCCACATAGGTGAAGACGCCCTCGGTCACGCGCACCGAGGCCGCCTGGGCGTGGTTCCGGGGCCGTTTCCAGGCCTCGACATGCACCCGGATCGAGGTGCGGCCGGTCTTGACCACCCGGGCGTAGATCGAGACCTCGTCACCGACCGACACCGGCTGATGGAAGACCATGCCGTCCAGGGCGATGGTCACGCACCGTCCCTGGGCCAGTTCAAACGCCGGGGTCGCCCCGGCCAGATCCATGTGCGCCAGCAGCCAGCCGCCGAAGATGTCGCCCTCGGGATTGGTGTCCGCCGGCATGGCGATGACGCGCCCGACGGGTTGACCCGTGGGCAGGGTCGGCAGGAGGTCGGTCAAGCGTCGGGCTCCGAGGATGGCTTGCGGGCGGAGACGCCGGCAGGTTCCACCATCAAATACATCGCAACCGGCGGGGACAAAACGCAGAGGCCGCGCGAACAACTGCTGGGATACCCGGATCGCTACGCGCCGGGCCGGATCATGGATCGCGTTTTATGGATACCCCGCCGGATCCGCGTCCGCCGGCTGGACGTGGGCGCCGACCGGCCGGGCTCCCCAGAGCGCATAGTAGAGAACATAGAGTTCGCAGGCGGCCGTCAGCAGGAAGGACAGCTGCAAGCCGACCGTGTCCGCCAGCCATCCCTGGACGATGACCAGGGCGCCCCCGGCGATCGCCATGATCAGAAGGCCCGACCCCTCCTCGGTAAGGGGCCCCAGGCCGCGGATGGCCAGGGTGAAGATCGTCGGGAACATGATGGAGTGGAAGAAGCCCACGGCGACCAGGGCCCACATGGCCGCGGGGCCTGTGGCGAAGCTGGCCACCAGCATGACGACGAAGGCCCCGACCGCGAACGCCGCCAGAACGTGTTCGGCCCGCACGCGCCGCATCAGGAAACTTCCGGCGAAGCGCCCCACCATCATCCCGCCCCAGAGGATGGCGAGATAGCGGGATGCCTCCTCGTGGGTGATGGCGGCGATGTGGGGCTGGGACACGAAGTTGATGAAGAGGTTCGCCACCCCGATCTCGGCGATCAGATAGATGAAGATCGCCGGGACGCCCCAGACGAGGTTGGGGTGCCGCCACAGCGACAGCCCCTTGCGCGCTTCACGGGAGGCGCGGTGGGTCGAGGCGCCGATCGCCGGCAGCGGGAAGCGGGCGATCACAACCGCCAGCACGATCAGGACGGCGGCCACGATCACATAGGGCAACACCACGGACTGGGCGTCGGCGTAGCGCTCGGCCGTCGTCAGGACCACGCCCGCTTCGGAGGTTCCGCCCTTGGACCGGCCGAGGATCAGATAACCCGCGAACAGCGGCGCCAGGGTCGTGCCCAGCGAGTTGAAGGCCTGGACCAGATTCAGCCGGGAAGAGCTGGTTTCCGGCGGCCCGATCACCGCGACATAGGGGTTGGCCGCCACCTGCAGCAGGGTGATCCCGCTGGCGATGACGAACAGGGCGGTCAGCACCAGGGCGTAGGAGGGAAGGCGCGCCGCCGGAACCATGAGCAGGGCTCCGACCGCCATGGCGACCAGGCCGATGACGATCGCGCGCTGGTAGCCGACGCGCTCGATCAGCTTCGCCGACGGGATCGAGGCGACGAAATAGGCGATGAACCAGACGGATTCGATCAGCGTCGTCCGGGTGTAGTCGAGGACGAACACGCTGCGCAGATGCGGCAGCAGGGTATTGTTGATGACGGTGATGAAGCCCCACATGAAGAAGAGGCTGGCCAGCAGAATCAGCGCCGGGCGGTAGACCGGGCCGGACCCTGGTCCGGGTGACGGTGCGGGCGTCGGAATCGTGGCGGTCATGGGTTCCCCTCCAGACGGTCCGTGCCGTTGCCCGACATCGGTTGCTCACCGTCTTTTTGTCAGAGTATATTCGGGCCTGAGGCGGGTCAACGATGCTCGCGACGGATGGGGAGGACCGGGTGATGAAGCTCAGCGGACTGATTGTCCTGGCATGGGCCGCGACGCTGGCGACGTCTCCCGTCCTGGCGTCGGAAGCGCGGCGGGAGAGCGCCGGGACGCTAGGGGACGGACGGCCGGTCGAGGCGATCGTGCTGTCCAATTCCGCAGGCGTATCGGCGCGCGTCCTGACGTATGGCGCGACGCTGCAGTCGCTGATCGCGCCGGATCGCAACGGGGTTCCTGCCGACATCGTGCTCGGCTACGACGACGTCGCCGACTATGAGGCCCGATCCAACTTCTTCGGGGTCACGGTCGGGCGCTACGCCAATCGCATCGCGGGCGGCCGCTTCACGCTGGACGGCCAGACCTACCAGCTTCCCCTGAACAACGGCCCCAACTCGCTCCACGGCGGCGGCGAGGGATTCGACACGCGGCTGTGGCGGGTGGTGTCCGTCGAGGGGGGAGATGAAGCCCGGGTGACCCTGGCGCTGACCAGCCCCGACGGCGAGTCCGGCTATCCGGGCCGTTTCGAGACGACCGTGACGTATTCGCTTGCCGAGGACGGCTCGCTGGAGATCGCCTTCGAGGGCCGGCCGGACCGCGCGACGGTGATCAACATGACCAACCACGCCCTCTTCAACCTGGCCGGGGAGGGGTCGCCCGAGGGCGCCATGACGCATCTCCTGAGCGTTCCGGCCGGCGCCTACACCCCCGTCGATGCGACGTTGATCCCGACGGGCGAACGGCGCCCCGTGGAGGGCACGGTTTTCGACTTCCGTACGCCGCGCGTCATCGCCGCCGGCCTGCGGGACGGGCGCGACGAACAGATCCGGATCGGCCGCGGCTACGATCACAACTTCGCCCTGGACAAGGGACTGACCCCGGATCCGGAACTGGCCGCGCGGCTCGAGGATCCCGGGTCGGGCCGTGTGCTCGAGGTGTTCACCACGGAACCGGGGCTTCAATTCTACACCGGCAATTTCCTCGACGGGACCCTGACCGGGAAGGGCGGGCACGTCTATCGGATGGGTGACGGGATCGCGCTGGAGCCCCAGAAATTCCCGAACGCCCCCAATGAGCCCGGGTTCGTTTCGGCCCGGGTCGATCCGGATCACCCCTATCGTCATGTGATGATCTATCGCGTGTCGGTCGCCCGGTAGGCGGCTACACGCCATCGAGGGATCCGGGCCGGTCAGTCGGTCCCGGCGCGCGCCGCGGCGGCTTCGACCTCCACCGCCTGCTGCGTGTCTTCCAGCGCGAGGACGACAAGCTCCCGCATCGCGGTCTCCGCCGCGTCCGGATCCTGCGCGACGATCGCATCATAGACCCGTGCATGATCCGGGACCGGATTGCGGGGCAGGGCGCGCCTGCGCTGTTTGAACTGGGTCGTCCAGGCGACGGCGGCGCCGATGCTGGCGCTGAGGGTCACAAGGGCGTCGTTCCGGGTCGCCTGCAGGATGGCGTCGTGAAAGTCGCGATCCGCCGCCCGACCCGCCTCGGTCGCCAGGGTGTGGCGACGCATGCCCGTCAGCGCATCCTTCATCGCCTTGATGTCCGCCTTGTCCCGGCGCTCGGCCGCCATCCGCGCGGCGGCGGGCTCAATCACCGCGCGCAGTTCGAACAGGCTGCGGATCAGGCGCAGGTCCGGCTGACCGGAAAACGCCCAGCCCAGAACCACCGGGTCCAGCAGGTTCCAGCGATGTCTGGGCAGGACCTTGGTGCCGGTCTTGGGCCGGCTTTCCACCAACCCCTTGGCCGCGAGGACCTGAATCGCTTCGCGGTAGGCGTTGCGCGACACATCGAGCGCTTCGGAGAAGGCGACTTCGCCGGACAGGGTGTCGCCCGGCGCATGCTCGCCCGCGAGAATGGCCGATCCCAGCATGTTCGCGATCGCGCCGTGCAGCCGGCGCCCGGGCTCCCGGGCGCTACGGCGGGCGTTGGGCGTGGCGGGAAGCGCTTGGCTCCCGGCGGCGGCTGGCGGCTCGGCCATGGAAATTGTTCCTGCGCCGCCAACGAGGCGAAACGGGATCACCTGTCAGCCGCGATCTGTCATAGTAAAGCGGACGACCGCGGGCTCTGTCCAGCGGCGGCGGGCGGATGCACCCATAGGCCGTTCACGCCTCCGGGGCGAGCATCATCGAGCGCTTGCGCCACCGCGTCTCTACAGATCCTTCACGCGCATGTTCTCCGGCGCGGCGATCGCGAGGGTGTTGCGCAAGGTCATGCGGAACGGCTCCGCCTCGATCTCGAAACGATCGCCCGCGCGCGCGCGAACATCGTCGGCGAACGACAGCGTCGCCGTGCCGTAGAAGTGGACGTGCACATCGCGGGGCTGGCGGAACAGGCCGTATTTGAAATGATGATGCTCGAGATTGGCCAGGCTGTGGGACATATTGGCCTCGCCGGACAGGAACGGCTTCTCCCAGAGCGTGGTCCCGTCCCGCACGATGCGGCTGACGCCCCGCACGTCGTCCGGCAGGGCTCCCAGTCGCAATTCGGGACCGACGGAGGCGGCGCGCAGTTTGGAATGGGCCAGCCAGAGATAGTTGCCCCGTTCCGTCACATGATCCGAGAACTCGTTGGCGAGCGCGAAGCCCAGCCGCCGGGGCGCGCCTGAATCGTCGATGACGTAGATGCCGGCGATCTCGGGTTCCTCGCCGCCGTCGAGGGCGAAGGCGGGCGAGACCAATGGACGGCCCGCGGCCGTCAGGGTCGATCCGTCGCCCTTGTAGAACCACTCGGGCTGGGCGCCGACCTGGCCCGGCCCCGGCCTGCCGCCCTCCAGCCCCATGCGAAACATGCGCATGGAATCGGTCTCGGCGCCGGCCGCCGCGGCCTTGTGCATCCGGTCCCGCCCTTCCGCCGAGCCGAGATGGGTCAGGCCCGTGCCGGTCATCTTCAGGTGCGCGGGGTCGGGGTGGTCGATGGGCGGGAGCAAGCGCCTTTCCGCTTCGGCCGCCTCGAGGTCGACGACTTCGCCCGTGGCCCGGGTTTCGGCCAGGGCGGATAACGACGTCCCCGCGGCCAACGCTTCAAGGGCCAGGGCATAGACGCTGTCGACGCCGGCCAGCCGCCGCGCCGGGCCGACGTCGGCCATCGCGGCTACGGTGCGATCACCAGCCTCAAGGCGATACTGGATCAGGCGAAGGGGCACGTCGGAACTCCACGATGACGAGGGAATATTACTCTGACATATTGCTGCCCATCCCGCGAGACGCGGTTTGTGGAAGTGTTGCCGGGAAGGTTGGTCCGGGAGGCGATCCCCCATCCGAATGGTAGCGCTAACAAAAATGCTTCTCAACTCCCCCAAATCATGCATCGTGCGTCCGCCGACGCCATCATGCGCGGTTGTGAGGAACGCTGGCCGACGTCGCGAAACAAGCGATGGGTCCGGCAATCAGGAAGGGGAGGCCCATGTCTCGAACGACTTGCGCGCCGCGGAGTCCTGCCGCGCGACGTCCCGGCGCCCGCCATCCCTCAACTCCGCCCGGCGACGCCGTCCCGAGCCGCAACAAAGCCCTGAACATGAAACGAATCCTGGAGAAGACGATGAGATCGTTCAGTTCGTGGGCTGTCCTGTGCTGTTGGGCCCTTCTCGTCGCGGCTCCTGGCGTCGCCAACGCCGTGGAGATTCAACGGGAAGACGCCCGCGCCATCGTGGTTCGTGTCGACGGTCCGACCACGCCCCGCAACCGGATGGCGGAGTTTTCGGTCGGTTCGGACTACCCGGGCACATTGATCCGCGAGGACAGTCTGGCCCAGCTGGAGACGGCGAGCGCGGAGCTCGGGTTCCGCTACATCCGCTTCCACGACATCTTCCACGACGACATGGGCGTCTATCGCGAGGTGGACGGGCAGCCGATCTACGATTTCACCCGCATCGATCATCTCTACGACCGGCTGCTGGGCATGGGGATCAAACCCTTCATCGAACTGGGCTTCACCCCCGACGCGATGAAGACCTCGGACCAGACGATCTTCTACTGGAAGGGCAACACCTCCCATCCCGAGCCGGAGAAATGGAGCGCCCTGATCGACGCCTTCGTGCGTCACCTGATCGACCGCTACGGCGCCGAAGAGGTGCGCAGCTGGTATTTCGAGTTCTGGAACGAGCCGAACCTAGACGGCTTCTGGGAGCGGGCCGACCAGGCGGCCTATTTCGACTACTACGGACGCACCGTCCGGGCCATCAAGGCGGTCGATCCCGCGCTTCGCGTCGGCGGCCCGTCCACGGCCGGCGCCGACTGGGTCCCCGAGTTCCTCGCCTATGCCGACCAGCACGCCCTGCCGGTCGACTTCATCACCACCCACACCTACGGCGTCGACAGCGGCTTCCTGGACGAGATGGGCGAGAGCGACATCAAGCTGTCCGGGAACCCCGACGCCGTGGTGGGGGATGTCCGCAGGGTGCGGGCGCAGATCGAGGCGTCGACGCGGCCCGGCCTGCCGCTGTTCTTCACCGAGTGGAGCTCCAGCTACAATCCGCGCGATCCTGTCCACGACGACTATTTCGGCGCCGCCTACGTCCTGTCCAAGCTCCGCCAGACCGAGCCTCTGGCGCAGGGGATGAGCTACTGGGCCTTCAGCGACCTGTTCGAGGAACCGGGCCCGCAGACCCGGCCGTTCGACGGCGGATTCGGCCTGATGACCCCGGACGGGGTTCGCAAGGCGACCTGGTTCGCCTTCAAATATCTGAACAGCCTCGGCGACCGGGAGCTGGCGACGGGCGACGCCCAGAGCATCGCGGCCCTGAACGGCGACACCGTGCAGGTGCTGGCTTGGCGGGACGTTCTGCCCGAGCAGCCGGTCAGCAACCGGCCCTTCTTCCGCCAGGTGCGCCCCGCCGCCGACGGGCCTCCGCTCGCCCTGACCGTCGAGGGCCTGGCCCCGGGGCGCTATGAGGCGCGCATCCGCCGGACCGGCTTCCGGCAGAACGACGCCTACACCGCCTATCTGGAGATGGGACGGCCGGCCGAACTGACCGCCGACCAGCTGGCGGAGCTGCAGGCGCTCACCACGGACGCGCCGGTTCGCCAGACCGTCGACGTCGGGGCCGACGGAAAGGCTTCGCTGACCCTGCCGATGCGCGACCATGACGTGGTGATGATCGAACTGGACCGACCATGACCCTGCCCCGCCGCCTGCTCTTCAAGGGCGCCCTGGCCGGCGCCCTCGCCCCCGCCCTGGCGACGCCGTCAGACGCGGTCGCGCAGACGCAGGCTTCGCAGCCGGCCCGGCGCTGGGGCGTCGGCGCCGAGGGCCAGCGCAAGGCCGATCTCGGAAACGGCTTCTTCCAGAACCCCATCGTCGCCGGCGACCATCCGGACCCGACCATCCTCAAGGACGGCGACGACTACTACATGACCTTCTCGTCCTTCCTGTCGTACCCGGGACTGGTCATCTGGCATTCGACGGATCTGGTGAACTGGACGCCGATCGGCCCGGCCCTGCACAGCTACCTCGGCGTGATCTGGGCGGTGGACCTGATCAGGCACGAGGGCCGGTATTTCATCTACATCCCCGCCGATCCGAAGAAGGAGGGCTGGTCGATCTTCGTCATCTGGGCCGACGACATCCGCGGCCCGTGGAGCGAGCCGGTCGACCTGAATATCCGGGACTGCATCGATCCGGGCCACGTCGTGGGCGAGGACGGCCGGCGATACCTGTTCACCAACGGCATCCGCAAGATCCGCCTCACCGACGATGGACTGGCCACCGACGGCGAGCTCGAACCCGCCTATGCGCCATGGGTCTATCCCGACGACTGGATCGTCGAGGGCTTCGCGCCGGAGGGCCCCAAGCTTCTGAAGAAGGACGGCTGGTTCTATCTGGTGACGGCCGTCGGCGGCACGGCCGGTCCGCCGACCGGCCACATGGTCATCACCGCGCGGTCGCGCTCGGTTCACGGGCCGTGGGAGCATTGCCCGCACAATCCCTTGGTGCGGACCACCGACGCGGCCGAGCCTTGGTGGTCGCGGGGTCACGCGACCCTCGTCGAGGGGCCCGGCGGCGACTGGTGGCTGGTCTACCACGGCTATGAGAACGGGTTCCGGACCCTCGGCCGCCAGACCCTCCTGGACCCGGTCGAATGGACATCCGACGGCTGGTTCCATGCCCGCGGCGGCGACCTTTCCCGGCCGTTGCCCACCCCGCGCGGCGGCCGAAAGGGAGCGTCGGCGCCGGGCCTTTCCGACGACTTCTCGTCGAACCGCATGGGCGTTCAATGGGCCTTCCATACGGAGGATCCCGACAGCGCCCGGCGCGCCAGCTACGAACGGGCGGGTCTCGTCCTCCAGGGACAGGGAGCCTCGCCGGCCGACTCGGCGCCGTTGACCTGCCTGGTCGGGGATCGTCGATACGAGGCCGAGATCGCCCTGGATCTGGAGAGAGACGCCGAAGGGGGGCTGCTGCTTTTCTACAATCCCCGGGCCTTCGTCGGGATCGGCTTCACCCCGACCGCGCTGAAGACCTTCCAGTTCTCCGAGGAACTGACCTGGATGCGCGCGGCTCACCAGACGCGCCGCCTCCGGCTGAAGGTCGCGAACATCGACAATGTCGTCACCTGGTTCACCTCGTCGGACGACGGGGCGACATGGACGCGAAACGGGATGCGCATGGAGGTCTCGGGCCTCCACCACAACGTCTTCGGCGGCTTCCTCAGCCTCAGGATCGGCGTCTATGCCGCGGGCCCCGGGCGGGTGGTTCTGAGCGACTTCCGCTATCGGGCGCTTCCCGCCCCGGTTTGAGCGTGGCGACCCGCCGCGGTGGTCGAGGAAACCCGCGGGCAGGGATCTGGCTCGGGTAGAATAGTGCGCAAGCTCAGGGAGTGGCGTGCGCAAACGCATTTTTTCACCAAACCCATTGTGCGGCGCGGCAGAAGGTGTTTCTATAGGGCGTTCGTTCAAAGGCTCCCCGTGACCGCCAACACCCGTCCCTCCCCGCGCATGAGCGCCGCTTCCGCGGCGGTCTTCGCGCGTCCGGATGTCGGCGTGACGATCAACAGCATTGCGATTCTTGCGGTACTTCTCGTCCTCCTTGCCGGAGCGGCGTGGACGCTTGTGACCTGACCTAATCTCACCCTCAGGATCGCCCGCAGCCACCCGCTCCCGAAAGGAAGCGGGTTTTTTGTTGCGCGCGGTCCGGACCTCTCCGGAACCGACACTTCGCAATGACGCAAGATTTCACCCCGACAGACAGGCCGGCGCCGAATGCGCGCAGCCGCGCCGTGACGGCCGGTCCCAGCCGCGCCGCCGCGCGTAGCTATCTGCGCGCCGCCGGCATGCAGGACGCCGATTTCGACAAGCCGATGATCGCGGTGGTCAACACCTGGTCCTCGGTCACCCCGTGCAACATGCACCTGGACCGCCTGGCCCGCGACGTGCGCGCCGGCATCGTCGCGGCCGGCGGATATCCGGTCGATTTCAACACCATCGTGGTCACCGACGGCATTTCGATGGGCACGCCGGGCATGAAGGCCTCGCTGATCAGCCGGGAGGTCGTCGCCGACTCGATCGAACTGGCCGTCGAGGGCCATCAGCTGGACGGCGTGGTCTGCATCGTCGGCTGCGACAAGACCATCCCGGCCGCGGCCATGGCGCTGGCGCGCATGGATATCCCGGGGCTGGTCTACTACGGCGGCACCATCCTGCCGGGGACCATCGGCCGCCGCGACGTCTCGGTGCAGGACATCTTCGAGGCCATCGGGGCCCATGCCGCGGGCGCGCTGGACGACGCCGGGCTGAAAGCCGTCGAGAGCGCGGTCTGCCCGGGCGCGGGCGCGTGCGGGGGACAGTTCACCGCCAACACCATGGCCATGGCCCTGTCGGTCATGGGCCTGTCGCCGATGGGCGCCAACGACGTCCCGGCCGTCGATCCTGGCAAGGCCGCCGAGGGCGAGCGTTGCGGCCGCCTGATCGTCGAACGGGTCTTCGCGGGCGATACGGCCCGGAAATACATCACCCGGGCCAGCCTGAAGAACGCCGCCGTCGCGGTCTCGGCCTCGGGCGGCTCGACCAATGCGGTGATGCACCTGACCGCGATCGCGGCCGAGGCCGGCGTGGCTTTCGGGGTCGAGGATTGTCATCAGGCCTGCGTCGAGGCGCCGGTCATCTGCGACCTGAAGCCGGGCGGCCGCTTCCTGGCCAGCCACCTGTACGCCGCGGGCGGCACGCGGCTGGTGACGCGGCGGATGGCCGAGGCCGGCAAGATCGTCAACACCCCGACGGTGTCGGGCGAAACCCTGTTCGTCGAGGCCGGCAGGGCCGAGGAGACGCCCGGCCAGCAGGTCGTGACCGACTTCGACGCCCCGGTCATGGATCGCGGCAGCTATGCGGTCATCTACGGCGACATCGCGCCGGATGGAGCCGTGATCAAGCTGACGGGCCACGAGGTCGACCGCTTCGAGGGTCCGGCCTGCGTGTTCGACAGCGAGGAGGACGCCTTCCAGGCCGTCCAGGACGGGTCGGTCGGCGAGGGCGACGTCATCGTCATCCGCTACGAAGGTCCCCGCGGCGGCCCCGGCATGCGCGAGATGCTGCAGGTCACCGCGGCCCTGAAGGGGCGCGGCGTCCACGACGTGGCCCTGATCACCGACGGTCGCTTTTCCGGCGCGAGCTACGGCTTCGTGGCCGGGCATGTGTCGCCCGAAGCGGCGGCCGGCGGCCCGATCGCTCTCATTCGCGATGGCGACCGTATCGTCATCGACGTCACCAACCGCCGGATCGACGTCGACGCCGATCTGGCGAAGCGCCGGGCGGGTTTCGCCCCCCGACCTGCCCGCCCGGCGCACGGAGTCTTCGCCAAATACCGCGCGTCCGTGGCCTCGGCCGCGCAGGGCGCCGTGACCATTCCCGATCCGCCGCCGGTCCAGCGTCCCGCTGAAACCGAAACCCGATCCGCCCGAGAGGACGCCTGACCCATGGCCATCACCATCTACACCAATGACGATATTCGCCCCGGAGCCATCGCCGGCCAGCGCATCGCCATCATCGGCTACGGCTCGCAGGGGCGGGCCCACGCCCAGAACCTGAGGGACTCCGGCCACGACGTGGTCGCCGGCGTCCGTCACGGCGGCAAGGGCTGGCGCAACGCGACCGCCGACGGCGTTCCGACCGCCGAACCGGCCGAGGCCGTCCGGGACGCGGACATCATCGCCATCCTGACCCCGGACATGATCCAGGCCGAGGTCTATCGCGACGTCATCGAACCCAATGCCAAACAGGGCGCGGCCATCCTGTTCGCCCACGGTTTCTCGATCATCTACGGCCGGATCACGCCGCGCGAGGACATGGACGTCATCCTGGTCGCGCCCAAGGGGCCGGGCGATCTGGTCCGCCGCGAGTATCAGCGCGGCCGCGGCGTCCCATCGCTGTTCGCCATCGAACAGGACGCTACCGGCAAGGCGCGCGACCGCGCCATGGGCTACGCCAGGGGCAATGGCGGCGCGACCGGCGGCCTGCTGGAAACCACCTTCCGCGAGGAGACCGAGACCGATCTGTTCGGCGAGCAGGCCGTCCTGTGCGGCGGCGCCAAGGAGCTGGTCATGTCCGGGTTCAACACCCTGGTCGAGGCCGGCTACCAGCCCGAGATCGCCTATTTCGAATGCATGCACGAGCTGAAGCTGATCGTGGACCTGTTCTACGAGGGCGGCGTCACCAGGATGAACGAGTTCATCTCGGAGACGGCGAAATGGGGTTCGGTCAAGTCCGGTCCGCGCATCATCACCGACGAGACCCGCGCCCGGATGAAGACCATCCTGGACGAGATCCAGTCGGGCCAGTTCGCCCGCGAATGGATCGCCGAAAACGAGGCCGGCAAGCCCCGCTACGACGCCTGGGTCCGGGCCGATAGCGAACAGCCGATCGAAGAGACCGGAGCGAGGCTGCGCGAGCGCATGGCCTGGCTGCACGCGCCCAAGACCGCGGAAGCCGCATAAATCCAGGCCCGCTTGAACCGCAAAAAGTTTGGTCCCAAAACCGCAATGACCGCAGTCGCCACCGCCATCAGCGCAATAGACGCAAGCCCGCCCAGAAGCGGCGCGCGCCTGCTCGTCTCCACCCTGGAGCGGCTGGGGGTCGAGGTCGTGTTCGGCTATCCGGGCGGGGCCATCATGCCGGTCTACGACGCCCTGGCCGGATCGTCGCTGCGCCACATCCTGGTGCGGCACGAACAGGCCGCCGCCTTCGCCGCGGACGCCTATGCGCGGCGCAGCGGCCGCGTCGGCGTGTGTCTGGCCACCTCGGGGCCGGGGGCGACCAATCTGATTACCGGCATCGCCAATGCGATGATGGATTCCGTCCCCATCGTCTGCATCACCGGCAACGTCGCCCAGGGCGTCATGGGCACCGACGCCTTCCAGGAGATCGACATCCTGGGCGTCACCCTGCCGATCGTGAAGCATTCGATCCTGGTCCGGGATCCGGCCGATGTCCCGGCCGCGATCGAGGAGGCCTTCCACATCGCCGCCTCGGGCCGCCCCGGGCCCGTGCTGATCGACCTGCCGAAAGACGTGCAGGTCGGCCGGACCAGCGACGATTTCGGCTTCCATTATCCGAACGCGATCCAGCCGGTCGATCATGACGCGGTGGCCGCCGCCGCCCGGGTCATCCGCGCCGCCGAGCGCCCGCTGATCTACGTCGGCGGCGGGGTGAAGATCGGCCGGGCGACCGGACAGGTTCGCGCCTTCGCCGAGGCGACCGGCATTCCCTCGGTCTCGACCCTGAACGCCTTGGGCACGATCCCCACGGGCGCCCCCGGCTTCCAGGGCATGCTGGGCATGCACGGCACGCGCGCCGCCAACGAGGCGGTGCAGGAGGCCGACCTGCTGATCGTGTTCGGCGCCCGGTTCGACGACCGCGCCACGGGCAAGCTGGCCGAGTTCGCCCCGCACGCCCGGGTCGTGCATTTCGACGTCGACGCCTCCGAAGTCGGCAAGCTGCGCGACGCCCATGTCGCCGTCGTCGGCGAACTGGCCCCGGGAGTCGAGGCCCTGTCGGCGCAACTGGCCGGCGTGCGCCTGGCGATCGATCCGTGGATGATCCAGTGCGCCAGCCGCACCGCGCGCACGGCCTTCCGCTATGACGCCCCGGGCGAGGGGGTCTACGCCCCCGCCTTGCTGAAGGCGATCTCGGAAGCCGCGGGCGACGCCTTCGTCGCCGCCTGCGACGTCGGCCAGCACCAGATGTGGGCGGCGCAGCACTGCCGCTTCTCCCGCCCGGAGGCCCACCTGTCCTCGGGCGGACTGGGCGCGATGGGCTTCGGCCTGCCCGCCGGCATCGGCGCCAAACTGGCCGATCCGGACGCGGCCGTGGTCGTCGTCGCCGGCGACGGCGGCTTCATGATGAACGTGCAGGAACTGGCGACCCTGCGGCGCTACGGCGTCGCGGTGAAGGTGCTGCTGCTGGACAACAGCTCGCTGGGACTGGTGCGCCAGTGGCAGGAGCTGTTCTTCGACGGCAACTATTCCGAGGTCGACCTGTCCGACAATCCGGACTTCGTGAAGGTGGCCGAGGCCTTTGGCGTCGAGGCCTTCCGAATTAGCCGGCGCGAGGAGGTCGAGGCCGGCATCGCCCGGCTGCTGGCCGCCGACGGCCCCTGCCTCGCGCACGTGATCATCGATCCCCGGGAGAACGTGTGGCCGCTGGTCCCGCCCGGAAAGAACAACGCCGAAATGATGGAAGGCGCCTGACCATGACCGCCGACACCCTGCACCTGCATATCGACCGCGCCGACGGCTCGCTCCAGCGCCTGATCGGACTCATCGAACGCCGTGGTTTCCACATCGACGGCATGACCCTGAGCGACGAGGGTCACGGCCGCCGCGTCCAGATGGCCGTGCGCGGACGCGACGAGGGCCGTAGCGTCGAAACCCTGGGCCGTCAGATCGACCGCCTGTTCGGCGTCACCCGCCTGACCCCGTCGGCCGCCGTCTTCCATCCCGAGGTAGCGGCATGACCCGGGTCCAGCAGACCGTCGCGGCCGATCCGGACAGGGTCGTGGTCTTCGACACCACCCTGCGCGATGGAGAACAGGCGCCGGGGTTCTCCATGGGCCCCGAGGACAAGGTGCGGATGGCCCGCGTCCTGGCCGCTCTCAACGTCGACGTCGTCGAGGCGGGCTTCGCCGCCGCCTCCCCCGGCGACGAGGAATGCGTTCGCCGCGTCGTCGGCGAGGTGGAGGGTCCGGTGTTCTGCTCGCTGGCCCGCGCCGGCGAGGCCGACATCGACGCCGCCTGGCGGGCCCTGCGGGGCACCGACGAGCGCCGCGTGCACATCTTCCTGGGCACCAGTCCGATCCACCGGACGGCCAAGCTGAAGATGAGCAAGGCCGAGGTTCTGGCCGCCGCCGAACGTTCGGTGGCCTACGCCCGCACCCGGTTCGAGGACGTCGAGTTCAGCCCCGAGGACGCGATCCGCACCGAGCCGGAGTTCCTCGCCGAGGTCTGCGAAGTCGCGGCCGCCGCGGGCGCCACGACTCTGAACATCCCGGACACGGTCGGCTACGCCACGCCGGCCGAGGTCGGCGATATCTTCCGGACCCTGATCGCCCGGGTTCGCGCGCGCTTCCCCGAGGTGGTCTTTTCCGCCCACTGCCACGACGACCTGGGCATGGCGGTGGCCAATTCCCTGGCGGCGGTCGAGGCCGGCGCGCGCCAGGTCGAGGGCGCGATCAACGGCATCGGCGAGCGCGCCGGCAACGCCTCGCTGGAGGAGATGGTCATGGCCCTGCGCACCCGGGCGGACCGCTTCGGCCTGCACACCGGCGTGGACGCCACCCATCTGGTTCGCGCCAGCCGGCTGCTGAGCGAGGTCACCCACACGCCGGTGGTCCGCAACAAGGCCATCGTCGGCCTCAACGCCTTCGCCCACGAGGCCGGCATCCACCAGCACGGCATGATGGCCGACCCGTCGACCTACGAGATCATGCGCCCGCAGGACGTGGGTTTCGAGGGGACCTGGTTCGTGCTGGGCAAGCATTCGGGCCGACACGCCGTCGCCAAACGCGCCGAGGCCCTCGGTCAGCCCGTCAGCGGCCCGCTCCTGGCCGCCGCCTTCGCCGGTTTCAAAACCCGCGCCGACCAGATCGGCGAGATCAACGATCACGAACTGCTGGCGATCATCGAGGCCGCGCGCCCCGCCGCCGCCACCCAACAGGAGTATGCTTATGCGGCCGCTGGCTGAACATATCTGGGTCAACGGCGAACTGGCGCCCTGGGCCGACGCGAAAATCCATGTGATGAGCCACGCGCTCCATTACGGCACCTCGGTGTTCGAGGGCATCCGCGTCTACGACACGCCGAAGGGCCCCTGCGGCTTCCGTCTGACGGATCATGTGCGCCGCCTGTTCGACAGCGCCCGCATGTATCATTTCGTTCTTCCGTATACGGAAGATGAGCTGGTCGAGGCCTGCCACGCGGTGGTGCGCGCGACCGGATTGCGATCGGCCTACATCCGTCCCATCGCCTTCCTCGGCCAGTGCGGGATGGGCGTGACGCCGGCGCCGGAGAACATGAACGTGGACGTGGCCATCGCCGCCTTCCCGTGGGGCGCCTACCTCGGGGAGGAGGCGCTGGAGAAGGGCGTCGACGCCTGCGTGGCCAGCTGGTCGCGGATCGCGCCGAACACCGTGCCGTCCGGGGCCAAGGCCGGCGGCAACTATCTGTCGTCCTATCTGATCGGCCGCGAGGCCCGGGTCGGCGGCTTCGGCGAGGGCATCGCCCTGGGCACCGACGGCCGCCTGTCCGAGGGGGCGGGCGAGAACCTGTTCATCGTCAAGGACGGCGCGATCGTCACCCCGCCCGCCGCCGCCTCCATCCTGATGGGCATCACCCGCGACAGCGTCATGAAGCTGGCCCGCGGTCTGGGCTACGAGACTCGCGAACAGATCCTGCCGCGCGAGGCCCTGTACGTCGCCGACGAGATCTTCATGACCGGCACGGCGGCCGAGATCACCCCGGTGCGTTCGGTCGACGGCATTCCGACCCGCGCCGCCGGTCCGGGGCCGGTGACCCGGGCCGTCAACGCCGCCTTCCGCGGCCTGTTCGACGGCGGGACGCCCGACCGCTTCGGCTGGCTGGAGCCGATCGCGGCCCCCGCCCCGTCGGTGGCGCGCGCGGAGCCGGAATATGCCTGAGACCCTGTTCGACAAGGTCTGGAGCCGGCACGTGGTGGCGGCGGAGACGCCGGACACGCCGGCGGTGCTCCATGTCGACCTGCATCTGGTGCATGAGGTCACCAGCCCGCAGGCCTTCGCGGAGATCGAAAGCCGGGGGCTGAGGGTCCGCCGCCCGGACCGGACCTTTGCCACCCTGGATCACTCCACCCCGACCCTGCCCGCCGACGCGGCCGGCGAACGCCCCTATTACACGCCGGCCTCGAAGGCCCAGGTCGAGGCGCTGGAGGCGAACTGCGCGCGCCACGGCGTGTCGCTGGCCGGCTGGGACAGCGAGGATCGCGGCGTGGTCCATGTCATGGGGCCCGAGCTGGGCCTCACCCGACCCGGCATGACCATAGTCTGCGGCGACAGCCACACGGCCACCCACGGCGCGTTCGGGGCCCTCGCCTTCGGCATCGGCACCACCGAGGTCGCCCATGTGCTGGCGACCCAGTGCCTGCTCCAGCGCAAGCCGAAAGCGATGCGGGTCACGGTCTCGGGACAGCTGCGCCCCGGCGTCTCCGGCAAGGACGTGGCCCTGGCGATCATCGCCCGGCTGGGCTTCGGCGGCGGCTCCGGCTTCGTCATCGAATACGCCGGCGAGGCCATCCGGTCGCTCGACATGGAAGGGCGGATGACCGTCTGCAACATGTCCATCGAGGCCGGCGCCCGGGCCGGCATGATCGCGCCGGACGAGACCACCGTCGCCTGGCTGAAGGGGCGCAGGCACGCGCCGAAGGGCGAGGCGTTCGACCGCGCGGCCGCGGACTGGCTGTCGCTGCGTTCGGACCCCGGCGCGGCGTTCGACGCCGAGGTGGAGATCGACGGACCGGCCATCCGGCCCATGGCCACCTGGGGCACCACGCCCGACGCCGCCTCGGCCATCGGCGATCCCGTTCCGGCGCCGCGCGACGCCTCGGGCGAGAAGGCGCTGGCCTATATGGGCTTCGCCTCCGGCGAGGCGACCACCGGTCACGCCGTCGACGTGGTCTTCGTCGGCAGCTGCACCAACGGCCGCCTGCCCGATCTGCGCGCGGCGGCCGAGGTGCTGCGCGGCCGCAAGGTGAAGCCCGGCCTGCGCATGCTGGTCGTGCCCGGTTCCGAGGCCGTGCGCCGCGACGCCGAGGCCGAGGGGCTGGACCGGGTGTTCATCGAGGCGGGGGCCGAGTGGCGCATCCCGGGCTGCTCGATGTGCCTGGCCATGAACGGCGACATGGTCGCGCCGGGCCAGCTCGCGGTCTCGACGTCCAACCGCAATTTCGAGGGCCGGCAGGGGCCAGGCTCCCGGACCATCCTGGCCAGTCCGGCGACGGCGGCGGCGACGGCGGTGATGGGCGTCCTGACCGACCCCCGCGTGTTTCTCGAGGAGACGGCCGATGTCTGAGCCCTTCCGCGCCCTGACGTCGAAGACCGTGGTCCTGTCGCAGTCGAACATCGACACGGACCAGATCATTCCCGGCCGGTTCCTTTCCACCACGACGCGGGAGGGCCTGGGGGCCCACGCCTTCCATGACTGGCGCTACGAGGCCGACGGATCGCCGAAGCCCGAGGCGGTGCTGAACCGCATCGATCCGGCCGAACATCGCATCCTGCTGGCGGGGGCCAATTTCGCCTGCGGCTCGTCCCGGGAACATGCGCCGTGGGCGCTGCTGGACTACGGCTTCCGGGCCGTGGTCTCGACCGGCATCGCCGACATCTTCACCTCCAACGCCCTCAAGAACGGGCTGCTGCCCGTGGTGGTCGACCAGGCCGCCTGGGATGATCTGGCGGCCCATCCCGATCAGCCCGTCACCATCGACCTGGAGACCTCGACCATCCGGCGCGGCAACGCCGCCCCGGTCGCCTTCACGGTCGAGCGGTTCGCCCGTCAGTGCCTGCTGGACGGGGTCGACACCCTCGGCTGGCTGCAGGCCCGCCTCCCCGCCATCGAAGCCTTTGAACGCCAGAAAGAAGCCCTGTGATGCCCGCACACAAGACCTATGACATCGTCGTCCTGCCGGGCGACGGCGTCGGCCCCGAAGTCACCCAGGCGGCCCAGGCCGTCCTGACCGTCATCGGCGACTTCTTCGGCCAGCGTTTCCGCTTCCACGAACACCTGATCGGCGGCGCCGCCATCGACGCGACCGGCGATCCCCTGCCGCCGGAGACGGTCAGCGCCTGTCAGGCCGCCGACGCCGTGCTGCTGGGCGCGGTCGGCGGGCCGAAGTGGGACGGCGGCAAGCGCCGGCCCGAGGAAGGCCTGCTCGGCCTGCGCAAGGCCTTGGGTCTGTACGCCAATCTGCGGCCGCTGCAGGTCTCGCCGGTGCTGGCGCACCGGTCCCCCCTGAAGCGCGAGATCGTCGAGGGCGTCGACCTGATCGTGTTCCGGGAACTGACCGGCGGCATCTATTTCGGGGAGAAGACGCGCACCGACGACCGGGCCACGGACCTGTGCGTCTACACCACGCCCGAGATCGAGCGCATCGCCCGCGCCGCCTTCAAGACCGCCCAGCAGCGGCGCGGCAAGGTGACCTCGGTCGACAAGGCCAATGTCATGGAGACCAGCCGCCTGTGGCGGGAGGTGGTGACCCGCGTTCACGCCGAGGAGTTCCCGCGCATCGAGCTGGAGCACGCCCTGGTCGATTCCATGGCCATGCACCTGATCCGCAAGCCGCGCGAGTACGACGTCATCCTGACCGAGAACATGTTCGGCGACATCCTGTCGGACGAGATCTCGGTTCTGGGCGGCTCCATCGGCCTGCTGCCCTCCGCCTCCCTGGGCTCGGGCGGTCCCGGCCTGTTCGAGCCGATCCACGGCTCGGCCCCGGACATCGCGGGTCAGGACAAGGCCAATCCGGTCGGGACCATCCTGTCCGCCGCCCTGTTGCTGCGCCACAGCCTGGGACTGGAGGACGAGGCCGGATCGATCGAGGCCGCCGTCGCGGCCGTCCTGTCCGCCGGGGCGGTCACCGCCGATCTCGGCGGGACCCTGGGCACCCGCGAGGCGACCAACGCCGTCATCGACGGCATCCGTGCGATCCACTGGGCCGCCGCCCATCGGGTCCAGATGCACTGGGCGTGACCGGTGAAACCGTGCCTGGAAAGACGCAACATGTGCCGTAGGGCGCAATTTTCTACCTTTCGACTTGACGGCCCCGCCGGATTTCCGTCAGCCTGACCCCGAACCCGAACCGAGCAGGTCCCGTGAACCGACCCGACGTCCGCACCGCCTTCGCCACCACCGCCTCGCGCGGCGGCGCGGCCCTGCGCGCGATCATTGGCGCCGGCATGACCACCACCACCACGCCTCCGGCGGGGACAGGTTAGCGCGCACCGAAGCTCAGGAACGCACAGACCCAGCCCCGCCCGGAAATCTCCGGGCGGGGTTTTTCTTTTCCTCCTCCCCCTTCTCGAAAGACCCTTGCCATGCCCGCCAGCCTCGCCCTCCTCGATCGGCCCCGCCCGAACCCGTCGCCCGCCGCCGCCTCGCCGGTCGTGGTCATGAAGTTCGGCAGCTCCGTGCTGGTCGATCCCGCCGATGCGCCCAAGGTCGCCTCCGACATCTACGCCGAGGTCCGCAAGGGCCGACGCGTCGTCGCCGTCGTCTCCGCCCTCGCCGGCGAGACCGACCGGTTGCTGGCGGAGGCCCGCGCCCTCGGCCTCGCCCACGACAACGCCCTTCTGCCCGCCTATGTGGTGCAGGGCGAGGAACGCTCCGCCGCCCTGGTGGCGCTGGCCTGCGACCGCGTCGGTCTGAGCGCCGCCACCCTGTCGGTGCGCGATCTCGGCCTCGTCGCCGAAGGGCCGTGCGAGCACGCCCGCCCGGTCGCCCTGGGTCCCGTCGCTCTCGAGGACGCGCTGGTGAAGCACGAGGTGGTGGTGGTCCCCGGCTTCGGCGCCCTGTCGCCGGAAGGGCTGGTCGTTCTGCTGGGCCGCGGCGGTTCGGACCTCAGCGCCCTGTTCCTCGCCGCCGAGCTCGGGCTCGACAGCGTGCAGCTGGTGAAGGACGTCGACGGACTCTACGACCGCGACCCGAACGCCTGTGCCGACGCCCGGCGTTACGACCAGGCCAGCTGGGCCGAGGCCAGGGCGCTGGGGGGCGGTCTGGTGCAGCCGGACGCGCTGGACCTCGCCGAGGCCCGCGGCCTGAAGATCGAGGTGCGAAACTATCTGGACGGCCATCGCACCGTCGTCGGACCGGTCAGCGCCCCGCCCCGCGCCGCCCTGCCGCATCGCCGGCTGCGAGTCGCGGTGGCCGGCTGCGGCGTGGTGGGCGGCGGAGCCCTGGCCCGGCTGCTGGTCGATCCGCGCGTCGAGGTCGTCGGCGTGCTGGTCCGCGACGTCGCCAGAAGCCGCGACGTCCCCGGCGCCGCGCCCGGCCGGCTGGAGCCGCTGCTGGTCACGGACGCCGGGGCCTTGCTGGATCGCCGTCCCGACATCGTGCTGGAAGCCCTGTCCGAGGCCGGCGCCGGCCATGCCGTGATCCGCGCCGCCCTCGAGCGGGGCGCCGACGTGGCCACCGCCAACAAACAGGCGGTCAGCCTCGACCCGGGCGGCCTTCAGGCGCTGGCCCGCGCCCGCGGCGCCCGGCTGCTGTGGTCGGCTTCGGTCGGCGGCGGCGCGCCGATGGTCGAGGCCGTCCGCGACGTCCGCGCCCGCGGACCTGTCGCAGCCTTCGAGGCGGTGCTGAACGGCACCGTCAACTTCATGCTGGATCGTCTCGGCGACGGGGCGCCGTTCGACCGGGCGCTCGCGGAGGCCCGCGCCGCGGGCTTCGCCGAGGAGGACCCGTCGGCGGATCTCGAGGGCCTGGACGCTCTGGCCAAGGTGCGCCTGCTGGCCTTCGAGGCGTTCGGCCAGATGCCCGATGAGGCCGATATCCCGCGCGACGTGCTCGACCCCGCGTCGCTCCCGCCGGCCGGATCGCGTCAGGTCTGTCGCTGCGAATGGAAAGACGGCAAGCTGGTCGCCTCGGTCCGTCTGACGGCGGGACCGCTGGACCCCCTGTTCGGGGACCTGAAGGGAGAAGGCAACGCCTTGAAGGTGGTTTCCCATGACGGGTCGGTGGTGCGTTGCCGGGGCCGCGGCGCCGGTCGCTGGGCCACGGCCGAAAGCCTGCTGGCGGACCTGTCGGACCTCGCGGCGCGGCGCCTCGTTCTCGAGCCCGCCTGACCATGGCCGTCTTCACCCCCGTCGAGGAGGCCGAGGCCGAGCCCTTCATTAGTCGCTACGGCCTGGGCGCCCTGCGCGCGCTCACGCCGATCGCGGAGGGGGTGGAGAACACCAACTACCGCCTCGACACCGACCGGGGACGGTTCGTCCTGACCCTGTTCGAGGGCCGGACCGACGCCGCCGCCCTGCCGTTCTGCCTCGGCCTGACCGCCCACGCCGCCGCCCGGGGCCTGCCTTGCGCCCGTCCGCTGAAAGACGTCGCGGGCCAGACCGTCGGGACACTGAACGGCCGCCCCGCCGCCATACTGGAATGGCTGCCGGGCGCCTGGAAAAGCGATCCCTCGACGGCCGATCTGGCCCGGGCGGGCGAACTGCTGGCCCGGCTCCATCTGGTCTCGGCCGATTTCCGGGGCGGGCGCGCCGACCCCGTCGGCCCCGCCGCGCGCCGGGCGCTGTTCGACCGCTGCCTGACCCGGGCCGGGGCGGCGGACCTGACCCTGCTCGACCGCATGGCCCCCTGGGTGGCGGCCGGGGCGCCGGATTCCGCCGCGGGCCTGCCGCAAGGGCCGATCCACGCCGACTATTTTCCGGACAATCTGCTGTTCGAGGGCGGCGCGCCGAGCGGACTCATCGACTTCTATTTCGCCTGCACCGGCGCCCTGGCCTACGACCTCGCCATCGCCCTGTCGGCGTGGGGCTTCGACGCCGCCGGCGGACCGCGGGCCGGCGCCCTGCGGACCTTCCGGGCGGGCTATGAGTCCGTGCGTCCGCTCAGCCCGGCCGAGGCCGCCGCCCTGCCGGCGCTCGGCGCCGTGGCGGCCGTGCGCTTCACCCTGACCCGGCTGCACGACCGGCTGTTCCACGACCCGACCCGGCTGGTCACGCCCAAGGACCCCGCGCCCTTCCTCCGCCGCCTCGACTGGTGGAGCGACGAGGCCCTGGCGGCCTAGAGCGAAATCGGTCCTGGTGGACGCGTCCGCCAAGGCTCAGATTTCGCTCCGGTATGATGCTGGACCATTTTTTGGCTTCAGGTGATTCGACCTGAAGCAAAAATGGTCTGGCCGATCGCCGCCAGCACCGCTTCGAGGGTCGCATCGACTACCTCGAACCGCTCCGTTCGACCTTCGAGGCCTTCGAGTTGCGGCGGCCGCTCGGGCGCGAAGCCCAGCGCCGCCTCCACGCTCTCCGGGAATTTCGCCGGGTGGGCGGTCGACAGGGCCACCACCGGCCCGGCGGTCCGGTCGACGCGCCGCGCCGCGTGCAGGGCCACGGCGGTGTGGGGGCAGATCACCCGGCCGTTTTCGGCCCAGCTGCGCCGCATCTCCTCCACCGTCTCCGCCTCGCTGACAGACACGGCGGTCACCTCGCGCCGCAGGGCCGCCAGCAGGTCGCCCGGCAGGCTCATCCGGCCGTCCCGGGCGAAGTCCGCGAACAGGCCGCGGGTCAGGTCGGCGTCCCGGCCCGACGCCTCGAACACCAGCCGTTCGAAATTCGAGGGCGCCTGCACGTCCATGCTGACGCTGGCCGTCGGTCGGGCCTGGCTGCGCTCGTAGATCCCGGTGTCGAGCGCCCGCACGAGGGCGTCGTTGCGGTTGGTCGCGGCCACGATCCCCCCGACCGGCAGGCCGCACCGGCGCGCCGCCCAGCCGGCGAAGGCGTCGCCGAAATTGCCCGTCGGCACGACATAGGTCGCCGACCGGCCGAGGGTCGCGGCGGCGGCGGCGTAATAGGGCATCTGACCCGCCAGCCGGGCCCAGTTGATCGAATTCACCGAGCTGACATGCCGCGACGCCTTCAGCCCCGGTTCGGCCAGCAGCGCCTTCACCAGCCGCTGGCAGTCGTCGAAATCGCCGCGGACGGCCAGGTTGAGCACGTTCGGGGCGCCGGAGGTGGTCATCTGCATCCGCTGCACCGGCGAGACCCTGTCCAGCGGATGCAGGACGACGAGGTCGACCCTGTCGGCCCCGGCGAAGGCGTTCACGGCCGCCGCCCCGGTGTCGCCGCTGGTCGCCGTGAACAGCAGCAGCCGCTCGCCGCCCTGCGCCAGCGCCGCTTCGGACAGGCCGGCGACCAGCTGCATGGCCAGGTCCTTGAACGCCCCCGTGGGCCCGTGAAACAGTTCGAGGACGAACAGGTCCGGGGCGATCTCCACCAGGGGAACTGTCAACGGATGCGCGACCCGGTCCTGCACGCGCCGGGTCGCGGCCGCCAGGGCGCCCTCGGGCAGGGCGGCGCCGACAAAAGGCTCCAGCAGGCTTTGGGCCAGCGCGGCGTAGCCGGATTCGCCCTGCCCCGGCGCGGCGACGTCCAGGCGCGGCCATTGGGCCGGCGCGAACAGGCCGCCGTCGGACGCGATGCCGTCGATGACCGTTCCGGCGAAGTCGCAGGGCGGCGCCAGGCCGCGCGTGCTCACGTATTTCAGCATCGTCATCCCCGGAGCTCCGACCCCGTGTGTTGATCGTTCCACCCTAATGGCCAGGGATCGATACAGCCACACAGGATGGCGAGCGCCGTCGAGCCGCGGATCCGAATGGAAAATGGCGCACCCGAGAGGATTCGAACCTCTGACCCCTGCCTTCGGAGGGCAGTACTCTATCCAGCTGAGCTACGGGTGCGTCTGGCGGCGAACGCCGGACGAAGGGCCTTACAGCAGGACCGCGCCGCCCTCAATCCCGAATGCGCAACCGGCTTGGCGCGAACCCGTCCCCGGCCTAGCGTGTCCCTGCTTCGATGGTGGGAGGTCCCGATGCGCGTGCTTCTGTTCGGTCTGCTGCTGCTTGGGGCCTGCGCCGCCACGCCGGACGACGTGACCACCGGCCATCCCGGCGTCGCGCCGGACAGCCTCGACTCCATCGCCGAGTCCTATGTCCGCCTGATCCTCGATATCGGAGAGCTCGAGCCCGGTTACGTCGACGCCTATTACGGGCCGGCCGAATGGCAGACGGCGGCGAGGGCGGAGACCGAGACAGCGGCCGAGCTGAGCCAGCGCGCCGCCGGGCTCTCCGGCCGGCTGGCGGATTTCGATCGCAATGGCCCGTCCGGAATGACGCCCGCGGAGGTCCAGCGGCGCAAATATCTGGCCGCCCACGTCTCGGCCGCCTCGGCGCGGCTGCGCATGCTGTCGGGCGAAAAGATGAGCTTCGCCGACGAGGCCGAGGCCCTGTTCGGCATCCGGCCCGAACTGCGGCCGCTGGAGAGCTTCGACCCCGTCCTCGCCGAGATCGACGCCCTGCTGCCGGGCGAGGGTTCGCTCAGCGACCGGGTCACCGCCTTCAAGGCCCACTACATCATTCCGAGGGACCGCCTGCAGCCGGTCATGGACGCGGCCATCGCCGAATGCCGGGCGCGCACTGTGCGCCACATCGCCCTGCCGGCCAATGAGCGGTTCACCCTCAGCTTCGTCGGCGACAAGCCTTGGTCGGGCTACAACTACTATCTCGGCGACGCCGCCAGCCGGATCGAGATCAACGCCGACTTCCCGATCTACACCGAGCGGGCCATCGATCTGGGCTGCCACGAGGGCTATCCGGGCCACCACGTCTACAACGCCCTGCTGGAGAAGACCTTCGTGCGCGATCGCGGCTGGGTCGAGATGAGCGTCTATCCGCTGTTCTCCCCCATGTCCTTCGTCGCCGAGGGCAGCGCCAACTACGGCATCGACCTGGCCTTCCCGGGCGACGAGGGCACGCGCTTCGAGCGCGAGGTCCTGTTCCCGCTGGCCGGGCTCGATCCGGAGACGGCCGGGAAGAAGGCGCAGCTGGGAGTCCTGATGCGGCGGCTGGCGCGGGCCGAATACACCATCGCCGACGACTGGCTGGCGGGGCGGATCGAACGGGCGGAGGCGATCCGGCGGCTGATGAAATACTCCCTGGCCGACGAGGCCAGGGCGACCCAGCGGCTGCGCTTCATCGATGCCTACCGCAGCTACATCATCAACTACGGTCTCGGCCGCGACGTGGTCCAGGCCTGGGTCGAACGCCAGGGACCCGACCGCTGGGAGGGGATGGAGCGTCTGCTGTCGAGCCAGATATTGCCGGCGGACTTGCTTTAGGGCCGCGGTCGTCGGCCCTTCGGGACCTCCCGACCCGACGCGGCCTGGCGCTTCGCGCAGACTCGCCCTCAAGCAGCGAGCCGCCGCGCGGTGAGCGATAGGGCCCTGGCTACTGCGCCAGCATGCCCCCGTCGATCTTGAACTCGGCGCCGGTGACGAATTTGCTCTCGTCGGCGGCCAGATAGAGCACGCAATACGCCACGTCGTCCGGTTCGCCGATCCGCTTCAGCGGGATGCCGCGGCTGAGGCGTTCGTGGGCCTTGGCCTCGTCGCCGCCCGCCATGGCGATGAACGGGTCGAGGATGGGCGTCTTGATGAAGACCGGATGCACCGAGTTGCAGCGCACGTTCCAGTCGCCCTTGGCGGCCTCCAGCGCGATGGTCTTGGTGTACATCCACACCGCCGCCTTGGTGGCGTTATAGGCCCCCATGCCGGGCGCGGCGGCCAGACCGGCCACCGATGAGATGTTGACGATGGACGACGGCGCCGAGGCTCGCAGATGCGGCATGGCGTGCTTGCAGCCCAGCATGATCGACTCGATGTTGACGGCCTGGACGCGGCGCCAGTTCTCGAGCGTATCGGTCTCCACGAATTTCAGGTCGCCGCCGATGCCGGCGTTGTTGACCAGGATCGACAGCCCGCCCATGGCCGAAACCGCCTGGTCGATGACCGAGACCCACTCAGCCTCGTCGGTGACGTCGTGGGCGAAGGCGAAGGCCGCATCCGGGACCTCGGCGTTGATCGCCGCGGCCAGCGCCTGAACGCCCTCCAGATTGACGTCGGTGACCGCGACCTTCGCGCCCTCGCGCGCCAGCATCCAGGCCATGGCCTCGCCCAGCCCCCCGGCGGCGCCCGTGATCAGCGCCTTTTTCCCCGCCACCCGTCCGGCCATCATTTCGCTCCCAGTTCGGCTGCGGCCGAGTCGATGAACCGGGCCATGTCGACATCCTTGCCCGTCACGCCGCCGGCGTCGTGGGTCGTCAGCAGCACCTCGACCCGATTGTAGACGTTCGACCACTCCGGATGGTGGTCGACCTTGTCAGCCAGAAGGGCCACCCGGGTCATGAACCCGAAGGCGGCGTTGAAGTCGGCGAACGCCAGCCTGCGCTCGATCGCCGGCCGTTCGCCGCCGTGCGCGCGCCACAGCGGCAGGCCCTTGAGAGCTTCCGCAACGTCAATCCGGTCGGCCATGTCGTCCTCCTGCAGCATTCGCCGTATCGCGCGCGCCGGAGGTCCACAAGCGGTTCGGAACGCACGGCGAAGCTTCGACGTTACCGAGCGTCGCCATTCAGGACGGAGAGCAGACGTGGACAATATGTGGATCGCCGCCCTCGACCCGGCCGATCGCAAGAGGATCGAGCCTCACCTGAACGAGCGTCCCTTCACCCAGGGCCAGATGTTGTACGACGCCGGCGAGGCGGTTTCCGAAATCTGGTTTCCGATGAGCGGCGTGGTGTCGCTGATGACCATTCTCGACGATGACCGGATGATCGAGACCGCCGCCATCGGGCGCGAAGGGCTGGTCGGCGTGACCTGCGGACCCTCGAACGCCCGCGCCGCCAGCCGGGCCATCGCCCAGATCGAGGGCGTATCGGCCTGCTGCCCGTCCGATGTCTTCGCCGAGGCCCTCGGCGAAAGCGAGGGTATGCGCGCGGCGCTGGCGCGGTTCACCGAGAGCCTGTTCGCCCAGGTGCAGCAGGCGGCCGCCTGCAATGCGCAGCATCGGCTCGATGAACGCCTCGCCCGCTGGCTGTTGACCATCCACGACCGGGCCGGGGACGACCGCTTTCACCTGACCCAGGCCGACATCGCCGGCATGCTGGGCGTGCGCCGGGCCACCGTGTCCGAGGTCGGCTCGGTTCTGGAGGATCGGGGGCTGATCCGGCGCGGTCGGGGCTGGGTCCAGATCCTGGACCGCAAGGCGCTCGAAGGCGCGGCCTGCGGTTGTTATGACGCCATGCGGAGCCTGATGAAGGACCTGGGCTCCCCGCTTCCCAGGCCGGGCGCATCCATCTGAGGTGGCCCGGCAAACCGCGACCACGCGGCCCGGTGACGCCGGGCCGGCGACGCGCTAGACCGCGCTCATGACTGACGCGGCCGCCCCCTCCGGCAAGACCTCCTCCTTCGGCTTTCGCGACGTCGACGCGAAGGAGAAGGTGCAACTGGTGCGCGGCGTGTTCGACAGCGTGGCCTCGAACTACGACCTGATGAACGACCTGATGAGCGCGGGCGTGCACCGGCTGTGGAAGGACGCCGCGGCGGCGAAGCTGAATCCCCGGCCCGGCGAAACCATTCTCGACGTCGCCGGCGGCACGGGCGACATGGCCCGGCGCTACGCGAAGATGGCGCGCGCGGCCCAGGCGCGGCGCGGCGGGGCGGACGCCTCCGTCATCGTGCTGGACTACAACGCCGAAATGATCATGGCGGGCGTGCACAAGGGCGGAGAGCCCGAGATGCAATGGTCGGTCGGCGACGCCATGGCCCTGCCGCTGCCCGACGCCTCGGTCGACGCCTATTCGATCAGCTTCGGCATCCGCAACGTGGCCGACATTCCCCAGGCCCTGCGCGAGGCGCGGCGGGTGCTCAGGCCCGGTGGTCGCTTCCTGTGCCTGGAGTTCTCGCGCCCGACCGCCTCGGCGATCCGCAAGGCCTATGACGCCTGGTCCTTCCACGCCATTCCGCGCATCGGCGGCTGGGTGGCGGGCGACCGCGACAGCTACCAGTATCTGGTCGAGAGCATCCGCCGCTTCCCGGATCAGACGACCTTCAAATCCATGATCGAGGCCGCCGGCTTCAGCCGGGTGACCGTGACCAATCTGTCGGGCGGTGTCGCCGCCATCCATCACGGGTGGGCGATCTGACCCGCCGGATCGATCCCGCGACCCCGCCGCCGCCTCCGGCGACCGTGCCGGTGCGCCACCCCGTCGAAGCCTGGCTGCGCCTGCTCGGCTGGGGCTGGGTGCTGATCCGCCACGACGCCCTGGCCCCGCGCGAGATCACCCATCTGCTGCCCCTCTGGGTGCGCTGGCTGGCCCATCTGCTGCACGCCTTCGCCGGCAAGGAGGGCCGCGAGGGCCGTCCCGGCCAGCGGCTGGGCCGGGCGTTCGAACATCTGGGGCCCGTGGCCATCAAGCTGGGCCAGGTGCTGGCCACCCGGGCCGACATCTTCGGGGTGGAATTCGCCCGCGATCTGGGCCGTCTGAAGGACGCGCTCGAGCCCTTCCCGCTCGAACAGGCGCGGCGCGAGATCGAGCGCGCGCTGGGCCGGTCCGTCGAGAGCCTGTTCACCGACTTCGGTCCGCCGGTCGCCGCCGCCTCTCTCGCCCAGGCGCATCCGGCCTGGCTGGCCGACGGCCGCAAGGTGGCGGTCAAGGTGCTGCGCCCCGGCGTCGAGCGCCGCGTGGCCCAGGGCCTGGACTCCATGCGGCTGGCGGCGCGTCTCGCCGTCCGTTTCGTGCCTCTGGCGCGCCGCCTCGAGCCGTCCGCCTTCGTCGAGACCATCGCCCGGGCCCTGCAGCTGGAGCTGGACATGCGTCTGGAGGCGGCGGCGGCGTCCGAGTTGAAGGACATCATGGACAAGGTCCGGGAGTCCGGCGGCGGGCACATGACCGCCCCCGCCGTGGTCTGGGACGGCGTCGGCAGGCGCGTGCTGACGCTGGAGTGGGCCCCCGGCATGGCCATGACCGATCCGCTGGCCGCCGAACAGCCGGGGCTGGACCGCAACGGCCTGGCCGACAATCTGGTGCGCGCCTTCCTGACCCAAGCGCTGGACTACGGGACGTTCCACGCCGACCTGCACGAGGGCAATCTGTTCTGCCACGCCCCGGCCGAGCTCACCGCCATCGACTTCGGCATCGTCGGCCGGCTGGGCCATGGCGAGCGCCGCTATCTGGCGGAAATCCTCTGGGGCTTCCTGAGCCGCGACTACGACCGCATCAGCCGGGTGCATTTCGAGGCGGGCTATGTGCCCCCCGAGCATTCGGTCGAGGCCTTCGCCCAGGCCCTGCGCGCGGTCGGCGAGCCGGTGATCGGCAAACAGGCGTCGCAGGTGTCGATGGGCCGGCTGCTGGGCCAGCTGTTCGAGATCACGGCCCTGTTCGACATGCATCTGCGGCCCGAGCTGATCCTGCTGCAGAAGACCATGGTTTCGGTCGAGGGCGTGGCCCGGCGGCTGAATCCGGACCACGACCTGTGGGAGGCGGCGCGGCCGGTGGTCGAACGCTGGATCCGCCGCGAGCTGGGGCCCCAGGCCCAGGTGCGCGACGCGTTGGAGGAGCTTCGCGCCACGCTGAAGGCCCTGGCCCGGCTGGCGCAGGACCCGCCGCGGCCGCAGACGCTGGTTGTCCGCGAGACCCGGATCCCCGGCTGGGTGATCGTCTGTGTCACGCTTGCAACAAGCGCCTCCGTGGCCGCCCTTGTTCTGTCGCTTTGGCCCGCCATCGTCTGAAGTGAGTTCTGGAGACGACCCCATGAAGCCGCTTCTGATCGCCGCCGCCCTTCTGCTCGTCCCCGCCGCGGCCCAGGCCCAGGTCGCCGCCGCCACCGTGCCCAACAGCTTCGACCGCCCCGCCGCGCGGACGCAACAGCCCGTCCCGGCCATCCCCGCGGCGGCCGCCCCGGCGCCCGCGATGTCGACCACGCCCGCCAATCCCCGCTCCGAGGAAGTCCTGCGCGAGATCATCGCCGGCGGCCAGGCGGGCGCCCTTCCCTATGCCCTCATGACCGACGATCTCGCGGGCAAGGTCCGCGCGCAGGAAGCCGGCATCCTGCCCCTCCTTGAGGGCTTCGGCGCGATCCAGGCGCTCGACTTCGTCGGCAGCCAGGAGGGCGCCGACCTGTTCGCCGTCACCTTCGCCACGGCCGCGACCCAGTGGATCATCGGGTTCGACGAAGGCGGCAAGGTCGCAGCCCTGCTGTTCCGCCCGGCGGAATAGAGCTCGCCTTCCTTTCCATCGGAGCCCGCCGTGCGCCATCCTCATGCCTCGAACCCGCCAGCGCGCCGGTTCGCGCGAGCCTTCGCGGCCGGCCTTCTGTCCGTCGTCGTCCTCGCCGGCTGCGCCGGTCCGCGGATGGGTCCGGGAGGCCCGCCGGGAGGTCCGGGCGGGGGGCGGCCCGCCGCGCCGGCCCTGTTCGTCAGCCCCTTCGGCGAGCTGTTCGTCGGAGCGCCCGGCAATCCCTGGCCGACGGCCGACTGGTTCATCGGCGCCGATGAAGACCTCGACGGCGTCCTGGTTTTCGATGAGTTCGCGGCAGACGGCCGCCGCTGGTTTGATCATCTGGACGCTGACCGGGATGGCCGTCTGGGTCAGGCTGAGCTGTGGACCTACGAGGCGGCCCTGCGCCAGTACGGCGGCGGCCCGGGCGGCGGCCCGGGCGGCGGATCGTCTGGTCCCGGCGGCGGTCCGGGGGGAGGGCCGGCGGGCCTTGCGCCCCAGACAGGTCCCGGCGGCGGCCCCCCGGGCGGGTCCCGGGCCGGTCCCGACGGGGGCGGGCCGCCGCGCTCCCGCCCGCGCCGGCAGCAGAGCTACGGGCTGGTGGCGGAGGCCGGCTTCTTCAACCTGCCCCAGCCGGTCAAGGCGGCCGACGTGAATGTCGACCAGCGCGTCACCGCGGAGGAATGGGCGGCGGCGACGCAGCGCTGGTTTCTGGCGCTGGATACGGACCGCGACGGCCGGCTGACGATGGCCGGCCTGCCGGAGACGCCGCTGCAGCGGCGGGCCGAGGCGCGGCGCTAGTCGTCCCCGCCGGGACGCCCACGGCCGCTTTTGATCGTCGCCCGTTTGGCCTTGCCCTCCAGCCGCCGCTCCTTCGAGGCGCGGGTGGGTTTGGTCGGCACGCGATAGACCGGGGCGATCGACGCCTTGTCGACCAGGCCCTGCAGCCGCTCGATGGCGTCGGCGCGGTTGCGCTCCTGGGTGCGGTGGCGCACGGCGGTGATCAGGATCACCCCGTCCAGCGTCAGCCGGCTGCCCGCCAGCTTCATCAGCCGGGCCCGCACCGGCTCGGTCAGGGACGGGGAGTTGCGGGCGTCGAAGCGCATCTGCACCGCGGTCGAGACCTTGTTGACGTTCTGCCCGCCCGGTCCGCCGGCGCGGAAGAAGCGGAACTCAAGCTCGCTCTCGGGGATGACGGTCACCGCCCCGCCCCCGCAAGAATGGCCCGTTTCGCCCGCACCACGGCCTGGTCCAGCGCCTGCAGGAAGGCCGACCGGTCCTTCGGTCCGAACGGCGGCGGCCCCGAGGTGGCCACCCCCATCGAGCGCAGGTGCTCCCCCACCATCCGCCCGGCCAGGGCCGAGCCGATCGAGTCTGGCGTGAATTGCTGGCCGTTCGACTTCAGCGCCTGCGCGCCCGCCTTCAGGCAGCGGTCGGCCAGCGGGATGTCGGCGGTGACGACGATGTCGCCCGGCCCGGCCCGTTCGGCGATCCAGTCGTCGGCGATGTCCGGCCCGGCGTCGACCACGACCTGCTCGATCCACTTTTCGCGCGGCGTGTTGATCCAGCTGTTGGACACCACGAACACATGCAGGCCGTAGCGGGCCGCCACGCGATAGACCTCGTCCTTCACCGGACAGGCGTCGGCGTCGATGAACAGGCGGGGCGAAGCGGACGCGGTCATCCGCCCAACCTAGCGCGAATCGCGCTCAAGCAGCGAGTGACCGCGTCACGAGCGTTAGCGCCCTACCTTGTGTAAGCCGGCGGCATCGCCCCTTCGCCGCCCGCGCGATACCGATCCCGCAGCAGGAACTGGCGGCTGGTCGGGGCCTGTTCGGCGCCGCCGATGAAGATGGTCTCGGCGATGCTGAGCGGCTCCAGCGGGTCGCCGGACCAGATCACCACATCGGCCGCCGCGCCCGCGCGCAGCTCGCCGAACTGGCCGGCCATGCCGAAGATGCGGGCAGGATTGACCGTGATCGCCTCGATCGCCGCATCGTAGGGCAGGCCGTGCGACACGGCGTTGCCGGCGTTGTAGCGGGTCTCGCGGGCGCGGTGGATCGAGCCTTCGTTGCCCTTGATGGCGATCAGGACCCCGGCGGCGTCGAGGGCCGCGGCATTCTCCATCCGCGCCGCCCGGGTCTCGAGATCGCCCGGCAGGTTGGAGATCGGGTTCAGCAGCACCGGCACATTGGCGGCCACGATCTGGTCCGCGACCAGCCAGCCCTCCTCGGCCCCGTCGAGGATGATCTTCACCCCTTCCTCGCGCGCCAGACGCAGCACCTGCTGGATGTCGGCCGCGCGGTGCACGGTGACGATCAGCGGCAGGGTCCCGTTGGCCACCGGGATCAGCGCCTCCAGATCGGCCCGCGACAGGCTGAGGTCGCGCAGGCCCGCGCGGTCGTAGGCAGCCCGGTTGCGCGCATACAGCCGCACCTCGGCCAGGGTTTCCTTGAACTGGGTGAACTCGGCCCCGCGGGCGCCGCCCGAGACGCCGGCCCCGGCCTCGCCGAACGGGGCGACCATGGCCACGCGCGGCTTGACCAGGATGTCGGTCCCCTGCGCCAGATGGATGATCGCCGCCTGTCCGGCGAACAGGCTGGGCGCCTGGTAGCCGCCCTCGCCGACGCCGGCGAAGTCCGCGTCGCCGTCGTCCCGGTGATTGCCGCCGCCGCCGCCCGGATGGCTGGGCACGACAATGGCGCGGGTGATGCCGCCCAGGCGCGCGACCGGCAGGGTGAAGGACCACGGATCGAGGCCATAGCTGACGTCGAACGAGGCGCTGATCGAGTTGGCCCCGTTGGACTGGTCGTCCGACCCGCCGACCGACGAGATTTCCGAGGCGCCGAGGCCGCTGTCCACGGCGACAAAGCCGGGCGCGACCACCTTGCCGCGGGCGTCGATGACGCGCGCGCCCGAGGGGGCGGCGCCGGTTCCGACCCAGACGACCCGGCCGTTCTGGATCACCACCGTGCCGTTCTCGATCACCGAGGTTCCGGTCAGCACCCGTCCGCCGGTGATGGCGGTCAGGGACTGGGCGAAGGCGGGCGAGGCGAGGGCGGCGGCGCAGACGGCGCCGAGGATGAGGTTCCTGAGGCGCATCAGCGGGCTCCCTGCGGGACGTTGGCGGCGGACAGACCATAGCCGGGCTGGCCCAGCTCATAGTCGGACAGCGGCTGGTAGGCCGGGTTCATGCGGTCGAAGCTCAGCCCTCCGTCGATGAAGACCTGGTCGGCGCGGGCGTAGACGCTGAACGGATTGGCGCTCCAGATCACCACGTCGGCGCGCTTGCCGGGCTCCAGCGAGCCTGTCTGGTCGGCGATGCCCAGCGACCGGGCCGGGTTCAGGGTGATCCAGCTGATCGCCCGCTCCTCCGAGATGTTCATCCCCATCCGGCGGCCGGCGGCCAGGCCGGCGGCGGCCTCCTGGTTCAGCCGCTGGGTCAGTTCGGCGTCGTCCGAGTGGATGACGGCGCAGGAGCCTTCGGGCGCGTCGACCAGGGCGGCGTTGGCCTCGACGGCGTCGAGGGCCTCCATCTTGAAGCCCCACCAGCCGGTCCACATGTCGGCGCAGATGCCCTCGCGGGCCAGCAGGGGCGCGATCTTGTAGGCCTCGACGGCGTGGTGGAAGGCGGTGATCTCGTAGCCGAACTCCCTGGCGATATCGATCATCACCGCCATCTCGTCGGCGCGGTAGCAGTGGTTCTGGACCAGCACCGAGCCGTCCAGCACCCCGGCCAGGGTCTCGAGCTGAAGGTTGCGGGTCGGGGGCGAGCCCTCGCCGTCCTCGCGCCACTTGTCCCATTTGGCCTTGTATTCGCGGGCCGCGATGAAGGCGGCGCGATAGCCGGCGACATTGCCCATGCCGGTGGCCGGCGAGGTGTTGCGGCCGCCATAGACGCGCGACGGGTTCTCGCCGCAGGCCATCTTCAGCCCGTAGGGGGCGCCGGGCATCTTCATGCCCTGCATGGTCACCGAGGGGACGTTGCGCACGGTCACGCCGCGGCCGCCGAACAGATTGGCCGAGCCGGGCAGGATCTGGAGGGTGGTCACCCCGCCGGCGCGGGCGGCGTTGAAGCCGGGATCCTGCGGCCACAGGGAGTGTTCGGCCCAGACCTGGGCGGTGTTCGGATTGGTCGCCTCGTTGCCGTCGCTCATCCCCGACACGCCCGGCGAGGGATAGACGCCGAGGTGCGAATGCACGTCGATGATGCCCGGGGTCACGAACCGCCCTCGCGCATCGACGACGCGGTGCCCGCCCGGGACCGGGGTCGAGGCGTCGCCGACCGCGGCGACCTTGCCGTCGGTGACCACGACCACCCCGTTCTCGATGCGCTGGCCGGCGCCGGTGAAGACCGTCCCGCCGACGATGGCCATGTTCTCGCGCGGCAGGCCGCGATAGGTCGATGGGAAGGGGTCGGGGTTGGCCGCAGGGTCGAGGCCCCGGGCCAGCGGCTCGCGCGCTTCGTCGCCGGATGAATCGTCCGCGGCGGGCGTGTCGTCGTCCCCGGTGGTGGCGCAGGCCGACAGCGCAAGAGAGCCCGCCAGGACGCAGGCGACGACAGCGAGGCTGGAGCCCCGCAAGGCGTGGAATCTCATCGATCGTTCCCCTTGGGGCGCCCGGCTTGAGGATTGGGGCGCAGGTCGGGGCGGATTACAAAAGCCTCCGGCGGGTCCCGTCAAAGCCGGAAACATTACAAACCGGTAAGGCGGCTTCGCATCTCGTCGTTCGACAGGTCGGCGATGTCGAGCATCTTGATCCGCGACTGCCCGCCGCGCTGGATCGCCACCGCCGATTTCGCGACGCGCAAGGCCCTGGCCAGCAGTTTGACGAGGGCCTCATTGGCCTCGCCCTCGACCGGCCGGGCGCGCACCCGGACCTTCAGGACGGGCCGTCCCTCGCCGTCCACGTCCCAGCCGTCGATGCGGTCGGCGGAAGCGCCGGGGGTCAGTCTGACGGCGAGATGGGCCATGGCGATGGAAGATCAGACGGGCGGCGGGATTTCAACGGCGCATTCGCCGGGCGACCGCTTTCGATCCCCTGCTCGGTGTTCGGACGGTCCGCCGCTCTTGCGTGTCGCCAATCCGTCGGCTAGACACTGCACCATATGGTTCAGTATACGACATCCCGCCTCAACACCTCGTTCGCCGCGCTCTCGGACGCCACCCGACGCGGCGTTCTGGAGCAGCTCGGACGTTCGGACGCTTCGATCACCGAGCTTGCCGACAGATTCCACATGACCCTCACCGGCATGAAGAAGCACGTCGGCGTCCTTGAGCATGCCGGCTTCGTCACGACGGAGAAGGTCGGCCGCGTGCGGACCTGCAGGCTCGGCCTGCGCCGGCTCGACGAAGAGGCGGCATGGATCGAGACCTACCGCCAGATCTGGGCCGAACGCTTCGACGCGCTGGATCAGGTGGTCGAGACCTTGAAACTCAGGGAGAAAGCCGATGACTAACCCCACCCGGATCGAACGAACGTCCGGGCGCGAGCTCGTCGTGACCCGCACCTTCAACGGCCCGGCGCGCATCGTGTTCGAGGCGTGGACGAAACCCGAGCTGATGAAACTGTGGTGGGCGCCGAAGTCGATAGGCGTGCCCCTGCTGTCGTGCGTGATGGACGTTCGCCCCGGCGGAAGCTACCGGCTCGAGTTCGGGCATGACGCCTCGCAGTCCATGGCCTTCGTCGGCAAATACTTCGAAGTGGAGCCGCCCTCGCGCCTCGTCTGGACGAATGAGGAGGGCGAAGATGGCCCCGTGACCACGGTGACCTTCGAGGAGAGGGACGGCAAAACGCTCCTGACCGTCCACGAACTCTACCCCTCGAAGGAAGCCCTCGACGCCGGCCATGGGGCGGAGGAAGGAATGCCCGAACAGTTCGAGCAGCTGGACGAACTGCTGGTCACTCTGGTCGCAAAAGCGTGACGTCGCCGGCGCCGGATCCGGCCGACCTCTCCCTCCGGCCGTTGAGCCTCGCCGACGCGCCCGAGGTCCTGGCCCTCATGCGTCGGGCCGAAGGCGGCCTTGGCCGGCTCCCCGACGAGATGGATCCGCCATGGATGGAGGAGGCCCTCTCGGGCGCGCTCCAGGGCGGGATCGCCCTCGGCGCCTGGGACGGCTCGCAGCTGGTCGGCGTGATCAAGGCCAGCCGCATGCCCTCGGTGCAGTTCCAGCATGTGCTCTGGGATCTGACGGTCGCGGTCGCGCCCGAAGCGCAGGGCCGGGGCATAGGCCACAAACTGTTTCTGGAACTGCTTGCGAAGGCGTCGGCCCTGACGCCGAGGGTCGAGCGCGTTGAGCTCGTCGTCAGGGAAGGCCTGACGCATGCGATTCGCCTCTACGAACGAGTCGGCTTCCGCCAGGAGGGGCGTTTCGAGCGACGTTTCCGCCTTCCCGACGGGACGTATGAGGCCGATCTTCCGATGGCGCTGCTCATGGAGCAGCCCGTCGCCTTGCAGGGTTGAACGAGCCTGCCCATGGCGGCCCAAGCCCATGAAAAGGGCGCGGCCCCCTTCGGCGCCGCGCCCGTCTCGATCCGTTTGACCGGGCCCTACCCCAGCGCCTTCATCAGCTCCGGCACGGCGACCTTGTAATCCGCGACCCAGCCATAGTCCGCGACCTGGAAGATCGGGGCGTCGGCGTCCTTGTTGATGGCGACGATGACCTTGGAGTCCTTCATCCCGGCGAGGTGCTGGATGGCGCCCGAGATGCCGATGGCGATGTAGAGGGCCGGGGCCACCACCTTGCCGGTCTGGCCGACTTGGTAGTCGTTGGGCGCATAGCCGGCGTCGACGGCGGCGCGCGAGGCGCCCACGGCGGCGCCCAGCCGGTCAGCCAGCGGGTCCATGACGGCGTGGAACTCCTCGGCCGAACCCAGCGCCCGGCCGCCCGAGACGACGATCTTGGCCGCGCCCAGCTCCGGACGGTCCGACTTGACCATCTCCTCGCTGACGAAGACCGACTTGCCGGCGTCGGCGCCGGCGACGCTCTCGACCTTGGCCGAGCCGCCCTCGGCCGCGGCGGCGAAGCCGGTCGGACGCACGGTGATGACCTTCTTGCCATCCGACGACTGGACGGTCTCAAGCGCATTGCCGGCGTAGATCGGGCGCACGAAGGTGTCCGCGGAAACGACCTCGACAATGTCCGAGATCGGGGCGACGTCCAGCTTGGCGGCGATGCGCGGCATGAAATTCTTGCCGTCCATGCTGGCCGGCGAAAGGATGGCGTCATAGCCGCCGGCCAGGCCGACGACCGTCGCCTCGACGGCTTCGGCCAGGTGATGGCCCAGGCCCGCGGACTCGGCCAGAAGCACCTTGCGCACGCCGGCGATCTTCGCGGCGCTGTCGGCGGCCGCCTTGGCGCCCTGTCCCACCACGAGGATGTCGACATCCCCGCCGATGGCCGCGGCGGCGGTCACCGTCTTGTGGGTGGTCTCGCGGACGGTCGTGCCGTCGTGATCGGCGATGACGAGAACGGCCATTACAGGACCCCCGCTGTCTTGAGTTTGGCGACCAGATCGGCCGCGTCCGTCACCTTGACGCCCGCCGAACGCTTGGGCGGCTCGGTGACCTTCACCACCTTCAGGCGGGGCGCGACATCGACGCCGTAATCGGCGACCGCCTTGACCGCGATTTCCTTCTTCTTGGCCTTCATGATGTTGGGCAGGGAGGCGTAGCGCGGCGTGTTGAGGCGCAGGTCCACGGTGACCACGGCGGGCAGGGTCGCGGCCAGCGTCTGGATGCCGCCGTCGACCTCGCGGGTCACGGTGGCCTTGCCGCCGGCGATCCCGATCTTCGCGGCGAAGGTCGCCTGCGGCCAGTCCAGCAGGGCCGCCAGCATCTGGCCGACGGCGTTGTTGTCGCCGTCGATCGACTGCTTGCCCATCAGCACCAGATCCGGCTTCTCCTCGTCGACCACCGCCTTCAGCAGCTTGGCGATCGCCAGCGGCTCGAGGTCCGCATCCGACTGGATCAGCAGGCCGCGGTCCGCGCCCATGGCCAGGGCCGTGCGGATCGTCTCCTGGGCCTGGGTCACGCCGATGGAGACGACCACGATCTCGTCGGCCGTGCCGGCGGCGTGGTGCTCCTTGCCTTCCTTCATGCGCACGGCCTCCTCGACGGCGATCTCGTCGAACGGATTCATGCTCATCTTGACGTTGGCCAGGTCGACGCCGCTCTGGTCCGCCTTGACGCGGGCCTTGACGTTGGAGTCGATCACCCGTTTGACGGGGACGAGAACCTTCATTGCGCTATCCACAAAGTCGCCGGAATGTTGGGTCAGGCAATAGGTACGCCTTGCCCGGCCTGTCAACGTAACGCCGCGTCAACCGCCCCCGTTCGTCCGTCCCGCAAAGCCCAGGAACCTGTCATGCATCGTCTCCTCACCATGAAGCGGTTGAGCGTCCTGTTCCTGGCGACCTTCGCCGTGCTGATGGGCGGGATGTTCGCCTACGAGAAACTGGTCGTCGCGCCGGGCGACCGCTGCGAGGCCGGCGGCAAATGGTGGGATCCGCAGGGCCGGGTCTGCGCGCAGCCGATCTCGATCGCCGAGATCACCGGTCGCCCCCTTCCCGGTCAACGCGCGGCCGCCTCGGCCGAGAAGAACCGCGAACTGGTGGCCATCGAGGATTCGCTGGCGGCCCAGCGGGCCGCTCGCGACGCCGAGGCCGACCGCCAGCGCGCGGCGCTGGCCGCGCAATAGATCGGGTTCCGCCGCCTGCGTCCGTTTTTGGCGCAGGGGCATGCTTCCCTGACCGGACCTTCGGGCCCGGTCTTTGACAATCGAATGCAGCGATCCCTCCGCGAACGGACTCTTCGGACGCTTCGGACGGTGTTTTTCCAGTGGGCTGCGCACTGAGCGCACGCTTCGCACGCTTCGCACGGTGTTTTCAGACCTGGCGCGTGGCCCCCGGCTTCCATTTCACGTCGTCGGCCCCGTTGGCGTTGGCCCGGCGGGCGGCGACGAACAGATGGTCCGACAGCCGGTTCAGGTAACGCACGGCCGCCGGCGTCACCGCCTCGCCGGCCTCGACCAGCCGCACGGCCTCCCGCTCGGCCCGCCGCGCCACGGTGCGGGCCAGATGCAGGTAAGCCGACAGGGGCGAACCGCCCGGCAGGATGAAGCTGTCCAGCTCCTTCAGGCTCTCGTTCATCCAGTCGATCTCGGTCTCCAGGCGCTCGACCTGGCTGTCGACGATGCGCAGCGCCTCCCATTTCGGCGGCGGGTCCAGCGGCGTGGCCAGATCGGCGCCGAGGTCGAACAGCTCGTTCTGGATCCGGCCCAGCATGGCGTCGATGCGGTCGTTCTGGCCCGAATGCAGCCGGGCTGTGCCGATGACGCTGTTCAGCTCGTCCACCGCGCCATAGGCCTCGACCCGGGCGTCGCTCTTGGATACCGGCGCGCCCGACGCCAGCCGGGTCCGGCCGCCGTCGCCGGTCTTCGTATAGATGCGGTTGAGGACGACCATGACCTAGGCCCCGTGCGTGGATTTCCACCACATGCCGATGACGAGCAGGACGATGGCCAGGGCCTGCAACGCCACCCTCAGCCGCATCAGCTTGTTGGAGTGCGAGCGCGCGAAATCCCCGCCGCGATACAGGGAATAGATGCCGAACCCGAGGGTTACGGCCACCGCCGCGATCGCCAGCAGGATGAGAATGTTGAGTACGTCGCCCATGGCGGCAATCTAGGCGGCGGCGGGCCCGGAGGCCAGCGGCCCCGACGCCGCAGCAAAAAAGGCCCGCATGGCGATGCGGGCCTTCCTCGGTCTTTCGGCCTTTCCGCCTAGTAGCGGTAATGGTCCGGCTTGAACGGCCCCTCGGTCGGGACCGAGATGTAGTCGGCCTGTTCCTTCGACAGGGTGGTCAGCTTCGCGCCCAGCTTGCCCAGGTGGAGCATGGCGACCTTTTCGTCCAGGTGCTTGGGCAGGGTGTAGACCTGGTTCTCGTAGGATTTGGCGTTGGTCCACAGTTCGATCTGGGCCAGGGTCTGGTTGGTGAAGCTGGCGCTCATCACGAACGACGGGTGGCCCGTGGCGTTGCCCAGGTTCACCAGACGGCCTTCCGACAGCAGGATGATCTTCTTGCCGTCCGGGAACTCGACGTGGTGCACCTGCGGCTTGATCTCGTCCCACTTGAAGTTCTTCAGGCCCGCGACCTGAATCTCGGAATCGAAGTGGCCGATGTTGCACACGATGGCGTTGTTCTTCATCGCCCGCATGTGCTCGACGGTCAGGACGTCCTTGTTGCCGGTGGCGGTGACGAAGATGTCGGCTTCGCCGGCCACGTCCTCGACGGTGACGACCTCATAGCCTTCCATCGCGGCCTGCAGGGCGCAGATCGGATCGACCTCGGTGACCTTCACCCGGGCGCCGCCCTGGCGCAGCGAGGCGGCCGAGCCCTTGCCGACGTCGCCGTAGCCGCAGACCACGGCGACCTTGCCCGACAGCATGACGTCGGTGCCGCGGCGGATCGCGTCGACCAACGATTCACGGCAACCGTACAGGTTGTCGAACTTGGACTTGGTGACGCTGTCGTTGACGTTGATGGCCGGGAACGGCAGGTCGCCCTTCTTGGCCATTTCGTACAGGCGGTGGACGCCCGTGGTGGTTTCTTCCGACACGCCGCCGATAGCGTCGCGGATGGCCGAATAGAAGCCGGGCTTCTCGGCGATGTAGCGCTTCATGACCTTGAAGAGGGCTTCCTCTTCCTCGTTCTGCGGATTGGCCAGCAGCGACAGGTCTTTCTCGGCCTTGGGGCCGAGGACGCACAGCAGGGTGGCGTCGCCGCCGTCGTCGAGGATCAGGTTCGGATAGCCGCCGTCGGCCCATTCGAAGATCTTGTGCGCGTAATCCCAGTACTCTTCCAGCGTCTCGCCCTTGGTGGCGAAGACGGGAGTGCCGTTGGCGGCGATGGCGGCCGCGGCGTGGTCCTGGGTCGAGAAGATGTTGCACGAGGCCCAGCGGACGTCGGCGCCCAGGGCTTCCAGAGTCTGGATCAGCACGGCGGTCTGGATCGTCATGTGCAGGCTGCCGGCGATGCGGGCGCCCTTGAGGATCTGTTGTGCGCCGAACTCTTCGCGCAGCGCCATCAGGCCCGGCATTTCGGTCTCGGCGATGGCGATTTCCTTGTTGCCGAAGGGGGCAAGCGAGATGTCGCGGACGATGTAGTCGGTCATGAGTCGGGCTTTCCGGGAGACTGTTCGCGCGGCCTATAGACCGGTCGCGGCTCTGGAGCAAGAAACACATAAGGATATCTTTATGTGTTTGCGACCCACCGGCCTCTGGCGCGATGCGCACAGGTGCGCTCAACATGGCCGCCTGTTCGGGAGACGGGTCATGCACAGACTGATGGCGAGCGTTGGGATTGCGGCGGTTCTGGCGCTGGCGGCCCCGGCCATGGCGCAGACGGCGGCCTCCGCCCCGACGGGCCCGGTCACCCTGATCCACGCCGGTCGGCTGCTCGACCGCCCGGGCCAGGCCCCGCGCGGTCCGTCGACCGTGGTGGTGCGCGACGGACTGATCGTCGAGATCCGCGACGGCTTCGTCGACGCCGCCGCCTTTCCGGGCGCGACGGTGATCGACCAACGGGATCGGTTCGTCCTGCCCGGCCTGATCGACAGCCATGTGCATCTGGTCTCGGACCTCGGCGGCCAGGCGGGTTTCCTGTCCGGGATCACCGAAAACCTGCCGACCCACGCCTATCGCGCGGCGGACAACGCCCGGAAGACCCTGATGGCCGGCTTCACCACGGTGCGGAACCTCGGCGACGACGGCGGGGTGACCCTGGCCCTGGCAGACGCCACCGCCGCCCACAGCCTGCCCGGGCCCCGCATCATCGATGCCGGAAACAGCATCTCGACCACCTCGGGCCATATGGACGGGCGGTTGGGCCTGAACGACGATCTCCGCGAGGTCACGCCCCACGACAATGTCTGCAACGGCCCCGAAAGTTGCCGCGAGGCGGTGCGCCTCCAGGTCGGGCGCGGCGCAAGGGTGATCAAGATCGCCACCACGGGCGGGGTCAACAGCCGCATCGGCGCCGGTCTCGGCGCCCAGATGTTTGAGGACGAGGCCCGCGCCCTGATCGAGACGGCGCACCTGTACGGCCTCAAGGTCGCGGTCCACGCCCACGGCGCCGACGGCATCAACATGGCGCTGCGGCTGGGGGCGGACTCTATCGAGCACGGCACCATCTTCGACGACGACACCATCCGCCTGTTCCGCCAGTCGGGCGCCTACTATGTCCCGACCCTGTCGACGGTGAACGGCTATATCGAGCGTCTGGCCGCCGATCCGGACGCCTATCCGCCCGAGGTCCTGCCCAAGATCCAGTGGCGCATCTCGATCACCGGCCAGTCGCTGCAGCGGGCGTTCCCGGCGGGCGTGCGGATCGCCTTCGGCACCGACGCCGGGGTGTCGAAGCACGGCCGCAACGCCGACGAATTCGCCCTTATGGTCCAGCACGGCATGACGCCGATGGCGGCGATCCAGGCGGCGACCGTGAACGCCGCGGACCTGCTGGGGCTGTCGACCGAGATGGGTTCGCTCGAGCCTGGCAAGCGGGCCGACATCGTCGCGGTCGATGGCGATCCGCTGGCGGATGTAGCGGTCCTGACCTCGATGGACTTCGTCATGCGCGACGGCCGGGTCTACCGCGACGAGCCTTGACGGCTTGGCGGGATCGGGCGGCGGGGCTAGGTAGTCCGTCATGACCCGTGACCTCGCCACCCCCCGCCACGACTGGACGCTTGCAGAGGTCGAGGGCCTGTTCGCCCGGTCCTTCATGGAGCTGGTCTATGAGGCCGCGACCGTGCACCGGACGTGGTTCGACCCGTCCGAGGTGCAGAAGAGCCAGCTGCTGTCGATCAAGACCGGAGGGTGCGCCGAGAACTGCGGCTATTGCTCCCAGTCGGCCAGTTTCGACACCGGGCTGAAGGCCGAGAAACTGATGGACGCGACCGCGGTCCTGGCCGAAGCCATGGCGGCGAAAGCCGGCGGGGCCAGCCGCTTCTGCATGGGCGCGGCCTGGCGCGAGCTGAAAGACCGCGATACGCCGAAGCTGGCGACCATGATCGCCGGCGTGAAGGCGCTGGGCCTCGAGACCTGCGCAACCCTGGGCATGCTGACCGCCGACCAGGCGCGGCAGCTGAAGGCGGCGGGGCTGGATTACTACAATCACAATCTGGATACGGGCCCGGAGTACTACGCTCAGGTCGTCACCACGCGGACGTATCGGGACCGGCTCGACACCTTGCAGCATGTGCGGGACGCCGGGATGAGCACCTGCTGCGGCGGCATCGTCGGCATGGGGGAGGCGCGGCGCGACCGGGCCAGCCTGCTGCATGCGCTGGCGACCCTGCCCGAGCATCCCGACAGCCTGCCGGTCAATGCGCTGGTGCCGGTGACGGGCACGCCTCTGGGCGAGCGGATGCTGGCCGAGGGCCAGATCGATCCTGTCGAGTTCGTCCGCACCGTCGCCGTGGCCCGGATCGTCTGTCCCAAAGCCATGGTCCGGCTGTCGGCCGGGCGCGAGACCATGAGCGCCGAGATGCAGGCGCTGTGCTTCCTGGCCGGGGCCAATTCCATCTTCGTCGGCGGCAAGCTGCTGACCACGCCGAATCCCGAACAGGACGAGGATGCGGCCCTGTTCGCCCTCCTCGATCTGAAGGCCATGGAACCGGCCGCGGTCGGGGCCGCGGCGTAACTGCGCCTTAAGCGACGCGTGTCAGGATCGGGGCATGGATCGTCGCGCCCTGCTCGGATTGAAGGCCTCGCCCCGGAAGACCAGCGGCGGCGGGTCCGCGCCTCAAAGCAGCTATCTGCGTCTGCCGACGATCACCGCCAACGTGATCCGCGCCGGCGGCCGGCGCGGGGTGATGACGGTCGAGACCGGGATCGACACGCCCGACGCCGCCCTGCGCACCCGCGTCGCCCAGTCCGCCCCGCGCCTGCGCGCCGCCTACGCCGCCGTTGTCCAGCAGGCCGCCACGGCGCTCCTTCCCGGCTCCCCGCCTGACGTCGAGCGGCTGGTCGTCCAGCTCCAGGCCGCGACCAATACGGTTATGGGCCGAGCCGGCGCGCGGCTGCTGATCGGGACGGTGATGGTGGTCTGAGGGGCGCTCGGCGACCGATACAATTCGCCCTCCATATCATCGACAATCCGTCCGCGGACATTGTCGACAACGACGACAAGGGCGACAACCCGGTCCTTCCTCAGTCCTTCGTAGGACTGACCCGGCTCGCGTCCCCATAGGTCAGGGCCAGGAAGACGTCCTCCAGATCCGGATCCTCGGTGACGATGTCGGCGATGGTGACTCCCGCCGCCCGCACCGCCGCCAGCACCTGTTCCACCGACGACTGGCCCTTCTTGTAGGTGACGGCGAAGGCGCCGTTGGGCCGCGCGACCGCCTCGAACCCCTTGAGCTTCGGCAGGCCGTCCAGCTCGCCCTCGGGCGTCACCACCACATTGCGCGTGTCCAGCCGTCTCAGCAGTTGCGGGGTCGGCTCGCAGGCCACGACCTCGCCGCGGTTCATGATGGCGATGGTGTCGCACAGCTCCTGGGCCTCCTCCAGATAGTGGGTGGTCAGCAGGATGGTCACGCCCTCGGCGTTGATCCGGCGGACGTAGTCCCACAGCTGGCGGCGCAGCTCGACGTCCACGCCGGCCGTGGGTTCGTCGAGGATCAGAATGGGCGGATTGTGCACCAGGGCCTTGGCCACCATCAGCCGCCGCTTCATTCCGCCCGAGAGGGCGCGGACATAGGCGTGGGCCTTGTCAGAGAGACCCAGGGCGGCGAGCAGTTCGTCGGAGCGGCGCTCGCCGGCCGGGACGCCGTAGAATCCGGCCTGGACCTCCAGCGCCTCGCGCGGGGTGAAGAAGACGTCGGCGACGATCTCCTGCGGCACCACGCCCAGGGCGGCGCGGGCGTCGCGCGGCTGGTTGTCGATGTCCCGGCCCCAGATCGAAACCGTCCCGCCGGTCTTGTTGACCACGCCGGCGAGGATGTTGATCAGGGTCGACTTGCCCGCGCCGTTCGGGCCCAGCAGGCCGAACATCGAGCCGCGCGGAATGACCAGATCGACGCCGCGCAGGGCCGTCTTGGGCGGCGCCTTCTTCGAGCCGGCATAGGTCTTTTCCAGCCCCCGCACCTCGATGGCGTTGGCGGGCAGGGCGGCGGCTTCGGGCATGCGGCGGCTTTCGATCGATGACCGGCCTAGGTAGGCGCGCCCCACGTCGCCGCCAAGCCCGCTGCCGCCATCGTCGAACGCTCGTGTCAATGACGCTTGACATCGTTTCCGGTGATGTCTAGCGTGCTTGTCATTATGAACAGCTTGCTTGACGGAGTTGAAACGATGAACCGCACCAGAATGATCGGCTGGACCGCCTTCGCGGCTTGTCTGCTGGGCTACGGGACCTTCACCGCCATGGTCGTGCTGACCAAGATGGGCGACGTGCCGATGCGCGAGGCGCTGCTGATCGGCGGCCCGGCCGCGGTGATCGGCGAGATCGGCCTGTGGGTGGCCGCCGGCTGTCTGGGCTGGTCCCTGTTCCGCAAGCGCAAGGCCCTGTTCGACCGGGTCTTCCGCCGCGGCCCGCAGACGGTTTGACGCCGGGCGGCCGGCCTTCTAGGGAGTCGGCCGACAGAAGTCGTCACCAGTCAGGGTCGCCCATGCCGCCGCGCCACGCCGATGCGATCATTCCCCCCCCCGAAGCCATCGTGGTCCCGACCAGGCGCGTGGCCTGCGACGGGGGCGGCGGGGCCCTCGGCCATCCGCTGGTCTATATGGACATGGGCGGCGCGGACTTCGTCGAGTGCGCCTATTGCGACCGCCGGTTCGTGCTCGACGCCCGCCCGAAGCCCGAGAACGAATACCTGAGTCCCGCCGCCCGACCGCCTGAGGCGCACTAGTCCCGCGGCGGTGGCGCCGGCATCAGGTCGCCATAGGGGGCCGCGTCCTCCAGCGCCCTGACGAATGACGCGCGCTCCATCAGGCGACCGTGCCAGGCCCGCAGTCGCGGCCGGTCGCCGAATGGAACCAGCCGCCGGGCATAGGTCAGGATCGGCGCCGCGCAGCAATCGGCCAGGGTGAAAGCCTCGCCCGCACCCCAGGTCCGGTCATCCGCCAACCGATCCTCCAGCCAGTCCCAGCCCGCCGCCAGAACGACTTCGTCCTGGGCGTCGCCCCAGGGATCCTCGTTCCCGGCGGGCCGGAATTTGCGCGGAATGATGCGGTTCATCGGCCCGCCGACATAGGTGTCCACGATGCGGTCGATCAAACGCGCCTCCAGGGCCGTCTCGGGATCGCCGGGTATCAGCCGCCCGCCGCCGGCCAGCCGGTCCAGATATTCGATGACGATGCTGGATTCGACGACGCGGCGATTGCCGTCGACCAGGACAGGCATCTTGCCGAAGGGCGAGACGGCGCGAAAAGCCGCCATGCCGGCCTCGTCGGCCGCGTCGACCAGCCGAAGCTCGAACGGCAGGTTCAGCTCGTACAGCGCCACCGAAGCCTTCTGGCCGTAGGCGGCGTAGGGATGGGACCAGAGATGCAGCGTCATCATCAGGCGTCCTTCTGTTGCGACGCCAGCCAGACGCCCAGTTGATCCAGCCCGGCGGCCGTGCCCTCCTCGCGCCCCGCCCAGCCGTCCTCGCCGAAATAGACGCCCTGCTCGTTGAAGGTCAGGACCGTCCCCTCGCCGTCCGGCGTGAATTCGACGGTCCCCAGCGAGGCCGAGATCTTTCGGCCGCCGACATGCATGACGAAGGCGAACACGAAGCGGCGCCCGTCGACGATGTCGAGGTAGGTCCCTTCGAACAGGTGCTCGGCGCCGTCCTCGCCGCCGCCGCGGCTGATCTCGCGACCGCCGACTTCGAAATCCAGCCGCTCGATCACTGGCGCGCTGACCTCTTCGCAGCCCAGCCAGCGCTGCTTGATCTCACGGTCGGCGAAGGCCCGGAACACGCGCTCCGGCCGGGCGTCATAGCGGCGGACGATGGCGAAGGCCCCGAAGAACAGGTCGCTCACGGCCGCCTCTCCAACGCGCGGGTCAGGATCAGATGGGTCGCCCGCTCGCCCGCTGTGCTGGAGGCGATTTCATAGCCGAGAGCCGGCAGGTCCAGGCCGTCCCATAGCGGCTCGCCCCGGCCCAACACCACCGGAGAGATGGCCACATGCATCCGGTCGATCAGCCCGGCCTTCAGATACTGCCGGACGGTTTCCGCGCCGCCGCCGATGCGGATGTCCTTGTCGCCCGCGAACGCCCGCGCCTTCTCGAGCGCCGCCTCGATGCCCCCGGTCTCGAAGTGGAAGACCGTGCCGCCCTCCATCTCGATCGGCTCGCGGGCGTGATGCGTCAGCACCAGGACGGGCACGTGATAGGGCGGCTCGGCGCCCCACCAGCCCCTCCAGCCGTCGTCGGGCCAGTCTCCCCGGCTCGGTGCGAACATGTTCCGGCCCATGATCCATGCGCCCATCCCCTCCATGCTGCGGGTCGCGAAGTCGTTGTCCACGCCCGTCTCGCCCGCGGACTGGCCGAAGAGCGTCCGGAAGGTTTCGGTCGGATAGAACCAGTGATGCAGCCCTTCTCCGCCCACGCCCAGGGGATGGGCGAGGCTCTGGTCGGGTCCGGCACCGAACCCGTCGACCGAGACGCTGAAAGCGTCGACGCGCACCTTGCCGGTCATGGGTGCGCCTCCAGTTCCCGGCCCAGGGCTTCCAGCATGGCGGTGCAGCCGTGTTCGCGCTCGGCGATGTCGTCGGCTCCCTCGAAGAAGGCCCCCTGCTCCGTATAAATCAGGCGCGTCCCGGAACCGTCGGCGATCAGTTCGGTGGTCGCGAGCGAGGCGGAGGCGCGTTGCTTCTCCCCGCCCGCCACACGGCCCATGACGTAGGAAAGGATGATCCGCCGGTCCTCGACGATGTCCAGGTATTCGGTGTCGTTGAACCAGGTGTCGTTGCTCTCGTCGCCGAAACGGAAGCGGCCGCCGAAATGGCCGCCGACGCGGAAGTCCTGCGTCCATTCATGGATCGTCCAGTTATCGCCCTCGGCGAACCAGCGACGGAAGGCGGCAGGATCCGAATGGGCGCGGAACACGCGGGCGGGCGAGGCGTCGTAGCGACGCTCGACCGTGAAGGTCCCGTGCGCGACCGAGGTGCGGGCGGCGGCGGTCATTTCGGAAACTCCTCTTCGTCCCGGGTTTCGTTCAGAAAAGCGCCCAGCCGGTCCAGACTGCGTTCGACCGACTTCCGGCGCTCGTTGATCCAGCGTTCGGCGGCGCTGAGAGCCTGGGCCTCGATGCGGCAGGTCCGGACCCGCCCCGTCTTCTCCGAGGCGACCAAGCCCGACGCCTCGAGAATTTTCAGGTGCTGCGCCACTGCCGACATCGACATCGGGAAGGGCGCCGCCAGCTCGCTGACCGAGGCCGGTCCCCGCGACAGGCGCTCGACCATGGCCCGCCGGGTCGGATCGGACAGCGCCTGGAAGGCGAGATCGAGCGGCGCTTGATGCTGAAGCATCTGCTTAAGTATCAAGCCGGATGGAGGCACGCAAGCCCACGCGGAGAGAACAGGGATAACGGCGCGTTAATCGGCGCGGCGCACGCTGGTGCTCCCCATTCCGGAGAGGCGAGATGTCGACCATCCAGACGTCCAGCTACCGCCGACAGCGCGATCATTTCGAGCCCCAGGACACGGATCCGCAGGAGCAGCGACGGCTGCGCGGTCTGCTGGAGCAGATCGATTATTCGGCCTTCGTCGCCAACCGCGAGGTTCTCGGCCAGATGTTGCCGAAGGTGGATGCGGCGACCTTCCAGCGTCTGGCGATCCTGGCCGCCACGGCGCGGGGGAAATGGGCGGCCGAGGGGCTGCGTCAGTCGGAGTCGGGCGCGCCCTCGACGCCCGATCAGATCGCCCGTCTGACGTCGGCTCGAACGGCCTACGAGGAACTGGCCGAGGCCTACGAGGGTTTGCGCCACATGGTCGAGCGCGGCTACGTCGCCATTCGCTAGACGCCTCAGCCGATCGGCTGGGGCCGCGTCGCGATGGGCGCGTCCGGATCGGCGGACGGACGTTCGGCCTCGGTCGGCGGCGGGCCTGCGGGCGGAGCCGGCGCGATCTCGATCAATGGTGCGGGCGCGATCGTCGGGGCCGGCGCTTCCGCTGGCGGCGGCTGAGCAGGGCGTGTCGCGGCGGGCGACGTCTCGCGCACCGGCGTGGGCGCAGGAATCCGGGCCGGCGCGAGCCTGGCGGGGGCTGGAATGGGCGTGACGGGTTCGAGCCGGGGGGCCGGCTCCGGCGTCGGCGTCGCCACGACGGTCGGCGGGGAGGCCGCGGGCGGCGCGACGGCGGTTTCGACGGCCGGCGGTGAAGCGGATCCGGCCGGGACCGGCGCATCCGCCGGAGGCCGGGTCAACATCCAGCCGCCGAGGGCGAGTACGGCGACCGCGCCGGCGGCGACGCCTCCATAAAGGAGCTTTCGCCCCGGCGCCGCTCGTTCCGTCCGGAAAGCGGCCGGAGCCGGGGCCCTCGCGGGCTCCGGTTCGTCCCGGACGGCCGGCTGGAAGGCCGGCAGCGCCTCGAGTTGCAGCGCGGCGACCGGCTTCGTGGGTCCGGGCTCGAGCGGGGGCAGGGGTCGAACGGTCAGATCGGGGTCGGACGCGTGGAGGGTCGGAACCGGACGCGGGGCGGGTTCCGGCCGGGCTTCGGGCGGGGGGACGACGGGCGTTTCCGTCGTCAGGGCTTGCGGAGCAGGCCGGGGCGCGGCGCGGGGAATCATCGATCCGCTGAGAATGCCTTGTCCCACCGCCCGTGGCGGCCTCACCTGCGATTCACGCGGCGGTTCGGGCAGGGGCGGCAGGCGCTCGCCCTTCGGCAGCGGTCCGGCGCGGAACACGGTCTGGGGCGGCCGGCCCCAGATCACGGGACGGCGGAAGGGCTCTGTCGCCCCGTTCAGCGGTTTGTCGGCGTCGGTGGACATGGAAACTCCCGCGCCGGTCGCCGGCGCGCTTCATCAAACGCGGAGGGCGGCCAAGGTGTCCGCCGATCTGGCCCCTTTCGTGGCCCCAATCTGAAGACCTCAGTTCTTCAGGCGATAACCGGTCCTGAACATCCAGCCCACGATGGCGAGACAGACGAACAGGAAGCCCAGGGTCGCCGCCAGACTGGCCCCGATGCCGACGTCGCCGCTGCCGTAGAAGGTCCAGCGAAAGCCCGAGATCAGATAGACCACCGGATTGAACAGGGTCACCGTCCGCCAGGCCGGCGGCAGCATGTCGATCGAATAGAAGGATCCGCCCAGGAAGGTCAGGGGCGTGACCACCAGCATGGGGATCATCTGCAGCTGTTCGAAGCCGTCGGCCCAGATGCCGATGATAAAGCCGAACAGGCTGAAGGTCGTCGAGATCAGGATCAGGAAGGCCAGCATCTCGACGGGATGCAGAATCCGCAGCGGCACGAAGAAGGCCGCCGTGGCCAGGATGATCAGCCCCAGCACCGCCGACTTGGTCGCTGCCGCCCCGACATAGGCGATGACGATCTCGAGCGGCGATACCGGCGCGGACAGCAGTTCGTAGATGGTGCCGGTGAATTTCGGGAAATAGATGCCGAACGAGGCGTTGAAGATCGACTGGGTGAACAGACTCAGCATGATCAGGCCGGGCACGATGAAGGCGCCGTAAGGCACGCCGTCGATCTCGGTCATCCGGCTGCCGATGGCCGAGCCGAAGACGACGAAATACAGCGCCGTGGTGATCACCGGGGTGACGACCGACTGCCAGATGGTGCGGATGGCCCGCGCCATCTCGAACTTGTAGATGGCCCAGACGCCGTGGCCGTTGAAGGTCAGCGAGTTCATGCCGCGCTCCTGTCGGTCTTGTCCTGGTGGACCAGGCTGACGAAGATATCCTCCAGCGAGCTCTGGCTGGTGTTCAGGTCCTTGAAGGCGATGCCGAGGTCGGACAGCTTGCGCAGCAGCGACGGCACCCCGGTCTTCTCGAGGTTGGAGTCGAAAACGTATTCCAGTTCGTGCCCCTCGGCCTTCAGCGTCGGCGACCATTCGGCGAGCTCCGTCGGGATCGCGGCCAGCGGCTCCTGCAGGTTCAGGGTCAGCGTCTTCTTGCCGAGTTTCTTCATCAGCTCGGCCGTCTGCTCGACCAGGATCAGTTCGCCCTTCAGGATCACCCCGACCCGGTCGGCCATCTCCTCGGCCTCCTCGATGTAGTGGGTGGTCAGGATGATGGTGACGCCGCTTTCGCGCAGCCGCCGCACCAGGTTCCACATGTCGCGCCGCAGCTCGACGTCCACGCCGGCGGTCGGCTCGTCGAGGAACAGGATGTCGGGTTCGTGGCTCAGGGCCTTGGCGATCATGACGCGGCGCTTCATGCCGCCGGACAGGGTCATGATCTTGTCGTTGCGCTTCTCCCACAGCGACAGCTCGCGCAACACCTTCTCGATGTGTTTCGGGTTTGGGGCCTTGCCGAACAGGCCGCGGCTGAAGGTGACGGTGGCCAGCACGGTCTCGAAGGCGTCGGTGGTCAGCTCCTGCGGCACGAGGCCGATCTTCGACCGCGCCGCGCGATAGTCGGTCTGGATGTCATGACCGTCGGCCGTCACCGTGCCCGTCGTCGGCGTGACGATGCCGCAGACGATCGAGATCAGTGTCGTCTTGCCCGCGCCGTTAGGCCCGAGCAGGGCGAATATCTCGCCCTTGCCGATGGTCAGGTCGATGGGTTTGAGGGCCTGGAGGCCCGACTTGTAGGTCTTGGTCAGACCCTGGATCGATATCACCGGCTGCATGCGCGCCCTCCCGAGAGGCAGGCAGATATGCGTCCGCCTGTCGCACCTCAAGGGCGGGGATCGAACAGCGGAGCCATATTCCCGGCCGCGAGTTACCGTCGCCGTGCCCAGTCCCCTCGCCCTGCTTCGCCGCCGCCTGGCCAACCTGGGCGAGCAGGGGCGCCGTCGATCGTCCCTGCTGCGCCGGGTCCCGCCCCTGCGCGACCTGCTCGAACTGGCGGCGCGTCTGGGCTACGGCGCCCGGGGGTTCGTCTATCTGTCCGCCGGGATGTTGATCCTGCTGGCCGCGGTCGAGGTGATCGGGGACACGGTCGGGATCAAGGGCGCGCTCGACTGGCTGGCCGTGCGCCCGCTGGGTCGGCTATGGATGTTCCTGATCGGTCTGGGGCTGACCGCCTTCGTGATGTGGCGGCTGCTGCAAACCGTCTTTGACGCCGACCATGAGGGCGTGTCCGGCCACGGTCTCCGCACCCGCCTGAGCCAGGGGTTCAGCGGCCTCAGCTATGCGGCCCTGTCCTTCGCGGCCTTCAGCCTCCTGGTTCACGCCCCCGGCGCCGATCCGGCGGCCGAGGGCGTGGAGCGCAGTCGCGAACAAGCCGCCACCGTACTGTCCCTCCCGTTCGGAAACTGGCTGCTGGTCGTCGGAGGACTGCTCATCTTCGGCACGGGGGCGGGAAATATCGTCAAGGCGTGGCGCGAGGACTTCACCCGGTATCTAGCCTGTTCGGAAAAGACCTGTCGCCGCGTGGCCCCGCTGGCCCGCATCGGCCACGTCGCCCGGGGCCTGGCCTATCTCCCGCTGGCCGTCCTTGTCGTGATCGCCGGTCTCAGGTCGAAGGCGTCGGACGTAACCAGCCTCGGCGCGGCGCTGGAGGCCGTGGAGCGCCAGCCGGCCGGTTCCTGGGTTCTGATCGCCGGGGCCCTGGGCTTCGTCGCCTTCGGAGCCTTTTCCTTCATCGAGGCGCGGTTTCGCCGCATCCGCCCCCCGCGCAAGCTGAAGCTCTGAACCGCGCCTGCGGGGAACCGTCGGGTATCTGCGGTATTCCCCCATCGCCGGAGTTCGCCATGACCATTCGACCCGCCGCCGCCGCCGTTCTGTTCCTGGCCCTCGCAGCCTGCGGAAGCGCGCCGGCGCTGGATCCGGCCGCCGGCTTCGGCCCGAATCCGACCTTGCCGGAACCGCAAACCTCCATCTTCCCGCGCGTCAATGTCGCCGAGGCGGTCGGCTGGCCCGCCGGCCAGACGCCGGTCCCGGCTTCGGGCTTCCGGGTCCAGGCCTTCGCCTCGGGCCTCGATCATCCGCGCTGGCTCTATCGCCTGCCCAATGGCGACATCCTCGTCGCCGAGACCAACGCCCCGCCCAAGCCCGAGGGCAAGGAGGGCGGGCTGCGCGCCTGGGTGCAGGGCCTGTTCATGAAGAAGGCCGGCGCCAAGGCCCCCAGCGCCAACCGCATCACCCTGTTGCGCGACGCGGACGGGGACGGGACGGCGGAAACGAAGACCGCCTTCCTCGAGAACCTGACCTCGCCCTTTGGCATGGCCCTGGTGGGAGACACGCTCTACGTCGCCAACGCCGACGCCGTGGTCGCCTTTCCCTACCGGACCGGCCAGACGCGGATCAACGCCGCTCCCCGCCGGGTGACGCCACTGCCCGCCGGCCGGAATCATCACTGGACCAAGAGCCTGGTCGCCAGCGCGGACGGGGCCCGGCTGTATGTCGGCGTCGGTTCGAACTCCAATATCGGCGAGAACGGCCTCGACGAGGAAGTCGGGCGCGCCGCCATCCACGAGATCGACATCGCCACCGGCGCCGACCGGGTCTTCGCCTCGGGCCTGCGCAACCCGGTGGGCCTGGCCTGGCAGCCGGACAGCGGCGTGCTCTGGGTTTCGGTCAACGAACGCGACGAACTCGGCAACGATCTGGTCCCCGACTACATGACCTCGGTCACGCCTGGCGGCTTCTATGGCTGGCCCTGGAGCTATTACGGCCAGATCGTGGACGCCCGGGTCGAACCGCCCAATCCGGACATGGTCGCCCGCGCTCTCAAGCCGGATTACGCCCTGGGTTCCCATACGGCGTCGCTGGGTCTCACTTTCGGCGAGGGTGGACTGTTCCCGGCGCGCTACCGCGGCGGGGCCTTCGTGGGTCAGCACGGCTCCTGGAACCGCACCCCGCGCAACGGCTACCGCGTCATCTTCGTGCCGTTCGTCGGCGGGGTTCCCGCGGGGCGGCCCGAGGACATTCTGACCGGCTTCCTCAATGACCGGGATCAGGCGATGGGCCGGCCGGTCGGGGTCCAGTTCGACGCCGCCGGCGCCCTGCTGGTGGCCGACGACGTCGGCAATGTCGTGTGGCGCGTGACGCCCGCCGCGAAGTCCGCGTCTAGGTAATCGCCGGCACGATCAGGGCGGCTTCTGCGCTGTTGCCGTTTCCGGCCTTGCAGAAGCCGTTCTCCAGCCGCGCGCCGCCGCTGGCGACGAGGCGCAGCGCATCCGGATAAATCCGGTGCTCGACGCCGAGGACACGCACAGCCAGGGTGTCCGGCGTGTCGTCGTCATGCACCGCGACCGCGCCCTGCATGACGATCGGACCGGAGTCCATTTCCGGCACCACGAAATGAACCGTCGCGCCGTGAATCTTGACGCCATCGGCCAGCGCGCGCTCGTGGGTATGCAGCCCGCGATAGGAGGGCAGCAGGGCCGGGTGGATGTTGAGCATCCGGCCTTCCCACTGCTTGACGAACCACGGTGTCAGCAGGCGGAGGAAGCCGGCAAGGCAGACCAGTTCGATATTGTGGGCCACAAGCACGTCATGAAGCTTGCGCTCGAAGGCTTCGCGGTCCTTGCCGAACGGCTTGCTTTCGACGGTCGCTGTCTCGATCCCGGCGTCGCTCGCCTTCGCCAGTCCTCCGGCGCCCGCGA
>NZ_JAUYNX010000014.1 GCF_030704825.1 Brevundimonas sp. | reverse complement strand
CGGCAAGCGCCTGCTGCGACCAGCCCCTCGCGGTCCGAAACTTCAAAATGCTTTTCCCCAAGCGGGCCTTCCAATCCATACCGCATGGGTCGTCCGTCCCGCCAACTTGGAAAAGGTGCTATACAGCTGGCAATATACTGCCCTCTCCTCATGCGCTTTTGACCTGCATCGCCGATCGTCCAATCGCGCAATCCGGTCCTATATGGCCAGACCGGCGTCCCGTCCCGCCACGACCTGCGCCAACCCGTTTGCCATCGGCTCCAGCGCAATCCGGCTCCCCACCCTCGCGGTCTCGCCCGCCCTCACTCGCGCATAGTGCTCGATCCCACCCACATCCCGCACGACCACGAACGGCGACGTCCCCGCTTCGTCGTGAAACCCAGTCTTCACCACCACCCCGCGCACCCGCTCCGCCCCCAAGGGCCGCACCTCCCTCGCCCCCTCCAGCCGTCGCTGGTTCAGTGTCCGGATGATGTCGCGACGCACCTGCAGCGTCCGCAGCTTCGTCTCCATCTCTCCGTCGAGCTGGTAACGCCGTCCCGTCCTCACCGCGAAACCCAGCCCCTCCAGATGGCGCAGCCGTCCCCGGGTCAGCGCCGCCCAGGCGTCGTTCACCCCCACGCCGTCCTCGACCGTCCGGTTCACGTCCACCGCCGCCAGCAGCCGCCGGTCGAACCCCGTGAACCGGTCCGCCTCCGTCTCTCTCCAGATGCGCCGTTCCGCCTCCACCCGCGACAGGTCCCCGAGCCGCTCCTGCGCCACCTCCTGCGCCCGCGCCCGGAAGCCGTAGCCGATGTAGTCGCGCGGGATGATCAGGTCCCGTCCGTCCCCTCGCCGCCCCCGCACGAGCACATGGGCGTGCGGCTGATCGGTGTCGTAATGGCAGGTCGCCACCCACTTCAGATCCGGTTCTCCCAGATCCGCCGACACCCGCCCCATGACCTCGCGGACATAGCCCTTCAGGTCGCCGATCCGGTCGCCATGCTCTGGCGAGATGATGAAGCGGAAATGGTGCCGGTCCGCGCTCCAGCCCCCGGTCTCGACCGCCGGCCGGACCCCGTCCGTCTCCCGGTCGAAGAACGCCGGCCGTGCCCCCTCCACCCCGGCCCCCGATCGTCCGAGATAGCTCACATGAGCCGCCAGGGCCGCCGCCCGATCGGCGCCCTTGCCGATATGGCGGGACACCAGCGCCTTGACGATGACCCGCTGACGAACGTCCAGGCGAAAGGCCCGGCCCGAGCGTCCCTGCGCCGCCCTGAGCACCCCGGACCGGTCCCCCAGGGCGAAGGCCCGCGCGCTCGCCAGTCGTCGCAACAGGCCGGTGCGGACGTTCACCCGATCGGGTTTGAGGGACAGCGGCAGACGGACCTGGACCGCCTCCGGCTCCTGACCGCTGCCCGCCGACAGACGCGACTGGATGGCTTCACGGATCAGCATTCGACGCCTCCGATCAGGCCGCCGACTCCGCCCAGGACCGACAACTCACCGCAAGTCGTCCAACACCCTCAAGCGCGCCGCTAACCTGCTGACAGACTACGAAAAACCGGGACCGCCGAACACCCTCTTTTATCTTGCCCTAAGCCCCGTTTCCCAGTTTTCCGAACACCGCCGTCATAGGTTCGCACATCGGACCAAACCTCATCATCGCGTCCCCGGTCCATCGCCTGGTCGTCCCCGAGGCGCCGTCTTCGATCGCGCGAACGCCCCGGACGACAAACAAAAACCCGCCCGGCCGAAGCCGAGCGGGTCGTTGATGGCAGTCTCGATCGATCAGGCCGCGCGCGCCCGGATGGGGACATGCCGCAGCCCGGATTCCATCGCCTTCTGTCCGAGGTTGAGCGCCGGTCCGAACGGCCGCTGGTCCGCCCGCGCCCGATCCACCGAATGCACCAGGGTGAGGCAGACCTCAGGCTCGAGCGCGATCAGTTCGTCGTTCGCCCGGAAGGGAGCCGCCTTGCCGTGGGTGTCGAAATCCGCCCGGGCGAGGATCAGCTTCACCCCCTTCTGCTGGGCCCATTTGATCGCCAGCTTCTCGGAGCCCTTCGCCCCGGTCGTCGCCAGGGCCATGTCGGGCCACTCCTGTTTCGCCCAGTTCAGGGCGTCGAAGATCCGCCCGGCGTCTTCCGGGGTATCCGCGGTCGGAGCGCCTCTGAAGGCGATCACCGGACCGCCCGGATCCGCCTCTCCGGATTTCCGGTTGCGGATCGCCCGGATCGCCTGTTTCGCCTCCAGCTGGGCGGCCGTCAGATGGGTGCCGCGCCGGCTGCCGCGCCAGGCCGTCCAGACCTCTCCGGTCGCGACCGTCCAGGTTTGCGACGCCGCGTCCCGGATCAGTTCGCAGGCCTGCGTCGCCGCATCGCCTGCCCGGGCTTTGGCCGTGGCGTCCTGCAGTTCGACGTCGGCCGCTTCCGATCCGTCGAAGTCCCGGTCGAGCGATCGCATCGTATCGCGCGCCCTATCCGCGTCGCGTTCGATCCGCCCGGCGGCCGAATGGAAGGCGCCGATCAGGGCTTCTCCCAGGATCGTCTGGTAGTCCTCGAGCGCGGTGTCGGAGATCACGTCCAGAAGCTCGGTCATGATCGCGCGCCCGAGCTGGGCCAGGGCGTCGTCCGTCGGAAGCGGACCGCCTTCCTCGATGGAGGCTGACAGGTTGCCCAGGGCGGAGTCGGAGGTCGGGGTGAAGGCGGAGGATGAGGTGTTGAAGCGGGTCATTGGACCAGTCCTTGAGACTGTCGAGCGCCCCATGCGCAACGACCCCGGTTTTGGCCACAGCGGGGTCCCCGGCAGTCACCGGAGCGGGCGGCCGCTTGGCCGTCCGTGGAGGGGAACGGCGCAGCCGTTGACTTCCGGGGTGCTGTGACAAAATCGGAGGGCGTTGTGTGGGGGCAAGTCCTCGCCCGCCTTCGGGCGAGGACACAACTCGGCGCCGTCGCGCCGATACGGACAAAGACGCATCGGTTCGCTTGCCGGCGACGGCGCGCCGTCGCCCATCCGGGACCGGTGTGCTGGAAGGCGGCGGACCCCGTCCGCCGCGCACGTGGACGAGTCCCCGGCTCTTGAAGCTCGTCCCTGCCTTCGCGGGGGCGCCGAAAGCAGACCAACGGCGGCCTCGGGTGTCGAGGCCGCCGTGATGGCGCCGGACTGGGGAGTTCAGCAACGCGGCGTCTCAGTCCAGACCCGCGAGGGCCATCAGACTCTCGGCGCTCTGGCGGACGGGACGGTAGCCGATCTCCGCATGCGCGGCGCAGAAGGCCCCCCTCGCGATCCGCCTGCCGCACAGGGCGAAGCCGGGGTCTCCGGGATCGCCGTAGGGCCAGCGGCAATCGCGCCGACGCACGGACAGGATGGTCGCCGTCCCATGAGACGGCGCATCCACCCGGCGCGGTGGGCACGACGCCGGACCCGGCGGCGGCGCGGGCCGGGCCGGCCAGGGCCGACGCGCGACCGGGGGCGCGGCGAGGCCGGCGGACCTTGAGGCCGGCGGCCGAGCGGCCGACAGGCCCAGGCGATAGACCTTGCCCAGGACCGCGCTTCTTGTGAGGCCGTGATCCAGATCGCGCGCGATCTGTGCGGCGCTACGGCCTTCGAGCCAGAGGGTCTTGAGACGACCGACGCGGTCGTCGGTCCAGGCGGAGGCGGTCATGGCGGAACTCCGGTGTCAGCGAGCCCAATCGGCTCGCCCGCGCCCGGCCTCGCTTCATCCTCCCGGTCCCCACACAGAAACGGCCCGACGCTCGCGCGCCGGGCCGTTCCGCCTTTCGCCGACGGATCAGAACGGGATGTTGTCGTTCAGATCGTATCCGCTCGCCGGCTCCTGCACCTGCCGGTCGGCGGCGCCGTCGTCCGCCGACGGCCGGTCGCGCCGGTTCTTCAGACGAATGTCGCCGACGATCAGACGCAGATCGTAGTGTTCGACCCCGTCCTTGCCGGTCCAGGTGTCGTTCTCGACGTGGCCCTGGATCACGACCCGGCTGCCCTTGCGGGCGAACGGCTCGATATATTTCCCGGCCGTGGCCTCGTTGAAGCAGATGCAGTTGAAGCCGGTGGTGCGCTCGCCCGGCGTGCCGTCGGCGCGCCGGAAGCGGGTGGTCTCCAGCACGCGGAAGCTCGCGCGCTTCTTGCCCGAGCCCTGGGCCGACAGGATGGACGGGTCGGCGGCCAGATAGCCTTCGAGGGTGAGGGTTTGCATGGTCAGTCTCCTGAAGATGGGATTCGGTTGAGGATCAGGCGGCGGCGCGATCGGTTTCGCGGGCGTCGACGGTGTCGGGGTCGCGGGCCTCGGCCCAGTCGAGGACGGTGAGCCGGTTCACCACCAGTTCCTTGGCGGTGCGTTCGGTCCCGTCCTTGGCGGCGTAGGCCGTGTCGATGAAGGCGCCGACGACGACGGCTTCGCAGCCTTGGGCCAGTCCGCGGGCGATAACCTTCTCGTTGAGCCCCTTCGACCAACTGACGCAATTGACCCCGACGAGCCGGTCCTTGCCGGCGGCATCGACGCCGCGCTTTTCGAGCAGCCGGAACACCGCCTTGGCAAAGTCCGGGCTGATCTGGGGGTCGGCCGCCAACCGGCCGGTGAACACCATGGTCTGCATGTCAGTCTCCTGTTGATCCGAAGCGCCGGGGAGCCGATCTCCCCAATGCCGCTTCACCCGGGACCTCCCTTCCTCCGTCCTCTCCTGCCCGGACGGGGCCTCCGCCCCGCCCGGCGCATGTCTCAGGCGGCCGCTCCGTCGAGGACGGTCTGGACGGGATGGCGGCGCAGCACCGCCTCCACCACCTCAGGCCGATCCGTCGGCGCGAACACCCGGGGCGTAAAGGCGATGATCTCGACGAAGCACCCGAGCGCGACCAGGGCGTCGCGGTCCGTCCGCCCACCGACCACCTCGATCCGCCAGCGGTCCATGACCCGCGACCGCTTGAGCCACAGGCCGCCTTCCAGCGAGAGCTGGACGTTGCGATCCAGCAAGGTGGCGGCGGTCCTCGCCCCGTCCGACCACGCCTCGCCGACATCGGTCAGGCCGAGGCTCGCCTTGAGGCTCCGGGCCTGGACCTGGTCCAGCACACGCCCCAGCCAGCGCCGGCCGTCCGGCGCCCTGACCCGACGCACAGAACAGCCGCGCGCGGGCATCCGACCCCAGATCGGCAGCAGCAGACCGGTCGCGAGCGTGAGCTCGCGCGTCCGCCAGGGGTCGGCTCCCGCCACCTCCTCATCCCAGACGCGGCGCCATTCGTCGGTCGCCGCGGGCTTCCAGGCCGATTCCTCGAAGGTCCTCTCCGGCAGGGTCTGACGTCCATCCGGCCGGACCAGGCGAACGGCGGCGACCAGCCGGTCCTCGTCCGTGGCGGTGGTCAGGCCGAGTTCGGCGACCGCCGCCCGGCCGGATTTGGCGTTTACGACCAGCTGATGGGCGACGTCGGCGGCCCGGGCCAGCGCGTCATGGGAGAGCAGGATGTCGCGACGAACCCTGAGCGAGAAGGTGACCAGGGCGGTTTCAGCGCCGGTCGAGACATCGGTCCGGATGGTTTCCTGGTGCAGAACCGCCAGTTCCTCCGCCTCGATGTCTTCAAGTCCACGGTCCAGATCCCCCGACGCGGCGGCGCGCTCAAGGATGCCCGAGAGAATGCGGTCGAAGTCCTCGAACAAGGCGTTCTGGTCGGCGATCCTGAGCGCCAGCAGGCGGTTGAGGAAGGTGTGGATCGGCGGCAGGTCGTCGGACGGCTTGAGTCCGCCGTCGGCGTCGAGCAGCTTGAGACCCGTCCTGGTCATGAAGGTCTGGAGCGTCATCGCAGCGAGTTCACCGAACGCCAGGGCCCCGTAGAAGACCAGCAGGGCCCGGCGCGCCCATGGGCTTTCCAGATTGTCCTCGGCCCGGAAGAGGCCCGCCCCGGCCGTTCGGCGCTCGCCGCGCGTGAGCGCGCCGAGCGTGTCCAGACGGCGGGCGATGGTCGAGGTGAAGCGTTTTTCGCCCTGGATGTCCGTCGTGACCGGCCGGAACAGCGGGGCCGAGGCCTGGTGGGTGCGGTGGCTGCGACCCAGCCCCTGGATGGCGGCGTCGGCCCGCCAGCCCGGTTCGACCAGATAGTGGACCCGGCGCTGCCGGTTCGCCGCCGACAGGTCCGCGTGATAGCTGCGTCCGGTGCCTCCGGCGTCGGAGAAGATCAGCACCCGCTTGCGGCCGCTCATGAAGGCGTCGGTCTCGGCGCGCGCCGCCGAGGCGCCGCGCCGTTCCACCAGCCTGCGTCCGTCGCGCACGACCACCCGCCGGGACCGCCCGGTGATCTCGGCGACGGCGTCCGCGCCGAGGGCCTCCAACAGGGCGTCGAGCACCCCCGGCACGGCGGGCAGGCAGGCCATCTGTTCGATCAGGCTCTCGCGCCGGGCCAGCGCCTCCTGGCTGACGGCCGGACGGCCGTCGTCCATGACCGGAACCAGGGTGACCTCGCCGCTCTCCCCCTCGACCGCCTCCATCAGGTGGATCGGGAATGCCTCGCGCAGGTAGTCGAGGACATATTCACGCGGGGTCATGTCTATCGAAAGGTTGTTCCATTCCTCGGGCGGGACGGACGCCAGCCGCCGCTCCATCACCGCCTCATTGGTCGAGACGATCTGGACCACGGCCGAGCGATCGTGGCCCAGATCCTCCCGGATCGACGCCACCAGGCTCGGCGCCTTCAGCCCCGCGAGCAGATGGCCGAAGAAGCGCAGCTTGGCGCCCTCGAAGGCGGAATGGGCCGCCGACGCGGCCTGGCCGCTCCTGGGCTTGCCCGTCTCGTCGTTGACGCCGACGGCCTTCAAGGCCTCGGCGAGATTGGCGTGGATCAGCTGGAAGGCGTCGGCCCAGGCGTCCCAGATCGCGATGTCGTCGGACGTCAGGGGATGGACCAGCGGCTGGTATTCGACCCCTTCGAACGACAGGCTCCGCGCCACATAGAGGCCGAGCGCCTTGAGTTCGCGCGCCACCAGCTCCATCGCCGCCACCCCGCCCCGGTCCATGGCGTCCAGGAAATCCGCCCGCGACATGAAGGGCGCCTCCGGCCCGCCCCACAGGCCCAGCCGGGCGGCATAGGCCAGGTTCTCGGCGGTGGTGGCGCCGGTCGCCGAGACATAGAGGACCCGCGCATCGGGCAGTCGGTTCTGCAGCGCCAGACCGGCCATCCCCTGCAGCGACGCCTTCTTCGTTCCCCGCGCGCCCTTGCCGCCACCCGCGGCGTTGGCCATCGCATGGGCCTCGTCGAAGGCGATGACGCCGTCGAAATCCGCGCCGAGCCAGGCGATGATCTGGTCGAGCCGCGATTGACGGGCGCCCCGCGCCGGTTGGCGAAGCGTCGCATAGGTCGTGAACAGAATGCCCCGGTCGAGCCGGATGGCGTCCCCCTGTTTCCAGCTCGAAAGGGGCACGATGTCATGAGCGCCGCCGCCGATCGCCGCCCAGTCGCGCCGCGCGTCCTCCAGCAAGGCGTCGTTCCGTGACAGCCATAGCGCGCGCACCCGGCCCTGGCTCATGTTGTCGGCGATGACGGCGGCGATCTGGCGGCCTTTGCCGCAGCCGGTGCCATCGCCCAGGAAGAAGCCGCGCCGCAGCTGGACGGCGTCCTCCTGGTCCTCGGGCGCGAGCACCATATGGTGGGGCGCCGTGTCCAGCCGCCACTGTCCGGGCAGATGCGCGGCGTGGGCCTCGCCGGCGTAGATGACCATCTCGGTCTGGGCGTCCGAGATCCAGCCCTGGTCGCGCATGGCCGGAGGGAGGACCGGTCGATAGGTCGGCGCCGGCGGCGCCACCGAGGCCATGGGCCCGGACTCGACCAGAGGCGACGGATGCAGGCGGGGCTCGGGCAGAACGATCCGCCCCAGGGCGTGGGCCTGGTATAGCCCGACATCGCGACCCTCCCCCGTCCAGGCGCGAACCTCATAGGTCAGGGCCGCAGCCCCACCCAGAAAGGCCAGCCGGCCGGAGGGCAAGGCCAGGCCTCGCGCGCGTGGTCCCAGCAGGGCGTCTATCGTCACCGGCAGGCGCGTTCGCGGCCTGGCGCCGATCCGCGGCGAAATCGCCCCTGTCATCCGGGCCGCGCTCTGCAGGTCATCAGCGCTCTGGAGCGGCGCGGCGCCCGCGGGACCTTCGGCGCGGTCGATCACCAGCAGACCGGTCTCAACGGAGGTCCCATGTCTGGCGAAACCGCCGGACGGCAAGGCGATGCGGCTCACGACGGCGCCGACCTCGCAGAGGCGGCGAAGCAGCGCGGCGTCCGTCAGGGCGTTCAGGGGGACGATCGCGGCCAACCGGCCATGGTCGGCCAGGGCCTTCAGGGCCGCCGTCAGATGGGCGGCCAGGTTCGAGAACGGCGGATTGCACACCACCACGTCGAATTCGCCCGAGCCCGCGGACAGGTCATGGATATGGCGTCCGTCGTGGCGCGTCCGGTCCGCGCCCGGAAAGAGCCCGTCGAGGAGGTCGGCCCGACCGGTCGCGAGCTCGTTCAGGCTCAGCAGCCCACCGCAGGCCTCCGCGACCGAGGCGATGAGGCCCGTTCCGGCCGAGGGCTCGAGGACGCGGTCGCCGGGACGCACCTGGGCGGCCAGGACGGCGAGCGCGGCCAGATGAGGCGGCGTCGAGAATTGATCGAACGCGACCTGCGCCTCGCTGCGCCGGGACTGGGTCAGCCCGAGCGCCGAGACGGCCGCCAGCAGGGCGGTGATCTCCGCCGGCGCATCTTCCAGGCGGCCGACCTGGGGCGCGAGACGCCGGACCTGCAGGACCGTCGCCGCCTCTATCGCGTCATAGGCGTCGCGCCAGGCCCAGACGCCCTCGGCGTCGGACCCGCCGAACGCGGTCGTCATGATGGCGGCGACGAGCTTGCGGTCGAGCGGACGGGACCGCGCCAGATGCGCCGCCAGCGCCCGGGCGGCAGCGAGGATATTGGCGGCGGCATCGCCGGCGGCCGGATCGGCGAACAGGGACAGGTTGGGGGTCGAGGACATGGCGAAGGCTCCGGCAGCCTGGAGCGGAGGGCGCCTCCCTCCCGGTCCTGCAGGCTCGCCTCGCCCCGCCCTTTCCTCGCCTTTTCCGCGCCAGGGATTCGCACGACTACGCCGCCCCGGCTGAGCCGGGGCGGCGTCCGTCAGGAAGACTGGCGGTCAGGCGGCGGCGGGATCGAGCGCGGCCTCACCGGCCGGGGTGACGGCGAACGCCCCGACCCCGTCGTCGTCGAACGCAGGGTCTTGCTCGTCGATGGGCCGGTCGTCAGCTTCGTCGGCATCGTCCTGCGGCGAGCCCGCCCAGGACAGGCCGGCCGGCGCCCAGGTCCGCGACGCCGCCTGTTCGGCGACCCAGTCGACCAATTCGGCCTTCTTCAGCGACCTGGCGCGGTCGTCCTCGGCCCCCATGGCCTCGAGCATCCCCAGCAGCAGCCCCTTGGAGTGAAGCTGAAGGAAGGGCGCGTCAGGCGTCCAGTGCAGGGTGATGTCCGCCGCGCAGAGCGCGGCCAGTTCAGCCGCTTCCGCGCGGGCGCTGCGCCGGATCAGGGTCGTGCGTTCCTCGCGGACGTCGAGGCTGATCGCGGTCAGTTCGGCCAGCAGACCCATCTTCTCGCCATGCGGCAGCGCATGAACCCAGGCGATGACGGTCTCGCCCGAAGCCTGCCAGGTCGCGCGGCGATCGTCGAGCCGCTGGCGCACCTCTCCGTCCAGGGGTTCGATCACCCGCCCGCCGGCCGGATTGAAGCCGGTGGCGAGGATGGCCAGAGCCGAGTCCGGGCGCGCCACATGGGTGCGCAGCACCAGAACGGTGAACAGGCGCGCGATCAGGGCGGTCAGGGCGGCGCCCGGGTCATCGGCCAGGGCGCGGATCAGTCCCCGCGTCGCGACGTCGGTGCGCACGCCGTGCAGGGCATGGTTGACGCCGTCGATCTCCGGCACGGGCGTCGCCACTTCGGGAGGAACATAGGCCGGCGGCGCGGACGCCTGGTCCGGTGAACCGCTCCCGGTCGAACCGTCCTCCTCGATCTCGGGTTCCTCGGGCGTGTAGCAGCGAACGTCGACGCCCGTGCCGGCGGCGGGCCACATCACCATGGTCGTCACCACCCGCCCGCCGCAGCCGGTCTGGTCCGCCGTCACCCGGGCGCGGATCATGGCGATGATGGCGGCATCCAGGGTCTCGGGGTCGCCCGCCTCCGAGAGAATCCGCCGGGCCGCCTCCGCCCGTTCATTGAACACCTCCCGCTGGGCCCGGTAGCGCGCCATGTCTTCAGCCGGAAGCTGGCCGCCATAGACATAGCCCAGCGCTTCCAGGTCGTCGGGCAGCTCCGGCTCGGGTCCGGCGGTGACATGCACCGCGATCCCCTCGGTCTCGAACACGGCGGCGATGCCGCGCGCCCGTCGGATCCACAGGTCGGTCAGGATGTCCGGATCGAGCAACACCGGCGCCAGCTCCCCGAACAGATCCGCCTCGGTGCGGCCGCCCGCTTCGCCATAGCGGACCGAATCCACAAGGGCGCAGCGGCGGTCCCGGGCGGTGACCCGCCCTTCGTCGAGCCGTTCCGTGATGCGCCAGTCCTGGAATCCATGCCCGTCCAGCGCCGCCTCGGCGAGCTCGGCCTGTTCCGCCTTGTCCGGCAGACGGGCCAGCAGCTTGGCCTGTTTGAGGGTCATGCGCCCGGCCTTCAGGGCCGCGAGGGCGGCCGGGGGTAGTCCGGCCAGGGCGGCCAAGCGCTTGACGTCGACCTCGGCGTAACCGAGGGCCCGGGCGATCACGGACACCGTCAGCCTGGATTTCAGCATCCGGCCGATGGCGGCGATGATATCGGCGACATGGACGGGCACGGCCGTGTTGGTCAACAGGACGGCCGCCGCCTGGCGAGCCGGATCGGTCTCGACATAGACCGTGACCGGGTAGGTCTCGTCGATCTCCCCCGCGTCCAGCAGCAAGCCCAGGGCCAGGCGACGACGGCGGCCGTCCAATGCCATCCAGGGCTCCTCTTTTCTGCCGCGGCCGGGGCGGACGGTGAGGCGCTGCAGCTGGCCGGCGGCCTTCATCGTGGCGGCCAGGGTCGGGATGTCGTCATCCGGCGGCTCATTGAATCGCAGATTCTCGCGGGCGATGCCGATGTCGCCGAGGCGGACGGTGCGTTCGTCGCGCGCGACGACGACCGCGGGCATGCTGACAGGAACAAGGTCGGTCATGGGGACTCTCCTGCCGGGCATCGGGGCCCATCCCCGCCGCTCCGGCGCCCATCAAGACCCTCGCTCCTCTCCTTTCGCCGCGGCGACGGCCACCTCGTTCCAGTCGCCGAACGGCGGGTCTGGAAGGACGATACGGACCTCCAGACCGCCGGGCACGAGGCGGCGTCGAAGCCGCGCCGCGCAGCCCTCGCCCGCGGCTCCCCGGTCGGCGGCGATCAGCACGCGGCGCACCCGCGCGGGCGGCGTCCAGGCCGCGAGGTTGTTCGCCGCCATCAGGGCCCAACCCGGAAGTTGGAAGCGGTCCATGGCGCACAGGGTCGTGACAACGCCTTCCCCGACCAGCATCTCCGCAGCCGCCGAAGCCAGGCGAACGGCGGCGCCGGCCGGAACCAGACCGACCGTCTTTCGCGTCAGTCGCAGGCCCGAGGCGAGACGCCCGTTCCGGTCCAGATAGGTCAGCTCCACCGCCGTCAGCCGGTCCTCTCTGTCGCTGATCCGCGCGATCAGGGCGGGGCGACCCCGGCCGCTGGGTCGGTAGACAGAGATCGGCGTTTCCGGATGGAAGCCGAGGTTCGACGCGGCGGCGACGGCTTGAACGGCGCGCCGATGCAGGTAGCGATCGGCGGGGCCGCCCCCATCCAGCCCCCGACAACCGGCCCAGAGATCCGAGGCCGTCTGGAGACGAAGACGAGGATCGGGCCTTGGGACCGGCGGACCCGGCGGCCCACCGCCGGTCAATCGGCCGGCGACGTCGATGAAGCCCCGGTCGTGCAACTGATCGCGGACGGTCCTCCAGTCCGACCCGCCGAAGCCGTGAATGACGACCCGGTTGTCGGTCAGCAGCAGCGAGACCGAACGATCCTGCGCGCTATGGCCGGGCGCGGGGACATTGGCGCGCCGTCCGCCGGAATAGAGATCGCCGCCCAGGGCGGCGACGATGCCGTGCAATGTCATGGTCGACTCAGCTCAGGCCCTGGTCCCGGCGGGCGTCGCGACACGCGCGGTGGCCGGCGAAGGGCCGATGACGCCCGGCGCGCTCTGCTGGCCGTGAAACGGGTTGCGGTCATCGCGGGCTCCTCGGGGCTCGCCGCGCCATCGCGGCAACCCGACCCGCCCTCCCTTCCCCATTGCCCTGGCGCCCGTAGACGCGCCCCGCGCCGTTCCCCGACGATGCGGTCTGTGACCGAATCTTCTTGCGAATGAGAATGTGTCTCATTATGCCCGCTTCCGACATCGACTCGGGAAACGACAGATCTCATGCGCCTCCTTCTGACCTCGACAGCCATCCTCCTGACGTGCCCGGTCGCCGCCATGGCGCAGGAACCGGCGTCCGAGTTGGAGCCCATCATCGTCACCGGGCAGGCTCGCGGCTACATCGCGATCGACTCGGTGACCGCGACCAAGACCGACACCCCTCTCATCGACGTGCCCCAAAGCATCAACGTCGTGACGCGCGCACAGCTGGACGATCAGGGAATGCACAGCCTCGGCGACGTCCTCCGCTATGTGCCCGGCGCGACCGTCGGCCAGGGCGAGGGCAATCGCGACCAGATCACCTTGCGGGGACAGAACACCACGGCTGACTTCTTCCTCGACGGCGTGCGTGATGACACGCAGTATTTCCGGGGCCTGTATAATCTCGAACGGGTCGAGGTGCTGAGGGGTCCCTACGCCCTGATCTTCGGGCGCGGGGGCGGCGGCGGCATCGTCAACAGGGTCCAGAAGACCCCAAGCGCTGGCGGCGCCTTCGCGACCGGCCGGCTCAGCGCCAACAGCTTCGGCGCCTGGGACGTGTCGGCGGATGTCAACGCGCCCATCGGCGACAGGGCGGCGTTCCGCATCAACGCCATCTACGAGAACCTCGGCAACCACCGCGACCACTACGATGGCGAACGGTACGCCGTGAATCCCTATCTGGCCGCAGAGCTCGGCGGGGGGTGGCGCGCCGGCCTGTCCTGGGAATACGTCAACGATGACCGCGTCGTCGATCGCGGAATCCCCTCATTGGCCGGAGCTCCGTTGACCGGCTACCGCGATCAGTTTTTCGGCGTGCCCGGGATCAACCGGACCACGCTCGACGCCCATATCATCAAGCTGCGGGTAGACGGCGACCTCGCGGACAATATCCGAGCTTCGACCACTGTGCTGTATGGCGACTACGACAAGGTCTACACCAACGTCTTCGCCAATGGCCCCGCCACCTCTCAGCGCGGGATCGTCCCGCTGGCCGCCTATACCGATCCCACCACGCGCCAGAACCTGCTTGTCCAGAGCAACCTGGTCTGGGACGTGACCACGGGCTGGATGACTCACAAGATCCTGTTCGGCCTCGAATACGGGGACCAGCAATCCGCGAACCAGCGCCGTAACGGTGTCCTGTCAAACCCGACCTTCAATCTGGCCGATCCGGTGTTTCCGACCGTCACCTTCCCGGCGCTCAGCCGCGACACGGTCTCGAACGTCGGAACCGTCTCCGCCTATGTCCAGGATCAGATCAGGCTCGGCGACCATTTCGAGCTCGTCGCCGGGATCCGGTACGACCGTTTCGACATCACAGGCGTCGATCTCCAGCCCAACCCCGACCGCCCCTTCGAGCGGGCCGATGACAAGGTCTCGCCGCGCCTGGGCCTGATCTACAAGCCCCGATCGAACGTCTCGATCTACGGCAGTTACAGCCAGTCCTTCCTGCCGCGATCAGGCGATCAATTCCTGACCCTGTCGGTGACACAGCAGAACCTCGAGCCCGAAGAATTCACCAACCACGAGGTCGGCGCCAAATGGGCCATCCGTCCCGATCTCAACGTCACGGCCGCCGTGTTCCGGCTGGACCGCACCAATGCGACGACGCCCGATCCCCTCAACCCGACGGTCACCATCAATGTCGGCGAGACACGGACAGAGGGCGTGGAACTGGCTGTCACCGGGCGACTGCGGCCAGGCTGGCAGATCAGCGGCGGCTATTCCTGGCAGGACGCCCGCCTGCAGGGCAATGACTCGGTCCGTCTGGCCCAGACCCCGAAACAGCAGTTCAGCCTATGGAACCGCTATGACGTCAGCCGCCGGCTGGGTATCGGTCTGGGAGTCATACATCAGGCCAGCCAGTTCGCGGCGATCCGGACCGCGCCGTCCACGACGCGGTTGCCGGCCTTCACCCGCGTCGACGCCGCCGTGTTCTACGAGGTCAACGACACCGTCCAGTTGCAGCTTAATATCGAGAATCTGTTCGACACGACCTATTTCCCGGACGCGCACAACAACGCCAACATCTCGACCGGAGCTCCGCTGAACGCCCGGTTGACCCTGAGCACGCGGTTCTAGCCGGCGCGAATTGACAGAGTCTCCACGCGATCCGGGCCCTCAGAAAGTGCTTTTCGGCGCTTGATGGCTGCTAGCGCCCTCCATGCCGGAGGCATCTTCGGCACGACCGTGGGCAAGCATCGACAGGCGGGGCTCGGTGAGAATGCCTCCTGATCAAGCCCTCAGATCAGGCCGAGGGCCTTGAAGCTGGCCGTGCCTTCCCGGCCGACAACGAGGTGGTCATGGACCTGCAGATTAAAGACCCGCGCCGCCTCGACGATCTGTCGCGTCATCTGGATATCGGCCTGCGACGGCGTCGGGTCGCCGGAGGGATGATTGTGGACCAGGATCAAGGCGGACGCCGACAACTCCAGGGCCCGGCGAATCACTTCGCGCGGATAGACGGGAGCGTGATCCACCGTTCCGTCCGCCGTCATTTCATCCCGAAGCAGGATATTCCGCCGATCCAGAAAAAGGGTCCGGAACTGCTCGCGCGGCTCGTGAGCGAGCGCCGCCCGCACATAGGCCACCAGCGCGGTCCAGGACGTGATGACCGGGCGGCGGCTGGCTTCGGCGCGCGCAAGACGGACCGCGAACTCGCGCAGAAGCGTCAGCTCGGCCCGGAGGGCGGACCCGGCGCTGGACGCCTGGGCCAGTTCGCCGGGCGCCGCGCCGGCGACGCCGCCGAGGCTCCCGAACCGTTCGAGCAAGGCCGCGGCGAGCCGCGCAGGGTCCGTCTCCGGGTCCATCCTCTCCAGTATCAGGGCCAGCAAAGTCTGATCGTCCAGCGCCGCATGGACGAGGGTCGGCGACGCGGGGCGGCGCCCGCGTGGTTCGGGGGCCGGCGCCCGGATCAGGGTCGGGGTCGGGGTCGGGGTCGGGGTCGGTCTCATGGCGGTCTCCTTCTCCGCTCCACCACGGAGCGCCCGCCGTCCGGCCTTCCTTTCTCTCCCTGTCGGGCTTGTCCCCGGCCCGGCGCCGCGCCACCCTGGGCCGATGAAATGGCTTCTGATCACCGCCGGACTCCTGCTGGCGCCGGCCGTCGCCCGGGCCGATCCGTGCGAGGGCCGGCTGCCCGCTCGCGCCGGGGAAGCCTTTGAGGGGATCGTGCGCTACGTCGGCGACGGCGACAGTCTGTGCGTGGGTGACGCCGTCGACCCGGCCGCCTGGATCGAGGTGCGCCTTTCGGACTTCGACGCCCCCGAACTGCACAGCGCCACCGGCCGCGCGGACCGTGACCGCCTGGCTCGCCTCGTCGCCCGCCGCCGGCTCGATTGCGTCGCGGTTCGGGGCCGGAACGGCCGGGTCATCGTCCACGACCGCGTGATCGCCTCCTGCAGGCTGAACGGACGTCGGGTCGGCGACCTCCTCCGCGCCGCCGGGGGCCGGGAGGGTGGAAACTAAGGCCCCGGTCTCCGGTCGCCCGGAGGGGACCGTTCCGCGGATAGACAACCTGTCGAACCCGGGTGGCGCGGCGTGGAGCAGCTCCCGCCTCACCGCGTGGGTGGTCAGGAAAGGCTGGGCTGCTGCGTGGGCTGCGCCAGATCACGCCAAGCCGTCAGTCGTGAACATCTCCGGCTCAATTGGCCGATTGTGCAGAGGCCGGGCTCTGCTTCGATGCGGCCTCTGTGCGGCGCCGGTGCTGGACAAGGAGGTCGAGGAGCTCGCCTTGGCCACGGCCCGCTACAGGGTGCATGCGTCTGTTCACCTTCCCGCCGACCAAGTCGTCGAGATGCCAGCGGGGCGACGGCGCGGGCCGTCGGCGCTTCAAGCGGCCGGGCGATCAGAGGCCCTTCACTCGGCGCATGACGGCGGTCGCCGGCGAATTGCGCCAATCCGGCTCCGTCCCGGATCTCAAGCTGCGGACGGAGCCGGTCTGGCGCGCCGGATCGCCGTTCTCAGCTCAGGCCTTCGCCTCGGCCGGCGCGTGATGGTGCCGCTGTTGGGCCGCGTGACCTTCATGGCCGGCGCAGGTGCCATGATGAACCTGCAAGTCGCTGGGCGCGGCTGACTTCAGCAACACCTGAACGCGCTTGACCTCTTCCGGCGCGCCGTGGGCCAGGACCAGGAATTTGTCCGCCTTGACTGCTTCCTGGTAGCGGATGACCGAGTCCTTCGGGATGCCGATGCCAGCCAAGGCGCCTGCGAGAGCGCTTACGCCGCCGACCAGGAGCGCGCCCTCGACGGCGCCCAGAAGCATGGCGGCGAGATGCCCCAGCACGACCACGGGACCGATCAGCGGCACTGTCATGAAAACGCCGCCCACGAAGAGGCCCCATAGGCCGCCCCAGAAAGCGCCGTTCGCGCCCCAGAGCTTGATTCGATCGCCGACGTTGTAGAAGCCGATCACCTTCTCGTCGCTGTGATAGCCTTTACCGATGATGGTGAGCTGCCGAACTGGAAAGTCCGAGCGGCCGATTTCACGGACCGCTTCCTCGGCTTCGGCATGGTTGTCAAACACCGCGACAGCAACATTTTCTTCGCTCATGGCTCCGCCCTTTGATCTTGCTGTCCGACCCTCTTGGTCCTGACCGGGACAAGACGCGCACGGTCCGGCGGCATTACATGATCCCGGCCAGTCAGCTTAGACAAGCAACCGGCGCTCCTCGTCGATCATGTAGTCACGCGTGGGCGGGGAAGCCTTGATGCTTCGCGTGAGCTGAATCTGGAACACCGTCATATTGCCGCCCCTGAACGCCGCCTCGCAGGCTGCAAGGTAAAACTCCCACATCCGACAGAAGCGCTCGTCGTAAATCTCGGCCGCGCGGGCCCGATGAGCCCGAAACCGCTCGGACCAGCACCGAAGGGTCTCGGCGTAGTGGAGCGGCAGGAGTTCCACATCAGTCACGCGGAGCCCGCTAGGTTCGATCGCGGTGAACACTTCCGACAATGCCGGGCAGTAACCGCCGGGAAAGATATATTTTTCGATCCACGGGTCACAACCCGACGGCGGACCCGTTCTGCCGATCGCGTGGATGACGGCGAGCCCGTCCGGCGCCAGCAATCGATGTACGATATCGAAGAACTCGCCATAGTGCGTCGGGCCGACATGTTCGAACATCCCGACCGACACGATCCTGTCGTAGACCCCGGTCTCATGACGGTAGTCGCGAAGGTGAAACCGCACGTGCGGCTCCAGGCCGCCGTCCGCCACACGGGCGGTGGCGACCTTGAACTGTTCCTGTGAGAGCGTCAGACCATCGACTTCGACGCCGTGCCGGCTCGCCAACTCAAGCGCCAGGCCACCCCAACCACTTCCTATATCGAGCACGCGGGCGCCGGTCTCCAGACGCAGCTTCGCGGCGATGTGACGCTTCTTCTTGGCCTGGGCCAGTTCAAGACTTTCGTCGCCATCCTGGAAATAGGCGCAGGAGTACTGCAGGTCGGGGTCGAGGAAGAGGCGATAGAGTTCCTCGGAGAGGTCATAGTGGTGGGCGACATTGGCCCGAGCCCGGTCGACCGGGTTGGGCCGTTGGGGCTTCTGGGACGGCTTGGCGGATCCACGCGCCGCGAGAGACGATTTGGCGAAATCGCTGGCGATAGAAACACCCATCATCAGGAAGTCGCGCAGGGAACCCTGTTCCAGGACAAGCGTGCCGTCCATATAGGCTTCACCCACGCCCAGCATGGGATCGGCCAGGACGCGTCCCGGGATTCGGGGATCCGTGAGCCGGATGCTCGCCGTTGGCGTGTCGGCCGGGCCGAAGACATGCCGCTGTCCCCAGGGATCGACAACCACGAGCGAGCCCTGCCGTACGGCGCGACCGAGCGCCGTGGCGAGAAGTTGGAAGGCGGTGCGGTCGGGCAGAATGGACCGGAGGGCTTCCTTGATCATCAGGCTCACCGTGGTGGAGAGGGGGCGCACGGTGAGACGCCGGAGTCTGGGGGACATTACAGGCAACGCGGTTTGCGAACCAAACCCAACGTTGAAGCCCATGCCTTGCTATTTTGCGCTCAGGGGCACGGCACGGGCGTGTCACCCCCGACATGTAATGGAAGGACCGCCGCGGCGTCCCTTGTAGTGATTGGAGCGTTCCTCCCAGTCGTCGCGTGAACGGAGGGTCTCGTGTCTGCGCTGCGTTCACTCGCGTTTGGCGGCCTGTGGGGACTCTGGACCGCGCTTTTTGGTCTGGCGATCCCGCTCGTATCGATCGCCGGGTCCCCGCCGACGGCGGTGCGAATGCTGTCGCGGGTCTGGGCCCGCGGCGTTCTGGCCCTGCTGGCTGGCGTCGTCGGATTGCGGCATCGGGAGCGGGGCCGGGAGCACGTTCATCCTGTGCCGGGCCTGATTGTCTCCAACCATCAATCGACCTGGGAAACCCTGGCGGCCCTGATCCTGTTTCCTGATGTTGCGATTGTGGCCAAGCGGGAACTCCTGCGTATCCCGGTGATGGGCTGGTACCTGAGGCACTCGCCCATGATCCTGATCGATCGGGCATCGGCGGCCGCCGCCCTCCGGGAGATGACATTGCAAAGTCGGGCGGCCCTGGCGCTCGGACGCCCCGTGCTGATCTTTCCGGAAGGCACCCGCAAGGCGGTCGGCGAACCGATCGAATTCCGGCGTGGTGTGGAGTTTCTCTACAAGGCGCTCGGCGTCCCAACCCTCCCCGTTGTCCTGGATTCGGGGCGCTTCTGGGGTCTCGGCGGCCTTCCCGAACGGTCAGGGGTCATCACCGTGTCGCTCCTGGAGCCGATCAACCCCGGCCTCAGCGCAAAGGATTTCACCCGGACGGCGCAAGCCGCCATGCAAGCCGAGGTCGGTGCGATCGAGAAGCGGCGAATGGCCATGCCCGGTTTGTCGGCGGGTTGGCTCGCTTCTCCTCAAATGCCGGAGCTCCGTCCATGAAGATCGCCCAGGTCACGCCGCTGTATGAGGCCGTGCCGCCGAAGCTGTACGGCGGCACCGAGCGGGTCGTCGCCCACCTGACCGACGCTCTGGTCGATCTGGGCCACGACGTCACCCTGTTCGCCTCGGCCGACGCCGAGACGCGCGCGCGGCTCATCCCCGTACGCGATCAGGCGATCCGGCTGGATCCGGCGCCGTTCAAGTCGGACCTGGCCGCACACATGACCATGCTGTCGGAGGTGCTGAAGCGCGCCGACGACTTCGACGTCATCCACTTCCACACCGACATGATCCACTTCCCGATGTTCGAGCGGTACGCCGATCGGGCCCTCACCACCCTGCACGGGCGCCTGGACATGAAGGATATCGGCGGCGTCTACGAGCGCTGGCCGCAGTTCGGCCTCGTCTCGATCTCGGACGACCAGCGACGCCCCCTGCCCTTCGCCAACTGGAAGGCGACCGTGCATCACGGCATACCATCCGACCTCTACGCTTTCGCGCCGAAGTCGTCGGGCTATCTGGCCTTCCTCGGCCGCATCTCACCGGAGAAGCGCCCCGACCGGGCCATTCAGATCGCTGCAGCCCTGAACAAACCGCTCAAGATCGCGGCCAAGGTCGATGCGGCGGACAAGGTCTATTGGGAGACCGTCATCAAGCCGATGGTCGACGCCAGTCCGCTGATCGAGTTCATCGGCGAGATCGGCGACCACCAGAAGTCGGCCTTCCTTGGCGGGGCCGAGGCCCTGCTGTTCCCCATCGACTGGCCCGAACCCTTCGGCCTGGTGATGATCGAAGCCATGGCCTGCGGCACGCCGGTCGTCGCGTTCCGCTGCGGTTCGACTTCCGAGGTGATCCAGGACGGCGAGACCGGCTTTCTGGTCGACACGCTTGATGAGGCCGTCGCGGCTGCCGGCCGGGCGCATCTGCTGGACCGCGCGGTGATCCGCGCCCGGTTCGACCTGCGGTTCTCGGCCACGGCCATGGCGAGGCGCTATCTGGACGTCTATGGCGACCTGTCGGCGCAACGGCCTTTTGCCGAACAAGCGATCGACGGCTGTTCGGCGCGCCGGCATGAGCCGTTGAGCTTCGCAGTCTTGGCCTGAGATAAGCCGGCCAGTATCGCTCTTGCCCGGTCCGGCGCTCCGGCCAGAAGTCATGACCGGCGCGCCGGATCATGCGGTTGTGCTGACCTCAGGTGGTCGCCGGCCCCTTCCACGCCCCGGCGCCATCACAGCGTTGGCGGCATGACCGTCGCGAGTGTGACACCGGCGCGGGGCAGGTCAGGGGCGAGTTTGTCACGGGATCCGGCACTGGATCAGTTCTAGGCAGAGGACGGTTCGCAGGATGCGGACGCCGGAGCGCGGCGCGAACCCCTTCCTTACCTCTCAATGAATCGGGCTTTGGCTTCAGCCCCGGGCCGCAGAGTTTCGGGAGTCAGGCGTTGTGAGCGACTGAACGCCTTTCGCGCCCGCATCCGCAACGCCCTGTCAAACAGCGGGCGAGCGAAGCTGTGAGGTCGGAGGTCGCCGAGGGAAGTGCAGCAACACGATGACACTGAGCACTGCCGCGAAAAAGCACCACACGGAGATCAACCATACGGCGTAAAAAACATAGGCCCCGACGAAGGCCACGAAGGCCGCTAGACCAAAGAGCCTGACCTTGGAGTGGCTCGAAAAGAGCATGCTGACGCAGGTGCCGAGGACATATAGCAGCATTACAACGGCGGCATAGAAGTGTGGGGACACATAGGCGATGTGCCCGCCCTGCACCTGCGAAACGATCGGCAGGCTGACGATGAAATACAGCAGGTAGAGGCCTACCGCGGCCCCGACGAACGCAATGGCGAGCAACACCCGGCGACGCCACGGTATGGGCTCAAGCAGCAGAACCGCGATCGGAACATAGACCGGCCAAAGCACGTGCGAGAAAACGGAATAGACCACGGTCAGAACTGAATTCAACACGGGCGCCTTGTCGGGAAACGTCAGCCAGATGGCTCCCTCGATCAGCTGTTGAATGCCAAACAGTACCGGAATCAGGGAAAAGGGCAGCTCGGCGCGCCGCCGCGCACGGCGGACCGTGACGGCGCCGACAATCAGCAGCGCCGCTCCGGCTGAGAAACTGGCCGTGGCTGAAAAACACATGCGTGTTCAATCCCAAACGCTCGACAGTCTCGGGGACGGGTTGGCGGGACTATATCCCGCTGGCCAATAAAGTCTCGAGCCAAAAAACCGGCGGTGATCCATCTCAAACGACACGCGTCCGGTCGGACACCCGGAGACGCGATCTGTCCGTGCGATACGGATCTGGCCCCGGGGCTTCCAAAAGCGACGGCGCCCGAAGCGCTCCCGGCGTGATCCGCCCCTGTTCTGTAAGGAGCCTGGATCGGCCGCGTCATAGGGTTCATCGGAGCGATCCTGACAAGACTTCGGCCATGCCGGAGCTCGGACCGAACGCTCCACCGAAAGATCCAGGAAAGACCGATGAATTGGGTGGTGGACAACTGGCCCTGGCTCCTGTTCGGGGCGGCCTTCGTAGGGCTGCACCTTGTGGGGCACGGCGGGCACGGCGGGCACGGCGGTCATGGGTCGCGCCGAGCCGAGGAGGACAGCGATGGCGGCGTTTCGCGAGAGGACGACCGAAAACCGCCCCATGTCCACTGAGCGGGATCGGGCCCGGCCAGGTTGCAGAAGCATCGAAGGAAACGCCGCATGATGGACACTAGAATTGTGAGCTGGGCCCTCGGCATATGGGCGTCCGTGACGTTCCTCCTGTGCGTGGTCTACGGTTTGATCGCGCCCGAGAATTTGCATGCGCAGGCTCTGCTGGAGCAGCTGTTGCCCGCCTTCCAGTGGCTGACATGGCCCGGATTCCTGTTGGGCCTTGCCGAGAGCTTTCTCTACGGGGCCTACGCCGGATTGGTTTTTTGCCCCGTCTACAACTGGCTGAACCGGCGCTGGGGTCGGGGTTAGATACGGAGGGCCATGGGGCTTTCGGGACTCCCAGGATCGGGGGACGCTTACCGCGCGGGTCACGGGCCCGTTGCAGACCCGATAAGAGAAGCACGAGTGGAAAACCACTGACTGGCGTCGTCATGGCGCCCGTGTCACGACCGTTCACCCTCACCCTCGTCGATGCCGGGTGGCGGCCCCGTAAACTCCAGGCTCGCCGCGCGTCATGGCCAGCACGGGCCGACGATTGTCGACGACCCGACCAACCTCAAGGAGGATCGCCATGACTGAAGCCAAAGTCCTTCCGCGACGCACCCGCCTGCATGTCCTTCGCGTCGCGAGCACGGGCGCATTCGCGACGCTCTGGCTGTTTGTTCTCGGGTGGATATGGGCCGCCCTGGGCCTGCCCGGCGCCGACGCCTTCATCGGCCTGTTCACAACGCAACTCACGGACCAATCCATGGGTTCTGTCGCGGCGCTGGGGATCGGCAGCCTGTGCGCCTTCATCGTGGGCGGAATTTTCGGCGTGCTGATAGCCCACTGCTACAATCTGGCGGGACGGGTGCTCGGCGAATAACGCCGGTTGACGCGCCTTAGTGAAACAAGCGGGCTGGAGCACGCCGCCGAACCCGATGATCAACGGGTGGTGGACTGGGCAGTGATCCATTCGGGCCAGCAGAAGCCGCAATCCGGTTCGAAGCGGTCGTCCGGCCGTGTGGGGACGGAAGTCTTGTAATGTCGGGGCGCGGGCGCGCGTCATTCATCGATGAACGTTCAGTTCCGATCACCGCGAAAAGGCCGGAAGATGTCTGTCGTCCATTCCTTGCGCCACAGGGCGCGCCCGCTCCTGCTGGGCGTCTTTGGGGCGCTGTCGCTGGCGTCCTGCCAGGCTGAGCCCTCCCATGACCCCTCGCAGACCGTGGACGGCCAGTCGCAGACCTTTGACGGTCAATCGCAGACCGTTGACGGGCTGCGACTTGAGTATGGCGTGGTCGATAGCGCCACCGTGGCCGCCCACCCCCGGTCCCACCCCGAGGCCCGGATGCACGAGGGGCCGCCTTCGGGGACCGATCACGTCACGCTCGCTGTGTTCGACGCCGCAACAAACCGGCGCATCGATGACGCCGAGGTGTCCCTGAGCATCAGCGGGCCACATAACCCCGGGCCCGGAGCCGGGCCGCTGGAACTCATGCCCCTGGACGGTTTAGCCACCTACGGCGGCTATGTCTCGCTTCGGCGACCCGGGCGCTACCTGCTGACCTTTCACGTGGCGCGCCCTGGTCGGCGTGATGATCCGGTCAGGGCCGTCTTCGCCTATGAACGGTCGTGACAGGCCGCGCCGGGTGACGGTTTGACGGCGCCGGGGCACTCATCAATGTTGGCCACGGCTGCCGGCAGAACGAGGACCGGCGCGAAACCCCCGCCGGGCGTGCGCATGTTGGTGGTCTGCCCCTGGTAGAGCCGGGCGGCCGCGAGCAGCATCCTCCCCCCGTAGGTGTAGAGGCGCACATCGACCTTCAGACTGACCGGCTCGGCGGCGGGCGGGATGCGTCGTTCCCCCGGAGCGGCGTAGGTCTGGGCGACGTAGGTGGCGTTCCTGATCTCTTCCCAGACCCGCCGGGTGAGTTTGTCGCCGCGGTAGGCCGCCTTGCTGGCGTGGCCCCGGGCCGGCTTGAAGAACCAGTTGCGCCGGTCCGCCCAAAGCTCGGCGGCGTTTTCCGGCCGTACGAGGATGGTGCGGGGAACGGCCGCCGCAAGAACCGCGGCCGGCTCCGCCGCCAGTCCCCAGCTGCGCAGGCTGTCGGGGTCGGACAGCAGGGTGAGGTTCTGCTTGTCCGCGAGGCGGCTATAGATGTGCGGGTTGGGCGTGACCACCACCAGGCCTCGCTCATAGGCCTGCCTCAGGACCGCATGGGTCGGCTGCTCCAGCAGAAAATCGACGAGGCGATTGTAGACGATGTCCACCCGGACGCCGCCGAGCATCAGCGCATCACCTACGATCGTCAGATCGCGAGGGTCCGCGACCAGGGCTTCAAGGCCGGCCGCCCGAAGCTGAGCCTGGGCGAGCCTGAACTCCGGGTACAGCGGCTGCGCCTGCGGATCATCATCGAGGATGGCCACCGTTGCGGGCGTCCCTTTCCCGTTTTGCAGTCGCCACTCTTTACGGAACATCTCGCCGACCTGCTGCTGGAACGCAGCGGGTCCGGGCGTTTCGACACCGGCGACGACGCCGGCGCAACAGATCTGCTGCGAGCGGGCGAGAACCGCGTTCAGGAAGGCGCCTCCGGCGTTGGTGTTGATCTCGATGAGCTTGGGGCCGGACGGCGTGACGTGGAAGTCATACCCCATGAAGACACCATGAGGACCGGGATCCCGACGTGCGAGCGGGGGCGTCCATGCAGCCGCCGCTTCGCGATAGCCGGGTAGCATTACCGCCGTTTCCGCGGCCGCGACCACGGCCATCATCCGGTCGAGCGTCTCCGCGGGCAGGAAGACGGGGGACCGCGCGAACAGCCAGGGGTGGGTTTCCGCCAGGTCCGCGGCAAATCCGGGGATCCCCGTCTCACGATCAAGCGCGGCCGCGAGGGCCGTCTGATCCACCCCCACGCAGAAGCAGCCGCCGTTTAGCTGGTCTGCGCGTACGGAGCCGGCCGAGGGCGACAGGTCGGACATCAATGAACGGGCCTCCTTGTGGTGGCGAACCGGCGTGAACCGCGCCGGGTCACCGGTCAAGGCCGAGCAGCCGCGACGTGTGGCGGGCGATCACGCGTTCTTCATCTGTGCGGATCATCCGGACGGTGACGGGAGCGCCGACCGGGCTCAGGCGTCCAGAACCGCGACGATTGGCGGCCGGGTCGAGTTCGACCCCCAACCAGGCGAGCCGTGCGCAGGTCTCCGCGCGGATCCGCGGCGAATTCTCGCCGATGCCCGCGGTGAAGACCAGACCGTCGAGACCCTCCAGGCTCCCCGCCAGGGCCGCGACCTCGCGCGCCGCCCGATAGACGAACAGATCGACCGCCTCCCGCGCGGCCGGGCTGTCGCTTTCCAGCAAAACCCGCATGTCGCCACTGAGACCCGAGACGCCCAGCAGGCCGGAGCGCCGATAGAGCAGATCGACCAATCCGGCGGCGTCGAGGCCCCCGGCTTGCTGCAGATAGAGCACCACCCCAGGGTCCAGGCTCCCACAGCGCGTGCCCATGACCAGGCCGTCGAGCGGCGTGGCGCCCATGGTGGTGTCGATGCTCCGGCCGTTCCTCAGCGCGCAAAGGCTCGCGCCCGAACCCAGATGGGCCGCAACCACGCGTCCCTCAGCCATCGACGGATCGAGCATCGCAAGCTGTCCGGCCACAGACTCGTAGGACAGGCCGTGGAAGCCGTAGCGGCGAAGCCCTCTGGCTTCCCAGAGCCGGGGCAGACCCAGCCGATCCGCCACCGGTTCGTGACCGCCATGGAAGGCGGTATCGAACGTCAGGACCTGAGGCAGATCGGGACACGCCTTGCGGAGCGCCCGGACCCCCGCAAGTCCTTGCTGCTGGTGCAGGGGCGCAAGCGGGGCAAGGGCCTCAAGGCTCTCGAGAACCGGTTCGGAGGCGGCGACCGCCTGGCTGAAGTCGGGGCCGCCGTGGACCACGCGATGTCCGACCGCGGCCACGGGCCCGGCCAGTCGCGCCTCCACCCAACGCAACAGATCTGACGTCGCGTCGTCGCCCCCGGCGACCCAGGGCGTTTCGGACAGGACGCCGCCGGCGGCGTCCTGGCTCACGAGCCGTCGACCCGCGCCGTTAGATTCGATCCGGCCCCGCAACACCGGTGCAAGGTGTCCCCGGGCGGCTTCGAACACGCCGAACTTGACCGTGGAGGAGCCGACGTTGAGGGCGAGGACAGGCGGCATCCTGGCGTTGACCTCGGGCTGGCGCACGCCGGGCGTGCTGTTCACGTCCTGACGCAGCCAATCCTCGCCCGTTACAGACCCGACCGCGCCGGCCGCCTCGCCGCCCTCACCCTCGATCCGGGCGCGGCGTAATACTTTGCCGCCGGCGGCGTCTGACAGGCAGCGATGTTCAGTCTCTCCCGAAAGGATTCAGCCCCATGGCTTCGAACCGACCAGGACGCATCCTGAATCTCCTCACCTTCGCAGCCTTCGGCGCAGGGTTGGCCTATCTGCTCATCGGGGAGCATCGTGTTCATCTCCTCGGCTGGCTGCCGTTCCTCCTGATCCTGCTCTGCCCGCTGCTGCACATGACCATGCACGGCGGTCATGGGCGCGGGCATCGTCAGGGACCGCCGGGCCCTTCGGCCGCCGATTCCTCCCGTCCGCACCAATCCTGAGCGAGGTTCCCATGCCCGAACCGCAAGCCTACGGCCTCTGGTCCCTCGTCATCCTGAACTCGGTCCTCTTCATCTTTTTCGCCTTCACCTTCTTCAAGCCGAGGACGGGCCGGGACTGGCGCTCGTTCGGCGCCTTCAGCGCCTTCCTGGTGGCGCTCTTCACCGAGATGTACGGCTTTCCGCTCACCCTCTATTTCCTGTCCGGCTGGCTGCAAACGCGCTTCCCCGGCGTCGATTGGTGGTCGCACGACGCCGGCCACCTCCTGGAGACGATGTTCGGCTGGAGGGCGAACCCCCATTTCGGACCCTTCCACATCCTCAGCTTCGCCTTCATCGGCGGCGGCTTCTGGCTCATCTCCGCGGCCTGGCCGGTGCTCTATCGCGCTCAGCAGGAAGGCGCATTGGCCGCCAGCGGACCCTATCGGTCCATCCGCCATCCGCAATACGTCGGCTTCGTCCTGGTGATGTTCGGCTTCCTGTTGCAGTGGCCGACGGTTCTCACCCTGGCCATGTTCCCGGTCCTGGTCTTCATGTACTGGCGGCTGGCAAGGAGCGAGGAACGCGAGACCGAAGCCCGCTTCGGCCCGGAGTACGCAACCTACAGGCGGGCCACGCCGGCCTTCATTCCGCGGCTGCGCTCCCGGGCGGCCCCGGCGCCTTCCCGCCTCTGATATTCCGTTCGGGTCCCGATCTCAAAGCTCCCTACGCCCATTACAGGTCGGCGATTGGCGCCGCCTGCATCCGAAGGGCGCTCACCACACGACCGCAGGATTCGTTTCAGCTTTCGCCGGACGGCCTTGCCTCGCTCACAGAGCCAATACGCGCCGCAAAGGACAATCCCTCGGAATATCGGCTGCAAATATTCTTGATCTGACCGTTTGATCTATCGCAATCCCGGCCGACATTTCGGAACCGATCCTGCTTTCGAGTTGAAGGACGGGATTTGTCAGATGAGCCTGAATTACGCCTCCATATCGACCGCGCCCGGGACAGCGCGCGCTCCGCTTGGCCTTGTCCCGGCGTCGGCCCGTCCCGAGGACACTCACCAGTTCGTGGAACTCCGGCTTCGAAAGGGCCGGGCCGGCCATTTGCGTTTCCTCAGGCGACGCCTCCGGTCCCAGGAAGACGCCGAAGACGTTCTGCAGGAGTTCGCCCTGAAGGCCACCCAGGGTGCAAGACACCTGACCAACCCCGGCAAGATTGATGCATGGCTCGGCATCGCGCTGCGCAACGCCCTGTTCGACCGCTACAGGCGCAATGCGAGCCGTACACGGCTGAATGAGGCCATGCTGTCGGAGTTTCCTGTACCCGCCGCAGATGATGCGCCCGAGGGTCTGGACCGGGCTTTGCAATGCCTGGCGGGAGCACTGGACGACCTGGGGCCGGAGACCGCCCAGCTCCTGCGGCGCGCCGAGCTCCAGGAGACGCCGCTGAAGGTGATCGCCGTCGAGATGCAGCTGACCACCAACAACATCGGTGTTCGGGTCCACCGCGCCCGGGCGGCGCTGCGTGAACGCATGCAGGCGCGTTGCGGCGCCTGCCCGGAGCCCTGCGCCCTCGCGGCGCGGTGGAGGCAAGCCGTCGATACGGCGGGTCAGGCCTCGATATCGATCATCTCGCCATGCGACGCCGCATAGTCGAGCGCATAGGCGAGTTCGCCCGCCGTCTCGGCGTGCACCGTCAGCAATGGCTGGCCCGCTGAGACTTCGGTGCCCAGGCGCACCTGCATCTGGACGCCGGCGGCCTTGCGTTCAGGCGCGCCAGCCAGCTTGGCCAGCGTAGCGACCTGGCGGTTGTTGATGAGGATGACGCGGCCGGATCGGGTCGCCTGGATGGGCGCCCGCTGGGCCGCGACCGGCGGTGTGCGCATGCCCCCTTGCGCCTCGCAGATCCGCTCAAATCGCGCCCAGGCGCGACCATCAGCGAGAACAGCCTCGGCCGCTTCGGCGCCCCGACCGGCTTTCGCCACGCCGGCAAGTTCGAGCGCGGCGCCCGCCAGCAGGCAGGCGCGCTGGCGCAGGTCCTGCGGCGCTTCGGGTCGGTTCTGCAGCACCGCCAGAACATCAAGCGCTTCCAGCGCCGGGCCGATGCCGACGCCGACCGGCTGCTCCCCGTCGGTCTGAACGCAGAGGGCCTTCAGGTCGAACCGGGCCGCGATCTCGACGAGCCGTTGCGCCAACTTCGCGGCCGCCTCTCTCGTCCGCACCTTGGCGGTGGCGCCTACGGGAATGTCCAGCACCACATGGGTGGAACCCGCCGCGATCTTCTTGGACAGGACCGAGGCGATCAGCTGGCCTTCGGTGTCGACGTCGAGGACCCGCTCCACGCGGATAAAGATGTCGTCGACCGGGCTGAGCTTCACAGCCCCGCCCCAGACGACGCAGCCGTTCTCGGCTTCCACCACGCGGCGCATGGCGGGCAGATCGAGATCGACCGGCGCCAGGGTCTCCATGGTGTCGGCCGTGCCGGCCGGTGAAGTGATGGCCCGCGAGGAGGTCTTGGGCGTGACCAGGCCGCAGGCGGCGAGGATGGCGACGACGATCGGCGTCGTGCGGTTGCCGGGAAGTCCGCCGATGCAGTGTTTGTCCATGACGATATCCGACGGCCAGCTCAGGCGGTCGCCGACGTCCACCATGGCCCGGGTCAGCGCCCCCGTCTCGGCGTCGTCCATCGGCAGCACCGATGTCGCGGTCAGAAAGGCCGCGAGATGGATCGGCGTGTATCGCCCGGCGGCCACGTCCCTGACGACACCCCGGATCGCGGCCTCATCCAGCCGCGCTCCATAGATCCGGCGGCGAACGCTGGACATGGATTCGATGGCCGGAGCGTGTCGCACGACGACGGGATCGCCCGGCGCCACCGCCAACTGCCGCCAGGCCTCTTCGGAGAGCGCCGCCTCGTCGAGGCCGAGAACGTCGCCGTCCATCTGGTACAGGGTGGCGTAGACCTCCCGGCCGGCGGCCGAAAGCACCACCTGGGAGCGGGACGACAGGCCTTCGGAGCGGCAGACGTGGCAGTCGCGCCGCATCAGCACGATCGACTCGTGCTGGGCGTACAGGCCGAAGCGGCGCGCCTTGAGGGGCGCCGCCGCATGGGGTGCAGTCTTGACCACTTTGCTCACAGCTCGTGCCGCTCCATCATCTGCGGGATGACGCAGTCCCATCCGAGCCGGTCCTGAATCCGGACCCGTAGGGCGTCCGCCGCATGGGGCTCGCCGTGAACGATGAAGGTCTTGCGCGGCGGTCGCTTGAGGCCGGAAAGCCAGCGCAGGATTTCCTCGTAGTCGGCGTGGGCCGAGAGCATCGGCAGGTTGGCCACCTCCGCTTTGACCTGAACCCACTGACCGTGGATCTTCACCTCCTTGGCGCCCTCGACCATCGAACGCCCGCGGGTTCCCGCCGCCTGGAAGCCTGAAAACAGGATGGTGTTGCGCCGGTCCGGGCCGAAGGCCTTGATATGGTGGAGCACCCGCCCGCCGGTGGCCATGCCGCTGGCCGAAAGGATGACCTTGGGCATGGGGCTGGCGGTGAGTTTCTTGGAGGCGTCCACATCGCGCACATAGGTGGCGATGCCGCAGGCGGCGTCGCACACGTCGGCCGGCATGCGGTGGTCCTCCAGGTGCGCGCACAGGAGGTCGGTGGCGTTGATCGCCATGGGGCTGTCCATATAGATCGGCGTCAGGCCGATCCGCCCCGCCTGCTTCAGCCGCCAGATGTGGTACAGCAGCGACTGGGCCCGGCCGACGGCGAAGGTGGGAATGACCACGGTCCCGCCGCGCGCGGTGGTGCGTTCGATGATCTCGCCCAAGGCTTCCGTGGGGTCCTGGGGGTCATGGAGCCGGTCGCCATAGGTCGATTCCACGACCACATAGTCGGCCTCCGCCACCGGCTCGGGATCGACCATGGTGGCGTCGCCGTAGCGGCCGAGATCGCCGGAAAACAGGATCTTCGTCCCGTTCCAGGTCACCTCGGCGGTGGCCGCGCCGAGGATGTGCCCGGCGCGCCGCAGCGTCAGGCTGGCTCCGCCCGGCAGCTGGACCGACGTGTGGAACGCGATCGGGGTAAAGCGCTCCACCGCGCGTTCGGCGTCGTGCACGCCATAGAGCGGCAAGGCCGGCTTGTGTTTGCCGTAGCCGTAGCGGTTGGCCTGTTCGGCGTCCTTCTCCTGGATATGGCCGCTGTCGCGCAGGATGATCTCCGCGACATCCCGCGTCGCGGCGCTGGCCAGGATGGGCCCGCGAAAACCGTCCTTCACCAGTTTCGGCAGGTAGCCTGAGTGGTCCAGGTGGGCGTGGGTCAGGACCACCGCGTCGATGCTTGAGGGCTCGACCTGGAGGGGGGCCCAGTTCTGTTCGCGCAGGGTCTTGAGGCCCTGGAAAAGGCCGCAGTCGATCAGGATGCGGCGGCCATCGGCCTCCAGCAGGTGTTTTGATCCGGTGACGGTGCCGGCGCCGCCGAGGCTGGTGAGACTGATCACGATGGAGATCCTTCCGGGGGTGAGATTTGCAGGATGCGGGGGTGTGCTTCGCCGCGGACGGCGGCCATCTCCCCGGGTGTCAGGACGTCGGCCGCGTCGGCGCCGAGGAGGTCCGCACAGGCGACCGCGGCGTGAGCCCAGGTGCACCGGTTGGCGAACAGCATGCCGGGGGTGTCGAGCGTCCCGCCACGGCTGAGGTAGCCGAGCGCCCGGGTGCGCTCGGGCCCTCCGTCGAGGCGGCGCAGCAGTCCGAGCATCGGCTCCGGGCGGGTGTGGGTGAGGATCAGACGGGGCAGGCGTTGGGGAAAGAGCGCTTCCAGCGCCTCGGCCGAGACCACGTGCGCCGCCTCGATCTCGTCCCTCGGGGCCCGGAATCGTCCCGGTTCGAGCAGAGCCGTGACACAGGCGCGGCGGCCATGATGCGTGAGTCGCGCAGCCGCCGCCAGCGCCTCCCGCGCCTGATAGGCGCCGACCGCAACGATCTGGATCTCGGCCCTGTCCAGGTCCCCGCCGATGAGCGCCGCGCCGCGCTCCCAAAGATCCTGGGCCGCGGCCCCGTCGAGCACCTGCGGCAGCGTCCGTTTGGGCGTGATCAGACACGCGACCTCTCCGCGCCGGCCATAGACCCCGCGGAGCGCGGCGACGGCGCTGTTGGCGTCCACCGGGAACAGCACCCGGGCGGTGTCCGACATCTCCCCGAGCAGGGCCTCGGCGAGCGTGGGATCCTGGTGCGACTGTTCGTTCTTGCCGTTCTCCCAGGTGTGGGATGTGGCCAGCAACGGGACGGCGAGCCATCCCGGGACCTGGCCGCTCTCGCGCTGATGGCGCGCGAAAATCACCTCCTGGCGCAGGAGACCCAGCATCTTCACCGCAAACGCTTCGTAGCTGACGATGAGATTGAGCCCGCCCTTGTTGCCCAGCGCGGCGCCGGCCACCGCTTCTTCATTGAGGGCGGTGATCACCGCCCCGTCGATCGCCTCGGGAACGCCGGGTTCTGGTCGGTTCACCCGGTGGCCAAGCCGGTCGAGCGTACGCCCCATGCCATTGCTGCGAAGCTCGTCGGGATTGCCGAGGCGGACGCGCAGGCCCGGGTTGGCGTCGACGAATTCCACGAACCAGGCGTCGATCGCCTCCATCGGGGACCTCGCCCTGTCCGACCAGTCCGGAATGGGCCGCACGGGCGGCGGCGGCGCCCGCCGCGCGGCCGGATGGCGGCTTTCCAAAGGCCGGCGCTGCAGGTCATGGGTCGTGAGAACCCCCAGGGCGGCGTCGAGCTCGCTTCCCTGCACGAACAGCGTCGCCGCCGCGGCGTTGAACGCCGCCCGCGCCCCCTCGTCCGTTCGGGGATCGCCCTCCAGTGGCAGGTTGTGGGCGCGGTTCGTCCCGGCGCCGGGAAAGCCGAACCCCTTGACCGCCCGCGCGATCACATAGGGCAACGGCGCCGGATAGACCCGGTCGGGATCCGCTGTGAAGCGCTTCAATCGCTCCTCGGAGTCGAGAATGGCCCACGCCACGGCGGCTGGATCGTGACCGTCGATCTCGATCGGGTCGAAACCGTTCAGACGAAGGTGTCGTTCGAGCCAGCCCGCGCCGCCGTCCTGGGCGATCTCCGTGCGCTCCTCTATGCGCCGCCCGTTGAGGATCATGAGGGGCGTCACCAGGCCGCAGTCTTCCGCCCGCCACCAGCGCGGGGACCAGTCGGAGCCACGCTGCTCCTCGAAGGCGCCGTCGCTCAGGAAAGCGACGAGGCTCTCCCCGCGCAGCGGCATGTGGACATATTCGAGCTCGGCGAAGCCCAGATAGCCGCCCTCCGAGACGGCTCCGGCCGTGTCCGGCCCGGCATGGCTGCCAAGCGGCGCGGCGGGCCGGCCGTCGGCGCCAATGGCGTAGCTGTAGAAGTCCGAAACGAGCTGGGACAGGCCGGCGTCCGAGCGGCTGTACCGACCCTTTTGCCGGGCAGAGACATCGCCGGTCAGCGCGTTGACCGCCTCGATCGCAGCCACGCAGTGCCCCTGGCCCATGATCCAGGACCGCGTGACGCCGGACAGGGCGTTCGCCAGCAAATAGCCGACGAAGGCCGGGACCATGTTCAGCGAGCCGCCGGTATGGCCCTCCGGCAAGTCCTTGAAGGCTTCCGTCGGCAAGGGCGCTCCGGACAGATCCACCCGGCGTACATAGGTCATGTGCGCCACCAGCCACATGCCGGCGCTCGCCAGCCGATCGGCGGCGGCCACCAGACGGTAGACCGACTCCTCGTCCGGCCAGACGCCTCGGCGCACGAGACGCTGCGCCATGTCCTCGATCCGCGTGACGGTGTCGGCTTGCCGGACCAGAGGCCCATAGCCGGGTTTCCACGTTTCAGCCCAGGTGATCGACACGATAGCGCCTTGCCACGAACAGACGGGCGCCGTGCCCGCTCCGGAGATATGACGCCCGCCCCCCGGAACGCTTACATCTGGCGGATAGACGGCCGACAGGATCACCGGCTCCAGGACCGGCGCCTGCCGCCTGAGTGACCGACCCCGGTCCTGACATCCCGGTTTTCATCGCCCACGCCCGGCGCGCCGCGACAGCTCATGCGCCTGGGTCCATGCGCCTCGCGTCGGCCCGGGACAGCGCAAGGGCCACCACCCACGGCAGGGTGAAGGCCAACAGCAGCCATTTGAAATCGGAGTCGATGGCGAAGTTGGTGACGGCCATGCCGCCGATCGATACCAGCCCCGAGACGGCCGCGACCATCGTCGCCCCGGGCCGGGCGGACCGGAAAGTCGTCATCGCGACATGGACGGTCAGCAGACCGGTGGCGAGCATATAGCCCCCCAGCACGCCGAAGACGCGCCGGAGCCACGGGGCCAGCCGGGGCAGGATGTCCTGGATCTGCGCCACGGTGGACCCCATGTATCTGGCGTCTTCAGGCAGCAGCGCCGGTCGCAGGAAGACGAACCAGAGTCCCATGCCGATGAGGATCATTCCCCCCAGGGCGAGCGCACCCGTCGCGAGCGTGCGCAACGTCATCCCGGTCACGGAAGCCGTTCGTCCCGGTGATCGGGCGAGGCTTGACGGTCACCCAGCTCGATCAGATCCGTCTGACCAAAGGATCGGCTGTAGTCCAGAAGCGAGACGATGGTGGGGCGCAGGCGAACGACCGCCACACCCTCCAACACCCCAGCCGGCGCGGGAGGCCCCGGTCGGGGAAACTTCTTCAGAACCAGTCCAGCCACGTTCAACAGCTCCCCGGGGTCCGTAACCCGCTGCGCCACCGCCGCGAGCGAGATCGCCTGGATGGGTTTCGACGTCTCATGCTCGGGGGTGACGGTCGCGGACACCCGGGAGTCCCGGGCGATGTTTTCCAGCTTCTGCGAGTGAAAAGTCGTCCCGAAATAGAGGTCGAGGTCGTCGTTCACGAAACTCACGACCGTCGCCTGCGGCCAGCCGTCTTCACGGACCGTCGCCACGGTCAGGGTGTCTGCCCGGCTGAGAATGGCGAGGATCAACTCCCTCTGTTCAAGGTCCAACTCAAATCCTCCAGATTGCAAGGGGCGTCGGACCGCGAAGGCAGAGGGTGTCGGGACACCGCCGCACCGCCCTCAAGAGTTCAACCGGGATGGCGCTCAAGCCAGGATTCGAGTTCCGCGATTTCCCGTGTCTGCGCGTCAATGACCGCCTGAGCCATGCGGCGGGCTTCAGCATCGGTGGCATCACTTCCCAGCAGAGCCTGCGACATCGCGATGGCCCCCCGGTGGTGGGCGATCATCTTGCGGGCCCACGTGCGCTGTGTGTTCACGTCGGTCGCCATCATCATGGCGCGGTGCATGCCCATCTCGGCCTCGGAGAAGACGGTCCGAGGCATGTTCATCCCCGGCGGCATCGCATGATCCTGGCCCATCATGCCGCTGCTCGAGGCTGACTGTGGCATGCTCATGCCGGCCATCGGCCGATCCGGCATCGCCATACCGGAGTCCGACGCGGTGGCGGCGCACCCGGCGACGGCGAGCAAGAAAAGCGTCGACAAGGCAATGGCGGTCCGCCTGACGGGCCGTTCTGTGAAGGTGAACATGGCGGTGGATCCTTTGGATCGAGCCACCAGCCAACCGGACGTGACGACCGGACCGCGGCGACTGCCATTTCAACGAACACCGGCGCCGTTGGTTCAGTTCGCCAGGCGAGGTGCGCCTGAACTGTCAGCCGGCCGGCGCTGGCCGAGCATCCGGGGCAAGCCGAGGCTGAGCACAACGCCCAAACCGGTCACCGCGGCCATGATGAGGAATGACGCGTCGGGCAACCAGGCGACATCGTACAACAACCCTCCCGCCGCCGAACCGACGGCCGCCCCCAGGCTTGCAGCGGCTGTCTGCTTGCCGAGTTGCGCCCCTTGAGCCTCGCCGGCCTTGCTGGAGGTCCAGTAGGTCAGGATCGGCGCCAGAATGCCGGCGCTGGCCGCCACCGCGCCGATCACCGCGAGCATCAGGTTGAAATCGGTGGCGCGCGGCAGCAGAAACAGCCCGATCCCCAGGACAGCCAGCGCCGGCGCGATCAGCCAGCGGGTCGTCGAGGGTTTGACCCAGGGCGAAAACACCAGGGCCTGCACCACGAGCATGACCAGGCTGCACTCCGTGAACATCAGGGCGATCTGGGTGGGGGTCATGCCCAGTTCCTGTTTCCCGCGCAGCGCCAGCCCGACCTCGAATACACCGACTCCGGCGGCGACGATGAACCCGAGGATCAGGAGATTGGGGATCAGCCATCGGCTTGTCGGCGATACGGTGGGATCCGGACTGGCGAGCCGACCCTGGCGCCGGGTTCGCGGCAGGGCGAAGACGGCGGCGCCGGCGATGGCAAACGCCAGAACGGCCGTCGCGGCCAGCGGAAACGTCAACGACGCCATCGGATCGGCGGTCGCGACCATGTCGGCGCCGGCGCGAGCGATGAAGACGCCCAGCATGGGTCCCAGTAGAAATCCCGAAATCCCCGCCAGGCTGACGAAGGTCAGGCGGCGCGCCCGCGCCTCTTCGGTCGCCGCCAGATCTCCGATGGCGGCCAGCGCCACCGGCGTGACGGCTGCGGCGAACAGGCCGCTCAGGACACGCTCCGCGTAGACGGCGACGAGGCTCTCGACGAAGGCGAAGACCAGCATGGTGGCGCCGAAGCCGATCAGGCCGATCAGCAGGACGACACGGCGCCCATACCTGTCGGACAGGCGTCCCCACATGGGCGCAAAGAGAAACAGCGACAGCATGTACAGGCCGGTCAGCAAGCCTGTCGCCCGGGAGATTTGTCCTGCCTCAGCCCCCCCGCCAAGCAGGCGTTCAATCAGGAAGGGCAGCAGGGGCAGGACGACTCCGAAGCCCATCGACACCGTGAAGGCTGACGCCATCAACACGGCCATCGCCGCGAGAGAGAGGTTTGATTGAGCGCGGCGTTTCACGCCGCCGCCTCCCCGCGAGACGGCTTCGCCCCGGCGGCTGCGCTCCCGGCATGCCCTCGATGCGCCTCGGCCGCCGCGGGTTCGACCGGCTCGGGGGTGCCTTCGGCCGGCGCCGGGTGGTCCTGGCAAACATGTTTGGGCAGGGCCCCTCCGGCGCAGTGAAAGCCGCAGGCCTCGATCGCGGCCCTGATATCAGACAGGCTGGTCCTGGCCGCGTCATAGGCGACCGTCGTGGAGCCCGAAACCGGGTTCACCGATACGCGGCCGACACCGTCGATGCGGCGCAGTTGTCGCTCTATCCCGCGCGCTCCAAGGACGGAAAACAGATTGCCGACGTCGAGTGTGCGGGTGGTCATGGCTGCTTTCTGACTGGTGACGGGACGTCCGAAGGACACCCCGCTCGATTATCTTCCCCCTCCCTGACGGCGACGACCCGGATATCGTTACAAACCTGCTCGGACAGCGGCGACTCCGACGTTCAGACCCGGTTCCCGGCGAACAGGTCGTTGTCGATCCCCATGGCCAAATCCGTCGCGGCGATCGACCGGCGGCCCGATGTCTCGCGTCCGTCTAGAGCCCTTATGGCGTCGATGGTCTCCGGCACGACGATCGCCTGATTGTCGACCATATAGGCGTAGAAGAGTTCATCGCCCTGCACCGTGAGCATGTCGGCCCAAAGCGCCACCTCGTAAAGGTCGCCGCGGGATCGGCCCCGATCCGCCATCAGCTCCTTGACGGCGTTGAGGGCGTCCAGACCATACGCGTCCTTCATCAGCAGGATGCGTGACGAGGATCGGAAGGCGTCGAGCACCTCCTCCTTGTCCACCGGTCGGGTCATCTGGACCGACCAGTAGTGGAGGTGGGCGATCGTCTCAGGCACCTTGACCGCCATGGTCACCACATCGAGGTCCGGATCGACGGTTTGGGCGTCGGGACCCTGGTGACTGGGGATTTCGGGCTCGGGAACGAGGGTGTTCATGATGCCGCCCTTGTGGCTTTCCCACGGATCGGTCGCGCGTCGAAGCAGGGTGCCCCGGGCCCGCTGAAGCAGCCCGGCGCGCTTCAAAGCGCTCAGAGTGCGCACCGTCGCGGTGGTGTTGCACGACACGACCCGGGTCGCCTGACGGCCGACCGCCGTCTCGAAACTGGCCTCCGCGACGAAAGAGTGTCCCGTCACGGCGTGCTTCTCTCCCCCCTGAAGGATGAACTTCAGGCTCCGGGCCCGGTAGAGGGGAACGTTGTCCGCCGCCACGTGCTTGGGCGTGCAGTCAATGATGACATCGACCTCGCCCAACAGATCGTCCAGCTGACCGGCCGTTCGGCGTCCTGCGGCCCGGAGTTCGTCAAATGCCTTGGGCGTGGCGGCAAAGAGCGGCACGCCCTTTGTCTGAAGGACCCGGGTGCGCCAGTCCGTCGCGACGTCGGCCACGCCGATCAGGGTCATGTCCTTCTGAGCCTTGACCGCATCGGCGACGCGTTTGCCGATGACGCCATATCCGTTCACGGCGACCCGTATTGGTTTGATCATAAGGAACTCTCGCTTGGGAGACATAGAACAGGCGATGCACGGCCGGCGCGTTGATCCGGATCAAGGTTCGGCGCGCCGATGCATGTCATTCTGGACGGATGGCGGATGAAGCGGAAGCCCTACACGAATGACCGCAAAAGCCGGATCGTGGGCGGATCGCAGCGAATGCTGACTGCGGGCATCTTCGACGTGGATGGGGTCCTGCTCGCATCGCCTCACGAGCGAGCGTGGCGCGACGCGCTCGGCAGCTTCGCTGAACGCGAGCGCTTCACGACGGCGATGTATCAGTCCCAGGTCGCGGGCAAGCCGCGTCTCGACGGCGCCCGTTCCGCCCTTGAGGCCCTGGGCGTGAGCAAGGCTGAACGCCACGCGGCCATTTACGCCGAACGAAAGCAGGCACGGCTTGAAACGCTGATCCAGACCGGCGCGGTCGCAGCCTTCCCGGACGCCCTGCGTTTCGTCGAGGCGGTCGCGGCTCTCGGCTGGCCCATGGCGGCCGCTTCATCGTCCAGGAACGCCACCGACATGATGCGGCCGATCATCCTCAGCACCGGCCAGAGCCTGCTCGACATCTTCCGCGTCAATGTCTCCGGTCGCGATCTGAAGCGCGGCAAGCCGGACCCGGAGCTTTTCCTGATCGCGGCCGCAGAGCTCGGTGTTTCGCCGGCGCAGTGCTTCGTGGCCGAGGACGCGCCTGCGGGCATTCAGGCGGCCCGCGCCGGCGGCATGGCGGCGCTCGGCGTCGCCCGGCTGGGCGACGCGGACCAACTGTGGGCGGCGGGATCGGTCCTGGTCGTCAAAACCCTGGACGACGTCGCGGTGGTCGATCTCGCGCTGGGCCGTCTCAAGGCTCGGACACCGTGAAGGAACCCAGGACCATGAAACAGGCGCTGGAGCCGACGGCGGATGCCGCATGGGTCCTGAACGACGATGGCTGCGATCCGCTCCGCGAGAGCGATCGCGAAACCCGCTTCACGGTCAGCAACGGTTTTCTCGGGGCCCGGGCCTCCCACGCCGTCAATCGATCGTTCCGGCGCCTCGTTTCGCCGAACTCCTATGTCGCCGGGCTGTTCGATACGCCGGACACGGACCGGCCGGTCCCGGAAAGGGCTTTCGCTCCAGACTGGTTGGACGTCCGCATCGGCCTGGCGGGAGGACCGCTTGTCCACCACTTCGGACAAGGGCCCTCACACCCACTGACGCTCGACATGAGGCGCGGCCTGGCGCTCGCCGAATGTCGCCTGGTGGAAGGAACAGCCGTGAGCGTCCGACTGGGTCTCCTGCGCTTCGTCTCGCTGAGCCGGCGGTCGCTCGGCCTGCAGTTGCTGCATCTGGAGGTCGATCAGGGCGCGACTGACATCACACTGGAAGCTTCTTTCGAAGGCGGCGATCACGACCTCATTTCCGAACGCCTCGAGACCGAATTCGGCCTGTGGCGCACTCATCACTCCGGCAAACGTCTCGCCATGGCGGCAGCCGTGGCCTTGCGGATCGACGGTCAGGATCTGCCGCCGACGGCGCTCGCCCCGCTCAAATGGTCGTGGACCTGGCGCGCCCGCCCGGGGCAAGTCGTCTGTCTCGAGCGGATCGTGACGGTGGCGCGAAGCGACGGTCCCGATCAGGATCCTGGCGCGATTGTACGGAAAGAACTTTCGGACGCCCGACGGTCAGGCTGGCGAAGCGTGATGGAGCAACACGAAACGGCATGGGCAAATCGTTGGTCGTGCAGCGACGTCGAGGTTGAAGGCGACGCCGCGGCGCAGAAGGCGATTCGGTTTGCGGTCTACCACCTCAACAGCGCCGCCAACCCGGACGACCCGCGTGTCTCGATCGGCGCTCGGGGCCTGACCGGCGCCGACTATCGCGGGCATGTCTTCTGGGACACCGAAATCTTCCTGCTGCCCTTCTATATCCTGACCTGGCCCGAAGCAGCCCGGTCCTTGCTGATGTACCGCTTCCATACCCTGGACGGCGCGAGAGCGAAGGCGGCCGAGAGGGGCTGGCGGGGAGCATTCTACGCCTGGGAGTCCACCGACACCGGGCTGGAGGCGACACCTGAGCAGGCCGTCGGTCCGGACCGGCAGATCATCGACATCCTCACCGGCGCCCAGGAGCAACACATCAGCGCCGACGTCGCCTATGCCGTCTGGCAATACTGGCAGGCCACGGGCGACGACGAATTCCTGGTCGCGGCCGGCGCGGAAATCCTTCTCGAAACCGGACGCTTCTGGGCCAGTCGGGCCCAGCCCGAGGCGGACGGCTTGCATCACATCCGCGGCGTCATCGGCCCCGACGAGTATCACGAGGCCATCGACGACAACGCCTTCACCAACGTCATGGCGCGCTGGAACATTCGTCGGGCGCTCGAGGTCGCGGCCATGCTGGGCGAGCGGTGGCCCGCAGAATGGACCATTCTCTGCCGGCGCCTCGACCTGGATGAGGCCGACCTCGGGCACTGGACCGGCGTCGCCGAGACGATGGCGACCGGCCTGGATCCGGACACGGGCCTGTTCGAGCAGTTCACGGGCTATTTCGATCTCGAAGACGTGGACCTGTCAGCTTATGCGGGCCGTTCCGTTCCGATGGACGTGGTGCTCGGCCGCGAGCGAACCCAGCGGTCCCAGGTCATCAAACAGGCCGATGTCGTCGCCCTGCTGGCCCTGTTGCCCGAAGAGTTTGCAGGCGAAACCGGAGCGACCAACTTCCGGTACTACGAGCCCCGTTGCGGTCACGGCAGCTCATTGAGCACCGCCATGCACGGGCTCGTCGCCGCCCGTCTGGGCGATGTCGAGATGGCGCTGGACTATTTCCACAGAACCGCGGCGATCGATCTCGCCGACACCAAGGTGGCGATCGGCGGTGGTATTCATATCGCGGCGCAGGGCGGCCTGTGGCTGATGACGGTCTTTGGGTTCGCCGGGCTGTCGCTGCGAAGCGACGGCATCGGCCTCGCCCCCCATTTGCCGGCGAGTTGGCTCAGCCTGGGCTTCGGCCTCCAGTGGCGAGGCCGAAGCCTCGCGGTCAGGATCGACCAGACCAATCAGAAACTCGACGTCTCGCTGGAATCCGGACAGCCGATGATCATCACCATCTATGGACAACCGCACAGTCTCAGCCTCGACCAGGCCCTTGTCACAGACATCAAGCGACCCCGCCAAAGTGATGATCGTTCGCGGTAACCATCGGCCAAGGCGATATGGATCAATGCGAGGACGCGCGGACTGGCCCTCCTGGCGTGGTCCTCACCGCGCCGCCTCCCTGAACGGCTGCCGGCCGGCTAAGGTCTCGAATGGTTCTGGACGTCCTGAAGATAGGCGATCAGATCCGTAATCTGGTCGCCCTCCAGGGTGATTTCCGGCATCTTAGGATGTCCGTTGGTTAGGCCCTCGGCGAAGGCTTCCTGAAGATCCGTCACGGGATAACGGGTTCCGAGATGACGCAGCGGGGGCGCGCCCGCCACCGGGCTTTCGCCGGTCGGCCCGACGGAATGGCACGCCGCGCACCGGCTCTGCACGAGCGCTCGCCCCCGCGCCGCCGAGGCGAGGTCCACAGCCGGTTTGGGATAGTATTTCGCCGCGTCAGCCGTGCCAGCAGCTTCGCGATATTCGGGACCAGCTGTGCATCCCATCAGCATCAACACGGCAGCAATCGCGATCAACCTCAAGACGCTCTCCATACCGCACATTCGACCAGCCTGATCCTCGACGAAGCGCCCGGCATTGATTTCGATCAATGTCATCGTGGCGCACCCGTTGGACCTTCGATGCTTGTCGGGAGCGGAAACTCCGTGAAAAAATGTCGTCCTCGCTGGCGCGCAGACCCCGCCTTCCGTCCAGGACTCACCTGACCCCGAAGACCTGGTGAGGGCCTTGGTAGAGCGAGGCTTCTACGTCTTCCGTCGGCTCAATGCTCAGCACGCCGGCAAGCATGCTCCGCATGCCGGCAAGGGTGAAAAGATCGTCGCCTCCACAACGCAGGACGTTGCATGGGGCAGACGGGCCGAACCGGTTCCGCCATTTGAGCTGGGCACAACATCGGTGGCCGGCCCGGCGCCATCCTCCAACCTGATCGATGGACCGTCCTCATCGCATGACGCTCCGGGGATCAGTGAGGGTAGATCGCCGTCACCTCTCCGGCTCCGTCCCGTACTGTCAGATCGAACTGGATGCGGTCACCGACGGCGGCCTCCCGCAACACAGCCGGCGAAGCCTTGAACGTCATGGTCATCGCGGGCCATCCGATTGAACGGATGGCCTCGTGGTTGATGGTGATCGTCGCCGCCGCCGGGTCCACGGCTGTGATGACGCCCGCGCCGTCTGCGGTCGTGGCGTCGGCGGTCGGCGGCGTCGAGGCGCCACCCGCGCCAACCGTCGGTGATCCGGGCTGGGCCATCGGGATCGCCGGGCTTACGGGTTCCGCCTGCTGACCGCAGGCGGCCAGAACGGCAGTGATACCGGTCAGCAGGATTATACGGCGCTTCATTGTGTGTCTCCTCGAAGGACGGGGGTCGAACGGAACCTGCGACGTCTCAGCAGCAGATAGCCCGCGGGGATAACGAGCATCGACAGCAAAGGCGCCGTGATCATGCCGCCTATAACGGGCGCGGCGATCCGGCTCATGATCTCCGAGCCGGCGCCGTGGCCGATCAGGATCGGGAACAGGCCCGCCAGGATCACGGCCACGGTCATCGCCTTGGGCCGAACCCTGAGCAGAGCGCCTTCCCGGACCGCTTCCTCGACCTGCAGGGCGTCAGGGTGGGGCCCCCGATCCCTGAGCGCGTGCTTGAGGTAAATCAGCATCACCACGCCGAACTCGGCCGACAGGCCGGCCAGGGCGATGAACCCCACCCCGGTCGCGACCGACTGATTGAAGCCGAGCAGGTAGAGCATCCATACGCCCCCGGTCAGGGCGAAGGGCAGCGTGGCCATGATCAGGGCGGCTTCGTCGAATCGGCCGAAGGTCAGGTAGAGCAGCAGGAAGATGATCGCGAGCGTCGCCGGCACAACGATCTTCAGGCGGTTGGCGGCGCGCTCGAGATATTCGAACTGGCCGGAGTAGGCGATGCTCACCCCGGGACCGAGATCGACCTCCGCAGCGACCGCCCGCCGCAGGTCCCCCACCACCGACGCCAGATCCCGGCCTCGCACGTCGATATAGACCCAGGTTGAAGGCCGTCCGTTCTCGGACTTGAGCATCGGCGGCCCATCGGCGATACGGATCTCGGCCACCGCGCCCAGGGTGATCTGCTGGCCCGCCGGGGTCAGGACCGGAAGATTCCGCAGCTGTTCGGGATTGTCGCGCAGTTCGCGGGGATAGCGGACGCTGATCGGATAGCGCGCCACCCCCTCAATGGTTTGACCGATGGTCTCGCCGCCGATGGCGCCGCCGACGATCGACTGGACATCGGCGATGGTGAGCCCGTAGCGGCCGGCGGCGGCGCGATCGATATCGACATCCACATACCGGCCGCCGGTCAGGCGCTCCGCGATCGCCGAGCTCACCCCCGGCACATCCCCCGCGACCTCGGCGACGCGGCCGGCGATGCGGTCGATCACGGCCAGATCGGCCCCGGAGACCTTGACGCCGATGGGGCTCTTGATGCCGGTCGCCAGCATGTCGATGCGGTTGCGGATTGGCGGCACCCAGACGTTGGCCAGGCCCGGAACCTGAACCGCGCGGTCGAGCTCCTCGACCAGCTTCTCCGGCGTCATGCCGGGGCGCCACTGGTCGCGCGGCTTGAACTGGATCGTGGTTTCGAACATCTCCAGCGGCGCTGGATCGGTGGCGGATTCCGCCCTCCCCGCCTTGCCGAACACGGTGGCGACCTCGGGAATGGTGCGGATCATCCGGTCTGTCCTCTGCAGCAGCGCTGACGCCGCCGCCGCCGACAGACCCGGCTGGGCGGACGGCATATAGAGCAGATCGCCCTCGTCCATGGCGGGCATGAACTCGCCACCGATCTGGCTGAGCGGCCAGGCCGTGGTGGCGAACGCGATGACAGCGATCGCCAGGGTCGTCCGCGGTCGCCGCAGCACCCAGTCGAGCGGGCCGCGATAGATGTGCGTCAGCCATCGGTTGACGGGATTGGACTGCTCCGCGGGGATGCGCCCCCTGATGAGATAGCCCATCAGGACCGGCACCAGGGTGACCGAAAGAATGGCCGCCGCCGCCATGGCGTAGCTCTTGGTGAAGGCCAGCGGCGCGAACAGCCGACCCTCCTGGGCCTGCAGGCTGAACACCGGAATGAACGACAGGGTGATGATCACCAGGCTCAGAAACAGGGCCGGACCGACTTCCGCCGCTGCGTCGGTGATCACCTTCCAGCGGATCTCTCCCGCGAGTGGTTCGTCGGGGTGCTCATGCTCCCATCGCTCGATATGCTTGTGGGCGTTCTCGATCATGACTACGGCCGCATCGACCATGGCGCCCACGGCGATGGCGATGCCGCCCAGCGACATGATGTTGGCGTTCACCCCCTGCAGGTTCATGACCAGAAAGGCGGCGAGCACGCCGAGCGGCAAGGTCAGGATGGCCACCAGGGCGGACCGGGCGTGCCACAGGAACAGACCGCAGACGAGGGCGACGACGATGAACTCCTCGATCAGCTTTGTGCTGAGATTGGCGATGGCGCGGTCGATGAGCTGCGAGCGGTCATAGGTCGTCACCACCTCGACCCCGGGAGGCAATCCGGCCTTCAGGGTCTCGAGCCGGTCGGCGACGGCGGCGATGGTGGCCCGGGCGTCGCCGCCCGAGCGCAGGATGACCACTCCCCCGGCCACCTCGCCCTCGCCGTTCAGCTCGGCGATCCCGCGCCGCATCTCGGGACCGACCTGAACCGTGGCGACGTCGCCGAGGGTGACGGGCACGCCGCCCGCCGCCGTGCGGACGGGGACGGCACGGAAGTCATCGAGACTGGTCAGATAGCCGTTGGCTCTGACCATATATTCGGCTTCGGCCAGCTCCAGCACCGACCCGCCGGTCTCCGAGTTGGCGCGCCCGATCGCCTCGACCACGGCCTGGTGGGTGACGCCATAGGCGGCCAGCCGGACGGGGTCGAGCACCACCTGATACTGCCGGACCATGCCGCCGATGCTGGCCACCTCGGCCACGCCTGGAACGGTTTTCAGCTCATATCGGAGGAACCAGTCCTGCAGGCTTCTCAGCTGGGCCAGGTCGTGGCGGCCGGAGCGGTCGACGAGGGCGTATTCATAGACCCAGCCGACGCCGGTGGCGTCCGGACCCAGGGCGGGACGAGCGCTCTCAGGGAGGCGGGCCTGCACCTGGTTCAGGTATTCGAGAACCCGCGACCGCGCCCAGTAGAGGTCGGTCCCCTCGTCGAACAGGACGTAGACGAAACTGTCGCCGAAGAAGGAGTAGCCGCGCACCGTGCGCGCGCCAGGCACCGACAGCATGGTGGTGGCCAGCGGATAGGTGACCTGGTTCTCGACGATCTGCGGCGCCTGCCCGGGATAGCTGGTGCGAATGATGACCTGGACGTCGGACAGATCCGGCAGGGCGTCGACCGGGGTCGTCCGCACCGCCCAGAGGCCCGCCGCCGCCAGGGCGACGGCGGCCATGAGCACAAGAAAGCGAGCGCGAACGGAGGCGCGAATGAGGGCGGCGATCATTGCGCGGCTCCACCGTGGCCGGCGTGCCCGTTCACCGCGGCCGGCGCAGGGGGCGTGGCGGGTGAAGCCGGAGGCACAGCCGGGCGCTCGCCCGAAATCGCCCGGGCCGCCATCCCGGACAGGCTGGCTTCGGAATCGATCAGGAACTGACCGGAGGCCACGAGGCGTTCGCCCTCCGCCAGCCCGGCCACGACCTCGGTCATCCCGCCGGATTCCCGTCCGGTCCGGACCTCGGCCGGCTGGTAGCGCCCCTCGGGCAGGGCCAGCATGACGAGGGTTCTTTCGCCCGTTCGGATCACGGCCTCGGACGGAACCACCAGCACCTCTCCGCCGCCGCCGCCGAAGGTGATCTGCCCGTACATGCCGGGCCGCAGGAGTCCCGCGCGATTGGCCATCTCGATGCGCGCCGTGAGCGTGCGGCTGTCCCCGGAAACCTCGGGCAGCAGCGCCGTCAGACGTCCGCTGAACCGCTCGCCGGGGAAGGCCGAGAGCGCGACCTCGACGGATTGGCCAAGGCGCAGCCGGCCCGCCTGGAGCTCGGGTATGGCGGCATTCAGCCAGACCGTCGACAGTCCGCTGATCTCGGCCAGGGTCATGCCCGGGGTGACGCTCATCCCGGCCCGAACGCCCAGGGTGCGGATGGCGCCGGCGGACGGACTGACGATGGTCACCGTGGTCCTCGGCCGTCCGGTCCGTTCGACCTGGACGATCAACGCCTCGGACATCCCGAGCAACAGGAGCCGCCGCCGGGCCGCCTCGATCAGGGCCGCGTCACCCGTCCGGCGGACGGCCAGATACTCGCCCTGGGCCCCCGCCCACTCCGGGATGAGCAGGTCGACCAGGGGGGCGCCGGCGGCGATCACGTCCCCGGGCGCGCGGCTGTAGACTCGCTGGACGAAACCGGCGGCGCGGGCCTGGACGATGGCCACGTCGCGCTGGTTGTAGTCGATGACAGCGGAGGCGTTGAGATCGCCCTCCAGCGACGCCCGGCGCGCCGTCGCCAGACGCATGCCGAGATTCTGGGTCAGGGAGGGATCGATGCGCACGCCGGGCGCGCCGTCCGCCTCGTCGGCGTATTTCGGGATCAGCTCCATGTTCATCGAGGAGCGGCCCGGACCCGGGTAGCGTTCATTGGGCAGCATCGGATCGTACCAGTAGAGAATCTCGCGCTCCGTGGATGCGGTCTGGCCGGCGGCGGCCCCATTCGCACGCTCCAGCATGGGGCGGCCGATCAGGCCGGCCGCGAGGCCCACGCCGAGGACCAGGACAGCGCCCGCGACGAGCGCGACGCGAGGGTTGGAACCGGTCATTGGTCGTCGCTCCTGTAGGCGAGGGTGATGCGGACGGTGTCGCGAGCAACGGCGGCTTCGCGGTCGAGGGCTTCCAGACGCGCGTCGGCCAGGGCGGTGAAGGCGTTCAGGACATCCGCCAGGCCCGCCCGCCCGGCGGCGTAGCTGGCGGTTTCCAGATCGGCCTGCTGGCGGGCGGCCGGGACGATGACATCGCGCGACCGGACCCACTGGTCGCGGCGTGCGGCGAGATCGGCGAGGTCGGCGTCCAGGGAGGCGCGCAGTTCGCGCGCCGCGGCCTCGCGCTCCAGCCGGACGCCCAGGGCGTCGGCCGAGCGGGCGGCGATCAGCGGCTCCTGGCGCTGATTGGCGAAGAGCGGCAAACGGACGCTGGCGCCCACCGACAGCATGTCTCCGAACATCGGATCGCGGCGACCGTAGCTGACCTCGAAGGCCCAATCGGGCCGTCGCCCCGATCGGGCGAGGGCGACCTCGGCATCGGCGCGGCTTCCAGCCGCCCGCCAGGCCTGCAGGGTCGGAAGGCGCTCAAGACCCGCCCTCAGACCGGTCGGGTCGATCTCGAGGTCGGGAGCCGGCCCGCTCGCCGCCGGGTCCGCGTCGCCCGTCCAGCGCGTCAGTTCGGCGCGCGCCCTCGCCACATCGGCCATGAGCCTGCTGTGCCTGTCCTGCAGGGCGGCCTGCAGCACGACGGGGGCCAGGGCGCCGGCCGGCCGGTCCGTTCCGGCGGCCACGCCCGCGGGGGCGGCCTCCCAGAGCGGCTCCAGCGCCGACAGCACCTCCTCGAGCGTCGCGAGCCGGCGCCCGGCGTAGTGCAGATCGAGCCAGGCCACGCCGGCGGCCACCCGCGCCTCGCGGCGCGCGATCGCGTCGGCGGCGGCGGCCACGTCGATGTCGGCCTCCGCCATGGCGCGTTCCGCCCGTCGCCGGGCGCGGCTGGGGACCTCCTGCATGAGGCCGATGCGGGCCATGGTCATTTCGTCGTCGCCGAACCGCCCGGCCATGGGGCCCGAGACCGGCAGGTTGTCGATTCCGAACCGGAGCTGTGGATCCGGGAGCCGACCCGCGGCCGCCGAGGCCGCCGAGGCCGCCTCCACGCCGAGGGCGCTGGCCCGCAGCTGCGGAGCGGTGGTTGCGGCGAGCGCGAGGGCCTCGTCGAAAGTCATCGGCTCCGCCGCAGCGGGCATGCCAATGGCGGCGAACAAGCCGATGGCGGCCGCGGCAGCGGCCACCGTTCCCCTGGGGGCGATCCTGGCCAACTGGAGTGATTTTCCGCGATCGGGATCGACCGCGGCGCTCGACATGTGACGGCCTGGAGCCGTCCGATAGCCGGAGTTCATGGGAATGTCCTCGAGCCCCGCGTCGATCACCTTGGTGCGACGCGGGATGCTAGTCGTTCGATCACCGCCCACGCGAGCGCGGGCCATGGTCAGCGAAGTCGGGCTATGCCGGAGACTTGGGAGGGTCGCCCAGGGGCGTCGGCCGCTCCCCTGCACGGGTGTCATCGGCGCTCAATGCGACCTGCTGGCGATGCGGCGCCGACGGCCGGGCCGTGACGCCCGCGTCGGACGGAAGAGGAACCGCGACTGCCGCGCAGGCAGCGAGGCCCAGGCAGTGGGGCCCAGAGTCATCGCAGGGCGCCGGACCTTCGGCGCCTGCCTGCATCATCATTTCGGCGCAATCCGGCATGGCGGCCATGGCGTCTGCGGTCACGCCCGGCCGCTGGGGCGCGGCGAACGCCGACGCCTGGCCGATGGAGCCAGCCAGGGCGAGGGCGAACAAAAGCGTGCGAACGATGCGCCACATGCCATCGACGTTCCGCTTCGCTCTCCGGCGTGTCAAGACGGCGAGCGCTCCGCTCAAACCCCGGCTTGACATTCCGAACGAGAGGGATCTGCGGCCGTGCCGCAAGCTCGCCCGGGCGAGCCTCCGGGCGCCGATGAAGTGGGAACGAACCAGGTTCCACTGTCCGCGTCTCATTCGCCTCTCCCTTGCGAGATGTTCATCCCGGACCCTCGGTGGTCACGGCGCCGGACTCGGACCTGCGGCGGCGGCGGGCCGGCCCCGCTGCGTCAGGTTCACGCAGCGCCGACGCCAGCAGCGGCGCCAGGGAGATGGCGTTGCTCGGATGCGGCACGCTGTCAGTGGACACCACCTGATCGGATATCCGGGCCAGTTCCTCGAAGGCGTTATCGGCGAACACAGCATGCACGACCACGCAGACCGGGGGCTTCAGGCCCTGCGCCTGCAGCCGTCGCGCAGCCTCGATCAGGGTCCGACCCGAGGAGGCGATGTCGTCGATCAGCACAGGCCGTCTGCCGGTCCAGGCGCCGAGATCGGGCAGAACGATCTCGACCTCGCGATCGCCCCGGCGGATCTTGCGCAACACGATGTGCGGGGCTCCCACCCTGGCGGCGACGGCCGCGACCCATTGTTCGCTCTCCTCATCCGGACCTATGATCAGGGCATCCGGAACCTCGGCCGCGATCCAGTCCGCCAGCACGGGCGCCGCATGCAGCGTCGCGGTCGGAATGGCGTACAGCGCCGCCAGATCCGGATAGCGGTGCAGATGGGGATCCACCGTGATCAACCGGTCGAACGCCCCGGACAGCAGACGCGCGAACGGGCGCGAGGTGACCGCCTCTCCGGGCTTGAACCGCCGGTCCTGGCGCATATAGGCGAGGTAGGGCGCGACCAGGCTCACCTGCGCGGCGCCGAGATCCCGCGCGGCGTCGGCCGCGAACAGCAGGCTCAGAAAGCCGGGGTCCGGGCGGGCCAGGCTGCAGACCAGATCGACCGTCCGACCCGCCATATCCGAGAGGTGACGGACGTAGCTCTCCCCGTCCGGAAAGCGCCGGGTTTCGAGACGGCCCAATTCGAACCCGCCGGCCGTGGCGAGCCGTTCGGCGAAGGCCTCATTTCCAGGCAGCGGCACGATCAGTCGCACGAGAACCTCCGATGGACCGGCGGACGGCCGGCAGGCTCTCCGACAGACGCAGGCGCGCGTGAAATCTTACTGCGGCGCCGGACTGATCGCGAAAGCGGGTGTCGGCGAGCGCGGAAGGATGCGGCTCCGGCGGTCGGAACCGCATGTCCGACGACGCTCAGGTCGGCCCCCCCGGCGATGGTGAGGCCGGCGTGACCGCCGTCACCACGTTCCGGGCCGCGCCCGCGGCATAGGCTTCGATGTTGCCAAGGGTGGTCTCGATGATCCTGTCGACCGCCTCCTGGGTATTGTAGGCGATGTGGGGCGTGACCAGGACATTGGGCAGCCGAACCAGGGCGTGATCCGCCAGCAAGGCGCGCAGCCGGGCGGGGTCGACCTGGGCGTCCTGCCGGAAGATCTCCGCCTCATCGCCAAACGCCTGCTCCTCGGCGATGACGTCGAGGCCGGCGCCCGCGAGCCGGCCCGACGAGAGCGCGCGAAGAAGGGCGGCGGGATCGACGGCTCCGCCGCGCGCCGTGTTGATGAGCAGGGCGCCGGTCTTCATGAGTGCAAACTCCGGATCCGACAGGCGCAGGCCGGAGCCGCCCGGGGCGTGCAGCGAAATCACGTCCGAGGCGGCGAGAAGCACCGGCAATGAAACAGCGTGGAAGTCGGGATCTTTTCGCGCTGCGGCGTCCGGAGACGGGTCGGAAGCGAGCGTCCGCATGCCGAAGCCGCGCGCGATCTGGAGCACGCGGCGACCGATCCGGCCGGCGCCGATCACGCCGAGGGTCTTTCCCGTAAGCTCCACCCCGCGGAGGTCCCGCGCCCGGACATCGCCCCGGCGCACCCGCTCCGTCGCCTCCGGAATATGTCGGCACAAGGCCAGCAGCAGGGCGAAGACGTGCTCGGCGACGGTATGATCGCCGTAGTCCGGCACATTGCAAACGGTGATTGCGGCCTCTCGGCAATAGGCGAGATCGACATGGTCGTATCCGGTCGATCGGGTGGCGATCAGCCGCAGCCGGGGCATGCGGGCCAGAACGGCGGCGCCGAGGTTCGAATGGACGAAGGGACTGATCACCTCCGCATCGGCGAAGCGGGCGACGTTGTCCGGGCGGAGTGGTTCCGGAGTGCAGGCCAGGGCATGGGGCCCGGCGAGGCGGGCGCAGGCGGCCGCCTCCCACTGCTCGGTTTCGAAAATCACGATCTTCATTTCGGGCCCTCCCTGTCCTACCAGCGGCGCCTGAAGACCAGCCAGGCGCTCAGAAACATAGCGCCGCTGATGGCCCCCAAGGCCAGCGCCTGCCGCCACAGTTCGGCCAGTCCCGCCCCCTTCAGGAACAGCCCCGATACAATCTCGACATAGTGGCGTTGGGGACTGGCCAGCGAGGCGGTTTGGAGCCACGGCGGCATGCTCTCGATGGGGGCGATGCTCCCGGACAGGAAGAGAAGCGGAAACAGGCCGAAGAAGCCCACGAGCATCGCCTGCTGCAGCGTCTGGGTGATGGCGCCCACAAAGGTGCCGAGCGAGACGGCGCTCAGCAGGTAGACGACCGTGAGAATAAGCAGGATGAACACGTCGCCCCGCATCGGCACGCCCATCAGCGTCATGATGACCAGGGCGGGAAACACCGCGCCGGTGCAGATCACCAGGGTCGGCGTGATCTTGGCGATGAACAATTCGTGGGCGCGGATCGGAGTAACCCGAAGTTGCTCGATGGTGCCTTCCTGCTTTTCCCGAACGATCGCGGCCGCCGGCAGGACCACGCCGAGCATCAGACCGGCCTGGGCCAGCATCGACAGGGCCATGAACCGGGTGTTGGTCAGGTCCGGATTGTACCAGACCCGCACTTCCGGCCGGACGGCGGCCCGCCGATCCCCGGCCGGACGCCGGCTCTCCACGAAGCGGGCGCTCTGTTCGATCACATAGGCGCGCGCGCGCGCCGCGACATTGCCGTTGGATCCGTCGACCACGACTCCGAACGACGCCGGGCGTCCGGCGGCCAGCCGGGCGCCCATGCGCGGCGGTATTTCGACGACCACGTCGAGCGCGCCGCGCCGCAGCCGGTCTTCCGCCTCGCGCAGGCTGGTGAACTGATCGGCGAGCACGAAATTGTCGCCCGTGGTCAATTCCTCGATCAGGGCGCGGCTGACGGCGGAGCGGTCGTGATCGACCACGGCCAGCTTGAGATGCTGGACGTCGAAACCCAGGGCCATGGTGCACATGACCAGTTCGGCCGTGTAGAGAAAGATCACCACGAACAGCATCACCGGGTCGCGCAGAAACTGGGCGAATTCCTTGGTGATCAATCCCGCGAGACGGCCGGACAGCATCAGGCGATCCTCTTGCGGAACCGCCAGGCGGCGAGCGCGAACACCGTCGCGGTATAGGCCGCCAACACGAGGACGTTGGGCCAGAGGTCCCCGAGCCCCGCGCCCCGCAGCACGACCCCGCGTGAGAACTCGAGAAAATACCGCGTGGGCAGGGCTGAGGCGTAGGCCTGAAACGCCGGCGGCATGGTGAAAAGCGGATAGACGAAGCCGGAAAACAGGAAGGCCGGCATCAGGGTCACGATCAGGGCCGTCAACATGGCGGCCAGCTGGGTGCGCACGAGGGTGGAGACGAGCAGTCCGATGGAAACCGTGCAAAGAACGTAGAGAAGCCCCACGGCGAGGAGCAGCCCCACGCTTCCCCGTACGGGCACCTCGAACCAGACTACCCCGCCAAAGACGACGAGGAGAAGTTCCGCATAGGCGATCACGGCGTAGGGCAGCAGTTTGCCGGCGATGAACTCGCTCCCGGTCAGGGGCGAGGCGTAGATCTGGGCGATGGTGCCCAGCTCCTTTTCGCGCGCCACGGCCAGCGCCGTGAGCAACGGCGGAAAGGCCATGAGGATCACCGCGAACAGGCCCGGTACGATGAAGTTGCGGCTGCGCAGTTGCGGATTGTACCAGACGCGCACCTCGGGCCTGAGAGGAAGGCGCACCTCCTCCGGATAGGCGTGGAGGATGGCCCGGCCATAGGCCGACAGGATCGCCGCCGTGCTGGCGTAGGTGCCGTCGACCACGAACTGCACGGGCGCGTCCTCGCCGCGTCCAAGGCGGCCGGAGAAGCCCGGCGGGATGAACAGGGCCGCCCGGGCCGTCCCGCGCATCAGGGCGTGTTCGGCCGACCGTTCGTCCTCCGGCGCCGCCTGGAGGATGAAATATCCCGAGTTGAGAAACCGGGCCTGCAGCTCCCGGCTGGCGGCGGTCCGGTCATGGTCCACCACGATCAGCGGCGCCCGGTCGACATCCAGCGATATGCCGTAGACGAACAGGAACAGCATCATCAGGGGCATGAGCAGCGCCACCCCCATGGTGAAGCGGTCGCGCGAGATCTCCAGCACCTCCTTGCGGGCGAAGGCCAGAACGCGCCGCGCCTTCACGCCGCCCTCCCCTGCCCGGTGCGTTCTCGCTCGATGAAGCCGAGAAAGACCGCCTCGACATCGGGCGTCACGAGTCGAAGCTCGTCGGTCAGCCTCGTCAGCGGGCCCAGGGCGATGAGCCGGCCGTCCATCATCAGCCCCAGACGATCGCAGAACGCGGCCTCCTCCATGTAGTGGGTGGTGACGACGATCCCCACGCCGTCGGCGGCCAGGGCCGCGATCAGGCGCCAGAACCGGAATCTGGACAGGGGGTCGACCCCGGAGGTCGGCTCGTCGAGGAAGAGCACCCTGGGCCGGTGGACGATGGCGCAGGCCAGCGCCAGCCGCTGGCGCGTGGCCCCGGACAGGTCCCGCACCGCGCCCTCCCCCGCGTCCTCGAGACTGGCGCGCGCACTGGCCCAGGCGATTCGGCCGTGCAGTTCGGATCGGGGCACGCCATAGGCGCGCGCGAAGAATGTCAGGTTCTCGCGCGCGCTCAGGTCGGGGTAGAGGGAAAACCGCTGGGACATGTAGCCGATGCGCGCGCGCACCGCCTCGCTCTGGCGCGCCACGTCGAACCCCGCCACCTCGGCGGTCCCCTCCCCGGGCGAGAGCAGCCCGCACAGGATGCGGATCAGGGTGGTCTTGCCGGCGCCGTTGGGGCCGAGCAGGCCGAGGATCTCCCCCTCGGCGACCGTGATCGTCACATCGTCCACAGCCTTGAAATCCCCGAACCGAACGCTGACGCCGCGCGAGACGATCACGTCATTCCGGATGCGCGGCGGCGGCGGCTGCGGGGGCGCGGCGGAGGCCGCGCCAGGCGGCGCGGGCGGGGGCGCCGAGGCGAAGGTGAACACGTCCTCCATGGTGGGAACGGCGGCCTCCGCCACGGCCGCCTCGATCGGCGCCAGCCTCGACCCGTCCCGGACCTGCGCTCGCACTTCCCGGCCCGCGCGGCGCTGGAAGCTGATCACGCCGACGTCGGTCTCGAGCGCCGCCTCGATCCGGTCCAGGGCCGGACCGGTGATCCTGTAGACCTGCCCGGCCACGTCGCGTCGCAACTCCTGCGGGGCTCCAAGCGCGAGGGGCTTTCCATCCCGCAGAAGCAGGACGCGGTCGCAGGCGTCGGCCTCGTCCATGTAGGAGGTCGCGAACACGATCGTCCGGCCCTCGGTTCGCGCCCGGTCGAGGATTCGCCACAGCTCCCGTCTCGACAGCGGGTCCACGCCCAGGCTGGGCTCGTCGAGGATGAGCAGCGGGGGCTCGTGCATGAGGTTGGCGCACAGGGCCAGCTTCTTGCGCATGCCCCCCGACAGTTGTCCCTCGCGGCGGTGCTGAAAGCGGTCCAGCCCGGCCATGCGGAGCAGCTCGGCGCCGCGCACGGCCCGGTCCGGTCCGGTGACGTCGCGGATGTCCGCCGCGAAGGCCAGGTTTTCGGCGACGGTGAGGCGATCGTACAGGGAGAAGCCCTGCGACATGTAGCCGACGCGCGCCTGCACCCCGGCCGGATCGCGCCGGACGTCGCGCCCCAGAACCTGGCATGTCCCCGCGCTCGGGCGCAGGATGGCGGCCAGCATCTGCAGCAGGGTGGATTTGCCCGCTCCGTCGGGGCCGACCACGCCGAACACCTGCCCGGCGTGGACGTCGAGATCGATGTTCTCCAGCACGCTACGGGCGCCGTATCGGCGCCCCAGTCCGCGGGCCTCGACGACAGCCTCGGCCATCCCCCTACTCCGGAACGGCGAGACGGTCGGGCCAGCCGGCGGAGGCGTCCCACAGAATCCATGCATCGGCCGGCATGCCGGGCTTGAGCAGCCCGTCCGGATTTTCAGCCTCCAGAGTGACCCCGTAGACGGTCCGGCCCCGTTCGTCCTGCATGTGAATATCGCGGGGGGTGAACTGGGCCTGGGCGTCGACCCGGGCCACGCGCGCCGCGAAATCCCGGCCGGGAAAGGCGTCAACCCGCAGCCTGGCGGGAGCCCCCAGACGGACCTTGCCCAGGTCCGGCTCCCGAGCGAAGACACGCAGCCTCACCCGAGACAGATTGGCCAGCACCACCACGGGCTGGCCGGCGACGATCACTTCGCCGGGCTCGGCGAGACGCTCCAGCACCGCCCCCGATATCGGCGAGGCGATATGGGTCCTGACCAGCTGCGATCGGCCCAGGGCCAGGGTCTGGGACGCCGCCTCGGCCTGGGCGACGGCCTCGCCGCGACGCGCCTCAAGCAGGCTGATCTGATCCACGGCGGCCTGATGGGCGTTGCGGACAACGTCGAGGCGTTGGGCCGTGACATAGCCCTCACGCGCGAGCGCCTCATAGCGCGACAGATCCGCCCGGGCCGAAGCGGCGTGATGGCGGGCCAGATCGATCTGGCTGCTCACCTGGGCCACGGTCTGCCCGGCGGCGGCGCGCTGGGCGGCGGCGCGATTCATGAGCAGACGGGCGTCGGACGGGTCGATGGAGGCCAGCGGGGCTCCGGCCCGAACCGGGGCGCCTTCCAGGGCGTGGTTCTGCAGTAGACGGCCGGACAGCTCAAACGAGACACGCACCTCGTCGACCTCGATCCGCCCGCTGCCGTAGATGACCTGGGCCGGCGCCGGAGCGGTCTGCAGCCGCCAGAAGGCGACGGCGGAGCCGGCGGCGACCAGAATGAGGCCGACAGCGACCAGCACCGTCAGACGTCGCCCCTGAATCCTCACATCCTGCCTCCGGACGCGCTCGCCTGTTCGATGCGCTGATCCTGAAGACGCCGGGTGGAAGGATTGCTTACGCCCTCGGAAGCCGCCCGCGACGGCGGCTGTGCGCAAGGGGCAGCCGCGCTTCGAGCCGGGAGAGGAGATCCGGCGCCGAAGTCCCCCCAAGCTTCGTCGGACATGATCGCGCCAGCCGGGGGCCCCGCGGTGTGCGTCTCGATCCGGCCGCGCAGACAGGGCGCCAGTCCGCCCGGCCCCTTGGCGAAGACGCCGAATTAGCAGGTCGAGGCCCGCTGTTGGGAGCGACGATGAACGGCTTGCCACGACTGGATCCTTGATCGGACAATGACCTGATGGCCCAGGGTCTGACGCCGGCGACCGGCGGGTCTTACGACCGTCGGCCTTCCGCGTCGGTAATGATCGGTCGGGTGAGGCGTCAGACGGCGGACGGTGTTCAGAACGGAAGGGGCCTCGCATGACCTCCAATTCCCCCGGGATCGGCCGGGTCTTCACGCGGCGAGTTCTGGCTCATCTCCGCCTGGCCGGTGCTTCATCGCGCCCAACGCGAGGGCAGGCTGACGACGACCGGTCCGTGCAAATCCATCCGCCACCCGCAGTAGGCCGGCTTCGTGTTGATCATGATCGGCGTTCTGCTTCAGTGGCCGAGGCTGCTCACCCTGGCGATGTTTCCAGCGCTCGTTGTCCTGTACTGGCGCCTGGCCGTGGAGGAGGAGCGCGAAACCGCCGCCCGCTTCGGCCCGGCCTGGGCCGGATACCGGCGGGCGACGCCGGCGTTCCTCTCCCGACTCGGTCCCGTGTTCCGGCCCGCCCGGCCTGAAGTTTGATTTTCACCGGAGTTCTTCTTGATGCGCACCACCACCATCGACGTTTCCGGATTCCGCACCCCGCTGGATCCGCTCGTGATCGAGAAACACCTGCGGGGTCTGAAGGGCGTGCTGGACGCCGCCGCCAACTTCGGCTCGGCCACCGCCACGGTGCGCTACGACGAGGCCCGTCTCAGCCAGGCCGAACTGGAACAGGCCGTGCGGGACTGCGGCTTCCATTGCCGGGGCGAGGTCGTGCCCCGACACGTCTGCGTCCCGCATGAGGACGCCGTGGACGCCCGCGCCGCGCACCCCCGCCATCCGGCGGCCCCTGCCGCTCCCGACGATCATGCGGCTCGCCCCGGGCACGGCGCCGCAGCCGGTCCCGACGACATGGCCGAGATGGGGCACGGCCCCGGCATGGACATGCAGGCCATGGCCCGGGACATGCGCAACCGCTTCCTGATCGCGCTCGGCTTCACCGTTCCGATCTTCTTCCTCGCCCCGATGGGCATGGACTTCATGCGCGTGGCGCCGCCGTTCGGCCTGCCGCTGAAGCCCCTGCTGTTCGTTCTGGCCAGCGCCGCCATCCTCTACCCCGGCTGGCCCTTCTACATCGCCGCCGTCCGGGCGCTGCGTCGCGGCGTGCTCAATATGGCGGTGCTGGTCCTGCTCAGCGTCGGCACCGGCTATCTGTTCAGCGTCGGAGCGACCTTCCTCTACGACGCGCCGGACTTCTACGAGGCTTCGGCCCTGCTGCTGGTCTTCATTCTCATGGGGCACTGGCTCGAGATGCGGGCGCGGGCCGGCGCCTCGGACGCCATTCGCAGGCTGATGGACCTGGCGCCGCCCACCGCCCGGGTGCTGCGCGACGGCGTCGAGGTCGAGGTCCCGACCTCCGCCGTTCTGGTCGGCGACCGGGTGGTGGTGCGGCCGGGCGGCCGCATCCCCGTGGACGGCGTCATCGAGGACGGTGGATCGGAGGTCGACGAATCCATGCTCACCGGCGAATCCCTGCCGGTGATGAAGGGGGTCGGCGATGCCGTGACCGGCGGCGCCATCAACAAGACGGGGGCTTTCCGCTACCGCGCCACCCGGGTGGGCGCCGACACCGCCCTGGCCCAGATCGTCAAGCTGGTGCAGGAGGCGCAGAACTCCAAGGCCCCCGCCCAGCTGCTCGCCGACCGCGCCTCCCAGTGGCTGGTGCTGGCGGCCATCGTCATCGGCCTGCTCACCTTCGGAATCTGGTTCTGGGTCCTGGGCCAGACCCTGCTGTTCGCCCTGACCCTGACCATCACCGTCTTCGTCATCGCCTGCCCCGATGCGCTGGGCCTGGCCACGCCCATGGCCATCATGGTGGGCACCGGGCTGGGAGCCCGGCACGGCGTGCTGATCAAAAACGCCGCCGCCCTCGAGGATGCGGTCAAGCTGGATGTGATCGTGTTCGACAAGACCGGCACCCTGACCCTCGGCGCGCCGAAGGTCGTCCAGGTCACCCCGGCCGCCGGGGTGGACGAGACCGACCTGCTGATCACGGCCGCGGCCCTCGAGCGAGGGTCGGAACACCATATCGCCAAGGCCGTGCTGGAACGGGCGAAGGAGCTCCCCGAAGTGGCGGCGACCGGCTTCGAATCCTTCGGCGGCAAGGGGCTGCGGGCGACCGTGGACAGGCGCACCGTGCTGTCCGGCAACCGCATGCTGATGGCCGACAACGGCGTCGAGCTCGGCGAGCTGGCCGCGGAATCCGAACGGCTGCAGGGCGCCGGCCGCACCGTCGTCCACATCGCCCGCGACGGCCGCGTCATCGGCCTGATCGCGGTGGCCGACGCCGTGCGGCCGACCGCCGGGGCCACCATCCGCCGGCTGCAGGGCCTGGGCGTCAAGGTGGCCATGATCACCGGCGACAACCTCGGCACGGCGCGGCGCATCGCGGACGAACTGGGCATCGACATCGTGCTGGCCGAGGTCCTGCCCGGGGACAAGGCGCTCAAGATCAAGGAGCTCCAGGGCGAAGGCCACAGGGTCGGCATGGTCGGCGACGGCGTCAACGACGCCCCGGCCCTGACCCAGGCCGACGTCGGTTTCGCTATCGGGGCCGGGACCGACGTGGCCATCGAGAGCGCCGACGTGGTGCTGATGCGCAGCGATCCCGCCGACGTGGTCAAGGCCATCGAACTGTCACGCGCCACCCTGCGCAAGATGCATCAAAACCTGTGGTGGGCCGTCGGCTACAACGTCATCGCCTTCCCGCTGGCCGCGGGCGTGCTCTATCCCTTCACCCTCAGCCCCGAGATCGCCGCGCTGTCGATGTCCGGCAGTTCGGTGCTGGTGGCCGTCAACGCGCTGATGCTCAAACGGCTGCGGCTCGGCGCCGGCATGGGCGCCCGGCAGCCCGCTACGTCAGGGGCGGCGCCGATCTAGCTTCGCCAGTACCGCGTTGTCCCTGGTGACCGAGGCCCGCTGAGCGCCGCAGCGGACAGGGCGGCTCCTCCAGCCGGAGATGCTCCAGCGGTTCGGCGGACGGTGAGGTCGTCCGGGCGGAGCTGATCCGCCACACCGCCCGGCGCCGGTTTGGCTTGACGGGGAACCTCCTGCGGAAAGAGCAGGCGGGGCATCCGACGACATCGGCTGGTGGAAACCGGGTGAAGCGGATGTCTATACGCATCGCCGCTCCGTATCCCTCAACAAAACAGGAGTCGAAGGGAATCTTTTTAAGCACTTGATTCAGCACAAATCTAGACGTTGCTTACTCAGGAATCTTCCCTGACTTCATGCAAGGGACCAACCATGAGTTTACAGAGCCTCGTCACCGCTTCCAGCCGGGGAACACCGTCCACATACCCCCGGCTTGCCGCCTCCGCGACGCCGGCGGCTGAAATTCGCCGCCTCGTCGAGCGCCGTCTGCGCGAGGATCGTCCGACGCATTTGCGCTACCTCGTCAAACGGCTGCGCTCGCCCGAAGACGCCGAGGACGTCCTGCAGGAATTCGCTCTCAAGGTGACCCTGGCGGCGGGCCGGCTGACCGACTCTGGCAAGGTGGACGCCTGGCTCGGGATCGCGTTGCGCAACGCCCTGTTCGATCGTTACCGCCGAAACGCGGCTCGAGCCCGGTTGGCGAACGCCCTGGACGCCGAGCCCCGATATGACGAGGGGAACGGAACTGACGCCGACGTCCACCGCGCGCTGCACTGTCTCGCGCAGGCCCTCGCCGAGCTTCCGCCGGAAACCGCTCGCCTGCTGCGCAAGGCGGAAATGGAAGATGTCCCTTTGGCGGCGATCGCCGGCGAGATGCGACTGACCGCCAACAACGTCGGCGTGCGGGTGCACCGGGGCCGCGCCGCGCTGCGGCGGCAGATGCTGGCGCACTGCCAGGCCTGCCCGGAGCCCTGCGCCCTGGCGGCCGCGGCCACCGCCCGCGCGACGCGGGCCGGGACTTTGGAGCATCAGACATCGACTTCGATCCGGTCGCCATGCGACGCCGCATAGTCCAGGGCGTAATCCCGTTCGCCCGGGGTTTGCGAATGAACCGTGGCCAGGGCGTCGCCGGCCGTCCCTTTCATGCCAAGGCGGACGCGCATCGGCCCGTGCTGGCGGGCAAGCTGTTCATCTTCGCGCGCATGCTGGTCCTGGCGGCCGCAAATCGCGTCCACCTGGCCCCGGATCTCGCCAGCGCCCGTCACATTACCAAGGACTTCCGGCGCGGTCGGACGTCTGAAGCGCGACCTGGTGATGGAAACCCTGCTCGCTCTGGCGCTCCTCGTCGTGGTCGTGGTCGCGGTGGCGCCCTGGCTCCGGTCACGCCCATCACCATGGCGAAGTCGGCATGGCGGCTGGCGCGCGACTCCCTTGCCAGACGACCCCCGCCGGGCCCCGGCGCCCAGCCGCCGCCCGCCTGGCGCCGGTGGCGCTCACGCACCAATCTGACTAGGCTGGGACGGAGATGGAATCCTGAGGGGGCGGCGTGCCGGATCGACTTCAAGAGCTTATCGAGCAGTGGCGCGACGACCCTTCGGCGACTTATCAGACGTGGTTCCTGTGGGATGAACGGCTGAAGAATTTCCGGTCCATCCGCCGGGGCATCGGTCAGGTCGTCGAGGAGATCGAGGCGGGCCGGTTCGGCGTCGCCTATCGTGGCTCGTCGCTGGAGACCATCGTCCATTCGGTCGCCGAACAACGCCAGATATTCAGGGGCGCCGACCACGCGTTCCTGTGGAAGCCCAAGCTCCGGATTCCCGACATCTACGAGAACCCGCCCAACCAGCGCGCCTTTGGCCGTCTGCTGCATCACTGCAGCTGCTGTTCAACCGGCACCGAGATCCTGTCCGGCATCCGCACGATCGATCAGCTCAAGATCAAGGGCCTCGGGCCGGCCGTGGCCAACCTGATCTACTTCCTGCATCCCACGCACGCCCCGCCGTTCAACACCGCCATCGTCAATGGCTACAACGCAATCACCGGGTCGAAAGTGAAGCTGGGCAGTTGGGAGCACTATCTGGCCATGCGTGAGGGAATTCTGGAACTCAACGCCCGCTATCGCGACCTGCTGTCAAACGACCTGGGCGCCATCGCGGGCTTCCTGTTCGATGTCGGGTCAGGACGATACCCCGCTCCGCCCCTGGAAAGCGAAGATCTCTCTGACCGTGACTGGGATCGGCGGCTGGCTGAAGCCCGGGCTGAAGCGGTGAAGTTCGAGAAGACCGCGCTGCAGCAACGCGACACTGATCGCACCCACACCGAAGTTCAGGCATGGATCCGGGATCTGGGGCGAGCGCTCGGCTATCGCGTGTGGATCGCCGCCAATGACCGCAGCCGGCCTTATGACGGCGCGCGTCTCGGTGAGGGTTGTCTGGACCAGCTGCCCGCGGCGCTGGCGAACGGCGCGGGTGCAGAGTCGATCCGCCTCATCGACGTCCTCTGGCTGGAGGCCGGCGCGGATCGCGTGACAGCCGCCTTTGAGGTCGAACACTCCACCACGATATATTCTGGCGTCGTGCGCATGCTGGACCTCGCCCTGTCTGGCGAGCTCCATACGTCCGCAGGCCTGTTCCTGGTGGCGCCAGAGAGCCGCGAGGGCGATGTCCGCGCCCAGTTGCGGCGGCCCGCCTTCAGCCGGATCGCGGACCTTGACGTGCGCTACCTTCCCTATGGCGAACTGGAACGGCACCGGGCTTCAATCGCCCGCTTCGGGACCGACCTCCGGGCGCTGACCGAAATTTCGCACCGTCTGATCTAGATCGGCATAGGACCGACAAGGAGACCGCCGCGAAAAACGCCGACCTGGCCGAAGGCGAGCGGCAGGATGGCGATCTCAGGCGACGCCAACCAATGGTTGGGATGCCGAACCTGGCGTCGCTCACAATCGCGGGCCAGTAATCGCGCACGACACGAATGGGTCGGAACACATAGCGATGCGGTCGCCGTCACCCCCCGTCCTTCAACCGAGCTCGGCCTGTGTTTCCAGTGGCGCGCGAAGTCGCTTCGGCGACTACCTTCTCATGCTGAGCACATATGCGCGGCCAGAGAGCCGCGGCTTCGGGGCAGACGATGCCGAACACCCGCCGAAGACTGGCGACGTAAGCCTCTGCACCGTCGAGCAGGCGCACGGTTGTTCGCTGGCCTTGCAGCCGGCATAGGCCGCGCCCCAGAAGCAGCACTATGCCGCCGTCGAGGTGCCGCTGGCAAACAGCGTTGCGAAGGTGGGGCGAAGCGGAGGACGTCCGCATCCATTCCGACGCAGCGATCAGACGCGCGCGATCTACGGGCTCCAGGGTAAAGTCGTAGTAGGGGATGCTGGCATTCGCGTGATTGTGAAGCCGCCACCATTCTGAATCGAGAGGTTCGAGCCAGAAGTTCAGTTTTCCTTGTCGATGCAACCCAGAACGAAGTGGAATGGGCTCGCGCAGGCCATCGCCAAAGCCGACATCGGCCAAGTAGGGTTGGTCGAGATCAATACGAAGGAGCGGATGTACTCCCTCTTCGGAACGGTTCCATCGATCACGCTTGATGACGGCCGCCAAGGTTCTCACACGATATCCCGCCGCCTCGAGCGCACCCGCGAACAATGCGTTCATCTCGAAACACCAACCGCCTCGATTGCCCCTTACAAGCTTGTCAAAAGCTCTGTCACCATCAACGCTTAGCTCGCGACCGAGCAGCACATCGAGGTTTTCATAGGGGATAGTCCGCAGATGGGCGCGATGCATGCGCCGCAGGAATGCCAGGTCCGGCGCACAGCGTCGTGGAATGCCGATACGTTGCAAGTAGGCGTCGAGGTCCACGGGGCTGAAATCCTTTTATGTTTCGATCCGGAGGACCCAGACCAGCATCGGGAGAATGGTTAATGGGATCGCTGGGCCGGGCCCGCATCGACGCCGGGTCCGCCAGCGCCAGGGCAGGCGCGCTGCGGCCAGGCCAGAGTCAGGGTCCATGCTTCTCGACAATGGACAGCAGCTTTCAAGCGCTGCGCCGCTCTACCCCCCGATCGGTCAAGACGCGCTCCTCGATCCGCACCCGCCAGGCGATCAGCAGCGCGTTGAGCAGGCTGAACCCCACGACGACGCCGACCTGGCCGAAGGCGAGCGGCAGGACTGCGATCTCAAGCGACGCCACCCAATAGTTGGGGTGACGCACGAACCGGTAGGGTCCCGTCCTGACCAGAGGCGCGCCCGGCAGGCTGACGATGCGGGTGGTCCAGAACCGGCCCAGGGTGGCGATGACCCAGACGCGGGCGAGTTGCAGCAGCAGATACAGACCCAGCAGCCAGAGGTTCGGCGTAGTGTTCCAGGGCGTGAAGATAGCGATGGCCGCCAGCCAGCCGCCGTGCAGCAGGATGAACAACGGATAGTGGCCCGCGCCGATCTCCACGGCCCCGGCGGCTTTCAGGCGGCGGGTGTTGCGGGCCGCCAGCCACAGCTCGGCGAGCCGCTGGGCGACCACCAGGGCGAGGACGGCCGGCAGCCAGATCATGGATGGATCAGCATCACGGCGGTGGTGAACCCGGGCCCCAGGGTGGTCAGCAGCAGTGGGCCGGGCTCGTCGGCGTCCAGCGCCGCCTTCAGCACGAACAACACCGTGGCCGAGCTCATGTTGCCGTGGGCGCGCAGGGTCTCGCGAGTGTGGACCATCGCGCCGGCGGTCAGGGCGAAACAGTCCTCAAGCGCGTCGATGACCTTGGCCCCGCCGGGATGGCAGACGAAGCCGCCGACGTCGGCTGTGGTCAGTCCGTTCCGGGCCAGGAACGTCTCGGCGATGGGCTTGAAGTCGTCCTGAACCAGGCTGGGAATGTCGCGGCTGAACACGACCTTCAGCCCGTCGTCGGCCACGTCCCATCCCATGACGTCCAGGCTGTCGGGCCAGGTGTGCTCGTGCGACGCGCCGACGACCGGCCCGATCGCGTCTTCGCGACACGAAACGACGGCCGCCGCCGCCCCGTCCCCGAACAGGGCGGTGGCGACCAGATTGGATTTGGAACGGTCCTGAAAGCGGAACGTCAGGGCGCACAACTCGACCACCAGCAACAGCACCCGGCTGTCCGGCGCGGCGCGGGCCATGCCGGCGGCGCGGGCCAAGCCGATGACGCCGCCGGCGCACCCCAGGCCGAAGATCGGCAAGCGGCGCACATCGGGGCGGAACGGCATGACTTGCATCAGCCGCGCCTCCAGCGACGGCGTGGCGATGCCGGTGGAACAGACGGTGATGATGGTGTCGATCTGACCGGCCGTCAGACCGGCCTCGTCCAGGGCCTTCTGAGCCGACTCGGCCATCAGCGCCACCGCATGCTTCAGGAACAGGTCGTTGCGTTCGGAGAAGCTGTGCGGCTTCAGATACCAGTCGATCGGGACGCAGGAGTGCCGCGTCTCGATCAGGGCGTTGCGATAGATCGGCGCCAGGCGCTCAAAGCCGCCATGCGTGGTGGCGAACATCTCCGCGCCGTTGGCCGCCACCTCCTCCTGACGCAGGAGGTGCGCCGGCCAGGCGGTGGCGAGACTCGCCAGATGCGCTTCAGGCGACCGTCCGGCGTCGCCGCTCCCACGAGAGCAGTTCCCCGTCGGGGTTGGAGCCGAGGTCAAGGCGCCCGTTTTCGAGCCGCGCGCGCCGTCTTCACGTCCCTCGAAATCCGGATCCACAACAGGATGAACCCCGACACGACGATGCTCAGCGTCAAGGCCGTGGTGATGATGATCAGAGGGTGATTGAAATCCTCGCCGTCGTTCCAGTCCATGACGTGGAGACGCCAGAAGAAGTCGAAAATCCGCCAGACGCCCGAGCGGCGCGTCACCACCTCGCCGGTGGCGGGCGACAGGTAGAAGGAGGTCTTTTCGCGGTCTGCGAAGTCCACCCGCCAAAGCGGCCCGGTCCGTCCCGTCTCCTCTGGCGCCGTTGTCAGGAGAACGGCGCCCGAAACCCCCGCCTCACCCTTGTAGGCGCGCTTGGCGAAGGCCGAGACCTCGGCGGCGGACATCGGTCCGAACGGCCGACCTGTCGCGGCGGACACGATGACCGGCTCGCCCGCCGCCGGCTTCAGGGTCCAGGCCGGCCCCCTCGGCGTGGAATGAAGCTCCGCCTGGACGGGCGCGACGCCGGCCCGACGGGCGATCTCGCCGAGGGCCGGAAGCGCGCCGAGCTCCAGCGGACCCGGCTTGAGTTCGACCGCGCGATGTTCGCCGCGCACCGTCTCGATCGGGATGGCCGTCATCACCAGACCGCCGCCGACCCAGAACAGCACCTGAAGACCGACGACCAGCGCGATCCATTTGTGCAGCTGGGTGGAGAGCTTGAGAATCTTCATGCCCTAGCCGTGACGCGCGAACACACGCGTGCCGCCGCTCTTGAGGATCAACAAGGTCTCGTAAGGCTCCCGCCGGCCGTCGGGCGTCTCCATCCCGGGCGATCCCAGCGGCATCGCCGGCACCGCGAGACCCACGGCCTCCGGACGTTCAGCCAGGAGTCTGCGCACATCCTCCGCCGGCACATGACCTTCCAGCACATATCCGCCAATCAAGGCCGTATGGCAGGACGCCAAGGACTCGGGAACGCCTTGGGCGCGGCGGACCGAGCCGGGGTCGGTCACCTCGGTTATCCGCGCCTGAAACCCCGCCGCTGTCATGTGTTCGACCCATGCGCCGCAGCAGCCGCAGGTGGGCGATTTGTAGACGGCGAGGTCGGACGAAGGACGAGGGGTTTGAGCGCAGGCCGCTGCTGCCGAGGCGCTGACGCCGAGGATCAGAAGGGAGCGGCGCGAAAGCGACTTTATCATTGGCTCATTACTCTGGTGATCGGGAGGCCGGGCAACCCGTTTCCGCGTCTTCAGGTCGCCCGGCGCAAGGGCCGAGCCGAAGAGTGATAGATGGCGAACCTCCACTCGTCGCCCCGCTTGCGCAGGACGCTTGTGGCGACGCCGCGGCGCTCGATCGGTTCGCGCGCCGTGTCCTTGAAGGTGATGTGATAGGTATAGGTCTCGCTCACGAATGCGGTATCGCCGTCGATCTCCACTGTCATCTCGTGGTTGCGAAACTCGAAACCCGCCAGATCGGTAAACTCGGGTCCGAGATGGTGCTCGAGGTAATAGGCGAAAGTCCCCTCTACGCCGCCGTTCTCGAAAATCGCCGAGTCCTCCCAGAACAGAGCCGGGGTCTGTGACACGTCCATCCGGGTAATGGCGTCCTTGTAGGCGGCGACGACGGTTCGGACCTGCGCCTCGTCAGCGGCTTGCGCATGGCCGGGAGCGTGTGCCGAGCCTGGGGTGTGGGCCGAGCCGGGGGCGTGAGAGTGGGGCGCCTGGGTCTGGGCCTGGGCGGAGGTAGCGAGGACGGCGGCGAGCGCCGATCCGGCGAGTGCTGAACGAAACGACATGGATCAAAGCTCCTGGTTAGCCGCGGCCGCGAAAGCGTCCTGGTCCGGCGAAAGTGGATGGAAAACTATGGGGCGGGCGACGCGTGTCCTTGAGGCCGTCAGAACATAAGATGTCTCACGCCGTGGGTCAGCATCCCGCCCAGCAGGCCGTTGACCATCACGGCGGCGGCGGTGAGCGTCAACAGGCCGACGTAGATCAGCTCACGCCGGCGTCCCGGTCGGCGGACCCAATGCTCCTTCGCCCACCAGCTCAACAGGCCCAGAACGGCGATCGAGGTGCCGAGCCACCGGTGATAAGCGTGGGTCGCGTCGTCCTTGCCGGGGAGGCCCATGGCGAACCACCCCAGCGCCACCGCGGCGAGCGCAGAGATCGCGGCCAGGGCGATAATGACGCGGGCGCCCTGGGTCAGGACAGGCCGGCGGAGCGTCAGCGCGGCGATCTCGAGAAGGGCGGCGACGAGGAACAGCGCGATGGGGAAATGCACCGCGGCCGGATGCATGGCCCCGAGCCAGCGATACAGGCGCTCGGGCATGGGCTTGGGAGCCTCGTCCGCCATCATGGCTCCGTGGTCCATGTCCTGGGCCATGCCCGGCATGGCCATCACGCCGCCGTCCGGAACGGCGGCCGTCGGCGTGGCGACCTGGGCCCGAGCTGCTGCGGCCTTCTCGTGGGCCTCATGCGCGTACGCCGGCGCGCTGACTGAAAGCGCCAGCGCCAGGGCGAGCCCCGGCAGAAATTTGCGTATCGCCATTGTTCTCTCACATCCTGTGCCTTCTGCTAACTACGCATCCGGGAAGCCGTCCCCTCGATTGAGGGATTCCGCCCGTTTCGGCGTAGTAGGGATTAGGGGCGCTAGGAGAGTGTTCGATGACGCGTAATCTGGATGATCTTCTGAATCGATCGGCGGCCATGTCCGCCGGTCGGTCGCTCGACGGGCTCGAGCCGCTCGTCTGGCGCCGGGTCGACGCGCTTCGCGGCGAAAGGCTGACCGGGCAACTGCGCCTTGGCGCCGTCGCCATGGCCCTGGTCACCGGCCTGACCGTGGGCGGCGTCGGCGCGGTCGCCGCTCCCCGACCGCGTGGGGATATGGCCATCTTCACGGTCGATGCGGGTCTGTCGCCCCTGGTGCGTCTGGAAGCCGGCCGGTGATGCGCGGCTGGCGGGCGATCGCACTGACCGCCGTGCTGGCGGCTGTCGCCAGCGGCGCGGGCACCTGGATCAGCGCCAGTTGGGTGCTCAGCCGGCGCGAACCGCCGTCCCTGCACGACATCGTCCACCATGACTTGAAGCTCTCGCCTGATCAGCTGACCCGTATCGAGGCCGTCGAAGCCCGGTTCGCCGCCCGCCGGCCCGCGCTCGAAGCCGACATCCGCGCGGCGAATCTGGAACTGGCGCGCGCCATCCAACAGAGTGATGGCGACGGACCCCAGGTCCAGGCCGCGGTGGACCACTTTCACGTCGCGATGGGCGCCCTGCAGAAGGAGACCATCACCCACGTCTTCGAGATGCGGTCCGTGCTGACGCCGGCCCAGGCGGAGGTCTTCGACGACCGCATCGTCGCGGCTCTTACGCCCAACGAAGACTAGCGGTCCGGGTGGAGAGTTCAGCGGACCTGTCAGCCCGCGCCGCCGGGGGCGACCGGGCGGCCTTCAGCGAATTGATGCGGCAGACCAAGACGGCTCTGTTCCGCTTCATCCGGCGCTATGTCGGCGACGAGCAGGAGGCATGGGATCTGTTGCAGGAGACCTATGCGGCGGCCTGGATCAACATTCGCCGTTACGATCCGACGCGCCCCTTCGAGGCCTGGATCCGGACCATCGCGCTCAACAAATGCCGGGACTGGAGCCGCCGCGGTCTTGTCCGACGGCTCATCCGGGGCGGCGTCGATCTCTCGTCGCCGGAAGCCATGTCCGTGCCGGACGGGGCCGAGTCGGCGGATGAACGGATGGAGGCCCGCGACCGGCTCGCCCGGCTGAACGAGGCGATGAGCCGTTTGCCCCCTCACCTCAAGGCGCCGCTCCTGCTCACCACGATCGAGGGACGCAGTCAGGCGGAAACGGCCGGACTGCTTGGCGTCTCTACAAAGACGGTAGAGACCCGCGTGGCGCGCGCCCGTCGCAAATTGTCTGAGGCCCTGGACGGCACGGCCGCCTTTCGGGCCGTTCCGGACTGAAGGCTTCCGGCCGTTCGTCTATGCTCGCTGATCGCTGCATTCCTACGGGAGCCAGGGCCGGTCGATCCATATCGGGCGAGGGCTGCGGCTCGCGCCCGCGTACTCCATTATGAAGGCGTCGCTCACTCTCGCTCGACGGCCGCCCATTTCTTCAGGAGCTTGCCACATGAGACTCTCGATCCTCGCCGCCGCTGCGGCGTTCACCCTGGGCGCCTGTCAGCCGGCCGCCGAACCTCAGCCAGTCGAGGCCCAGCCGGCGCCGGACGCCTCGGCAGCGACGCCGATGGACGCCGCGCCGGTGGTTGCGCCCGAGCCGACACCGCAGCCGCAGGCCGCCGCGCCAGCGCCCGCCACGGCCCCGCGGGCCTCGACACCGCAAGCCCCGGCGGCCCGGCCCGCGCCGGCTCCCGCTCCGACGCCGCCGCCCGCCGATCCGATGGCCGGCCATGACATGTCGAAGATGGACGGCATGACCATGCCGCCCAAACAATAGTTCGCGTAAGCATCAGGAGCTTTCTCATGAACCGTTCAATCTTCGCCAGCCTCGCCGCCGTGGCGGCGCTGGCTCCCGTCTCACTCGCCCACGCCCAGAGTCATTCGCACGCCGGCGTGTCAGCCCAGGAACACGCCGCCGTGCAGGCGCCTGCCAACGGCGTCGTCACCGCGCCGGCGGACAACGCCATGCTGGCCGCCGCCCCGACGGCGTTTTCGGCGACATTTCCGCACGCCATGACCCTGACGTCGCTCAGGCTGACGGGCGCCGCGGGCCAGCCGGTCGATGTGGTGGTGTCATCCGAGGCGCCGCCGGCCACAACCGTCACCGCGCCTCTGCCCACGCTTGCGCCGGGATCCTATTCCGCCGCCTGGGCCGCGAAGGGCGCCGACGGCCATCAGATGAACGGCGTCGTCCGTTTCATGGTTCACTGAGGAGTCGGCCTCCCGCCCCCTTGGGGGGCCGACGCCTGATGTGGAGGAACGCCGCGCAACCTGCTGCGCGGCGTTTTTCGTCGTGGATGGGCTTCCGTCGCCTCCCGGTCCGGGCGCCGGAGGTCACCCTCCGCCGTGAGCATTGTCGGCTCCGGGCGGTCGCAACCCGGCGCGATCACTCGCTCCAAGGCGGCCTCGCCGCTCCGGGGAGATGGGTCGCCAGGCTCGCCAGGGTCCGGACCACGACGTGGGCGTCCCCTGAACCGCGTCCAACAGCTTCGCCAGCCTCCGGATCGTACAGAATTGTGAAACAGCCCAGCGCCATGGCCGGGCGAATGTCCCATACCAGACTGTCGCCGACGACGCAGACCTCTGCCGGTTCGACGGCCAGGGCGGCGAACATTCGCCTGAACGCTGCGGGATCGGGCTTCCCCACGCCGACCTCGCCTTCAATCTGGATGTGGTGGAAATGCGAAGCCAGGCCGAAACGCTCGATCTTGGCGCGCTGCAGGGGACCGGCGCCGTTGGTGAGAAGCGCCAGCCGGTATCCGGCATCCCGCAGATGGACCAACACGGCGTCCGCCCCGGGTTCGAGCCGCATCTGCCGGTCGCGATGAAGGCTGAAGGCGTCGGCGAGGCGTTCGGCGATTTCCGGAGAGGGCGTCGCACATCCGTCGCGCCGCAGGGCCTCAAAGGCCTTGGCCGCGATGATGCGCCTGGCCTGCCTCGGGGCTCCGCGGCCGATGGCGTGGCTTTCCGGATCGCTCCAGAAAGCCCGCCCCGCCTCCGTCAGGGCCCGCGCCGCATGGTCCGGAGCCAGGTCGCCAAGCTCGGTCTGGTACAACTGACAGACCCTACGCCACGCCAGGTCCGGGCGGCGATAGGCTGAGATCAAGGTGTCATCCAGATCGATAGCGACGGCCCGGGTTCGCCGAGTCGCTGTCATTGGACCCCACCCGGCCGGACACCAGCGTGCGCAAGACACTGGCTATAGTGGCGCACTGACCCACGCGAGGGCATCCTCATGCCCCCCCGCTGGTTGACTGCGCGGGCCCGGCGCCAAGATGAACCCGCCAGCCTTCGCTAGAACCAGGCCCGAATGCCGACGACCAGTCGGGTGTCTTCCGCGCTTCGCCCGTCAGCTTCCAGAAAGTCCGCCGTATTGCCGAAGCTCCTGGTCCATTCCACGCCGACGTAGGGCGCGAACTCCTTGCGGAATTCGTACCGCAGCCGGGCCCCAACCTGGAGCGAGGACAGGCCAGATCCGATACGGAGCTCGGGGATGTCCTCCGCCGACAGCACCACCTCGGCCCGGGGCTGGACGATCCAGCGATTGGTGATGCGCTGATCGTATTCGGCCTCTCCCCGCGCTGTCAGTTCGCCCTTGTTGGACAGGAAGACAGCTCCATCGACCTCGAACCAGTAGGGCGCCAGCCCCTGAATGCCGACGACGAGATCTGTCCGGTCGCCTTCGGGCCGGTAGGTCTGCCGCAGGCCGGTCTGGAAGTCGAAGAAGGGTCGGAACGCCCGGCTGTAGAGGGCTTGGATCTCGGCCTCCTCGACCTCGCCGCCAAAAGCGCCCTCCCCTTCCGACTTCCACCAGAAGCGATTGATGTCGCCGCCGCTCCAGCCCTGGGCATTCCAGGCGTAGCCTTCCTCGTCGTCCCCGAAGGTCGCTTCCAGCTGGTCGAGGATGACCGCCGTCGTGCGGACGTTTCCATGCTCGACTCGGAGCTGGGCGCGGGCCGCCGCCATTTCGGCGGGGTCGAACAGCAGGTCGGCGGCGTTGGTCGGCCCACTTGTCGCGCCCGCCGGAGCCGGGGTTTCCGGCGGACGTCCCGGATTGTCCGCGCTGGTCGGGACGTCAGGCGGCATGGCCATTGCGGACATGTCGTAGCCCGCCGGCGTCTGGCCCATGGTCGACATGTCATGACCCGCCGGCATTGCTGGAGCGGGAGTCTGGCCCATCGTCGACATATCGTGACCTGCGGGCATCGCCAGCGCGGGCTGGGTTTGACCCATCGTTGACATGTCGTGCCCCGCCGGCATCGCCGGAGCGGGCGGGGTCTGGCCCATGGTCGACATGTCATGGCCAACATGCGGGGACGCGGCGGCCGGAGCCGGCTGCGTCTGGCCCATCGTCGACATGTCATGGCCGGCGTGAGGGGACGCAGCGGCCGGAGCCGGTTGGGTCTGGCCCATAGCCGACATGTCGTGCCCCGCCGGCATCGCCGGAGCGGGCGGGGTCTGGCCCATGGTCGACATGTCATGGCCAGCATGCGGGGACGCGGCGGCCGGAGCCGGCTGCGTCTGGCCCATCGTCGACATGTCATGGCCGGTGTGAGGGGACGCAGCGGCCGGAGCCGGTTGGGTCTGGCCCATAGCGGACATGTCGTGCCCGGCACGAGCGGACGCCGCGGCCGGAGCAGGCGTCTGGCCCATGGTCGACATGTCGTGTCCCGCCGGCATCGCCGGAGCCGACAGACGGACGGGCACCGCGCCCGTCGGGCACGTCGGCGCTCCGGGCATGCCTATCCGGGATGCATCGGCGGTGGGGGAGCCGCGCGCGACGCAACCCCCCGGAAGCGCCTGACGAACAGGCGCGGGCATGGCATGCCCGGCGTGGCTCTGCGCCAGCGCCGGTGTCCCCGCCGCCGCGGAAGCCGCTGCGAGGATCAGGGGAAGGATGGCGACCGACGTCTTCACGATGCGGCTCCTTCCATCGGACGGACCGTGACCACGTTGAACATCCCGGCATGCATGTGCAGCAACAGGTGACAGTGGAAGGCCCAGTCGCCCGGATTGTCCGCGGTCAGGTCGAAGCTGACCTTGCCGCCCGGCGGGACGTTGACGGTGTGCTTGAGCGGCTGGTGACCGGCCGGGCCGCCGGTGACCAGCTCGAAGAAATGGCCGTGCAGGTGGATCGGGTGCGCCATCATGGAATCGTTGACCAGGGTCACGCGCACCCGCTCGTCCCGCTCGAACCGGATCGGCTCGACCAGCTCGCTGAATTTGCGGCCGTCGAAGCCCCACATGAACCGCTCCATGTTGCCGGTCAGGTGAATCTCCATCGTCCGGGACGGGGGACGCTGATCCTTGTTGGGCGCGAGCGACACCAGGTCCGTGTAGACGAGGACGCGATGCGGCACGTCCTGAAGCCCGATCGGCCGCTCGCCCATGCGATTGGCCGGCGCCATGGCGATGGCGTCGACGCCCACCCCCACCGCCATGTCGGGCGGGGCGTTCTCCGGATCGCGCATGTTCATGCCGGACATGGAGCCGTGGTCCATACCGGACATCGTCCCGGCGGGGGCCTGGGGGGCCATGGCGCCGTGATCCATGCCCGCCATGGCCGCGCCGGGCGCGCCCGTCATAGCCCCGTGGTCCATTCCGGCCATCGCTCCGCCCGACTGGGCTCCCATGGCCCCGTGATCCATTCCGCTCATGCCCCCCATGTCTCCCATGCCCATGTCCTTCATGGTCAGGTTGGGAACCTCGCGAAGCGGCGGAACCTCGGCCGTCATGCCGAGGCGGGGCGCCAGGGTGGCGCGGCCCATGCCCGAGCGGTCGATGGCTTCCGACACGATGGTGTAGGCGCGGTCCTCGGTCGGCCGAACGATGACGTCATAGGTTTCGGCGGCGGCGATCTGGAACTCGTCGATCTCGATCGGGCGCACGTTCTCGCCGTCGGCCTGGACCACCGTCATGGGGAGGCCGGGGATGCGGACGTTGAAGATCGACATGGCCGAGGCGTTGATTATGCGCAGCCGCACCCGCTCCCCGGGCCGGAACAGGCCGGTCCAGTTCTCCTGGGGCCCATGGCCGTTGATCAGATAGGTGTACGTCGAGCCGTTGACGTCGAGGATGTCGCGCGGATCCATCCGCATCTCGCCCCACATCCGGCGCTCCTCCAGGCTCATCCGGTCGCTGCCGTCCAGCAGGCCGGCCAGGGTGGTGCGCTGCCGGTTGAAGTAGCCGGGACTCTTCTTGAGCTTCTCGAAGATTTCGTGCGGATGCATGAAGCTCCAGTCCGACAGCACCAGCACGTGCTCGCGGTCGTAGCCGACCGGATCCGCCCCGGCCGGATCGATGACCAGGGGTCCGTAGTGGCCGAGCGCCTCCTGCAAACCCGAGTGGCTGTGGTACCAGAAGGTGCCCGACTGCCGGACCGGGAACTCGTAGACGAAGGTTTCGCGCGAGCGGATGCCCGGGAAGCTGACGCCGGGGACGCCGTCCATCTGGAACGGCAGCAGAATGCCGTGCCAGTGGATCGAGGTGTCCTCGTCGAGCTGGTTCGTCACGGCCAGTCGGACGTTCTGCCCCTCGCGAAGGCGAAGCACAGGAGCCGGGAGCACGCCGTTGATCGTCGTCGCCATGGCGGTGCGCCCGTTCACGGTGAACGGCGTCTGGCCGACCGTCAGATCGATGTTCGGGCCGGTGAGGGTCGGCAGGTCCGCCCGCAGCCCCGGAGACCCCGTCTGGGCCCAGGCGGGCATCAAGCCCTGCAAGGCCGCAAGACCGCCTCCGGCGACGGCGCCGCGCAGCAGCGCTCGACGATCCAGCTTCATGGGATACTCCTGAAAGTCATGGTCGCGCCTCCTGAGGCGCGATCTAAAAGGTTTTACGCAAGCGGCGCGGCCCGCCCTCGCGACACGCTGCCGCAGAGCCGACCGCGCCGGCGGCCCTCGCGGCCGCCCGCCGGATTACCGCCGCGCCAGAAGGGCCTTCATCTGGGCGATTTCCCGCGCCTGGGAGCTGACGATCTCCTCGCACAGACCGAGCACCTCGGGATCTTTCAACTCCGCTTCGTTGCACATCAGGATGGCGCCGGAGTGGTGGGGTATCATCGAACGCAGGAATTCCGCATCCCCGACCGCCGCCTGGGTCCGCATGCCCCAGAAGCTGACCGCGAACACCAGGGCGGCCGCCCCGCCGATCAGTAGATTGGTCCGCTTCGACGGATACATCGATCGCATGAACACCAGCATGAGGATGGCCATGGGAGAGACCATCATCAGGGTCATGTAGACGTTGTTGAGATTGAAGTAGAAGTGATCGAGGGATGCGATCATCGTGTACATCACCAGGTACATGATGATGAAATCAAGGACGAGCTCGATCGCGAATGATCGATAGCTGCCCTTCATGGCCTGCGTGTGATTCATGCCCGTCATCTTTTCCATGTCCCTGCCCCTCTTTCAGTCAAACACGCTCCGCCCGTGAGAGCCGCGTCAGGACCCGCCGACCGGGTGGGCCGCGAGCCAGGCGCGCATCTCGGCGATGTCGGCGGTCTGCATCTCGATCGTCTTCTGCGCCATGCGCCGGATGCCGGCGTCCTGGCTTTCGCGGAGCGCCACCTGGGACATCTCGAGCGCGCCCTGGTGGTGAGCGATCATCTTGCTGGCCCACATCCGGTCCGTGTTGGCCCCGGTCGCCGACATCATGGCGTCCTTCATCTTCGTTTCGGCCGGCGCGAAGGGAGGTTCCCCGCCCCCGCCCGGCGCGGCCGCGCCGGCGGCGGCCCCGACCCGCGTCTCGAGCCAGCGCCGCAGCTCGGCGATGTCCGTGGTCTGCATTTCGACGGTTTTCTGGGCCATCCGGCGAATGTCGGCGTCCTGGGTGTCCCGCAGCACGATCTGGGACATGTCGAGCGCGCCCTGGTGATGCGGGATCATCTTGCGCGCCCAGGTTTCGCCCGCATCGGCTCCCGTCGCCGCCATCATGGCCTCGTGCATCCTGGTTTCGGCGGCGGAGAACGGCGTCTGCGCCATCGCCATGGGCTCCGAAGCGTGCGCGGACTCTTCGGCCTTGGACGTTGCGGGCGGCTCCGCCGCGGGGCTGCACGCCGTCAGGACGAGCGCGGAACAGCCGGCGAGCAGGAGGGACGGGCGGGTGACGATCGGGTTGAACATCGGGGATCTCCGCTTGGGACGGTCGCCAGCCGGATCGCCAGGCGGCCAGACAATGAGGTGCGCCCGGCGACGCTGCATCCGGGCGGGCGTTGCGCTCGCCCGGACGACTGTCCCCACCGGACATCGAAGCCAGCGTAATCCGGACCCGCCGCCACGGTTCCACCACGATTAAATATGCCCGAACACCGTCGGATCATGCGAGGGATCAACCGCCGGGATGCGTAATGGGCTGACGGCTGTCATGGTTTTCCCCGGCGGTCTCGAGCGCGCCAGTCGATGGTCAAAGCCTGACCGCCCGAAGCCGCAGCGCATTGCCGATGACGCTGACGGATGACAGGGCCATGGCCAAGGCCGCCAGGGCCGGCGACAACAGCAGGCCGAAGACCGGATAGAGCAGGCCCGCCGCGATCGGGATGCCGAGCGTATTGTAGCCGAACGCGAACACGAGGTTCTGACGGATATTGCCCATCACCGCCTTAGACAGTTTGCGCGCCCGGACGATGCCCTGCAGGTCGCCCCCCAGCAGGGTGACGCCGGCGCTCTCGATCGCCACATCCGACCCCGCGCCCATGGCCACGCCGACGTCGGCGGCGGCCAGGGCCGGGGCGTCGTTGACCCCGTCGCCGGCCATGGCCACGACCCGGCCCTCGGCGCGCAGACGCTCGACGACGGCGGCCTTGTCCTGGGGCAGGACCTCGGCCTGGACGTCGTCGATGCCGAGCCGGCGCGCCACGGCCTCGGCCGTGGTGCGGTTGTCACCCGTCATCATCACAAGGCGCAGCCCCGCCGCCTTCAGATCGCGGATGGCCTGGGCGGTCGTCGCCTTGACCGGATCGGCGATGCCGAGGACGCCGGCCGCGGCCCCGTCCACGGCCACAAAGATGGCGGTGGCGCCGTCCCGGCGAAGCGCCTCGGCCTCGGCCTCGAGCGGCGCGACGTCGACCCCGATTTCCCTGAGGTAGCGGCCGTTGCCGAGGGCCACGCGGCGGCCATCGACCATCCCGGTGACGCCCCGTCCGACCGGACTGTCGAACTCCGACGCCTCCGAGAGGACGAGGTTCCTGTCGCTGGCAGCGCGGACGACGGCGTCGGCCAGGGGGTGCTCGCTGCCCCGCTCAAGGCTGGCGGACAACCTCAGAAGCTCGACCTCGTCGAAACCGGCCGCGGGCCGGATCGCCGTGACCGATGGCCGTCCCTCGGTCAGGGTGCCGGTCTTGTCGAGCACCAGGGTGTCGACCTTCTCGAAGCGCTCCAGCGCCTCGGCGTTCTTGATCAGCACCCCGGCCTGGGCCCCGCGTCCCACCCCGACCATGATGGAGATGGGCGTGGCCAGGCCCAGGGCGCAGGGACAGGCGATGATCAGCACCGACACCGCGGCCACGAGGGCGTACGACAGGCGCGGCTCGGGTCCGGCCAGGCCCCAGACGACGGCCGCGAGAACCGCGATCGCGATCACCGCCGGGACAAACCAGCCCGACACCTGGTCGGCCAGCCGCTGGATGGGCGCGCGGCTGCGCTGGGCCTGGGCGACCATCTGGACGATCCGGGCCAGCAGGGTGTCGGCGCCCACCTTGTCGGCCCGCATCACGAACGAGCCGGTCTTGTTGAGCGAACCGGCGACGACCTTGTCGCCGACCTCCTTGGTCACCGGCATGGATTCTCCCGTGACCAGAGATTCGTCGATGGTCACCCGGCCGTCCAGGATTTCGCCGTCGACCGCCACCTTTTCGCCGGGCCGGACGCGCAACCGGTCTCCGACGGCGACCAGGTCGAGCGTCACATCCTCGTCGCCGCCGTCGTCACGCACGCGGCGCGCGGTCTTCGGCGTCAGATCCAGCAGCGCCCGGATAGCGCCGGACGTCTGTTCCCGCGCGCGCAACTCCAGGATCTGGCCCACCAGAACGAGGACGGTGATCACCGCCGCCGCCTCGAAATAGACCGGCGCGCTGCCGTCCATTCGCCGGACTGCCGCCGGGAACAGGCCCGGAGCCAGAACCGCGACCACGCTGTAGACCCACGCCGCGCCAACGCCGATAGCGATCAGCGTGAACATGTTGAGGCTGCGGTTGCGGATCGAGGCCCAGCCCCGCTGGAAGAAGGGCCATCCGGCCCACAGCACCACCGGCGTCGCCAAGGCGAACTGGATCCAGTTCGAGGTCTGTCCCGGTATCCGCATCATCAGGCCGGTCAGATGCCCGCCCATCTCCAGAGCGAAGACCGGCAGGGTCAGCACCAGGCTGACCCAGAAGCGGCGGGTGAAGTCGATCAGTTCGTGATTGACCGGCGCCTCGGCGGTCACCGTCTCCGGTTCCAGCGCCATACCGCAGATCGGGCAGGAGCCGGGGCCTTCCTGGCGCACCTCCGGATGCATCGGGCAGGTGTAGATCGCGCCCGGGACGACGGGCGCAGGCTGCGGCTTCTCGCCCAGGTATCGGTCCGGCTCGGCGACGAATTTGGTCCGGCAGCCCGCCGAGCAGAAGAAATAGTCCCGGCCTTCGTGAGCGGCGCGATGCGCCGCGGTCGCCGGATCGACGGTCATGCCGCAGACCGGGTCGACGGCCTTCGCGCCGCTGTCGGCCGTGTGGGTCGAACAACCGGCGTGACCGTCCGGATGGGAATGCGAGGACGTGGACATGGCGGGCTCCTGAATCGGCTGGACGCCAAATATACCCCATTGGGGTATCGCGCAAGATACCATCATAGGGTATAGGGAATGACTGGAATGAGGAATTGGATGCAGACCCTGACCAAGCCCAAGGTGATGAACCGTCTCAACCGGATCGAGGGACAGGTGCGCGGCATCGCCCGGATGGTCGAGGATGACCGATACTGCGTGGACGTGCTGACCCAGCTGCAGGCGGTGCGGGCCGCCCTGCTGCGTGTCGAGAGCGAGGTCCTCAAGGATCACCTCGACCACTGCGTCATGGGCGCGATGACCGGCGACGATCCGGCCGAGCGCAAGGCCAAGGCGAACGAACTGATCGAGCTGCTCGGACGCGCCTCGCGCTAGTGCGACAGGGTGTCAGACACCCCGTCGGAAGGGTTCGGCGAGTTGCCGGAGATATCCTCTGGGGTAGTCGGGCCGACCGGACACGCCGATCTGGCCCGTCCGAGGCGTGTCGGCCCCCGACCGGAACGTTCCCAGCAGATGGTCCCACAGGCTGGTGAACAGGCCGAAATTGACGTCACCCTCGGTCTGCGACGCCAGATGATGGTGTCGGTGGGCCGGGGCGACCGCCCATATGTAGATCAGCGGTCCGATCTTCATATCGACGTTGGAGTGCTGAAGGATCAGTTGGATCGCCACGGCGAAGGCCAGAAGCCAGGCGACGTCCGAGGGCATGCCGAGGAGCACCAGCGGCGCAACACCGGCCGTCAATTCTATCGCCTGATGGAGGGGATGTTTCAGCAGGCCGTTGAAACCATACATCCGTTCGACGGAATGATGCACGGCGTGCAACGACCAGAGCGCCGGGATGCGATGGCTGGCGTAGTGCGCCAGGGTGATGCCGAAGTCCGCCGCCACTATGGCGACCGCCAGTTGTCCCCATAGCGGCCAGCCGGACGGCCAGACGTCGAGACCCGGGATCACGCCGGACACAAGGGGCAGGGCCAGAACCGAGAGGACAATCGACGCCTCATTGACCGCCGCATGGATCAAATCGCGGCCGGCGTCCCCGTGGGGTTGATTCCAGACGGGTTCGTAGGGCGCCAGACGCTCGGCGGCGAACGAGACCGCCAGCGCCAGCCCGAGCAGGATCGGCAGACTCCACGGGGGCGCCCCGCGCTCGGCCAAGGTCACCGCGGCCCCAAGGAATCCCGCGAAGAACACCGGCGCATAACCGAGACGGACGAGAAACCGGGCGAGGGGCATCGGAGGGCTCCAGGGACGCCCCAGGATGACGCGGCCGGCGGGCGGCTTATTGAACGAACCGATTGTCCGCAGAACGCACGACGCTCGACGCCTGCAAGGGCGTCACGCCGAACATGCGTTTCGTGACGCGGTTCAGATGCGCCTGGTCGGCGAAACCGCCGGCGATCGCCGCCTCCACCAGGCCCGCGCCCGACGCCATCTCATGCCCGGCCCTCTGCAGCTTTCGCCATAGCAGCCATTGCGACAGCGGAGCCTGCATCTGCGCCTGGGCCAGAACCCGGAGGCGCGCGGGGGACAGGCCGACCGCCCGGGCCGCCCGGGCGACGGCGCCGGGCGCCGGGTCTTCGGACGCCTTGAGGAGCGCCCCTTCAAGGCGTGGATCCAGCTTCACTTCCTTGACGCCGAGCCCTTCTCTGAGGCCCGCCACGATGCGGTCCGGCTGGGCCTCAGGGCTCAACAGGGCCGTCACGGAGGGCGGAGCGACGGCCGCGACGGCCGGCGCGATCAGCGCCAGAAGGCTCGAGGCCAACGGCGTGTGCGTCTCCAGGTAAAACAGCAGGACCGACCCGCCCTCGTCGGTCATCCGATGGCGAACCCGCGGGCCGATGACGATCGCCTGACCGCTCAAGGTGCGATGGTCTTCCAGAACCACGCGGACCGAGCCCGTGCGGGCCACGGCCAGCTGTATCGCGACATGGGCGTGAGCGGCGTGCGCTTCATGCGGGCCCGCATAGGCGGCCCATCCGTCGCCCATGGCGAAAACTGCGCTCGATGAAGGCGAAGCCATAGTGTCGCGGCGTCCGCGCCGGTCCCATCGCCGACGGCAGTTGTCATCGCGCCTTCCGGCGAAACCCGCAAGCCGCGCACCATGAGCCCCTCGCAACGGGTAGGAGCGGACCATCGCCGCTTTGCCGGGCCCACGGCACCGCTGGACTGGCGCCTGACGCGGCGGGACGAGGGATGTACGTATCCGATGCGTATCCCAGATAGGTGGACCGTCGTGTTCCGCCCGCCTTGGGGGGGCCATTGCTCATGACGTCCGTACCGCCGACCCGCGACGGCTATCCGGCCGAGCTGAGAGCCCTGACCAGTCTGCGGGCCTTCCTGGCCGTGGGCGTGGTGCTGTTCCACTACCAGCTCCAATGGGATCCGGCCTTGGGCTTCAGCCCGATCATCGAGCGCAGCCGGCTGGCGGTGGACGCCTTCTTCATGTTGTCGGGCTTCATCCTGGCCCACGTCTACGGGCCGGCGTTCGCCGCCGGGACCTTCAGCTACAGGCGCTTCCTCATCGCCCGCTTGGCGCGGCTCTACCCCCTACACGTCTCGGTGCTGGCCAGCGTGCTGGTCATGGTCCTGGGCGCCACCGCGGCCGGGGTCCGGTTCGACGCCGACAGCTATCCGCCGCTGGCCTTCTTCCAGACCCTGTTCCTCGTCCAGGCCTGGTTCCCGACGGACGCGGTCATCCACTGGAGCGGACCGAGCTGGTCGCTGTCGGCGGAATGGTTCGCCTATCTCCTGTTCCCGGCCTTCGCATGGCTGGCCCTGCGGTTCCGGGCTCGCCCCTGGGCGTTGCTCGGGACGGGGGCGGTGGCGTTCGTCGTGTTCGACGCCCTGTACGTTCAGGCGTTCGGCAAGGTCCTGCCCCGGGCCGAGGATTCCCTCGGCATTCTGCGGATCGTCCCGGAATTTCTGATCGGCATGGCGCTTTACGCCCTGGGCCATCGCTGGCGCTGGAGCCGGCCCGTCGCCATCGCCGCAGCCCTGTTCACCACCTTGGTCCTGCTCGGCGCCATGCAGCTGTCGCTGGATGACCGCATCATCGTCGCCCTCTCAGCCCCCGTGATCCTGACCTGGTCCCTGCTTGCACGCGCGGACTGCGAGGGCCCCCTCGCCGCCCCGGCCCTGGTCTTCGCCGGCGAGGCGTCCTTCGCCCTCTATCTCGTGCACATGCCGGTGATCGTAGCCTGGAAGGGCGTCGTCGCTGAACTCCGCGGCATCGACAGCGCCTTCCGGATCACACCGATCGAACTGACCGGGTTGTTTGTCGCCACGGCGTTGATCGCGGCCGCCCTGCATCTGCTCGTCGAGAAACCCGGCCGCGCCTGGATTCGACGCCGGTTCGAAAGTCCTCGGACCTGCCCCTGACGCGAGCGAGGCCCCGGGTCAGGCCGGCCGGCGCGAACTCCGAAAAAGAAGGTTTCCATCGGCGGAAGGGCGGTGAGGCTTTTAATCGGGAGCCCTGAGGGTCCGGGCGTTATTCGGTTGGAATCTGACCCATCATCGGAAAGCGCGTTCTTCATCGAACGCCTCGCTCAAAGCACCGCCCCCTCCGACACTGCCGACAAATCCGAACCTTTGGCGGGCTGGGCTCCCGCGCCGTTTGCTTTGGATCAAAGCGCCGTTCGCCAGCGCCGGTAGAAGGGAATCGAAGACTGTCTTCGGGAGGACCGGCCACATGAACAAATCCCTTGCTCTCGTGAGCGCCCTGGCGCTGGCCGTCAGCGTTTCAGCCTGCGCGACCACCGCGCCCCCGACGGCCGAACAACGGACGTCGTGCGAACAAATGCTCCGCACCATGGGCGAAGGCGCGACCCACAGTCACAGCGCTGAAAAGAGCGGCGGCGTGAGCCCGATGGGAATGACCCACGCCCAATGCCGACGCATGCTGGGCCGGTAGCGCCGGGTCAGCGAGCCATGACTGTTCGATGACGTCCGCAAAGGACAACGACAACGGCCGAGCACCTTGAGATCCACCGGCCGCGCCGCGGAACGACCCCGCTTCGTTCGGCGGCCACCGGCGCGACCTTGCTCAGCCTTTTTTTGCCCTTTGCGCGAGCGCTATTCGCCGGTGACGAGGACGATCTCATCCGGGGACATTCCCGGCCGAACGCTCATGCCGCGATAGCTGACCTCGACATCGGAGGAGCCGGGATAGTCGGGCGCCGGCGTCAGCCCGACCTCGCGGCAAAACTGGTCCCACTGATCGAAACCCACCGTGACGTACTGCAGGTCGTCGCCGTGATAGACGTCCATCGCATGATCAACCTCGTCCCTGATCGTCATCTGGACTCTCTCCGAAAATCGCATGCCTGCTGACCGACAACGTCGGCGAGGATAGAACGCTCCCCTCAGATCGCCACGGCGATCATTGTGCGCGGTCGAGCTAGATTGGCCAGACCCTGCGCATCTGGCTTCCCCGGTCCGGGGACATCACGCCGCTGCGGCATCCTTTCGCCTGCGCACCCCGGGCAAGCCGGATGGCGGCCTCTTCAGCATCCACCTGATAGTCGAAACTTCCTCGCGCGACGCCCTCGGACATGACGGTCCACCGATCGCCGCTCCTCAACACAAACAGTTCGACGATTTCGCCCGTCACCACCGTCTCCTGGATAGGCGCCGCTAGTGCGACCGCCGCAAATGATCCGGAGCATAGTCCAGAGTTTCGCCCAAAACAGCCCGGAGGCTGGCGGCCAAATCCTTGTTCAAGACGAAGGCGATGGATGCGCGGCCCCACGCCATCTACCTAACCGCAACAGGCCTTCCCATCCACCTGTATCGGCGGACACGGGACATCCGCGTAGGAACAGAAGACGCAGCAGTCGCCGTATTTGGGCTTCAGCATCCGACCGCAGCCCAGGCAGTCGTAGAAATACAGGCAGGCGTCGGTCGGCATGGTCTCGGTCGCCTGATGGCCGCAATGCGGACAGACCAATGTCGACCGCAACTGCACTTCCGCCGTCATTGGCCGGCCGCCAGGCGAAGCAGGATCCAGGGCTCTATCAAGGGCTGCCAGGCCAACGATAGCATCACCAGCACCGTCGCGGCGACGAGGAGCCCGGCGGCCAGTCGCGACGGCCGTCGGCAAGCGTCCTCGCGCCGGCACATGCGGAGGCGGCGCCAGTGCAGCATCCATCCCGCCAGCAGGGCGACGACCGCCAGGACGGTCAGCCAACCCCGCATGCCGGCGATCAGCGCCGCGCCGGCGAAGGATAGACCCGCGAGCGAAAGCGCCAACGGGAGAACGCAACAGGCCGCCCAGGCGAACACGGACGCGGCGGCGCCAACGGCGGCCGTCGCGCTGACAGCCATTTCCGGTCGTCCCGCCCGGCGTGTTTCTGGCAAGTCCACGGTTTCTCCTCGGTCCATCGACCGGTACGATGCAACCCGTAGCGACTACGGGATCAAGCAAAAATGTCGGGACGCGGTTTGACGATCGGACGGCTGGCGGAGAGCGCCGGCGTGAACCTGGAAACGGTGCGCTACTACGAGCGCATCGGGCTGATGCCCGAGCCCGGTCGGACGCCGGGCGGTCATCGCAGCTACGAGCCCGAGCACCGACAGCGGCTCCGGTTCATCCGCCGCTCTCGGGAACTGGGGTTCGGGCTCGACGCCATCCGACGCCTGATCGCCCTCAGTGAATCCGGGGTCGAAACCTGCCGCGAGGTGCGCGACATGGCGCAGGATCATATCGCCAGCGTCGATGCGAAGATCGCGGATTTGCAGCGGCTGCGGCGGGTATTGAGACAGGCCGTCGCCGACTGCAGCGACGGAGTGGCGGTCCGCTGTCCGGTCATCGAAGAGTTGGGAAGCTGAGTCCCGACGACGGCCCGCCAGGCGAGCCCGGTCCCCGGCATCGGATCATTTCGCGGCTTCCTGCAGCGACTGACCGGCTGGCCCCCGCCACAGGACGATGGCGGGCGGCTACGCCATCGACAGATGTGCCCCGGCCAGCGACGCCGACCGGCTGCTGTGCGACAGTCCGGCCGCCAAGGCGCTTGGCGCCCCCGCATGCCAAGGGCTCGGCACGGACCCTGCACCACCGGTGTCGATCCTCAGTGACGGTTCAACCCGGGTGTTCGACTGTGACGACGGCGCCTGACGCCCTGGACGCGACGCGCGTCGTCTCCGCATCCATGGCGGCGCGGTTCGCGCCAGAGGTTTTGAGCCAAGTCTGGACGGGGCGGTCGAAGCTGTAGCGGAACACGGCGGCGGCGGCGAAGGCCCCGGCGAAACCCACGGACCAGAGCGCCCAGCGGACGCCGGACGTCAGAGACTCCTGACCGAGGGCGTCGAGCAGGCCGAACCAGACGATGCGGGTCACTTCATTGGTGAGGAACATCGAGAACGACATCAGGGCCAGATGTTCGATCAGGCGCGAGGGCCTGACCACGGGGATGGCTCCGGCAGCCCAGATGATCGCTGTCATCAGGCCAAGAGACAGCAGGCTGAAGCCGCCAAAGGCCTGCAACATGACCAGTGCGACGGCGGCGCTGACGCCGATCCCCGCCGCAAGGCGCGGCGCGACATGGACGCGCGCGCCGTAGAAGGCCGCTGCGACGCCGAGCAGGAAGAGCGGCAGGGCGCGGAGGATGCCGTACCGCATCGGCAGGCGATAGATCGGATCGCCGAGCCACAGCGAGGCGGCGAAATCAGCGACGACGACCACCGTGACCGCTCCGATCACCACCAGGGCGGGCGGCCAGCGCCAGAGCGCGCGACATATCCATGGCAGGAGGAGATAGCAGCCGATCAGGGCCGAGAGCGTCCAGGTCGGGGCGTTCCACCCCTGCCCGCCTGGCACGCCATAGGCTTGGACCAGCAACACCTGCGCGGGCAGTTGCGACCAGTCGAACCATCGCGGATTGCTGGGCGCGACGCCCGCCAGCGCGGCGCCGCCGACGATGGTCACGAGGATGAGACTGACCACAAGGTGGGCCGGAATGACGCGCAGCAGGCGCTGGCGTGCATAGGCGCGCAGCGAGGCCTGCCCGGCGGCGAGGCGGTCGCCATAGATGCGGGCCAGGACGTAGCCGGAGTCGATGATGAAGAAGTCGGTGAGCAGATAGCCGCGGTCGAACACCGGATGGATCTGCGGCAGCGGAACCGGCGAGGCCTCGCGGAAATGGTAGAGGATGATCAGCGCCCCGACGATGAACCGGAGCGCGTCGAGCCAGCCGCCGCGGGCGATGCGCGTCGGGATCGGCTTCATCGGCTCGTCGTCGGCGCGAGACATGCCGAACCCTAGTCCCGGAGCGGCCAAGGAAAGGTTAGCGGCCGCGCACCGTGGACCGGCGGAACCTCAGCCCTCCGCCTTGTCCGCCCCGACGGGCTGGGCGGCAGTCGTATGCCGATGGGGAGGTATGACGATCTCCGCTCGGGCGGCGAACAGGCCTGCCGATCCGATCAGCCAGAGCACGCCAATCGCGCCTGCGATCATCCGTCCTCCGCGATCCCGAGGCCCCAGAATCAGACAGGCGACGCCGACGCCGCCCAGGATCACGGCATAACCCAGATACAGGGGGACGCCGTGAGACCCGGACAGGATGAAGGCGAGGCAGAAGACGACGCCGGCCGCCGCGAGGCTTGCCACCCCTGCGACCACCAGATCCAGGGTCAGATTTGGCTTGGGCGGGGGCCTCGGCCGCGACCGTCTGGTCTTGGCGCGGCCCTCCTTCCAGCGAATGTCGCGACTCCGGACGGTGAACCGCTTGCCGGCCACGGCGTCAGGGCCTGACGCCAGGGAGCGGGACGTCCTCATGGCGCGCCAGCAGGATCCTCATCCTGATGATCTCGGCCTCCTGGGCGGCGATGATCTCACGCGCGAGGCTTTGGACGTTCGCGGCCTCGCCGTGCTCGACAGCGATCTTCGCCATGGCGACGGCGCCTTCGTGATGCGCGACCATGCCGCGAAGGAAGTCGATGTCGGCGTCGCCCGTATAGGCGATGGCCATCTCCCGGTGCATCCGGTCATTCGCTTCGCGATAGGCCTGTGTGGAGGGTGCCTCCCCTGGCGTTGCGCCCTGGGTCTGATGACCACCGACAGCCCGGGTGGATGACGGGGGCGTCGAGTCCGCTGCAGGCCGTGACCGTGCCGTCAGCATGCCGTAGGCGAAGGCCGACAGCGCCAGGAACACGGCGATAACGGAAACCCATCCGATGCGCTTCATGACGTCGCTCCCTTCGGGTCCGGAGCCGCGGTGGCGGGCCCCTCAGTCGACCGGGCCGCCTTAAGGTGGGGGTCGCGGTAGCCGAGGAGCCGAAGCGCATTGAACACGACCAGAAGGGTCGAGCCCTCGTGCATGGCCACCGCCGGTCCGATGCCCAGTCCGAAGATGGTGGCGGGCACGAGGAAGGCGACCACCCCAAGGCTGACGACCAGGTTCTGCAGGATGATGCCGCGGGTTCGGCGACTGAGGCCGACGGCGAAGGGCAGTTGCGAGAGATCGTCGGACATCAGGGCGACATCCGCCGTCTCCAGGGCGACGTCGGACCCGGCGGCGCCCATGGCGATGCCGACAGTCGCGGTGGCCATCGCGGGGGCGTCGTTCACGCCGTCCCCGACCATCGCGATCTTGCCCTCGGCCCGAAGCCGCTTGATGGCGTCGACCTTGTCCTCGGGCATGAGATCGCCCCAGGCCTCGGTCAGGCCGACCTGGCCGGCGATGGCCTGAGCCGCCTTCTGGTGGTCTCCCGAGATCATGATCATCCGTGACACCCCCAGCCCGCGCAGGGCGTCCAGCGCCGTACGCGCTGCAGGCCTCGGCGTGTCCAGAAGGCCGATCACGCCGAGGTCGCGTTCGCCCCGGCGCACGACCATCAGGGTGCGACCCTCGAGCCGCAGGCGCGTGACGGCCGCCTCCGCCTCATCGCTGAGCGGGCCGACCCCGTCCACGCCGAACATCTCCGGCTTGCCGATCCAGACCGGCTCGCCTTCGAACCGGGCGGTCACCCCCTTCCCGGTCAGGCTTTTGAGCTCCGAAGCCGCAACGATCGCCCCGCCCTTGAGGCGCTCCAGCCCGTCGCGGGCGATCGCCTCTGCCAGGGGGTGATCGCTCAGCCGCTCGACGGCGACGGCGGTCGTCAGGAGGTCAACGTCCTTCGCGCCGCCCACAGGAACGAGGTCGGTGATGCGGGGGCGTCCTTCCGTCAGGGTGCCGGTCTTGTCGAATGCGATGGCGTGGAGCGAGCCGAGGTTCTCCAGGGGCGCGCCGCCCTTGATCAGCACGCCGGCCCGGGCCGCGCGCGCGACACCCGAGAGGACGGCGCTGGGCGTGGCGATGGCGAGGGCGCAGGGACTGGCCGCGACCAGAACGGCCATGGCCCGGTAGAAGCTGTCGCGGAACGGCTCGTCGACCACAACCCAGGCGAAGAGCAGGACGAAGGCCAGGCCGAGGACCACGGGCACGAAAATCCGTTCGAAGCGGTCCGTGAACCGCTGCGTGGGAGACTTCTGGGTCTCGGCCTCGCTGACCATGCGGACAACCTTGGCCAGGGTCGTGTCCGTGGATTTGCGCGTCGTCTCGATCTCGATCGCGCCGGCCCCGTTGATGGTGCCCGCGAAGACGATGGAGGCGAAGCCGATCTGCGCCGGCCGGGCGCGGGCCGCAGCGGCGTCGGGAACCGGCTGCTTGTCGACCGGCATGCTCTCGCCGGTGACCGGGGCCTGATTGATGCTTGTCGCGCCGACCACGACGAACCCGTCGGCCGGCAGCCGTTCGTTGGGACGCACGACCACCGTGTCGCCGACCGCGACCTCCTCGACCGGAACTTCCACGACCTGGTCGCCGCGCCGAACATGCGCTGTACGGGGCGCGAGGTCGGCCAGGGCTTCGATCGCCCGTTTGGCGCGGCCCATGGCGTAGTTCTCAAGGGCGTGGCCGATGCTGAACAGGAACAGGAGCAGCGCGCCCTCCGCCCAGGCGCCCAGAGCCGCCGCCCCGGCGGCGGCCACGAGCATCAGCGTGTCGATCTCGAAACGCCTGTTTCGGAGGTTTTCGAAAGCCTCACGAGCCGTGAATAAGCCGCCGAAACCATAGGCGATCACATAGAGGGACAGAGGCAGCCAGACCGGGACGCCGGGCGCTAGCTTTTCGAGACCGAAGCCCAGGGCCAGGGCCCCGCCGCTCGCCAGGGCGAAAATCACCTCGGTGTTGGACCCGAAGACGCCGCCGTGCGCGTGCGGGTCAGCTCCCGCCTTTTCGCTCGCATGGTCGTTTTTGTCGCCCTCGGCGTGACTGTGACCGGCCATCAGCGTGTTCCCTCTTCTCGGGATTTTCGGGCGTCTTCCAGGATCTCAAAGCCGCCCTTCGCGGCGATCAGCGCCACGAGGGCGCCGACCACCAGGTCCGGCCAGGATCGGCCCAGCCAGAGAACGAGGCCGCCCGCGACCAGGATGCCGCCGTTGGAAATGAAGTCGTTGAAGCTGAAGGTCTCGGCCGCCCGCATGTTCACATCGTCGACCTTGATCCGTTTCAGTAGCAGCAGGCACCACAGGTTCACGCCGGCGGCCACCACGGCCATGACCATCATGGTCGGCCCGAGCGGCTCGGCCCCGGTCAGCCACCGCCGCACGACATCGGCGATCACTCCGGCGGCGAAGATCAGGAGAAGGACGCCCGAAGCGCCGGCGGCGCGGGACTTCCAGGTCTCGGAGCGGCCCACGGCCAGGAAGCTGATCAGATAGACGACGCTGTCGGAGGCGTTGTCGAGCGCATTGGCCAGCAGGGCGCTGGAATCAGCCAGCCAGCCCGCCAGGCCGAGCCCGACGAACAGGGCCGCGTTGAGCACCAGCACCCACAGGAGGGTGCGTCGCTGATCACGTTCGGCCGCTGGGGTGCTCACATCATCGCTCCGCTCAAGCCGGATCGCTCGCCGCGTCCGGCCAGCGCAGGACTTCGACGGCTTCCAGGGTGACCGGGCCGAGGTGTTCGAGATCGGCCAAGGTCTCCAGGAACGCCCGGAGTCTGGATTCGTGATCGAGCAGTTCGACGATCAGCGACTGATCGTCGTCCAGCACATGGCGGCGGTGCAGGTGGGGCGTGTGGCCGAAGCCGACAAGCGCCCTCAATACAGTGGCGCCGGCCACGCCGGCGGCCCGCGCGCGCTCCGTCACGATTTCAAAAACCTTGCGGTCGCCGAAATAGGCGGCCTCGTCGGTGTAGATGCGCATCAGTTTGATGGGGTCGGACATGATCGCCTCCTGAAGGGGAATCCCCGCCGCCGATGCGACGGCGGGGACCGTGACTATTCCGCCGGAACCGGCTCTGCGGCCGGCGCGTCGGTGGGTCTGGAACGCCGCCCCTCGGTCAGACCGAGGACCAGCCGGCTCATGGCCGGCAGGACCAGCAGCGTCAGCAGGGTCGCCGTGACCAGGCCGCCGATGACGACCATGGCCAGGGGTTTCTGCACCTCGGCGCCGGTGCCGTGGGCCAGGGCCATGGGCACGAAGCCGATGGCCGGGACGAGACCCGTCATGATGACCGGGCGCACCCGCTCCATGCAGCCCTCGATGATGGAACGGGAGAGCTCCATCCCGTCATCGAGCCGCTGCCGGATCGACGACATGACCACCAGGCCGTTCAGCACCGCGACCCCGGCCAGGCAGATGAAGCCCACCGCCGCCGACACCGAGAAGGAGATGCCGGTCAGGGCCAGGGCGAAGACGCCGCCCGCCAGACCGAGCGGCACGGTGAGGAAGACCGCCACCGCCCGCCCGAACGTCCCCACGGCGAGGAAGAGCACCGCGAAGATGGCCAGGAAGCAGATCGGCACGACCAGCGACAGGCGGTCGGAGGCCGCCTTGAGGTTCTGGAACTGGCCGCCCCACTCGATCCACGAGCCGGCCGGCAGGGCGACCGTCTCCACCTTGGGCATGGCCTCCCGGACGAACGACCCGACGTCGCGGCCGCGGACGTTGGCCTGGACCACGACGCGACGCTTGCCGTTCTCGCGGCTGATCTGGTTCAGCCCCTCGGCGAAGCGGAACGAGGCCACCTGCCGCAAGGGCACCGAGGCCCGAACGCGGCCCTCCTGCTCCGGCAGCATCACCGGGATGGCGCCGATGGCGTCGAGGTCGTGGCGGCTGGCGTTGGGCACGCGCACCACCACGTCGAAGCGGCGGTCGCCCTCGAACAACTGCCCGGCCTCGCGCCCGCCCATGGCGGCGGCCACCGTATCGGCCACCTCCTCCACAGTCAGGCCGAAGCGCGCGATCGCGGCCCGGTCGAAGGTCACATCCAGAGACGGCGCGCCGTCGGTCTGTTCGACCTTGACGTCGGCCGCGCCCGGCGTGGCGTTCAGCTGGGCCGCGATCCGGTTGGCCGTGGCCGTCAGCTTGTCGAGATCGTCGCCATAGAGCTTGATGGCGACGTCGCCGCGTACGCCGGCGATCAGTTCGTTGAACCGCAGCTCGATCGGCTGGCTGAGCTCATAGCCCTGACCGACCTGGGCGTTGGCCGCGGCCTCGACCCGCTCGATCACGTCCTCCTTGGTGTTCACCCCTTCCGGCCACTGGTCCTGCGGCTTGAGGATGATGAACCCGTCGGAGATGTTCGGCGGCATGGGATCGGTGGCGACCTCGGCCGTGCCGGTCTTGGAGAACATCACCTCGACCTCGGGCAGGGCGACGATGGCCCGTTCGACGCCGCGTTGCATGCGGATCGATTGCTCCACCGCCGTCGATGGCACCCGCTGGGAGGCCATGGCGAGGTTGCGCTCGTCCAGGGTCGGGATGAACTCCTGGCCGAGCATGCTGAAGATCACGCCGGCCACGGCGAATAGGGCCAGACCGCCGCCCACGAAGGGCCAGGGCCGGGCCACGGCCTGACGCAGCACGGGCTCGTACTTCGCCTTGATCCAGCGGATGACGAACACGTCCTTTTCGGAGACCTTGTTGCGCATCACCAGGGCGACCATCGCCGGGATGAAGGTGATGGACAGGATGAAGGCCGCGACCAGGGCCAGCATCAAGGTGATGGCCATGGGCGAGAAGGTCTTGCCCTCGACGCCCTGGAAGGTCAGCAGCGGTGCGAAGACCAGCAGGATGATGGCCTGGCCGTAGACGGTCGGCTTGATCATCTCCTGGGTGGCGATGGTGGTCTCCTCCAGCCGCTCGCGCAGGGTGAGAAGACGCCCCTCGTGGTGCTGGCGTTCGGACAGGCGTCTCAGACAGTTTTCGATGATGATCACCGAGCCGTCGACGATGAGGCCGAAGTCGAGCGCCCCCAGGCTCATCAGATTGCCCGACACCCCCATGAAATTCATGCCGATGGCGGTCATGAAGAAGGAGATCGGGATGATCGCGACCGCGATCAGGGCGGCGCGGACGTTGCCGAGCAGCAGGAACAGGGCGATGGCGACCAGAATGGCGCCCTCGATCAGGTTGCGCTGGACGGTCGAGATGGTGGCGTTGACGAGTTTGGAGCGGTCGAGGACAGGTGTGACCTTGATGCCCGGCGGCAGCGACCGGATCGTCGTCTCGAGCTGTTCGCCGACCGAACGGGCGACCGTGCGGCTGTTCTCGCCGATGAGCATCAGGGTAGTGCCGATGACGACTTCGTGGCCGTTCATCGTCGCTCCGCCGGTGCGCAGGTCGCCGCCGAGGCGAACAGCAGCGACGTCGCGCACGGCGACGGGAACGCCGCCGCGCGTGGCGACGATGGCTTCCTCGATCTGGCTCAGGCTGCGGATACGGGCGTCGGCCCGCACCAGATAGGCCTCCCCGCCCCGCTCGACGAAATTGGCGCCGACGGAGAGGTTGGCGGCCTCCAGACCCTCGGCCAATTCGCTGAACGAGACGCCGTACTGGGCCAGCCGGGTCGGGTCGGGTTCGACGACATACTGTTTCTCGAAGCCGCCGATGGTGTCGACGCCGGCGACGCCGTTCACCGTCCGCAGTTGCGGCGCGATGATCCAGTCCTGAACGGTCCGGAGATAGGCCGCCCGGGAGATGTCGTCGGTCAGACGATCGCCCTCGGGCGTGAGGAAGGACCCGTCGGACTGCCAGCCCGGCTGGCCGTTGCGCACCGTCGCGCCGCGCCCGCCCGGGTTGGTGTAGTCGATGGCGTACATGAAGACTTCGCCCAGACCCGTGGTGACGGGTCCGATCTGGGGCTGAACGCCCTCGGGCAGGCTTTCCTGGGCCTGGACGAGGCGTTCGCTGACCTGCTGGCGCGCGAAATAGAGGTCGACGTTCTCCTCGAAGATCACCGTGACCTGCGAGAACCCGTTGCGCGACAGCGACCGCGTTTCCTGCAGGCCGGGAATGCCGGCCATGGCCGTCTCGACCGGGAAGGTCACCCGCTTCTCGATCTCGACGGGCGAGAGCGAGGCGTCCTGGGTATTGATCTGAACCTGGTTGTTGGTGATGTCCGGCACGGCGTCGATGGGCAGTTGGGTCAGCTGCCAGGCGCCGTAGGTGGAAACCATCAGCACGAGGGCGATGATCATCCATCGCGCCCGCACCGACAGGGCCATGAGGTTGGCGATCATGGCCTAGTGCTCCACTTCGCCGGCGCCGAGCGCGGCCTTCAGCAGGAAGGCGTTGCGGGTGGCGACGGTCTGCCCCGCGGTCAGGCCGGAGGTGATCTGGGCCCGGCCGGCGCTGCGCTGGCCGACGATGACCGGCGCGGCGGTGAAGCCGTTGGCGGTCCTGACGAACACCACTTCGCGGCCTTCGACGGTCTGAATGGCTTCTTCGGGCACCGAGACGCCCTCGGTCGTCCCGGCGTCGCGGGTGTAGATCCGCACCGCGATCGCCTGGCCGGGACGCAAGCCCCCCAGGCCCGAGACGCTGAGAAGGACGGTGGCGGCGCGGCTTTCCGCGTCCACGCCCGGGGTGATCGAGCGCACCGTCGCCTGGACCTCGCCTTCCGGCAGGGTGATGGTCGCCCGGTCGCCCGGAGCGATCCGGCCGGCGTCGTCAGCGGAGACCGAGGCCTGCACCTCGATCTGACTGGCGTTGGCGACGTGGAACAGTTCGGTCCCGGCCGTCACGAAGGCGCCGAGCGTCGCGTTCGATTCCGTCACCCGTCCATTGATCGGGCTGACCACGCCCGTGCTGCGGCCGTCGCCGGAGACGCGGGCGGCGGCGGCGGCGGACGACGTCCGGCGGGATTCCGCCTCGGCCTCGGCCAGGACGGTCTGGGCGGCCTCGAGATCCTGCCGCGCGGTGATCTTGGCGTCGAACAGGCGCTGCTCGCGGGCGAGCGCCTGCCGCGCCGCCGTCAGCCGGGCCTGGGCCGTCGCCCGCTCAGCGGCGATCGAGGAGGCTTCGCGGCTTTCGATCAGGGCGACGGTCTGTCCGGCGCGAACGCTGTCGCCGAGGCGGAGCGAGACTCGTGTGATCACGCCGTCAGCGCGGGCCGCGAGGACGGCCTCGCCCTGAGGCGTGCCGACGACGGTGCCCTGGGCGACGATCTCGGCGCTCAGCGATCCGCTGCCCACCGGCGCCACGACGATGCCGGCCGCCTGGATGCGGGCGGCGTCCATCTCCAGGGCCTCGCCGGCGCCGTGCTCCTCTTCCGCCTCGGCGCTCGCTTCCGGCGCGGCGTCCGGACCGCGGGTCATGCTCCAGACGGCGAACCCGCCCCCCAGGAGAATGACCGTCGCGGCCGCTCCGGCCAGCAGACGTTGCTGGTTGGTCAATCTCTTCATCGGGCGGATCCTTCGGTTTCGGTGGCGCGGGTCAGGGCGGCGACGGCTTGCGCGCGCTCCAGCTCGGCGGTGATCATGTCGGCCTGGACGGTGTTGAGTGCCTCTTCGGCGTCGAGCACGTCCAGCAGGGTGAAGCGGCCGGCCGAGAAGCCTTCACGCGCGATGCGCACGGCCTCGATCGCTTCGGGTTCGGCCTGGGTTTCGAGGAAGGCGAGTTGCGCCTCGGCCGTGCGCAGCGCGGCCTGGGCGTCGCGCGTCCGCCGGATCGCACCGGCGAGGGCGGCGTTGCGGCGGGCCTCGGCTCCGGTCCGCTCGGCGTTGGCGGCGGCGATATTGCCCTGGTTGCGGTCGAACAGACCGATCGGCATGGAGGCGCCGAAGACCAGGGCCGTGTCGTCCGTGCCCCGGAACTGTCGGGCGCCGACGCTGACGGTCACGTCGGGGCGGGACAGGGTCCGTTCCCGATCGACGACGGCGATCGAGGTCGCCACCTCCGCCTCGGCGAGCCGCACGTCGAGCGCGCGGGCCGGATCGATGACGGCGGCCGGCGAGGACGGAATCTCCGACGCGATCGGTTCAGGCAGGTCTTCGCCGCCGCCCCACAGGGCGGCGAGCGCCCGCTGGGCTTCGGCGTATTCGGCCTCGGCGGCCCGGACCCGTCCGACCGCTTCCAGGGCGGCGGTGCGCGCCCGCAGAGCGCGCAACGGCGGCTCGCGGCCGGCGTCGACCAGTTCGGTGGCGATGGTCTGAAGATTGTCGGCGCGCAGGAACTGGTCGCGAGCCAGTTCGACCCGGCGGTTGTCCGCATAAGCCTCGGCATAGGCGTCACGCACCTGCTGTTCCAGATCGGCGCGGGCGACGGCCAGGCGCAGCCGGGCGGCGCCTACCTCGGCCTGGGCGGCGCGCTCGCGGGCGGGCCGCTTGCCGCCGAGTTCGAACCGCTGGCCGACGCTCAGGGTGCTTTCGGCGTCATCGACGCCGGAGAAGCCGCCGGTGCCGGCGAAATTCTCGACCTCGAGGCCGAGTTCGGGATTGGGCCGGAAGCCGGCCTGCTGGGCGCGGCCGACGGCGGCGGCGACATCGGCTTCGGCGGCGGCCAGGGTGGGCGAGGAGGCCGCGGCGCGAGACAGCGCCTCGCCCAGGGTGACGGGTTCGGCGAAGGCTGACCCTGGGGCCAGCATGGCCAGGATCGCCGCGAGGGCGATCGCGGCTCCGCCGGCCGCGGGGTGCGGCAGACGGCGTTTAGGGGATGGCATAGGTCCTGTTTCCCGGATGGTTGACGTGGAGGGCGCGCGTTCGCGCGCAGTCCCGTCAGCCTCTGGGAGGGCGGTCTGGTCCGGCGGGCATGCGGGACGGCAAGCCGTCCACCAGCGGCAGAGCGTTCAGGTCCACCCCGGCATGGGTCATGACCGGCGCTTCGGGTGATTGCGGCACAGCGATGCCGCCGTGGTGGCAATGGCCGTGAGCGCAGATGGCGTGGCTGTCGGGTCCGCTCCCGTCGCTGTCATCGCCAGGAACGTCGGCGATCAGGCTGGCGGCGGAGGACGTGGCCGCTTCGGGACCGCAGGTCGCAGCGTCGACGGCGGAGACCAGGACGAACAGGGACAGGAACGCCGCGAGCAGCGCCGTCATCAGTCCATGTCTGACCGCAGGGAATCCCATGCGGTCCCATACCATGATCGGTCGCCGCTTCAATCGCGTCATCGTCGCACCGTCGGCGGCGCGGCCTCCACGAGGGGTCGCTCCGCCCGATAAAAGGAGATCGACCCGGTCAGCGTGGGCAGCGTCCCGCTCTCTCGTACATTGGCGAATCCCGCTTCACCGATCAGCCGAGGCAGAACGCCATCGGCGTTCGGCTGGGTGTTCTCGTAGCCGTCCAGCGACTGGACGATGCGGAACAGCGTGCGCATCACGCCCGCCTGACGCCCGTAGTCGGCGATGTGAAGCGTTCCGCCCGGCTTGAGCGCCCGTAGGCTCGCCGCAATTCCCCGGCGCTTCTCCTCCATCGGCAGTTGATGGAAGACCAGGCTGGAGACGACTGTGTCGGCGACGCCGTCGCCGACGATCGCGGCGAGGTCGCGGGAGAAGCCCTCGACGAAACGGATGTCCTCGCCGGCGGCATCGGCCTTCGACTGTGCGCGCCTGAGGATGTCGCCGTCGGGATCGACGCCGATGATGCACGCGCCCGGCGCCCGTTGCGCCAGGCTCACGGCGAAAGAGCCGGTTCCGCAACCGAGGTCGATGATCGTCTCGCCCGGCTTCGGCGCGACCTGGTCGAGCAGCCGCGCCCGCCACACGCGCTCGCGCGTCAACAGAGCGATGGCGGGATCATAGAAGCCGCTGAGGGCCGCATGGCCGAGCGCGGGGGTGAAGCTCGCCGTCACGCCGCGGCCTTCAGCTCTTCGCGGGACTGGCGAATGATCGACCAGCCGGATTGCAGAAAGACGACCCCCAGGATCGCACCGGCGATGAGGTCGGGCCAGCGGGACGCGGTCAGCCAGACGGCGACGCCCGTGGCCGCGACCACCAGGCTCTGGATCAAATCGTTGCGCGTACACAGCCAGACCGAGCGGACATTGGCGTCGCCCTCGCGATGCCGCACCAGCAGAAGAGCGGCCAGGGCGTTGGCGACGAAGCCCAGAGCGCCCAGTCCGGTGATGACGAAGCCCTCCGGGGCCGCCCCGGTCGTGGCGCGCCAGATCGCATAGCCCAGGATGAACAGGGCCAGCGCCGCCAGGCTGGCGCCCTTGACCAGCGCGGCGGTGGATCGCACGGCGACCGAGCGGCCGATCACGGCCAGGCTGATGCCGTAGGTGGCGGCGTCGGCCAGGAAGTCGAGGGCGTTGGCGCCCAGCGAGGCCGAACCCTGCACGGCGGCGCCGCCGGCGATAGCCACGAAGGCCAGGCTGTTGATGGCGATCACCGCCATCAGGATACGGCGATACGCCGGGGTGGCGCCGTCGAACTTGACGGTCGCGCCGCAGCCGCAGCTGGAGGCGGCCGGTTCAGAGGATAAGGGATGTTCGGTCATGGAGCTCCACCTGTCATCCTGAGGATGCATCCTCCAGCCGCTCGAGGATCAAGAGCAAAAATGCACACCGTCCCGCGTGGCTCGATCGTCCCCAGAAAAGGCTTGATCCTCCAGTGGCTGGAGGGTGCACAAGAGGGCGGCAACAGGAGACCCCATGATCACAGTGTTCCCGGCGCGTCGCGGCCCAGGCCGTCTCCAGGCGACTGCGCTCGCGCTCGCCGCCGTGATCGCCGCCATCGACCAGGCGGCCAAGGTGCTGGCGCGCGCCCGACTCGAGACCGCGGTGGACCTCACACCCTTCCTGACGCTGCGGCTGGGATTCAATCCGGGCGTCACCTTCGGCCTGTTCGCCGACGCCGGCGCCGCGGGCCGCTGGGCCTTGAGCGGCGTCACCCTGCTGATCATCGGCGCCCTGCTGGCGTGGATCTGGCGGACCCGCAGCCCTCTGACCGCGGCGGCCGCGGGCCTTCTCGTCGGCGGAGCCTTCGGAAATCTGGTCGATCGCCTCCGGTTCGGCGCGGTGACCGACTTCATCGATCTGCATTGGGGCGCCGCCCACTGGCCTACGTTCAACCTGGCCGATGCGGCCATTGTTTGCGGCGTGGGCTTGCTGCTGATGACGGCCCGAGGCGTGAACGGCCAGGCCTCGTCACCGATCCAGGGACGGAGCGCGCTATGACGCCTTCCGCCGAACAAAAGGCCATCCGGGTCGGGTCGGCGCTCGCTGTAGGCCTGACCGCCGCCGTTGTGGCGCTGGCCTGGCTGTGGCTTCCGCCGTCGCTGCTGGGCGCCTCGACGGGCATGGCCACCGCCGATCGGCTCGCCTACGCCCTGAAGGCGGATCTACTGGTGTTCCTGTGGCTTGGCGGCTGCCTCCGGACCGTCGCCAGCATTCGTTATCGCTCGGACGCCGACCGGGCGGGCGCCGCCTATGGCCCGCCCAGCGCCCGGCTCGCCGTGCCGGCCGCCGTGCTTCAGAACTCCCTCGAACAGACCGTCCTGGCGGTCGGCGCCCACCTGATCCTGGCCACCGTCCTGCAGGGCGAGGAGATGATCCTGCTGCCGGTTCTGGTCGCCCTCTATCTGGTCGGCCGGGTGCTGTTCGCGATTGGCTACGCCAGGGGCGCAGGCGCCCGCGCCTTCGGCATGGCGCTCACCGGCGCCTCCACGATCGGCGCCTTCGGCATCACCCTCGTCCTGCTGGCGCTTGGCCGATGATCCGGTCGAAGATGACCCTCCCGCCTTTCGGCTTCTGTTCATCAGGCTTCCGACCCATGGTGGCGCGATGACCCCGCCCTCCCCTGTCTCGTCCGGGCTGCGCCCGATCGGCAAGCTCGCCGCCGCCACCGGCGTCAAGATTCCGACTATCCGGTTCTACGAAGAGATCGGACTGCTTCCCGCGCCGCCGCGCACCGCGAGCGACCGGCGCATGTACGACGACGACGCCGAGCGCCGCCTCTCGTTCATCCGACATGCGCGTCAGCTGGGGTTTGATCTGGACTCGATTCGCTCCCTGCTGGACCTGTCCGATCATCCGGACCGGCCCTGCGCCGAGGCGAACATCATCGCCGAGCGTCACCTCGCGGAGGTGAAGCAGAAGATCGCGCAGCTCAAAGCCCTCCAGCGCGAGCTTTCCCGGATGACGGCGGAATGCGCCGGAGGGCGGGTCTCGGCCTGCAAGGTGATCGAGGCCCTGCACGATCACTCGGCGTCCGTTTAAGCGCGACAGTCTCGCGGCTCGACTGCTATTGCGAGGCGCTCACAATCAGGTTCCCCATGCATTCTTTGCTCCGCCTGCTCGCTCTGCTGCTGTTCGCCTCGGGGCTGGCCGCGCCTGCCTTGGCCCAAGCGCCGTCGTCCGCCGCCGAAGCCCAGGTCGCCTGGCGACTGCTCGACTATGTGGCGGTCGACTACGCCGGCGCCGTCGCGAACGGCCAGGTGACCAACCCGGCGGAATACGGCGAGATGGTCGAGTTCGGCGGCCAGATCCGGACGCGCCTGGACGCCCTGCCGGCCAACCCGGCCAAGGCCGGTCTGGTGAGGGACGCCGTCGCCCTGCACGGCGCCATCCGCGACAAGGCCGACCCGCGCGTCGTCGGCGACCAGGCGAAAGCCTTGGCCGCCGCGGTGCTGACGGCCTATCCGAGCCCGCTCGCGCCCTCCTTCCCGCCCGATCTGGCCCGCGGCGCGACGCTCTATGCCGAGCAATGCGCGGTCTGCCACGGCGTCACGGGCCGCGCCGACGGCGCCGGCGCCGAAGGGCTTGATCCGCCTCCGATCGCCTTCGCCGATGTGGAGCGCGCCCGCCAGCGCAGCGTGTTCGGCCTCTATCAGGTGATCGACCAGGGCCTCGACGGCACGGCGATGGCCAGCTTCGCGCACCTTCCGGCCGAGGACCGCTGGGCCCTGGCCTTCTATGTGGGCCGTTTCGCCTTCACCGACGCCGAGGCCGCCGAAGGCCAACGTCTGTGGGAAAGCGACCCGGCGATCCGCGCCGCCTACCCCGATCTGGCCGCCGTCACCCAGGCGACGCCGGCGGATCTGGCGAGCCGGATCGGCGAAACCAGGGCGCGGGCGGTCACGGCCTATCTGCGTCGTCACCCCGAGGCGACGGCCCGTCCCGAGGGCGCGACCCTGACCCTGGCCCGGACGCGTCTGGCGGAAAGCGAAGCCGCCTATCGCCGGGGCGACCGCAAGACCGCCACGGACCTCGCCCTCTCGGCCTATCTCGACGGCTTCGAACCGGTGGAGCCGGCGCTCGGCGCCCGGGACGGCGCGCTGCTGCGTCGGGTCGAAACGGCCATGACCGAACTCCGCGCCTCGATCAGCAAGGGCGCGCCGCCCGAAGAGGTCGCGGACCGCGTCGCCCGATTGAACGCCCTGCTGGACACCGCCGAGCGCGCGCTCGCGCCCCAGGAGGCCGACAATCTCGCCAGCTTCCTCGGCGCCTTCACCATCCTGCTTCGCGAAGGTCTGGAGGCCTTGCTCATCGTCGTGGCGATGATCGCCTTCCTCAGGAAGGCCGACCGGCCCGAGGTGCTGCGCTACGTCCATGGCGGATGGGTCGCCGCCCTGGCGGCCGGCGGCGCGACCTGGGCGGCCGCGACCTTCTTCATCTCCATCAGCGGCGCCAGCCGGGAGCTCACCGAAGGGTTCGGCTCGCTTCTGGCGGCCGTCGTGCTCGTCTCGGTCGGCATCTGGATGCATGGCAAGTCGCACGCCGACGCCTGGCAGACCTATATCCGCGACAAGCTCTCCGCGGCGCTTTCGAGGCGCTCGGCCTGGTTCCTGTTCCTGCTCGCCTTCGTGGTGGTCTACCGCGAGGTCTTCGAGACCATCCTGTTTTACGCGGCGATCTGGAGCCAGGGCGGCCACCTCGGCATGCTGGCCGGCGCCCTGACGGCGGTGGCGATCCTGGCCGTGGTGGCCTGGGCCCTGCTGGCCTACAGCAAACGCCTGCCAATCGGCCAGTTCTTCTCCCTGAGCTCGATCCTCATGGCCGTTCTGTCGGTCATCCTTGTCGGCAAGGGGGTGGCGGCGCTGCAGGAGGCCGGCTGGCTCGATGTCCATCCGCTGGCCTGGATTCCCCGCGTGGAGATCCTCGGCCTCTACCCGACGGTCGAAGGCGTCGCCGTTCAGCTGCTGACGATCGTCATCCTCGCGGTCGGCTTTGCCCGGACCTCGGCGCCGAAGGCCGCCCGTCCCGCCCATTGAGCGGCCGTCTCCGTCTGCGGCCCTGAGACCGCGGCCCGTCGGCAAAGGCTTGGGAGGCGCCTGGGGACGACGGCGCCGATACCCGCACGGTCGGCGGATACCGGAGGTTCGGGGCTGCAGCCGGTGGTGTGCTACAGTCGAGCCCTCAACGTCGAAGCCGGTATGCGGAGATTAAGAACCCCATTCTCCGCATTTCACGCGGAGAATGGCCTTGTCCTTGCGGCGAATAACGCCCATATTCTCCGCAAGGAGTGCGGGGAATGGCGCAATACATCCACGAAATCGAAGGCTGGCCCCGTCTGGACTGGCGCGCAGACGCGCTCGCCGATCGTCTCGCAGCCGTCCGTCACCGCCAAGGCCTTCTGCTCGGCCGGATGCACACGCTCGGCTTCGACCTGCGCGCTGAAGCGGTTCTCGAAACCCTCACCGAAGATGTCCTGAAATCCAGTGAGATCGAGGGCGAGTTGCTCGACAAGGATCAGGTGCGATCCTCGATCGCGCGCCGCCTCGGCATGGATATCGGGGCCCTCGCTCCCGCGGACCGCAACGTCGACGGCGTGGTCGAGATGATGCTCGACGCGACCCAGAACTTTGCGTCTCCGCTTACCGAGGAACGACTGTTCGCCTGGCACGCCGCCCTGTTTCCGACCGGGCGCAGCGGCATGACCAAGATAGTCGTAGGCGCCTGGCGCAACGAGAGCTCCGGCCCGATGCAGGTCGTCTCAGGCCCTTTCGGACGGGAGCGCGTGCACTATGAAGCGCCCCCCGCCGCCCGTTTGCAGGACGAGATGCGGGCGTTCCTCGACTGGTTCAACGGCGAGCCGCGGACTGACCCGGTCCTCAAGGCCGCGATCGCCCACCTGTGGTTCGTGACCATCCACCCGTTCGACGACGGGAACGGCCGGATCGCGAGGGCGATCGCCGACATGGCGCTCGCCCGCTCCGAGAAAAGCGCCCAGCGCTTCTACAGCATGTCCGCCCAGATCCGGCTGGAGCGCAAAGACTACTACGCCACCCTGGAGACGACCCAGAAAGGCGCGCTCGATGTGACCCTCTGGCTGGACTGGTTCCTCGGCTGCCTCGATCGCGCGTTCGACGGCGCGGAAGCCACCCTGACCCATGTGATGCGCAAGGCGCGCTTCTGGGAGGCGCTCGCAGGTCAGACGTTGAGCGAGCGCCAGAGCACGGTCATCAACCGGCTGCTCGACGGCTTCGAAGGCAAGCTCACCTCGACCAAATGGGCCGTGCTGACGAAGTCCTCGCCCGACACGGCCTTGCGCGACATCAACGATCTGATGGACCGTGGAATCCTTGTGAAGGATGACGGCGGCGGACGCAGCACGAGCTACTCCCTGGTCGATCGAGGATAGGCGGCTCCACATCGCGTCGGCGGAGCCACCACATCGGGCGGCTCCGCCCGAGCGGGCGCGTCTCGACAGGGATGATGCAACTCGCCAGTTCTGGCGAGTTACCGCCGAAAACCTGCTTATTTCGCCAGAAGTGGCGAGTTACGACCTTCGCAAACCTTGCGACGCCTCAAGGCGCCGCCGAGGCGCCAGGTCAGCGTCCGTAGGAAGCTGGGAAGCCCCTGAACATCAACGCGAGGCGCGGGGTTGTTCGTCGTGCTCAAGGCGACGTCAGGCCTGACGGGCGATGGCGATGGCGGAGAGATCTGAGGCGGCATCGACCGGAACCCCGGCCGCCTTGCGCTCCGAATAGCGGTCCACGAGCTGGACGGCGTGCGGCCGGGTCAGGACGGTGAAGCGCACCAACTCCTCCATCACGTCGACGATGCGCTCATAATAGGCCGAGGGCTTCATGCGGCCGGCCTCGTCGAACTCTTGGAAGGCCTTGGCCACGCTCGACTGGTTCGGGATGGTGATCATTCGCATCCAGCGTCCGAGCAGGCGCAGGGTGTTGACGGCGTTGAAGCTCTGCGATCCGCCGGACACCTGCATGACGGCGAGCGTCCGGCCCTGGGTCGGGCGCATCCCGCCCAGGCTCAACGGCAGGTGATCGATCTGCAGCTTCATGACGCCGGAGACCTGGCCGTGCCGTTCCGGACTGCACCAGACCATGCCCTCCGACCAGAAGGCGTGCTCGCGCAACTCGCGCACCGCCGGGTGGTCGTCGTCGACGGACGCGCCCGGCAGGGGGAGGTCGGAGGGGTCGAAGATGCGGGTTTCGCATCCCATCCGTCGCAGCAGGCGGGCCGCTTCCTCGACGCAGAGACGCGAGTAGGACCGCTCGCGCAGCGACCCGTAGAGAAGCAGGATGCGCGGCGGGTGGTCGTGCGGGCCCAGGCCGCGGGCCGGATCGGCGGACAGATAGGCCGCGTCCAGAGCCGGAAGATGTTCCTGATCCGGCAGCGATCGCAGGCGGGCGAAGGTCATCACAGGTCCTTGGTCAGATAGGCGGCCGATGCCGGGCAGAGGTCCGCGAACTCGCGGGTTCGCCGGATCGCGGCGCGCGGCTTCCCGATCGGCGGCGAGGAAGCCGTGTCGGGTGAAGAAGGGTTCGGCCGTGGTCGTGAGCAGATGGAGACGTTCGCCGCCCAGGTCCCGGGCGACGCTCTCGGCGGCGGCCAGCAGCCGGCTTCCCAGACCTCGCCCCCTTCCGGCCCGCGAGCACGACCAGGGAGCGAAGCAACAGATCCCGCCCCTCACCTTCCAGCCCCACATAACCCGTCAGGGCGCCGTAGTGGTCGGCGCTGAAGTAGCGGCCGGCGCCCGGCTCCGGCAGGCCCGCGCCTCGCAGGGTCGCGAGCAGGCCGGCGTCATCGGCGTCCAGGAGATGCAGACTGACCATCAGCCGGCGTCCTTCGGCGGGGCCGTGTCCGGGAACCAGCGCCGGCCCATCCAGAGCGCCACCGAGACCAGCAGGATCAGCACCGGCACCTCGACCAGGGGGCCGATGACGGCCGCGAAGGCGACCGGCGAGGTCAGTCCGAACGCCGCGATGGCCACCGCGATGGCCAGCTCGAAATTGTTCGAGGCCGCGGTGAAGGCCAGGGCGGTGGTGCGCGGATAGTCGGCCTCGATCAGCCGCCCCATGAGGAAGCTGACCACGAACATGACGAGGAAGTAGATCGTCAGCGGAATGGCGATGCGCAGCGCATCCAGCGGCAGGGCCACCACCTCGCCGCCCTTGAGGCTGAACATCACCACGATCGTGAACAGCAGGGCGATCAGGGTGATCGGTCCGATGCGCGGCAGGAAGCGGCGCTCGTACCAGTCCGCGCCCCGGCGGGCGATCAGGCTGCGCCGGGTCAGGAACCCGGCCAGGAAGGGAAGACCGAGGTAGACCAGCACCGCGCCGGCGATGGTCCAGACGCTGACGTCCACCACGCTGCCCTGCAGCCCGAGCAGGGGCGGCAGGACCGTGAGGAACACCCAGGCATAGAGGCTGAAGAACAGGATTTGGAAGATCGAGTTGAAGGCGACGAGACCGGCCACATACTGGTTGTCGCCCCGCGCCAGCTGGTTCCAGACCAGCACCATGGCGATGCAGCGCGCCAGGCCGATCAAGATGACGCCGGTCATGTATTCCGGCTGGTCGCGCAGGAAGATCACCGCCAGCGCGAACATCAGCACCGGGCCCAGCACCCAGTTCTGGAACAGCGACAGGGCCAGCACCCGCCTGTCGGCGAAGACGCGCGGCAGCTCCTCGTACCGGACCCTGGCCAGCGGCGGGTACATCATCAGGATCAGACCGATGGCGATCGGGATGTTGGTCGTGCCGATCGAGAGGCTGTCGACCCAGGTCGGCAGGCCCGGAGCCAGCGTCCCCAGAGCCACGCCGAGACCCATGGCCACGAAGATCCACAGCGTCAGCCAGCGGTCGAGAAAGGACAGGCGACGCGGCGAGGCGTCCGCCACGGGAGTATCGATCATCGCTTCACCCGCTGTCCGGCGGCGTCGATGATGACCTCGCCGTCCTCCTTGGTGAAGGGCTTGAGATCATCGGCGGGCAGGAGGTCCAGAACGGCTTCGGACGGTCGGCACAGGCCGACACCGAGAGGACTGACGACGATGGGCCGATTGAGCAGGATCGGATGGGCCTCGATCGCGTCGAGCAGTTGATCGTCCGTCAGGCCGGGATCCGCTAGGCCCAGCTCGGCGAAGGGCGTGCCCTTCTCGCGCAACAGGTCGCGCAGCGGCTTGCCGGACCGTTGGGCCAGCCAGGCGACCATGGTCCGCGACGGCGGGGTCTTCAGATACTCAACGACATGCGGCTCGATACCGACGTGGCGGATCAGCTCCAGCGCGTTGCGCGACGTCCCGCAGGCGGGGTTGTGATAGATGACGATGTCCATATCGAGCCTCAGTCGCAGCACGCCAGTTCGGCCAGGAGCGGCGCGCACAACTCCGAGCGGCCCTGGCAGCAATCCTTGAGCAGGAACATCACCATCCCGCCGATCCGCTCCAGATCGGCGCGATAGACGATCCACCGGCTGTGGCGCTCGGACGTAATCAGTCCTGAGCGCGACAAGACGCCGAGATGAGCCGACATGGTGTTGGCCGGCACGGCGAGCTGGTTGGCGATCTCTCCGGCGGCCAGCCCCTCGGGCTCGTGACGCACCAGCAGGCGGAAGGTCTCCAGCCGGGTGGACTGGGCGAGGGCGGCGAGCGCCAGGATTGCGTCTTCGGATTCCATATTTCCAAATTAATGGAATTGTGATTCCCGGCAAGCCTTTTCCGGCTGCTCCAGTCGGGCCGCCGGAACAGGGTCAGCGGCGCATGTGAACGTCGAAGGCGCCCGTCTGGCCGGCGGCGACCTCAGTCCGGCAGGTGCCGGGCGGCGATTTGAAAGGGCACCGGAACCAAAGGTCGTCGAACTCCAGCACCAGCGGCCCGTCCGCCGACGCCTGATACTCGCATCGTCCCCCCGTTAATGCTGCGCGCGGCGATGACCTGCTGTTCGTCCCGCGCGCCGCAACTCCCGCTGCAAGGAACGTCCGCCGATCTGCGAGCGCGCCTGCCTCAAAAGACCGGCGCTCGGATGTCTTTCACCGCTCGAAGCAGTCGCTTTAGGGCGCTTCGGCAGGGCGTGAGTCGCGAGTAGGGAATTGACTGAGCGCGCGGGCCAGCCAGTCCGGTAGATGCGGCCTGACTAAAATCAGTTCTCCGAACGCCGAAGGTCCCAGCTTTCGCTCCAGCGGCCCGACTGCTGTCTGAGCCTTCTCGGGACCCAGCCAGGCCAGCGCCCGAACTGCATCGCCGGCTGGCCGGTCAGCGAGTAAAAGTTGCCATGCGGGTGCATGCCTGAACTCGACGATCTGACCGTCGACACGGAGTTGCCGGCTCGGCCCGTTGGTCAGATAGATTGTGCGGATCGGCACCTGGGTTGTTAGGCCCAGGGAGTTCGCCGCCGCCGCGCCATGGGTGACGATGATCTCTCCTCGTCGCTGGCTGATGGCGCGAGCGACCTTCTCGACCGACGGTGCTCTCAGGCCGAAGCGGGTTTCCAACGGGCACACGTAGAGCCCTCGACCGACGCGTAACAAACTGCTGCGGCGCGCCAGCCGCGATAGCGCCCTATGCACCGCCGCACGGCCTCCCAGGTGCAGGAGCGATCCGGTGGTGATCGACGAGCCTTCGGGCAGCGCTCCGACGCTTTTCATGATCTGCTCGGCCAAAGCTCGCATGCCCACCGCTCTCCGACGCATCATGAGGGCCCCATTGGGAGGGGATGTAACCTTCGAGCAGCCTCAGCGGTAAGTCTGACAGGATCATTCGAACCGACAGCGGGGGCGGGGTCGCCGAGGCTATCACTAGGCGCCCACGCCACGGTCGGGCAGATAAGCCAGTGCGTCGGCCAACGCATAGGCGGTCTGTAGCTCGAGCCCTTCTCGACTGCGCCGTCGACGGCGGCTGGGCAGCCCGTCCATACCTCATGGACGGTCCAGCCCTCTTCATTCGGCCGAATGTCGTAACGTGAGCTTCGGGAGATCATGCCTTGGCAGCCTCGAGACCTCAACTGCTGGCGTTGGGGTTACGACAGGAGAAGGAAGGGCCATGTTATTCGACGGCCGACTGCGCCCTCAGGTATGCGGCGAAGCTCAAGCAGTTCGCGCGGTCATGATGTCGGGCTCCTTCGCTTCATATCGCTTCTAAAGCCGTTTCCAGTTGCCGCAGGCGTCCGGTCATCGCGTTCACGACCGATGTGTGGATGTCGACATGGAAGTCTGCCGGCATGCGGCCAAGGGCACGTTCCGCCGCCGGGAGGGCATCACGGCGGATTTCATCCAGAACCTGTCTGATGATCGCCTGACCGAGTCCGGCTTCCTTTGCTGTCTCGACAAAATGACGACCGTGCACGTCGAGAATTTTGTAATGGCGGTTCGCTCCAACCGACATTGCCAGCGTGTATTTGTTGTGCGGGATTCGCTTTGCGTCGAAGGCTGGCTGCGCACTTAGAACGTCATAAAACGGCGTCAGCTCGAAGCGGCCGCCGGGACGGATAAAGACGCTGAAGTTCTTGCCATGCCCGTCGGTGGCGCCGATCAGCCAGAAGATGATCTGACTCTTGAGGAAGGCGGCCTGATCCCTGAGCGGCTCATCGCTTCCCTGAAGCAGCGTCATGATATCGACCGCGCTCGGCCCTTGCTGGTTTTGATACTTCCGGCTCGAAGGAATCGACAGCGCCTGACAGCAATCCTCCTGCGGAAGGCGCAGGAGTTGGCTGTCGCCTCGCCAGCGCCGATCAAAGCGCTCGACGACGAGAACACGGCGCGCGCCGAATGTCGCCATTTCCGTCTGAGCGACCTGGAGGCCGAACCCTTCGAGAAGTTTCAAGCAGTAGTGTTCATTCTCGACGCTGTTTGACAGATCGATCATGCCCCAAGGCGTCGGGATTTCTCCGAGCTGGGGTTTGAGGATGTGGGTCGTCGGCGTCGTGCCGACTGGGCGTTTCCAACGGCCCTCATGAAACAGCAGCGCCGTTTTTTCCTGAGCGCCCGCCACCGAAATCCGAAACTCCTGTTCGGTATCGATGCCGAGCGGCGCGCGCGCGAGGTTGGCCAGGATCGCCTCGATCTCTTCGTCGCTGACCGGCTCGCCTTCAATCGGCGGAAATGCGTCGATCACCACTCCGTCGGGCAGGAACTGCAGGGCCCCCACGCAGTCGCGGCCGATCTGCTCCAACAGACTGTAGGAATCCGTGCCTTGCGCGCCCGTCTTCTCAGCTACGAGGCGGCGAACCGTCGGATTGTCCGGCAGAAGGTTGTCGAAAACCGCGACAACCCGCTCGCCCCGGAAGGTGGCCTTCCTTGGCGGCAGCGACAACGAGATCGGGAAGTGCGGCGGCCAGTCCAGCCAGCTCTGATCGTACTGAAACGCGATCGCGCCACCCGGCTCTTTGTCCAATCGCCCGACCAGACGATTGTTGATGAGCACATTGAGCGGCGCATGGGTCTTGCGACGCCCCATCAGAAGATGTCCTCGATATCGGTGGATGAGCTTTTCGATCGAGGACCGATTGTCATCTCCAGATCGAGCGCCGCGAGCAGATCGCAGATCGATGAGATTTTTGCGCCGTTGTGGCCGCTTTCGATCTTGGAAATCAGCTCTTGGCGCATGCCTGATCGTTCGGCGAGTTCTGTCTGACTCATCCCCTTCAGCTTTCTGAATCGCTGTATGAGGTTGCCAACTTGGCCGGGGGAACGAGCTATCCGGTTCATGGGAGTCTCCTTCCCATCACTATGCGGGAAATCGCATAATATAGCAATATGTGACTTAGCGCATAGAATTGAATTATGCGTAACGTGACATAATTTTATTCTATGCGCGTTTTCGCATAGAACCCGTGATTCTCAACCCTGAACTGCCGCTCGGCGATCCTCGGCGGAGTGGCGTCGGGAGGGTTGATCGCGATAGTAGAGCGGACGGGTGGCGCAGCAGGCGCGATCGTAGAGCCCGCGGTTGTCGGAATCGGTCCGCCAGAAGGCTGCCGCGGATCGCCGGCCCGCCGCTAGTCCTATGCGCAACTTTCGATTACGACCGGCCTTTTCGGGGGGATCAAATCACAATGGCCGATCAAGGCGCAGCGCGCATCAGGCGCATGATCAAGAAGACGGAACTACGCCAGATGGTGCCGCTCGCGGACAGCACCATCTGGGAAATGGAACAGCGCGGCCAGTTTCCGCGGCGGTTCGCGCTCACGCCGCGCTGCGTGGTCTGGGATCTCGCCGAGATCGAAGCGTGGCTCATGCTCCGGCGGGAAAATCCCATCCAGCGGGCGCCGCATCCCGACGTCCGCAAGCGCGTCGCCCGGCCGGTGAAGTTGGTGAACAAGGACTGACGGGCTGACCGCCGCGTCGACGGGCACCGCACGGGCGCGGTTCGCACGGCCTTCGTCCGCCACGGCAGGCGTGTGGTCCCCATGCGAGAGAATCCGCAGGCCGCAAGGCGCGACATCCTGATCGGTCGTCGTCGTCAGGGAAGAAGGGGTCTGCGTCGTCGCGACTCCACCGTGGTGACAATGGCCGTGCGAGCAGATGGCGTGGCTGTCCGGATCACCGGCGGCGACGGGGTCGGTCGGGGCTTCGGTGACCGCCTCTGAGGTGTGAGCGCTCGCTTCGGGGCGCAAATCGCGGCCTCTAGGGCGGACACAAGGACAAACAGGGCCAGAAACGACGCAAGCAACGCCGCCATCCAACCATCCCTGACCGAGGAGAGTCTTGTGCCGCCCTATAACACGGGCGGCCACGACCGCAATCGCGCCAACGTCGCAGGACGGGGGTGCGACGGTTGCAAAGAAGGCGGAGCGGCTTGATGCTCTGTGGGCCGGGCGAGCGTCGCGCGAACGCCCGCCAGCGCGTCGATCTGTCCCGAAGTCCTCGGTTGCGTGAGCGCCGCACCGCGAGTAGATGCCGGTCGGGGATTCCGTTTGCGAAATTCGATTCGTTCCTTCTGCATCTTTCTGTGCACCGCTCTTCTGGCGGTGACGATGCTGCATGGCATGATGGATGCGCAGCACGGCATGGCTCATGCCGCCGATTGGCCCGCCGTAGCGTTGGTCGAAGTCGACACGGTGGCGGACCAGATCGCGGATCATGTCCACGTCGCGCCGGACGATCAATCCGGCGACGCCACCCCCGAGGACATCGATAACGAAGGCCCCCTGGGTCACGGACACCAGGTCGGCGGCGACAGCCACGGGGCGCTCCCGGGAGCCGAGTATCCGCTAGATGACGGCCTGTCTTTCAGGCTTGCCGCCCGTACGCCCGGCGAGGCTCCGGCCTTGGGCGATCTGAGCCGGGACGGGCCCGAATATCCTCCGAAACGGATGCGCACGGTCGTCTGAACCGGCGCGGCCGTTCGGCTGCGCGCACCTCGTTTTCCGGAGATTTCCTTGAACACCCCGATTACCGGCCTGGCCGGATCGTGGGCGCGTCTGGCGGCCGTTTCGGCGCTGGCGCTTCCACTGGCGGCGTTGCCGTCTCTTCCTGCGCTCGCGCAGACCCCGCCGTCGGCCGCGACGGAAGCGGCCGCCCTGACCCTGGAGGGCGCGCTCGCGCGCGCCGCCGGCGTCGATCCGGGCTTGCCCGGCGCGGAGGCGCGGGTTCGCGCGGGCGACGCCGCTGTGCGCCAGGCCGACGTCCGGCCCAATCCGACGCTGGGCTTGATGGTCGAAAACCTGCCGACGCTGGGCGGCGGCAACATCATCGACCGCACAGAGACGACCCTGTCCTATGAGCAGCGGTTTGAGCGGGGCGGCGATCGACCGGCCCGGGTGGCTCTGGCCCGGGGCGAAGTCGCCGTCGTCCAGGCCGAAGCGGCGATCAGACGACTGGATCGTCTAGAGCAGGTGCAACGCGCCTGGGCCGAAGCGCTTTTCGCCCAGGCCGAACTTGAGATCGCTCGTGAACGTCTCGCCCTGGCCGAACGCTTCCAGATCGAAGTGCAGCGTCGTGTGGACATGGCCCGCGATCCCCTGTTCGCCGGCGCCCGCGCCGAGGCCGAACTCGCTCAAGCCCAGATCGACTTCGACCAGGCCGGAATTCAGGCCCGGCTCGCCCGCGCCACGCTCGGACGGTTCTGGATCGGCGCCCCGGATTTTTCTCTCGATCCGGCCGACTTCGAGGACACGGGCGCCGCCCGAGAAATGGCAGGCCCGGCCTCCGGGATTGACCTCGCGGTTCTGGCCGCACAGCGGGATGTCGCTCAAGCCAGAGTCCGCGTGGAACAGGCGCGCTCCACCCCTGACGCCACGGTCAGCGTCGGCGTCCGCCACTTCTGGGACGGGCAAGATCTTGGCCTGGTGGTCGGCGGGTCCATCCCGCTCGGCCGCTACGATCGAAACGAGGGGGCCATTGAGCGCGCCAGGTTCGAAGGCGTCGCCGCCGAGGCCGACATGGCGGCTCTCCGGCAGGAACGGGAACGCGAGATCGCCCGGCTACAGGTGCTTCTCGCCTCGCGGGCTCTGGAAGCGCAGCGCATCGCCAACGAGACCTTGCCTCAGGCCGAGCGCGCCGTGGCCCTCGTCCGCGACGGCTTTGCGCGCGGCGGTTTCACCTACAATGACGTCATCGCCGCCCAGACCGCGCTTCTCGCTACCAAGGCCCGCCGCGTCGCGGTTCTCAAACAGTTTCACATCGACCGCGCCCGCCTTGACCGGCTGACCGGCGCGCACGCCGACCTGCTCGGCCTGGAGATCCGCTCATGATCCGTCACACTCCCTCGCGGCGCGTGATCGCCGCGTCATTGCTGGCCCTTGCGGTCGGCGTTTCAGCCTGCGGACAGGGCGGGGCTGAAAAGGCCGAAGGCGCGGAGGCCGCGGAGGCCGCTGACTATGAGCGGGGCCCGCACAACGGCCGCCTGCTCAGGGACGGCGACTTCTCCCTGGAGATCACCATCTTTGAAGAGGGCCCCGAGCCGCTCTATCGCCTCTACCCTTACTTGAAGGACAAGCCGCTGGATCCGCGACAAGTCCAGGCCTCCATCGCCCTGACGCGGCTGGGGCCCAAGGTCGACCGTTTCGCGTTCACGCCGACCGCCGACTATCTCGCGAGCCCCACTGTGGTGGCCGAACCGCACTCGTTCGACGTCTCGGTGGCGGCGACCCATGCGGGCAAGCGGTCGACCTGGACCTATCCATCCTATGAGGGCCGCACGGTGATAACCGCCGACGCCGCCCGGGCAGGCGGGGTCACGACGCAGAGAGCCGGCGGGGCGGTGCTGGGCGAGAGCCTGCCGCTCAGCGGCCGGGTCGAGATCACGCCCGAGGGACAGAGCGAAGTCCACGCGCGCTATCCGGGACGGGTGGTGGCGATGAACGTCCAGCTGGGCCAGCGCGTCTCGCGGGGTCAGGTGCTGGCGCGCGTCGAGTCCAGCGACAGTCTGCAGACCTATTCCGTCACCGCCCCGATCTCGGGAATGATCACGGCCAAGAACGTCAACCCCGGCGCCATCACGGGCAATGGCGAGCCGATGCTGACCATCGGCGATCCGACCCGGCTCCACGCTGAATTCTTCCTCTATCCCCGCGACGCCGAACGCGTCCGGGTCGGCCAGCGCGTCGAGATCACCAGCCTGGCGGGCGAACATCGCGCGCTCGGCGTCATCGAGGCGGTCCTGCCGTCCAGCGACCCCATGAGTCAGACCCTGGTCGCCCACGTCGCGCTGCCCTATCAGGGCGGCGTCTGGCGGCCGGGACTGGGGGTCCGGGGCGCGGTCCAGGTCGGTCAGGGCGAAGTTGCGCTGGCGGTCCAGACCAAGGCCATTCAGCCGTTCCGCGATTTCCAGGTCGTCTACGCCAAGGTCGGCAACACCTATGAAGTGCGGATGCTGGAACTCGGCCGCCGCACGCCGGAATGGACCGAGGTGCTGGGCGGTCTCGAACCCGGAACCGAATACGTCGTCGACGGCGCCTTTCTCATTCGCGCGGACATCGACAAGTCCGGCGCGAGCCATGACCACTAGGGGGCGCGCAGACCATGCTTGAACGCATCATCGCGCTGTCGATCCGCTTCCGCTGGGGGGTCATGGCGCTCGTCCTTCTGGCCTGCGCGGTCGGCGTCTGGAGTTTCCAGCGCCTGCCGATCGACGCCACGCCGGACATCACCAACGTCCAGATCCAGATCAACACCGAGGCTCCCGGCTACTCGCCGCTGGAGGCCGAACAACGCATCACCTTCCCCGTCGAGACGGCGGTCGCGGGCGTACCGGGCCTGCAATACACCCGGTCGGTCTCGCGCTACGGGCTGAGCCAGGTCACCGTCATCTTCGACGACGGCACCGACATCTATTTCGCGCGCCAACTGGTCAACGAGCGGCTTCAGAACGCGCTCGGCCAGCTCCCCCCAGGCGTTACGCCCGAACTCGGCCCCATCGCCACCGGCCTGGGCGAAATCTTCATGTACACGATCGACGCCGCGCCGAACGCGCGTCGCCCGGACGGACAGCCCTATACGACCGAGGATCTGAGAACCCTGCAGGACTGGGTGATCCGACCGCAGCTGCGCAACACCAAGGGCGTGACCGAGGTCAACACGATTGGCGGATATGAGCGTCAGTATCACGTCACGCCCCAGCCCGATCGTCTTTCCGCCTATGGCGTGACCATGGCCGAGGTGGTCGATGCGCTGGACAACAACAACGCCAACGTCGGCGCCGGCTATGTCGAACGCTTCGGCGAGCAGTATCTGATCCGCGTGCCAGGTCAGGCTTCGACCACCGAGGATCTGGGCAATGTCGTCATCGCCACGCGGGGCGGGGTTCCGATCCGCATCGCCGATGTCGCAGACGTGGGCATGGGCGAAGAACTGCGCACCGGGGCCGCGACTGAAGATGGCAAGGAGACCGTGCTCGCCACGGTTCTGATGCTGGCCGGCGAGAACAGCCGTGTGGTGGCCCGGGCCGCCGCCGTCAGCCTGGAGGAGGCCGCGCGCGCGTTGCCCGAGGGGGTGACGGCATCGCCGGTCTATGACCGGACAGACCTGGTCGAGCGCGCCATCCACACGGTCGAGAAGAACCTGCTGGAAGGCGCCCTGCTGGTCGTCGTCGTGCTGTTCCTGCTGCTCGGCAACATTCGGGCGGCGTTGATCACGGCGGCGGTCATTCCGATCACCATGCTGATGACCATCACCGGGATGGTGCAGACCGGCACGTCCGGCAATCTGATGAGCCTCGGCGCGCTCGACTTCGGCCTGATCGTCGACGGGGCCGTCATCATCGTGGAGAACTGTCTGCGCCGGTTCGGCGAGGCCCAGCACCGCCTAGGCCGCATTCTGACCCGGGAAGAACGCTTCGATCTGGCGGCCTCGGCCTCCAGCGAGGTCATCCGGCCGTCGCTGTTCGGGGTGATGATCATCACCCTGGTCTATGTGCCGATCTTCGGCCTGACCGGGGTAGAGGGCAAGATGTTCCACCCGATGGCGATCACCGTCGTCATCGCCCTGACGGCGGCCCTGCTCCTGTCGCTGACCTTCGTGCCGGCGGCCGTGGCCATGTTCGTCACTGGCAAGGTCGAGGAAAAGGACAGCTTCGTGATGCGTTGGGCGCGGGTGGGCTATCAGCCGGCGCTCGATTTCGCATTGAAGACCCGGGGTTTGATGATCGGCATCGCCGTGGCGCTTGTGTTGCTGGCGGGCTTCGGCGCCTCACGGATGGGTTCGGAGTTCGTGCCCAATCTCGACGAAGGGGACATCGCCATGCATGCGCTGCGAATCCCCGGCACCAGCCTGAGCCAGGCCATCCAGATGCAGACCGCACTGGAAGCCAGGATCGCCGAGTTCCCCGAGGTCGAGCGGGTGGTCGCCAAGATCGGGACCGCCGAGGTCGCCACCGATCCGGTGCCGCCCTCGGTCGCCGACACCTTCATCATGCTGAAGGACCGCTCCGACTGGCCCGATCCGAGAAAGCCCCGCGGCCAGCTGGTCGAGGAGATGGAAGCCGCCGTGAACGAAATACCCGGCAGCAAATATGAGTTCACCCAGCCGATCCAGATGCGGTTCAACGAACTGCTCTCGGGCGTGCGCGCCGACGTCGCCATCAAGGTCTTCGGTGACGATCTGGACGAACTGCTCAGGCTCGGCGCCGAGATCGAAGGCATCGTCTCGACCGTCGAGGGCGCGGCCGATCCCCAGACCGAACAGATCACCGGCCTGCCTGTGCTCCAGATCACCCCGAACCGCGCCGCCATGGCGCGCCTGGGGCTGAGCGTGAACGACGTCCAGTCGGTCATCTCCACCTCCATGGGCGGCACGACGGCGGGGCAGATCTTCGAGGGCGACCGGCGTTTCGACGTCGTCGTTCGACTGCCCGAGGATCTGCGGGCCGACACCGACGCCATCGGCCGCCTGCAGATCCCGTTGCCGGCAAGCGAGGGGCAGGCGCGCCAGTTCGTGCCCCTCGCCGAAGTGGCGACGATCGAGCTCACGGTCGGTCCCAACCAGATCAGTCGCGAGAACGGCAAGCGCCGCATCGTGGTCACGTCCAACGTCCGCGACCGCGACCTGGGCTCCTTCATCGGGGAGGTTCAGGAGCGGGTCGACACCGAGGTGACAATCCCCGCCGGCTATTGGGTCACCTATGGCGGCACCTTCGAACAGCTGATCTCGGCAGCCAAACGGCTTCAGGTCGTGGTGCCGGCTGTGCTGCTGCTGATCTTCGGCCTGCTGTTCGCCCTGTTCCGCTCGTGGAAGGACTCGGCGATCGTCTTCTCCGGCGTGCCCCTGGCGCTCACCGGCGGGGTGGCCGCCCTGATGATGCGCGATCTCCCGCTGTCGATCTCGGCCGGCGTCGGCTTCATCGCCCTCTCCGGCGTCGCCGTACTCAACGGCGTCGTCATGGTCAGCTTCATCCGGGGCCTGATCGAGGAGGGCAAGCCGATTCCCGAAGCCATCCGCGAGGGCGCGCTGACCCGTCTGCGGCCGGTGTTGATGACCGCCCTGGTCGCCAGCCTGGGCTTCGTGCCCATGGCGCTCAATGTCGGAACGGGGGCCGAGGTGCAGCGGCCTCTGGCCACTGTGGTCATCGGCGGGATCATCTCATCGACCCTGCTAACCCTGCTCGTGCTCCCGGCCCTCTACAGCCTGGTGCACGGCCGCGACCGGCCCGAGGATCGCCCGCGTCCCGCCTGGCTCGACCACCTGCCGTTCCGCGTCAAAGGCAGGCGGAAGTGACGGGGATCGGCGATCGCCGCGGACCCAGGGCTTCCACGTTCCGTCCCCAAACCTTCGAAAGGTTCTCATGACAGTTGCGTATCGCCGCGACCGCTGGTCGTGGCTTCAATCACCGGCCATGGCGCTGGCCGCCGTCCTGCTGTTCTTCCTCATGGACGGAGCCATGGGTCAGGCGCTGGCCCATGGCGTCGCCGAGGGCGACAAGGGCTATATCCAGGAAACCTCCGGCTTCCTGTTCTGGCCGTTCGTCTACCTGGGGGCCAAGCATATGGTCACCGGCTACGACCACCTGCTGTTCCTGCTCGGCGTCATCTTCTTCCTCTACCGGATGAAGGACATCAGCCTCTATGTGACGCTGTTCGCCATCGGCCACTCCACCACCCTGCTGCTCGGCGTGCTGACCGACATCAGCGTGTCCAGCTATCTGGTCGACGCCATCATCGGCCTGTCGGTGGTCTACAAGGCGCTCGACAATCTCGGAGCCTTCCAGCGGTGGTTCGGCTTCCAGCCCAGCACCAGGGGGGCGACCCTGATTTTCGGCCTGTTCCACGGCTTCGGCCTCGCCACCAAGCTGCAGGACTTCAACCTGTCGCCGGACGGACTGATCGGCAATCTGGTCGCCTTCAACATCGGCGTCGAGGCGGGCCAACTTCTGGCCCTGGGCGCCATCCTCATCGTCATGGGATTCTGGCGCAAGACCGGCAGTTTCTGGCGGCACGCCTATGCCGCCAACGTCGTCCTCATGACTCTCGGCTTCATCCTGACGGGCTATCAGCTCGTCGGCTTCTTCGTCGTCTGACCGGAGACCTCATCATGTACAACGCCAATAAACCCACCGACGCGGACCTGCCCTCGACGCGCAAGCTGCTGAAGTCCACCGGCATCGCCGTGGCGGTCGCCACGGGGTTGCTCGTCACGGTCGTCCTCCCCGCCGAATACGGCGTCGATCCGACCCGGGTCGGTTCACTGTTCGGCTTGACCGAAATGGGCCGGATCAAGGTCTCGCTCGCCGCCGAGGCCCAGGCCGAAGACGTCGCGGAAGCGACGGCCGCCGCCACAGGCGGTTCGCTTCCCGTCGCGACGGCGGCGGCACCGACGCCGGCGGGCGCTGCCTTGGCGACCCCGGCGGCTCTGCGCTCCGACCGGACTGTCCTGACCCTGGCCCCCGACCAGGGCGCCGAGATCAAGCTGGTGATGCAAGCCGGGGCCACGGCGCGCTTCACCTGGACCAGCAGCGGCGGGCGGATCAACTACGACACCCACGCCGACCGGCCCGGAACCGCCTATCACGGCTACAACAAGGGCTCGGCCGAGCGGGTCGAGGATGAACTGACCGCCGCCTTCACCGGCAGCCACGGCTGGTTCTGGCGAAATCGCACGGGCCAACCCGTGACGATCACCCTGGTCACCGAGGGCGCGTACAGCGAGATCAAACGGGTCGTCTAAGCAACCGGGTCACCCCTTCGTCGTCGGCCAACGATCATGGCGTTCGTCGATGACGAAGGGATGGGCGTGGTCCGCGTCATCTCCCGCCCGGCCTTCACGCCTGTGAAGGTCGTCGGCCGGCAGATTCATATGGCTGTGGGGAAGGTTCTCGGGATCATGGGCGGGCCAGATCAGCAGGCCCAGGACAGTTCCGGTCGCGCACAGCCCCGCCAGCACCAGGAAGGCCGCGCCCGGATCGACCGCGGCGCTGACCAGACCCGCCACGGGATAGGCGATCAGCCAGCAGGCGTGGGACAGGGCGAACTGGGCCGCGAATAGCGCGGGCCGATCGTCCGCGTTGGATGACCGGCGCAGAGCTCTCCCCGCCGGGGTGATCGTCAGCGAATATCCGAAGCCCATGATCACCCACAGCGCCAACAGCGCGACGTAGCTCACGGCCAACCAGGTCCCCGCCAGCAACACTCCGGTCATCGTCGCCGCGCCAAGCACCATGGCCGAGCGGTCGGTCAGCCGACCGAGCAGTCGCGGCAGAAACACCGCCGCGGTCATGGAGCCGCCGCCGAACGCCGCCAGGGCCCAGGCCGTCGCCTGGCCCGAGAGACCAAAGCGCGACTGAACGAGAACGACGGTGTTGACGAACACCATGGCTCCGCCCGCCGCGGTCGCCAGGCTGATGGCCAGCAGGCCCCGCAGGCGCGGCGTCAGGGCGAACAGGCGCATGCCGCCGGTGAGGCGTTGCAGGAAGGGCTTCTGGGCCGCCTTGCCGAGCTTGGGCAGGACAGCGGTGACCACGAACAGAGCGGATACCACGAAACCCACGGCAGTGCCCGCGAACAGGTTGCTGTAACTCATTACCGCCAGCAGCAGGGCCGCCAGCACGGGACTGGCGACGCTTTCCAGGTCGGCGGCGAGCCGCGAGAGAGACAGGGCCTTGGTATATTTCCCTTCGTCCGGCAGCAGATCAGGGATCATCGCCTGGAAGGCCGGCGTGAATGCGGCCGAAGCGACATAGAGCACGGTCATCAGAGCGTAGACCTGCCAGGCCTCGCCGACGAACGGCAGGGCGGCGGCCACGCCGGCGCGCACCCCGTCCAGAGAAACCAGCAGCACCTTCCTGGGCAGCCGGGCCGAAAGTGCGCTCGCAAACGGCGCCACGCCGATATAGGCGATCATCTTGATCGCCAGGGCCGCGCCGAGGATTTCGCCCGCGTTCGCGCCCGCGAGGTCGTAAGCCAGCAGCCCGAGCGCCACGGTCGCCATCCCGGTCCCCAGCAAGGCCGAGACCTGGGCAATGAAGAGGTGGCGATAGCCGGCGTGGCGAAGTGGGGAGAACATCAGGAACCGTCTGAAACGCGCGGATGAAGCAGCTAGTCATATCCCCTCCAGGGGGATAGCATTACATCATGGCTCACGTCGCTCATGAATCCCACCCCGAGATCGTCAATCGGCTGAAACGCGCCGAGGGGCATCTGCGCAAGACCATCGGCATGATCGAGGCGGGACGCAGCTGCCTCGACCTGGCCCAGCAACTTCATGCGATCGAAAAGGCGGTCGCAGCGGCCAAGAAGACCCTGATCCACGACCATATCGACCATTGCCTCGCGCACGCTTCGGACGGCGATCCGGCGGAAGCCCGACAGGCGGTCGTCGCGTTCAAGGCGATCACCAAATATCTCTGACAGCGGCCAGGCGGCGCGCCCTCGGCCCGTCCGCGGTCTCCGAACGGCCCGCCCCCGCTCGGCAGGCGAGAGGCGGCGCGCGCAGGCCAGTGGATGAGCGCAGGATGGCCGCGACTGATTCTTAACCCACGCCCTGTCGTCCTTTTCAGCCCCCGAAAACACCCAGGTGTTCGAGCAGGATCGTCAACCCGAGGACGACCAGCGCCAGACCTCCGAAGAGTTCGGCGATCTCGCCGAAGCGCTGGCCGACCGCCCGGCCGATCAGCATGCCGAGCGTGGTCAGCAGGAAGGTCGTAAAACCGATCGAAGCGGCGATGACCCAGATGTTGGCGCCGATGAAGGCCAGACCGACGCCAACGGCGGCCGCATCGATGCTGGTCCCGACCGCCGTGGCGATCAGTCCCCACGGCCCCGACCGGCGTGGAGCGTCATTCTCCTCCTCAACACGGGCGCGGGTCGCCTCCCAGATCATCTTTCCGCCCACGGCGGCCAGGAGGCCGAAAGCGATCCAGTGGTCGATCCGTTCGACCAGGCCGGCGGCGACCATGCCGAGCGCCCAGCCGATCACCGGCGTGATGGCCTCGATGACGCCGAACACCAGGCCCGCCTTGAGCGCCCCGGGCAGGGTCGGCCGATGTGTGGCCCCCCGTCCGATGGCGGCCGCAAAGGCGTCCGTGGACATGCTGAGGGACAGGATAGCGATGGCGACGGGGGTCATTGCGGATTTCCACCGGGCGACAGACAGCGCTTCCCACTCCGGCCGGTGCGGCGGTGGGACGCGCTGGTCTCGCTAGGCGGCGGTTCCGCTGGTCGGACCACGCGTCGAAACGCGAGCGTGTTGATCCGACCCCGGCGATCAAACGCCGGAAGCTACTCCCCAACAGGAAGCGGCCTTCTAGAGGGTCTCGCGCGCCGCCGCAAGATACTATAGGGGAGTATCCATGGCGCACACCTCCGCGAACAAGAAGAAGCTCGTAACCCGGGTCCGTCGCATTGCGGGACAGCTGGGTGCAATCGAACGCGCGATCGAGTCCGAGGCCGGCTGTTCGCAAATTCTGCAGCAGGTCGCCGCGGCGCGGGGAGCCATGGGCGGGCTGCTGGAGGAACTGATCGAGGATCACCTGCGGCACCACGTGGCCCGCCCCGATCTGAACGAGGCCGAGCGCCGGAGCGGGGCCGACGAACTGATCGCCATTATTCGTCGCTATTCAAAGTAGCCGGGCCCATGGCGACGACGACCGCCGACGATCGACCTCGCGACCGGAAAATCAGGATCGCGCAACCGGCCAAACCTTCTGGGCCGGCATGACGTCACCCGCATTCAGCCAGAAAATGGACTGTCCAATGGGCGAACAATCCGGCCGCAGCCTCCCTGCCCTCGCCGACCAGGCGGAGGCCCGCACGATCGTCCCGGCCGCCCCGAATTGTGAGGGCGGTTCCGGGCAAGCCCCTGTCGACGCCGGTCATGACCGCGATCACCACGATCACGACCATGACCACGACGACGATGGTCACGATCACGAGCATCCGTTCGAGTGGCCGGAGGCGATCCGCATCGGTTTCGTGGCGGTGACAGCGGCGCTCGTGTGGTTCCGGGTTTGGGAGCCGCTTGAAGGGATCAGCCTGATCGGAGCCGTCGGTCTGCTGGTGGGCGGCTGGCCGATCCTGAAGGAAGCCTTCGAGAACGTCCTTCAGCGTCGCATGACCATGGAACTGTCGATGACGATCGCCATCGTGGCCGCGGCGGCGATCGGCGAGTTCTTCACGGCGCTGATCATCACCCTCTTCGTGCTGGTGGCCGAGGTGCTGGAGGGTTTGACAGTCGGCCGCGGCCGCAAGGCCATCCGCGATCTGCTGGAGTTTCTACCCCGCGAGGTCTCGGTTCGCCGGACAGGCGCCATCCGAACCATTTCGGCCGAGGAACTCAACATCGGCGACGCGATCCTCGTCGCGCCGGGCGGACGTATTCCGGTCGATGGCGCGGTCTTGTCAGGCCATTCGTTCGTGGATGAGTCCCGCATCACCGGTGAATCCATGCCGGTGGAGAAGACGGAAGGGACCGCTGTCTTCGCGGGATCCATCAATCAGTCCGGCGCGCTCGAAGTTGAAGCCCAGCGTATCGGCAGGGACACAAGCTACGGCAAGATCATCGAGGCGGTGGAGCGCGCGGAGCGCTCCCGAGCGCCGGTTCAACGCCTTGCGGACCGCATGGCGGGCTACCTCGTCTATTTCGCCCTCGGCTCGGCTGTCCTGACCTATCTGATCACCCAGAATATCTATTCCACGATTTCAGTGATCATCGTCGCCGGGGCCTGCGGCATCGCCGCCGGCACGCCCCTGGCCATCCTCGGCGGTATCGGTCGCTCCGCCCGGCTCGGCGCGATCATCAAGGGCGGCGTCCATCTGGAGACGCTCGGCAAGGTCGATACTGTCGTGCTCGACAAGACGGGAACGCTGACCTTCGGCCGGCCCGAGGTCCAGGCGGTCGTGACCGTGGCCGGCGCAACGCCGGACGACCTTATCGACGCGGCGGCTTCGGCCGAATTGCGATCCGAACATCCCCTGGGAAAGGCGATCATCGCCTACGCCCTGGGCCGGGGACGAACGGTGACCGAACCGGAACACTTCGCCTACACGCCAGGCCGAGGGATCGTCGCCAGGGTGGGGGACTCCGTGATCCTTGTCGGCAATCAGGCCTGGATGCAGGACAACGCGGTGTCGATCCCCGGCGCGCTCAGCGTCGGCGTCCAGGCGGCCTCAGAGGTATACGTCGCCCGGAATGGTCGCCTGCTGGGCGCGATCGCGGTCGCCGACACCGTACGACCGGAAGCCAGGCGCGCCATAGAAGCGCTGCATGGCCTCGGCATCCGCACCCTTCTGCTGACCGGCGACGTTCTTCCCGTCGCCCAGGCCGTGGGAGCCAGCCTCGGCATCCGGGACATCGAAGCGGGCCTACTCCCGGAAGACAAACTCGCCCGCATCCAGACGCTCGTGGGGCAGAAGCGGATCGTCGCCATGGTGGGCGACGGCGTGAATGACGCACCCGCGCTGGCCGCCGCGAGCGTCGGCATCGCCATGGGCTCGGGAACGGACGTCGCCCAGGAAAGCGCCGATGTCGTCCTTCTGGGAAATGATCTCGTGCGCCTCGTCGACACCTTGCGGATCGCGCGACGGACGCGTCGGATCATCTGGCAGAATTTCGCCGGCACCCTGGCCATCGACGCCCTGGGGATCGGTCTGGCGGCCGCGGGCTTTCTCAATCCGCTGTTCGCCGCCTTCATCCACGTCGCGTCGGAGCTCGCCTTCATTCTCAACTCGGCCCGGCTCCTGCCCGCCGTGGCCAGAACGGATGAGGCGATCCCCGCGCCGACAGCGATCGGCGTCCTGCCTGCGGCGGCCACGCCATGAGTTCTGATTCGCCCTGCATCGACGTCTGTCGCTTCGATGGCCGAACCGGCTGGTGCGTGGGCTGTGGCCGTTCGGTTCCGGAGATTCGATCCTGGCGCAAAATGCAGCCACGGGCCCGACAGCTGATCCTCAAGGATCTCACGCGACGCCTGCGACGGCTGAAGGATCAGGGGCGATCCCAGGCCGATCGACCCTCCGCGGCCCCCGCCGATCTGTTCCAGAACCGGGAGAGATGATCCCGGGAGACGCGAACAGCACGCCCGGGCTTCGTCACGGGTCGAGCGCGCTCGGGCGGTGCGGATGGCTCGCGGTTACCGGGCGGTCGCGATCTTGCCTCCGGTCGCCGGGCTTCAGAGCGACGCGCCCACCGCCGCGCCCACCGCGGAGGTAACCGCCATGGCCAGAGCGCCCCAGATCGCCACCCGCCCGGCCGCGCGCAACCGGCCTGCCCCGCCGGCAGCGGCGCCGATGGCCCCAAGCCCGGCGAGCGAGACGAGCGCTCCGGTCGCCACGGCCGGCGCGACCCAGGTCGGGGGCGCTCCAAGCGCGATGAGGAGGGGCAAGCCGGCGCCGGCGGAGAATGTCACGGCCGACGTCAGGGCCGCCTGCACCGGCCGCGCCTTCATTCCGGGAACCAGACCAAGCTCGTCATGGGCATGAGCGGCCAGCGCGTCATGAGCCGTCAACTGGCGGGCTACGGCGGCGGCCGTTTCGTCGGTGAGGCCACGTCGGACATAGATGGCGGTGAGTTCGGCGACCTCAGCCTCGGGGTCGGCGGCGAGCTCGTCCGCCTCGCGCTCCAGATCCGCCGCTTCGGTATCCGATTGGGAACTGACCGAGACGTATTCACCCGCCGCCATCGACATCGCGCCTGCGACCAGACCGGCGATCCCCGTCAGCAAGATGTCGCTGGGCCGCGCCGCCGCCGCAGCCACGCCGACGATGAGGCTGGCGGTGGAAACGATCCCGTCGTTGGCGCCGAGGATCGCGGCGCGAAGCCAGCCAATCCTCTCCACGAGGTGTCTTTCCCGGTGCAAAGGCATCCCCCTCGCTCCTGTCTGGACCGCATCTTCAAGGCCGAAAGGTGGAGCGGGTCAATACCATCAGTAACCGACAACGACGGTACTTGCCGTTTCGCGAATGCTTCGCATTTTTAGAGTAGATTTGTTTGAGGGCTTGGCTGGTTATTTGCGTATAAAGGTGAGAGGTCGCCCTACCGGAGCGAACCTCGACCTGCCCCCAGGAGACTGCCTGATGTCAACAGACCGAAGCCTGCTGACCAAAGCCCTGCACGGGCTCCTGGCCATTGCGGTGATCCATCAACTGGTGATTATCAATTTCATGATCGCGCCGAAGCCCGGACGCGCCGAAAACTTCGCGTTCGAGCTTCACGAATGGGTGGGCCTTACCAGTCTCGGACTTCTGCTGGCCTACTGGTTGTGGACTTTGGTCCGTCGGGGCGAGGCCCGCTTCGGGCTTCTGGTTCCATGGTTCTCGCCGAAAGCGACCCTCGCCGTCTGGCGTGACTTCCGCCTCCACCTGTCCGCCTGGCGGCGTGGACGGCTGCCTGACGTCGGCTCTCACCCCTTCGCGCATGCCGTCCACGGCCTCGGTCTGATCGTGGTCAGCGTCATGGCCGTCACAGGGACGATGACCCTTCTCGCCGTCCTGCCCGAAGCGGTCCGCACGGCGGGATTGGGCGTCCATGAACTGTTTTCCAAACTCGTCTGGGCGTATCTCGTCGGTCACGCCAGCCTTGCGATCCTGCACGAAGTCGCGGGCCACCGGCTTTTTCGACAGATGTTCTGGTCACGCTGACGAAGAGCCTTTGCTCGCTCCGTCAAGTCGCTGGAGGATCTCTGTCTGGATTTCGAGATGCCGGATGATCTCCTCCACCTCGAGCTCGGCCTTCTGATTGACGGCGAAATCCTCGTCGGCTCTGGCTTCCGCGTGACGCCCCTGAATGTTCTGGCCCACCATGATCAACGGCATCAGGAGGATCTGGATGAGATTGGAGATGAACAGCCAGAGCACGAACCCCATCGGGGGGTCGAACCGGAGATGAACCGGGGCCAGCAGGTTCCAGCCGAGCCAAAAAACCGACCACGTGGCGATCATCAGGAAGAACCCCATGGTTCCGACCCGTGTCGTGATCGTGATGGCGAAGCGGTCGAGCGGAGACAGCCGCTCTCTGGTCTGTTCGTTGATGTTCCGAAGGGTCGACCGCCGCTGTCTGAGCGCGTTCAGGCCTAGCAAGTTGGTCGGACGATGCATGATTGTTCCTCGGCCTGTATTCCACACTCAGACGCGTCGCGACGATCAGGACCCTCACGGTGAACCCGGAGCAAGCGTGTTTCCAACTTGTAATGCGCGCGAGAGCATTGGCGAAGGTTGGCCGGCCTAGTGTTCGATCACGCCCGATGCTGGGCGAATGGAGACGTCACATGACTCGCAAGAAACTCATTTTCGGTTTGTCGGCGGCGGCGCTGATCTCGGCCGCGGCCATCGGCGGGGCGGCGGTCGCCGCCAATCCGGGCCCGCCTGGCGAGGACGAACGCGATGAGATTGCCGCCGTCAACGGCGCGCGCGTCTCGCTGGCCCAAGCCGTAGCCATCGCGGAACGCCAGGGATCGGGCAAGGCCATGGAAGCCTCGTTCGACGACGAAAACGGCCGTAGCTGGGAAGTCGAGATCGCAAGCGGCGACCGCGTCGCCACCTATGCCGTGGATGCCGCCAGCGGGGCGGTGAGCGCGGTCGCCGAAGAAGCCGACGAAGCCAACGAAGGTCCCGAAGACAACGATTGACCAGGACGCCGTCCCTCATCGGGGGGCGGCGGTTCCTCACCGAGTGGCCCAAATGAAACTCCTCCTTCTCGAAGATGACGCCGAGGCCGCCGAGTTCGTGCAACGCGGGCTCGCGGAGGCCGGGCATACGGTCGATCTCGCCACTAACGCCGACGACGGGCTGCATCTGGCGCTCGAGGGCGCGCATGACGTTCTGATCATCGATCGTATGGTGCCGGGCGGCGACGGCCTGTCCGTGGTCCGGGCGGTTCGCGACGCGGGCAAGGCCACGCCCGTCATATTCCTGACCGCGGTCGGCGGCGTCCGCGACCGTGTCGAAGGCTTTGAGGCGGGCGGCGACGACTATCTGGTCAAGCCCTATGCGTTCAGCGAACTGCTGGCGCGGGTGCAGGCCCTGGGCAGGCGCTCGCCGTCCATCGATCTGAGACCCGTCCTCGACGTGGGAGATCTGCAGCTTGATCTCGCCGCCCGGACGGCGCGGCGCGGATCGACCCGGCTGGACCTCACGCCCCAGGAATTCAGGCTTCTGGAGTTTCTTGTCCGCCATAGCGGTCAAGTCGTCACCCGGGCCATGTTGCTGGACAAGGTCTGGGGATTTCACTTCGATACGAAGACCAATCTGGTCGACGCCCATATGAGCCGGCTCAGGGCCAAGGTCGATCGGCCCTTCGGTCAGGATCTCATCCATACGGTCCGTGGCGCGGGATACATGATCGATGACTGCGCCTAGATTCCTGGCCTCGTCCGCCCTGCGGCTGGCGGCCGTGTTCGCCGTGATCTTCGCGCTCGGCGGCGCCCTGATGTTCACAGCCTTCTATTGGTCGGTCGCCAGCTATGCGAACGCTTCGATCCGCGATGACTTGCGAACGGAAACCCGGATTCTGTTGTCGGACGGCGGCGCTGAGAACCCTGCGATCCTGGCGCGCCGGGTCGCGTCTCGAATCCAGGCCGCCGACGCGCTGAAATACCTCGTTCTGGACGCCGAGGGCCGCGTCCTAGCGGGCGGGCTTCCAGCAAGGCCCACCGTCGCAGGCTTCAGCGAGGTCACGGCGCCGGCGCCGCCGGACGGTCGGGAAACGTCCGGCGAACTGGCCACGATCGAGGTGCTGGTCACTCAACTCCCACGGGGTTCCCTTGTGGTCGGCAAGAGCAACTACGCCATTCACGAACTGCGCGAGTGGATGGGGCTCCTCACGATCTGGGGCGTGATCGGCATGACCGTGCTCGCGGCGATCGGAGGATTGGCGTCGGGCGCCGTCCTGGCCCGCCGGCTCGACCGCGTGAACGCGGCGACGGCGCGGATCATGCAGGGTCATCTGAGCGACCGAATGCCGCCGATCGGGCTCGGAACCGAGTTCGAGGCGCTGCGCCGGAACCTCAATCGCATGCTGGACCGACTGGAGGCCTCGATGGAGGCGATACGTCATGTCTCGTCCGATATCGCCCACGATCTGCGCACCCCGCTGAACCGGCTGCGGCATCGCCTGGAACATGCGAGGGCGAACCTCACCACGGTCGAGGCCTTTCAGGCGACGGTCGATCTCTCCCTCACAGAGCTCGACCAGACGCTCGACATCTTCGCGGCGCTGCTCCGGATCGCCCAGATCGAGGCGGGTGCCGGACGGTCGAGCTTCGGCCCGATCGACGCCGGCCAGATGATGCAACGGGTGTTCGAGGCCTATCAGCCGGTCGCCGAGCAAGCCGGGCACGTGCTGGGGTTCAGAACGGAAACCGGGGCCGCAATCACCGGAGATGAGGATCTCCTGGTTCAGATGGTGTCCAACCTGGTCGAAAACGCGATTGTCCACTCGCCCGCGCCGGCTCACATCGGCCTCGACGCCCGCATCGAGGACGGCAGGGTCATCCTCGCGGTTCGGGACAACGGCCCGGGAATCCCGTCGGCCGATTTGTCGAAGGTCACCCAGCGCTTCTATCGCCTCGATCACAGCCGTGGATCTCCGGGCTCCGGCCTGGGCCTCGCCCTCGTGGCCGCGATCGCCGCCCTGCACGACGCCCGACTTTCACTTCAATCCGGCGAGCCCGGCCTGGTCGCTTCGATCGGGTTCGAGCGCGCGACTACAGAAAGCCTTGCCGCATGACCCATGCCGGTTCTCCTCCGATCGCAGATACGGCGAGCAAGGTCGCCACGGTCACCTTCGCCTTCTGGGTCATGAAAATCTGCGCCACCACCGTCGGCGAAACCGGCGGCGACCTGCTGTCGATGACGCTCAACATCGGCTACGCCGCGAGCTCGGTGGTGTTGATCGGCTTCTTCGTCGTCGCCCTCACGCTCCAGTTGAGGGCCCGGCGGTTCCACCCCTTCCTGTACTGGGCCGTCATCCTCGCCACGAGCACGGCGGGCACGACCCTCTCGGATTTCATGGATCGAAGTCTCGGCCTGGGCTACGCGACCGGCGCGACCCTTATCGCCACGACGCTGGTCGCCGTGCTCGCGGCCTGGCGCCTGACGACGGGCTCGATCGCCGTCGATCACATCCGCGATCCGAAGATCGAAACCTTCTACTGGATCGCGATCCTCGTCTCCAACACCCTGGGCACCGCCCTTGGAGACTTCCTGGCCGACAGTTCGGGTCTCGGCTACGGACTCAGCAATCTGCTCATCGCGGCCGGGATCGGCCTGACCGTGCTCGCCTACTTCTTCACCCGTATCTCGCGCACGGTGCTGTTCTGGATCGCCTTCGTGCTGACCCGACCATTCGGCGCGACGATGGGCGACCTGCTCACCAAGACGCCGGACAAGGGCGGCCTCGGCTTCGGCACCATTGGATCAACGGCGGTGTTGCTCGCCATCCTGATCGCCATGGTCCTGATGACGAGCTGGAGCCTCCGGGCCAAAAAGCAGCGAGCCGTCGCTTGACCGCGCCGCGCCCGGAGGCGGGCGAGCGCACCGAAAAGCCGCAGGGCCTCCACTGGCGGATGACGGGCCGGCCCCTGCCCGCCTTCTTCTGTGCCGCCCTCGGTTCATGGAGCTTTCCAAAGCCGTATCTGCGTCGGGTCTCACAGCCGATCACCGTCGCGGTCTCGCCATGATCATCAAACGGATCAGACGCTGAGACTGCGGTGAACGGACACGCTATCCTCATTGCCGTCGCCGCCGGATGCGCGGTGCGGTCGCCACTCAAGACGGGTTCCAGATGACCACCTCAGGCTCGGTTCGCCCCCTCGACCTCCGCCGCGTTCAGTTGATCCGCAAGGCCGTTCTGCTGGTCGCGATCCTGTCTGTCGTGGCCCTGGCCGCGATCACCCAGTCCATCGGCGGCGAGACGGAATGGCACGAGGGCCTCGAAACATTCGGCATGGCGGCGATCATCATCTGCATTGTCGGCCGGGCCTGGTGCTCGCTCTACATTGGCGGGCGCAAGAAGGCCGAGATCGTCGATCGCGGACCCTATTCGGTCAGCCGCAATCCGCTCTATGTCTTCAGCTTCCTCGGCGCCTTCGGCATGGGCGCCCAGACCGGCAGCGCGACCATCGCAGGGCTCTTCGTCCTGATCGCCGTGCTGGTGTTCGCCGCCACGGTGAAACGCGAGGAGGCGTGGCTCGCCGACGCCTTCGGGCCGACCTACGCAGCCTATGTCGCGCGCACGCCGCGCTTCTGGCCTAATTTCTCGATGTGGCGAGACCAGGAGATCATCGAGGTGAGGCCCCGGTTCTTCCTCACGACGCTCAGAGACGGTCTCGTCATGCTGCTGGCCCTCCCCCTGTTCGAGAGCCTTGAGCATTTCCAGCAAATCGGTTGGCTCAGGGTCCTGTTGAACTTGCCCTGAAGCCGGATAGGTTGAATCCGACCGCTTGCGGCACGGGCGGTGAGGGAAGGAGTGATCCCTTGGCCATAGACCCCGAAGTCATCCAGTTCACCGTGATCCGCGGCGATGGCGATTGGCGCGTTCTCCGCGATGGACGGAATTCCGGACAATTCGACTTCAGCGTCGACGCGATCGAGTCCGCGTTGGTCCGGGCGACGACGCTGATCGACAAGGGCGCTCGGGTCGAGGTTTTTGTCCAGGACGCGGCCGGCCAACTTCGACAGGTCGATCCGGTCGGCGGCGAAGTGCTGCACTGATGGTCGTCCAAAGCTTGCGGCCGCCCGGGTCGACCGGGCCTGGACCCGATGCCGGACCGGGGCATCTGGGTTGGACGTGCCGTCAAGCGGTCAGCTCATCGGCCGGTCCTGAAATCTGCGCTGCCCGCACTGACGCCGGTGTTCGCGGCTAGTAGCTGCCGTCGTTCGGCGCCGGAAACCTTGATTGACGCATCCGTGCGCCGGCGCGCTGCAGAGTCTCGATCTGCCGCTCGACCGTCTCATCAAGCGTCTCGACCAATCGGACTCCGATTTCATCGCCACGTCGCCAGGCGACATCCGCCATATGCACGGCGCCGCCCGGCTGGATCTCCAGGCGCAGTCGGCCCGTCAAGACGACGCGGGAACTCAGGCGAAGCCGCGCGCCGTCCTCGTGGAGGTCGCGAAGGATCGCGTCCACGACCTCGTTCCAGGGACCGTAAGTAATCCGGCAGCGCAAAACGCAGCGCTCCCGTTGAATGGAACGACGGTCGGCGTCGGCTTGGGCGGATTTCGATCCTGTCCTCATGGGCCTCAACTTGCCCGGGCGAGCTTTCAAAACCATGAGCGTCGGTCGGCTACTCGTCTGGATGCGTCGATCCGGGCTAAGACCAACGGCATGAGCGCACCCCTCAGGTCCGGCCTTCGAGCGGTCCCCCGAAGCATCTGGGCGATCGGCTTCGTCTCCATGTTCATGGACGTCTCGTCGGAGATGATTCACAGCCTCCTGCCCGTCTTTCTGGTGACCGGCCTTGGCGCGAGCGTCGCGCTCGTTGGACTGCTAGAAGGCGTCGCCGAGGCCACGGCGTCGATCACCAGGGTTTTCTCCGGCTGGCTCAGCGACCGCCTTGGCCACCGCAAATGGCTGGCGGTGGCGGGCTATGGCCTGGGCGCCTTGACCAAGCCGATCTTTCCGCTCGCGGTGACCCCGTTCGAGGTGTTCGGCGCGCGATTCGCGGACCGCGTCGGCAAGGGCATTCGCGGCGCGCCCCGCGACGCCCTGGTCGCCGACATCGCGCCGCCCGGGATCCGCGGGGCGGCGTTCGGTCTGCGCCAGTCCCTCGACACGATCGGCGCTTTCGCCGGCCCCCTCGTGGCAATGGGCCTCATGTTCGTTCTCGCAGGCGACATCCGCGCGGTATTCGCCTGGGCCGTGGTTCCAGCCGCGCTTGCGGTCGTGGTGCTCATCTTCGCGGTCCAGGAGCCCCGCCCCGTCGACGGCGTGCGTCATCCGCGACCGCCGATCCGATGGATCGATGTGCTCGCGATGGGCGGAGCGTTCTGGTCTGTCGTCGCCCTGGGCGTGGTGTTCACCATGGCGCGGTTCAGCGAGGCCTTCCTGGTGTTGAGGGCGCAGGATGTCGGCCTCGCCATCGCTCTTGTGCCCGTGGTGATGGTGGTGATGAATGTGGTCTATTCGGTCGTGGCCGCGCCCGCCGGGAGCCTGTCGGACCGGATGGGTCGACGTTGGCTGCTCATCCTGGGCCTCGCGATTCTGATCGCCGCCGACATGGTCCTTGCCTTCGTGGCGACTATTCCCGGTGTTCTGATCGGGGTCGCCCTGTGGGGCCTGCACATGGGCCTGACCCAGGGATTGCTGGCGGCTCTGGTGGTGGATACGGCCCCGTCGCACATGCGTGGAACGGCCTTTGGTCTGTTCAATCTCGCCAGCGGCGTGACCTTGCTGGCGGCCAGTGTCGTCGCCGGCTTGCTGTGGTCCCGGATGGGACCGGAGACGACCTTCCTCGCCGGCGCCGTGTTCGCCCTGCTGGCGACGGCAGGGCTTGTGTCTATGGTATCGCGTCGTCCGGGCGGAGGGACGGCGGCCCTCTGAGCGGCTTCCTGGCCGTTAGTCGCCGCCCTCGACCGCACTGGAATCATCAGTCGGCTGAGGACTTCATCCGCCCCACCCCGTCGAGTTCCTCGAAGGCCTTCGGCGCACTCGAGGTTGAAGTTCTGCGGTTCGCCGGACACCTGTGCCGCCAAGGCACTGGCCCGCCGACGCTCAGCGATGGTCGCGATCTGAAGGGAAGGCAAGGCCTGGTCTGTGAGACCTCGGATCCTCCCGGGAACCGCCACTCTGGGGCCTGTCTGCAGGCCGGGGAACAGATCATATCCGCTCCAGCGCCCCCTTAAGCTTCGCCGCGACCTCCGCCGCCTTGTCCGACAGCGCCGGATTTCCGATCGCCTGCATGGAGGCGACCGGATCGATCGCGGCGACCTCGATCATCCCGTCTGGGCGTTCCTGCACCACCACATTGCAAGGCAGCATGGTGCCGACCTTGTCCTCGAGTTGCAGCGCCTCATGCGCCATCGCCGGATTGCAGGCGCCCAGGATGAGATAGGGTCGGAAGTCCACGTCGATCTTGGTCTTCAACGTCGCCTGAACGTCTATTTCGGTGATGACCCCGAAACCTTCCTGCTTCAGCGCCTCGCGAGTCCGGCCGACCACCTCGTCGAAACCGCCCTCGAGGGTCCTGGAAAAATAGTAGGTCACGGCTTTGTCTCCGTTGCAGATATCGCGTGGCGATCAATCGTCGTTGGGCTCATCTTGAGACGCGTCGGTCATCCAGCCCCAGCGCTGGAAGATTTCCGCGCCCGCCGGGGATTGAAGGAACTCCAGAAATTTCTGGCTGTCCGAATCCTCGCGCCCCAGCGTGGTCACGACCGCGCCCGTGTCGCGATAAATCCGGTAGGGCTCCTCGACCTCGACCAGATCCGCCACCTCCCGATTGGCCACCTGCCAGATGTTCCAGATGATCCAGGCGTCCAGGGTGGGGTCGGCGACCCAGGCCGTCCTGGCCTCGGCGCTGTTGGGAGCGAACAGGACGATGTTCTTCCTGAGCGCGCGCACGCTGCGGATGTCGCCCGCGCGTCCGGCCATGTCTTCCCACAGGCCGTCCTGTCCTGCGCCGTTAACCACCACGATCCGGTGGCCCGGCTCGAACAGGTCGGCCAAGCCTTCGATCGTACCCGGGTTGCCCGGACGCACCAGGATCGCCGCCTGGCGCAGATAGAGGGGCTCGACGTTTGCGGCTTCGATACGCCCCTCCATGGCGGTGACGAAGTCGGTCATCATTGTCTCCGAGCCGCTGAAGATCACATCCGCGTCCAGCTTGGCGTTGGCCAGCCATTGCGGCGTCGGACCGGCGACGACGGTCACCTCGCGTCCGTACGTCCTCGTGTAGGTTTCGGCGGCCTCGCGCATCGCCGGGGCAGGCCCGCCCGGCCCGTAGACATGCAACGGATCGGCCAGGGCTGCCGTGGCCCACAGGAGCGACGCGAGCGCGCCGCCGACGATCAGGATATGCGACTTCATGGGGCGGTCCTTATTGATGGCGCCAGGCCGACGCGTTGCAGTCTCGCAGGGCCGTAACGAACGGCGGGTCGCCTTGATCCGTCGGTCGCGCCGCCGCCAGATTCGCAGGGTCTACTCATCCGCCCTCGACGAGGAAGTCCGCGCCGACCGGTCGACCCAGGACCTCGCCCACCCAGGCCCGCAGATCGCGTCCAAGCGCGGGATTCGGGCGCTCCGCGCGGTAGACGAGATCGCCTGAGTGGAGGGCGCGCGCGAGCAGCGTAGCGGACAAGCCGCCGGCGCCGACCCGGTCGAAATGCCGTCCGTAGTTGGCCGCGACCACCGGCGCGTAAAGCGCCGGATCGGCCGTTAGCCGCTCCGCGGCGTCGCGGTAGGCCTCGACGACGACCTCGAGCTGCCGGCGCTTCTCGCTCACCCCCAAGACCCTGTCCGAAACATGCAGGCCGCCGAGTGGTAACTGGTCGGCGGGGAAGGCAGCGAACCCTGAGAAAATCGCCTGCAGGTCCAGGGCCGTGAACGGCGCCGCCGGCGCGGCTGCCGGCGGCGTTCTTGATCGGGCGACCAGGCCCGTGCTTCCCGGACTGGGCACGGTGATGGCGCCGGCCCGGCCCGACATCATGCGCTGCATGCCCGCTTTGATCGGAAGATACTCCACCTGGAGATCGTTGACGGGATCGACCCCCTGGCGACGGGCGGCCGCCTGGAAGATCAGGTCTCCGCCGCCGCCTCGACCGGATCCGACCGGCCCGCTGACGATGGTGGTCAGGCCCTTCAGGTCCTGAAACCCGCGCACACCGCCAACGGCGACCTGGAAGAAGCCTCGCCAGGTGGTCAGGGTGTGCAGCCGAAGATCGGGAACGGCGCCGGACAGACCCTTCCGGGCGGCGACATAGGTCATCGCCAGCATCGCATCCGCCTCGCCCGAAGCGAACAGGGCGTCGGCGTCCCGAGACTCGGCGATCGGCAGCAGTCTCACTGGAAGCGAGGGATTTAGGCTCATCGCCAGGATCAGCGGAAACACATGGGGATTGGGGGCCGTCGCGATGCCGAGCCCCGGCCCCGGCCCGTGACCCGCCACCGCAGTCCCGGCGTAGGCCGCCGCGCTCGCCGCGACGCTGACCGCCAGGAGCCGTCGCCGGTCGAGCCTGGTCGTGAAATCTCTTTCGCCGTCAACCAACTGTGTCATCTGGCGTTTCCTTTGATGATTGGGCGTCATCCAGAGCGCCCGAGACTTACGCCAGCCTTAAGAACCTCCGGTCGCCTGAAAACATCGGTTAGACAAACCCAAGCGCATCGGCGCTTCGATAGAGCATGTAGATGGCCACGACGAAGATCAGCGCCGCGAACACCGAGTTCAGCGCGCCCTTCTTGTCGGAAAGGTGCCTGGCCAGTCGCGAGCCGAACAACCCGCCCACCACGCCGCCGCCGACGAAGGCGAAGGCCAGCGGCCAGTCGACCCAGCCGGACAGGGCGTAGTTGAACGCCGTGGTCAGGCCAAAGGCCGTCACGCCGACGAGCGACGAGCCCACGGCGTAATAAATCGGCATGCGGGTCGAATACATCAGGCTGGGCACGATCAGGAAGCCGCCGCCGATCCCGAAGAACCCGGACAGGATGCCGGTCGCCGTTCCTGTGCCGATCCCGAAGAACCCGGACAGGATGCCGGTCGCCGTTCCTGTGCCGATCAGCTTGGGGGCGTTCTACCGCGTCAACAGGACCGTCGCATCGCCCGAAGCCGATCGGCCGCGCATCATCAGCGCGCCCACGACCAGCATCAGCACCGCGAACAGGGCCAGCAGCTGTTGTCCGTCTATGGCCTTGCCGAGGGTGGAGCCGACCAGCGCCCCGATCACGCCGGCCCCGGCGAACAGGCCGGCGATCTTCCATTTCACCGTGCCGCCGCGAGCATGGTTGACCAGGTTGGCGGCGGCGTTGGCGGCGACCGCGAACGCGCTGGTCCCGATCGCCAGATGCGGATCCTTCACGCCCACCAGATAGACGATCAGCGGCACGGCCAGAATGGATCCTCCGCCGCCGACCAAGCCGAGCGAGAAGCCCACGACCGCGCCGGCGCCGGCACCGAGGAAATATTGAAGCAGGCTCAGGGTCGTCACGGCCCGGGTCCCTGGGCCGCGGGCGCGGGCATCAGATGGGTCCTTCGAGGCGCGGCTTGAGGCCGGTCACATCATGGTCGGCGCCTTTCGCCGTCGCGATCAGGGCAGCCGCCCGCTGCTCGTCCTTGCCTACGAGGGCCCAGAGCTTCGTCGTGCGCGCGCCCGGGCGGCAGAAGCCGAGGATCGGCCCGGGCAGATCGGCCAACGCTACCCTGAAGGTGGCGACGTCCGCTTCCCCGATCGCGTCGCCAACCACGGGGATGTGGCGAAACTCAAGACCGGCGGCCTCGGCCGCGGCGGCGATCTCGGCGGCCGCGGGCTGCCTGGGCGCCTCGCCATCGGGGCGGTTGCAGATGACGGAACGATAGCCCCGGGCGGCGAGGGACGGCAGGTCCGCCGGACTCAGCGGCGGCGAGATCGAGAGGGTTTCATCGAGCGGGCGAATGTCCATGACGGTTCTCTCCTGGGCCGGGTGGCGGCGGGGGCGAGGGCGGCGGCGCCTTGCGGCGTCCGTCGTTCAACCCAGGCTGACCGGAAAATAGTTGGCGGGAATACGGAAGAACACACGACCGTCGGCCTCCGCCTCGGGCAGGACGCCGCCGCGGATGTTCACCTGAAGGGCGTAGAGCATCAGTTTGGGCAGCGGCAGGGTCGCGTCCCTCGCCTCCCTGAGGGTGACGAATTCGGACTCGGAGCGCCCGCCGCCGACGTGGATGTTGTCGCGGCGCTGATCGGCCACGGTGCTGAAGCAGGCAGGTTCCCGACCGTCCGGCCCGTAGTCGTGGCCGACGAAGACGCCGGTTTCTTCCGGCAAGGCCAGGATGTCCTGGATGCTGCCGTACAGCACGTGGGCGTCACCGCCCGGAAAGTCGGCGCGGGAGGTGCCCGCATAGGGCATCATCAGGGTGTCGTGCACGAAGGCGCAGCCGCCGACGACATAGCTGATCGACGCCAGGGTGTGGCCGGGGGACAGCATCACCCGGCCCTCCAGTCCGCCGATCCGGAAGGTGTCGCCGGCGGCGAACAACCGGTCCCACTGACGCCCGTCGGTCGGAAAGCTTTCGGGGAGCCGGTAGATGTCCTTCCACAGGGCCTGGACGCCCCGAACCTTTTCGCCAATGGCCGTCGGTGCCCCGAGCTTCTCGTGAAGATAGGGAGCGGCGGAGAAATGGTCGGCGTGCGGGTGGGTGTCGAGAATCCACTCCACCTTCAGGCCGGCCTCGCGGACATGGTCCACAAGCGCGTCGGCATTGCGGGTGGAGGTGGCGGCGGCCTTTTCGTCGAAATCCCACACCGGGTCGATGATCGCCGCCACGCCCGAGTCCGGATCGCTGACCACATACTGCCAGCTGCCGGTCTTCTCGTCATGCAGCGCCGCCACCTGCGCGCCGCCATGGCTGATGTATCGCATCGATGATCCTCCGGCGTGACGGATGCCGTCAGGCGCAATAACTTCCATGATTGCGCAAAGGATGCGGGATGAACGGCGCGAGGGTCAGACGACAATGACGCTGGGGGGCCGCAGACCGTCGCCGACGACGTTCCTTGACAGCCAGCGTCGCAGGGCCGTGATCGCATCGATTTGCAGATCGCGACGCCCGGTTCCATATCGCCTGGGCACGCCCTGGGTGGTGACGAAGGCGCAAGGGTAGACGCGCTCCGGATCGACTGGCTCATCGCCGACAAACAGGCGATCGACGCGCTCGCCCTTCGGGTTCTCGAGTTTCACGAACACCGTCAGGCCGCGGCAGCGCTTTATGTAACCGCCCATCTGGGCATAGGGGTCGGCGGCGAAGGTGCGCTCGAGATTGTCTTCCAGAAGCTCGTGAATCTCCGCTCCGGTCAGATCGACCCGGGAGACCGGCGGGTTCATCGGAATGATGTTGTAGAGATCGTTCAGGGTCACCGGGCCTGGCGCGACCGGCGCGCCGTAACGCCACCCGTTGGAAAAGGCGATCTCGACCTCGGCCGCCGCCGCGATCGCGTCGAGAAGGACGTCGTCCATCGGCGCGCTGGGCATGGCGTAGCGGTGCAGCGGCCGGGTCGTGCGGCCGACCACTTCGGAGAGCCTGTCCCGGTGCGGCGCCATGGCGTTCTCGACCAGGGCCGCCATCTCCGGATCCTCGGGCCAGCCGTCGTCAACGGGGATCAGCTGGTGGCGATGGCTGACGATCCGCCCCGCCTCGACGTCCAGGTCGAGCCGTCCGACGAAGGCGCCGTGACAGCCGGACTGGAAGATGATCGCACCGTTCACCACCACCGGCTCATGCATGCGGTTGTGGGTGTGGCCGCTGTGGATGACGTCGATGCCCGCCACGTCGTTGGCGAGCTGGACGTCCTGGGGAAAGCCGAGGTGCGACAGGACCACGACGAGATCGACGCCCTCGTCCGAGCGCAGCGCCGCGACGTGATCCCGGCATTCCTCGACGCCGATCTCGAAGCGCAGTCCCTCGCTGAAACTGGGGGGCATGGTCTTGTCGACGATGGGACAGGCCAGTCCGACGACCCCGACCTTGAGTCCGCCGCGGTCGAACACGCGACGCCCCTCAAAGGCTGGAGCGCCGTCCGATTTGCGAAAGACATTGGCGGCCAGCACCGGATAGTCCAGCTGCGCGGCGAGCCTGGCGAATCCGGCCGGCCCATAGGCGAACTCCCAGTGCGCCGTCATGGCGTCGATCTTCAGGGCGTTCATCAACGGAACCAGGGCCTCGCCCTTCGACTCCAGGGCGACATGGGTGCCGTGGAAGGTGTCGCCGTTGTCCAGGGTCAGAACGGCGCCCTCCGACTCGACCCGCGCCTTGGCGAAGATCGAGGCGATGCGTGCCAGCCCGCCCAGCCTCTCGAACCGCCAGCCGCCTCCGGTTCGCACCAGTTCTGGATGAGGCTCGAGATAGCCGTGCAGGTCGTTGAGCTGAAGCAGGGTCAGATGGGCCAAGGCGGTCGTGCTCCGTTCAGCGGAGCGGCTCTCCCGCGCGGATGCGGGCGATCACCGCCTGTAGCTGCGCCAGGGGCATACCCCCGGGGATCAGGTTGCCGTTGATGATAAAGGCCGGCGTGCCCTGAAGGGCCAACGCGGAGGCCTCGCGTTTGTTTCTGTCCAGGACGGCGTCGATCTCGGCCCGGTGGGTCTGGAGGTCACGATCCAGCCGGGTCATGTCCACGCCGGCGGATTCAGCCAGGGTCCGAATGTCGTCCTCGCCGGCGATGCGATTGGCCGAGCGCATGAAGGCGTTGTGAACGGCTTCGTATTTGCCCTGATAGCCAGCCGCGAGCGCGGTCCGCGCCGCGGCCGTGGACGGCTCGCCGAAGATCGGCCAGTCCTTGTAAAGAATGCGGACCTTGGGGTCGGCTTCGAGCAGGGCCGCCAGTTCCGGGTTCATCTGGCGGCAGTAGGGGCAGTTGTAGTCCATGAAGCCGATGATCGTGACGTCGGCCTTCTCCGCCCCGATGAACGGCGCGGCCGGCGTCCGCAGCAGGTCGGCGAAGCCGACGCTGGTGACGAGGGCACCGTCCTGCGTGGCCGTGCCGGCGGATTCCGTCGTGGAATTCTCGGCTCCCGCGGGGTTGCAGGCGGCGAGCGCCAGGGCGCCCAGGACGGTGGCGACCATATGATGTGTGTTGAGCATGCTCTTCTCCAGTGCTGTCTCGAATGATGTGGAACCGTCAGCGGGCGATGGCCTGCAGTTCGGCGTCGATCTGTTCGGGCGAAATCTCGCCCATGTGCGACTTTCGCAGGGCGCCGTCGGCGTCGATGAACAGCGTCACCGGAATGCCGAGGGTCCCATAGTGTCTCGGCAAGGCCATCGCCTCGTCGAGCAGGACGGTGTCCAGCTCCAGGCCCTGGCCGTCGAGGAAGCGGTTGATGGTTTCAGCACCTTCGCCCTGGTTGACGAAGAGGAACCGGACGTCCGGATTGGCCGCCTCGGCGGCCGCCAGGACCGGCATTTCCCGGCGACACGGCGGGCACCAGGTGGCCCAGACATTGATCACGGTCGGTCGGCCGTCGCCCTCGGCGAGGTTCAGCGGGGCGCCGTCGATCTGAGCCAGGGTAAGGTCCGGCATCGGCTTGGCGTCGGTCTGGGCGGTCAGTTGGTAGGCGACGTTCCAGACGAAGACCGCCGCGATCACGGGAGCGAGCCCATAGGCCATCAGACGGCGCTGTTTGAGAATTAAAGGGCTGGCGAGGCCGACCGCGACCAGGGCCCAGGGCCAGGAGAAACCGCCCTGCCAGACGGCGAAAATTCGCAGCAGGTCCCCTTCGAAATAGGACCAGTGACCGATCACATGAGCCAGGCGCGCTATGGCCACGCCGCCCAGCGCCACCACCGTGCTCCAGGGGTTGAACCGTCCGCTCACCCGGCTCGCGAGAATCCCTGACACGATCAGGAAGGCCGCCACGCCGAGAATGATGGCGAACCGTTCGGCGGACAGGACCAGAGGCCCGATGACGATCGCGCCCATCTCAGCCTCCCTGCGCCAGGGTCAGGGCGTCAAGAACGCCCTTGGCTCCGGTTTCGCCGACGATCCGCGTATCGGCGGGCTCGCGCGCTTCGGCATCCAGGAAGATCATCGTCGGGGGACCAACCACGGCGAAGGCTTCCATCAGGGACCGCGCCTCGACGTCGGTCTTTGTGACATCGACCTTGATCAGAGAGACCTCCCCCAGACGGGCCCGGACTTCGGGATCCTCGAAGACCTCGCGTTCGATGACCTTGCAGCTCACGCACCAGTCCGCCGTGAAATAGACCAGCGACGGCCGTCCGGACTGGCTCGCCAGGGCGGTCGCCTGTCGCAGCCCGGCCTCGTCGGTCACCACGGTTTCGGTGTAGTCCGGGGGAGCCGCCGCCGCCCGGACGCCGCCGAAGGGCTCGAGGGGTTGCAGGGGATCGGTCGCGCCCGCGCCCGCGCCCACCAACAGCATCACGCCCCAGACGGTCGCCGCCAGCCCCGCGACACGCGCCATCCGCGCGCCGAGGCCGTGCGCCGGATCACGCTGGAACAGCCCGAGCGCCGCGGCCGCCATCAGAAGGAGCGCGGCGCCAGTCACCAGGGTCACGACCGGCGGCAGGATGCGGGATCCCAGCCACCAGGCGGTCGCCAGGAACAGGAAACCGAAGACGGCCTTGACGCGGTTCATCCAGGGGCCGGCTTTGGGCAGAAGGCGCGCGCCCATGGTGCCGAACATGATCAGCGGCACGCCCTTGCCGAGACCCAGGGCGAACAGGGCGCCGGCCCCCAGCGCGAGATCGCCGGTCTGGGCGATGTAGAGCAGGGCTCCCGCGAGCGGCGCGGTGACGCAGGGCCCCACGATCAAGGCGGATACGAATCCCATGCCCGCCGCGGAGGGCGCCGAGCGTCGGCCCGTGCCCCGGTCCACCGACAGCCGCGACGTCCAGGCGGACGGCAGCTGGAGTTCGAACAGTCCGAACATGGACGCGGCCAGAACCACGAAGACCAGCGACAGCGCGCCGACCGCCCAGACGGATTGCAGCGCCATCTGCAGATTCTGCCCCGACCAGGCGGCCGCCATGCCCAGAAGCGCGAAGGCGGACGCCAGGCCCAGAACATAGGACCCGGACAGGATGAAACCCCGCCGGGGGTCGCGCCCGTCCACGCCCCGTCCGATCACGCCGGCGAGGATGGGGTACATGGGGAAGACGCAGGGCGTGAACGCCAGCAGAATTCCGAAACCAAAGAAGGCCAGAAGCACCCAAGGGGCGCCGCCGTGCAGGGACAGGGATTCCACCATTCCGCCGCCCGACTGGAGTTGCACCTCGCCGGTTCCGGAGGCGACGGGACCCGGGGCGGCGACGCCGCCGGGGCTTTCGGCGAACGACGCTTCGGCGGCGGCGATCGCCAGGGCGCTGGCGCTCGCCGCGACCGCGTCCGAAGGGTCGCTGGTCGCCAGGGTTTGCGCGGGCGCCGCGCGGCCTTCCGGCAGAACCGGCAGGGCCACGGTCTCGGTGACGGGCGGGTAGCAGATCGAGTCCTCGACGCAGCCCTGATAGGTGATGTTGACCGTTTGGGAAGAGCCGGCGCCCTCGAGCGTCGCCTGGGTCAGGGTCGCCTGGCCGGCGTCGCGCCAGATTTCGACGACGCCGAAGCCGGGGTCGTCCTTTTGTTGGCCCGGAGCCAGGTCCAGGGCGAGCGCCGTCTTGCCGTCCGCCGCCGTGGCCACGGTATGGCCCCGGTAAAGATAGTGTCCGGGCGCGATGCGCCACGCGAAGGTCACATCGCCGGCCTCGGTGCGGGTGACCGAGAGGTCGAAGGCGTCCTGCGGAGACAGGGGCGCCTGGGCTGCGGCGGGCAAGGTTCCGGCCAGCGCCATGATCACCAGGGCGAGGGCCAGTCTCACGCCGGAAATGAAGGCGAAGCGCTTTTTCATGCGGCGTCGATCGTCATCGCAGCTTAAGTCAGCCTTAAGCCTGGAGGCCGATCCGATCGCCATGCGCATCCTTGCCGTAGAAGACGACCCCATTCTCGCCAACGGCCTTCAGGTCGGTCTGACCACCTATGGCTGGACCGTCGATGTCGCCGGCACCGTCCAGGACGCCCTGGCCGCTCTGGACTGTTCCAGCTTCGACGCCGTCGTGCTGGATCTCGGCCTGCCGGACGGCGACGGTCTGGAGGTGCTGCGCTTCGTCCGACGCCGCGAGATGGCGGTGGCCGTGCTGCTCCTGACCGCCCGGGACTCCGCACCCGATCGCGTCGAGGGCCTGGATGCGGGCGCCGACGACTACCTCGGCAAGCCTTTCGATCTGGAGGAGCTCGCGGCGCGGCTGAGAGCGGTCCGTCGCAGGGTCCTCGGGCGGGCGTCCGCGCCCTTGAAACACGGCGATCTCGTTCTCGATCCGAAGGCCCGTCTCGCCTGGCTGGGCGACCGGGACGTCCCCCTCTCGCGCCGCGAGTTCGCGATCCTGGAGGCCCTTATCGAGCGTCCGGGCCAGGTGCTGTCGCGCGGACAACTGGAAGAGAGGCTCTATGGATGGCAGGAAGACATCGGCAGCAATGCCGTGGAAGTGCACATCCACCATCTGCGCGCCAAATTCGGCGCCGATCTGATCCGAACGATGCGCGGCCTGGGATACGCCTTGCGATGAGCTCGATTCGCCTCAGACTGTTCGTTATCCTCGCCCTTGCCTCGACGGTCGTCTGGAGCCTGGCGGCGGGCTGGGTCTATGTCCGCACCCAGCACGAGGTCGAGCGCGTCCTCGACGCCCGCCTGATTGAGGCCTCGCGCATGGTGTCGTCCCTGCTGTCCAGCGGCGATGTCGCCCGCGTACCGTCGGACGCCGCGGCGCTGGCGTCCGCCACGAGCCGAACCTCCTACGCCCGCCAGCTGTCCTGCCAGATCTGGTCGCTTGACGGCGCGCTCATCGGTCGTTCGGACGGGGCTCCGGGTTCGCGTCTCACGACCGCTGCGACGGGGTTCTCCGAGACGGTGATCGACGGGGAGCGCTGGCGTGTCTACGCCGTCGAGAACCGCGAGGCCGGCGTCCGCGTCCTGGTCGGCGACAATCTCGGCATGCGCGACCATCTGGTTCAGAGCGTGATCGCAGGCCTGATCGCCCCGGCCGGGCTGGGGCTGCTGGCGATGGCGGGCCTGATCTGGATGTCGGTGGGTCGCGGCCTTGCCCCGATCCGGTCGGTCACCCGCGCCATCGCCGCGCGCGACGCCGATGACCTGACCCCGGTCATGACGCCCGAGGCCGCCGACGAACTCAAGCCGTTCACCGACGCCCTGAACGGCCTCATCGGGCGTCTGGACGCGGCGCGACAGCGCGAGTCGCAATTCATCTCCGCTGCGGCGCATGAACTGCGCACCCCCCTCGCCGGCCTGCGCGTCCAGGCCCAGATCGCCGCCGCCGCCAAGGACAAGACCGTGCGCGACGGCGCCCTGGCGCAGATGACCGAGTCCGTCGATCGCACCGCGCGACTGGTCAGCCAGTTGCTGGAAATGTCGCGCAGCGAGGCCCTCTCATCGACCCTGGAGGAGCGACGCTGGATCCCGCTGGCCGACCTCTGGCCGGATCTCATCAAGCGGGCGGGAGACCACCCCGGCATCGCGATCCATCGGCCCGGCCCCTTGAGCCTGCACGCGCAACCCCATCCGCTCTCCGTCATCCTCGGCAACCTGTTGTCCAACGCCGCCACCTATGCCGAATCCCGCGTCGAGGTCCGCCTGGAGGCCGACGGACATTTGACCCGACTGATCGTCGAAGACGACGGCCCCGGCGTCGGCTTCTCCGATCTGACCAGCCTCGGCCATCGCTTCTTCCGGGCGGCCAACGCCCGTCCGGGCGGCAACGGCTTGGGGCTGTCAATCGCCCAGGCCTGCGCGCGCGCTCAAGGCTGGCGGATGGACTATGCGCGCTCGGCGCTTGGGGGGCTGCGGGTTGACCTGATCATGCCCGTAACCGACGTGCGCGCCGAGGTCTGAAAAGACCTTGCCGCCAGAACGTCGGAAACATCGACGTTCGTCAAACGCCCCGTCCCAACCCCAATCACGGTCCGCCCCGACCTGACGCCGGATTTGCTCTCGCCGCGGAGCGACCGGTGGTCGTAAAAATGGTGGACCGAATCCGGCCTTAAGACTGCCTTAAGGTAGGACGTGTGGCTCCTGCGGCAAAACGTCGGGAGAAAAACGCATGAAGCTCGGAATGATCGCGGTCGCGCTTGGACTGGTGGTCGCGGCCGCGCCGCGCCCGGCTCTGGCCCAGGATCGCGCCTTCACCCTGTTGCACACCAACGACATGCACGGGCGTCATACGCCTTTCCCGGTCGCGCCGGGCGACGCCACCGCCCAGACGGGCGATCCCGGCCGCGACCCGGCCCAGTTCGACCGGGCCGCCATGATCGGCGGCTTCGCCTACCTCGCCTCCGCGATCGAAAACGTGCGCCGGAAAGTCGGACCCGACTCTGTGCTGCTCGTGGACGGGGGCGACACCTTCAGCGACGACCTGGTCGGCAACGCCACGCGAGGCGAGGCGATGATCCGGCTGATGAACGCGGTCGGCTATCGCTTCATGGCCCTGGGCAATCACGATTTCGACTACGGGCTGGACCGGACCCGGGAACTTCAGGCCATCGCCGACTTTCCGATGCGGGGAGCCAACGCCCTGATGGACGGCGAACCCATATTCGGACGGCCGTGGGAGATGTTCGAGGTCGGCGGCGTCCGGGTCGCTGTGCTGGCCCTTAGCTATCACAACACCGGCGAGACCGGATCCAAGGCCAACACCCGGGGCGTGACCTTCACCAACGGCATCGACGCGGCGCGCGCCTTTCTGCCGCAAATGCGCGAGGCCGCCGAAGTGGTTGTGGTCCTGTCGCACCAGGGCACCGCCGTAGATCGCGAGATGGCGCGACAGATTCCCGACATCGATCTGATCGTGGCCGCTCATTCCCACGACCGGATCGATCCCCCCGAGCGGGTGAACGGGGTCTGGATCGCCCAAGCCGTGTCCGATGCGGCCGCTCTTGGCGAGCTGACCGTCACCGTGGACGCGGACGGCGAGGTGTCGGCGGTCGAGGGCAAGGTGACCGACCTCTGGAACGACCGGATCGACCCGGATCCCCGCATCGCCGCCCTGGTGTCCGATCTGGACGGACCCCATCGCGCCCGCCTCGATGAGGTCCTGGCCACGGCCTATGATCGGATCGGACGCCAGTACAAATCTGAAAGCCCCTTCGACGTTCTGGTCGGCGACCTGATGCGCGAACGCACGGGCGCGGACATCGCCTTCATGCCCGGCGTCGGTTACGGCGTTTCCGTCACCCCGGGACCGGTCACGCGCGATCGCCTGGTCACCCTGCTGCCCCATCCGACGAGGATGGTGACCCTGCGTTTGACGGGCGCCCAGGTCCTGTCGATCCTCGAACAGAGCGCCACCAACCTCGGACCCGAAGATGTCTTCGACCGCGTCGGAGGCCTGGTGCAGACCTCCGGCATCGGCTGGACCTTCGACCTTAACCGTCCAGCTGGACGGCGCGTCAGCGACGTCACGATCGATGGCCGCGCGATCGAAGCCGACCGGCTGTATCTCGCCGCCACCAATGTCGGCATGCTGGAAGGGCTGCATCGCTATGCCGCCTTCGCCCAGGGCCAGGACACCCAGGTGCATGATGTCAGCGTCACCCAGGTCGTCGAGGAGGGGATGGTTCGCCGCGGCGTCCTGACCGCCCCTGCCATGGGTAGGATTCGTCGTATTGGACCCGTCGCCCGATGATCGCACCGCTCCTCGCGGTCTTGGCGATATCCCATCCGGCCGCGGCGCAGTCGGCGCCGGTGATCGCTCCGGAGGCCCCCGCCACACCCTCGCGCTGGACCGTATCTGGCAGCCTGCGGGTTCGCGCGGAAACCCTGGCGGGCCAGTTCCGTCCGCGTTTCGCCGAACATGACGACGTCCTGTTCACCCGCGCGACCCTGGCCGTGGGCTACGACGCCGGTCGCGTTCGCTTCGGGACCGAATTGTACGATTCTCGGGCGTTCGGACAGGATCCCCTGTCCTCCGTGGGCACCAGCGAGGTCAACGGACTCGAACTGGTGCAAGCCTTTGCCGATATCGATCTCGGCGGCGACGGCGACAGCGTTCTCCGCCTGGGCCGGATGACGATGGACGTCGGGTCCAAGCGGCTGGTCTCGCGACAGAATTTCCGCAACACCACCAACGCCTATACGGGCGCGCGGCTTCAGACCCCGCTGGGGGGCGGGAACCTGACCGCGTTTTGGGTCATGCCCCAGTACCGCTTGCCCGACGACCGGGCCGGCGTGGAAGGCCATGCCGTCGAATGGGACCGCGAAAGCACCGACCTGCAGTTCTTTGGCGCGTCATGGGTGGGATCGCTCGATGATCGGGCCACCACCCTGGAAATCTACGGCTATGGGCTGAACGAACAGGATGACCCGGCCCTGCAGACCCGGGACAGGCGGCTGTTCACGCCCGGCTTTCGCTTGCGTCGGGGGCCCGGGACCGGTCGGGTGGATTTCGAGCTCGAGGCCGCGGGACAGGTCGGCACGGCCCGACGGACGGCCGCCGTGGCCGACACGCGCGATCTGGACGTCGGCGCCTGGTTCATGCACGCCGAAGTGGGCCGAACCTTCGATCGCGTCTGGAAGCCCCGGCTGGCGGTCCAGTATGACCACGCCAGCGGCGACGAAGGCGGAGACCATTACGCGCGGTTTGATCCACTGTTCGGCGCCCGTCGGTTCGAGTTCGGCCCCGCCGGTCTCTACGGGCCCGTCTCGCGCCAGAACCTGAGGTCGCCTGGCGTCCGGGTCGAGGTCAGGCCCTCCCCCCGGTTCGAGGCGATGGCGATGTACAGGGGGCTCTGGCTGGACAGCCCGACCGACGCCCTCGGCCTGACCTTGGTCGCCGACCCTTCGGGTCGCTCCGGGCGGTTCGCCGGGCAGCAGATCGAAGCGCGGGCGCGATATGCGCTGCGACCCGATGGCGCCTGGCTGGAAGTCGGAGCGGCCCGGCTGTTCAAGGGGCGGGTTCTGATCGACGCGCCCGGCGCGCCCGATACCGGCGATACCGTCTATGGATATGCAGATGTCACCGTCGCATTCTGATCCGGGAGAACGCGCGTGTCGGTGACGATCGGCCTTTTGCTGGCTCTCAGCTTCCTTGTCTCCCTGCTGGCGCTGGCCTTCCTGATCTGGGCGGTGACCAACCGTCAGATGGAACTGCACCAGGGTCAGGCCTATACGGTGTTCGTCCCCGGCGAGGCCGGGCAGGCCGACGACGCCACCATGGCCGGCGACGACCCACAGGCCCTCGGCCCGCACCACTATGACACCGCGCGGGCGGGGATCGACGCTGTCTCGCGACGGCCCGTTCTGGTCCTGCTGGCGAGCGGCATCTTCTGGCTTGTGCTGGGGTCCGTGTTCGGGGTCATGGCCTCGCTCAAACTGCACTGGCCGGACTGGCTTTCGGCCTATGGTCCCCTGACCTTCGGGCGGGTCCGGACCCTGCATCTGAACATGGTGGCCTACGGCTGGCTGTCGCTGACCGGCATCGGGGTGGCGATATGGATCGCGCCGCGCATCTTCCACACCGCGCTGCGTCATCCGCGCCTTCCGATCCTGGGCGCCGCGCTCTGGAACATCGCCCTGGCCGCCGGGGCCGCGGCCATCGCTTCCGGCTGGACCGACGGCGAGGAATGGCTGGAGATTCCCTGGCAGATCGACATCCTGCTGGCCGCCGCCGGGGCCTGTTTCGTCCTGCCCCTGCTGCGAACAGCGCTGAATCGCAACGTCGGCCACATCTATGTGACCGGCTGGTACTATCTTGGCGCCCTGTGCTGGTTTCCGATCCTGTTCTTCATCGCCAACCTGCCCGGCCTGCATTCGGGCGTGCAGGAAGCCACCGTGAACTGGTGGTTCGCCCACAATGTCCTGGGTCTGTGGCTCACCCCCCTCGGTGTCGGCGCGGCCTATTATTTCATTCCCAAGATCATCGGCAAGCCGATCTATTCCTACAGCCTGTCGCTGCTCGGCTTCTGGGCCCTGGCCCTCTTCTACAGCCAGGTCGGCATCCACCATCTGATCGGCGGCCCGGTCCCCACCTGGGTCGTCACCCTGTCCATCGTCCACAGCGTGATGATGTTCGTCCCGGTGATCGCCGTGGCCGTCAATCAGCACGTCACAGTCGCGCGCAACCTCTGGGTCTTCAAGGCTTCCATCCCCCTCAGATTCATCTCCCTGGGCGCGCTCATGTACACGGCGGCCTCCTTCCAGGGGTCGATCGAGGCGCTGCGCAGCGTCAACACCGTGACCCACTTCACACAATACACGGTCGGCCACGCCCATCTCGGCGCCTATGGCTTCGTGTCCTTCGTTCTGTTCGGCGCCGTCTACCACACCCTGCCGCGGCTGACCGGTCGCGCCTGGCCCTGGCCCAGGTTGATCGCGGCCCATTTCTGGCTCGTGGTCGCCGGCTTCGCCGTCTATTTCGTGTCATTGACGGTGGGCGGCGTCCTCCAGGGCCTGGCGATGCTGGATGTGACCCGTCCTTTCGCCGACAGCGTGACGCTGCTCAAGCCATATCTCGAGGCCCGGTCCGTGGGCGGTATCCTGATGACCGTGGGCCATCTGATCTTCGCGATCCATTTCATGGCCGTGATCGTGCGCGGACGGGCCCCGTCGTCCGCGTCGGACGCCACTGACTCGCCGCCCGACACCGTTCCGGCGACCGCCGCATGAACCGCGTCATTCCCCTCGGCGTCCTCGCCCTCGCCATCCTGGCCTTCGCCACCCTCCTTCTCGTGATCCTCCCAGGCATCCAGATACGGACCGAGCCCCCCACACCGGGTCTCGAGGCCTATACTGCGGCGGAATCGCGCGGCCGCGACATCTATGTCTCGCAGGGCTGCGTGTCCTGTCACAGCCAGCAGCCCCGGTCGCTGGACCAGGCCCCCGACGCCGAACGTGGTTGGGGGCGCGCCTCGGTGGCCTCGGACTATTTCTACGATCAGCCCCACCAGCTGGGCACCATGCGGACCGGGCCGGATCTTCAGAACGTCGGCGCACGGCTTCCCAGCCGGGACTGGCATCTCACCCATCTCTACCAGCCCCGGGCCGTGTTCGACTGGAGCATCATGCCCGCCTATCCCTATCTGTTCGAGATCAAGGACAAGGCGGCCAGGGGCGATGTCGTCGTGGCCATGCCCGGGGGCTATGCGCCCGCGGGCAAGGTCGTCGTGGCCCGCTCCCAGGCCCTGGATCTGGTGGCCTATCTCAAGAGTTTGGACAGGACTTTCCCGGCGCCCCGCGCCGGCGTTCGCGATGACGGCTACAGCGAGAGGGGCGAGCCGCGATGATCCGCCTTCCCTGGACACGGCGAACCCCCGACCCGGTCGAACGACGCGAGACGGACGAGGCCTACGAACCCTATGAGGAGTTCCGGCGCATCCCGCTCCCGGTTCTCTGGATCGCCGTCGCCCTGGCCCTCTGGGGCGGCATCACCCTGTGGGACAACAGCCAGGCCGTCGCGATCGGCCGGTCCGAACGCGCCGCCCAGATGGCCGAATTGCCCCGTCATGCGGTCAATTCCGGGGCGCAGATCTTCGAGGCCCGCTGCTCCTCCTGCCATCAGCCCAACGCCGTGGGGGTTCGCGGCGCCGTGCCGCCCCTGGAAGGCTCAGCCTTCGTCTCGGCCGATCCCCAGGTCGTGGTCCAGATACTGCTGCACGGGATCGACGGCCCCATCGCCGTCAGCGGTCGGACCTTCAACGGCCATATGCCGAACTTCTCCAGCGTTCTGTCCGACGAAGAACTGGCCCGCGTCGCCTCGTACGTCCGCCAAACCTGGGGCGGAGCCGAGGCCCCGGTCACCCCCGCCTTCGTCGCGGCACAGCGTCGCCGGTTCCCTGACCGGGGGCCCTGGCGGGGCGGCGTCGAGATCGTCTCCCGCATGGCGCCGGACCTGGCGCCGCAACCCGTGTTCGTCGCGCCGCCCCCGGCCGCGATTGACGCCGGGGTGATCCGACTGATCAACGAGGGGCGAGGCGACGCCTGGTCCTGTTCGTCCTGTCATGGGACCCGGGGCCAGGGCAGCGAGACCGTGCCCCGACTGGCCGGCCTGCCCTCGGCCTATATCGTCAAACAGCTGAACGACTATATCGCGGGCGCCCGCGAAAACGAGTCGATGGCCATTGTGGCCTCCGCCCTGTCGCCGGACGAGCGCCGCGCGCTTGGGGACTATTATGCGCGATTGCGGGCCCCCTCCACGGCCAGGCCGTCGCTCGGCGGAGACATCGCGCGGGGCGAACGCTTGGCGCTCTATGGCGACTGGTCCAAGAATGTCCCGGCCTGCTTCTCCTGCCACGGCCCCTCGGGCTTTGGGGTCGCGCCGCAGTTCCCGTCTCTGGCCGCCCAGCATCCCGCCTATACCGCCTCTCAACTTTCCGCCTGGGCCGGAGGACAGCGCGACAATTCCTCCGTCGATCTGATGAACGCCGTCTCCCGCAACCTGTCGGACGCCGATCGCCGCGCCGTGGCGGACTATCTCGCCACCTTGCCGCCCAATCCCGCTTCACCTCCTGACGACAGGCGCTAGACCATGTCCGATGACCCCAAATCCCCGCCCCCCGCCACCGGCCCCGACAAGCCGCGCAAGGGCGGCCTCGCCCGCGACGCCATCTTCGCCGTCGCCGGCGGACTGGCCCTCTTCGTGATCGGCACCCTGGCCGTCGACGCAGGCTGGATTCGCGATCGCAAGGGCAGCGAAGGCGGCGATGGACCGGGTCTCGAGCCGGCCGCCTATTTCCAGCCGCCGATGTCCTCGGCCATACCGGACGGTCCCTCCGGCGACGCCATTCGGCGCGGCGAGGCGATCTTCATGAACACCCCGGCGAATGCCTCGGACTTCGTGGGCAACAGCCTGTCGTGCGCGGCCTGCCATCTGGACGGCGGACGACGGCCGGACTCGGCGCCGATGTGGGCCGCCTGGGTCGCCTATCCGAAATATCGCTCCAAGAACAAGCAGATCAATACGATGGAGGATCGGATCAAGGGCTGTTTCACCTATTCGATGAACGCCCAGGCCTCGCCGAGCGGCGGCCCACCGCCCGCTGGCCACGACGTCTACAAGGATCTGCAGACCTATATGCATTTCCTCGCCACCGGGGCCCCCACGGGCGTCGATATGGAGGGCTCGGGCTATCCGGAGCTGCAGAAGACCGCCCTCGGATATGACCCCGTCCGCGGGCAGCAGGTCTTCGCCGCCAACTGCGCGGTCTGCCATTCCGCCGACGGCCAGGGCCAGGCCGACGCCAACGGGCGCACGGTCTTTCCGCCCCTTTGGGGTCCGCAGTCCTACAACTGGGGCGCCGGAATGGCGCGCGTGAACACGGCCGCGGGCTTCATCAAGGCCAATATGCCCCTCGGCCAGACCAACCGGCTGACCGATCAGCAGGCGTGGGACGTGGCGGCCTACATCAACAGCCAGGAACGCCCCAGGGACCCCCGCCAGACCGGTACGGTCGCCGAGAACGCCGCGCGCAACCACACCGGCGCGGAGACTTTCTACGGGCGGATCTATCACGGCCGGCTGCTGGGCGCCGGCGCCCCGCCAGCGGCGCCGGCCGGGGGACGTTAGGCCGGTGCCCGCCGCCGTCACGCGGCAGCTGTTCGCCGTGGACGGCCTGTGGTGCGGCGGCTGCGCGCGAGGCCTGGAAAGCCGCCTCCGCGCGATCGACGGCGTGATCGGCGCCGGCGTCCACTATGTCACCGCCTCGGCCCTGGTGCAGTGGGACCCGGACCGGTGCGACGCGGAGGCCGTCCGTGCCTGCGTGCACGAGGCGGGCTACCGCCTTCTGGAGCGCAGCGACCCCCAGACCATTCGCCTGCGACTGGACCGGGAGGTCCGTTCGCTCACCCTGCGCCTGGTCGTGGCGATCGCCTTCGGCATGTGGTCCATGGCCTGCGCGGTGGTGCTGTATCTGGACCCGGGATTGTCGCCCGCCGCAGCGTGGTGGATCGCCCTGGCCAGCGGCGTCCTGGCCGGGCCCGTTATCCTGTTCAGCGGCGCAGGAATCGGACGGATGGCGGCGCGATCGATCCGTCTTCGCGCGCCCGGTCTGGACCTCTTGATCAGCCTCGGCGTGGTCGGCTCCGTCGCCACCTCGGCGCTCGCCCTCGCTCGCGGGGGGGCACAGGTCTATTTCGACACCGCCACCATGCTGGTCACCCTGCTTGTGCTGGCCCGTTTGATCGAGACCCACGTCCGCCGAAACGCCACGGACGCCACGCTCGCCCTCGGTCGTCTGTTCGACGACACCGCTGAGCGGCGCGATGGCGCGGGCGGCTGGGAGCCGGTGGCCTGCGATCAGCTGGCGATCGGCGATGTCGTTCAGGTTCGAGCGGGCGGCGTCTCGACGGTCGACGGCGTCGTCGTGAGCGGGCGAAGCGCCGTCGATACCGCTATTCTGACAGGCGAAAGCGGCGCGAGCGCTCTTGGGGTCGGCGACCGCATCGCCGCCGGCACGGTCAATCTCGTCCGGGCTGTCGAGGTGCGTGTCGATCGTGTATCAGGCGACCGCGACGTGGACCGCATGGGCGGCCGCATCGCGATAGAACTGGCGGCGCGGGGCGAACCGATCGACAGCGTGAGCCGCGCGGCCGGCCTCCTGACGACCGCCATTCCCGTCGTTTCGCTGCTCATCGTTCTGGTCACCGCGATCCTGACGCGTTCGATCGAAACCGGACTGGTCCGGGGCCTGGTCGTCATGTTGGCGGCCTGCCCCTGCGCCCTGAGTCTCGCGGCGCCCCTCGTCCACTTGCGGGCCAGCGTGATTGCCGCCGGACGCGGCTTTCGTCTGGTGGACGCCGCCGTGGTCGAACGCCTGACCGGGGCCCGTACGGCAATCTTCGACAAGACCGGCACCCTGACGGCCGGTCAGCCCCGGGTCCTGTCGGTCGAGTCCCGGGCCGGCTGGACCGACGCGGAGGTCGTGGCGCTCGCCGCTCGGGCCGAGACGGGTCTCGACCATCCACTCGCCCGGGCCGTGACGGCGCATCATGGCGGTCCCCTCGGGGCTGGAGGATCGCGTGGCTCCCGCGACGCCCGGGGGTTCGACCCCGCCGGTCGCCGGATCCGGGTCGGCGGCGCGCCAGGCGGCGCGGCGGAGGGCGCCACGCGCCTGCGGGTCTGGCTGGACGACGTCCCGGTAGGGGACCTGCTGATCGGGGACGCGATCGATCCCGAGGCCGGAGACACCATTCTGGAGCTGCGGCGGCGCGGCATCGACGTCCTGTTGGCCACCGGCGACGCCGAAGGTCCGGCCCACGCCGTCGCCCGCGCGGTGGGCCTCAGCCCGTCCAGCGTTTTCGCCGGCTGCACCCCCCTGTCCAAGGGCGAACTGGTCCGGCGCGCACGGGGGCCGGTGCTGTTCGTCGGCGACGGCGTGAACGACGGGCCGGCGCTGGCCGCCGCGGACTGCGGGATATCGGTCGCGCGAGCGCACGCCGCGGCGTCGGCGACCGCCGCCGTCGTCATCACCCGGGGCGGGCTGGGCCGGGTGGTCGACGTCTTGGACCTCGCCGCGGCGGCGCGACGCCGGTTGCGACAGAACATCGTGCTCGCCCTCGCCTACAACCTCTTCGCCTTGCCGGCGGCGGCTCTGGGCCTGCTCAGTCCCGCCTGGGCCGCCGTCGCCATGATCGCCAGTTCCCTGGCGGTCACGGCCAATGCGATGCGCCTGATGATCGCCGACCAGGGGGCGTCGCGATGGAACTGAAGAGCCATCCGATGCGGGACCGAATCGTATCGGAAATGCATCTACGCCGAATGCCGCCCCTGACGACGCCGTGCCGGATCCTCCAGGTCCTGCGTCTTGTCGAAGGCGCGGACCGGGAACGGGAATATGCGTCGCTCCTCGCCCTGGCCGAACGATCGGGCGATCAGGATCAGGTGTTCCCGCGCCATGGACGCGGCATGATCGCCGGCGGTCCGGTGTGGCTCTGGGAACGGCACAGCGAGGCCTCGACCTATACGGTCATCTCCTACGCGGCGGGCGAGCCCTTCTCCCTGGAGCCTCATCCGCCCGTTCTGCTGGATTGGCTGGAAACCGCCCCGGGCCTGGTGATCCGGGCGGTCCGGGTCGTGGTCGAGGCCGACGAGCGCCGGGCCGTCCCGGCCGTCGCCGAGCTTGATCCCGAAGACCTGATCAGCTGTCGAAAGGACGAGGCGCGCCTGTGGTCCGACTTCAAGGTCCATGATGACGGCTGGGGGCGTCTGGTGCTGGCCGCGGGCGGCATGCATCCGGCCGATCTGGGACGGCTGGCGCAGCGGGTCCAGGAGCTCGGCAACTACCGGAACCTGGCGCTGCTGGCCTTGCCGATGGTTCAGGAGCGAGCCGCCGACCTCGACCGACTGGAGGCCGCCTTGGTCGCCGTCTCGGAGCGACTGACCCAGGACCGGGACGATCAGACGCTGCTCGACGAGATCAGCCGGCTGTCAGCCGAGGTCGCCAGCCTGACGGCGACCACCGCCTTCCGACTGGGTGCGATGGCGGCCTATTCCGGCATCGTGGCTGACCGGTTGCGAGATCTGGACTGCGTCCGCATCGAGGGATTCCAGCGCCTCGACGACTTCATCGACCGCCGCCTGACCCCCGCGACCCGGACATGCCAGGCGTTCTCGGGACGCCTGGACGCCCTGGCCACGCGGCTGGAACGCGCGACGGCCCTGCTCAGGACGCGGATCGAGATGCGTGTCCAGGCCCAGAACACCGCCTTGCTGCATTCGGTCGAGCGGACCAGCGCGCGCCAATTGAAGCTCCAGCATCTGGTCGAGGGTCTGTCGGTCGTGGCCGTCAGCTATTATGCGCTGGGCCTCCTGGGGTATGGGCTCAAGCCGTTGGCGCATAGCTACGGCGTCTCGCCGGAAGCGCTGGCGGCGCTCGCGGCGCCGGTGACCATCCTGTTGGTCTGGTACTATCTGCGACGTCGGGTCCGTCGGCTTGAGGGCGATGAAGCTCGCGGCCACCCGCCGTCCTGATCCCGTCGGAGACGGCCCCGGGAAACCTCAGCGTCAGGCGGCGCCCATGCCGGGTCTCCGGTTCGGCGCTTCGCCCGCCGGACCCCGGGGCAATGAAGCGTTCTCACTCAAACGTCCCCCGCATCGGATCAGTCGTCACGGCGCGACGCCTCTTAAGATCGACTTAAGCTGAGCCGCGTCTTCGGCTTCCCGAACGACTTGAGGGACCATGATGAGCGTTGCAGCGTCGCATACGACGGCCTTGGGTCGGACAGCGTCATGATGGGGATCGTCCGGATCGCGTTGACGCGTCCGCTCACCTTCATCGTCATGGCCATCCTCATCGCGCTGGGCGGAGCCGTGGCGGCCGTTCGCACGCCCATCGACATCTTCCCCGACATCCGGGTGCCGGTCATCGCCGTGGCCTGGACCTATGCGGGCCTGCCACCGCAGGAAATGGCCGGGCGGATCATCACGCCGTTCGAGCGGGCCCTGTCGGCCACGGTCAGCGATGTCGAACATATCGAGAGCCAGTCCATGCCCGGCGTGGGGATCGTGAAGATCTATTTTCAGCCCGGCGTCGACATCCGCACAGCGACCGCGCAGCTGACCTCGATTTCCCAGACCATGCTTCGCCAGCTGCCCCCTGGCACAAGCCCGCCCTTCATCGTCAACTATGACGCCTCGACCGTCCCGATCGTGCAGCTGGCCCTTTCGGGGGAAGGGCTCACTGAACAGCAGCTCTACGATCTCGGTCTCAATCAGGTTCGACCGCAGCTGATCACCATCCCCGGCGCGGCCGTGCCCTTCCCCGCCGGCGGACGACAGCGGCAGGTGCAGATCGACCTCGACCCCCAGGCGTTGCGCGCCCGCGGTCTGTCGGCCCAGGACGTCTCGCTGGCGATCGCGGCCCAGAACCAGATCAATCCGGCGGGCTTCGCCAAGATCGGCGAGTTCCAGTACAACATAAAGCTCAACAACGCCCCGGGATCGATCGAGGCGCTGAACGATCTGCCGGTGAAAGTGGTCGACGGGGCCACCATCTATATCCGCGACGTCGCCAATGTCCGCGACGGAAGCGCGCCCCAGACCAACGTCGTTCACGTCAACGGTCAGCGCTCGGCGCTGATGACGGTCCTGCGGGGCGGGTCCGCCTCGACCCTGTCGATCGTCGAGGGCATCAAGGCGAAGATCCCTGAAATCGCGGCGGGGCTCCCCGACGCCCTCACCATTCAAACCATCGGCGATCAGTCCGTCTTCGTCCGAGGGGCGCTCGAAGCCGTGGTCGTCGAAGGCGTGATCGCCGCGGCGCTCACCTCGCTCATGATCCTTCTTTTCCTCGGATCCTGGCGATCGACGGTGATCATCGCCCTCTCCATACCCCTGGCCGTCCTGGCCGCGATCGCCGCCCTCTCGGCCAGCGGACAGACGCTGAACGTCATGACCCTGGGCGGACTGGCCCTGGCCATCGGCATCCTCGTCGACGACGCCACGGTGACCATCGAAAACATCAACTGGCATCTTGAGCAGGGCAAGGGCGTGCGCGACGCCATCATGGACGGCGCGGCCCAGATCGTGACGCCCGCCTTCGTCTCCCTCCTGTGCATCTGCATCGTCTTCGTCCCGATGCTCCTGTTGCCAGGGGTCGCCGGCTACCTCTTCGTGCCGATGGCGCTGGCGGTGGTGTTCGCCCTGATCGCCTCCTTCGTGCTGTCGCGAACCCTGGTCCCGACCCTGGCCAAGTATCTGCTTCGGCCGCATGTGCCCGGCCTGGATCTCCATGCCGCCGGCAGACCGGGCTCCCGCAACCCCCTGGTGCGCTTCCAGCGCGCGTTCGAAGCGCGATTCGAGCGGACGCGGATCGCCTATGGTCGGCTGCTGGGCCGGGCCCTCGGGGGCCGGCGCGTGTTCATCCCCGTGTTTCTGGCCGTGGTGCTGGCGTCGTTCGCCCTGACGCCCTGGCTTGGCCGCGACTTCTTCCCCAGCGTCGATTCCGGGCAGATCTCGCTTCACGTCCGCGCGCCCGCCGGCACCCGGATCGAAGAGACGGCGGTCGTCATGGACCGCGTCCAGCAGCGCGTCCGCCAGTTGATCCCCGACAGCGAGTTGCGCTCCATCGTCGACAATATCGGCCTGTCCAGCGCCCCGCTGAACACGGTCTACAACAACAGCGGCACGGTCGGTTCGAGCGAAGGCGACATTCTGATCGCCCTGGAAGAAGGGCATCGCCCGACCGAACGCCATGTGGAGCGGCTCCGGGAGGAACTCCCCAAGAGCTTTCCGGGACTGAGCTTCGCCTTCCTGCCCGCCGACATCACGTCCCAGATTCTGAACTTCGGCTCTCCGGCGCCGATCGACATCCAGATCAGCGGACGTGATCTCGCGGCCAACGCGGCCTATGCGGAAACGCTGCTCCGCCGCCTGCGCGCCGTTCCCGGACTCGCTGACGCGCGCATCCAGCAGTCCGCCCGTTATCCGCAGCTGAACATCGATGTCGACCGCGCCCGCATCGCGCAATACGGCCTGACCGAACGCGACGTCACCGTCAGTGTCGGCAACGCCCTCGCCGGCACCTCGCAGACGGCCCCCGTGTTTTTCCTCAACCCGGAAAACGGAGTCTCCTACCCCGTCGTGGCCCAGGTGCCGGAGCATCGGGTCGGCTCCATCGAGGACCTGCAATCGCTTCCGGTGACCGGTGCGGGCGGTTCGGCCGCGCAAACTCTGGGCGGGTTGAGCGACTTGCGCCGAACTGGCGTCGCCTCGGTGATCAGCCATTACGACATCCAGCCGACGATCAATATCTTCGCCACCGCCCATGGCCGCGACCTCGGCGCCGTGGCCGGTGACGTGAAGGCCGTGATCAAGGATCTCGAGCAGGGCCAGCCGAAGGGCGCCAAGGTCACGGTCCGCGGCCAGTACGCCACGATGAACGCGGCGTTCGCGGGCCTGACGCTGGGGATGATCGGCGCGGTGCTGCTGATCTATCTGGTGCTGGTGGTCAATTTCCAGAGCTGGGCCGATCCGCTGGTCATCATCTCGGCCTTGCCCGGCGCCCTGGCCGGAATCGTCTGGATCCTGTTCGTCACCGGCACGACGCTCTCGGTGCCCGCCCTGACCGGCGCGATCATGTGCCTGGGCGTCTCGACGGCCAATTCGATCCTGATCGTCAGTTTCGCCCGCGAGCGGCTCGCCGTCCTCGGAGACGCCACCCAGGCCGCGCTGGAAGCCGGGCTCGTCCGTTTCAGGCCCGTTCTCATGACCGCCCTGGCCATGATCATCGGCATGTCGCCCATGGCGCTCGGGATCGGCGAGGGCGGCGAACAGAATGCGCCGCTCGGGCGCGCCGTCATCGGCGGGCTGATCCTGGCGACCGCCGCCACGCTGTTTTTGGTGCCCGCCATCTTCAGCTTCGTTCACCGTCGCGCGGGTCAACGCTCCGCAACAGGAAAACTCGATGTCGCCCATGTTCAGTAAGGTTCGCGCGGTCGGGCTGAAACCCGCCCTCGCGGCCGGCGCCCTTGGCGCGGTCGCGATCATCGCCTGGGGCGCGTGGGCGCGCGATGCGAACGACGACGCGCTCGCCGAAGTCTCCCGCGAGGCGGCGATCCCGACCGTCAGCCTGATCCAGGCGACCGCCGCGGACACGGAAGGCAAGCTGGTCCTGGCCGCGGAGATCCAGGCGTGGAACACCGCTGACATCCACGCGCGCACCAACGGCTATGTCGAACGCTGGCTGGTCGATATCGGCGACCCCGTGCGCGACGGCCAGATCCTCGCCGTGCTCGACGCGCCGGAACTCGACCTTCAACTGGCCCAGGCGCGCGCCCAGCATCAGATGGCCCTGGCCGATCTGTCGCTCGCGCGGGCCACCGCCGACCGCTGGGGCGCGCTGCTGGAACGGGATGCCGTATCGCGCCAGGCCGCGGACGAGAAGACCGGCGCCCTGGCCGCCAGCGCGGCGGTCGCCGACGCCGCCCGAGCCAACGTCCAGCGGCTCGCCGCGCTCCGGGGCTTCACACGGCTTGCCGCGCCGTTCGATGGAATCGTGACCAGCCGCTCGGCGGAGGTCGGGGCCCTGGTGACGGCGGGCGTGGCTGCAGCGCCGCTGTTCACGATCGCCGACACGCGTCGAATGCGCGTCCAGGTCCGCGTGCCGCAATCGGCGTCTGCCGATATCCGGCCCGGCATGCGCGCCGAGCTGCGGCTGCCCGAGGCGCCCGGCGAGCCCTTTCCGGCGGTGGTGACCCGGAGCGCCCAGGCCGTGGATGGGCGCTCCGGCACGATGCTGGTGGAACTCCAGGCGGACAACCCGCTGCGGCGGCTGAAGCCCGGAAGCTACGCTGAAGTCACCTTCCCCGTTACCGGCGGCGGCGGCGTCATCATCCCGGCGAGCGCCTTGATCCTCGGCCGCAACGGGCCTTCCGTCGCATCGGTCGATTCCAAAGGCAGGGTGTCCCTCACCCCGGTGCGCCTGGGTCGCGACCAGGGTCGCACCGTCGAGATCCTCGACGGCGTGCGACCGGGAACGCGCCTCATCAATGCGCCACCCGACGCCCTGGCCGACGGCGATCGGGTGAGTGTCCGACAACAACCACCTCGGGGCCGCGCCAATGCTCAGGACTAGGCTGGCCTGGCCTCTCGCGTTCGCCGCGCTTTCGGGATGCGCCCTGGCTCCGCCGCTTGAACTTCCGGTCACCCCGACCCCTTCCGTCTACAAGGCCTTGGCGACGGGGCCGGAGGGGCAAGGCGCCGGCGCGGCCTGGGCCTCGGCGACGCCCGGCGAGGCCGTCCCTCGAGGTGGCTGGTGGAGCGTGTTTCAGGACCCCGTGCTCGACGCGCTCATTCTCAAGCTGGATCGCGCGAGCCCAACGCTCGCGGCGGCGCTCGCCCGATACGATCAGGCCCGCGCGACCGCAGGCCTCGACTCCGCAGGTCTTCATCCCCGACTGACCGTCAGCGGCAGGGTCGAACGCCAACAGCAGTCACAGACCCGCGCGGGCGGGCAGACGCCGACAGACGCCTATGATCAATCCTTCCTCGGCGCGGCGCTCGGCTATGAACTCGACCTCTGGGGCCGGGTCCGCGACGCCGTGGAGGCCAGCCGCGCCGAGGCGGACGCCAGCGGGGCGGATCTGGTCAATGTCCGGCTGAGCCTGCAGGCCACCCTGGCCGACGCCTATTTCCGGCTTCGTGGGCTGGACTCGGAAATGGCGCTCCTGGATCAGACCGTGACGGCCTACAGCCACGCCCATGCGCTCACCGCGACCCGTCACGAGGTCGGGGTCGCGTCGGGGGTGGATGTGGGCCGGGCAGAAGCGCAACTCGCCGGCGCGCGAGCGCGCCGCGTCGACGTCCACCGCCGTCGCGTCCAGGTCGAGAACCAGATCGCGGCGCTCACAGGAGACGCCGCTTCGGAGTTCACCGTCCCCCGGTCCGGCAGCCGGCCTTTGCCGCCCCATATTCCAGGGGGCGTTCCTTCGGAGCTATTGCAACGGCGGCCCGACATCGCCGCCGCCGAGCGTCGCATGGCGGCGGCCAATGCCCGGATCGGCGTCGCGCGGGCCGCCTATTTCCCGGTCCTCAACATCGGTCTGGGAGGAGGATATCAGGCGGCCCATGGCGCGCTGCTCGCGGCGCCCGCGAGTTTCTGGAGCCTGGGTCCCCTTTCGGCGACGATCCCGCTGTGGGACGGCGGCGCGCGAAAGGCGGAGGTCGCGGCGAGCCGGGCCCGTCACGCGGAGCTGTCGGCCGCCTATCGGGGAACCGTCCTTGAGGCGTTTCGCGAGGTGGAGGACGCCTTGGCGGCGGCCCGGGATCTGGCGGAGCAAGCCACGCAGCAACGTCGGGCCGCGGACGCCGCGAAACGGACCGAGGCGCTGGCCCTCATCCTCTATGAGGAAGGCGCGAGCGACTTTCTCGAGGTCGTGACGGCGCAAACGGCGGCGCTCGAGAGCGAGCGTGCGGCCCTCTCGGTCGAGACGTCGCGGATGCAGGCCGCCGTCGCCCTTGTCCGGGCCCTGGGTGGTGGATATTCCGGTCCACAGACCGATCTCTCGGCCCCCGTGGCGATGGAGACGCCCTGATCGGGCCCGCAAGGCGCCGGCGGGTGGGTCTGATGATCCGATGGTGCCGGATATCGGAAGGATCGGCGTCCGGGATTATGAAACCATCTGGCCGGAGATCTGAACACCTGTGGTCGCCTATGCGTTTGGGGCGTGCTCGAACTCGCCGGGAGCTGAAGAAGCCCGTATACCGCCAGACGGCCGCAGGCAGAGTCAGGGCTGGCCATCGGGGAGGATCACGACCATGTCGTTCGCTCAATCGGGTCTCGCGTCGGTCATGGCCAGCAGCCTGACCGCCTGTTCGGTATCATCGTTCCGGCCCGACCTTGAGCGATTGGGGTTTTGGGAAGGGGAATGATCATGGAGCTCGCCCGTGATGATCCTTGGCCTGATGCCCCCTGTCGGCCGGAATGTTTAACCGCGCCTGACCCGTCCGCCGCGGGGCGGACCGGTCAGCGGCCGCCATTCGGCGCGTCACGGGGTCTGACCGCGCCCCGCAGCCTCTTCACAGGAAGACCAACATGTCGGATACGGCCCCGGGCCTGACCCTCATCCCTCACGCCCCCGAGCCTGGTGAGGACTGGGCAGGCGAAATGGGCGCGCGCTGGGTCACCCATCTCGACACATTCGAGGGGATGATCGCCCCGATCGGCGAGGCCCTGCTCGCCCGAGCCGCCCTCGCACCGGGCGAACGGGTCGTCGACATCGGGTGCGGAGGCGGCGCCACGACACTCGCGGCCGCCCGCGCGGTCGCGCCGGACGGAACTGCACTGGGGCTGGACATCTCGCCGGTCCTGTTGCGCCGGGCCCGTCAGCGAGCGGCTGAGGCCGGCGCGATCGATGTAGCCTTCGTCTGTGCCGACGCCGCGGCGGTCCAGCTGGACGCGGTCCCCTTCGACCGGATGATCTCGCGTTTTGGCAGCATGTTCTTCCCGGAGCCCTATCCGGCCTTCGCCAATCTACGCGGCATGATCCGGCCCGGTGGCCGGCTGGATCTGGCCGTCTGGGCCGCGCCCCGCGATAATCTCTGGATGGCCGCCATGGTCGCGATCATGCGCCGCTATATCGATCTGCCACGCCCGGAACCGCGGACCCCCGGCCCCTTCGCCTTCGAGGACACCGAATATCTGGGCGACGTCCTCGCGACGAATGGGTTCTCCGAGATCGAATTCGAGACCTGGAGTGGCGATCTGCCGTTTGGCGGCCCAGGCGCCACGCCGGATCAGGCCGTCGCCTTCGCCCTTGACGGCATGGCATTCCGGAACCGGATCGCAATGATCGAACCAGACTCGGTCACGCGGCTTTCTCGCGACCTCATGGACCTGTACGCTGATCGCCACACCCCGAACGGAGTCATGATGCCGGCCAAGGTCTGGCTCGTCAGCGCCCGGACGTGAACGCGCGTCACGATTGGCAGCCGCGCGGACGGGCGACGGGCCCGCGGGGCCCGCAATGGCTGGACCAGGCCAGGACAGACGGCGACCTGATCTTCTTCGGCTCGGAGATGATGATGACGGATATCATCACCGCCTTGGACGGTCGCATCCGCGCCGAGACCTGGCCGACGCGTCGAGGTTGCGGAGCCATATCGGATCTATCGGGACGCGGGCGCGGTCGTGACCGCAGGCGGCCACCAGGATCCGGACGCCCAGCCCTTCCTTGACTTCCTGAAGTCCGAAGACGGCGCAGCCATCTTTGCGCGCTGGGGCTGACGGACCCGCCAACCTTAAGGCTGCCATAAGGTTGGCGACGCGGTGTCGGTCGCATGGCCGCACACCGCTCCCCCCTCCTGAACCGCAGAATCCTGCTGGCCTCGCTGCTGGCGCCCGGCCCGTCATGGGCCCAGACCGGGATGCCGGCCGGCTCATCAGTCCAACGACTGGCGACAGATTTCTACGCCGCACGCGGCGGCCGCCGCTCCGCCTGGTCCGGCCCGGCGCGCCAGGAGGCGATCCGGGCTCTGGCCCTGGCCGACCGGCACGGCCTTCCGGCGCCGGACGGTCTGGCTCTGGACGAAGCCGAACTCACCCGGGCCATCCTAACCCTGGCCGAGGCGCTGGCGCACGGGCGGGTCGATCCGGCGACGGTCGAGACCTTGTGGGAGATGGATCGAAACCATATCGATACGCCGCCGCTTCTGGCGAAGGCCGTCGAAGACGGGACGCTGATTGAGACCATGGCCGGCCTCGCGCCCCAGGATCGGGGCTACCAGGGCCTGTGCGACGGCTTCCTCCGCTACCGAGGCATCGCCGATCGCGGCGGCTGGCCCGCCTTCGCCCTAGGCGCGACGATCGAACCCTTCGCTTCCGACCCGCGTATCCCCGCCATCCTGCCGCGCCTGCGGGTGGAGGGCGACCTGAGCGATGCGGCGGCCTCGATGCTGTACCCTTCAGCCGTCGAATACGGGTCGGTGCTGCAGGAGGCTGTTCGGGCCTTTCAGGTCCGCCATGGCCTGGAGGCGGACGCCCGCATCGGCCCGGCGACACAGCGGGCCCTGTCGATCTCCGCCGAGGACCGGGCCCGCCAGATCGCGTTGAACCTGGAACGCCGCCGCTGGCTCAAGCGGGACGTGGCGCCGGAGCGGATCGAGGTCAACACCGCCGCCTCCATCATGGTCTACTGGAAGGACGGGCGGCCGGTGCATTCCATGCGGGTCGTAACGGGCGACGCCGATAATCCGACGCCCAGCCTTGAGCGGCCGTTCGCCTCGGTCGTCGCCAATCCGCCCTGGACAGTGCCCACCTCCATCGCCCAGCGGGAAATCCTGCCGCGCGGCCCAGCCTATATGCGGGCGAACAACATGACGATCCAGAACGGCATGGTAGTCCAGCGCGCGGGCCCCAACGCCGCCCTGGGTCAGGTCAAGTTCGAGCTCCAGGACAGCTACGCCATTTTCCTGCACGATACCCCCTCGCGCGGGGCGTTCGACCAGAGCTTCCGCCATCTCAGCCACGGATGCGTGCGGGTGCAGGACGCCGTGGGCTTCGCCCGCCTGCTGCTGGCGCCCGACCCCGATCGGCTCGCCCGCTTCGATGAGGCGCTGGACAGCGGCCGAACCGTCCGTGTGGCGACCGGGCGACCGATCGACGTGCGCTTGCTGTACTGGACCGCCTTCCTCGACGGACAGGGCCGTGTCGCCTTTCGTGAGGACATTTATCGGCGCGACGCCCGGCTGGCCGAGGCTCTGGGCATCGCGCTGCGCCTGCCGCGACCCGACGACCGGCGCGCCGATGCGAACGATGTCGGCCCCTAGCGACGGTTTGGTCCTGCGGCGGCCCCATCGACCGGGGCGTCCACTGTCACGTCCAGTTGCTGGCCGTCTACGACGGCTACGGCTCCTGCCCCTCACGGTCGAACGTGGCAAGATCGTGCTGGGCGAGTGCGGTTGTCGCGGCAAGCTGATGCCCAGCTTCATCAATGGCCTCTCGACGGCACCCAACCAACCCGGCTGGCGTGGCGCCTCACGGCCCAGGCCCTGCCCGAGTCCACTGGCTGGACATGCTGAAGGGCCCCGAGAGGATGGCGGATCCCGAGCACGTCGAACCTGCACTACAGCTCAAACGCGCGACGGCCTGAGCCCGATCATGGACCCCAAAATCGGTCGTCCGAAGATCCCAGTCGATTCAAAAGCGGCAACACGCGCCCACTCGAGAGCGCTCGTCACCGAAACCCGCTGATCCAGCGCTCGACCTCGACCTTCTGTCCGCTCCGCGCAAGATCGAGGCCCGCTTTGGCCAGGATGTCCATGTGCGACGCCGCGATATCGGATCGGCGAGCCATGGCCATGCAGATTAAGAATACGGCCTGGTCCAAGTCGCCGGCCGCAATCAGTCGAAGGGCCCGGGCCTTGGCCGCCTCGACCTCCGACTCAGACCGAGCCGCCGGCGTGTCGAGGTATCTGCCCGCGTTTTCGGTTATAGGCGCCGGTGATCCCGTCAGATGTCCGGCCCACGCCGCCAAGGCCGACCGCTTTTCCGGCAGATAGGTGTGGCGATCGTACACGCCGGTGACAGCGGCGCCCTCGTTAGCCGAATGTCCCAGGACCAGACCGACGACGAAACGGGTGACGCCGTAGCGGCCGGTCAGGGTGGTCGCGCCCGACCGCCGTACGTCATGCGGAGAGCCGACCGCAATTTTTCGGCGGGCGCAGGTGCGGGCGAAAGCGCGCGTGATGGCGTGGGGATCCAGATGTTGGTCGGGCGCCCGGGCTGAGGGAAATACAAACGGACTTTTCGGATCGAGCGCGAAAGCCTCCTCGAGAACGGTCAGGCAATCCGGCCCGAGGGGCACGACGTGCTGATGCTTCGCCTTGGCCCGGGTCGACGGGATGATCCAGACCCTGGCGGCGAGGTCGAACTCCGTCTTGAGAGCGCCGGCGACCTCATTGCGGCGGGTCAGGGTCAGCATCAGAAGCTGGATCGCCAGCCCCATCACCGGCTCGAGGCGCGCATGGACTCCGGCGGTCTTTTCGCCCGGCGCTCTCGGCGTGCTGGCTTCCTCTGCCGCCCGCCAGAGCACCCCTAGCGCGGCGTCGTCGAACATCCGCTCCCGGGATGTCAGGGCGAGCGGTCGGGCAAGACCGGCGGCGACGTTCGATTCCAGCCTTTCTTCGAGAACGCCGAACCCGAGCACGGCGTGCAGGACGCCTCCGATCGACGCGACGCTCGCCGCCGACAAGCCCTTCTCGGTGACCAAGGTGCGCATGAACGCCTTGACGTCGGCGCGCCGGATGTCGGTGAAGTCGCGACCGCCAAGCGGACCCTGAATATGGTTTTTCCAGACGCTGCGCTCATTCTTGATAGTGACCGCGCGCTTCGGTTTGCGCCGGCCGCCGTGCAAGCCGACCTCCGCGGCCGTCCAGTAGGCTTCGGCGAGTTGGTCGAGCGTGTCGCCGGCCTTCGCCTGCTCGCGCGCCCGTTCCCGGGCTGCCGTCCGCTCGCCGACGGGGTCCAGTCCTTCGTGCACCGCGACGCGCATCGTCGCGGCCTTCGCCCTGGCTTCGGCGAGTGAGAGATCCGGATAGAGCCCCACCACCAGACGTCTGCGCTTGCCGCTCGCGGTGAGGTAACGAAGTTCGAACTGCTTGGACGATGACGGATAGACGCGAAGGCTCAGGCCGCGGCTCCCGCCGATCCTCATTTCGTAGGGCGCCGCCGCCGGCCTGAGCGCCGAAATCTGACGGTCGGTGGTAAGCTGGATGGAAGCGCCCATGAACCCTTCCCGGCGATGGAGAACCCTGCAAATGGGATCACCAGCCTAGCGGATAGTGGGGCGGTAGTGGGGCATTTTTGGCAGCACTCGCTGAATAACGCTGAAATGCAGAAAAATTGCGAAGCGAGCAATTTCAACGTTTTATATCTCTCTTGAAATGTAATGAAACGCCCTGAAATGGCTCTTGAGGCGATTCACACCGAGGGGGTCACAGGTTCAATCCCTGTCGCATCCACCATTCCCTTCAGGGGCGCGGCGGTCCGACCCGCGCCGGCTCCCGCGAGGTCCTCCGGAACAGCCTGGCCGATCCGGAGACTCCGTTCCCGGAATCCTGTCACGATCCGGCCTGGCGCCGCCCTCCGGAGCCGCGCCCGCCCCCGGCGGCGGAATTGCGCGGCGCGTGGGTCGATGCTGAACTCGCCCGGGCGGCCTGAAACGGAGACGACCATGACCCGCATCCTGTTCTTCGGCCGTGTCGGCGAAAGACTGGGCCCCGAGGGACGCCTCGACCTGCCGGCCGAAGGACTGACCGTCCGGGAGATCCGCCGCCTGCTGGCGGGGCGCGACGAGGTCGCCGCGGACGCCCTTCTGCGTCCGGATGTCCGCGCCTCGGTCGACCTGGTCGTGGTCGGCGAGGACGACCGGGCCCGGCCGGACCAGGAGATCGCCTTCTTCTCCCTTTTCTCTGGAGGCTGAGATGGCCCTCGACGTCAGACTGGTGTCCGGCCCCCTGTCCCCCGCCGCCGAGCTCGAGGCCTTTCTCGCCGGTCGAACGGGCGACGGCGCGGTGGTGACCTTCACCGGCCTGGCCCGGGATGTGGGCGCCGACGGCTCGGTCGTCGACGCTCTCACCCTGGACTGGTATCCGGGCATGACCGAGCGCTCGATGCGCGATATCGCCGAGGCCGCAGCGGCGCGGTTTCCGGTCCGGGACCTGGTCGTGGCGCACCGCTGCGGCGACATCGTCCCGGGCGAGACCATCGTCTTCGTCGCCGCCGCGGCGGCGCACCGGCGCGCGGCGTTCGCGGCGGCCGACTATCTGATGGACAGGCTCAAGACCGAGGCCGCATTCTGGAAGCGCGAGACCGGCCCGGCCGGCGTCCGCTGGATCGAGCCGGTGGACGAGGATCGCGCCGCCGCGGCGCGCTGGAAGGACGAGACGCCATGATGGCCGGAAGAATCGACGAGTCGCTGCCGTTTCACCCGCTGAATATCGCGGTGCTGACCATCTCGGACACCCGCGACGAAACCACCGACACCTCGGGAGGGCTGCTGGTCGAGCGGCTGACTTCGGCCGGGCATGTGCTGGCCGGCAAGGCCATCGCCCCCGACGAGGTCGACGCCATCCGGGACCAGCTCGCGGTCTGGATCGCGGACCCGGCCGTGGACGTGGTGCTGACCACGGGCGGCACCGGCTTTTCGCCCCGCGACGTGACGCCCGAGGCCGTCAAGCCGCTGTTCCGGCGGGAGATGGAAGGCTTTTCCGTGGTCTTCCACCTCGCCAGCCTCGGCACCGTCGGCGTGGCGACCCTGCAGTCCCGGGCCGTGGCCGGCCAGGCCGGGGACACCTTCATCTTCTGCGTTCCGGGATCGACCGGCGCCTGCCGCGACGCCTGGGACCGGGTGCTGGCCGAGGAGCTGGACAGCCGCTTCCGGCCCTGTTCGCTGGTCGGGCAGATCCCGCGCTTCCGGGGCATCTGCCCGTGAGCGCCCTGACCCACCTCGACGACGCCGGCCGCGTGCGCATGGTCGACGTCGGCGACAAGATCGCGACGGAGCGTCGGGCCGTCGCCGAGGGACGGGTGATCTGCGCGCCCGCGACCCTCGCCCTGGTGCGTGACGGCCAGGCCCCCAAGGGGGCGGTGATCACGACCGCCGAACTGGCCGGAATCATGGGGGCCAAGCGCACCGCCGATCTGATTCCGCTGTGCCATCCGCTGGGCCTGGACAAGGTCTCGGTGACGGTGGCGCTTGACGAGGCCCTGCCGGGCTTCATCGTCACGGCGGAAGCGCGGGTCAGCGGCCCCACCGGGGTCGAGATGGAGGCCCTGACCGCCGTTTCGGTCGCCTGTCTCACCCTGTACGACATGCTCAAGGCGGCCGACCGCGGCATGGTCATCAGCCAGGTCCGGCTCCTGTCCAAGTCCGGCGGACGCTCGGGCGACTGGAGCGTGGGCGACGGAAGCGGACTGTGATCGATTTCGATACGGCCCTGGCCCTGGTCCTGAACGAGGCCCGGCCCCTCCCGTCCGAGAGGGTGGCGCTGGAGGCCGCCGGCGAACGGGTCCTGGCGGCCGACCTGAGGGCGCGGGGCGACGCGCCCCGCACGGCGGTGTCGGCCATGGACGGCTACGCCGTGCGCGAGGCCGATCTGGCCACCCTGCCGGCGCGATTGCCCATCGCGGCGGTCGCCTTCGCGGGACGGGGCGATGTCCCCGTCCTGCCCCGCGGGGCCTGCGTGCGGGTCTTCACCGGAGGACCGACCCCGCACGGGGCCGACCGGGTCGTGGTCCAGGAGATCGTCGGCCGCGACGGCGATGACGCCCTGTTCGAGGTCCCGCCGGGACCGGGGCGCCATATCCGCGCGGCCGGATCGGATTTCCGGGCGGGCGACATCATGCTTCCGGCCGGGACCGTCCTCGGCTTCCGCGCTATGGTCGCCGCCGCCGCGGCCGATGTCGCCGCCCTGTCGGTCGTGCGTCGACCCCGCGTCGCCATCCTGGGCACGGGCGATGAGCTGGCGGAACCGGGGCAGGCGCTGGAGACGCCCGGCGGGATTCCGGACAGCGTCTCGTTCGGCGTCGCCGCCCTGGCGCGACGGCACGGCGCCGACGTGGTCGCCCGCCGCCGACTGAGCGATACGCCCGAGGTGCTGGAGGCCGCCGCCGGCCGCGCGCTCGACGAGGCCGATCTGGTGGTGGTCACGGGCGGGGCCTCCGTCGGGGAGAAGGACCATGCCCGCGCCATGTTCGCCCCCTTCGGTCTCGACCTGATCTTCTCGAAGGCGGCGATCAAGCCCGGCAAGCCGGTCTGGTTCGGACGGGTCGGCGGCGCACTGGTCCTGGGCCTGCCCGGCAACCCGACCTCGGCCCTGGTCACCGGCAGGCTGTTCCTCGCGCCGCTGGTCGCGGGGCTGGCGGGCCGGGATCCGGCCACGCTGCTGACCTGGCGGGACGCGACCCTGACCACCCCGCTGAAGCCCTGCGGAGATCGGGAGACATTCGAGCGCGGCCGTCTGGTCGACGGCGGCGTCGCGGCCCTGGACGTCCAGGACTCAGCGACACAGAAAGCCCTGGCGACAGCCGACGTCCTGATCCGCCGCCGCGCCGGAGCGCCCGCCCTCGGCGCGGGCGACACCGCCATCGTCCTGGACTTCTGACCTGGGTCAGAGGAACCGGCGGGCTCCATCGCCACCGGAGGCGGACAACGGTCAGGCGTAGCGGGCCGCGGCGGTCGCCTTGACCAGGGCGATCACCCGCGTCCCGGGCGCCAGGCCCAGCTGTTCGCTGGCCTGCCGGGTGATCAGCGCCTTCAGCCTCAGTCCGCTCGCTTCCAGCCGCGCCAGGACTCCGTCGGCCCGCATCTCGAGGGCTGAGATCCGCATGGGCAGCCGGTTCTGAAAACTGGCGTCGACCGGCTCGGTCAGGGCGAGGGCGACGTCGCGGGCGTCGACGACGACCCGCAGCCGCTCGCCGGGAGGCACGTCCAGAAGCGGCGACAGAAACGGGATTCCGCCCAGATCGATCCGGCTGGCGTTCCCCGCCGGATCGTGCGCGGTCACCCGTCCGTTGAGGATGGACAGGGGCGCGCTGAGCCCGGCCGCGGCCTCCGCTTCCGGTCTGTCGAACGCCGCGTCCGGCGGCTCCGCCCCCAGGGCCCGGCCATCCCCGACCAGCACCACCCGATCCGCGAGGCGCGCGACCTCCTCGACGGAGTGGCTGACATAGAGGATGGGCGGCCCGTCGCGGGCCAGTCGGTCCAGCCAGGGCAGGATGTCGCCGCGTCGGGCGCCGTCCAGCCCCGCCAGCGGCTCGTCGAGGATGAGCAGGCGGGGTCGGGTCAGCAGGGCCCGTCCGATCGCGACCCGACGGGCCTCTCCGCCCGAAAGGGTCCCCGGCGCGCGGTCCAGCAGGGTCCCGAGCCCCAGCAGGGCCGCCGTCTGGTCCAGGGCGGGATTCCGGTCACGCGCCCGGCGCGCGCCATACAGCAGATTGTCGCGCACGGTCATGTGCGGGAAGAGACGCGCGTCCTGGAACACATAGCCGATGCGCCGTTTCCAGGCCGGAACCGAGAGGCCGGCGTCGCTGTCGAACACGGCCTCCCCGTCCAGCCGTATCCGGCCGCGCACGGGACGGATCAGACCGGCGACCAGATCGGCCACCGTGGTCTTGCCTGCCCCCGAGCGACCGAACAGGCAGGTGATGCGGGCGTCGCTCGAAAACCCGACCTCGATCGAGAAATCCTCGCGGGCGACAAGGGCCGAAACCTCGAGCATCACCGCGTCCCCCCTATGCGACGCGACGCCGCCCGCGCGCCCCACTCCGAGACGAGGAGCGCGCCGATCGACACCCCGACCGAGATCAGGACCAGTCGGAGCGCCGCCGCATCGCCGCCGGGAACCTGGGTCAGGCCGTAGATGGCGAGCGGCAGGGTGCGGGTCTCGCCGGGTATGCTGGCGACGAAGGTGATGGTGGCGCCGAACTCGCCCAGGGCCTTGGCGAAGGCCAGCACCGTCCCGGCCGCGACCCCGGGCAGGGCGAGCGGCAGGGTGATGGTCAGAAAGCGGATGAAAGGCCTCGCCCCCAGGGTCTCCGCCGCGCGTTCGATCCGGGGATCGACCATGTCGAACGACAGCCGCACGGCCCGCACCAGCAGCGGAAAGCCCATGATCGCGGCCGCCAGCGCCGCGCCGGTCCAGTCGAAGGCGAAGACGATTCCCATCGGCTCAAGCAGGCGGCCCAGGGGTCCGTTGCGGCCGAAGAGCAGCAGCAGGGCATAGCCCGTCACCACCGGCGGCAGGATCAGCGGAAGATGGGTGAGCCCCGACAGGAGGGCCTTGCCCGGGAAGCGGGCCCGGGACAGCAGGTAGGCCACGGCGATTCCCGGCGGCAGGCTGAACAGCGTCGCCGTCGCCGCGACCTTCAGCGAAAGGCCGATGATCTGTTGTTCCTCGGGGCTGAGCGCGAACATCCAGACCCCTCAGACAGGCGCAGGCACGAAGCCGAAGCGCTGGAACAGGGCCTGCCCCCCGGCGCCGGCGAGGACATCCAGAAAGGCCCGCGCGCCCTCCGGGTCGCCCGCTCCATCCCGCCGTCGGATCGGCGCCGCCGGATAGACGATCGGCGCGTGGCTGGCGGCGGGAATCTCCGCCACCACCCGGACCCGCGGCTCCACGCGGGCGTCGGTGGCGTAGACCAGGCCCAGCGGGGCCTCGCCTCGCGCCACCAGGGCCAGGGCGGCCCGGACGTCGGCGGCCGGCGCCAGACGGTCCCTGACCCCCGGCCACAGGTTCAGATGGATCAAGGCCTCGCGCCCGTAGCGGCCGGCCGGAACCGTGGTCTCGGCGATCGCCAGCCGGCCGTCGCCCAGCCGTCGTCCGAAGGCGGCGGGCGAGGTCAGGTCCACAGCAGCCCCGGGCGCCGAGACCGGAGCGATCAACACCAGCCGGTTGGCGGCGAGCCGACGTCGGGCGGCGGTCTCGATCAGGCCACGCTGGTCCAGCCAGTCCATCCAGGCCTCGTCGGCCGGGATGAACAGGTCGGCCGGAGCGCCCTGGGCGATCTGGCGGGCCAGCTGGGCGCTGCCGGCGTAGGTCGTCCGGACGATCGTGCCGGAGCGCCGCCCGTGCCCGGCGACGGCCGCATCCAGCACCTCGCGCAGGCTGGCCGCCGCGAACACGTCGATTGGCGCCGATGCGGCGGGGCGCCGGGGCGCGCAGGCGGTCAGGGTCGCGGCCGCGAACAGCAACAACCCGGTTCGCCGTCCGATGCCCGTCTCCGCCTTCGCCATCGATCCGCGCCCCTGTCCGTGCCCAGCCGACCCGGGTTCGTGGCCGCCGACCAGCATGGCCTTGTCCGTCGGCCGCGCAAGGTCCCGGCGGCGCGTCACTCCGACCGGGCGACGCGCCGCGCCGCCCGCAACGTCTTCAGGTCCCTGGCCAGCCGGATCCACAGAAGGATGAACCCCGAAACGACGATGCTCAGCGTCAACGCCGTGGTGATGATGATCAGGGGGTGATTGAAATCCTCGCCGTCGTTCCAGTCCATGACATGGAGACGCCAGAAGAAGTCGAAGAGGCGCCAGACGCCGGAGCGGCGGGTCACCACCTCGGCCGTGGCCGGTGACAGGTAGAAGCTGGTCTTTTCGCGGTCGGCGAAATCCACGCGCCAGAGCGGTCCGGTTCGTCCCGTCTCCTCGGGCGCCTCGCGCAGGAAGGCGACGCCGGATACCTCGGCCGTTCCCCGATAGGCGCGCCTGGCGAAGGCCGAGGCTTCCACGGCCGACAGGGGACCGAAGGGCCGACCGGTCAGGGCGGATACGACGATCGGCTCGCCGCTGGCCGGCTTCAACGTCCAGGCGGGTCCGCGAGGCGTGTTGCGCAGCTCCGCCTGCGCGGGGGCGACGCCGGCCTGCCGGGCGATATCGTCGAGCGGCGGCAAGGCGGCGAGCGCCAATGGGACCGGAGGCTGCTCGGCCACCCGGTGTTCGCTGCGGACCGTCTCGATCGGAATGGCCGTCATCACCAGACCGCCGCCGACCCAGAACAGGACCTGAAGGCCGACCACGAGCGCGATCCACTTGTGCAGCTGGGTCGAGAGCCGGAGCATCTGCATTCCTCGACCTTCCTCAGCCGTGGCGCGCGAAGACACGCGTTCCGCCGCCCCTGAGGATCAGCAGGGTCTCATAAGGTCCTCCCTGACCGTCGGGCGTCTCCATGCCGGGAGCCCCCGGCGGCATGCCTGGCACGGTGAGACCCACGGCCTGCGGACGTTCGGCCAGAAGCCTGCGCGCGTCTCCGGCCGGCACATGACCCTCCAGGACATAGCCGCCGACCACGGCCGTGTGGCAGGAGGCGAGCGTATCGGGCACGCCATGGGCGCCGCGTATGGAGCGGAGGTCGGGAAGTTCGTTTATCCGCACATCGAAGCCCGCGCCGCGCATGTGATTCACCCACGCGGTGCAGCAGCCGCAGGTCGGGGTCTTGTACACCACGAGTTCGGTCGGCGGGCGCCTTGCCGGCGCGCAGGCGGCGGCGGTGACCGCACCGGCTCCTCCGGCCAGAAGCGCGCGGCGCGAAAGCGGGACAATCATCGATCTCATGGGTCCTCGGGCGAGCGGGATGTTAAAGGCTTCTATGGACGCCGGGGAGCGGTCAGGCGGCGTTACGGGAGGGTCGGATCAAAGAGTGATAGAGGTCGAAACTCCAGCCGTCACCTCGCTTGCGGGATTGGGGCTCATGGCCGTTCCGGTCCCCGTCCCCTTTGCTGGTACCCACCGAAGGGGTCGTCCCCCTCGCCCGAGGGATCGGGCGGGTTTCAGCGTAGTAGGATCAGGGGCGAAGGAGAAATCGATGACGCATGATCTGGATGATATTCTGACGGCGTCAGCGGCCGCCGGTCCGTCGCCTGACGGGCTCGAGGCGCTGGTCTGGAGCCGCGTCGAGGTGCTCCGCGGTGAAAGACTTGCTTCACAGCTGCGGCTGGGCGCCGTCGCCCTGGCCCTGGCCACCGGTCTGGCCGTAGGCGGCGTCGGCGCGGTCGCCGCACCCAGACCGCCCGGGGACATGGCCATCTTCACGGTCGGTGCGGATCTGTCGCCGCTGACGGGACTGGGGAGCAGTCGATGATGCGCGGCTGGCGGGCGATCGCCCTGACGGCCGTTCTCGCGGCGGTCGCCAGCGGCGCCGGCACCTGGATCAGCGCCAGCTGGGTGCTGAGCCGGCGCGAACCGCCGTCCCTGCACGACATCGTGCACCATGACCTCAAGCTGTCGCCCGGCCAGGTGACCCGGATCGAGGCGGTCGAGGCCCGGTTCGCGGCGCGCCGGCCCGCGCTCGAAGCCGAGGTCCGCGCGGCGAACCGGGAACTCGCGCGGGCGATCGAACAGAGCGAGGGCGACAGTCCGCAGGTCCAGGCCGCCGTGGATCATTTCCATGCCGCGATGGGCGCGCTGCAAAAGGAGACCATCGCCCACGTTTTCGAGATGCGGTCCGTGCTGACGCCCGCCCAGGCCGAAGTCTTCGACGACCGCATCGTCGCGGCCCTCGCGCCCGACGAAGGCTAGCGGTTCGGGTGGAGAGTCCAGCGGACCTGTCAGCCCGCGCCGCCGGCGGCGACCGTGCGGCCTTCAGCGAGTTGATGCGGCAGACGACGGCCGCCCTGTTCCGTCTGGTCCGGCGTTATGTCGGCGACGAAGAGGAGGCCCTGGATCTGTTGCAGGACACCTATGCGGCGGCCTGGATCAACATTCGCCGCTACGATCCGGCACGGCCCTTCGAGGTCTGGATCCGGACCATCGCGCTCAACAAATGCCGGGACTGGAGTCGTCGTCGGTTCGTGCGACGGCTCATCCGGGGGAGCGTCGAACTGTCGTCGCCCGAAGCCATGGCCGTGTCGGACGGAACCAGATCGGCGGAGGAGCGGATGGAGATCGGCGTCCGGCTGGCCCGGCTGAACACGGAAATGAGTCGCTTGCCGCCGCACCTCAAGGCTCCGCTGCTGCTCACGGCGATCGAGGGTCGCAGTCAGGCGGAAACGGCGGGCATTCTGGGCGTTTCCGTCAAGGCGGTAGAAACCCGTGTGGCGCGCGCCCGTCGCAGGCTGTCCGACGCCCTGTGCGACGCGGCCGCCGTCCGGATCGTCGCGGATTGATCGGGTCGGCGGTCCGGCCGATCGCGTCGGCGGCGAGGGTTGACGCCCGCGCCCGCGTATTCAGTCAAGAGGCCGCCCGCCCATCCGATGGCCGGCCCCAGGCAACAGTCGCGTAAACAGGAGGTCTCCCCATGAACCGTTCAACCCTCGCCGGCCTGGTCGCCCTGGCTGTGCTCACGCCCTCGGTCGCCCGGGCCCAGGACCATTCCCACGCCGGCATGTCGCCGCAGGATCACGCCGCCATGCAGGCCGCGCCCGCGGCGACCGGCGTCACCACCACGCCGGCGGACAACGCCATGCTGGCCGCCGCCCCGGCGGCCTTCTCCGTGACCTTTCCGCACGCGATGACCCTGACGTCGCTCAGGTTGACCGGTCCCCAGACGGTCGAGGTGGCCGTGTCCGCCGACGCCGCGCCGGCCACAACGGTCAGCGCGCCCCTGCCCGCCCTGGCGCCCGGGTCCTGGTCCGCCGCCTGGACCGCCAGGGGCGCCGATGGCCACGAGATGAGCGGCGTCGTCCGGTTCATGGTCCACTGAGGGGGGGCAAGCCGATGTGAAAATGCGCCGCGCAGCCTGCTGTGCGGCGTATTTCGTCGTCGACCGACTCTACGGGCTGAACCGCTCGCCCGCCGCTAGAACCAGGCCCGAATCCCGACGACCAGCCGGGTGTCTTCCGAACTCCGGCCGTCGGCCTCCAGAAAGTCCGCCGTATCGCCGAAGCTCCGGGTCCATTCGACCCCGACATAGGGCGCGAACTCCTTGCGGAGCTCATATCGCAGCCGGGCCCCGATCTGGAGCGACGACAGGCCGGATCCGATCGAGAGCTCGGGGATGTCTTCAGCCGACAGCAGGATTTCGGCCCGGGGCTGGACGATCCACCGGTTGGTGATCCGCTGGTCGTATTCGGCCTGGGCCCGGGCCGTGAGTTCGCCCTTGCTGGACAGGAAGGCGGCGGCGTCGACCTCGAACCAGTGGGGAGCCAGCCCCTGAACGCCGAGGACCAGATCGGTCCGGTCGCCATCCGGCCGCCAGGTCTGGCTCAGGCCGGCCTGTACGTCGAAGAAGGGTCGGAAAGCCCGGCTGTAGAGGGCCTGGATCCCCGCTTCCTCGAGGTCGCCCCCGAAGTCGCCCTCCCCTTCCGATTTCCACCAGAAGCGGTTGATGTCGCCGCCGCTCCAGCCCTGGGCGTCCCAGGCGTATCCGTCCCCGTCCTCCCCGAACGCTGCTTCCAGCTGGTCAACGACGACCGCCGTCGTCCGCACGTCCCCGTGCTCGAGCCGCAGCTGCGCGCGGGCCGCCGCCATTTCGGCGGGGTCGAACAACAGGTCCGCGGCGTGGGTCGGCCCGCCTGTCGCGCCCGGCGGAACGGGATCTTCCGGCGGGCGTCCCGGATTGTCCGCGCTGGTCGGTACGTCGGGCGGCATGGCCGCGCCCGACATATCGTGGCCAGCATGATCGGAGGCGGCGCCCTGAGCCGGCGGCGCCTGCCCCATCATGGACATGTCGTGCCCCGCGGGCATCGCCGGAGCGGGCGGGGTCTGGCCCATCGTCGACATGTCATGACCGGCGTGGCCGGACGCCGCCGCCGGAGCGTGCTGCCCGTGGCTCATGGTCGACATGTCGTGGGTCTGAGCCGGCGGGCGGGCCGGGACCGCGCCCGTCGGGCACGTCGGCGCGCCGGCGGCGCCGACCCGGGATTCATCGGCCGTGGGGGAGCCGCGCGCTACGCAACCCTCCGGGAGCGCCTGCCGAGCCGGCGCGGGCATGACGTGCCCGGCGTGGCTCTGGGCCAGCGCGGGCGTGCCGGCCGCCGAGGCCGCGACGAGGACCAGGGGAAGGATCGCGAGCGTCTTCACGACGCGGCTCCTTCCATCGGACGGACGGTGACGACGTTGAACATCCCGGCATGCATGTGCAGCAGCAGATGACAGTGGAAGGCCCAGTCGCCCGGGTTGTCGGCGGTCAGGTCGAAGCTGACCTTGCCGCCCGGCGGAACGTTGACCGTGTGCTTGAGCGGCTGGTGACCGGCCGGCCCCCCGGTGACCAGTTCGAAAAAATGGCCGTGCAGGTGGATCGGATGCGCCATCATCGAGTCGTTGACCAGGGTCACGCGCACCCGTTCGTTCCGCTCGAACCGGATCGGCTCGACCAGTTCGCTGAATTTGCGCCCGTCGAAGCCCCACATGAACCGCTCCATGTTTCCGGTCAGGTGGATTTCCATCGTCCGGGACGGCGGTCGCTGATCCTTGTTGGGCTGAAGCGACACCAAGTCGGTGTAGACCAGGACGCGGTGATCGACGTTCGCGAGACCGATCGGCCGCTCGCCGAGGCGATTGGCGGGGTCCATGGCGATCATGTCCACCCCGACGCCGACCGCCATGTCCGGCGGGGCGTTTTCCGGGTCGCGCATGTTCATGCCGGCCATGGAGCCGCCCGGTGAGGGAACCGCGGCGCCGTGATCCATGCCCGCCATGGCGCCGTGATCCATTCCACCCATGCCGCCCATGCCCATGTCGCGCATGGTCAGGTTCGGGACCTCGCGCAACGGCGGAACCTCGGCCGTCATGCCGAGACGCGGCGCCAGGGTGGCGCGACCCATGCCCGAGCGGTCGATGGCCTCGGTAACGATGGTGTAGGCCCGGTCCTCCGTCGGCGTGACGATCACGTCATAGGTCTCGGCGACCGAAATCTGGAACTCGTCGATCTCGACCGGGCGCACGTTCTCGCCGTCCGCCTGCACCACCGTCATCGGCAGGCCGGGGATACGGACGTTGAAGATCGACATGGCCGAGGCGTTGATGATGCGCAGCCGCACCCTCTCGCCTGGCCGGAACAGGCCGGTCCAGTTCTCCCGCGGCCCGTGTCCGTTGATCAGATAGGTGTAGGTCGAGCCGTTGACGTCGAGAATGTCGCGCGGATCCATCCGCATCCCGCCCCACATCCGGCGCTCCTCCAGGCTCATGCGGTCGCCGCCGTCCAGCAGGCCGGCCAGGGTGGTGCGCTGCCGGTTGAAGTAGCCGGGACTCTTCTTGAGTTTCTCGAATATCTCGTGGGGGTGCATGAAGCTCCAGTCCGAGAGGACCAGGACATGCTCGCGATCGTAACCGACCGGATCGGCGCCGGCCGGATCGATGACGATGGGCCCATAGTGGCCGAGCGCCTCCTGAAGGCCGGAGTGGCTGTGGTACCAGAAGGTGCCCGATTGCCGGACCGGAAACTCGTAGACGAAGGTTTCGCGCGGGCGGATGCCGGGAAAGCTGACGCCCGGAACGCCGTCCATCTGGAACGGGAGCAGAATCCCGTGCCAGTGGATCGAGGTGTCCTCGTCGAGCTGGTTCGTCACCGCCAGACGGGCATTCTGGCCCTCGCGAAGGCGGAGCACCGGGGCCGGGAGCACGCCGTTGATCGTCGTCGCCATGGCGGTGCGCCCGTTCACGGCGAAGGGCGTGTGTCCCACCGTCAGGTCGATATTCGGGCCGGTCAGGGTGGGCAGATCGGATCGCAACCCCGGCGAACCGGTCTGCGCCCAGGCGGGCGCCAAGCCCTGCAGACCCGCGAGACCGCCTCCGGCGACGGCGGCGCGCAGCAGCGCTCGACGATCCAGGTTCATGGAATACTCCTGAAAGACATGATCGCGCCGCGGTGCGCCGACGATCTGCAGGGATTTACGCACGCGACACGGCCGGCCCTCGCGACATGCCGCCGCGAATCCGACTTCGCCGAAGGACCGGCCCTCAAAGCCTGACGGCCCGAAGGCGCAGCGCATTGCCGACGACGCTGACGGACGACAGCGCCATGGCCAGGGCCGCCAGGGCCGGCGACAACAACAGGCCGAAAACCGGATACAGCAGGCCCGCCGCGATCGGGATGCCAAGCGTATTGTAACCGAAGGCGAAGACGAGGTTCTGGCGGATATTGCCCATTACCGCCTTCGACAATTTGCGGGCCCGGACGATGCCCTGAAGGTCGCCGCCCAGCAGGGTGACGCCCGCGCTCTCGATCGCCACATCCGAGCCGGCCCCCATGGCCACGCCGACGTCGGCGGCGGCCAGGGCCGGGGCGTCGTTCACCCCGTCGCCGGCCATGGCCACGATCCGGCCCTCGGCCCGCAGCCGCTCGACCACCGCCGCCTTGTCTTGCGGCAGAACCTCGGCCTGGACGTCGTCGATGCCGAGCCGGCGCGCCACGGCCTCGGCCGTCGTGCGATTGTCGCCCGTCATCATCACAAGGCGCAGTCCCGCCGCCTTCAGATCGCGGATGGCCTGGGCGGTCGTCGCCTTGACCGGGTCGGCGATGCCCAGGACGCCGGCCGCCGCACCGTCCACGACCACGAAGATGGCGGTTGCGCCCTCCTGACGAAGCGCCTCGGCCTCGCCTTCGAGCGGCGCAATATCGACGCCGATCTCCCTGAGGTAGCGACCGTTGCCGAGCGCCACGCGGCGCCCGTCGACCACGCCCGTGACGCCGCGTCCGACCGGGCTGTCGAACCCGGACGCCTCCGAGAGCGCGAGTTTCCGTTCGGTCGCGGCGCGGACGATGGCGTCGGCCAGGGGATGCTCGCTGCTGCGCTCCAGGCTGGCGGACAACCTCAGAAGCTCCCTCTCGTCGAAACCGGCGGCGGGCCGGATCGCCGTGACCGAAGGCCGCCCCTCGGTCAGGGTGCCGGTCTTGTCGAGCACCAGGGTGTCGACCTTCTCGAAGCGCTCCAGCGCCTCGGCGTTCTTGATCAGCACCCCGCCGCGGGCGCCGCGTCCCACGCCGACCATGATGGAGATCGGCGTCGCGAGGCCCAGGGCGCAGGGGCAGGCGATGATCAGCACGGAAACCGCGGCGACGAGGGCGTAGGACAGGCGCGGCTCGGGCCCGGCCAGGCCCCAGACGACAGCCGCGAGAACCGCGATCGCGATCACGGCCGGGACAAACCAGCCCGACACCTGGTCGGCCAGACGCTGGATGGGCGCGCGGCTGCGCTGGGCCTGGGCGACCATCTGGACGATCCGGGCCAGAAGGGTGTCGGCGCCGACCTTGTCGGCCCGCATCACGAACGAGCCGGTCCTGTTGAGCGATCCGGCGACGACCCTGTCCCCGACCTCCCTGGTCACCGGCATGGATTCTCCCGTGACGAGCGACTCGTCGATGGTCACCCGGCCGTCCAGGATCTCGCCATCGACCGCCACCTTCTCCCCGGGCCGAACGCGCAGTCGGTCCCCGACGGCGACCAGGTCGAGCGTGACGTCCTCGTCGCCGCCGTCCTCCCGCACCCGCCGCGCGGTTTTCGGAGTCAGGTCCAGCAGCGCCCGGATAGCGCCGGACGTCTGTTCGCGCGCCCGCAACTCCAGGATCTGACCCACCAGAACGAGGACGACGATAACGGCCGCCGCCTCGAAATAGACAGGCGCGCTGCCGTCCATTCGCCGGACCGCCGCAGGGAACAGGTCCGGAGCCAGGACCGCGACCACGCTGTAGATCCAGGCCGCGCCGACGCCGAGGGCGATCAGGGTGAACATGTTGAGGCTGCGGGTGCGGATCGACGCCCGGCCCCGCTGGAAGAAGGGCCAGCCGGCCCACAGCACCACCGGCGTCGCCAGGGCGAACTGGATCCAGTTGTTCGTCTGGCCCGGAATTCGCATCGCCAGTCCGGTCAGATGGCCGCCCATCTCCAGCGCGAGCAGCGGCAGGGTCAGCGCCAGGCCGAGCCAGAAGCGGCGGGTGAAATCGATCAGTTCGTGATTGACCGGCGCCTCGGCGGTGACCGTCTCCGGTTCCAGCGCCATGCCGCAGATCGGGCACGAGCCCGGGCCCTCCTGACGCACCTGCGGATGCATCGGGCAGGTGTAGATCGCTCCCGGAACCACAGGCGCGGACCGAGGTTTTTCTCCGAGGTATCGACCCGGCTCGGCGACGAATTTGGTCCGGCAGCCCGCGGAGCAGAAGACGTAGTCCTGGCCCTCATGGGCGATCCGATGCGTCGCGGTCGCCGGATCAACAGTCATGCCGCAGACCGGATCGACCGCCCCGCCGCCGCTGTCGGCCGGCGAGGAGCCGTCGTGACAGGCCGGATGCGAGTGCGAGGGCGTGGACATGACGGGCTCCTTGAACGACCCGATGCCAAATATACCCCAATAGGGTATCGCGCAAGATACCGTCGTAGGGTATATGGAACGGCCGGAACGAGGAATTGGATGCAGACCCAGACCAAGCCCAAGGTGATCAATCGACTCAACCGGATCGAGGGCCAGGTGCGCGGCATCACCCGGATGGTCGAGGATGACCGATACTGTGTGGACGTCCTGACCCAGCTGCAGGCAGTGCGGGCCGCCCTGCTGCGTGTCGAGAGCGAGGTGCTGAAGGACCACCTCGACCATTGCGTCATGGGAGCGATGACGGGCGACGATCCCGCCGACCGCAAGGCGAAGGCGACCGAGCTGATCGAGCTTCTCGGTCGCGCAACGCGTTAGGGCGGGGCTTCCTCGTCGGACCTAGTCCAGCGTCAGGATCACGAGGGATTTGGCCGGCAGGGACACGACCAGCCGGCCTTCCGAGATCCGGGTGGCGGAGAAGGCGGCCGGCTCCACCACGCGCGGCGCATCGAAGTCATTGTGGGCGTCCATGACCGCACCCGTCAGGATCCGGCCCGAAACACGATGGGCCGCGCCGCCGGCGACCGCGAGCGACACCTCGACCGGCCGATTCGGATCGAGATTGACCAGGGCCACATGGACCTTGCCGTCCAGGCCGCGCGCGGCCGTGCCATCCACCGCCTCCAGCGCCCCGTAGGCCGGCGACTCGATCGACAGGGGCAGCACGGTCGCGCCCTGGAACGGCTGGTACATGGCGAAGGCGTGGTAGGTCGGCGTCAGCACCATGGCCGGGCCGTCGGTCAGGATCATGGCCTGCAGCACGTTCACCATCTGGGCGACGTTGGCCAGCCGCACCCGGTCAGCGTGGCGATGGAAGATGTTGAAGTTCACGGCCGCCAGCAGGGCGTCGCGCAGGCTGTTCTGCTGCTGGAGGTGGCCGGCCTGCGATCCCGGCGTCGGATCGTACCAGGCGCCCCATTCGTCGACGGCCAGAACCACCCGCGCCTCAGGGTCGGTCTCGTCCATGATGGCGTCGTGACCGGCGATCATCTCCTCGATCCGGTAGGTCTGGACGAAGGTTCCCGCCCACTGCGCCTCATCGAAGCCGAGCGCCGATCCCTTGGCCCCCCAGTCGCCGGTCGGCAGGGTGTAGTAGTGCAGCGACAGGGCGTCGAAATTCTCCCGACCGGGCATCAGGGTTCGGGTCCAGTCGTAGTCCTCGGAAGTGGGCCCGGCGGCCACCATCGTGGTCCGCTCCCCGTAGGGTGCGACGAAGCCGACGTACTGCCGCATGAGATCGGCGTAGTAGGACGCCCGCATCCGCCCGCCGCAGCCCCAGGGCTCGTTCCCGAGGCCCAGATAGTCGATGCGCCACGGCTCGGCGCGACCGTTGGCCCGGCGCAATTCGGCGAGACGCGATCTGGTCGGGGACGAGATGTATTCCACCCAGTCCGCCGCTTCCGCCGGCGTGCCCGAGCCCACGTTGATGCTGAGATAGGTTTTGGCCCCGATCAGCTCGGCGAACTCGAAAAACTCGTGCGTGCCGAAGCCGTTCGCTTCCTCGTTCCCGCCCCACCAGCGGTTCAGGGTGACGGGCCGTTCGGCGCGCGGTCCGATTCCGTCGCGCCAGTGGTAGATGTCGGCATAGCAGCCGCCAGGCCAGCGCACGACCGGCACCTTCAGCGCCTTCAGCGCCTCGACCACGTCGGTGCGGAAGCCGCGGACGTTGGGAATGTCCGACCCCTCGCCGACCCAGACCCCGCCGTCGATTCCGGTTCCCAGCTGCTCCATGAACTGGCCATAGACCTCGGGCGCGATGGTCGCGCCGGGGCGGTCGAGGCGGAGTTCGCCCGTCGCTCTCAGCGTCTGCGCGGAAGCCCCTGACGGTGCGAGGACCAGGATCATGACCGCCGCAAGACCGCCCGCCACTCTCGAGATCGATGTCATGTCAGCCTCCCCGCGGCGCTGGATGGCCAGCCGCCTTCCAAAAATGGTACCGCTAACATTTCTTGACGGCAACCATGCCCGATGGCCACCGCACCACCGGCGCCTCAATCCGTTCGATGCCCGGACAGGTCGAAGATCAGTTCCGCCGGCCTCCACTTGCCTGCCCCCCCGCCGCCGGGCAACGGCTTCTGGAACTGGTCCATCAGGGCCTCCCACGCCCGGACATCGGGATCGGCCGCGTCGGCGGCCGCCTTGGCCAGGGGGGAGAAGGCCGGACCGGTTTCCATGATCATGACCAGACGATCGGCGACCTGATAAATTTCCATCGAGGTGATGTCCGCGGCCCGGATCGAGCGGATCACCGCAGGCGGCGTGGCCCCCGGCGCGTGCCAGGCCCGGTAGCGGGCGATGCTGGTCGGGTCGTCGATCAGATCGAGGCACAGACAGTGACGCGCCATGGACTGCTCCTTCAATCGGCGGTTCGGCCGCGGTCGACCAGAAGGTGCGGACCGATCGCGGGGATGTCGGCGGCGCCGGTCATGGTCATGACCGAGCGCATCTCGGCGGCGATCAGATCGAGCACCTCCCCGACGCCGCGCTCTCCCCGCGCCGCAAGGCCGTAGACCCAGGCGCGTCCCAGCAGCACGCCATGGGCTCCGCTGGCCAGCGCCCGGACCACGTCCAGACCCGACCGGACGCCGCCGTCCATGAGCACCGTGAGGCTGTCGCCGACCGCCCCGGCGATCGGACGGAGCGCGGTGATCGAGGCCATGGCGCCGTCCAGCTGGCGGCCGCCGTGATTGGACACGACGATTCCGTCCGCGCCGATCCTCGCGGCCTGACGGGCGTCCTCGACATCGAGCACGCCCTTGATGACCAGCCTGCCCGGCCAGGCCGCCCGGATCGCTTCGACGTCCGCCCGGGAGACGGAAGCGTCGAAATTCCGCGCCATCCAGGCCCAGTATTCGTCGACCCCCGCGTGTTCGCCGAGCGCCGAGCTGACGTGGCCGATCGTATGGGGCCGGCCGAGCAAGCCGACATCCCATGCCCAGCCGGGACGGCTTGCGGCCTGCATCAGACGGCTGAGCCGCCGCCGGAGCGGCGTCCCGCCCGCCAGCCCCGAGCGGCGGTCACGATAACGGGGACCGGGCGCGGGCATGTCGACGGTCAGGAACAGGGTGTCGCAACCGGCGCCCAGGGCGCGCGCCAGCATCTCCCTCATGAAGCCCCGGTCGCGAATGACATAGAGTTGGAACCAGGGCGGCGTAGCCACCGCCGCGCGGACTTCCTCGATCGAACAGGCGGCGACGGTGGACAGGCAGAACGGCACGCCCCGGGTTTCCGCAGCCCGGGCGGCCTGGACCTCGCCGCGACGCGCGTTCAGCCCGGCCATGCCGACCGGCGCCAGGGCCACGGGCATGCTCACCTCCCGGCCCAACAGACGGCAATCCAGGGAGACCTGATCGGTCCCCGTGAGCACCCGCTGTCTCAGGCTGATCTTCAGGAGCTCATCGACATTGGCGCGCAGGGTGGTCTCGGCGAAGGACCCGCCGTCCACATAGTCGAACAGGAACCGCGGCAGCCGTCGCCGCGCCGCCTCGCGATAGTCGCCGACGTCCGCGAGGATCATGGCGCGGATCTCATGAAATGCGTTTCATATTTGACGCTCAGGTTCATCTCTGATCTCGTGACGCGGTCTGAGCTCCCGGTCAACGGGGGTCGGGAGGAACACCGTCCATGCCGTCCACGCCCGCACAAGGCCGCCTCGCCACGGCCGCGCCCATCGTACTGGTCGTCAGCCTGTTTTTCCTCTGGGGCATGGCCAACAATCTGAACGATGTCCTGATCGCCCAGTTCAGGAAAGCCTTCACCCTCGGCGACCTTCAGTCGGGTCTGGTGCAGTCGGCCTTCTATTTCGGCTACTTCGTCCTGGCCATTCCGGCCGCCTTGTTCATGAAGCGGTTCGGCTACAAACGGGCGGTCGTGCTCGGGCTTTGTCTGTTCGGGCTCGGGGCGCTGATGTTTTTCCCCGCCGCCGAGGCGCGGCGTTACGAACTGTTCCTGCTGGCCCTGTTCGTGATCGCCAGCGGACTGGCGTTCCTGGAAACCTCGGCCAACCCGCTGGTGACGGTGCTGGGCGCGCCCGAGACGGCTGAGCGGCGGCTGAACCTGGCCCAGGCCTTCAACCCTCTGGGCTCGATCATGGGGTTGCTGATCGGCCGGCACTTCATCCTGTCGGGCGTCGAACACACGCCGGAAGAACTGGCGGCCATGACGCCCGACGCCCACGCCGCCTTCTACGCGGCCGAGGCGGCCGCCGTGCAGACGCCCTATCTGATGATCGGCCTGTTCGTCCTGGCCTGGGCCCTGCTGGTGATGCTGGTCCCCTTCCCCCGGGTCGCCGGGGTCGAGGCCGCCCGCGAGGAAGGCCCCGGCTCGGCGAAGGATTTCGCCGCCCTGTTCCGCAACCGCCGCTACCTGCTCGGCGTGACGGCCCAGTTCTTCTATGTCGGCGCCCAGGTCGGCGTCTGGAGCTATATGATCCGCTACGCCCAGGAGTCGCTGGCGGTCGGCGAGCGCACCGCCGCCGACTATCTGACCTGGTCGATCGTGGCCTTCATGATCGGCCGCTTCGCCGGCACGGCCTTGATGGGCCGGGTGAGACCGACCCTCCTGCTGACGGCGTTCAGCGCCATCAACGTGGCCCTGTGCGTCGTGGCCGTCGCCGCGCCCGGACCGGTCGGCATGATCGCCCTGGCGTCGACCAGCTTCTTCATGTCGATCATGTTCCCGACCATCTTCGCCTCGTCGCTCAAGGGACTGGGAAACCTGACCAAGGCGGGCTCGTCCCTGCTGGTCATGGCCATCATCGGCGGAGCGGTGCTGACAGCGGCGATGGGGCTGGTCTCCGACGTCAGCAGCATCCACCTGGCCATGATCGTGCCGGCGATCTGTTTCGCCATCGTGGCGTTGTTCGGATGGCGGTCGCGGCGCGGCATCGCCTGAGGTGATCGACGCACACCAGCATTTCTGGCGGATCGGCCGACACGGACAGGTCTGGCCGACGCCGGACATGCCGGCGCTCCATCACGACGCCTTGCCGGATGCGTTCGAGCGACTGGCAAGGCCGGCGGGCGTCACCGGCTCGGTGGTCGTACAGTCCCAGCCGGATGACCGCGACACCGACTATCTCGTGGCGCTCGCGACCGAAGAGCCCTTCGTGCGCGGCGTCGTCGGCTGGGCGGACCTGGAAGCGCCCGAAGCGCCCCGCCGGGTCGCGTTCCTCGCCGACCGCCCGAAATTCCGCGGCCTCCGCCCCATGTTGCAGAGTCTCGCGCGAGACGACTGGATCGCCGAGGCCCGGATCGACGGTCCGATCGGCGCCATGATCGACCGGAGTCTGGTCTTCGACGCCCTCGTCGACACGCGCCATCTCAGGCCCCTGCACCGGTTTGCCCGCCGTTGGCCGGAGCTGACCATCGTCATCGACCATGCGGCCAAGCCTCCGATCGGGGAGGATCCCAGGCCCTGGCGGGACGGCTTGGCCGCGTTGGCGACGGAGCCCAACGTCCATTGCAAGCTGTCGGGGCTGACGACCGAGGTGCGACGGGGAAACCCCGGCGAAATGCTTCCAACGGTCATCGACGAGATCGCGGCGCTGTTCGGACCCGCGCGTCTGCTGTGGGGCAGCGACTGGCCGGTGCTGAATCTGGCCAGCCGGTACGAGGATTGGCTGAGCCTGTGCCGCTCCCGGATCGCTTCCGACGCCCACGAGGCCGTTTTCGGGGGAAATGCGCGACGCCTGTATCGCCTGTGAGCCGCTCCGAGGTTGACTTGTCGGGCGCGGGCTCACATCCATCTACGAAGATGGCTTCACCAATAAAAATGTCGGAAGCGGTTGAGGCCGTCGCTCCCCGCCTCTTCTCGCCGACCCTGCTCGGCTTCGGCGGAGCGGCTATCGGCAACCTGTACCGTCCGGTGTCCGACGAGGCCGCGGTGGCGGCCGTCGCGCAATCGTGGAGCCAGGGCGTCCGCTATTTCGACACCGCCCCCCACTATGGATTCGGTCTGGGCGAGCAGCGGCTCGGCGCCGCGCTGGAGCAGATCGATCCGCACGGCGAGGCCCTGGTCTCAACCAAGGTCGGCCGGCTTCTGACGCCTGTCGAGACCGGCGCGCGCGAGCGCCACGGCTTCGTCGACGCCAACGCTTTCGAGCCGGTGTTCGACTACAGCCACGACGGCGTGATGCGCAGCTTCGAGGACAGTCTGGATCGCCTTGGTCGCGACCACGTCGACATCCTGTTCGCGCACGACCTGGGCGCGGCCACGCATGGCGCGGCCCACGCCGGACGCTGGAGCGAGTTCATCGGCGGCGGCTACCGCGCCCTCCGGCGGCTCCGCGACGAGGGCGCCGTGGGCGCGATCGGCCTGGGCGTCAACGAATGGCAGGTCTGCGAACAGGCTATGACGGAAGGCGAGTTCGACGTCTTCCTGCTGGCGGGCCGCTACACCCTGCTGGAGCAGACGGCGTTGGCCAGTTTCCTGCCCCGGTGCGCGGAGCAAGGGGTGTCGGTCATTGTCGGCGGTCCTTTCAACTCGGGCGTGCTGGCCTGCGCGACGCTGTCGGAGGCGCACTACGACTACGGCGTGCCGCCGGAATGGGTGTCGACCAAGGTCGCCGCCCTGCGCGCGGTCTGCGCAGACTGGGACGTCGAGCTGCCGGCGGCGGCGCTGCAGTTCCCGCTGGCCCACCCGCAGGTGATCTCGGTCATTCCGGGCCTGGCGAACGCCGGCGAAGTCCATGCCGCCGCCAAGCGGATGGCCGCACCGATCCCACCCGGCTTCTGGACCGACCTGGTCGACCGGGGCCTGATCGATCCCGCGGCGCCCGTGCCCGGGACGGAGCGGGCGCCATGACGAAATCCGCCCTGATCCTGCTGCATCCGGACGACAACGTCCTAGTCTGCCGCGCGCCGGTGTCCGCCGGTCAGCCGTTGACCATCGACGCGGCCCGGATCGTGGCCGGGAGCGACATCCCGGTCGGCCACAAGGTCGCGCGGACGGCGCTCGCGGCCGGCGACAAGGTGCTTAAATACGGCGCGCCGGTCGGCTCGATGACCGCCCCGGCGCGGCCAGGCGAGCACGTCCACCTGCACAATATGAAGAGCGACTACATCGCCAGCCACGGCCGCGACGCCGCCTCGGAGCAACGGGCATGATCGAGGGCTGGCGCCGGGCTGACGGCCGCAAGGGCATCCGCAACGTCGTCGTGGTCGCCTATCTGGTCGAGTGCGCCCATCACGTAGCCCGACGGATCGTCAACGCCGCCGACGACATCGATGTCCATCTGATCGGCTTTCCGGGCTGTTATCCCAACAGCTACGCCGACCGGATGATGAACGCCTTGGCGACCCATCCGAACGTCGGCGGAGTCCTGCTGGTCTCGCTGGGTTGCGAGAGCTTCAACCGTCGCGGGCTGCGCGAGGCCGTGCTGGCCAGCGGGCGGCCGTGCGAACTTCTGGTGATCCAGGACGCCGGCGGCACGGCGTCGACCATCCGCGCCGGGGTCGAGGCGGTCGAGCGGATCCGCGCCGAAGCGGCGCGGGTCCCGCGCGTTCCCATGAGGCTCGACGAGCTGGTGATCGGCACCATCTGCGGCGGCTCGGACGGGACCAGCGGCATCACCGCCAACCCGGCCGTCGGCCGCGCCTTCGATGCCCTGGTCGCCGCCGGGGCGGCCTGCATCTTCGAGGAGACCGGCGAACTGGTTGGCTGCGAGGCCATCATGGCCGAGCGCGCCGTGACCCCGGAACTCGGCCGCGAACTGGAAGCCGCCGTCGAGAAGGCCGAGCGCTACTACACCATCATGGGGTTCGGCAGTTTCGCGCCGGGCAACGCCGACGGCGGCCTGACCACCCAGGAAGAAAAATCGATGGGGGCCTATTCCAAGTCCGGATCGTCCTTCATCTCCGGCCTGATCAAGCCGGGCGACGTACCCCCCGCGGGCGGACTCTATCTGCTGGACGTGGTGCCGGACGGCGAGCCGCGGTTCGGTTTCCCGAACATCAGCGACAACGCCGAAATCGTCGAGCTGATGGCCTGCGGAGCCCATATGACCCTGTTCACCACCGGTCGGGGATCGGTCGTCGGCTCGGCCATCTCGCCCGTAATCAAGGTCTGCGCCAATCCGGAGACGTGGCGGAGGATGAGCGAGGACATGGACATCGACGCAGGCCGCATCCTTGAAGACAAGGCGACGCTCGACCAGGTCGGGGCGGAAATCGTCGACCTGGTCCGGGCCGTGGCCACGGGCGCCCGCACCCGGTCGGAGGCGCTGGGCCATCAGGAATTCATCCTGACCTACAAGAGCTTCGAGCCGATCGGCCCCGCCTGCCTGCCGGGCCGGCCCTCCCCCGTTGCGGCGGTCTGAGATGGCCGGGCGGCTGGAGGGCAGGATCACGCTGATCACCGGCGCCGGCCAGGGCATCGGCCGCGCGACGGCGGAACTGTTCGCCGCCGAGGGCGCGACCGTCTGGGCGACGGACGTCGACGCCGAACAGCTCGGGACCATGGCGGGGGTCCGCACGCGGGTGCTGGACGTCACCGATCCGGCCGCCATCTCGGACACGGCGCGAGAGATCGGACGCCTGGACGTGCTGTTCAACTGCGCCGGCTATGTCCACCCCGGAACGATCCTCGACTGCGGCGAGGCCGACTGGGCGCGGTCGTTCGAGCTGAACGTCACCGCCATGTACCGCATGATCCGCGCCTTCCTGCCGGCGATGATCGCGGGCGGGGGCGGCTCGATCGTCAACATGGCGTCGGTGGCCAGCTCGATCAAAGGCGTGCCCAACCGGTTCGCCTACGGCGCGTCGAAGGCCGCGGTGATCGGCCTGACCAAGGCCATCGCCGCCGACCATGTGGCGCAGGGAATCCGCTGCAACGCCATCTGCCCCGGAACCATCGAGACGCCGTCGCTGAAACAGCGTCTGGCCGCGACGGGCGACTATGAGGCGGCGCTGGCGGCCTTCACCTCTCGCCAGCCCATGAGCCGTCTCGGGCGGGCGGAAGAGATCGCGGAACTGGCGCTCTATCTCGCTTCGGACGCCTCCTCCTTCACCACCGGGGCCGAGCACGTCATCGACGGCGGCTGGACGGGATAACGCATGAAACTGCTTCGATACGGGCCGGCCGGTTCAGAGCGCCCCGGCCTTCTGGACACCGACGGACAGGTGCGCGACCTGCTGGAACACATCGACGATGTCGCGGGCGAGGCCTTGTCGCCCGACAGCCTCGCCGGGCTGGCCGGCCTCGACCCGTCGACCCTGCCCCTGGTTGCGGAGCCCGGTCGCATCGGCCCGTGCGTCGGGCGCGTCGGGAAATTCATCTGCATCGGCCTGAACTACGCCGACCATGCCGCAGAGACCGGGGCGACGGTCCCCGACGAGCCGATCCTGTTCATGAAGGCGACCAGCGCCATCGTCGGTCCGGACGACGACATCATCCAGCCGCGCGACTCGACCAAGCTTGACTGGGAAGTCGAGCTGGGCGTCGTCATCGGGTCCACCGCCCGCTACGTCAGCGAGGCCGAGGCGCTGGATCACGTCGCCGGCTATTGCGTCATCAACGACGTGTCCGAGCGCGCCTTCCAGCTGGAGCGGGGCGGGACCTGGGACAAGGGCAAGGGCTGCGACACCTTCGGCCCGATCGGTCCGTGGCTGGTGACGAAGGACGAGGCGGGCGACGTCGACGACCTGTCGATGTGGCTGGAGGTCAACGGCCGTCGATTCCAGAATGGCTCCTCGCGCACCATGGTGTTCAAACCGGCCTTTCTGGTCAGCTATGTCAGCCGCTTCATGAGCCTCCAGCCGGGCGACGTCATCTCGACCGGCACGCCGCCTGGCGTGGGCATGGGTCAGAAGCCGCCGGTCTGGCTGCAACCCGGCGACGTCGTCGAACTCGGCATCGAGGGCCTCGGGCGCCAGAGGCAGCGCGTGATCACCGAGGGCGGCTGAGAGGATCGTGCGATGAACCGCCTCGCCTGCATGTTCGCCGCGCTGGCGGTCGTATTCGGAATGCCGGGCGCGGGACCCGCCGCGGCCGATCCCCGAACGGTCGTGCCGCTGGACGAAGGCTGGCGATTCATCCGGGGAGATCCGGCCGGCGCTTCGGACATCGCCGCCGACGAGGCCTCGTGGGGCGCCGTGCGACTGCCTCACACGTGGAACGGGGTCGACGGGGAAGACGGCGGGGGCGACTATTATCGCGGTCCGGGCTGGTACCGGACGACCTTCTCCGCCCCGTCGGACGGCCGACGGACATGGCTCGAGTTCGATGGTGCGGCCCTGATCGCCGAGGCGTGGGTGAACGGCGTCCATGTCGGCCGCCACGAGGGCGGCTATGCGCGGTTCCGCTTCGACGTCACCGACGCCCTGAAGTCCGGTCTGAACCATCTGGCTGTCCGGGTGGACAACAGTTCCGGAGGGGCCGTCGCGCCCCTGGGCGGGGATTTCACGGTCTTCGGCGGCCTTTATCGGCCGGTGCGGCTGGTCACGGTCGACCCGGTCCACCTCGACATGGCCGACCATGGCGGGCCGGGCGTCTATCTGACGGCGTCGAATGTCAGCGAGGCGGGCGCCGACATCGCCCTGCTGGCCCGCGTGACCAACGACGGCGACACGCGGGCCGCGGTCGTGCTCCGTACGACCCTGACGGACGCCGACGGCGCCGTGGCGCTGACGATCGAGACTCCGGTCGTCGCGCCGCCGGGTCAGACCGTCGAGGTTCGCGATACGGCCCGTCTGACCCGGCCGCGTTTGTGGGACGGCAGGGCTGACCCTCATCTCTACGCATTGACGGCTGAGGTGCTGGACGCCCGGGACGAGGCGGTGGACCGGCTGGTTCTCTCCACCGGCGTCCGGGCGGCGACGATCGATCCGGATCGCGGCTTCATCCTGAACGGCCGGCCGGTCCCGCTCCGGGGCGTGAACTATTTCCATGCGGGCCGGCCCGGGCGCGGCCTGGCGGTGCAGGATGCGGAGATCGACGCCGACTTCGCCATCCTCGACGACCTGGGCGGGACCGGCCTGCGCTTCGTTCATTTCCAGCATCCCCAGCGGGCTTATGATCTCGCCGACCGCACCGGCATGGTGGTCTGGACCGAGGTTCCGCTGAACGGCGTCGCCAGTCCCTCGCCCGCGTTCGCCGCGAACCTGACGCAGCAGATGCGCGAGCTGATCCGCCAGAATCATCACCACCCGGCCATCGCCGTCTGGGGGCTCGGCAACGAGGTCTACGCCACCGACGATGTCGCGGATGGGGCGATCGCCCTGATGCAGGCCGTCGCCAGGGAGGAGGATCCGGGCCGACCGACCGCCTATGCCCACTGCTGCCAGGACGACCTGGACCGCAAGGCGCTGCACGCCGACCTGACCGCCTACAACCGCTACTACGGCTGGTATGACGAAACCTTCGCCCGGATCGGCGCCTGGGCGGACGAACGGCGGGCCCGTGATCCGGTCCGGCCGACGGGCGTCGGCGAGTTCGGGGCCGGGGCCAGCGTCCTGCATCAGCAGAGCCCGCCGGATCGGCCGGTTCCGGACGGCGACTGGCATCCGGAGCAGTATCAGACCGCCTTCCACGAGGCCTACTGGCGAGCCCTGCGCGACCGGCCGTGGCTGTGGGGTTCGTTCGTCTGGGTGGGGTTCGACCTCGCCTCGGACGGGCGCGACGAGGGCGACCGCGCCGGCGTCAATGACAAGGGACTGGTCACCTATGACCGCGCGATCCGAAAGGACGCCTGGTACTGGTATCAGGCCAACTGGTCCGATCGGCCGATGGCCCACATTCTCGACCGCCGTCTGACGACCGATACGGCCCCTGTCGCCGCAGTTCGCGCCTACAGCAACCTCGCGAGTCTGGAGCTCTTCATCAACGGACGATCGGCCGGCGTGGCGCCGGTCGTCGACCACGTCGCGACCTGGACCGACGTTCCCTTGCCCGACGGCCTGAATCACCTCGAGGTCCGCGGTCCGGACGGGGTGTCGGACGCCGTCTGGCGGACCCGGCTCGCGCCGGCTCCCTGACCGGCTAGGGTCGGGGGCTGGATCCCGTCCAGGCCGCCACGAAGGCCGCCGCCCGTTCGCCCGTCTCCGTGGCCGACCGGCCGGCGCGATAGATGGCCGAGCCGATTCCGAACCCCGAGGCGCCGGCCGATCTCCAGGCGGCGACGCTGTCCGGTTCGACCCCGCCGACGGCGTAGACACGCTGTTCCGCCGGCAGGACGGCGCGCACGGCCTTGAGGCCGGCCGTCCCCGCCACCTCGGCCGGGAACAGCTTCAGGACCTGGGCCCCGGCGCCGATGGCGGCGAAGGCCTCAGACGGCGTGAAGAAGCCCGGCATGGACGCCAGTCCCGCCGCCCGCGCGGCCCTGATGACGGCGACGTCGGTATTGGGCGAGATGATGATCTGGCCGCCCGCCGCCGCCACCTCCTTCACGGCCTCGGCCGTCAGCACCGTGCCGGCGCCGACGATCGCCCGGTCGCCCAGCGCCGAGCGCAGGCGTTCGATGCTGTCCAGCGGTCGCGGCGAGTTCAGCGGCACTTCCAGACAGGTCAGTCCGGCCTCGACCAAGGCCTCGCCGACCTCGACCGCCCCGGCGGGCTCGAGGCCCCGCAGGATGGCGACCAGAGGCAGGGCGTCGAGCCGCGCGATGATGTCGGTCGTCATTGCGCCGCCTTCCAAATCCGCCAGAGACCCTTCGCCGTCGTCTGCTCCGCGTCCGCCGTCCGGACGACGCCGGCCCCCGCCAGATGCAGCGCCTCGACATACCGCGCGGAGAGCGCCGGATCGCCGATCAGGGTCAACGGACCGCGCAGTCGTGCGGCCTCCTGCCCCGCGATCTCGGCGCCGATGAGGAGGCCGGACAGATAGTCCGCGGCGCCCGCCGGCGCCAGTCGGTCCGCCAGGCTCTCGACCCGGACGGAGAACAGGGCGGCGCTCAGGTTGCGGTCCGCAAGGCTGCGCTCGACCCCGCGCCGGAACGCCTCCGGATCCGCACCCGGCGCGCCCATTCCCGCGCCCAGAAGGGTCGCCGAGCGGATGGCCGCGAACAGCTCTCCGGTCATGAACGTCCGGATCGCGACGATGCGGCCGTCCTCGACCGTGATCCATTTGCTGTGGGTTCCCGGCGCGACGACGAGGCCGTCAGTGCCGAGGCCGAAGACCTGTGTCTCCTCGCCGCGCATCACGTCAGTCAGGATCCCGCCGGGACTGAAGCAGACTCCGGGCGCGATCGCGACCTCCCGATCGGAATCCGGGCGCGCCAGACCGGCGGCGACGTCGGCGACGCCGGCGGGACAGGGACAATAGGCGACCTCGCGCCAGCCACGACGCGCCCCGGCCATGCCGCAGATCAGCACCGGCGCGCCGTCCGTCAGCCAGTCCCCGGCCACCTCGTCCAGAACCCCGCGGAAATCGCCCGGCTCCAGACCGACCCCGCCACGCGGGTCGGACCGACGATCCAGAACCACGCCACCGTCGCCGATGCGCATGACCCGCAGATTGCTGGAGCCCCAGTCCACGCCGATCAGGGCGGTCTTGTCGATCACGGCGTTACTCTGAAGGGCAGATGGCGTCGCCTTCGTTCGAGGCCAGCCGGATGTCCTCGACTGTGATGGCGAACGCCGCGTCTGTCGACAGGCTGAAGGGCTGGTCCACTGCCGAGACGTCGGCGCCCGCGTCCCGGAAGCAGGACAGGCGCACCTTGAGGGTCCGCCACTGTCCCACGGGCGCGTCCCGGAACAGGGTGGTGACGTCGAGCGCCCCCGCCCCGATCATCAGGCGGACCGGACCGGCGGCGCGCGAGTCCACACGATACCGGAAGCTCAGCGCCATCTCTCCATTGGTCTGCCGGGTCAGATCGACCGGCCGGGCGGCGATGACAGCCTGTCCCTGTGCGCCGGAGAAGGTCAACCCGAGGGCCGACTCCTGGGCGGCGCCGTCAGCGACGCGCAGGGTGACCGCGCCGCGCGGCGACTGGCCCGACCTCTCTTGCCCCAGCCGGAACTCTCCGCCGGCGTCGCGCAACATCAACGACCAGGGCGGCATGAACCGGCCGTCGACGAAATAGCGATCCAGGCTCGAGCCGTCGCTGGCCACGCCGCTCACCTCGGCGAGCGCCGGGACCGTCGCCGGGCGGGCGTACGACAGGCCGTAGCCATAGGCGAACTGCGGATCATAGCCGGGTTCTCCGCGGTTCAGCGGGGCGCCCGCGGCGTCCCTGGGCCACGAGAACGACAGCCGTCCGCTGAAGTCATGCCGGGGGCGCCCGTCGCCATCTCCGACCAGGACGTCCGCGACGCCCCCGCCTTCCGCGCCCGGCAGCCAGGCGGCCACGAAGGCGTCGGACTGGTTGATCTCCGGGTTGGTCCACATGGGTCGTCCCGACAGAAACACCGACACGGTCGGGATCCCGGCCGCCTTGAGCCGACGCAGCGTCTCCAGGGGCTCGGTCGGCAGGAAGTCCAGGGTGGCGACATCCCCCTGGAACTCGGCGTAGGGCGTCTCGCCGAACACGACGATGGCCACGTCGGGCTTCTGATCGAAGCTTCCGTCCGGGCTCAGGGTCGCGGTTCCGCCTCCGGCTTCCACCGCCTCGCGCAAACCACCCCAGATCGACTGGCCGTTCGGGAAATCCGAATTGCTGTTGCCCGTCCCCTGCCAGGTCAGGGTCCAGCCGCCGGACGCCTGGCCGATGTCGTCCGCGGCCCCGGCCACCAGCACGCGCGCGCCGGGGCGGATCGGCAGGACCGAACCGTTGTTCTTCAGCAGCACCAGGGACTTGCGGACCGCTTCCCGGGCCAGGGCGCGATGTTCGGGCGAGCCCAGGGCCTCGAACCGGCCTTCGACCGGCCGGGCCTCGACGAACAGACCAGCCTTGACCTTGGCCCGCAGAATCCGCCGCACGGCCTCCTCGAGCCGGGCCATCGGGATTTCGCCCGACTGAACCTGGGCCAGGGTGTTGGCGTAGAGCGGCTTCCAGCTGTCGGGGGCCATCAGCATGTCGATGCCGGCGTTGACCGCCAGGGCGCAGCTCTCGTTCGAGCAGCCGGGCAGTTGCCCGTGGGCGTTCCAGTCGGACACCACGAAGCCGTCGAAACCGAGGGGGCCGCGCAGGACACCGGTCAGAATGGTCTCGTTGCCTGAGTGCTTGATCCCGTTCCAGCTGGAGAAGCTGGCCATGACCGAAAGGACTCCGGCGTCGATCGCGGCCGGATAGCCGCCGAGGTGGATGTCGATCAGCCCCTGTTCCAGGCCCCGGAAGTCGCCCTGGTCCTGGCCGCCCACGGTGCCGCCGTCGGCGAGGAAATGCTTGGCCGACCCGGCGATGCGTCCCGGCGCCAGGGGGCTGTCGGCCCGCAGTTCGCCCTGAAGGCCGAGGGTCATGGGTCCGGCGTAGCTGCGGGCGATCTCCGGATCCTCGCCGTAGCCTTCATAGGCGCGACCCCACCGGTCGTCGCGCGGAACGGCCAGCGTCGGGCCGAATGTCCAGTCGGCGCCAGTGACGGCGACTTCCAGCGCCGTTGCCTCGCCGATGCGGCGGATCAGGTCCGGATCGCGCGCCGCGCCCAGGCCGATGTTGTGAGGGAAGATCGTCGCGCCCACGACGTTGTTGTGTCCGTGGACCGCATCGATGCCGTAGATCAGCGGGATTCGCGCGCCAGGACGGGCGGCGGCGGCGGCCCGGAAGGCCCGGGCCTGCTCGACCCACGCCTGGGGCGTCGCCCGGTCGTCGCCGCCCGGCGCCGAATTGCCGCCCGCCAGGATCGAACCCAGCGGATATGTCAGAAGGTCTTCCGGCTTGATCGCCGAGATATCGGCCTGGATCAGTTGGCCGACCTTCTCCTCGATCGTCATTCGCGACATCAGGTCCGTAACGAAGGCCTCGGTTTCCGGGTCGCTCATCGCGGCCGGAGAAGCCGCTGTCGGCCAGTTCGACGGATGCGCGCGAGCCGCCTCGGGCACGATCGACCCCGACCCCACGAGCGACGTCGGCTCCGAACCTCCTGTCATGGCGCAGCCCGCGCCGGCGAGACCGAGGCCAAGGGCCATGCCGGTCAGCAGCAGGGAGCGAAGGGACTGGGTCATGATCAGGTTCCGAAGGAGCGAAAAGGCCGGCGCGACGGCGGACCGTCGCGCCGTCAGTCGGCTCAGGGTTGCGCAAAAATTCGGCCGTATCCGTCCCACGGAAGGCCGGGACCGACATCGTCTCTCCCGGGACCGTCCGGCGACGCCCTCATTTTTACCTGTGCAAGCTTGATGCACAGGTGACAATGCTGTCAACTGCATTCTAGATAGCGCTACCATTTCACGAGCGGGCGGATCAACCGCCCCTGAACGGGGAGATCGGCCGGGCATGCGTCAAGGCCTGAACAGGCGCGAAGCCGGCGCGGCGCTGCTGGCCGCGGGCGCTCCCGGGGCGTTCCGCGCGCGGGTCGTCGAGGCCCCGTCCTACGTCTGGCGAAACGTCAAGGTCGGCGCGGGCGGCTTCATCCCGGGCGTCGTCTTCAGTCGCGTCGAAAAGGGTCTGGCCTACGCCCGCTCGGACATGGGCGGAGCGTATCGGTGGGATTCCGACCCGGGCCGCTGGGTTCCGCTGCAGGACTCCAACCCGATCGGAAGCGATTTCGGCGTGGAGAGCATCGCCCCCGATCCCGTCGACCCGGACATCGTCCACGCCGCCGTCGGCGTCAGCCGCCGCGAACCCGGGGCCATGTTGCGCTCCGCCGATCGGGGCGAGACCTGGATCCGCACGCCCGTTCCCTTCCGGATGGGAGGCAACGAGGACGGACGCGGGCTGGGGGAACGACTGGCGATCGACCCCAACGACAATCGCATCCTCTATTTCGGATCGCGCCACGACGGCCTGCAGCGCAGCACCGACCGCGGCGCCCGCTGGGAACAAGTCGACAGCTTTCCCGTGCGCGGCCAAGGGCTGACGCCGGGCGGACCGACCCATCCGGGGCTGAGCTTCGTCGTGTTCGATCCGGCCAGTGGAGCGCCAGGCGCGCCCACGCCGAGGCTGTTCGTCGGCGTGGCCGATCCGGACGGATCCCGCCTCTATCGCTCGGAGGACGCGGGGCGGACCTGGGCGGCGGTCCCGGGCGGTCCGGAAGCCGAATTCTCCGCCGCCAAGGCCGAACTGGATGCGCGCGGCGTCCTCTATCTGACCTGCACGCTGGGCGTAGGCCCGAACGGCGTCACCGACGGTCAGGTCTGGCGGCTCGACACCCGCACCGGCGAGTGGCGCGACATCAGCCCGCCACGGCCGCTGGGCGGCTTCATGGGCCTGGCGGTGGACCGCCAGCACCCCGGCGTGCTGATGGTCTCGACCCTCAACCGCTGGCAGCCCGGAGACACCCTGTGGCGCAGCACGGACGACGGCCGCAGCTGGACCAGCCTTCGCGAACAGGCCCGGCACGATGTCACAGCCACTCCATTTCTGAACTGGGGCAATGACAAGCCCGATTTCGGCTGGTGGATCGCCGCCCTGGCCATCGATCCGTTCGACCCGGACCGGGCCGTCTACGCCACCGGCGCGACCGTCTACGCCACAGCCAATCTGACGGAAGCCGATCATGGCCGCCCGACCGACTGGGCGCCGTGGGTCGAGGGTATCGAACAGACGGCCGTCATCACCCTGGTCAGCCCCCCGGCCGGCCCCGCCCTGCTGACCGGATTCGGCGACATCTCGGGGTTCGCGCATGAGGATCTGACCCGGTCGCCGACCCTTCAGTTCACCACCCCGGTGTTCGCCAACACCAACCAGATCGACTACGCCGGTCGCGCGCCGCACGTGGTGGTGCGCAGCGGCACGCCGCATGAGGGCGTCGGCTCCGAAGGGCATGACGGCGCGACTCTCGCCTGGTCCGATGACCATGGCCGCAGCTGGAAATCCCTGGGCCGTCCACGGCCGGCCGGCGCGGCCGAGGCGTCGTCCAACCCTCGCATGGACCTTTACCGCGACGCGCCGATCACCGTCACGGCGGATGGGTCGGCCTTCGTCCTGGCGACGCCCCAGGCGATGGTTTCGCGCGACCGGGGCGTCAGCTGGCGCCCCGTCCAGGGCCTGCCTCCGATGCTGCGGCCGGTCCCGGACCGGGCGGACCCCCTGCTACTCTATGCGCTGGATTTCGATACGGGCGGCTGGTTCGTCAGCATCGATGGCGCCGCCAGCTTCGCCCCGGTGTCATGCCGCGGCCTGCCCGCCGATCTGGCGCGCGACCGGCCGACGTGGCGCGAACAGGCCTGGCCGCTGAAGGCGACGCCGGGTCGCGACGGCGATCTCTGGTTCGTCTCCCGGTCCGGTCTGTTCCACTCCATCGACGCCGGTCAGAGCTTCGGGCGGGTGGACGGCGACCTCCGGGTCGAGATGATGGATTTCGGCAAGGCCCCGCCCGGCGAGACCTGGCCGTCATTGGTGGCCATCGGCGTGCGGGGCGACGTCCGCGGCGTGTTCCGGTCCGACGACCGCGGCCGCTCCTGGCTGCGGGTCAATGACGCCGCGCACGAATACGGCCGCCGCTTCCGCGCCATCGCCGGGGATCCGCGGATCTTCGGCCGGGTCTATGTCGCCACCGACGGCCGCGGCGTTGTCTATGGAGAGCCGACGTCATGAAGGAACCGCCCATGATCGATCTGTCCCGCCGCCGCATGCTGCAGGCCGGCATGGCCGCGCCTCTCTTGCCCGCTCTCCAGGGGTGCGCCACGGCAACGCCCGGCGGCGGCCCCGCCGCCGGGCCCTTCCAGCCGAGTTGGGAGTCGCTGATCGCCGGCTACCGGACGCCCGACTGGTTCCGAGACGCCAAGCTGGGCATCTGGGCCCACTGGGGCCCGCAATGCCAGCCCGAGCGCGGCGACTGGTACGGGCGCCAGATGTACATCCAGGGCAACCCGTACTACGAGCACCACGTCCGCACCTACGGCCACCCGACCGAGGTCGGGTTCATGGAGATCATGAACCAGTGGAAGGCCGACAACTGGGACCCCGAAGGCCTGCTGGACCTCTATCAGGCGGCCGGCGCCAAATACGTGATGGCCATGGCCCAGCATCACGACAATCTCGACCTGTTCGAGTCCAGCCATCCGTGGAACAGCCTGCGGGTCGGGCCGAAGCGCGACATCGTCGGGACATGGGAGAAGCTGGTCCGGGCCCGCGGCCTGCGCTTCGGGGTCAGCAATCACGGGGCCCACGCCTGGCACTGGTGGCAGACCGCCTACGGCTATGACGCCGAGGGGCCTCTGGCCGGTCGCCGCTACGACGCGGCGCGGCTGACGAAGGCGGACGGCGTCGGCAAATGGTGGGAGGGGCTGGATCCGCAGGAGCTCTACACGGGTCCGACCTTCGCGCCGCCGGACGGCATCGCCTCGATCGAGGCCATGAACGCCTGGCATGACGCGCGCGACGGGCAGTGGCTAGAGACGGTCCCGGAGAACAATCCCGCCTTCGTCTGCTCCTGGGTAACGCGCCAGCGCGAACTGGTCGACCGCTACAGGCCGGACATGGTCTATTTCGACAACCATGGCCTGCCCCTGGGCCAGCACGGACTGGACGCCACGGCGTACTACTACAACGCCTCGCTGGGCTGGCGCGGCGAGCTGCCGGTCGTCAACGGCAAGCGGCTGACCCCGGAGAAGCGGCGCGGCGTCGTCGAGACCTTCGAGCGCGGTTTCACCGACGCCCTGATGCCCGAGCCGTGGCAGACCGACACCTGCATCGGCGACTGGCATTACAACCGGGCCCGCTACACCGACCACAGCTACGTGCCCGCGAAGGCGGTGATCCAGCGTCTGTGCGACGTGGTCAGCAAGAACGGCAACCTGCTGCTGAACATCCCGATGCGCGGGGACGGCTCCATCGACAGCGACGAACGCGCCATCCTGGCTGAGATGGCGGCGTGGATCGCGGTCAACGGGGAGGCGATCTTCGCTAGCCGGCCGTGGGCGATCTACGGCGAGGGGCCGACGGCGGTGAACACCGGCAACCAGAACGAAGAGCATGCGCGGCCGTGGACGGCGCAGGACATCCGTTTCACCACCCGCGGCGGCGTGCTCTACGCCATCGCGCTGGACTGGCCCGAAGACGGGCGGGTGAATATCCGCAGTCTGGGCGCCGCGGCTCTGGCCGGCCGGCGCGTTGAGCGGGTCGAGATGGTCGGCGCCGACGCCCCGCTGATTTTCCGTCAAACCGACGACGCACTGTCCATCACCCTGCCCGGGCGCCGCGCCACGGCGTTCGTTCCGGCCTTCCGGATCCGGGGGACGGATCTGGTTCCGGCCCGGATGTCGTGAGGAGAATGTCGATGCACAAACTGCCCTGTGCGGCTCTCGCCGCGGTTTTCACCGTCCACGCCCCGGCCGTCGCGATGAGCCAGACAGCCGAACCGGCCGCCGCCGCCCCCGCCCCGCGGCCCATGAGCGATTTCCTGGTCAACCGGCCCCACGTGCCCAACTGGACCATCTGGGGCCTGCCGAACGGGCCCGAGTTGCGGAACGATCCGGGCGTCACCGGCGGACAGGCCCTGAGGGTGGTCGTGCCGGGACAGGTCGATCCGTGGGCGATCGGGGGCGTCATGCCCGCAAACGCCGAGATCAGGACCGGCGACGTCGTTCTGCTGGCGGTCTGGCTGCGCGCCGTTCCGGCGGAGGGGGCAGGTGAGGCCTCGGCGCGGATCTCCCTGCTCAAGCTGGAACAGAAGGACGTGCCGGACGGGACCATCGCCGGGGCCTCCGACGTCGAGGTCGGCGCGCGCTGGCAGATGGTCTACGCCTCGGGCGTGGCCACGAAAGACTACGCTGCCGACCAGACGGTCATCGCCGTCCTTCTGGCGGCCAGACCGCAGACGATCGACGTCGGTCCGGCCCTGCTGTTCAATCTCGGCCCGGGTTTCGACACCGCCCGCCTGCCCCGCAACCTCCCGCGGTCGTCCGCCGCGCCATAGGGACCACCCTCCTCCGCACGCGGGCCGGGCAGCGGATCTGGCGCGAGCGCACCCCGCTCCACTTTGCTGATCCTATCGCGGACGGGTCACCGGCAGGTCGAACGGAACCGCCGGCAGGCCCGCATCGCCGTACAGGTTGCAGACCGGACTGTCGGCCCAGCAGAAGCGGACCGTCGTCGCATCGGGGACATCGGCGGCGTCCAGCACCACCGTCGCGCCGTCGACGCGCGCATCGACGAACCGGCAGCCGGCCGCGCCGCACAGCTCGAAGCCGACCGGCCGCGACGCGCCATAGACAACCAGGCCCTGCCCGACACGATCGAAGCTGACCGTCACGACCTCGCCCGTAATCCGGGCGTCGCGCGGCGACGGGGACGCCGGAACGCCTTCCTCGCCATGGGCCACGGCCCGGGCGGCGAGCGCCAGCCGGCGGCCGACCTCCTGCTTGTTGGTCGGATGGATGTCGTAGCGGTCGCCGATGTCGATCGCGACCGCCAGTCCTGCGTTCCCGTCGGCCTCGACCACCTCGCGCTGGATTTCACGCAGCGCCGCCCATGCGGAGTCGGTGGGCGCCGACGTCGCCGGCCCGAAATTCGCCAGTTGGACCGCGAAGAACGGCAGATCCTCATTGTCGAAGCGATCGCGCCAGTCGGCGAACAACCCATGGAGCAACCGACGATAGCCTTCCGGATCCCCGACATTGGACTCGCCCTGGTACCAGGCGACTCCGGCCAGGCCGTAGCCCTCGAGAGGCTCGATCATGCCGTTGGACAAGGTCGTCACGCCGCTGCCGCCGATCCACGGCGTGCGCGGAAGGTTGCCCAGTTCGGAGATCGGGGCCGCCACCCGCCGACGCCATGGGTCGGCGAGGCTCACGACCGACCCGTCCGCGAGGGTCAGCGTCTTCTCGGCGGCCGGACCCCAGAGACCGCCGCCGCCGCCAGTGTCGAGCACGCCCACGGCGATGAGGTTGCGGCCTTCATGGAGCACGCCAGCCGGCACGGAATAGGTCCGAGGCGTATCCCAGCCTTCACGACCGCCGATCTTGCGGCCGTTGATCCAAGTGGTGTCGACGTCGTCCACCGGGCCCAGCCGCAGGGTCGCCTCGCCCGCCGCCTGGGCCGCCGTCAGGGTCACGGTGGTGCGATGCCAGATCACCCCGTTGAACATCATCAGCTCGGGCGATGAGCTTTCCCAGAAGCCCTCGGGCGCAGCTGTGGGCCAGCTGGAATCGTCGTAGGCCGGGCTGTACCAGGGCGTCGACCCGGCCGAACCGGGATCGTTGTCACGCCACCACCGGTCGCTCGTCTCGGCCCAGATCCTGCGCCCTTCTTCCGGCGAGCGGGCGTAGACGGCCAGGGTGTCCAGGGAAAGGTCGTAGCCGCCGATCCGACGAAGCGCCGGCTCGCTCAGCCAGTCCTCGATCACCGATCCGCCCCAGGAGGCGGCGATCAGGCCGACCGGCACGTTCTGCGACCGGCGCAACTGCTTGCCCATAAAGAAGCAGGTCGCCGAAAAATCACGGACGCTTTCCGGACCGGAGACGCGCCACACGCTGCCTGGCTCCATCGCATCCGTCGCCGACGGGCGGCTGGAACGGCCGACGAGGAGCAGTCTCAGTTGCGGGTCCGCCGAAGCGCCGATCTCCGTGTCCGCATTGGTCACGCTGCGCACGCCGAACTCCATGTTCGACTGCCCCGAGCAGAGCCAGACGTCGCCGATCAGCAGATCGGTGAGAACCTGGGTCCGGCCATCCTGCGCCACGCTCAGCTCATGAGGTCCGCCAGCGGGGAGCGCTGGCAGGACCGCCCGCCAGCGCCCTTCGGCGTCGGCGCGCGCCGCAACCGTGGTCCCGGCGAGGGTCACGGCCAGCTGCGAGTCCGGCGCCGCCCGGCCCCAGACGGCGATGGGCCGGTCGCGTTGCAGCACGGCGTGATCCTGGAACACGTCGGCCAGCAGGGGGCTCGTCGGCGACGTTTGCGCCAGGACGCCCGTCGCCGCGCCGGCCAGCACCACCGCCAGCCCGGCGGCCTTCAGGAACTGCTTCATCTACGCCTCGCCTTGATGCACCTCAGGGGCGGGAGACCTGTACGGCCTGCCCGCTATATTCGACCGTCCGCGCCGGAGCCGCGTCGAAATCGACCGCCGCCGCCGTCGGTCCGTCGATCCAGCGGATGTGGAAGGTCCGGTTCGCGGGCATGCCCGGATAGGTTCCGCTGCGCGCGCCGATGGTCAGGACGCCGCGAGCCTGGTCCCACGCCATCGGAATGCGCGAGAACTCGCCGCGCTCATAGCCATAGGTCGTTCCGGCGTCGTCGTAGAGCTCGAATGAGCCGTCGGCGCCGGCATAGACGGTCAGGGTGATCGGCCCATCCAGCTTCTCGGCGGTGTGCTGGATCTGCGGTCCCGTCGGCAGGATCGAACCGGCCCGCACGAACAGCGGGATCCGCTCCAGCGGCGCCTGGACGGTGGCTTCCGAACCGCCCGCGAATTTGCGGCCGGTGTAGAGGTCGAACCAGTCCGCGCCGGTCGGGAACCAGACCGACCGCTCGCGCGCCTGATACCTGTGCACCGGGGCGACCATGATCGCGGGCCCGAAGAGATACTGGTCGTTGACGTCGCGCCCGCGGACGTCCTGCGGGAAGTCCATGGCGAGGGCGCGCATGATCGTGCCATCCCTGTGCCAGGTGTCTCCGGCCAGGGTGTAGATATAGGGCATCAGCCGATAGCGCAGACGCATCTGGGCGGCGAAGGCGTCATACAGATCTCCGTCCGGCTCGGCGAGGTTGTAGACCTCGCGCAGCGGGAACTCGCCGTGTGAGCGGAACACCGGCGAGAAGGCGCCGAACTGGAACCAGCGCAGCTGCAGCTCGTCCCATTCGGCCCTGTCCTCGGGCTTCATCTGCGGGGCCTGATAGCGCGCCTCGACCGAGAAACCGCCGATATCGTGCGTCCAGTTCGGGATCCCCGACAGGCCGGCGTTGACCCCGGCCGAGATCTGCTCGCCCAGATTGTCCCAGCGCGCCACCACGTCGCCCGACCACAGGGTCGAGCCAGTACGCTGCAGACCGCCCCAGGCCGAGCGGGTCAGGATATAGGTCCGGGTGTCCGGCTGCTCCGCCCGGAAGCGCTGGTAGACGGTCTCGGCGTTGACCAGCGGATACGAGTTGAACACCAGGGCCCCCGGGCCCGCCGCGGTCGGCCCCATGCGCAGGGTGCGTTCCGCAATGTCGAGGTTGGAGTGCATGTCCGGCTCGACCGAATCCAGCCACCAGCCGTCGAAGCCCATGCCCCTGAAGCTGTCGCTGATCTGGCGCCAGTACAGGTCCCGCGCCGCCGGCAGATAGGGATCGTAGAAGCTGTTGGCGTAGCCGGGGCCGACCCAGTCGCGGGCGCCGGCCTCGACGTTGCGAGTATACATGCCGCCGATCGCCGCGAGTTCCCTGTAGTGATCGGTCGTCGGATAGAATTTCGGCCACACCGAGATGATGATGTTGGCGTCCATGTCGTGGACGTCCTTGACCATCTGCGTCGGGTTCGGGAAGCGCGCCGGATCGAAGTCGTGCGATCCCCAGGCGTTCTCGGGCCAGTAGAACCAGTCCTGCACCACGTTGTCGATCGGCAGGCCGAGCTCGCGATAGCGGCGCACCGTGTCCACCACCTCGGTCTGGGTGTTGTAGCGCTGGCGGCTCTGCCAGAAACCATAGGCCCAGCGCGGCAGCATCACGGCCTTGCCGGTCAGCCCTCGATAGCCGGATATGACCTCGTCCAGATCGTCGCCGCCGACGAAATAATAGTCGACGTCGTGGCCGGCCTGCGACCACAGCGACAGCGCCTGCCGGTCAGCCTCCGACTGCGGATCCAGGTGGCGAAGGGCGATGTAGCCGTCGCCGGGGATCCACTCGACCTTGATCGAGACCTGCCGGTTCGCCGGAAGCTCGACATCGAAATCGTGGAACCACGGGTTCCAGTTCTGACGCCAACGGTCGATCCGCAGTTCGCCGTCGATCCAGACCTTGGCGTAGCCCGAGGAATAGAGCTTGAACTTGTGCCGTCCGGCCGTGAAGGCCTCGATGGTGCCTTCCCAGACGACGCGCACGCCCTCCTGCCCTGCCCGGCCCATATCGCCGACCTGCACCGGCTGGGCCGGCTGGGCCTTGAGCCCCTCCGGCCAGCGTTGCTGGTCCCGGATGTATTCGTAGTTGATCTGGCCTTCCTGGCGCTGGACCCTGAGTTCGTCGCCCTGGAAATAGCTGGCGGTCAGACCGCCGAACCGGCCGGTCGCGTCCCGCACGGTCAGCCGCTCATCCAGCATGCCGTAGGGGCGCGGGTCGCCGAAGCGGGTGATGGAATTGTTGTCCCAAAGCAGACCGTAGCCCCCGGTCGAGGCGACGAACGGAACGCCGACATCCATGTTGTGCTGGGCCAGTTCGACGTCATGGCCGCGATAGTTGAGCACCCCCTGCTGGTGCTGGCCGAGGCCGTAGATGGCGTCGTCCGCCGCCGGCTCGAACACCTGACGCACCGTCTCGAAGCGGTGGGCTCCGGTCTGGTCCTCGACAATGATCGGATCGATCTCGCGGCCGTTCGCGCGTTCCGCCAGGATCACCTCGCCGGCGTTGTCGAGGAAACGCACCGCCCCCGTCTCGAGCGACACCTCGGCGGTGACCTCCGCCGCGCGGACCAGAACCAGATCGCCCCGGGTCTCGACGTCGAAGCCCTGGGTCACCGGCTCGGCCGTGACCATCAGGCTGGCCGGCGCCTCGAAGCTGGCGTCGGGGGAGGCCGTGACGCGGATTGTCCGCGGCCCGAACACCTGAAGGCGCACGGCCCGCGCCTCGCCCGAACGTGGCGTGACGATGACGCCATCCGGCTGGCGCCGCACGAGCGAGTCGGCGACCACGTCCGGCGATCCGCCCGGAAAGGAGGCGCAGGCCCCGAGGGCGAGCAGGGCCGCCGCCAGGGCGGCGGAAGCCAGGTGACGGGACTTGGACGGCATGGGGCGGACTCCGCTCTCTTGGGGCGATCGGATCAAATCAATAGGTCGCGGTGACAACGCGCAGCAGCCATGGCTGGTCGGTGAAGTTGAGGCCGTAGTCGGTCTGGTCGCCGTTCCAGATGCGCTCGAACACCCAGGTCCCCGCCTCGTCAAAATGACCTTCCTCGACGCGCAGCACCATGCGGCGCTTGCCGTCGGTCGAGGGCTTGGCGTTGAAGTCGACCCGGGCGTAATGGCCGGCGACGATGAACTCGCCCGGCGCGATCCGCGCGATCACCGCGCCGCCGTTCGGCGTCTCTCTCCCGGGCACCTCGGCCAACGGGCCGAGCCAGGTCCATTCCGGCTGGCCGAACTGCCAACGGCGATAGCCGACCGTGGCCGTCCATTCGCCGAGATCCAGGGTTTGCGATGACCGGTCGTCGGGCTCGGAAACGCCCCACACCTGACTTTCGAAGGCCAACCGGGCCCAGACCCGCTGCCATGGGGCGATCAGGCGATAGGCGTCGCGCAGTGGGGTCAGGGTCTTTTCGGTGACCGCCTGCGAGCCCAGCGGGTAGTTGGCGTAGCCGGTGTAGTCGATGCCGAACGGCGAATATCCGATGCCGCCCCGTCCCAGGACGGTGAACAGGTAGCGGGCGTACATGGCGTCGTTGCCCGTCTCGGCGACGAACAGGGCGTTGTCGGGCCGCGCGTATCGGCCAAGGTGCGCCTCATAGTTGACCGAGCCTCGCTCGTAGATGTCAGGCGACAGGATATCGATCGCCGGGGCCGCGGCCTTCCACACGTCCATCACGTTCCAGGTCGGACCGCCCGAGGCGTAGCTTGAAGGCGCCTGATGGTTCACCGGATCCCGCAGGGCGGCGTTGACGTACATCGGCAGCGGGTACTCGGCCTTTCCGGCCGCGGCGACCTCGCCGACGTAGGAGCCGATGGCCCAGGCGTGGAAGAATTCGTCCGCGTCGCCGCCGAACACCTGCGCCCAAGTGCCGGGCGATTTGCCCATCCGCTCCAGCAATGCGGGCGGAACGGGCCCGTCGAACAACGCCTGGGCGGCCGGGCCGTAGTCGCGGACCGAGCCATAGGTGCCGGTCTCATTCTCGGGCTGGACCATGATGACAGTGCGGTCCCGGCTGTCGATCCGGCGCAGGTGGGCCATCAGGGCGGCGAAGGCGCGCTTGTCCGCCTCCAGCGTGTTCCGCGAATGCGGCGACAGGGCGTAGGAGCTGGAGCCGTCCCGGGTGACCAGGAGCGGAAACCGCTCCGGGTTCAGCTTGACCCAGGCCGGCGCGTATTTGGGGGCGGTGTTTTTCCAGGTGGCGAACCACAGCAGAACCAGACGCACCTCGTTGCGCCGTGCCTCCTCCACCAGATGATCGACGAAGGAGAAGTCGAACTGGCCCTCGACCGGCTCGATCTGCTCCCAGGCGATGGGAACCTGGACCGTGTTGGCGCCGACGAAATGAACCGCGGGCCAGGCCCTGGCCAACGGGGCGGGATAGTTCGAAGAGTTGTTGACCTGGGCGCCGAGGATCGTAAAGGGCGCGCCGTCGACAATCAGGGCGTGACGATCGTCCTGTTCGACCAGTCGCGGAATGGGCTGCTGGGCGGCGGCGATCCCCGCTGTAGCCGTCAGGGCGCACAAGGCCGCCGCAACGGACACCCACCATCGACCGATGTGCGAACCGCGCATCGCTATCCTCCAACCCACTCGGAAACAGAAAGGGGACGATCCACCCGGATCGCCCCCCTGTCACGTTCGATCAGAACGCGGCGCGCAGGACGATGGCGACGCGGCGGTCCGTATCGACCCAGTTGTACGGCGGCTTGCGGGTCTCGTTGCCGACCTTCAGCACCGTCCGTTCGTTCAGGATGTTGGTCGACTGGATGCCGATCTTCAGATCATCAGTGATGTTGTAGAAGATCGACCCGTCCAGCTGGCCGAAGTCGGAGGCCCACACGGGGGCGTTGATGTTCGCCGCCGAGGTGGTCAGCAGGTACTCTTCACGCCAGTTGTAGGCCAGCCGCGCGGAGAAGCCGTATTTCTCATACAGCGCCGCGATATTGTAGCTGGTGCGCGACATGCCCTCGAGCGGCAGGGCCGCGGCCGCGCCGCTGTTTTGCTGCGGGTCGAGGATGTTCTGGCTGGTGTTCCGCCCGCCGCTGCTGTCGATGTAGGTGAAGTTGCCCTGCAGGCCGAAGCCGCTGAGGAAGCCGGGCAGGAAGTCGTAGAACTGCTGGTAGGCGAGCTCGAACCCGTCGACCGTGCCTTCGTCGCCATTGACGTAGCGGGTCAGCAGGAAGTCGTAGGTGACGCCGTTGTTGGTGAAGCTTTGCGTCTGCGTACCGGTGAAGATGTAGTCGGTGATGTCCTTGTGGAACGCCGCCAGCGTCAGGCTGCCGGTCGGCGCGAAATACCATTCCAGGCTGACGTCGTAGTTCGTCGCCTTGATGGGATCGAGCGTCGGATTGCCCCCGGTGCCGGTGAACGGCGCCACGTCGTCCAGGGTATAGCCGTCGGCCTCGAAGTTGATCGACAGGTTGGTGAACGGCTGCAGTTGGTACATCTCGGGCCGCACCATGGCGCGGGACACCGCGAAGCGTGCCTGCAGATCCTCGGCGAGGAAGACGCGCAAGTTAAAGCTGGGCAGCACCTCGGTGTAGCTGTGATCGATCGGAAGCCCGTCCAGTGACCCCCCGGTCGCGAAGGCGCGGGCCTGGTTGAAGGCCGTGCAGTCCGCGGCCGGGAAGAGCGGCGGCGGGCAGGCCCCGTTGATGGTCGGCAGAGTGGTGATGGACTGGGTGGAGGTGTTGGTCTGAACCACGCGGAGGCCGACGTTGCCGTCGAAGCTCCGGCCGAACAGGGCGTCCTCGGCGCCAAAGCGGGCGAAGACGTAGCCCGCCCGGGTCTCTTCGGTCAGTTCCGTGATGCCGCCGTTGCCGCCGCCGAGGCGATAGCTTTCGAAGTCATCCGACAGCGGCGTCCAGCCCCAGCCCGAGCTCTCCGTATTCCTCAGGATGTCATAAGCGTAGGCGGTGCCCTGGTTGATCAGGCTTTCGGCGGGGAACCAGGCGACGCCCGGCACCGGCGCGTCGCCGCGGAAGAAGTTGTCGAAGCTGTACAGCACCGACGAGGCCGGCAGGCGCGGATCCTGCGTGCCGCCCGGATAGCCGGTGTCGTCCAGATAAACCACGGCGCCGCCGCCGTTGCCCCAGTACTGGTTGGACAACAGGCCCCAGTTATAGCCGGTCTGGCGGTTGATGTAGTTCTTCTCGGTCGCGCGGGCGCCGAAGGCGACGGACCTGAAGAAGGCGCCTTCCTCGTTGTCGTACCGCACATCGAAGCGGCCGCTGAGTTCGTCGGCCTCGTTGTCCTCGATGTGGTCCATCGCGGCCGCCCACCAATAGGCCGACTGGTCGGTCGGGGTGCCCCCGGTCGAGGTGAGGGTCGGCAGGTCGCCGCCGATGGTGATCTCCAGATTGGGGCGGTTGGCCAGCTGCGTGAAGGCCGTCATCGAGTAGATCTCGGCCGTCGACTTCACGTACTGCAGATCGCCGCTGAACGACCAGGGCGAATCGGGCGTGTACTGGAAGCTCAACGCCACGTCGCCGGTGCGCTTGGTGTCATCGCCAACCCGCGTGTCGGTGTTGTAGTTGGCGTTGGGGACGCTGCCGCCGGTGAAGACGTCATCGTCATTGTAGGTGTAGGTGGTGTTCGGCGACAGAACGCTCTCGGTGCCGAGCGCGTACTCGACGTTGTAGGCGTCGGCCTGCGAACCCAGCGCCTGCAGGGTGATCAACAGGTCGTCATTGGGCCGCCACTGGGCCGCCAGGGCGATCGCCGTGCGGTTCTGCTCCCAGTCGATGGTCCGCCAGCCCAGATATTTCGGAATATAGACGGTATCGCCAGCGACACGGCCATCCGACGCGTTCCCCGCGTTCAGAACGACCGGATCGTAGCGGTCCACCGAGATCGAGTCGGTCCGGTTGCCGACGTTCCCGATGCTGACGTTGGCCAGCAGGCCGATTTCGCCGATTCCGGTCTCCCAGCGGTCGGACGCCAGGACGCTGCCTGACCAGAAGCCACGCTCGGACAGGTCGCCATAGTTATAGTCGGTGTTGAACGAGATCAGCGAGTCGGTGCTGTCGAAGGGTACGCGAGTGCGCAGGTTGATGGTGCCGGCGATGCCGCCTTCGATCATGTTTGCGGCGACGTTCTTGTAGACGTCGACACCCGCCAGCAGGTCCGCCGAAACGTCCTCGAAGCTCAGGCCCCGGCCGTTCGAGGCGGAGAAGATGTCGCGCCCGTTGGTTTCGGACCGCACCCAGGACAGGCCGCGCACGAAGACGCCGCCGCCCTCGGCCGCCAGACGGGCCGGGTCGCGAGCCGCATTGGTGCGCTGGAGCGTCACGCCCGAGATGCGCTGCAGCGCCTCGGACACCGAACGGTCAGGAAGGGCGCCGATGTCCACCGCTGTCACCGAATCGACGATGACCTCGGAGTTCTGCTTGATCGCCTGGGCCGTACGCAACTGGGCGCGAATGCCCGTGACAACGACTTCGTCGATTTCCGCGACTTCTTCCTCGTCCGGCTCCTGGGCCACCGCCACGGACGGCAGGGCGAGCGCGCCCATGGAAAGCATCGAGACACTGCACAGCAACGCAAACCGATTCGTACGATTGGTTCGAGACATAGGTCTCATCCTCCCCATCTGGGTCGCACCGGCCGCATTCTCGCGGTTCTCGCGGTGGGACGCCTCCCAAAATTTAGCGCTGACGACCCCGCCAGGGGGGCCTCGCACTTTTAAAGATGCACAAAGTTTCACATGATGAAAAGCGATTTCTGGTAGCGCTATCATCTCAATGGGGCAAAACTGAACGGAGTGTGTAATCCGGGCAACTGCTGTCGGGACGGTTCTCCGTCGGAATGACAGGCTGCCCGCGGCCAGCGATAACGAGAGGCGAAGCCTCCGGGGAGGAGTGGGAATGAGTCGATCGATCCGCCGTATTGTGATCGTCGGCGGCGGGTCCGCCGGCTGGATGGCGGCGGCCTCGCTGGCGCGTTCCTTTTCCCCCCGCCTCGCCTCCGGCGACCTCGGCATCACCGTGATCGAATCGACGGCGATCGGGATCGTCGGGGTCGGGGAAGCGACCATTCCCCCCATCCGGAACTTCAACTCGGCCCTGGGCATCGACGAGGCCGAATTCTTCAAACGCACCGAGGCGACGATCAAGCTCGGGATCGAGTTCCGGGACTGGTCGGGCGACGGCAGCCGATATTTCCACGGCTTCGGCGACTATGGCCCGCCGATCGACCGGCAGCCGGCGACACAACATCTGTTCCGCCTCAAGGGACTCGGCCTGATCGACGACCTCGAGCCGTGGTCCCTGCCCAGCGTGATGGCCGCGCAGAACCGCTTCGCGCCTCCGCTGCAGGATCCCCGTTCGGTCCTGTCGGCCTATTCCTATGCCTATCAGTTCGACGCCGCCCTCTACGCAGCCTTCCTGCGGTCCTACGCTGAGGACCTGGGCGTACGGCGTCTCGACCGCCGGATCACGGATGTTTCGCTGCGCGGGTCCGACGGCTTCATCGAGGCCGTGGTGCTGGAGGACGGCGAACGCCTGGAGGGCGATCTGTTCCTCGATTGCTCGGGCTTTCGCGGCCTGTTGATCGAGCAGGCCCTCAAGACCGGCTACGAGGACTGGACACACTGGCTCCCTTGCGACCGCGCGGTCGCCATGCCGTGCGCCTCGGCGGGCGAAACGACGCCCCTCACCCGGGCCACGGCGCGCGAGGCGGGCTGGCAATGGCGCATCCCGCTCCAGCACCGTACCGGCAACGGCTATGTCTATTCGTCGAACTTCGTCGACGACGACACGGCCATCGCTGACCTGAGAAGCCGGATGGACGGACCGGCGCTGGCCGAGCCCAACCTGCTTCGTTTCGTCACCGGCCGGCGACGGAAGGCCTGGAACCGCAACTGCGTGTCCCTGGGGCTGGCGAGCGGCTTCGTTGAGCCGCTGGAGTCGACCAGCATCAACATGGTCCAGACCGGCGTCGGCCGGCTGCTCGAGCTGTTCCCCGACCTCGATTTCGATCCGGTCCTGACAGACGAATACAATCGTCAAACGGCCCAGGAGATGGAGCGGGTGCGCGACTTCATCGTGCTGCACTACCATCTCGCCGGCCGGGAGGGCGCGCTCTGGGACCATTGCCGGACCATGAGCCTGCCTGACACCCTGACCTACAAGATCGCCCTGTTCCGCGCCCGGGGCGAGGTCGCCCTGACGGAACACGAGTCCTTTCGAGAGGCGAGCTGGACGGCGATCTTCACCGGTCTTGGCGTCTGGCCCGAGCGCTGGAGCCCCTTGACGGATCAGGTCCCCGCCGCGGTCACCCTTGAACGGATGCAGCGCCGCGCCGCCCTGATTCGCGAGGCGGCGGGGTCTCTCCCGCCGCATGACCGCTATCTCGCTGACCTCGCCCCCTCCGCCAAGCCCTGACGGCCCGGAACCGCCCCATGACCGCAAATCCCATTCGAAGCATCGTCATCGTCGGCGGCGGAACCGCCGGCTGGATGGCGGCGGCCGCCCTGTCCAAGGTGCTTCGGAACCATTGCCGGATCGAACTGATCGAGTCCGCCGAGATCGGAACGGTCGGCGTCGGCGAATCCACCATTCCGCCGATCATGCTTTTCAACGAACTTCTGGGCATCGATGAGAACGAGTTCGTTCGCCGGACCCAGGCCACCTTCAAACTGGGCATCGAGTTCCGGGACTGGACCCGCAAGGGCGACACCTACTTCCACCCCTTCGGCCAGTACGGCACGCGTATCGACGCCGCCGCCTTCCACCACTACTGGCTGCGCCTGAAGGAAGCCGGGCTCGATGACGACCTCGGGGCCTATTCCCTGACCACGCTCGCGGCCAGGCAGAACCGGTTCTCCCGACCGGTGCGCGACCCCCGCTCGCCGCTGTCCCAGATGACCTACGCCTTCCAGTTCGACGCCTCGCTCTATGCGCGCTACCTCGGCGAACTTGCCCGCGGACGCGGCGTCGTCCGCCGCGAGGGCAAGATCGTCGACGTCACGCTGCGCGAGCCTGACGGCTTCATTCAATCGGTGACGATGGAGTCCGGGGACGTCGTCGAGGGCGACCTGTTTATCGACTGCTCGGGATTCCGCGGCCTGTTGATCGAGCAGGCCCTGAAGACCGGCTACGAGGACTGGAGCCACTGGCTGCCCGCCGACCGCGCGGTGGCCATGCCCTGCGAGCATGGCGAAGCCGGCCTGACGCCCTACACGCGCGCCACGGCCCGCGAAGCCGGATGGCAGTGGCGAATTCCTCTCCAGCACCGGGTCGGCAACGGCTACGTCTACTGCAGCCAGTACATCAGCGACGACGAGGCCGTCGCGAAACTGACCGACAGCCTCGAGGGCCGTCCCCTCGCCGATCCCAATCTGCTTCGCTTCCGCACCGGCATGAGGAAGAAGGCCTGGAACCGCAATTGCCTGTCCCTGGGACTGGCCAGCGGATTTCTGGAGCCGCTGGAGTCGACCAGCATCCACCTTGTCCAGAGCGGCCTTTCCAAGTTCCTGCTGAACTTCCCCGACCGCGATTTCGCCCGGATCGAGATCGATCAGTACAACGCCCGCATGCGCTTCGAATACGAGCGGGTCCGGGACTTCATCGTTCTGCACTACCACGCCGTGGAACGGGATGATTCCGGGCTGTGGAATCAGGTACGGACCATGGCGATTCCGGAGTCCCTTCAGCGCAAGATCGACCTGTTCCGCGGCCACGGCCGCGTGTTCCGGGAAGACGAGGAATTATTCCAGGAGACCAGCTGGATCGCCGTCCTGATGGGCCAGGGCATCATCCCCGAACGCCATGATCCGTTGGCCGAAATTCCCGATCTGGAGGATCTGAGGCGCAGCCTCCACGGGATCCGCGACGCCTACGCCCGGACCGCCGCCGCCATGCCGAGCCAGGCCGAGTTCATCGATCGCAACTGCCGCGCCGGCCCGGTCGTCGCCGGATGACTGGAGACCAGCCATGACGTTGCGCACCATACTGCTGGCCGGAGCCGCGCTCCTGTCGGCTACATCGGCATCGGCCGAAGAACGGCTGAGGTCGCCGGGCGGACGCATCGAGGTCATCGTCGACCGCGCGGCCGATGACGGCTCGCCCACCTATGCGGTGGTGTACGAGGGCCGGCAGATTCTGGCCCCCTCCCGGCTGGGCCTTGATCTGGATCGTGGCGGCCCGATCGGCCCGAACATGGAGGTGACCGCTACCCATGTCCGGCAAGGGGAAGACCGGTATCGCCTGCTCGGCAAGACCGACGAGGTGCTCAAGCGCTACCAGGAACTGGCGCTGGACCTGACGGAAACCGGGGCGGTCGACACCGCGCCCCGATCGATGCGGCTGTTCTTTCGCGCCTACGACGACGGCGTCGCCTTCCGCTATGTCGTGCCGGCCGCCGGAAGCCAGGACGCGATCGGTTTACGCGGCGAGGCTACGCAATTCGCCTTTTCCGGAAACTACACCTGCTGGGGACTGAACCTCGGTCACTTCAACTCGGCCCACGAAGGCGAGTTCGATCCCGTCTCCTCTTCGCGCATCCGGGACCACAACGCCTATGACGCTCCGCTGGTCTGTGAGACCGCGCCGGGCGGCCCGGCTTTCGCGATAGCCGAGGCGGACCTGCGGAACTATGCCGCCCTTTATCTGGCGGGTCGCGGCGACGGCGGTCCCGGCGCGCAGATCAAATTGGCGTCGCGCCCCGATGATCCGTCGGTCAGGGTACGGACCCGGGTCGGATCGGACCTGACCACGCCATGGCGCGTGATCATGATCGGAGAACGCGCGGGCGACCTGATCGAATCCACCCTCATCACCGACCTGAACCCGGATCCGTCGTTCGACCCCGCATGGGTCAGGCCAGGCAAGGCGGCCTGGGACTGGTGGAACGGCGGCCGGATCGAAAGCGTGCCGAACTCCGGCATGAACACGGCCACCTTCATGGCCTTCATCGATTTCGCCGCCGCCAACGGCCTGCAGTACGTCATGATCGACGAGGGCTGGTATCAGGGTGCGGGCGGCGGCGGCGTGGTGCGGCCCGGCGCCGACGTTACGCGCCACGTGCCCGAGGTGGACGTCCCACGACTGGTCGCCTATGGCCGCGAGCGCGGGGTGGGCGTCCTCCTGTGGGTCAACTGGCGCGCGCTGGACCACCAGTTCGACGCGGCTCTTGACCAGTACCAGGCCTGGGGCGTGGCCGGGATCAAGGTCGATTTCATGGACCGCGACGACCAGCAGATGGTCGACTGGTTCCACCGCCTCCTCAGCCAGGCCGCGGAGCACCGGTTGCTGGTCGACCTGCACGGCGCCTATCACCCGACCGGCCTCGCGCGAACCTACCCCAACTACCTGACGCAGGAGGGGGTGCTCGGGGCCGAGTACAACAAGTGGAGCAGCCGGATCACGGCGACCCACAATGTCACCCTGCCCTATACCCGCATGCTGATCGGCCCGATGGACTATACGCCGGGCGGCTTCCGCAATGTGGCGCCCGGGGACTTCCAGTCCCGGTTCATCCTGCCCACGGTCCAGACCACGCGGGCGCATGGGCTGGCGATGTTCGTGGTCTATGACAGTCCCCTGACCGTCGTCGCGGACACGCCCGACGCCTATGCCGGACAGCCCGAGACGGCCTTCATCGGCGCCGTCCCGACGACGTGGGATGAAACCCGCTTCATCGCGGGGGAGATCGGCCAGTCGATCGTGCTGGCCCGCCGCAAGGGCCGCGACTGGTATGTCGGCGCCATGACCAACGAGGACGCGCGCCGCATCTCCGTGCCGCTGGAGTTCCTGGGGTCGGGCCGGTTCGCGGCCACGATCTACAGCGACGGGGCGAGGCCGACCGACGCCGATATCGAGACGCGCGCCGTCACGGCCGCCGACACCCTGTCGCTGGAGTTGAAGGGCAGCGGCGGAGCGGCGATTCGCCTCACGCCTCGGTGAGGCGGAAACGGCGACGCCCGCCGGGGCGTCGCCGCATCGGTCCGCGGGCCGTCCTCACCACCAGATGGCGTAGACCGCGATCAGGAACAGGATCACCCCCACGCCGGCGATGTTGAAGCCGGCCGAGGTCCTGTAGCTGACCCCGTCCAGCCGGATCTGCATCGTGCCCGCCTTTGGGGGCGACATCAGGGACACGATGACAGCGGCGGCCAGGGACAGGAGGAACACGACGCCGACCCGGTTCATGAACGGGAAGGCGAAGATGTCGAGGAACTGGAGCAACCAGAAGACCGCCGACAGCGCCACGGACAGGATCGCTCCGGTCAGCGCCCCGGCCTCGGACGCGCGGCTCCAGAACAGGCCAAGGATGAAGATCACCACGATGCCCGGCGTGAAGAAGCCCGTGAACTCCTGGATATACTGGAAGCCCTGTTCGAAATTGCCCAGCAGCGGCCGCGCCGTCAGGATGCCTATGACCATGGCGGCGACGGCGGCGATCCGGCCGACGAGGACCAGCTGACGATCCGAGGCCGCCTTGTTGGCCTTGGCGTAGAGGTCCAGCGTGAAGATGGTCGAGATCGAGTTCACCTTGGACGCCAGCGAGGCGACGATGGCGGCGATCAGGGCGGCGAAGACCAGACCCTTCAGACCGGCCGGCAGCAGGTTCATCATGGAGGCATAGGCCTGGTCGGTCGCCGGCTGTCCGGGCTGGCCCAGATTGGGCGCCAGCACCAGCGCGGCCATGCCGGGCAGGACCACGATGACCGGCATCAGCAGCTTCAGATAGGCGGCGAAGGCGATGCCTTTCTGGGCCTCGCCGATCGACCTGGCGGCCAGGGCGCGCTGGATGATGTACTGGTTGAAGCCCCAGTAGCTGATGTTCATGATCCACAGCCCGCCCAGCAGAACCGCGATTCCCGGGAGGTTCACGAACTGGGGATTGTCGGGCGACAGGATCATGTCGAACTTCTCGGGGAAGCGCGTCAGCAGCGTCTGGAAGCCGCCCAGCGCCCCGGCGTCGCCGCCGATCTGTCCGAGAGCGATATAGCCGATGATCAGTCCGCCCGCGACCAGGAGCATGACCTGGACGATGTCGGTCAGGGCCACGGCCTTGAGGCCGCCCCACAGCTGATAGGCCAGGGCGAACACGCCGATGGCGACGATGGCGTAGGTCTGATCCAGCCCGGTGACGCCGTTCACGGCCAGAGATCCCAGCCACAGGATCGAGGTCACGTTCACGAAGACGTAGAGCAGCAGCCAGAACACGGCCATGACATTGCGGATGGAAGGCCCGTACCGCTGCTGCAGGAACTGCGGCATGGTGACGATCTCGTTGCGCAGGAAGATCGGCAGGAAGTATTTCCCGACGATCAGCAGCGTCAGCGCCGCCATCCACTCGTACGAGGCGATGCCCAGGCCGATCACATAGCCGGACCCGCTCATGCCGATGATCTGTTCGGCCGAGATGTTGGCGGCGATCAGGGAGGCGCCGATGGCCCACCACGGCAGGTTCTTCGAGGCCAGGAAGTAGTCGGTGGAGGTTTTCCTGGCCCCGTCCTTGTCGCGCGACACCCACTGGGCCAGACCGAAGATGCAGACGGCGTAGATGGCGAGAATGACCAGGTCGATGGTCGCGAGCGTCATGAAAGCCTCCCCGGCGCGGCCCGTTCCGGGCTCGACCCAACGCTAGGTGACGAGGGCGCGACGGGCAACCCGTTTTCATATCTGATGCGATGCTTCATATGTGGCGGTGACGACCCCCTGCTTTCCGAAAGCGGCGACGCCCGCTAGTTTCGCCCCGCCAGAAGGACCCCCGGCGCCGATGACGCTTCAAGACGAGACAGACGATCGCAAGTACCGCGCCCCGGCGCTGGAGAAGGGCCTCGATGTCCTCGAACTGCTGTCGTCGCACGGCGAGCCGATGACGCCGTCGCAGATGTCGGGCGTGCTGGGCCGGTCGGTCAGCGAGCTGTTCCGCATGATCCAGGTGCTGGAGTTCCGCGGCTACATCGAGCCGTCGCCGGACGGCTACCGCCTGACCAATCGACTGTTCACTCTCGGCATGGCCCAGGCGCCCGTGAAGTCGCTGGTCGAGGCCGCCCTGCCGGTGATGCGCGAACTGGCCAATACGACCATCCAGTCCTGCCACCTCGTCGTGCTCTCGGGCGAACAGATCGTGGTGATAGCCCGCATCGAGGGACCGGGCGATCTCGGCTTCTCGGTACGCGTCGGCTATCGCCGCAACGTCATCGACGCCACCTCTGGTCTGATGTTCTATGGCTGCGCCCCCGCCGCCGCCAAGGCCGAGCTGCGGGAACGGCTGGTCGCCCGGTTCGGAGCGGCGCGCACCAACCGCTTCATCAAGGCGGCCGATGCGGCGGGAGCCAAGGGTTACGTCGAGCGGCCCAGCGACTTCGTCCGGGGCGTCACCGATCTGGTGGCGCCGATCATCGGCGCCGACGGCGTCATCGCGACCCTCATCTCCCCCTATATCGAACGCACGCCGCCAACGTGCGACATCGAGGTGGCGGTCAGCCACCTCCGGCGCGCCGCCGCAACGCTGTCGGGTGAGATGAGCGCCGCCTCCCAGGCCTGAATTCGCCCGCAGACATTGATTTTCCGCCGCCGGAGCGCGCGGTTGCGTTGACTTCGGCGGGCCGCGCGAGCATTTTCGCCGACGAATATCGCTTTCAGGAATGAAAGATCGGCCGCGAAGGCCGATGCAGGCCCGACGGGTCCGCCGAAGCAACAGTTCGGGGAGCGTATGGCCGCCATCTATTCCGACCTCGCGGGCGCCGTGGTCATCGTCACCGGCGGGGCCGGCGGCATCGGCGAGGCGATCACCCGGGCCTTCGTCGCCCAGGGCGCCCGCGTAGGCTTCCTCGACATCGACGCCGCGCGCGGCGCGAAACTGGAGACGGAATTGGGCGAAGCCGCCCTGTTCGTGCCCTGCGACCTGACCGACATCCCGGCCCTGAAGGCCGCCGTACAGATCGTGCGAGACCGCTTCGGCCCGATCGGCATCCTGATCAACAACGCCGCCCATGACGAGCGCCACGCGACGCTCGAGGTCACCGAGGCCTACTGGGACGGCCGGATGGCCGTGAACCTGAAGCACCAGTTCTTCGCCGCCCAGGCCGTGCTGCCGGACATGCAGGCGGCCGGCAAGGGCGCCATCGTCAATCTGGGCTCGACCTCGTGGGTGATCGGCCAGGGCGGGATGGCTGCCTATACGGCGTCCAAGTCCGCCGTACTGGGTCTGACACGCTCGCTGGCGCGCGACTTCGGCCAGCACGGGGTGCGGGTCAACGCCATCGCCCCGGGCTGGATCATGACCGAGCGCCAGCTCGAGCTGTGGGTCACCCCGGAGACCGAAAAAGAGATCTATGAGCGCCAGTGCCTCAAGCGCCGGCTGGTCCCCGACGACATCGCCCGCGTCGTCGTCTTCATGGCCTCCGACGAGGCCGGGGCCATCACCAATCAACATTACATCGTCGACGGCGGCTGGAACTAGAGACCCATGACAGACCGACCGAAGAAGCCGCTGCGTTCGCGCGCCTGGTTCGACAATCCCGACAACCCCGACATGACGGCGCTCTATCTCGAGCGCTATCTGAACTACGGCCTGACGCGGAAAGAGCTGCAGTCGGACAAGCCGATCATCGGCATCGCCCAGACCGGTTCCGACCTGAGCCCCTGCAACCGGCACCATCTTGTGCTGGCCGAGCGGCTGCGTGAGGGCATCCGCGAAGCCGGCGGCATCGCCATGGAATTTCCGGTCCATCCGATCCAGGAAACCGGCAAGCGGCCGACGGCGGGGCTGGACCGCAACCTGGCCTATCTGGGCCTCGTCGAGAGCCTCTATGGCTACCCGCTGGACGGCGTCGTGCTGACCATCGGCTGCGACAAGACCACCCCGGCCTGCCTGATGGCGGCCGCGACCGTCGACATCCCCGCCATCGCCCTGTCGGTCGGTCCCATGCTGAACGGCTGGCACAAGGGCGAGCGCACCGGCTCGGGCACGATCATCTGGAAGGCGCGCCAGATGATGGCCGCCGGCGAGATCGACTACGACGGCTTCATCGAACTGGTGGCGTCATCGGCGCCGTCCGTCGGCTATTGCAACACCATGGGCACGGCCACGACGATGAACTCTCTGGCCGAGGCCCTCGGCATGTCCCTGCCCGGCTCGGCCGCCATCCCGGCCCCCTATCGTGAGCGCGCCCAGGTCGCCTATGAGACCGGCCTGCGCATCGTCGAGATGGTGCGCGAGGATCTCAAGCCCTCCGACATTCTCACGCGCGAGGCCTTCCACAACGCCATCGTGGTCAACTCGGCGATCGGCGGCTCGACCAACGCGCCGATCCATCTGACCGCCCTGGCCCGCCACGCCCATGTGGACGTGCCGCTGAAGGACTGGGAAACCCACGGCCTGCATGTGCCGCTGCTGGTCAACCTGCAGCCCGCCGGCGAATATCTGGGCGAAGACTATTTCCATGCCGGCGGGGTGCCGGCCGTGGTCAACGAACTGATGAAGCACGGCCTGATCCATGAGGACGCCCTGACCGTCTCGGGCCGCACCATCGGGGAAAACTGCGCCGGTCGCGAAATCGCCCTGCCCGACGTCATCAAGCCTTTCGACACGCCGATGAAGACCGACGCCGGGTTCGTGGTGTTCAGCGGCAATCTGTTCAATTCCGCGATCATGAAACTGAGCGTCATCAGCCCCGAGTTTCGCGAACGCTATCTGTCGAACCCCGACGACCCGAACGCCTTCGAAGGGTCCGCCATCGTGTTCGACGGACCCGAGGACTATCATCACCGCATCGACGACGAGAGCCTCGGGATCACCGAGCAGACCCTGCTGTTCATGCGCGGGGCGGGCCCCATCGGCTATCCCGGCGCTGCCGAGGTGGTGAACATGCGGCCACCGGACTATCTGATCAGGAAGGGCGTCCACGCCCTCGCCTGTATTGGCGACGGGCGGCAATCCGGGACCTCCGGCTCGGCCTCTATTCTCAACGCCTCGCCGGAGGCGGCGGCCGGCGGGAACATCGCCCTGCTGAAAACCGGCGACCGGGTGCGCATCGATCTCAACACGGGGCGAGCGGACATGCTGGTTTCCGACGCCGAACTGGCCGAACGCCGGGCGGCGCTCGAAGCGGCGGGGGGCTACGCCTATCCCGCCTCACAGACGCCGTGGCAGGAAATCCAGCGCGGCATGGTCGGCCAGCTGGAAACCGGCGCCGTGCTGGAGCCGGCCGTGAAATACCACCGCATCATCGATCGTTTCGGCGAGGCGCGGGACAATCACTAGGGACGGCGCCGCCCCGTCGTCGGCATCCTGACGGCGCGCGGCGTCAGGCCTCGGCCAGGCTCCGGGGCGGCCCCGAGGACTCGCGAATAACCAGGCTGTGAGCCATCAGGTGCTCCTGGGGCAGATCCTCGTCCCTTTCGCGGCCGGGCGGGGTTTCCGTCAACAGACGAATGGCGGTCTCGGCCATTTCAGCGATCGGTTGGCGAATGGTCGTCAGGGAGGGCCAGACGGCCGTCGCCAGGGGCGTATCGTCGAACCCCACGACGGTCAGTTGCCCCGGCACGTCCAGCCCCCGTCGATGAGCCACGGCGATGGCGGCGGCGGCCATGTCGTCATTACTGGCGAAGATCGCCGTGGGCGGCCGGCGGGCCGACAACAAGCGCTCGGCCGCCTCGAATCCGGACCGGTAGGTGAACTCCCCCGCCTCGACCAGGCATTCCGCCGTCGGTTCGGCCATCGCCAGCTCGGTCTCGAAGCCGATCAGCCGCTCGGCGCTCGCCGTCTGGTTCGAGGCTCCCTTGATGAAGCCGATACGCCTGTGGCCGAGCTCCAGAAGGTATCGGGTCATGTCCGCCGCGGCGGCCATATCGTCGATCCGGACGCCGAGCGCGTCGGACTTGAACCGACCCGCGGCCACGGCCACGGCCCGCAGCCCATGCGCCTGCAACTCCCCCAGGGCCGCCCACGATTCGCCGTGCGGCGGCGGAAGCACCACGCCGACGACGCCTCCGGCCACCAGCCGCGTGATCGCCGCCCGTTCGCTTGCCGCATCCGGCTCGCACTTCTCGATCAGGAGCTGGGCCCCCGCCCGGTGCACTCCCTCCAGCGCGCCGATCAGAAATTCGCTGAGATAGCTGGCGCTGGGATTGGAGTAGAGGATTCCCAGACGGCCGGCTCCGGCCCGGGCCAGGCTGCGCGCGGCGGCGTTCGGCGTATACCCCAGCCGCTCGACCGCTTCCATGACGGCCTCGCGGGTCGCGGCCTTGACCCCGGGAACGTGATTCATCACGCGCGATACCGTCATCGGCGAGACGCCCGCCGCCCGGGCGACATCGCTGATCTTCACGACGGACTTTACAGCGGCCATGTCTGTTCCCCGCCGCGGTCCCGCGGCTTTGCCGGAACGGCTTAGCAATCTCGCGGGGATTTCGACAGCCCGGGCGTCACAGGAAACACCGCGGCGCACGGCGAGCCCCTCAGCACGCCGGAGTCGGTCCCCGGGCAGGCGTCCGACAGTCGCGGCTCGCCGCCTGGCAGACCTAGTCCGCGCGGTCGTCGGCGCTTTCGCCGTCGCCGCGGCGGGCCGAGCGACGGCGGTCCTCGCGCCGCATGCCGCCGTTCAGCATCATCAGTTCGAGCCGGATCTCGATCAGGCGCAATTCGACCGAACCAATGGCCAGCAGGATGACCGAGGTCGCGAGCGCGGCGGCCTCGAAGGCGACGGCCACCACCGTGGCGCCCTGCCCGAGCACCTCGCCCGCCACCAGGGTCAGGGCGAGAGCCGCGGTGCTGAAGGCCACGCCATAGGCGCCCAGCGCCTTGAGCAAGGATCGGCGCGGCGCTCCCATATTGACGCGGGCGCCCGGCTTGCGGCGGTCGCGACCCCGCCGTTCGCTGCTGGCGCGGCGGTCGGCGGGACCCGCGGGTCCATCCAGGGTCTGGGCGACGCTCTCGGCTTCGACGGACATCGGGCTTCTCCTGGCCGGCTCAGCGAACGAGCCGCGAACCGGTGTTGGGGCCGACGCCGCTGGGCACCGGAACATCGGAGGCGTCGTAGTTGGCGTTGATAAACAGCGACGGCGAACCCTGCAGTTGCAGGCTCCTGGCGATGATCACGGTCCAGGCGCTGTCACGGGCCACGTCGGCCCGGCCCTCGACGACCAGTCGGGCGTTCGGCACATAGAGGACGCCAAGCAGGCTTTCGACATTGTCGCTCGAGATGACGAAGTCCAGGATGTTGTCGCGCGTGGCGCCCATGACGATGCCCGCATAGTCCCCGGTCATGCGGCCGGACAGCCGCACAAGGGCGCTGTCGGTGAAGGCGAACCTCGACGTCCTGTCGAAAAACACCGCCACGTCATCCCCTTCGAGACGGGCGTTCTCCCTGACCAGCAGGTGCCCCGCCAGGAACCAGTGCTCGCCGGGCTCGAGCGTGACCGTGGCCGAACCCGAGATATCGATGCCGCCGCAATGCATGCCGGGCGGGATGCTCCGCGAGCCGAAGGCCAGTCTGAGCGGCTGCATGGGCGACCCGGCGGGACAGCCCAAGCCCGGCGCGCGGTCGAGGTCAAGGGTCGCGAACGGGTCATCGATAGGCTCCGCGCCGGTCCCCGGGCTGGGGCTGATCGCGCCGCTCGCCGAGGTCACCGCCTGGACAGCGGCGCCCGTGATCGAGCCGCCCTCGACCAGGATGTCGCGGTTGGAGTGGACCATACAGGCGGGAGCCGCCAGTCGTCCCGAGTCCTGCACATTGAGGATTCTGTCCCGCGTGTCGCCCGTGGTGAGGACGCACAAGGGCACCAGCCCCACCGAGGAGGCGGTGGCGTCGCCGACGAAATGCCAGCCGCCCGGCGGCAGCATATTGGCGAAGAAGGACGGCCTGTGCCCTTCAAGGAGCACCCGGATCGCGCGCTGGCCGGCCTGATCGACGATCTCGTAGCGCCCCACATAATCGGGGGCGTCGGACCACTGGCTCATTTCGGCGACCACGAAGGAGGCTGCGCGTTCCTTGGCGGCCGCGCCGTCTGTGGCCAGGGCCAGGGCCGGCGCGCCGGCCAGGGCGCCGGCGTCGGCGATGCTCTGCAGCCGACCCTGGGCGGTGCTGACCGCCAGCAGGTCGATGGCGCCGACGCCGAGCAGGAAGACGGCCGGCCCGACGAAGGCGAATTTCAGGGCGATCGAGCCGCGCGTCTCGCGCAGGAACCGCCCGATCCCCGCTGCAAGTCGGCGAAGCCCCCCTGCCCCCGTCATGCGGCCTCACCCTGTCTGTGGACGGCGGCGCGGACGCGGCGCTCGGCCTGCGAGGCCCGCAGGACATAGCGGATCTGATAGGTCAGCAATCGCCAGTTCAACGGCTTGGTGACGAAGGAGGTCGCGCCGAGACGGAAGGCCCTGTCGATCGCCTCGACATCCTCACGACCGGTCTGGACGATGACCGCCAGATGTTCGGTAAGCGGATCGGCCCGCAGTCGCGACAGGACCGCGAACCCGTCCATGACGGGCATCTCGAGGTCCAGCAGGACGACGTCATATTCGCGGGCGGCCAGGCGCTCCAGCGCCTCGGCGCCATTCTCCGCGACATCGATCCCCGCTTTCGGGGACGCCAGATTGACCTGGGCGAATTCACGCAAAATGGGGTCGTCGTCCACAAACAGGATGCGGGAAGTCTCGTCGAGGACGTAAAAAAAGCTACTCACGGCTTTCCCCAAGGGCCTGCGCGGCCCTTCCGGTCCCAGGACCAGACCCTACGCTTAAGGGAGAAGTCATTAATCCTCCGTATAACGGGGATCAGTCGACCGGGGGTGCTCTGGAATTGCGAAGCAAAGGCAAGTCTTCGGGCGGCTCGATCCGTCGAAAACTGATCGCGCTTGTACTAACCTCACTTGTGACGACCTGCGTTGTTACAGCGACGCTTGCCGGCTGGATCGACGCCCGCCGGCAATCGGAACTCGAAACCCAGCGGCTGGCCCAGACGGCGCGGGTGATCGGCTCGCTGGCGGCCCGCTCGGTTCACGATGGAGATACGTCGGGCGCCTTCGTGGCGATCCGCTCGATCGGCCAGATGCCGGACATCAGCTACGCCCGCATCGTGGGCCCCGGCGGCCGGTTGCTGGCCGAGACCGGCGGCGGAGTCCGGCTGAACTCCGACGCCAGCGTCGGAGAGGACGGCGGAGCCTCGCTTTGGGCCGTATTGAACAGCGGCACCATCCAGGCGACCGCGCCGATCATGAGCGAGGGCCGAAGGGTCGGCGAGATCACCCTACTGGGCCATACCCCGGGTCTGAGGGCGCGCATCCTGGGCGCGGTCCTGATCAGCCTGGCCGGCGCTGGCGTAGCCTTGCTGGCGGGCCTGCTGATCGCCCTGCGCATGGCTCGCCGGATCAGCGACCCCATCGTCGAGCTGGCCGGGTTCACCAACGCCGTGTGCCGGTCAGAGGATTACACCAAAGGCCCCGACATCGCCGCCGATGGAGAGGTGGCCGATCTCGTGTCGGGTTTCCGGGCGATGATGGAAGGCATCCGCGTTCGGGACGACAGGATCGCCGCCCATGTCGCGGGGCTCGAGGAACAGGTCGCGACGCGGACGGCCGAACTCTCGGTCGCAAGGGACGTGGCGGAGGCGGCGACGGCGGCCAAGTCCGACTTCCTCGCCGTCATGAGCCATGAAATCCGGACGCCGATGAACGGCATACTGGCGCTCAGCGAACTGCTGTCCAGCTCCGAGCTTCCGGCCCGACAGCGGCGCTACGCCGACGTGATCGCCAAGTCCGGCCGATCCCTGCTGAGCATCATCAACGACATTCTCGATTTCTCGAAAGTCGAGGCCGGCAAGATGGATCTGGAGACCCTCGAGGTCGATCTGGCGGAGGCGGCCGAGGACGTCGCCAGCCTGTTCGCCGAACGGGCGATGGAGAAGGGCCTGGATCTCGCCGTCTACGTCGATCCGCGCATCCCGGCCGTGCTGGCCGATCCGACCCGTCTGCGGCAGGTGCTCGGCAATCTGGTCAATAACGCCATCAAATTCACCGGGACGGGCGGCGTCCTGCTGACCATCGAACCCGACGGGAACGGCTACCTTTTCGGCGTCACGGACACGGGGCCGGGCATTCCCGAGGACAAGCTGCCCAAGCTGTTCGAGGCCTTCTCCCAAGCCGACCAGAGCACTACGCGCAAGCACGGGGGTACCGGCCTGGGCCTGACCATCTGCGACCGGCTGGTGCGGGCGATGGGCGGCGAATGGCGGCTGTCGAGCCGGGAGGGCCAGGGCTCGACCTTCGCCTTCCACGCTCCGCTGCGAACCGCCGGCCCGGACATCGATCCCGGCGTCGACGGCCGCGGGCTCCATGTCACGATCGGCGATGTGGGGCCGATGACGGAACGGGCGTTGGTCCGCTACCTTGAAGCCCTTGGCATCGGCCGCGCCGCCGGGACGGAGGTCGCCGTCGCGGCCTTCCGCGGCCCTCGCGCGCCCGCCTCCGCCATCCCGACGGTGATCATCGCCTCGGCCCGGGACGAGATCCCGCCGGGATCGTCCGTGATGAACCGGCCCGTGCGCCGCTGCGATGTGATGACCCTGGCCCGCCAGATATGCGCGGGCGAGCCGCTCCTGCTCGAAGAGACCTCATCGGGCGCCGCGACGACCCTCCAGTTCCCCGGCGCCCGGGTGCTTGTCGTCGACGACTCCGACGTCAACCGCGAGGTCGCGTCGGAGGCCCTGCAGCGGCTTGGCGTCGAGCCTGTGCTCGCCGAGGACGGGCTGCAGGCGGTGGAACGGCTTCGCACCCAAGCCTTCGACCTGGTGCTGATGGACGGATCCATGCCCCATCTCGACGGATTCGAGGCCACCCGGTTGATCCGCGCGGAGGAAGCCGACCAGAACCGCGACCGCACCACCATCCTGGCCCTGACTGCCCACGTCGTGGGGTCCGCCGCGGACGCCTGGCGAACGGCCGGCATGGACGGGGTCATCCACAAGCCGTTCACGGTGGAGGACCTGTCAAAAGCGCTTCAAGGCCACTGCGGTCATCTGGCTCGCGACGAGGCCTCGGTCAGGCCGACACTGGAACCCGAGCGCCATGCGGGCGACAACGAACTGTTCGATCCGGCCACCCGTGCGGATCTCGCGGCCATGGCCAGCAATGGCCGGTCCGACTTCGTCGAACGGGTCGAGACCCTGTACGCCGTCAATGCGCCCCTGCGGCTGCAGGACATCCGCGATGCGCTGGCGGCCGGCGAGGCCGAGGCGGCGGCGCGCGGCGCCCATGCCCTGAAATCCATGAGCCTCAGCCTCGGGGCCTCGGCCGTGGCGTCGGCCGCCTCGGCGGCCGAGAACGCGGCCCGGCGGAACCAGATCGACGCGATCGACCTTCCCGCCCTGGTCCGGCTGGTGGACCGGACCCTGGCGTCATTCGCGGGCGGAGTCGCTCCGGCCGCATCGGCCGCACCGGACGCACCCGGAATCCGCAGCGCCTTCGACCGCGCGGTGAGGGACGGACACCTGCACCTCGTCTACCAGCCCCTGATGGACCGGAGTGGAGCGTTTTCCGGCAAGGTCGAGGCCCTGGTCCGGTGGACCTGTCCCGACCGCGGCGAACGGAGCCCGGACTCCTTCGTCCCCGAACTGGAAGCGGCTGGCGCCGTCGCCGATCTCACCGACTTCGTCATGGTCCGCGCGATGCAGGACGGCGCGGGGCGGGACGACGTCCGGATTTCCTTCAACGCCTCAGCCGACGAGTTCCAGAAGACCGAGTTCGCCGACAGGGTCGCCGCGGCCGCCCGTCGTCAGGCCTTCCCGCTCGACCGGCTGGAGGTCGAGGTGACCGAGACGGCCATCCTCGACATCGAACGCGCCCGCCCCACCCTCGATCGTCTGCGGGAAATGGGCGTGGCTGTGGCTCTGGACGATTTCGGAGCGGGTTACACCAGCCTGCACGCGCTGCGGGAGCTTCGCTTCTCGACCCTGAAGATCGATCGCAGCTTCGTGGCCCGCTGCACCGATGACACGGCCTCGGCGGCCATCATCCACGCGGTCATCGGCGTGGGTCGCTCGCTGGGCATGAAGATCGTCTGCGAAGGGGTGGAAACCGAGGCCCAGGCGCAGTTTCTGAAGACGGCCGGAGTCCATCTGATCCAGGGCTATGTCTATCGCCGGCCCTGCGTCTTCGCGGAACTTCCCCGAGGCGACGCCCAGGCGGCGGCGTGATCTTAATCATTTCTGTTCAAACTATCACAGGGATCGGCGGGCACAGTCGATTCCGGAGACTGTCATGGCTGTCATAGTAATCGTGGACGACGACCCGACCGTCCGGCTCATCGCCACGGAGTTGCTTCGCCAGGAAGACCATGTGGTCGTCGAGGCCGACGACGGCGAGGAAGCCCTGAAGATCATCGGCTCCATGGCCGTCGATCTGGTGGTTCTCGACATGCTGATGCCGAACAAGGACGGGCTGGAGACCATCGTCGAGCTTCGCCGCGCGTGGCCGCACATCCGCGTTCTGGCCATCTCGTCCGGCGGCCGCGTCGGCGCCGACCAGCTGTTGCGGACAGCCATGGTGCTCGGCGCCGACGACACCCTGGTCAAGCCATTGCGGCTCGAAACCTTTGCGCGCTCGGTCTCGCGGCTCCTGTCACGGCCAACCACCGGTCAGGACCCGCACCGCCAGAGCGCCTGACGCGCCGCGCCGGCCGGAACCGCCGATCGGGTCAGCTATCCTCGATGCCGGCTCGATCCGACAGATAGCGCGCGCCGATATAGGCGGTGGCCAGCCACAGCGCCGACCAAAGGGCCCAGGCGACGGTGGCGTCTTCCAGGCGCACATTCACGTCCTGGGCGGTTCGCATCTGGCTGATCGCGCCGACGGCGGCCGCGGCGCAGGCGGACGAAAGCACGACGATCCGGGACCACGGCCGGGCCAGAAACAGGGCGAGGCCGCCAATCGCCAGCAGCACCGCCGAAATCAGCCATGGCAACTCCTGCCGGTTCAGGCCGAAAGCGGCGTTGAACAGGGCGTAGATCAACAGGGTTAAGCCGGCGGCGCGAAGCACGAACATGGTGAAGCCTGTGTGAGGGCTGGCAGCATCCACCCGACGGCCTGTCCAAATCGTAAAGCCCGGAACGAATTACCTGCGGGACAGCCGGCGCTTGCAGCGGGGAGCCGCGCGGGCTATGCGCGGCGCCGGAATGGGCGCCGCTCGCGGAGGCCGATCCCCGCATCATCCACCATTCCGCCGTTATTTCCCCTCATAGGCCGCCGTCCGCCGCTACCCGCGCCGACCGTTCGCGCGCTGAATCGTGCTATTGGACCGCCCCATGCCCTTCCCCGCCAGTCATCCCGCGCTCGACCGCGCCCTGCACGAACGCGGCTATGCCGAGCCCACCCCGGTGCAATCGGCCGTGCTGGAGGCCGAAGCGGGCCGCGACCTGCTCGTGTCCGCACAGACCGGATCCGGCAAGACCGTCGCCTTCGGCCTGGCCCTGGCCCCCACCCTGCTGGGCGAGGCCGAGAAATTCGCCGAGTTCGGGGCGCCGGTGGCCCTGGTCATCGCCCCGACCCGTGAACTGGCCCTGCAGGTCTCGAATGAACTGCAATGGCTGTACGCCCAGACCGGCGCGCGCATCGTCTCCTGCGTCGGCGGCATGGATCCCAAGGTCGAACGCCGGGCCCTGGAACGCGGCTGCCACATCGTGGTCGGCACCCCGGGCCGTCTGCGCGACCATCTGGAGCGCGGTTCGCTGGACCTGTCGACGCTGCAAGCCGTCGTGCTCGACGAGGCCGACGAGATGCTGGACATGGGCTTCCACGAAGACCTGACCTTCATCCTGGAAGGCGCGCCGGCGGAACGCCGCACCCTGATGTTCTCGGCGACCCTGGCGCGCGACATCGTGCAACTGGCCAAGACCTATCAGAAGAACGCCCTGCGGATCGACACGGTCGCGGGCAACGCCTCGCACGCCGACATCGAATACAAGGCCATCCGCGTCGCCCCGAACGAGGTCGAACTCGCGGTCGTCAATGTGCTGCGCTATTTCGAGGCCCCCGGCGCCCTCGTCTTCGCCAATACGCGCGAGCGGGTGAAGCATCTGACCTCGTCGCTGCGCGAACGCGGCTTCTCGGTCGTCGGCCTGTCGGGCGAGCTGACCCAGAGCCAGCGTTCCGAAGCGCTTCAGGCCCTGCGCGACGGACACGCCCGCGTCTGCGTCGCCACCGACGTCGCCGCGCGCGGCCTCGATCTGCCCGATCTCGGTCTGGTCATCCATGCCGAGATTCCTGTCAACAAGGCCGGCCTGCTGCACCGTTCGGGCCGCACCGGCCGGGCCGGCAAGAAGGGCGTCTCGGTCCTGCTGGTCAGCTACACCCGTCGCCGCAAGGTCGAGCTGATGCTGCAATCCGCGTCGATCAAGGCCGAATGGTCGGGCCCGCCCTCGGCGGACATGATCCTTGAGAATGACCGCAAGCGCATGCTGGCCGATCCCGTCCTGACCGCGCCGGTCGAGGACGAGGACATGCTGGCCCTCGGCCGGCAGCTGCTCGAGAAGAGCACGCCCGAGCAGATCGCGGCCGCCCTGATCCGCCTGTACCAGCAGAAGCTGCCCGCGCCGGAAGACGTCTATGACGACGACCGCATGAAGCGTCAGCAGGAGATCGGCAAGAACGACAAGGGCCAGCCGGACGTTCCGTATACGGACTTCGCCCGCGGCGGCGACATGGTCTGGTACCGGATCAACATCGGGCGCGACAAGAACGCCGACCCGAAATGGCTGATGCCGACCATCTGCCGTCTCGGCCATGTCACCAAGCGCGACATCGGCGCGATCAAGATCTTCGAGCGCGAGACCAAGTTCGAGATCACCCAGGAGATGCAGGCCAAATTCGAGGCCGCCATCGCCCTGGGCCTCGAGGAAGGCGTCAAGATCGACCCGGCCGTCAAGCCGGGCCCGTCGGAGAAGCCCGTCAGCCGCTGGGACAAAAAGCCCGGCGCGGGCGGCGACCGGCCCGAGAAGAAGCCGTGGAAGGCTCGCGAGGAAGGCGGCGACAAGCCGGCCTGGAAGCCGCGCGAGGACCGTCCCGAGGGCGCGAAGAAGCCGTGGGTGAAACGCGAAGACAACGCTCCGGCGGCTGAAGGCAAGAAGCCTTGGGTCAAGCGCGACGAAGTTGGCGACAAGACCGCCTGGAAAGCCCGCGAGGACCGTCCGCAAGGCGACAGGAAGCCTTGGGTGAAGCAGGACGACGCTGCTCCGGCCGCCGAGGGCAAGAAGCCCTGGGTGAAACGCACGCCGAACGATCCGACGCCGCCGGGCAAGAAGCCGTGGGTGAAAAAGCCGGCGGCCGAAGGCAAGACGCCCTGGGCGCCGCGTTCCGACGCCGAGGCGGCTCCGGCCGCCGCCGGCGACAAGCCATGGAAGGGCAAGCCCAAGGGCGGCGATCGTCCGTGGGCGGCCAAGGACGCGCGCGGCAAGCCCGCCGGGGCCAGGCCGCCGTACAAGGTCAAGGGCCCGCGCTGAGTGAACCCTCGCGCCCTCTCCGAGGGTGACCTCACCCGGGGTTGCGGGCCCGGACCAGCCAGCAGGCGGTCGTGATATGGGCCGCGCCGGAGGTCACCCAGGCCTCGAAGGCCTGTCTGACGGCGGCGACGATCCGGCTTCTCCGGTCTTCGTCCAGATCAGGCAACAGCGCGCCGACCGGGCCCATTCTGGCGGCGTAGGCGTCCAGATCCACGGCGGACAGCGTAACGACGAGGTCCAGCGGCTGGATGTCGACGTCCCGCCATCCGGCTGCGGCCAGAATCCCGCGGACCCGCTCCGCATCGGCGAAGGCGAACTGTCCGGGCCCGGCGGGATCGCGCGCGGGAAGTTCCGGCAGCAGCGGCGCCGCCGCCCGTTCCGCCGCGGTCATGAATGGATTCTCCTCCGCGCTGCGCCAGGCGATGAACGCCAGTCCGGCGTCGGGCCGGGCGGCTCGCCTGATGTTGGCGAAGGCGGCGACCGGATCGGCGAAGAACATGACTCCGAAGCGCGAGATCACCCCGTCGAAGGCTGCCGGCTCGAACGCGTATTGCTGCGCATCGGCGGCGATGAAGCGGCAGGTCTCGAGACCCGCCGCTTCGGCTCGACGCCGCGCGGCCTCGATCAGGGGGACGGAGATGTCGACGCCCGTGCATCGGCCTCGCTCCCCGAGATGGCGAGCGGCCCCGAGGGTCGTCGCGCCCGCGCCGCAACCGACGTCCAGCACGTCGCCCGCGCCGAGGTTCGCCACGACCTCCACCAGCGCCCGTTCGAAGGGTTGGAGCAGGCGGTCCAGCAACTCCTGCTGCTCCACCCAGACTTCGCCGACGCGGGCGTTCCAAAGCCTGGCCTGCGCTTCGTTGGCTTCCTGTCCTGACTTCATCGTCTGATCCTTCTTGATTTCCGTACCGGCGGAAGCGACGCTACAACTTCAAGCTAGGTTGAGGTCAACGGTGAAATCTCTCGATATCGCCGAGGTCGCGCGGCGTTCCGGCATGGCCGCGTCGAAGCTCCGGTTTTATGAGGAGAAGGGGCTGATCGCCTCCGTCGGCCGACACGGGCTCAAACGGCTGTTCGACCCGGGCGTGCTCGAACGCCTGTCGTTGATCGCGCTGGCCCAGACCGCCGGTTTCTCACTCGACGAGATAGGCGGCATGTTTGGCGAAGACGGCCGACCGCGCCTCGACCGAATCCAGCTCTCCACGAAGGCTGACGAACTGGATCAAACCGTCAGGCGTCTCAGCGCCCTTCGGGACGGGCTCCGCCATGCGGCGGCCTGTCCTGCGCCCAGCCACATGGAATGCCCGACCTTCCAGCGACTCCTGAAGACGGCGGTCTCACGACGCCCGGACCCGGCGACCGCGCAAATGCGTCGGTAGCTCGCCTGCTCTTCGGGACCCCAGGGAGGATTGCAGACGGACTGTAACCGTTTACGGTGACCGCAAAACCCGGTTTCATGCAGCGCGAAGCGCAGTGGACCAGACAAGAAGTTGCGGGCGGGAAACATATGGCGGACGTCCGGCTGACCGGCGTGACCAAAAGCTTCGGGGCTGTCGAGGTCCTGAAAGGCATCGATCTGGAGATCGCGGACGGCGAGTTCGTGGTCTTCGTCGGGCCGTCGGGCTGCGGCAAGTCCACCCTGCTGCGCACCATCGCCGGCCTCGAGGAATCGACCGGCGGCGACATCGCTATCGGCGGACGCTCGGTCAACGACCTGAGCCCGTCCGACCGGGGCATCGCCATGGTGTTCCAGTCCTACGCCCTCTATCCGCACATGAGCGTCTACGAGAATATGGCGTTCGGCCTGAAGCTGGCCAAGGCCGACAAGGCCGAAATCGACCGGCGGGTGCGCGGCGCGGCCGGGACGCTGAACATCACCGATTATCTGGACCGCAAGCCCAAGGCCCTGTCCGGCGGCCAGCGCCAGCGGGTCGCCATCGGCCGGGCCATCGTGCGCGAGCCGCAGGTTTTCCTGTTCGACGAGCCCCTGTCCAACCTCGACGCCGCCCTCAGGGTGCGGATGCGCTACGAGTTCGCCAGCCTGCACGAAAGGCTGAAAACGACCATGGTCTATGTCACCCACGACCAGGTCGAGGCCATGACCCTGGCCGATCGGATCGTGGTGCTGAACGCCGGCCGGATCGAACAGGTCGGCAAGCCGATGGAGCTGTACGATCGGCCCCGCAACCTGTTCGTGGCCGAGTTCATCGGCAGTCCGAAGATGAACCTGCTGCCGGCCGAGATCGTCATGGCGACGGCCAAGGGCGCGACGGTGCGGACCGGGGCGGGCGAGACGCTGAAGGTCGCGGTCAATGCGGCGCGGGCGAAGGCCGGCGACAAGGTCACCCTGGGCGTCCGGCCCGAGCACCTGACGACGGCCGGCAAGGGCGATGCGGTCCGCGCCGAGGTGACCTTCGTCGAGACCCTGGGTCATGCGACCTACGCCTATCTGACCGCCGGGGAGGCGCCGGTGACGGTGCTGTTGCCGGGCGACGCGCGGCCCTCGACGGGCGAGACGTTGAGCCTGAAGGTTCCGCCGGATCAGGCGCATCTGTTCGACGCGGACGGCGAGGCTTTCGTTCGCCTGTAGGCTCCGCTTGTTGCATCGCACAAGCAGGTCGCCATAGATGGCGGAATGCCCGCACCGGCCACGCTCACCATCGACCTGAACGCCCTCGCCGCCAATTTCCGCACGCTGGAAGCGGTGGGCGGCGCGCCCGTGCATCCCGTGGTCAAGGCCGACAGCTACGGGCTGGGCGCCGCCGCCTGCGCCGCACGACTGATGGCCGAGGGCGCGCGAACCTTCTTCGTGGCCCGGACCAGCGAAGGCGAGCGGCTGCGGGCGGCGCTGGGACAGACGCCGACGATCTATGTGCTGGACGGATGCCTGGCTGGACGGGCGGCGCGGCTGCGGACCGCAGGGTTGAAGCCGGTGCTGAACACCGGGGCGCAGCTGGCGGAATGGCGGGCGGCCGGCGGCGGAGGAAGCGGCCTGCAGATCGATACGGGCATGAACCGGCTGGGATTCCGCGTCGAGGAGGCGCCGGAGCCGTTCGAGGGGCTGGATTTGGTGTTGAGCCATCTGGCCTGCGCCGACGATCCGGTCGAGCCGATGAACGCGCGGCAGAGGGACGCCTTCGCGGCCGCGGCGGCGCGGTATCCGGGAACTGTGCGGTCGTTCGCCAATTCCGGCGGCGCCTTCCTGGGGCCGGACTACGCCTTCGACGCCCTGCGGCCGGGCGTCTGCCTGTACGGCGGCGGTCCGGAGGGGCGGCCCGACGACCGTATCCGGCCGGTGGCGACGCTGACGGCCGAGGTGCTGCAGGTGCGCGAGGTTCCGGCGGGCGAGAGCGTGGGATATTCGCGCGGCTTCGTGGCGCGCGGATCGACGCGAATCGCGACCTGCGCTGCGGGTTACGCTGACGGCGTCTTGCGGGCTTACAGCCCGAAAGGTCTGGTCCATATTGCGGGGGAGCTACGGCCGATCGTGGGGCGGGTGTCGATGGATGTCTGCGCCGTGGACGCCACCGGGCTGGATGTCGCCGTCGGGGACCGAATCGAGCTGTTCGGCGTGAACCGGATGGTGGACGACGCCGCTGCGGCGGCAGGGACCATCGCCTACGAGCTGCTGACCTCGGTCACCGCGCGGATTCCACGCGTCTACACCTGAACCGTCAGCGCGCGTCCCGGACCACAGCCCCGCCCTTGATGACCACGGGCACGGTTTCGAGCATTCGTACATCGGCCAGGGGGTCGCCGGACACGGCGATCAGGTCGCCATAGCGGCCCGTCACGATAGCGCCGACGTCGCTCTCGCGGCCCAGGGCCTGGGCGGCGTTCCAGGTGGCGGCGCGGATCGCCTCGGCGGGGGTCATGCCGTATTCGACCATGATCGCGAACTGCCGGGCGTTCTGGCCATGCGGATAGATGGCGGCGTCGCTGCCGAACACCATCCGGGCTCCGGCGCGGTGGGCGGCGCGGAAATTGTCTCGCTGCAACTGGCCGATCTCGCGGTCCTTGCGCAGATTGTCCTCGGTGACCCCGAACTCCGTGCCCGTCGCCTGGGTGAAGTCGGTGTTGTAGATGTCCATCGACAACCAGGTCCCGTGCTGGACCGCCAGGCGGATGCCCTCGGCGTCGATGAGGGAAGCGTGTTCGATGGTGTCGATGCCGGCGCGGATGGCGTCGGCGATGCCCGAGGCGCCGTGGGCATGGGCCGCGACCTTGAGACCCCACATATGCGCCTCGTCGGCGACGGCCGTCAGCTCGGCCAGCGTCATCTGCTGCTGGCCGGGCTCGGTGTTGCGCGAGAAGACGCCGCCGGTGGCGCAGACCTTGATCACCTGGGCTCCGTATTTGCGCACCTCGCGCACGCTGTGGCGGGCCGCGTCGACGCTGTCGGCGTTGTAGTCATTGGCCTGGGCCAGGGAGCGCGGCAGGCCGGTGTCGTCGCAATGGCCGCCGGTGGCGCCGAACGACACGCCAGCCGGAATGACGCGCGGCCCCTCGATGAAGCCGGCGTCGATGGCCTGACGCAGGGCGACGTCGGCGAAGTCGGGACCGCCCAGATTCCGCACCGTGGTGAAGCCCGCCATCAGGTTGGCGCGGGCGTTGGGGACCTGAAGCACCGTCTCGAAATCGTCAGCGTACTCGAGCACCTTGAAGCCCGAGACATAGGGGGTTCCGGCGAGATGGACGTGCATGTCGATCAGGCCGGGCAGAAGGGTCAGGCCCGGTAGATCGAGGCGGCGGGCGTCAGCGGGAAGGCCGGCGGGGGCAGCGGTTCCGACTGACGTTATCCGGCCATCCGTGACCACGACGACAGGGTTGTCGACATAGCGACCGCGCTCGACATCGACCATGCGTGCGGCGGTGACGACGAGGGTGTCGGCCCGGGCGGGGCCGGCAAGCCCCAATGTGAGCGCGACGGCGGCGGCGATCAGTCGATGCAGCATGGTGGTCTCCCCTGTCCAAAGAGGCTGGCATGGCGCGCGGGGCGGGGCAACATGATCGTTGTTAACCCGCTCCGCCTTCGCTAACCCGGAGCCGATCCCCACCGGAGCCGACCATGTCTCGCCCGTCCGACCGCTTCGAAGGCACTTCGAACTATATCGCGACCGATGACCTGAAGATCGCGGTGAACGCCGCCGTGGCGCTGGAACGCCCGCTGCTGATCAAGGGCGAGCCCGGCACGGGCAAGACGGTCCTGGCCTATGAGATCGCCCGGGCGATGAACGCCCCACTCATCACCTGGCACATCAAGTCCACGACCAAGGCCCACAATGGCCTGTACGAATATGACGCCGTCTCGCGGCTGCGCGACAGCCAGCTGGGCGAGGCCCGCGTCCACGACGTGCGCAACTACCTCAAGCCCGGCAAGCTGTGGGAGGCGTTCACCGCCCCTGCCCGCCCCGTCCTGCTGATCGACGAGATCGACAAGGCCGATATCGAATTCCCCAACGATCTGCTGCAGGAACTCGACCGTATGGAGTTCTACGTCCAGGAAACGGACGAGACGATCCGCGCGGAGGTGCGCCCGGTCGTGGTCATCACCTCCAACAATGAAAAGGAGTTGCCCGACGCCTTCCTGCGGCGCTGCTTCTTCCACTACATCCGCTTCCCCGACGACGCGACGATGCGCGCTATCGTCGAGGTCCACTTCCCCGGCATCAAGCCGCGTCTGGTCTCGGAGGCCCTCAAGACCTTCTACGAGATCCGCGACACGCCCGGCCTGAAGAAAAAGCCCTCGACCTCGGAATTGCTGGACTGGCTCAAGTTGTTGCTGGTCGACGACATCGATCCGGAGACCCTGCGCGAGAAGACGCCCCACAAGCTGATCCCGCCCTTGCATGGCGCCCTGCTGAAGAACGAGCAGGACGTGCACCTGTTCGAACGTCTGGCCTTCCTGAATCGCCGCGAAGGCGCGCGGCCCGGCGGTTGAACACATCAACGAACAGGTTTCGTCACCCGCCTTACCGCGATTTCACTGGAAAATGAATCCGGGGCGCGCAGGATGTCCTCGTGACCAGGACCGCAAGTCTATGACCGTTCGTCCCTTTCTGATCCCGACCGTCTGCGCCCTCGCCGCGCTCGCCGCCTGCGACGAGGGCAGCTCGGTGCGCATTTCCTCGACCCGCGAGGATGCCGACGCCAAGGGCGTGCTGAAGGTGGTCGAGACCCTGCAATGCCCCCAGACCATGGGCTCGCTGACGCGCAAGGGATCGGCCTCCGCCGGCGGCACCGTCTGCACCTATGTCGGTCCCAAGGGCGCCGAGGTCAGCCTTCACCTCGTGCCGCTGGACGACGAGACCCCCGCCCAGATCCTCAAGGCCTTCGAACGGCGCCTGTCCGGCCACCTGCCCCGCGCTGTGGAGCAGCTGGCGGCCTCCGAGGCCGCCGCCGCCCGGGCGGCCGCCTCGGCTGACCTCGCCGCCGATGCCGCTGACGCCGCCGCGGCCACGGCGGAGCGCGCTGCAGAACAGGCCGCTTCGGCGGCCGATCGCGCCTCGGTTCGCGCCCCCGGCGTCGCCATCGACGCCCATGGAGACGACGCCTCCGTCAGCCTGCCCGGAATGCGCATCGAGACGCGCGGCGACAAGGCCAGCGTTCGCATCGGCGGCTTCCATATCGACGCCGACGACAGCGACGGCTCCGCCCGCATCACCGGCTCCGGCGGCGATGGCGAAAACGTCAGCATCAACGCCCGGGACGACGCCGCCGAGATCCGCGCCAGCGCCGGCGGCGACGCCACCCGCGTCAGCTGGATCCTGACCGACAACCGCCCGTCGGAAGCGGGCTGGCGGCTGGTCGGCTACGAGGCCCGCGGTCCCGTGGGCGGCCCGCTGGTGGTCGCCACAGTCCGCTCCCGCGATACAAATCGCGACCGTGCCTTCGAGGACGCCAAGGACCTGGTCACGCTCAACGCCGGGGAATAAACGGCGCCCGCCCTTGATCGCGCCGTCCCGATGCGTCACCAACCCTGCCCACGAGAGCAGGAAAAAGCCTTGGCCGTCACGCCCCGACCGTCACCCTCGAAAGAGCCCCGCGCCTGGCAGCGGATGCTGTCCGGCCGCCGCCTCGACCTGCTCGACCCCTCGCCTTTCGACATCGAGATCGAGGACATCGCCCACGGCCTGGCCCGCGTCGCCCGCTGGAACGGCCAGACCATCGGCGAGCATGCCTTCTCGGTCGCCCAGCACTCCTGCGTCGTCGAGGAGATCGCCGCTCACATCAGGCCGGGGCTCGAGCCGAAATGGCGGCTGGCCGCCCTGCTCCATGACGCCTCGGAATACGTCATCGGCGACATGATCTCGCCGTTCAAGGCGGCACTGGGTATGAACTACAAAGCCTTCGAGGCACGGCTGGAAGGCGCCATCCACGTTCGCTTCGGCCTGCCGCCGAAGAACCCGATCGCCGTCAAGACCCTGATCAAGAAGGCCGACCGGGCCTGCGCCTTCTTCGAGGCGACGCAGTTGGCCGGCTTCACCCGGAAGGAGTCCCTGCTCCTGTTCGGCGCCCCGCCCGCGGGCTACGAGCTGACGATCGATCCCCTGCCCGCCCCCGTCGCCCAGCAGCGCTATCTCGAACGCTACCGGGTGCTGGCCGAGGCCGTGGGCCTCATGCCCGCCGCCGACGCCTGGCATACGGAATAGGTGATGGAGACCGCTGGCGAACAGGGCGTCCGCATCGGTCTCTCCGCCGTCGTCATCGCGCTGCGCGACCGCAAGGCCTGCGTCCTGACCATTCCCGGGGACGACGGCGCCGCCGCCCTGCCCTTCGGTCCCTTCGATCCGACCCGCGACCGCACGTTCGAACTGGCGCTGCGCGCCTTCGTCACCGCCCAGACCGGCTTCCGCCTCGGCTTCGTCGAACAGCTCTACACCTTCGGCGACCTCGGCCGGGGCAGCCCCCGCGCCACCCCGGGCCCGGAACGCCATCGCGAAGTCTCGGTCGGCTATCTCGCCCTGACCGCCGACGCCGCCGACGTCCCCCTGGCCGAAGCTCGCTGGACCCCGGTGCTGGACATCTTCCCGTGGGAGGATCGCCGCGACGGGGCCCCGGCCTGCTTCGCCACGCTCGTCGCCGATCTCGCCGCCTGGGCAGCCGACGATCCACGCCGCCAGGCCCGGATCGAAACCCTCTTCGCCACCACGCCCTCCCATCGCTGGAACGAGGGCCGGGTGCTGGACCGGTATGAATTGCTTTACGAGGCCGGTCTGGTCGCCGAGGCCGCCCGCGATCAGGATCGGCCGTCGCCCGCCGCCGCCCCGGGCCGCGCCATGGCCTCCGACCATCGCCGTATCCTCGCCACCGGTCTGGGCCGGTTGCGCAGCAAGCTGAAATACCGCCCCGTGCTGTTCGACCTGATGCCGGCGACGTTCACCCTGTCCGAACTCCAGGGCGCCGCCGAGGCGGTCGCGGGGCTGTCGCTGCACAAGCAGAATTTCCGCCGCGGCGTCGAACGCACCGGCCTGGTTCAGCCCACCGGCCGCCTCTCGCCCGCCACCGGCGGCCGTCCCGCCGAACTGTTTCGCGTCATCGACGGCGACCTCTCAACCGGCGAGACGCTGGGGCTCCCGCTTCCCGCCCAGCGCTGACACGATTTATCGCCGAGCCCGCTTGCGGCGCGGCCCCCCGCCCATTAGAGAAGCCGCTCGCTCGACCAAAGCGTCTATCGGCCCCGCGGAGAGGTGGCAGAGTGGTCGAATGTACCGCACTCGAAATGCGGCGTGCCTTTGCGGGCACCGTGGGTTCGAATCCCACCCTCTCCGCCACCGGTCCTTGTTTTAGCTAACTTTTTCAGCCCTTCGGGGGAGCGCCCCTCAGAGCTCTTGCGGCGAGCTCAGGCGGGTTTGGCGGGACACACCCTGGCGACATAGTCGGCGTGGGTCGGCATCACCGCCACGCATTTGCGGATGACGCCTTCGACATCGTCCAGGAACTCCGCGACCTGGGCGTCGCTCTTGATGTCGACCAGCGGATCGTAGCCGCGTGGCGTGACTCCCTGCCCGAGGAAGACCTGGATCCAGCTCTCCTCCGCGAACAATTCCTCGTCCTCGCGGAAGATGCGGCCGTTGGCGGCGAACAGGTCGATCTTGCGCTGAAGGGTGTCCGGAACCTCCATGTCGCGGCAGTAGCGCCAGAACGGCGTGTCGTCGCGCTCCGTCGCCTTGTAGTGCAGGATGATGAAATCGCGGATGCGCTCGTATTCGAAGTCGGTCTGCCGATTGAACTCGGCGATGGTGGCCGGGTCGAAGCCGGCGTCCGGCAGAAGGCGCACCATGCGGATGATGGCCGACTGGATCAGGTGGATGCTGGTCGACTCGAGCGGCTCGAGGAAGCCGCTGGCGAGGCCGATCGCGACGCAGTTCCGGTTCCACGTCTGTTTGCGCTTGCCCGCGACGAAGCGGAGCCGGTTGGGCTCGGCCAGTTGCTCCCCGTCGAGACTGGCCAACAGGATGGCTTCGGCCTCGGCGTCGTCCATGTACTGACTGGAGTAGACGTGTCCGTTGCCGGTGCGGTGCTGGAGCGGGATGCGCCACTGCCAGCCGGCGGGGCGGGCCGTGGACCGGGTATATGGCGTGAACGGCTCCGCCCGGGCGCAGGGCACGGCCATGGCGCGGTCGCAGGGCAGCCACTGGTTCCAGGCTTCGTAACCGGTCTTCATCGCCTGTTCGATGATCAGCGCCCGGAAGCCCGAGCAGTCGACGAAGAGGTCGGCGGCGATGACCTCCCCGTCCCCCATGGTCACCGACTGAACGAAGCCATCTTCGCCGCGAAGAGTGACGTTGGCGACCTTGCCCTCCCGCCGCTTCACGCCCCTGGCCTCGGCCAGACCGCGCAGGTGGCGAGCGTACAGGCTGGCGTCGAAATGGAAGGCGTGGGCGATCTGGCCGATGGGCGACTCCGCCATCTTCGGATCGGCGCGCATGAATTTGTTCTCAAGCGCGGCGGCCGTGTTGATCGAATAGTCGGCGAAGTCCGAGGCCCGGCCAAGGCTGTTCAACTTCAGCCAGTACTGGTGGCAGCGCAGCCATTCGAGATCACGACCGATCACGCCGAAGCCGTGAATGTAGCTCGATCCCAGGCGCAGCCAGTCGACGAACTGGATGCCGAGCTTGAAGGAACCTTGGGTCGCTTGCATGAACTCGTTCTCGTTCAGGCCCAGCAACTCATTGTATTTCTTGATGGCAGGGATGGTCGCTTCGCCGACGCCGATGATCCCGATCTCTTCGGACTCGACGAGCGTGATCTCGTAGAGGTCCTTGAACAGCTTCGACAGCAGGGCGGCGGTCATCCACCCGGCCGTTCCGCCGCCGACGATCAGAATCTTCTTGAGCTGTCGCATGCCGTGTCCGTCGCTAGGGTGCGATGGTTTCGCAGGTCGCGGGCGTGGCGGGCAAGGGCAGAGGCCCCAGCCGCGCCGGCCGGGCGTAGCTCAGGCCGTAGCCGCGCGCGAACTGGACGACGTCGTCCGGATCCTCGCCGGTGCTGCACGCCGAGCCCGGCCAGGCGAAGGACAGCCGGCCCGTGAAGTCATGCTGACCGCCAAGGAGGACATCGGCCAGGCCGCCGCCCTCGGTGCCGGGCAGGAAGGCGGCGACGAAGGCGTCCGACAGGTTGATCAGGTCGTTGGCGTAGGCGGGTCGGCCCGAATAGAGCACGGTGACGACCGGCGCCCCTTTGCCGGACACCGCCCGCAGGGCGGCGAGGTCGGCGGGGTGCTGCAGGCTGTGCTGGACCGGGACCGGAAAGCGGACGTCGCCATTGTATTCGGCGTACGGAGTCTCGCCGAGCACGGCGACGACCGCGTCGAAACGCGAAACGTCCACGCCCGAGCCGTCCGCCGAATAGACCACATTGTCCGCTCCCAGCGCCTCGCGCAGCGCGGTCAGCAGGGTCTGGCCCGTGGCGAAGTCGGCGTTGACGTTCTCGGTGCCCTGCCAGGTCAGCGACCAGCCGCCTGTCTGGTTCGACAGACTGTCGGCGCTGGCGCCGACGACGAGGACCCGACGACCACGCTGCAGCGGCAGGACCGCGTCATCGTTCTTGAGCAGGACCACCGACTTGCGCACGGCCTCGCGGGCAAGGGCGCGGGCGTCCAGGCCATCGGCGCGCCCCGTCAGGACGCTGGCGTCAGCCGGGCGGTCGAACAGGCCGGAGCGCATCTTGACGCGCAGAATGCGGGTCACGGCGTCGTCGATCCGCGACTCGGCGATGCGGCCGGCGCGAACGTCCTCCACGGTATTGGTGATGAAGGCGCGCCAGTCCTCGGGGACCATGAACATGTCGATGCCGGCGTTGACCGCCTGGGAGCAGCGGTCCCTGGCGCAGCCCGGCACCTGTTCGATGCCGTTCCAGTCGGACACCACCAGGCCGTCGAAGCCGAGCTCGCCCTTGAGCACGCCGGCGATCAGGTCGCGGTTGCCGTGCATCTTGCCGTGGTCCTGGTCGGCCGCCGTGTCGTACCAGCCGCTGTACGAAATCATTACCGTCTGCACGCCGGCGTCCAGCGCGCCGAGATAGCCGGCGCCGTGGCGGCCCAGCAAGTCTTCGCGGGTCATGCGGGCCTGGCCCTGGTCGACGCCGTTGAAGGTGCCGCCGTCGCCCAGATAGTGTTTCGCCGTCGCCAGCACGTCGGCGTCGCCGGTCAGGTCGCCCTGCAGTCCCCGGACCATGGCTTCGCCATAGCGGCGGACGAGGGCCGGATCGCTGGACCAGCTCTCATAGGTCCGGCCCCAGCGCCGGTTGTCGCCGACAGCCAGGGTCGGGGCGAAGGCCCAGGTGATGCCGGTGGCGCGGACCTGCCGCGCCGTGGCCCGCCCGATGCGCTCGATCAGCGCCGGATCGTTGGCGGCGCCAAGGCCGATGTTGTGCGGAAAAATGGTCGCGCCCGAGACATTGTTGTGCCCGTGTACGGCGTCGGTGCCCCACAATAGCGGGATCGGCGTCGGCAGGTCGGTGGCCAGGGCGGCGTCGGCGAAGCGGTCGGCCAGGGCGGCCCAGTCGGCGACGGAGGCGCGCTTGTTCATGTCCGGCCAGGCGCCGCCGCCGTTCAGCACCGAGCCGATGTAGTATTGGCTCACCTGTTCCGGCGTGATGTAGCGGACGTCCGGCTGGGTCATCTGCCCGACCTTCTGCTCCAGCGTCATGCCAGCCACGATGGCGGCGATGCGCCGCTCCATGGCCGCGTCCGGCGCGGCGGCCGCCGGGGCCGCGACCTCGAGCGGCGGCCGGGGGAAAGTCTGTATGGGCGCGCAGCCCGCCAGCAGCAGGAGTGAAAGCGAGACCTTCAGGGCGGGGCGCTTCATACGTCTACTCGACTACTCACATTAAAGGGCCGCCGTGGACGGGGTGCGGATGCGCTCCCGATCCACGGCGAGTTCCGGTTCCGGCGCCGGGAAGGGTGGCGCCAGTCAGAACCGGTAGTTGATGCCGAACAGATACTGACGGCCGTATTCCTCGTAGGTTTCCGGCAGCGTGGTTCCGTCCGCGGTGGTGGTGCCGCCGCTGTCGAGGCCGAGGCGGGTGCGATAGGGCGAGTTGGTCAGGTTGTTGACCTGGAACAGCAGCCCCAGACCTTCCAGCCGGCCCTCCTCGAACGTGTAGCCGATCTGCGCGTCGACCTGCTCGTCGTCGAGGATTTCAGTGTAGCCGCGGGTCGCGAACAGCTGCACCACCTCGCCCTTGAAGGCCTCGCGGAAACGCTTGCTGATCCGCGCCTGGAAGCCGCCACGCTCGTAATAGGCGGTCATGTTGTAGACCATGCCCGACAGGCCGGGGATGCGAACTTCCTGGCCGGTGGGGCTGGGGTTCAGGTCGGATTCGGTGAAGGAGACGCTGCCCAGCACGCCGAAACCTTCGAGCGGCTCCCACACGGTGCCGAGGTTCAGGGCGCCGCTGACCTCCACGCCCTGAATCGTCCCCCCGTTGCCGTTCGCCGGAAGCGTGATCTGACCGATCGGGCTGATGGTGACTCCGGCGGGAATGGCGGACGCCGTGCTGGGCAGGGGAATGCCCGAGAAGTCGAAGGTTCCGGTCTGCTGATAGATGTAGCTGTCCAGATCCTTGTAGAAGGCCGCGACCGACACATAGGTCGTCGGGTTCACGTACCACTCATAGGCGACGTCGAACGCCGTGGCGCGCCAGGGCTCAAGGTGCGGATTGCCGCCCGAGGCCGACCAGGGGTTCACGGTGGTACCTGGCAGGCAGGGCTGACCCGTGCAGACCAAGGCGTTGAAGCCCGGGGTCACATTGGCGCGCATCTCGTCCATGCGCGGCCGGGCCATGGTCTTGGACGCCGCGAACCGGATCCGCTGGCCGTCGCCGAAGTCGTAGATGAGATTCAGGCTCGGAAGGACATCGGTGTAGTCCTCGCTCTCGGTCACCGAGATCGGGGTGATCGGCTGACCCGGCTCGAGGCCGTTGATCACCACCCCCGTCGACTCCTGGGACTGCTGGACCACCTGGACGCCGATGTTGCCGCGGATGGGACCGCGTTCGAACTCGGCCCGGGCGAAGAAGGTGATCACCTCCTCCTGGATGTCCCAGTTCTTGTCGAAATAGTTGGCGTCCAGGATCGGCGCCCGGTCGTAGTAGACGTCCAGGGCTCGGCTCAGATCGACGCTGAGCACATCGCCGAAGCCCGCGTAGCCGAGCGAGGTCGGCGCGGCCAGGTATTGCGGATCGACATAGACCTGCTGGCGACCGTTCTTGAGAAACAGGTCGAAATCGTCGACGCGCTTGGACTTCTCGCGGTTGGCCAGGTTCACCCCGGCGCTGAGGTTGGTGAAGAAGCCGTCCAGATCGCGCTCCGCCATCAGATCGACGGCGTAGATGCTCTCCTCGACGTCGGGGAAGCGGATGGCGCCGTCGTGACCCCAGCCGCCCCAGGGGGCGCGGTCGCCGAGAGATACCTGGGAGGCGTCTGCGTAGTTCAGCCCCTCCGAATAGGTGGGATAGCCGTCGTCGTTGACCTCGAACTGGATGGTGTCGAGGGTGCGGCCGACGTTGGGGGTCGCGGGCGTGACGCCGCCGACGCCGCGTCCGTAGCCGGCGTAGGTCTCGAGGATCTGTTCGCGCCGGCGATTGTTGGAATAGGACAGGTCGGCGTGCACCCGGGTGCGGTCGTCGATCTGGAACTCGTTGTTCAGCCCGACCGAGAAAAGCTCGTCCTCCCGGGTGTTGAAGTCGTTGCGGATGATGGGAACGCCGCCGTTCAGCGTGCCGCTGGTGGCGAAGAGCGTGCCGCCGCGCGTCTCGGTCTGGACATCGGTGAAGGTGGCGTTGTCGGCCCAGCCATTGGAGAACCACTGGGCGCCGCGCGTTGTCTCTTCCTGGTCGAATTTCGAATAGTAGAGATCGAGAGTCGAATGGAAGGCTTCGTTGGGCCGCCACTCGACGATGCCGATGAAGGCGTCACGCTGGTTGAGGCGCGAAGTCGCGAAAAGCTCCTGGCCGTTCAGGATCAGCGCGTTGTCCGCACTGTCCGGCGTCACGGCGAAGCCGAACGCCTCGTAGCCGTAGGCCTTGTAGTGCTGGTTCTGGGACGGCGAATCCAGATGGGCGTAGCCCAGGGCGATGCCCAGGGTGTTGTCGGCGAACTGGTTAATATAGCTGATGGAAACGCGGCCGCCGTAGTTGCGGACGTCGTCGTTGAGGCTGTCGCCTTCCACGACTTCGCCGCGAACGTTCAGCGCCAGGGCCCGGCGGCCGAATTCGAGCGGCCGGACAGTGCGCAGGTCGGCGGTGCCGGAAAGACCCATGCCCGAAACCTCGGCGTCCGGGGTCTTGTAGATCACCACGCTGGACAGCAGCTCGGACGGATACTGGTCGAATTCGACGGCCCGGTTGTCCCCCGAGCTGGCCTGCTGGCGGCCGTTGAGCAGGGTGGTGGTGAAGTCGGGGGCCAGACCCCGGATCGAGATCACCTGGGCGCGACCGTTGACCCGCTGGGCGGCCAGGCCGGGAAGGCGCGCGATGGACTCAGCGATGGAGACGTCGGGCAGCTTGCCGATGTCCTCGGCCGAAACCGCCTCGACGATGGAGGTCTCGTTCCGCTTGACGCTGATGGAGTCGGCCAGGCCTCGACGCAGGCCGGTGACGATGACTTCGTCGATCTCGACCGCCTCGTCCTGCGCCGGCGCCGGCGCGGGGTCCTGGGCCAGGGCGACGGCCGGCGCCGCCATGGCGAGCGCAAGGGCCGAGACCGTCAGGCAGAGCTTTGATGACGAGACGGATCCGAACTTGCGGACACCTGCGAACTCGTTGCGCATTGTTAACCCCCTTTGCGATTCCCCGGCATGAGACCCGTGAGCCCCACGTCCATTTTTGTTTCGCGATTCCGACCGCGCTCGACGGCGAGTTGGAAGCGCTTCCAATGGCTAGCCGAATTCCGGGAGCTGCGCAATCTGAAATCGCGGGCCCGTCCGAACGGAGGGCGAGAATGACGGTGATCAGTCGGCCTCGGGGCCGTCGGGAGCCCGCCAGACGTAGGTTGCGGCGGTCTTCGCCGGCAGATCGGCGGCCGCCTGCCACCTCCCCTCCCGGAGGATGAACGAGACCGGAACCTCGCCTTCGTTGAGAAGGATCAGGATCCGCTCGCCGTCCGGGTTGACGAAGGCGACGGCGTGAAGGCCTTCGGGCCCGGCCGATGCGATCCGCCGCGCGCCCGGCCGCACGAAACGGCTTGCGTGGCCGAAGGCATAGTATTCCTGGTTCCGTTCCACGGTTCCGGTGCGGCTGTCGACGGTCACCACTCCGCGGCAGTCGCCGCAGCCTCCGGCGTGGGGACCGTGCGACTCGTCGAGCGCGAGATTCCACATCAGGACGCCGCGCGCCCAGTGCCCGGTCGATCCGATGATGAGGCTCCTCATCGTCCAGGAAAAGCTGTCGGAGAAGTCGGCCGCCCAGTCCCCGCCCGAACATTCGGTGAAAAAGACATCCTTGTCAGGATAGGCTTCCCGCACCGGCGTCTGGGCCGCCACGTCCCCGGCGTAGCAGTGCCAGGCGACACCGCTGACGAAGGTGCTGGCCCGGGGGTCGGCGAGTACGCCGAGGGGCTGCTCCGGCTTGTCCCAATTGTGGTCCCAATCGAGAATTCGCGTCCGGATCCCGGCGCTCCGGAACATCGGTCCAAGGTGGCCGCCGATGAAGGCCGCGCGTCCCTCCGGACCCCACCGCATGCCGGGATAGCTGTCCGGCTCGAAGTCGGGCTCGTTCTGGATGCTGAGATAGTCGGTCGGCACGCCGTGGGCCGCCGCGGCCTCGACATAGCGCCGCAGGTAGTCGGCGTAGGTCGGATAGAATTCCGGCTTCAACTCGCCCTGGATCATGGATCCGGTGGTCTTCATCCAGCCCGGCGCGCTCCACGGCGAGGCCATCACCTTGAGATCGGGATTAACGGCAAGGGCCTGCCGCACCGTCGGAAAGACATGGGCCTCCATCCGTGCGGTCGAGAAATTCGCCAGCGCCGGGTCGGGCGTGTCCGCCAGGCTGTAGTGGTCCAGAGAGAAATCCGAGGCGCCGATGGTCACCCGCGTGAAGCTGAAGCCCAGGCCGCCGTCGTCACGACCGAACAGCTCCCGCATCAGGGCGTCGCGTTGGTCCGGCCGCATCTTCGTCTGGATCAGCCATGCCGAGGCGTCGGTGATCGCGGCGCCGAAGCCGACCATCTCCTGGAACCGCCGCGACGCGTCAATGACGACGACTGAGGGGCTCGGGGTCGCATCGGCGGCATGGAACGTGAGCGGCGTCTGCTCGGCCAGCAACCGGCTCCGGTCGCCCGAAGTCATCCAGACGCGCGCCGCCGGTTCGGGGGGAGCCACGGAGGGCGAAGCGCAGGCCGCCGCGCCCAGGACCGCCGCCGTGACGATCGCCAGCATCCGCAAGGCCGTCGCCGAAATCCCGTGCCGCTTCATCATCGGATTCTCCCTGAACCTTCCCGAGGCGGGCCGCTGCCGCTCCGGGCGGACGTGCTCCGCCGCGATTGGGAGCGCTTCCAATAAGCGCTCGGGACGGGGCCCTGTGTCAAGCGATGGCGGTAGCCAGTTGCGGCAGCACTTGACCGGCCGAAGCCCTCGGGACGACCGTGTGCGGCAGGGTGCGGAAGCGCCAGTCGCCGCGCATTGTCCCGGTCAGCCGTCCGGCGAGGACCAGAACCGCCTCACGCCCCATCGCCTTCAACGGCTGGTGGACGGTGGTCAGGGGCGGCCAGACGATCTCCGAAACGGGCGTGTCGTCGAAGCCGGTGATGGACAACTGGCCCGGTACGTCCAGCCCGCGGCTGTGGGCGGCCGACAGCGCCCCGGCGGCCATGTCGTCATTGGCGCAGATCAGGGCGGTCGGGGGGTTCGGCTGATCCAGGAGTCGCGCGGTCAGAACGCTACCGGAGCGGAAGGTGAAGTCGCCGCGCAGCAGGTCCACCACCTCCGCATCCGGCCCCGCCTCCCGGAGGGCCCGCCTCAGCCCGTCGAATCGCTGTTCGGCCGACAGATGGCCCGCGATGCCGCTCATGAAGGCCAGGCGCCGATGCCCCAGGTCGAGCAGATGACGCGTGACGTCGTAGCCGCCAGCCTCGTCATCGATGCCCACGCCGTCGGCGACCGCTCGACCGGGCCCGCCCGGCGAAATGGTCACCACCTTGCAGCCGCTGCGCCGGATTTCCTCGATCAGAACCACGTCGTCGGCGAAGGGCGGCGTCAGGATCAGGCCCTCGCACCTCTGGGATGTCATCAGCTCAAGAACCTGCTGGCGACGGTCGGGGCTCTGCTGCGGCACGTGCCGGGTCAGGAGCTGATAGCCCAGGGCCAGACACTCCCGCAGCGCGCCGAGCTCGAGCGCCGAGGCGTAGAAGGAGTTCGGCTCCGCCTCCAGATCGGAGGCCAGGATCAGGGCCAGCATGCGGCTGCCCCCGCCGGCCAGAGATCGCGCCTGCGGATTGGCCTGGTAGTTCAGCGCCTCCATCGCCTTGAGCACGCGCTCGCGCACTTCGTCGCGGACGTTCGGCCCGCCGTTGAGCACGCGCGACACGGTCGTACGGCCGACGCCGGACTGGCGCGCCACATCGTCGATCGTCGGTCTCCTGGCGGTCAACGGTCACTCCACAAGCCCCGGCGCGCGGTCATCGCCCCGCCCGACCCATACAATAGGTCGACGCGACGCGCACCGCGACCTCATATGTCGTCATGATCGCTCCCGCTGCCGAGTCGGACCCGTCTCATCGATCCCGATGGTTCATCCTCGGCTATGGCGCGGCCCAGGCCGGGGCCTTTGTCTGCTTCATTCCGCTGCTGACCCTGTTGCTGCCGGGCAAGGCCCAGCTGATGGGCGGGGCCGAGAAGGCCCTGTTGCTCAGCCAGATGGCCATGCTGGGCGGGCTGACCGCGGCCTTCGCCAACGTCCTGTTCGGGACCCTGAGCGACCGCACCCGGACCCCCCTGGGCCGCAGGCGTCCGTGGATTCTCGGGGGCCTGGTCCTCGTCGCCCTTTCGCTGGGCCTGATCGGCCGGGCTGACAGTCCCTTGCAGCTCGCGTTCGGCGTGGTGGCCTTCCAGCTGGCGGTCAACGCCCTCTTCGCGCCGCTGGCGGCCCTCGTTCCCGACATGGTCGGGGACGCCCAGAAGGGGCTGATTTCCGCCTGGGCGGGCGCCGCCCTGCCGGTCGCCAACCTGTTCACGGCGGTGGTGGTCACGAGGCTGGCGGGATCGACCCCGCTCCAGTTCGCCGTCGTCGTCGTCGTGGCTGCGGCCCTGATCCTGCCCTTCGCCCTGACCCTGCGCGAACCGTCGTCGTCCCGCCCCGTTCCGACCCCTCTGGGGCAGTCCTTCGCCGCGCTCAGGGACCGGCGGTTCTTCTGGACGTTTGTCTCCCGCCTGTTGGTTGAGAGCGCCGTGGCGATCAACACCCTCTACCTGCTCTTCCTGTTGCAGGACGTGCCGGAGGCGACGCCGCCCGGATGGTCGCCCCTCCAGCTGTTCGGTGCGCTGCTGATCGCCTCCACGCTCGCGGCGACGATCAGCGGTTTCGTCGGTGGCGTAAGCTCGGACCGGGTGCGACGACGACGGCCCTTCGTCATCGCCGGGGGCGTGGGGATGGCCGCCGGCCTGGCGCTGATGATCGGCTGGCCGCAATGGCCCGGCCCCCTGGCGGCCCAGGTGCTGTTCGGCGCCGCCCATGGGCTGCACGCCACGACGGTCGCCGCCATGACGGCGGAGATCCTGCCCGATCGGGCGAGAGCGGGACGCGATCTGGGGGTGATGAATATGGCCATCGCCCTGCCCCAGAGTCTGGCGCCGGCGGTCGCCGCCGCACTCCTCGGCCTCGGTCTACCCCTGTCTTCCGTCTTCCTGGCGGCCTGCGTCGCGGCCCTGATGGCCTCCGCGATCCTGGCGCCGCTTCGTCGCCTCGCCTGACTGCGGCAGGTCATCGACGGACCGACCTGAAATCGCCGGACGACCCTCCGCGTAAAAAGGAGCGCCGCCCGACGCCAGGCGGCGCTCCAAGTATGGACAGGAACCCTTGGGAGGACTGTCCAACCTGAGTGTCCGCGATCAGAACGAGAAGCGGGCGCCCACGAAATACTGACGTCCGGTCTTGGCGTAGCTGGAGACGACGGGATCGTCCTGGTAGCCCCAGCGGCTGTCGGCCTGGTCCGTCAGGTTCAGCGCCTCCGCCGTGATCGTGACGTTGTCCGTCATCTTGTAGGTGAACGAGGCATCCACGTGCAGGGTGTCGTCGCTGCCGACGAAGTCATTGATCAGCGGCGAATCGCATTGTCCCGGATCGCAGCTGCCGGCGGCCAGCGGATAGGTCGTCTGGTAGGCGGCGCGGTAGGCGGCGGAGACCCGGGCGCTCCACCGCGGGACTTCGTAGAAGACAGTGGCGTTAAAGGCTTCCGGCGAGGCGCCGAGGAAGGGCGCCGTACCGGTCAGGTTCCGGGCCGGATCGAGGATGTATTCGAGTTCGGAGTCGATGTGGGTGTAGTTCGCCTGCACGCCGAAATTCGCCCAGAAGCCCGGCAGGAAGGTGAAGTTCTGCTGATAGATCACCTCATAACCGGTCAGGGAACCGCCGGGCGCGTCGTTGAACTGGCGCACCGAGAACGGCAGATCGGCGTCGATATAGGCGCGCCGGCTGTCCGATGCGACGTCGGTGAGGCCGTCGAAGGCCGCACGCAGGTTGGCGATCGCCTCCGGATCGAAGAGTTCGCTCAGGGTGGCTTCGCGAAGGACGACCTGCGGGAAGCTTTCGATCTCCTTGTGGAAGACCGAAACCGAAAACAGCGCGTCTTCGGCGAAATACCATTCGATGTTGAAGTCGAGGTTGTTCGCCCGAAACGGCTTCAACCTCGTATTGCCGAGCGTAATTCGTGCGTTCGAACCATCGAAGTCGGCCGGCGCGCCGGCGATGCCAACGGGAACAGTGAAGTTGGTGACCCCGGGGTGAAGGGCCAGCAACTGGGGCCGGGCCATGACCTGGGCCGCGGCGAACCGGACCAGCAGGGAGTCCGAAATCTCGTAGATCAGGTTCACCGACGGCAGGGTGTCGGTGTAGTCGTTGCTGTTCTCGATCCCGCGTCCGCTTGGCGAACGGCCCCGCGCCTCCACGCTGGTTTCGGCGATGCGGACGCCGTAGTTCCCGCGCAGATCGCGGCCGAAAATCGGGATCCGGAAGTCGACCTGGGCATAGTAGGACGTGTCCGTCTCATCGACCCAGAAGGTATTGGCGCCGCCGTTGCGAAGATCCGACAGCCGCCAGTCGCCCCACTCGTTGATGCAATCGCAGTCGAACCCGAACCGGTCCTGGAACGCCGCGAGGTTGGGCGCGAAGAATTCGGTCGGCATGCCGTCGGGCACATCGAGGCCTTGGCCCCATGACACGATCTGGCCCATCTGACCCACGGTCGTCGCCGGCGCGAGGCCGGTCGCGACGCCTTCCAGCAGGCTGGGATTATAGGTGTCGGCTATCAGGCGCTCAAAGCGTGTGTAGTAGAAGTCGAACTTCCGTTGGCCGACGCCGAACCGGAGGGTGACGTCATCATGGACGTCCCAGGCGAAGTCGATCTTGGCGGTGCTGTAGCCATTCTCCGTCACCGTCCGGTAATGACGCAGCGCCGAATAGCCCTTGACGAAGTCCCAGTTGTCGGGATCGACCGTGTCGAAGCCGAAATCCATCAGCGGGATGTCGCCCACGCGGGCGTCGAAGACGAAATAGTCGTCCCCCGGGACGCCCTGACCGGAATCCAGTCGGATGAAGTCCGCCAGCAGTCCCTCGTTTTCATTGGTCGATTCCGAAACCCCGAACAGGGCGACCATGCGGAAGGCGTCGTTGAAGTCGTGCTCGATATTGATCGAGTTCTGGCTGAACTTGGTCGTATAGGCGCCTTGGTCGACGGCGGAACGCATGTCGACGTTGCCCAGAACGAGATAATCGGCGTTCGCCCCTGTCTCGCTGAGCCCCGCGTCGATCAACCGAACGGACGGGCGCCCAATGAAGGGCCCCCGCATGGCCAGAAAGTTCGGATGCGGAACGTAACCTACTGATGTGGGTTGATTATAGTAGTCGTACACTTCCAGGTTGTTGGGATTGAAGCTGCCCGTGTTCGCCAGGAGGTTGTTGTTCGTGGCGCCCGGCGCGGTCGTGTAGATCGGCGTGCTCCCGTACAAGCTCTGGCCGCAGTCGATCTCGTCGCGGAAATCCGTTGCCGCCTGGAACGTACAGCTTGGGTAGGAACCGCGGCGGTTACGGTAGCTGTTGTTGCCGGCCGATGTCGTCGGGAAGGTGTTGTAGCTGAACGACGTGATGTTGCGGTTGCCGTTGGTGTTGTTCCGGTTCAGGCCGACAGGCCCGAGTTGATAGTTCGTCGAGGTCGACGACATTTCGGAATAGAGGTTGTCCACGCTGACCAGGGTCGACGACGCCGGCCGCCACTGGAACGACAGGGTCGCGCCGGTGCGATCCTGCTCGATCTCCCTATGCTGAAGCGAGGCGAGAGACGGGATATGGACCAGCGAGCCGCGATAGTTGTTCGGCCCGTAAAGCAGCTCGTAAGCGGCGGGATTTGAGCCGATCAGATAGCCCAGAGCTTCGGGATTGGTGACGCGCGGAAGAACCAGGGCCGGATTGACATTGGTCGGCAGGGCGAAACCCTGGGGGTCCGTTGATGCGCCGCCCGACACATTGTTGAAGGTCGAGCCGCGGTAGGTGTATTCATGGCCGCCGACAGGCCGTGAGAAGCTGTCGCTGGACTGATTGCGCTCGTTGTAAGCGATCGATCCGAGCACGCCGAATTCGCCGAGCGGGGTGTCCCAGCGATCCGAGACCAGCAGGGCGAAGCGAGGATTGTGGGTTCCCCCGTTCTCGTAATAGGCGTCCTGCGCCGAGAAGGCGAAGCGCCGGCTGCTGAAGTCGAAGGGGCGGCCCGAGATCAGGTCGACCGTGGCGCCGAGGCTGCCTTCGTCGGTCTGGGCATCGGCTGACTTCTGCACCTTGAGCGAGTTAAAGAGCTCCGAGGCGAAGGTGTTGAAGGCGAAGCCGCGGTCGCGGCGCAGGGCGCCGTCGGCATTGCTGGCCCCCGACGTCGACAAGGTCTCCAGACCGTTCAGCCGAACCCGGGTGAAGTCGCCACCCAGGCCCCGCACGGAGATGGCGTTGCCCTCGCCATTTTCCCGGTCGATCGAAACGCCGGGCAACCGCTGAAGGGACTCCGCCAAGTTTGCGTCCGGGAAGTCGGCGATGTCTTCCGCGTTGATGACGTCGACGATGGTGTTCGAGCGCCGCTTCTCGTTAAGGGCGCTCGCCAGCGAGCCCCGGATGCCGGTGACGATGACGTCGTCGAGCGACGAAGTCTCTGGCGCCGGGGCTTCCTGAGCGAACGCCGGGGACGCCGCGAGCATCGCGGCGAGGCAAAGAGCCCCTCCGGACGCGGCCAAACGCAACTGTGTCTTGAGATGGTTCTGCACCTTGATTCCCTCCGCGTTTCCCGACGACCTCCAGCCTCTAACGGGCTGATAAACCGGCTCGCCCGACCCCGAACGGGCCCTGCTCAAAAAGTAGTATGATACGATTTGGGGCACGACAAGGAGTTTTTGCTACCGGTGTCATTTTGGAGTCCCAACGGCTGCTGGCGCCCCGGGAATTCCTCAAACGAGGTTCCCCGGCCTGCTGGCGACACCTTCGGTCGACGACATCGACCGGTCGACGAACGCCCTAGAGCGCCCGGAACCTGAAGTTCCTGAACCGCGCCTCGCCCTCGCCGGCTGCATAGATGCCGGGGCGCAACATCATGAATCCGCCGCGCACATTGTGGTGGTAGCCCGACACTTCCATCTGGCGGTCGAACCGCTTCCAGTTGATCCCGTCCGGGCTCGTGTCGAAGTAGACCACATTGTAGGCGTTGGTCAGGCGCATGAACATGCGCTGGCCGTTCGGGTTGGCGGGCCGGCCCCGCTCGATCCCGTATTGATGAGTGACGAAGCGATGCGCGTCGAAGCCCAGGCCCCCGTAAAGCGCCCGGTCATAGAACAGGATCACGCCGGCCGTGACACCGGGATCGATCTCGATCTCTACCTCGATCTCATAGGCCAGATCGCCCTGCACGAAGGTCAGGGGCGAACAGTTGCTGGGCGCCGTTCCCTTGGCGCGCATGTGCAGGGCGCCGTCGCGCCGGGTCAGGCGCGCCCCCTCGTCGGCCTGCGGATCGTACAAGCTCCACTGCAGCCCAAACTTGTCGGTCGAGAAGTCGTCCGACAGCGCCATCCCGTGCGGCAGGGCCTCGCCGCTTCCAGGCTTGGCGATGGGCCGGGCGAGGTCGCCGCCCTTCGCCCGGAACCAGCCGTCGTCGGTCCATTCGATCGGATCCAGCAGCGTCTGGCGGCCGAGGGTCCAGAAGGCGTTCTCATAGCCGTGATAGACCATCCACCAGCTTCCGTCCGGCCCCTCCACCAAGGTGGCGTGGCCCCGCGACCACCATTTCTCGGCGCCCGAGACGGTGCGGACGATCGGGTTGTGGGGGCAGTTCTCCCACGGCCCGTCGATGGATCGCGACCGGGCGGCGATCACCATATGTCCCGTCGGCGGACCGGCCGTGCCGCCCACGGCCGTGATCATGTAGAACCAGTCGCCATGACGGGTGATCTTCGGTCCTTCCGGGGCGAAGCCCTCGACGATCCAGTCGTCCGGATAGCGCCACGGATCGTAGACATGTTCGGGCGCGCCGTCGGTCGCCAGACCGTCGTCAGTCAGCTTCACCCGGTCGCCGCCGCTCAGGAACAGATAGCGTTTGCCGTCCTCGCCCACCGCGTGGCCGGGGTCGATGTGGGCCGGAAGCTTGAGGTCGACGGGATCGCTCCAGGGCCCCTCGATGCTGTCCGCCCAGATCACGTAGCTGGAGCGATAGTCCGGGAAGCGCGCCGGGATGTAGACGAAGTAGCGGTCGCCGTGCTTGCACAATTCCGGCGCCCAGACCGAGCCGATGTTCTTCGTCAGGGCGGCGGTGACGGGAGTCCAGTTCACCAGATCCCTCGAATGCCAGATGTGGATGCCCGGCACCGACTCGAAGGACGAGAAGGTCATGTAGTAGTCGTCGCCGTCCTTGAGGATCGACGGGTCCGGATGGTCCCCGGACATGATCGGGTTCAGGAACGTCCCGTCTCCGAGATCGGCCATGCGCTGGTTTTCGATGCCCCGCCGCCAGCGCATGTTCGACCATTCTCGCCCGAGCGCCGCGGCCTGTTCATTGCTTTGCGCGAAGGCGGCCCGGACCGGCAGGGCGGCCCCGGCGACGCCGCCGAGAAGGCCGGCAAGGGCCGAACGGCGATGGATCGAATTCATGAGAAGGCCCTTGGTGATTAAGGTTGCGAGTAGGCGGCCGACGAGGTCGCTAACATAGGAAGGGATCGATCGGCGGGATCGTCCTCTCCGGATTGTGGGCAGGGTCGACGGCCTGCCGGTTTCCGACAACAGAGGTGATATAATAATACTTTTCCGGCCGAATCCAGCTTTTGCTACCGGTGTCATGTCATGCCGGCGGCCATTGGTGGAATCCGGCCTGCCGAACCGGGGCCCGGCCTCAGACACGTTGACACCGGTAGTGGCGTCCGCGATGTTAGCGCTACCACGTCGCCAGTACGTGGACGGGGAGGCTGGTTCTTGAGACTGATTGACGACATGCCGGCGGACTGGCGCGCAGGAGTATTCCTCGGCCGCCTCCTGCTACCCGAAGGACCCACGCCCGTTCTGGTCAGAGGCGGCGAGGTCATCGACATCTCCCGATCGGCTCCCACAACCGCCCAGGCGATCGCCCAGGGCGATGCCGGATCCATGACGGGAGAGAGTCTCGGTCCTCTGGAAGCGCTGGAGCTGGAGACTTCCCCGGCCAGGTCGACGCCCAGACTGCTGTCGCCGCTGGATCTCCAGTGCATCAAGGCTTCGGGCGTGACGTTCGCCGTCTCCGCCGTCGAACGGGTGATCGAGGAACGGGCGCGCGGCGACGCCAGTGCGGCCCAGACCATACGGCGCGCCCTGGCTGACCGCGTCGGCGCGGATCTTTCGGCGGTGCGGCCGGGATCCGAAGGCGCCGAACAACTCAAGGCGGTTCTGATCGAGGAAGGTCTCTGGTCCCAGTACCTCGAGGTCGCGATCGGCAAGGACGCGGAAATTTTCACCAAGGCGCCAGTGTTGGCGTCGGTCGGCTGGGGCGAGGACGTCGGGGTCCGATCCGACAGCGCCTGGAACAATCCTGAGCCCGAAGTCGTCCTGATCTGCAACGCCCGCGGCCAGGCCGTCGGCGCCGCGCTGGGAAACGACGTCAACCTCCGCGATATCGAGGGCCGCTCGGCCCTGCTTCTGGGCAAGGCCAAGGATAATAACGCCTCAGCCGCCATAGGCCCCTGGATTCGCCTGTTCGACGCCGACTTCGGCATTGAGGACGTCCGCAACGCGGTAGTTTCGCTGAAGGTGACGGGCGAGGACGGTTTCGAGCTTTCGGGGCAGTCATCGATGCGCTTGATAAGTCGCGACCCGCTCGACCTCGCGGGCCAGACCCTGTCCCCGAATCATCAATACCCTGACGGCTTCGCCCTCTATCTCGGCACGATGTTCGCCCCGATCGACGATCGCGACATTCCCGGCCAGGGCTTCACCCATAAACAAGGAGATGAGGTTTGCGTATCCTCGCCCCGGCTCGGCGTCCTGCGCAACCGCGTGACCTCCTGCGAGAGCGCGCCGCCCTGGACGTTCGGGATCGCCAGCCTGATGACCAACCTCGCCAGCCGGGGGCTGCTGTGAGCGGCGCGATCTATCCATCGTTGAAGGGCCGGTTGGTGGTTGTCACCGGCGGCGGCTCGGGAATCGGCGCGGCCCTGACCGAGGGCTTTGCCCGCCAGGGCGCCCGGGTCATTTTCATGGATATCGCCGCGGAGGCCTCGATCGCGCTGGTCGACAGCCTGGGCGATTGCCAGCCGTGCCCTGTGTTTCGCGCCTGCGACCTGACGGATCTGGAGGCCCTGCGCGCCACGATGGACGCCGTGATCGCCGAGCACGGGCCGATCGACGTGCTGATCAACAACGCCGCCAACGACGATCGTCACACGCTCGCGGAAGTCACGCCGGCCTATTGGGACGACCGCATCGGCGTGAACCTGCGTCATCTGTATTTCGCCGCCCAGGCGGCCGCGGCGGGCATGCGCGAGAGGGGCTCCGGCGTCATCCTCAATCTCGGTTCGATCAGCTGGCATCTGGGCCTGCCCGACCTGTCCCTTTACGAAACCGCCAAGGCCGGCATCGAGGGCATGACGCGGGCCCTGGCGCGGGAGCTGGGCGTGGACGGGGTGCGAGTGGCCTGTATCGTGCCGGGAAATGTGAAAACCCCCCGGCAGATGAAATGGTACACGCCGGAAGGCGAGGCGGAGATCGTCGCCGCGCAGTGCCTCAAGGGCCGGATCGAGCCCGTGGACGTCGCCGCCCTGGCGATGTTCCTGGCCTCGGACGACGCCCGCTTCATCACGGGACATGAGTATTTCGTGGACGCCGGCTGGAGATAGCTGGACGATCCGCAAAATCGGGCCGCTAGAGCCCACAAGGGAGGATGAAATGGCAGGACCGACGGGGGCCACGGGCCCCGACATCGCGGGGAGAGACCGCGTCAACATGGGCTTCATCGCCCTGATCGTCGCGGTGGCGACGATCGGCGGGTTCATGTTCGGCTACGATTCAGGGGTGATCAACGGCACCCAGGACGGGCTGGAGAGCGCCTTCAATCTGTCGGCCCTGGGCACCGGCTTCAATGTCGGCGCCATCCTGCTGGGCTGCGCGGTCGGGGCCTTCGTGGCCGGGCGGCTGTCGGACCTGATCGGGCGCAAGACGGTGATGCTTCTCGCCGCCGCGATGTTCATCGTCAGCGCCCTCTGGGCCGGCGCGGCCGACAGTTCGTTGCACTTCATCCTCGCCCGCTTCATCGGCGGCCTGGGCGTCGGCGCCGCCAGCGTGCTGGCCCCGGCCTACATCTCCGAGGTGACGCCGGCCAGCATCCGCGGCCGCCTGTCCAGCGTCCAGCAGATCATGATCATCACCGGCCTGACTGGCGCCTTCGTGGTCAACTACGCCCTGGCGGCGACGGCCGGGGGCTCGACCGAACTGTTCTGGCTGGACCTCCCGGCCTGGCGCTGGATGTTCTGGCTGCAGGTCATTCCGGCCGGCATCTATCTGTTCGCCCTGCTGCTGATCCCGGAAAGTCCGCGTTTCCTGGTCGTCAAGGGCAGGGAGGCCCAGGCCGAGGCCGTGCTGACGCGGCTGTTCGGGGCCGACGCCGCCCGCCGCAAGGTGATCGAGATCCGCGAATCCCTGGCCGTGGATCACAAGCCCAAGCTGGCGGACCTGCTGGACCCCATGACCCGCAAGGTGCGGCCGATCGTCTGGGCCGGCCTGATCCTGGCGGTGTTCCAGCAACTGGTCGGCATCAACATCGTCTTCTACTACGGCGCGGTGCTGTGGCAGTCGGTCGGTTTTTCGGAGAATGACGCCCTGCTGATCAACATCGGTTCGGGCACGCTGTCGATCGTCGCCTGCCTCGCCGCCATGGCGGTGATCGACAAGATCGGCCGCAAGCCGCTGCTGCTGATCGGTTCGGCCGGCATGGCGGTGACCCTCGGCGTGATGGCCTGGTGTTTCTCGCAGGCCCAGATCGTCGACGGCGCGCCGCACCTGCCCGGTCAGGTCGGCATGATCGCCCTGGTCGCCGCCAACGCCTATGTGGTGTTCTTCAACTTCAGCTGGGGCCCCGTGATGTGGGTCATGCTGGGCGAGATGTTCCCCAACCAGATGCGCGGCTCGGCGCTGGCGGTGGCCGGCTTCGCCCAGTGGATCGCCAACTTCGGCATCTCCGTCAGCTTCCCGGCCATGGCCGCAGGGCTGGGTCTGACCATCACCTACGGCTTCTACGCGGTCAGCGCCTTCGTCTCGTACTTCCTGGTCCAGGCGTGGATCAAGGAGACCCGCGGACGCGAACTGGAAGACATGACGGGCTGACCGCACGCGCGTCACACCCTATCTACCCTCACGGGCGGCGCTCCCCCGCCGCCCGTGTCACTTTTGAGGACCGGCCATGACCGAGACGATCGAACTGTCCCACTGGATCAATGGCGAGAGGGTTCCGACCGACCGGCCCTCCGAGAGCCTGAACCCGTCCGATACCCGCGATCTGGTGGCCCGCACCCCGGACGGCGGCGTCGCCGAGGTCGATGCGGCGGTGGCGGCGGCCAAGGCGGCCTTCCCGGCCTGGTCGGAAGCCTCGCCCGAGGTCCGGTCCGACATTCTCGACAAGGCCGGAACCCTGGTCATGGAGCGGCGCGAGCAACTGGGCCGGCTGCTCTCGCGCGAAGAGGGCAAGACCCTGCCGGAGGGCATCGGCGAGACGGTGCGCGCCGGCCGCATCCTGAAATATTTCGCCGGCGAGGCCCTGCGGGTCCATGGCCAGAATCTGGCCTCGGTGCGGCCGGGGGTCGAGATCCAGACCTATCGCCAGCCGGTCGGCGTGTTCGGCCTCATCTCCCCGTGGAACTTCCCCATCGCCATCCCGGCCTGGAAGTCAGCCCCCGCCCTGGCCTTCGGCAATACGGTGGTGATCAAGCCGGCGGGGCCGACCCCGGCCACGGCCGAGGCGCTGGTGGCCATCCTGCACGAGGCCGGACTGCCCAAGGGGGTGCTCAACATGGTCGTCGGGCGCGGCGGTGTCGGTCAGGCCATCGTCGACCACAAGGATGTCGACGGCATCTCCTTCACCGGTTCACAAGGCGTCGGCGCGGGCGTCGCGGCGGGCGCGGTCAAGCGCCAGGCGCGGGTTCAGCTCGAGATGGGCGGCAAGAACCCGCTGATCGTGCTGGATGACGCCGACCTGGACCGGGCGGTGCAGATCGCCCTGGACGGCTCCTATTTCGCCACCGGCCAGCGCTGCACCGCCTCCAGCCGTCTGATCGTGCAGGACGGCATCCACGACCGCTTCGTCACGGCCCTGGCCGAAAAGGTCGCGGCCCTGCGCGTCGGCGCCGCGCTGGATCCGAACACCCAGATCGGCCCCGCCGTCAGCGAGGACCAGCGCGAGACCTCCTATCGCTACATCGAGATCGCGCGCGGCGAGGGCGGGCGCATCGTCGCCGGGGGCGAGCGGCTCCAGCTGGAGACGCCCGGCTGGTACGTCCAGCCGACCCTGATCGTCGACACCGATCCCGCCAGCCGGATCAACAACGAGGAGGTCTTCGGCCCCGTCGCCTCGACCATCCGGGTCAAGGACTACGAACAGGCGCTGGAGATCGCCAACGGCGTCGAGTTCGGCCTGTCGGCCGGGATCGTCACCAGCTCCCTGAAGCACGCCCGGGACTTCCAGCGGCGGGCCCGCGCCGGCATGACCATGGTCAATCTGCCCACCGCCGGCGTCGACTATCACGTCCCCTTCGGCGGCTCAAAATCCTCCTCCTACGGGGCGCGCGAACAGGGCTTCGCCGCCGTCGAATTCTTCACCCAGACCAAGACCGCCTATTCCTGGAGCTGATCATGACGGGACCGGAACTGGTCTGGGACCTCGGCGCCGAACTGGGCGAAGGTCCTGTCTGGGACGCGGAACGGCGAGCGGTCTGGTTTGTCGACATCAAGGGGCGAAAGCTCCATCGTCTTGACGTCGACGACGGCGCCCGGACGTCCTGGGACGCCCCCGATCAGATCGGCTTCGCCCTGCCGGCCGACGACGGCACGCTGATCTGCGGGGTTCGCGGCGGCCTGCATCGCTTCGATCCGGACAGCGGCGCTTTCGAACTGGTCCTGCGCGTCGAGGAGGATCGGCCGGGAAACCGGCTGAACGACGGCTTCGTGGCCCCGGACGGCGCCCTGTGGTTCGGCACGATGGACGATCGGGAGGAAGCGCGGACGGGCGCGCTTTACCGCTGGGATCGGAACGGCCTGCGACTGGCGGACGACGGCTACGGCGTGACCAACGGGCCGGCCCTCAGCCCCGATGGCGCGACCCTCTATCACCACGACACGCTGGCGAAGACGATCTTCGCCTTTGACCACCGCGACGGCGCCCTGTTGAACCGAAGGGTTTTCGCACGGCTCGAGGACGCTTTCCCGGACGGACCATCCGTCGATGCGGAAGGCGTCCTTCACGTTGGTCTGTTCAACGGTTGGGGCGTCGCCCGCTTCGCGCCCTCCGGCGAACGTCTCGCGACGCTCAGCCTGCCGGTCCAGACCGTCACCAAGGCGGCGTTCGCCGGCGACGACCTGCGCGATCTCTATTGCACCACGGCCTGGCTCGGCAACGCCGGCCTGCGCGGCGACCAACCGACCCTGGGCGGTCTCTACAGGTTGCGGGTGGAGACGCCGGGTCTCCCCCAGGCGAGGATCAAGGTATGATCCGGCTGACCCATCGGGACTGGGCCCTGTCGCTGAATCCCGCCCTTGGCGCCGCGGTCACCCGACTGACCTGGCGGGACCGCGACATCCTGCGCCCGGCGCCCGACGATACCCGCGACCTACTGGCGACGGGAAGCTTCCCCTTGGCGCCTTACGCCAACCGCATCGCCGACGGGGCCTTCACCTTCGAGGGACGCGACCTGCGCCTTCCTCCGACGCCGGGCTTCGAGCCGCACGCCCTGCACGGGGTGGGCTGGCGACGACCCTGGCGTGTCGCCGGGGCGACGGAAAACTCGGTCGACCTGGACCTCGAACAGGCCGTATCGGACGAGTGGCCATGGTCCTGGACAGCGAGGCACCGGGTCGCGCTGACGGAGAACGGCGTCGTCTTCGATCTGGAAATCGCCAACAGGGACACGCGCCCCATGCCCGCCGGTCTCGGCCTGCATCCCTATTTCGCCGCGAATGGAACCACCGTCCTCACGGTTCCGGCGGACCGCGTGTGGTCGGCCGACGCGCGGCAGATCCCGACGGCGCTGGCCCCGCCCGAATCCCTGATCGACTGGTCGGCCGGCGTTCGCCTCGCCGACGCGCCCTTCGTCGACAACGCCTACGCCGGCTGGAGCGGCGCGGCCGTCCTCGACCACGCCGACTGCCGGGTCACCATGACCGCCTCCGGGAACGCCCGCTGGGCCCACGTCTATGCCCCGCCGGGTGAGGGCTTCGTCTGCGTCGAGCCCGTCACCCATCGCCCCGACGCCCACAACGCGCCCGAGGGCGAGGCGAGCGGGCTGATCGTACTTCTGCCCGGCCAGACCCTGTCGATGTCCATGCGAATAACGGCCGAACCCCCCGCCGCGGGCGACCGGTCATGATCCGCACGTCCCTGCGCCTGCTGTTGTGCGTCGGCGTCCTTGGCCTCGCCTCGCCCGGCCTGGCCCAAACCGCCGCGCCGCAATGGAACGGCGCTGTCCTGACCCGCCCGGCGGACTGGTACGCCACGCCGCAGGCGCGGGCCCTGGCCGATACCGTCATCCTGCACCAGTCCCCCGAGGGCGGCTGGCCCAAGAACACATCCCTTGCCGTGTCGCCCGACGCGGTCCCGGTGGACGAACGCTCGAAAAACACCTTCGACAACCAGGCCACCACCCTGCCGATGGCCTTCCTCGCCCGGGTGATTCACGCCGGCGAACGGCCGGGGGACCGCGAGGCGTTCGACCGCGGCCTCGACTACATTCTGGCCGCCCAGTACCCCAATGGCGGTTGGCCCCAGTTCTTCCCCCTGCGAGAGGGTTACTGGTCCCGCATCACCTTCAACGATGACGCCATGGTGCGGATCATGGTCCTGCTTCGGGACATCGCATCCGGCGCCGCCCCCTATGATTTCGTGGACGCCGGCCGGCGCCTACGCGCCGCCGAGGCCGTCGCCCGGGGCACGCAGCTGATCCTCGACGCCCAGATTCGCCAGAACGGCGTCCGCACCGCCTGGGGCGCCCAGCACGATGAGCGGACGCTGGAACCCGCCTGGGCGCGCGCCTATGAGCCTCCTTCGCTCTCCGGCAGCGAGAGCGTCGGCGTCACCCGCTTCCTCATGGCGATCCCGGACCCGTCGCCCGAGGTCGTGGCGGCGGTGGAGGGGGCGGTGGGCTGGTTCCAGGCCGTCGCCCTGACCGGCGTGCGGTTCGAGCCGACGACGGAAGACGACGGCCTTCCAGACGCCCGCCTTGTGTCGGATGCTTCGGCCGGCCCGTTGTGGGCGCGCTTCTATGAACTGGGCACCAACCGGCCGATCTTCCTGGACCGGAATTCTGTCGTTCATTACGACATCGCCGGGATCGAGCGCGAGCGGCGCACCGGCTACCGATATTACGGGGAATGGCCTCTGGCCCTGATCCGCGAAGACTATCCCGCATGGCGGCGGCGCATCGGCCTGACCGCGCCCGACGCCCGCTGACCGGAGGATCATCATGCACGCCGCGCTCGCCGCGATCCTGTCGCTTCAGCTCGCCTCCCCCCTCCCCGCGCCTCAAGCGGCGCCCGCGCCGGAGGCCGCAGCCGCGCAGCGCATCTCCGCGTCCAAGATCATCCTCGTGGGGGATTCAACCACGGCGGTGATCGGCGGCTGGGGTCCGAGCTTCTGCGCCGATCACGTAACGTCCTTTCTGGCCTGCGTGAACCTGGCGCGCGGCGGTCGCAGCAGCGGCAACTACCGCACGGAGGGCTCCTGGGACCTGGCCCTGGCGGAGATGTCCACGCCCGGATACGCTGCGACCTATGTGCTGATCCAGTTCGGGCACAACGACCAGCCGGGCAAGCCGGGGCGATCGACCGACCTTGCGACCGAGTTTCCCGCCAATCTCAGGCGGTATGTGGCCGAGACCCGCGAACGCGGGGCCATCCCCGTGCTGGTGACGCCGCTCACGCGGCGCCAATTCGTCGATGGCCAGCTTCAGAACGACCTCGAGCCCTGGGCCGACGCGGTGCGCGCGGTGGCGGCCGAGACGGGAACTCCCCTGGTGGATCTGAACGCCGCCAGCGCCGCCGTCGTGCAGGCTCTGGGGCCCATGATGTCGGCGCGTCTCGCCCAGGCGGCGCCCTCCCGTGAGGTCGCGGCGGCCATGTTGACCGGAACGACCATCCCCGGCTCCACCGGCGTGGGGACGCCGCCCGCGCAGGCCGAAGTCAACGCCGCGGTCGAGCCGCTGGGACAGGCGAAGGCGGCGTTTGACTACACCCACCTCGGAGGGGAAGGCGCGGACTTCTTCGCCGCCCTGGTGACGCGCGACCTGATCGCCGCCGTCCCGGCGCTGCGCCGGTTGCTCGTTCCCTAGGACCCGCGGCGGCGGCTGGATCAGCGACGCCCGCTGTGGCCGAGGTCGCGCTCGGCTTCCACGCGCTGATATCCGGCGTATATGACCGCGACCATGGCCGCCGCCGCGCCGGCGCCGTCCGCCTTCTCGATACAGTCCACGATCCGCTCGTGGGCCTCCACGGTATCGCGATGAAGCTTCGGTTCCCGCGTGGGCGGACTCAGCGTGAACGCTTCCAGCAGCGCTGTTTCTATGACGCTCGCCAATGAGCGCATCATCGGATTTTTCGACGCGACCGCGACGGCGAGGTGCAGTTCCAGATCCGCCCGGGCGAAGTCATATTCGGACTGTTGCTCGCGTCGCATCGCCTCGATTGCTTCCCGCATCGCCGCGAGATCGTCGGGCGTGCGATGGGCCGCGGCGAGGGCGGCAGCCGCCGGCTCGAGCGCGCGGCGCACCTCGGCCAGATGACGCCGGAAGGTCGCGTCCATTCCGTTGCCCACCTGCCAGGACAGAACCTCCGTGTCGAAGAAGTTCCAACGCGCGGGATCGGTCACCTTGGTGCCGACCCGCGTCTTGACCACAAGGAACCCCTTGGCGGAGAGGGTCTTCAGCGCCTCTCTCAGGGCGGTTCGGGAAACGCCGAAACGCTCCAGCAGCTCGGCTTCGCTGGGAAGCTTTTCCCCGGGCGGAATTCGACCGCTGAGGATGTCCTGGCCGAGGGAGCGCACGATCTGGTCGTGGCTGGAAACGATATGGCTTCCTCCCCGCAGGGCGGATCCAAAACCATGTCTGTTCGACAGAGCGGGCATGGCTTCGCTCTATACGTTCGGCCCGGAACCTTAAAGGCAGGGCTGCTTCAAATTATACGATGATATTATTGGGTCAGGTCCATCGATGCATCCCGGACGCCCGGGGACTGGACTTGCGGTGTCCGGCGGTGCTCATTTGCGTCTTCGGCAAGGACGCGGCCGCCTGCGGGACGGACGAGACGTCCGCAGACGTCTCGGGGACGACAGCATGAAGCGCGTAATCCTGGCCATGGCCGCCGTGCTGGCCCTCGCCTGTCCGGTCCGGGCCCAGACGCCCGAGCCGGCGCCGGCCGCGCCGCCGCTCGCCGATGAAGCCGCCGGGCCTGACGAGACGCCCAGATGGGACGTGCAGAACCCGCCCGGACCGTCACGCGATATTCCGATCGACGTCACCCGCGGCACCTGGATGTCGCTGGACGTCAGCCCCGACGGCCAGACCCTGGTCTTCGACCTGCTGGGCGACATCTATGTGATGCCGGCCGCGGGGGGTGAGGCGCGCGCCATTGCCTCGGGGGTGGCCTGGGAGATGCAGCCGCGCTGGTCGCCCGACGGCCGCCACATCGCCTTCACCTCGGACCGCGGCGGCGGCGACAACATCTGGATCATGGACGCCGACGGGTCGAACCCGACGCAGGTGTCCAAGGAGACCTTCCGCCTGCTGAACCAGCCGGAGTGGTCGCCCGACGGCCAGTTCATCGTCGCCCGCAAGCATTTCACCTCGGCCCGGTCGCTGGGGGCCGGCGAGCTGTGGATGTACCACCGCTCGGGCGGCGGCGGGGTGCAGATGACCGAGCGCCGGACGCAGCAGAAGGATACGGGCGAGCCCGCCTTCTCGCCCGACGGCCGCTATCTGTATTTCAGCGACGACGCCACGCCGGGGAACACCTTCGAATACAGCAAGGACCCCAACACCCAGATCTACATCATCCGCCGCCTCGACCGCGAGACGGGCGAAATCGATCCCTACATCACCGGCCCCGGCGGCTCGATCCGGCCGACGCCGTCGCCCGACGGCAAGTCGATCGCCTTCATCCGGCGCGTCCGCTACCAGTCGACCCTGTACGTCATGGATATCGAGTCCGGGCGTGAGACGCCGGTCTTCTCGGCCCTCGACCGCGACATGCAGGAGACCTGGGCCATCCACGGCGTCTATCCGGGGATCAGCTGGACCCCGGACAACCGCTCGATCGTCTTCTGGGCCGACGGCCGCATCCAGCGCGTCGATGTGGCCACCCAGGCCGTGACCGACATCCCCTTCCACGTCGCCGACACCCGCCGCGTACAGGAGACGGTCCGCTTCCCGGTCGAGGCCGCGCCTGACCGGTTCGACGTCAGGATGATCCGCTGGGCCCGTCCTTCGCCCGATGGCACGAAGGTGGTGTTCGAGGCCCTCGGCAATCTGTGGATCCGCGATCTGCCGACCGGGACGCCGCGCCGGCTGACGCGCCAGAGCGACCATTTCGAACTCTATCCGTCCTGGTCCCGCGATGGCCGCTCGATCGTCTATACGACCTGGGACGACCAGGAGCTGGGTTCCATCCGCGTGGTCCCGGCGTCCGGCGGCGCGGGCCGGGTGGTGACGCCCAACCCCGGCCATTACGTCGAGCCCGTCTTCTCGCCCGACGGCCGCACCATCGTCTATCGCACGGTCAGCGACGGCTTCCTGACGACCGCCCTGTGGAGCCGCGATCCCGGCGTCTACCGCATCCCCACGGCGGGCGGCGAACCGGTCCATGTCACCGACGACGGCGAGGGCCCGCAGTTCGGGGCCGACGGCGAGCGCCTGTTCCTGACCGGCCGCGACGGCGACAAGCGCACCCTGATCTCGGTCGACCTCGACGGCGACGACCAACGCACCCACCTGACCTCGGAATGGGCCAGCGAGTTCGCCGTCTCGCCCGACGGAAACTGGGTCGGCTGGACCGAGCGGTTCAACGCCTATGTCGCTCCCTTCGTCGCCGCCGGAAGGCCGGTCGCCCTGGCCCCGGACGGCAAGTCCCTGCCCCAGGCCCGGGTCACCCGCGACTCCGGAGAATGGCTGAGCTGGTCCGGCGACAGCCGCCGCCTGCACTGGTCGCAGGGGCCCGAGCTGTTCACCCGCGATCTGAATCAGTCTTTCGCCTTCGTCGACGGTGCCCCGGACGAACTGCCCAAACCCGACGAGCGCGGGATCAACATCGGCTTCAGCGCCGAAGCAGATCGGCCCGAGGGCCGCATGGCCCTGACCGGGGCGCGGCTGATCACCATGAACGGCGCCGAGGTCATCGAGAACGGCGTCGTCATCGTGAACGGCAACCGGATCGAGGCCATCGGCCCGGCCGCGACCACCCCCGTCCCCGCCGGCGTCCCGGTCATGGACATGGCCGGCAAGACCATCATGCCCGGTCTGGTCGACGCCCACTGGCACGGGTCCATGGGCTCGGACGAGATTATCCCGGAGCAGAGCTGGGTCGACTACGCGTCCCTCGCCTTCGGCGTGACCACGATCCACAACCCGTCCAGCGACACCAGCGAGATCTTCGCCCACAGTGAACTGGCCCGCGCCGGGCGGGTGGTGGCCCCGCGCATCTTCTCGACCGGCTCGATCCTGTACGGCGCCACCAGCGCCGGGACGGTGAAGATCGACAGTCTGGACGACGCCCTGTCGACCCTGCGCCGCATGCAGTCGGCGGGCGCCTGGAGCGTCAAGAGCTACAACCAGCCGCGCCGCGACCAGCGCCAGCAGATCATCGAGGCGGCGCGCCAGCTGAACATGATGGTGGTGCCCGAGGGCGGCTCCCTGTTCCACGCCGACATGTCCATGATCGTCGACGGCCACACCACGGTCGAGCATTCCATCCCCCTGGCCCGCATGTACGACGACGTGCACCAGCTGTGGCGCCAGACCGGCACGGCCTACAACCCGACCCTGGTGGTGGCCTTCGGCGGCAGCTACGGCGAGAACTACTGGTATCAGGAGAGCCCGGTCTGGGATCACCCGATCCTGACGCAATACGTTCCGCGCCGGATCCTGGACTCTCGCGCCCGCCGCCCGGTGACCCTGCCGGACAACGAGTGGAACCACATCTCGGTAGCGCGCGAGGCGACACGCCTGTCCGAACAGGGCGTCAGCGTCTCGATCGGCGCCCACGGCCAGCGCGAGGGCCTGGCCGCCCACTGGGAGCTGTGGAGCCTCGCCCTGGGCGGCATGGCCCCGATCGACGCCATCCGCGCCGGCACGATCAACGGCGCGCGGTCGCTGGGACTGGACCGGGACCTGGGTTCGCTGGAGCCCGGCAAGCTGGCCGACATGGTGGTGATGAACGCCAACCCGCTGGAGAACATCAGGAACACGACGTCGATCGCCTACACCATCGCCAACGGCCGGGTGTACGATACGGGCATGAACGAGGTGGCCCCGAGGCAGAGGCCGCGGGCGCCGTTCTGGTTCGCGGAGACCGACGGCGAGGGCTGGGCCGCGGGGGCGACGGAAAGCGATACCCACGGCCACGACAGCCACTGAGAAACCTCCGCCGCCGCTCCGGTCACCGCGAGAGGCTGCCCTCGACCTGGAGCGAAGCGTCGGTGTTCTCCACCACGCCAAGGGCGCTGACATCGACGCCGTGATCGGTCTGCAGAGCGGCCAGCCATCCAAACACGGCCGCGCTGGAGCCGCTGGATATCCGGAAGGCCAACCCACCCGATGCGTCCATCTCCGTCGTCAGCTGGAGACCGGTCGCCTCGGCTGTCCGTCGGACCAGCGGCTCCAGTCCACCGGCATCGCCGGCGACCTGTCCGGGCGCCGCAGCGGGCGTAAGGCGTACGAGTCCTGCACGCACCTGCACAAGGTCAGTCTCGGCCCGGACCCGTTCCGCCGCTGCTGCGTCGCGCCATTCCATGGACGGCCGGATGACGCCCAACCAGACCGCCGTCGCCGCCACAAGCAAGGCCATCAGCATCAGCATGCGCCGTTCGCGCGCGGTGCGCCCGTCCCACCATTGGTGAAGGCGCCCAGTCAGGGATCTCATCGCCCGGCTCCTATGGTGATATCGCTGACCACCCGTCCCGCGTCGTCGAGCGTGCCGGTCTCCGTGACGGTCATGCCGGCTTCGGCCATGGACGCCTTGATCGCGGCCATGTCAGCATAGGCGGGGTGACTGATCGTGGCCTTCACCCCGGTCTCCGGATCGGCGATCAGAAGATCAAGTTCGGCGCCCTCGACCGCTTCGACAGCGGTGAACAGGGCCGCCGCCGCCGCGCTGACGCCGCCTGGCGGGGGCGCCGCAGCCAGACGCCGGCGGAGAGCGGAGACCGGATCCGGATCCCGGGCCAGATCCGGCGCGGCCTTGGCTATGGACGCCAGCGTCCCGGATCGCATCCGTTCAGCCGCCATGTCGTCCCTCGCCGCGGACGCCACGGTCAGCATCAAGGGGGAAGCCGCCGCGAGCGCCGCGAGAATCGCCGCCCGCTTCCATCCTCCGGGAGCCGCTCGTTCGCGCTCGCCCGTATCGAGCAGATTGATCGCCGGCGTTCGCGCCGCCGCGACCAGGGCGCTTTCAACGACCGCCGGATCCTGGACCGCGACAACCCTGCGCCCGCCGGCGACCAGATCAACGACATCGGGTTGAACCGTGGCGGCGAAGCGGCGCCCGCGGAGGGCGACGCCGTCTCCGAACGCGACCGCCGAGAGCGCGTCGTCCGCTGCGGGTTCGGACAGGGTCAGCACGTCCGGGATGAACACATCGGCCCGCACCCCCACGACGGCCAGATAGTCGGTCCAGGCCTCGATCAGGGACCGGTTCACGACCGCGACAAGGCGTTCCTGCCCGGGCGGGACCGGGGGTCCGAGCACCGTGGACAGCCGGTCGGGCGGAGCGGCGACCTGATCGCGCAGCAGCCAGACCGCGGCGGCTCGCCCCTGCGCGGCGCTGCCCGCCGGCAGGTCCAGCCATCGAACCAACACGTCGCCGCCCGGAACCACCGCGACGGTGCGCATCGATTCGGGTTCGACGCCGTCCGGAGTCAGCTCGCCGCGATCCATGACGACCCCGGCGGTATCGATCACCAGGAAGGGAGCCGGCCGGTTGCCGGTCGCGGGGATCAGGATCAGGCGGGTGGTTTTCATTCGTCGGGAGTCCATCGCTGGATGACGGTCCGGACGGAGCCGTCGGGCTGCGCCTGCAGAAGGGCGGTGCGGACGGCGCGGCCGCCGCCGTAGTCGATGTCGACGCGAAGATTGAAGAAGCGGGTCAGCACGGCAGCCTGCTCGCGCACCTCATCGGAGGGGGCGACCATCGCCAGCGCCGGCTCGGCCCAGAAGTCGTCGGCGTCAGGCCAGCCGCCGACCGGTCTGTGGGCGATCAGGTCCCTGGCCGCCGCCCGGCCCAGGCGGTTGTCGGTCAGCATCATCAGAAGCGGCGCCTGGTCGAGCGTCAGCGTGTTAACGTTGAGGGCCGACAGCCGACTGGTCGGCAGCGCGCAAACGTGCGGCCGCAAACGCCGGTAGAGGTCGGCGTCCACCCCCTTGACGGCGCGCAGCTCGCTGACCTCGGCCAGCAGAACTCCCCCGGTGCGGTAAGGCGTGGTGAGACCGGCATAGGCGCCGTCCTCGGCTCCGAGGGGATGAGGCGCTGTATCGGCGTCCAGCCAGTCGGTCAGGGCGTCCGCCACCGCGCGCATCCGGCTGTCCGGCGCTCCGACGGCTTTCCCAAGCGCGAGGAATTGGGCGGCGCCCAACGGCCGGGCGATCAGATCCTCGCCCTGGCCCTCGACGAGGCTGTTCAGGTTGAAACAGGCCTGGCCGTCGGTGATCACCGCGCTGATCGTTCCGCCGTCGATCGGGAACGACAGCCCGAGACCGTTCCATTCGGGTTCCAGCGGCGTGCGGGCCGGCGCGGCGGCGATCAGACGCCCGACCTGGCGGCGAGCCAGCGCCTCGGCGCCGGAGGCGTACCATTGGGCCTGGGCCTGGGTCTCCGCATTGGCGGTGCGGCGCACGGAAAAGCGCACGTCGTCCAGAACGGCCACCGCCACCACCGACATCACCGCCACCAGCAGCAGGACGGTCAGCAGGGCCATGCCCTCACGATTGTCCGATCGGCGCCGCATCAACCGCCCCCGACCAGAAACAGCTGCTCGACCCGCCCGTAGCCGTCCAGCACCATCGTCAGACGCACAGCGTCCGGCAGCGGCCGTTCCGGCGTGGTGATGAAGGCGGGCGCCTCGGTCCCGTCGCGCACGAAGGAGACGGTCAGGTCCCGTACGCCCCGGTACAGCACCTGCGGCGGGCCGGGCCGGGCGCCGTCGAGATGGCTCGACACGCGCCGCTCCAGCCGCCCCTCGACCACCCGGTATTCGACCCGTTGCAACGATGGACGCGGCTGCTCGCCTGGATTGCTCCACCCGGCGCGCGCGAGGACGAGCGCCGGATCGCCCGGCGCGACCGGTCCCGCTATCGGCTGGGGCGCTGGTCGCCCGGTGGGACCGCGCGAGCGGCGGGCCGCCGCCTGGCCCAGGTCGGCCTTCAACAGGCTGCGCATCCGCTGCAGGTGGCCCGTGCGGTCGGACGCCGTCTTGATGGCGAAGCGGTTGTCGATCGACAGACCCAGCACCGCCGCCCCCGCCGCCGCGATCATGGCGAAGATCAGCAGGGAGATCAGCACCTCCACGAGCGTGAAACCGGCGCGGCGTTCCATCAGGACCCCCTCGCCCTGAACAGGGTGCGGTCGGCGGCCCGGCCCTCGTCGGTCAGGACGCGGATGTCGATGCGCAGCAGTCCGGGGTCGTCCGTGGCCGCGACGATCCGCGTCCAGCGCCACCGGCGGCCCGCCATCGGAATCTGCCCCGACGTCTCGCCTTCGGCCAGGTGCGGCGCGATCGCGGCCTCGACCGCCAGGTTTTCCGCCACCAGCCCGCCGAGCGTCCGGTCCTCGACCCGCACCGCCGACCGCGTATTTTCTCCCGCCAGATTGAGCAGGGTCAGTGCGGCGAGGCTGAACACGGCCAGCGCGACCAGCAACTCGATCAGGGTGAAGCCCCCGCGCGATGTCCGGGTCCGCTCAATCATCGATGGTCACCTCGCCGGCGCCGTCGACCGCGACCGTGCGCGCACGACCGTTCCGGCTCAGCGTCAGGGCCGCGGACTCCGCCACGCCCGTGGGGTCGAAAACGACTCGCAAGGGCTCGGCGGGCGACACCGTCACGCCCTCACTCCACAGTTCGGTCCCGAACGGCCCGTCCGTCAGCGCCGACCAGCTCGCGCCGTCGAACGACGAGAAGCCGTAGCCGACGGAGGTGGTCTCGACCGCCACCGGGCGATTGGACAGGACGGCCTCCTCGCGGGCGCGGCTCAGCCGGGCAGCGAACCGTTCGGCCTCCTGTCCTGCGGACGGCCGCGGATCCGGCGCCGCCAGCACGACCGCCCCCGTCGCCAGGCCGATGATCGCCACCGTCATCAGCAGTTCGACGAGGGTGAAACCGTCCCGCGGCCCGCGACCCATGCTCGAGCGACGCCAATCCGCGTGCGGCCCGACAGGGCCGCTAGCCCTGCCAGTTGCCGAGGTCTGCGTCATGGCCCTCGCCCCCTTCCGTGCCGTCCGCGCCGTAGGAGAAGACGTCGAATTGTCCGCCGTGAGCGCTCTGGCGGCGGTACTGGTAAGGATTGCCCCAGGGATCCTCGGGCAGGCGACGGACATAGCCGCCCTGGCGGTAGCGCTCGGGCTGGGCCAGGCCGGTCGGCGGGGCGACAAGAGCCTGAAGACCCTGCCGGTCGTCCGGGAAGGACAGGTTGTCGAGGCGGTAGGTCTCGACCGCCTGCTCCAGCACGGAGATGTCCGCCTTCGCCTTGCCGATCATGGCGCGGTCCTGGCTGGGAAGGACATTGATCGCCACCACTGTCGCCAGCAGGCCGATAATCACGATCACCACCATCAGTTCGACAAGCGTAAAGCCCGCACGCTTGCGACGGGCCTCGGCGATTTTGCGTTCGGTTTCAGTTATTTCTCGCAACTCCGTCACCCCATGGCCAAGGTGTTGATCTGAAGGATGGGCAGCAGGATCGACAGAACGATCAGGGCGACCACGCCGCCCATGACGACGATGATCGCCGGTTCGAGCAGGCTCAGCATCACCGCCGTGAAGGTCGAGAATTCGCGCTCCAGATAGTCGGCGGCGCGCTCCAGCATGGGCTCAAGCCGGCCGCTGCTCTCGCCAGAGGCGGTCATGTAGACGAGGATCGGCGGGAAGACGTCGGCGCGGCGCATCGCCGCCGACAGACCCCCGCCCTCTCGCACGGCGTCGGCCATGGTCCCGGTGGCGAGGCGCAGCCGGCGGTTGGACACCGTGCGGGCCGTGATGGTCAGTCCCTCCAGCACCGGCAGGCCAGCCGCGATCATGGTCGACAGGGTGCGGGCCATCTTCGCCCCGTGCAGATCCCGGGTCAGCCGTCCGATCAATGGCAGGCGCAGGATCGCCGTGTCGACCGCCAGCCGGAAGACCGGCCTGCGCAGGGCGATGGCGCCCGCAACCCCGACCAGGACCACAATGACGAGGGCCAGCCAGCCCCAGTTGCGCATCAGGTCCGACACCCCGATCACCAGCCGCGTCAGCGGCGGCAGGGTCTGGTTCATACTGTCGAACTGGTCGACCACCCTGGGCACCACGAAGGTCATCAGCGCCCCGATGACCCCCAGCGCCACCACAGCCAGCACCGCCGGATAGACCAGGGCCGTGATCACCTTGCCGCGCACCGTCTGGTCGCGTTCCAGCCCGTCGGCGAGTCGTTCCAGGATGGGCTCCAGCGCGCCGGACGTCTCGCCCGCCGACACCATGGCCCGGTACAACGGCGGAAAGGCCTGCCCCTGCAGGGCCATGGCGTCCGACAGCCGCCGGCCCTCCATCACCCCGCCATGCACTCCCTCCAGCACCCGGCGCACCGCCGGCCGGTCGGCCTGCAGGGCTATGGTCCTGAGCGCTTCCTCGATCGGTGCGACCGACACCAGGGTGGACAGTTGCCGGGTGGTCAGGGCCAGGGTCCTGGCGTCCAGCTTCCCGCCCTTGCCCGCCGTCCTCCGCCCGCCCTTCCGCACCGCCCCGCGCGCCGGGATGATCTCCAGCGGCATCAGCCTGCGGCGGCCCAGCAGCGCCCGCGCCGCATTTTCATCGTCGGCGGCCAGCGCGCCCGTCACCGTGCGCCCGCCGGCGTCCACCGCCACATAGTCGAACGCCGCCATCAGGCCGCCGCCTCGCGCGGCGATGCGTCGCTGACCGGTTCTCCCGCATCCTGACGCGTCACCCGAACCGCCTCCTCGACCGAGGTCAGACCATTGAGGACAAAGGCGCGGGCGCGCCGGGACAGGGTGTCCGAACGCTCGAAGGCGACAGCGTTGATCGCCTCCTCATCCGCCTCGGCGGCGATAAGGCGGCGCACACGGTCATCGACGCGGATCGCTTCGTACAGGCCGACCCGGCCGACGTATCCGGTCTGGTTGCATTGGGCGCATCCGTGGGCGCGCCAGATCGCCTGGCCTGTCCTGACGCCGACAAGGCGTGCGGTCGCGGCGTCGGCGGGTTCCGAGCGGCGACAATCCTTGCACAGGCGCCGCACGAGTCTCTGCGCCACGATCAGTCGCAGGGTCGAGGCCAGCAGGAAGGGCTCCACCCCCATGTCGCGCAGACGGGTGATCGCGCCCGCCGCATCGTTGGTATGCACGGTGGACAGCACCAGATGGCCGGTCAGGGCGGCCTGGACGGCGATGCCGGCCGTCTCCACGTCGCGGATTTCGCCCACCATGACCACGTCCGGATCCTGACGCAGGATGGCGCGCAGGCCGGCGGCGAAGGTCATGCCGACCTTGGTGTTGACCTGGGTCTGGCCGACGCCGTCGATGGCGTATTCGACGGGATCCTCGACCGTCAGGATGTTGCGGGTCGCGTCATTGAGCAGGCTCAGGCCGGCGTACAGGGAGGTGGTCTTGCCGGACCCCGTGGGCCCGGTGACGAGGATGATCCCGTTCGGCTCCTTCAACGCGGAGCGGAAGGCGTCCAGCGTCTCGCCGGTCATGCCCAGCTGGTCCAGTTTGAGCTCGGCCTGATCGCGATCGAGTATGCGCAGCACGACCCGCTCGCCCGCCCGCGACGGCAGGGTCGAGACCCGGACGTCCAGCGTCTTGCCGCCGAGGGCGAGCGGAATGCGCCCGTCCTGCGGCACCCGCTTTTCGGCGATATCCAACCGCGCCATGACCTTGATCCGCGACACCAGCAGCGGGGTGATGCGAGGGTTCAGCGACAGGACCTCGCGCAGCACGCCATCCACGCGCATCCGCACCGTCAGGGCGGTCTCGAACGGCTCCAGATGGATGTCCGAGGCCCCCGCCCGCACCGCCTCGGCGATGACGCCGTTGATCAGCCGGATGACCGGAGCATCGTCGGCCGTCTCCAGCAGGTCGGCGGCCGCGGGAATGTCATCGATCAGACTGTCCAGCCCCGACGGCATATCCAGCCCGTCGCCGTCGGCCGCGTTCAGACGGTCGCCGGCATAGACCTCCGACAGACGTCGATCGAAGGCCGCCTGGCTGAGCCGCTCGATCCGAAGCGGCCGGCCCACGACCCGACGGGTCTCGATCAGGGCCGCCGGATCGGCGCCCTCGCGCAGGCCGACCACGGCGACCTCCCCTGCATCCAGCAGAATGACGCCGTGCCGCTTTGCGAAACCATAGGGCAGGGTCGGATTGACCAGGGTGATCATGGCCCCCTTACTCCTGCGGCGCGGGGTCGGCGACGGGAGGGAGCGGCGCCGCGATCACCTCGCCGACCGGCGCGGCGACGGCCGTGTCTGGCGCGGCCGGGGCCTGGGTTCGCATGTATTCACGCAGCATCTCGTCCAGGCCGGGTTCGACGCCCGGTGCGTTGTTCAGCTGCTGCTGGCGCATATAGCCCCACCGGTCGGCGGCCAGGGTCTGGGCGTCGGCGGGCGTGCGGATGATGGTCGGGCGGATGAAGACCATCAGATTGGTCCGCCCGCGCTGACGACTGGTCGAGCGGAACAGGGCGCCGATCCCCGGGATGTCGCCAAGGCCGGGCACCTTGTCGATCGACATCCGGTCGTTCTGGTCCAGCAGGCCGCCGGCCACGGCGATGTCGCCGTCATCGACCACCAGGGTGGTCTCCAGCTCGCGCTTGTTCAGCACCAGGTCGTTGGCCGAGTTGGTCAGGACGCCGTTGATGCTGGACACCTCCTGGCGCAGGAACAGGGTGATCGAGCCGCCGGCGTTGATCTGGGGCCGGACGATCAGCTTGACGCCGATGTCCTGACGCTGGGTCGTGCGGAACGGGTTGGAATTGCCGTCCAGCAGGGTCTCGCCGGTCGTAATCGGCACCTCCTGCCCGACCAGGATGGTGGCCTCCTCATTGTCCAGCGTCATCAACGACGGCGTTTGCAGCAGGTTGGAGCCGTCGTCGGTCTTGGCGGCATTGATGATGAAGCCGAACAGACCGTCGCCGATGCGCCCGCCCCCGCCGCCGACGAAGCCATTGGCGCCCAGCAAGGTGTTCAGAGCCAGATTCTGCAACTGCTCGCGGAGTGGATCGTCTTCGTCCAGCTGGCCCGCGGCGGCGCCGCCCGCGATGGGCAGCAGGGGAACCGCGCTGTCCGAATAGTTGGTCAGGCCGACCGGATTGCCGTCCTCGCCCGCCAGCAGCCATTGGACGCCGAGTTCACGAACGGCGTTGTCGGACAGTTCGACCACAATGGCCTCGATCAGCACCTGCTGACGGCGCTGGTCGAGTTGGTGAATGACGTCCGCCAACGTGCGCTGGGTGTCGGCGGAGGCCGAAATCACCAGGGCGTTGGCCCCCGGAAAACGGGCGATGGTGGCGCGCTGACCCGGCAGCGGGGCCGTCGGGACGGCGCTGGCCGGACCCTCGGTCGTCGCATCGGCTCCGGCTCCGCCCCGCGTCGCCGCCGGGGTCGCGTTGGCGCTGGCCGGGGTGACCTGCTGGCCGACGATCTGCTGCAGCACCGGCAGGAGGGCCTCGGCGTTGGCGTGTTGCAGGAAGACGACCTTGACGTCATCGGCGGACTCGGCGCGCCGGTCCAGGTCCTCGATCAGGGGCCGGATGCGCGCCATGGCCGACGGGTCGCCGCGCAGGACGATGGAATTGGAACTCTCCACGGGCGTGACCGACACCATCCCCTGCCCCGGCTGGCCGCCCGGAGGCGCCAGAACGGTCTGAAGCACCGCCGCGATCTCTCGCGCCGACGAGTTCTGCAGGGTGATGACCTCGAAGCCGGTTCGGTCGACATCGATGCGGCCGATCAGGGCGCGGATGCGGGCGAGGTTGTCGGCGAAGTCGGCCACGACGACGCTGTTGGCGCCCGGATTGGCCAGCACCTGCCCCTGGGGGCCCACCAGCGGCCGGATGGTCTCGGCGGCCGAGGCGGCGTCGATGTTGCGCAGCTGGAAGACCTCGGTGGAGAAGCGTTCCGAACCCACCGTCGACGGCCCCTGCGCCGCGCCCTGCGCCGGGCTGATGCGCCAGGCGCCGGACGCGGTCGGCGTCACTACCAGGCCATTGGCCCTCAGGGTCGACAGAAAGACCTCGAACAACTGGGCGCGGGTCAGGGCGCGCTCGCTGGTCACGGTCACCGTGCCGGTCACCGCCGGGTCGACGATGAAGGTGCGGCCCGTCGACCGGGCCACATCCTGGATGAAGGCGCGGATGTCGGCTCCCTGGACGTTCAGGGTCTGGCGCTGGCCGGACTGGGCCCAAGCCGGCGCGGCGCCGAGCAGCCCCGGGGCGGCCAGCAGTGCAGCCAGGGCAAGGCCGACGACGCTGCGGTTCGATCGCTTCAACGGCCTGTCCTTATGGTGGTGGTCTGCACCGCGCCGCCCCGTTCGAAGCGGATTTCGACGCTGCTGCTGCCGGAAAGCTGGCCGCGCAGGGCGGCGATGCGGTCGAGCCGGTCGAGCGCCTGGCCGTTGACCGCGAGGAGGACATCGCCGGGTTCCAGGCCGGCCGCCTCCAGCGCCGTACCGTCGCCCGCCCCGGAGATGGTGAAGCCGGTGATGCGCGTCCCCTGCATCCGCGGGCGGAGCGAGGCCTGGGCCATCAACTGCGCCGGGTCGACGGCCACGGCGGGCGACGCGGCGGCCGGCTCCGGCGTCATGGTCTGGGCTTCGGGCGGCGGCGGCGGGGGCGGAGCGACGCCGACGGGGACCTCGCCGAAGACCAGCCGGGACACCGACTGTCCCCGCGCCAGCACGACGTGGTCGAGACCGACGGATTGCAGGATCAGACCCGGCTCTACGGCCTCGCCGACGCCAACCGACACCTGCCGTCCGTCGGAGAGACCGATGATGGCCGAACCGCCCCCGGCGCCCCCTGCCCGCACGCCATACAGACGCATCTGGCTGCTGCCCGTCGCCGACGCCTCGGCCATGCTGCTCTGGCCGCCGGTGCGGAAGAAGGCGTCGAAGCGCTGGAAGACGGAATAGTCGACCGGCCGGGCCTGAACCGGGTCCGCGGGAGCGGCCGGGCCGCCCGTCACGGGAGCGGTGACGATCAGCGCCAGCCGCCCCAGTTGAAGCGCCAGGATCAGCGCCAGCGCGATCTCGACGCCATGGCGCAACCGGTCGGGCCGGGCGGCCAGCGCCTCGCGAACCGTACCGCTGAACTGGCGAACTGCGCCGATCACTTCTGGATGCCCCGGCAGGCCCCGACGGCCCGGCGGCCTTCCTAGACCAATCGTCCGGGTCCGGGCTTCACGGCCCCATGACGTCACCGCGAACTTGCCGTGACGGTTGAACCGGGTGCGGACGAACTGCCGCAAAATCGTCTTGCCGCCGGACCCGGAAGGCGGTTGACAGCCGCCTCCCGAGACCTCCTAGAACCGCGCCGTCAGGCTGACCGTCGCGCTCGATCCCAGTTCGTAGTTGTTGATCAGGATCTTGTTGCCCAGCTCCTGAAACTCGTCGAACTCCGTGTTCAGCAGGTTGCGCAATTCAAGGGCGAAGCCCAGATCGCGGCCGGCGTATTCGAAATCCTTGCGGTAGACGAAGTCGACGAAGACGCCCGGGTCCTGGATATAGTCAGGTTCGCGGTTGCCCGCCCCGCCCGCCCCGCGGGCGCTGATGCGCTCGCTGACGTAGTTGACGATGATCGTCGCCTGCGACCGGGCCGTATCGTCCTCCCAACCCAGCTGCAGATTGGCGACATGCTCCGACTGGCCCTGCAGGCGGCTGCCGTCCTCGATGAAGAAGGTCGCATCCTCGTCCGCGCCGCCGCCGCCCGGGGTCCGGACGACGTCGCCGGCCTCGACATGAACTTCCGAGTCGGACCAGGTGTAATTCGCCTGCACCAGCCAGCGCTTGTTGGCGATGAAGGATGATCCGCTGTCCGGAAACTCGAAGTACTTCTTGGCCTCGATCTCGGCGCCGTAGATGGTCGCCTGTGGCGAGTTCAGGAAGGACTGCTGGCGCGCATTGCCCGACGTCACGATGGTCGCTTCAACCGGCTTGTCCAGATCCTTGTAGAAGACGCCGGCCGTCAGATATTGCTGGCGGGCGAAGAACCACTCGTAGCGAGCGTCCAGGTTCAGGATTTCGGTGTCGACCAGGAAGGGGTTGCCGGTGAACTCGCGGTCGGTTTCCGGGTCGGTGTAGGACTGGGGCGCCAGCTCGCGGAACTGCGGCCGGCCGATGGTCTGGGAGGCCCCCAGACGCAGCTGCTCGTCTTCCGCGAAATTCCACGTCGCCGTGAACGACGGCAGGAAATACTGCTCCTCGATCTCGGTCGGGGCGAAGGGCGCCGCCCCGCCGAACAGATCGCGCGTGGTGACAGACTGGTAGCCGTCCTCATAGCGCACGCCGAAGGTGGTGCGGACCAGGGGGATGAACTCCGCGTCGACCTGTACATAGGCCGCCGCGACCTCGAGCTGGGCTGAATAGGCGGCCGCCCCGCTGCCCGCGCTGCCGGTGACCTCGGACAGGATCAGCCCGGTCGGGCCGATGTTGAAATCCGAATAGAGGAAGTCCACGCGTGACCGGCGCTGTTCTTCCGTCAGGGTGCTGGCGGGAACGAACTGCAGGTCGCGACGCTCGGCGTCGCGGTTGTTGTCCGACCAGGCGACACCGACGCTGAAGACAGCGTCGCGATAGTCCGACAGCGGCAGGGTATAGCTCAGGTCCGCTCCGCCGGAGACGATGTCGTCGTCCAGCTCGCTGAACGAGATACGGTTGCCGCCGATCTCGTGCAGGAACTCGCCACTGGCGTCGACTCCGTACTCGAAGCGGGTCTCATAGGGCGCGTTGCGCTCGGTCAGGGCGTAGGCGCCCCGCCAGGCGAACTCCAGCGCTCCGTCCATGAATTCGTGCTCGCCGGCCAGCTGGCTGGAGAACAGCTGGCGTTCATACCATTCGGTGAAATCGGTCCGTTGAATCTCGCCGCCGGCGTCGAAATCGGGCCCGACGCTGATCCGGGCTTCCTTGGTGACGTTGCGGACGTAGAAATTGGTCCAGCGGTACTCGCTGTTGTCGGTGACCAGCGACATGCCGCCGAGGAAGTTCAGCTGGATGTCGTTCTGGTTGGATTCGAACGCCTTGCTGGTGACCGGCACCAGCACGGAGCCAGAGAACTGGGCTTCTTCCTGAACGCCGTTGCGGGTCGACCAGTTGTTGCCGTAGCCGGCCACGGCGATCAGGCCGAAGGTCCCGATGCTGCTGTCGCTCTTCAATCCGCCGGCGAGGTCGAAGCCGAAATTCACCGGCGTGGTTCCGCGCTGCAGCAGGCGGAGCGGTGCATTGACCAGCGACTGGCCGATCCGCTGGAGTTCCTGGGCCTCGACATTGGCGCTGTTGACCGGAACGCCCCGGGCGAAGGCCAGGGCGAGCGGCTCGGGGATGTCGCGCGTGCCGTCGTCGAAGCCTGTGAAGTCGGTGCGCGAACCGAAATAGATCAGGCCCTCCTTGTTGGTCGTCTCCGTGTTGCCGCCGATCGACGCCGACATGGAGAAGAAGGGTTCATTCGGCGCATCGATGGTGCGCAGGTCGATCACGCCGCCGCCGAACTCGCCGGGGAAGTCCACCGAGTAGGATTTCTGGACCGTGACGCTCTCGAGAACGCTGGACGGAAACAGATCAAGCGGGACCACCCGCTGCAGCGGTTCCGGGCTCGGCAGGGGCGAGCCGTTCAGCAGGGCCGATGAATAGCGTTCGCCGAGACCGCGCACATAGACGAACCGCCCTTCGACGACCGTCAGGCCGGTCACGCGCGCCAGGGCGCCCGCGGCGCTGCTGTCGCCGGTCCGCTCCAGGTCCTCCGCCGTCAGGAAGGCCGCGACTTCGGCGCTCTCCCGGTTCGGTTCGGGAATGAAGCGACCCAGAACGACGACCTCGTCCAGTTCGCCGGCGGTGTCAGGATCTTCCTGGATAGACGGATCCGGCGCGATCGCGGACGGCGGCGCGCTCTGGACCGGGGTTTGAGCATACGCGGCGCCGGGCGCGATCAGCGCGCTGGTGGCCAGAAGGACCCTGCTCAGGGTCAAGGTAACGGTCTTCATGATCTGCGCCTTGAAGGAGTTCAACGGACTGGGCGAAAGCCGGAGGCGGCCCGGGCGGGCCGCCTCCGCATCCGTCGTCAGCAGGTCGCGCCGGCCGTCAGGCCGCAGGTCCAGCCCTGCCACCAGGTATCGGCGGCGTTCTGGACGGCGCCGATGTAGGTGGTGTTCTGGAAGAAGGCATGCACCGAAGCCGCGGTGGCTGGCGTCACGGCGTTCTCGTTGGCGCCGTTGATGAAGGTCAGGACCTGATTGCTCAGGCTTGTGCCCGAGGCCGGGGCGGTCAGGGTGGAGGTCCCCGCCGCGGTGTTGTTCGTTCCGGCGGTGAAGGCCGCCGCCGACAGCACGGCGTTGGCCGGACGGTACGACAGGCTGCAGGACATGAAGACCGAGTTGAAGGTCACGCCGCTGGTGGCGGTGTCCGCGTCGTTGATGGCCATACAGCCGGCCAGCGAACCGGCGACGCTGGTGAACACCGAGTTGATGATCGTGCCGTCGTTGCCCGAGTCGAAGTGCGCCACAGTGTGGGCGTCGGTCGGCGAGTTGCGGCCGACCAGGGTCCAATTGGCGATCTTGGGCCGTGAGACATAGCGCGAGGCCAGCGGCACCGAGGTCGGGGCCGAGGAGAACTCGAAGCCGGCGCTGCGGCTGGTGGAGCCGGGCGCGCGCTGGGTCACGATGCCGAACTGGGCGCCGCCGCGCCAGCCGGTGTCGGTGTCCAGGCCATCGTCATCGGCGCCGTTGATCACGATGTGACGCAGGTTGACGTTGCCGCCGAAGATTTCGATGCCGTCGTCCGAGCTGTTGTAAACCTGGATGTGATCGACCGTCGTGCCCGAGCCGACGCCGGCCATGGTCAGGCCCTGCAGCTCGTTGCCGGTCGAGATCTCGAAACCGGAGAACTTGATCTGGATGTAGCGCAGCCGGCCCGAGTTGTCGGCCGGAGTGTTGCCGCCGTAGAAGGCGCTGGTGCCCTCAACCGTCCCCGTGCAGGTCACAGGTGTGGTCAGCTGGCAGTTGGCCTGCGGCGCGCGGCCGGCCAGGACGATGCCGCCCCATTGCCCTTGCGAGCTCTCGGTGGTCGTGGATTCGACGTTCTGCCGGCTGGTGAAGACGATCGGATTGGTCGCCGTCCCTTCGGCGAACAGCTGCGAGCCACGGTTCACCAGCAGATAGTCCGAGCCGCCCGAGGCGAAGATGCGGACGCCCGCCTCGATGGTCAGGATGCCCTGGACGCTGCCGGCGATCGGAGCCGCCGGATCGACGCCCTGGTCGGTGCCGACCGCGGTGCGGCCGGTGATGGAGTAGATGGTGCCGGCGCGCAGCGGAACCGTCAGGGCGCCGTTGATCTGTTGCGGCAACTGGCAAACGCGCAGAGTGTTGCTCGCGATCAGGCCCACATTCGAGAAGCCGGTCGGGCAGTCCGCCGCCGGCGTGCCCGGAGGGGGCGTAACCGGGCCGCCGCCGCCGCCTCCCGTGCCGCCGCCGAAATCGCCTTCGCCAGGCGAGGCGACCTCGGCCGAGCCGCAGGCGGCGAGGGTCAGGGCGCTGGCGGAGATCGCGAGCAGGGTCGTCAGTCGAAAGCCGGTCATCGTTTCCACCGTGGCTGGTCCAAAGGAACGCAGGACAGATGGCGTCAGGGCTCCCAGCCCCGATCACGACGACGGTCATCGCCCCACCTGCCCGGCGTTTTCGTTAGAAGCCGGATGTGACAGGGCGAGCGCCGAATGGTGACGGTTCCGGCGCGCTTGTGTGAAGTTGTTTTCGCCGTTCGATGAAACACCGTCCCGATACGGCGGGATCGTCACAAAACCGGCGGGAAGCCGCTGCGCGCTCCGGCTTGGCAGGCCGTCGCGAGGGGCCTAATCGCCGTCTTTCGGAAGACAACCCGCCTTCCTCGAGAGTGACCCGACGGTGACGCCAGCGATCCTCGCACTGATGTTGGGCGGCGCCGGTCTGATCGTCGGCAGCTTCCTCGGCCTCATCAGCCTGCGGCTGCCACGCGGCGAGAACATCATCCTTGGACGGTCTCGATGCGGCGGGTGCGGCCGGCCGCTGGCGCCTTGGCGCCTGGCGCCGGTGATCAGTTATGCGGTCAGCCGCGGCCGCTGCGCCGGCTGCGGCTCCCGCATTCCGGCGCGCTACCCGCTGATGGAACTGACGGCCGCCGCCGTCGGCGTCTGGGGCGCCCTGTCCCAGCCCTCTCCCGTCGCCGCTGGCCTGACTGCCCTGCTGGGCTGGCAGTTGCTGCTGATCGCCGTAATCGACGCCGAGCATTTCTGGCTGCCGGACCGGCTGACCCTGCCGCTTCTCGGGACTGGCCTGCTGGCGGCGGTCGCTCTGGACCGGATCGGGCCTCTCGACGCCCTTCTCGGCGCAGCGATCGGTTTCGGGGCTCTCTGGTCGCTGGCCCTGGTGTATCGACGGCTGCGCGGGCGCGACGGTCTGGGCGGCGGAGATCCCTTTCTGCTGGGCGCGGGGGGCGCCTGGGTCGGTTGGGTGGGCCTCCCGAGCGTGCTGCTGTGGGCAGCCGCCGCGGGCCTCAGCCTTGTCGCCGCGCGGGTTCTGATCGGCAAACCGGTGTCAGGCGGCGATCGTCTGCCGTTTGGGCCCTGTCTGGCTCTGGGTATCTGGCTGACCTGGCTGGCCGGACCGTTGGGGCTCTTCCTTTAGCAAAGACGCCGTCGATCAGCCGGCGCCCGCCGCGATTCGCTTTCCGCATTTGCGGCAAACATAGGCGCCGCGCCGACTGCGGCTGATGTCCCACTCGTGGTGGCAGAACAGCTTTTTGACCAAGGCGAGCATGGAGGGACCCCGACGAAGCCAACCAGGTAACATGGTTTTCCGGCCTCCCGCGTGACCAAATCTGACGACGCGACGACGGTTTGACGCCTGGCGCCAGTCGAGACGGGGCCAGGAACCAGAGGCCCTGACGTTTCGGCCCATCCGGCGCGTACGCGGCCCGCGCCCCCCCACACAGCTGGCGCGCCCGCTTGTATCTGATCGAACCTGGGGCAAGGGCTCCGGCGAGGCTGTGGGTAGACCGACAATTCTGCCGGGGAAGCCTTTTCCGCCATCGACAGCCCTCCTAGTTTCGCGATCGCGAGGGCCGGCCAGACTGGCGACGACAAGGGGGAGCCGATGCTGAAATGGATCCGGAGACTGATCAGACAGCTGAGATGCCGGCGACATCGCTGGCGACCGGACCGGCGGCGGCCTGGCAGCGAATTCTGTGATCTGTGCGGCGCCCGACAGCAGGCGAACTAGGCCCGGGCGGCGATGGCTCCCTGGCCGGTCGACCTTTCGGAGCGGTCTGGCGGAGACGGAGGGATTCGAACCCTCGGTACCCCTTACAGGGTACGACGATTTAGCAAACCGTTGCCTTCAGCCACTCGGCCACGTCTCCGGCAGGCGGCGTGATTAGCCGAGCGCGCGGGCGGGCGCAACGGGGTCCGGACACGGGGCCTGCGTTAACGGGACAGTGAGGCCGGGCGTGCATGGTGGACGGGAACTCCCCGCCGCGAGCCCCATGACCGAAACCGCAAGTCGCCATTCGTACGACGCCGACCGATCCGTGACGGACGGGATGGACGCGTCCGGCCTGCAGGCGCTCGCGGCCGCCGTTACCGACGGGGCGGAGACCGTCGGCGCCAGCGCGGCCCGCCGGGGTCCTTTCCGTCCGGAAGTGTGGCTGAACGCGCGTCAGCGGCACGCCTCGCGGCTGGCCGCCCACTATTTCCGCGCCTTCGACGCTCTTGCGGTGGTCGGCGTCAGTCTGCTGTGCGCCTGGGCGGCTTCGCCCGGCGCGCTTCTGACGGCGCCGCTGTCGCATCTCCTGCCTTTCGTCCTGGGGGCGGCCACGGTGCTCGGACTGATGGGGTCGCTTGGCCGCTATCGCTTCGCGCGGGGGCAGAGGGCGGCCCGACACCTCGCCTCGGTCGCGGCCATCGTCGCCGTCGGCGCGGGGGTCGCGCTGGTGAGCGGCTGGATCATGCAGGGGCCGGCGGCGCAGTGGTCGGCCTGGCTGGTCTGGGCCGGACTGGTGCTGATCAGCCTGTACGCCCTGCACATGGGCTGGAGCGACATGGTTGCGCGCTGGCGAGCCTCCGGGGCGCTGACGCCGAACATAGTGCTGGTCGGCGCCACCCGTCGCGCCGAGACCCTGATTCGCGAGGCGTTGAAGCGGCGGGACCTCAACGTGCTGGGGATTTTCGACGACCGGCTTGCGCGCAGCCCGCGGGCCATCGAGGGGGTGCCCGTGCTGGGCACGGCGGCCGACCTGCTGACCCACAAGATGACCCCCTATGTCGATCGGATCGTGCTGGCCATCGATCCCAGGGCGGAAGCGCGGGTGCGCGAACTCAACGCCACCCTGCGCACCCTGCCTCATGAAGTGACCCTGTTGGTCGAGCCCGATGGAGCGATCGAGACCCGGAAGGCCCTGGACCGGCTGGCGGCCGCACCGCTGGCGGATGTCCAGGGTCCGGTCGATGACGATCGCCGGGCCTTCAACAAACGGCTGCAGGACATGATCCTCGGCCTGATCGCCCTGGTCCTGCTGGCGCCGGTGATGGCCCTGATCGCCCTCGCCATCAGACTGGACAGTCCCGGCCCGATCTTCTTCCGTCAGCGCCGACACGGCTTCAATCACGAAGAGATCGTGGTGTGGAAATTCCGCTCGATGAAGCAGGAGTCCGCCGACGCCACCGCCAGCCGCCAGGTGACCCATGACGACGAACGCGTCACCCGTGTCGGCCGCTTCATCCGCAAGACCAGCCTCGACGAGCTGCCGCAGCTGCTGAACGTCATCGCCGGCGAAATGTCGCTGGTCGGGCCCCGGCCGCACGCCATCGGCATGAAAACCAGCCACGTCGAGAGCGCCCGCCTCGTCGCCGAATACGCCCACCGCCACCGTATCAAGCCCGGCATGACCGGCTGGGCCGCCGTCAACGGCTCCCGCGGCCCGCTGCACACAGCCCAGGACGTGCGTCAGCGGGTGCGGCTGGACATCGACTATGTCGAGCGTCAGTCCCTGTGGATGGACCTGTGGATCATGGCCATCACCGTGCCTGTGCTGCTGGGCGACCGCGCGGCGATCCGCTGATGTTCTGGCGCGGCGTCTGGGGCTATCTGCCGGCCAATATCGTGCAGGGCGTGGTCGGCTTCCTCGCCATCGTCCTGTTCACCCGCCTGCTCAGCCCCGAGGACTTCGGCCGCTACGCCCTGGCCTTCTCGGTCATGACCCTTGCCCATGTGGCCGTGTTCAGCTGGCTCGAGGCGGCGATGGCGCGCTTCTGGGCGGCCCAGGCCCCCGGCGCGGCCCAGGGTCATTTCGCCAGCCTGTACCGCACGGCATTCGTGCTCAGCGCGGGCTTTGTCGTCGTCGCCGGCGTGGCGGTCTGGCTCTGGCCGGCCGACCCCCTGTTCAAGATCGCCCTGGCGGCGGGCCTGGGCGGGGCGCCGGCGCGCTCTCTCGTCAAACTGGCGCAGGAGCGTTACCGCGCCGCCGGAGAAGTGTCCAAGGCGGCCAATCTGGACATCGCTGTCGCTGTCGGAGGGCTGGCCATCGGCGTCGGCTTCGCCCTTGCCGGCCTGGGCGCCGCGGGGCCGCTACTGGGACTGGGACTGGCTCCGCTGGCCGCCCTGCCGCTGGTCCTGCCGGGGGAGCTGAGGCAGGCGCGCGGCGGCGGCTTCGAGGCCGGCCGGGTGCGGGACTACGCCCTGTACGGCTATCCGATCGCGGCCTCGCTGGCTTTGACCGTCGTGCTGTCCTCGACCGACCGCTTCCTGCTCGCCGTCTATATGGATGAGGCGGCCGTGGGAGCGTATCACGCCAGCTATTCCATCGCCAACCGGACCCTGGACGTCCTGTTCCTGTGGCTCGGATCGGCGGGCCAGCCCGCGCTGGTCATGGCTCTCGAGCGCGGCGGGCTGGAGCGTCTGAAGGAGGCCGCCCGCGAACAGTTGTCGACCTTCCTGCTGATCGGCCTGCCGGCGGCGGCGGGGGTGGCCCTGGTGGCGCGACCGCTGGCCGAGGTGCTGATCGGCGAGGACCTGCGCGTCGCGGCGGCCAGCGTCACGCCCTGGATCGCCCTGTCCGCCCTGTTCTTCGGCCTCACCGCCTACTATTTCGGCCAGGCCTTCACCCTCGGCAAGAAGACGAGGCGGCTGCTGATCGCCATGGCCGTTCCCGCGGGCCTGAACGTGATCCTGAACCTTGTCCTCGTGCCCCGCTTCGGCCTCATGGGCGCGGCCTGGGCCACCGCGGCCAGTTTCGCCGTCGGCATGATCACGACGATGCTGATCGGTCGGCGCGTCGTGGCCCTGCCGGTTCCTTGGGAAAGCCTGGCGCGCTGCGGCGTCGCCACCGGCGTGATGGCGTTGGTCGTGTCGCGCCTGCCGGCCATCGGCGGCTTCGGGGAACTGGTGCTGGACGCCTCCGTCGGCGGCGCCGTCTATGCGGCCGCGGCCCTGACCCTGAACGCGGCGGGCGTGCGGGACGTGGCCGGTCGTCTCCTGGAGCAGGTTCGCGCGCGGAGGGCGACGGCATGAGCGCGCGAGCGAAAATCACCGAGAACGCCGCCTGGAAAGCCGCGAAGCCGGCGGTGTCGGTATTGATCCCGTTCCTGCGCGACGACCCGGCCGATCTGCTGACCCTGCTCGACGAAGAGGCCGCCTCGGTCGCGGGCGCGGTCGAGATCGTGATCCTCGACGACGGTACGAAGGATGCGGCCCTGACCGCGCGACTGGCCGGCCAGGTCCGGGGGATGGCCCTGCCGGCGCGCCTCATCACCTTGCCCGCCAACGAGGGTCGCTCGATCGGCCGCAACCGGCTGGCGTCGGCCGCGCGGGGCGGAAGCCTGCTGTTCCTCGACAGCGACATGCGCCCCGATCACCGACGCTTCCTGCGCGACTGGGCCGACCTGGCGGCGCGCGAGGATCCGGCCGTGGCCTTTGGCGGCTTCTCGCTGCTGCAGGCGCCGACCGACGCCCGCTTCGCCGTCCACCGCGCCATGGCCGCCAGGTCCGAGTGCGTGCCCTATGGCGAGCGGGCGAAGCAGCCCGAAAAATACGTCTACACCTCCAACCTGCTTGTCCGTCGCGACGTATTCGAGGCCGAAGCCTTCGATTCCGGCTTCACCGGCTGGGGTTGGGAGGACGTGGAATGGGCGATGCGCGTGTCACGCCGGTTTCGCGTGGTCCACCTCGACAATCCCGCCACCCATATGGGGCTGGACACGGTCGCCGCCCTGGCCGGCAAATACGAGCAGTCGGCGCCCAATTTCGCCCGCATGGTTCGCCGCCATCCCGAGATCGTCGCGACCTACCCCAGCTACCGGGCGGCGAAGCTGCTGAAGCGCCTGCCCGGTCTGCCCCGGCTGCGCCGGATGATGCGCCGCGGGGCCGAGACAGCCTGGCTGCCGGTGGCGACGCGGGCCTTTTCCCTGCGTCTCTATCGAGCGGCTCTCTATGCGGAGGCCGTGTGATGGCCGATGTCGCGATCATCGTGCCGACCCTGAGGCGGCCTGACAGCCTCGCCCGGGCCCTGCGCTCGCTGTTCGGCCAGACGCGCGTCGCCGACCGGGTGGCCGAAATCGTGGTGGTGGACAATGATCCGCTTGGCTCGGCGACGGCGACGGTCGAGGCCCTGCGCGGCCGCTCGCCCTGGTCGCTGATCTATGTTCATGCCCCGCGGCCAGGCGTGGCCACGGCCCGAAACGCCGGCCTGGATGCGACCCGGGCCCCCCTGATCGCGTTTCTGGACGACGACGAGGCGGCCGCGCCCGACTGGCTGGCGGCCCTGCTGGCGGCCCAGGCCGAGACGGGCGCCGACGCGGTCTTCGGGCCGATCACCGGGCGGGCGCCGGAAGCCGAGCCCTGGTTGAAGCCCTATCTCGAACGGTTCTTCGGTCGCGAGGGCCCCGACCGGACGCAGGAGATCGACAAGCCCTACGGCTGCGGCAACTCATTGATGGTGCGCAGCGCCGCCCTGCCCGGTTCGGCGCCGTTCGACACCGGCGCCGACCAGGCCGGTGGCGAGGATGACGCCCTGTTCGCCGCCCTGGCGGCGCGCGGCGGCCGTTTCGGCTGGGCCGCCGACGCGCGGGTCGAGGAATTCGCTCCGGCCCACCGCGCCACCTTGAGGTACGCCCTCGCCCGCGCCTTCGCCTACGGCCAGGGCCCCAGCCAGACCGCCGCCGCGGCGCGCGACTGGCCCGGGGTGGTGCGCTGGATGATCGTCGGCGCGGCGCAGACCGTGATCTGGGGCGCGGCGTCCGCGGGCCTGGCCCTGATCGCCAGTCCCAGGCGCGCCGAAATGTTTGACCGGACGGCGCGCGGCGTCGGCAAGCTGTTCTGGATGAAGGGCTTCGAGCCTCACTTCTACGGCCAGCGCGAACTGGCGCGGCTCGAGGCCGCGAAACCCTAACCGGTCAGGCGTCGCAGGAAGGCCGGCGGATTGTAGGTCGAGCGATTGACCACCACGCCGGCGATCACGCCGCCGACCGCCTCGATCTCGTCGCGCAGCAACAGGGGCTCGTTGGCCGCCGCGCCCTCGGCCGCCACGACCAGGACGGTGGCGTCGACATAGGGGGCCAGGGTGATGGCCAGGCCGTTGCGGTCCGCCGCCGGGGCGTCGATCACCACCGTATCGGCGTGCTTGCGCAACACATCCCAGTAGCGGGCGTCGCTGACCGCCTCGGCCCGTTGGCCCGAGCGCAGATGTTCGGCGGCGAACCGGGTCACCCACAGCCGCCCGCCCAGGCACGGCCGCGCCGTGATCAGGCGGGCCGGATGCACTGGCTTGCCGGCCCGGTCCATGATCCGGGGCGTCACGGCGAAGAAGATGGAGCCGTCGGGGGTGGCGATGGCCGCCTTGCCGAGCCTTCCGAAGCGATCCGGCTCGGCCGCCACCGCCTCCATCTGACCCTGCTGGGCCAGGTCGGCGTCGATCAGCCAGACGGGACGCCGGGCCCGCACCGCGGCCAGCCGGGCGTACTCCCGGGCGACCGTGGAAACCCCCTCGCCCGAGGTCGCGGCGGCGATCTGGATCACACGGCCGCGATGGCCCGGCGCCGGACCCAGCGCCGCCCAGAGAGCCGCCATTTCGGATGTCAGATCGACCATCGAATCGCTACGCGCCCGGCTACAGGCCCCTACGCTACCATGACGCGCGTCCCGGGCGCGCGCATCAACGGGCCTTCATCGGCGCTACGGCCAGCACCGGCATTTCGAGCGTGCGCCCGGTCGAGGCCGGGGTGGCGTAGCCCCGGCGCGCGAAGACCCGCAGCAGGCCGACGCACAGGGCGGTGAAGGCGGCGAACAGGAAGACCACGGCCAGCAGCGGCGCTTTCAGGCTGGTGCCCCGCGTCGGCGCCTCGGCGCGCTCGATGACGCTGACATTGTCGGCCCCGGCGGCGACCAGGGCGCTGTCGGCGCGGGCGGTGCTCTCGCGCTGCTGGAAGTCGCGCACCAGGGTCGTCAGAACCTCGCGGTTGCCGGCCAGGTTGGCGTTGGCCGATTCCAGCCGCGTCAGCTCGGCCTGGCGTGAGCGCAGCTGGTTCAGCTGGCCCTCGGCCACCGCCAGACGGGCCGCCAGCCCGTCGCGGTCGGCGGCGGCCGTGATACGGGCGGTCTCGATCTCGGTGAAGATGGTGCTGGGCCCCGTGCGGACCTCCTTGGGACCGACCGTGGTTCCGGTGGCGACATAGGCCTGCAGATCGGCGATCTGCTGGTCGATGTCCCGGACCGGCTGGGCCTCTGGCGTATAGCGCGACAGCAGGGCCTCGCGCTGGGTGCGCAGTTGCAGGATCTGGTCCTGGGCGGAGATGTTCAGGTCCTGCTGCAGAACCACCTCGGCGGGCTGCCGCGCCAGTTGGGCCTCGAGCGTCGACAGCCGCTGACTGGCCTGGTTCAGCTGGGCGCGCAGCGACAAGGCTTCCGCGTATGTGGTCTGGTAGTTGGCCGCCAGGGTCGCCTTGGCGGTGGCGAAATCTCCCAGGTCGTTGGACGCCAGGAAGGCGTTGTAGGCCTCGTCGGCCCTGGCCAGGTCATCCTCGAAGGCTTCCCGCTGGGCCGCATAGGCGGGCGTGGAGCCGGCGCCGAAGACCTCCCGGCGCTGAACCAGATACTGGTCGACCACGGCGTTCAGAACCTGGGCCGCGCGCACCGGATCGTCGGACTCGAAGGAGATCGAAATGATGGCGCTTCCCGGCGTGACCCCGACGCCGAGCCCGGCGTCCAGCGCCTTCAGCGCCGCTGTCTCCTTCTCGGCCGGGGTCCCCTTGGCGTCCGGCCCCAGGACCGTGTCCGCGCCGACGGCCCGCACGGCTCGCCGCTTCACCTCCAGGCTGCCCAGGATGGCGGCCTCCGCCTGGGCGACGGCGTCCGCCTCCAGAGGCTGGCTGCGTTCGGTCGGCCCCACGCGCGGCTGATAGACGTATTCCGACCCCGCGCCGGCGTAGACGCTGGCGGTCGCCGTATACGACTTTTTCAGCGTCAGCACCGCCGCCGTGCCGAGGGCGAACACCGCGAGAAAGATCACGACCATCAGCAGGCTTTCGCGGAACAGCAGGCCGACGACGTCGAAGAAGCCGTAGCGCGGGCGGACTGTCGTGTAGGCCGACGTGCGCATGAGTAGCGGACTGATTCCATCGTACTGGACTGATGGGGCCAGCCTTGGGCCAGCGGCGTTAACCGCCAGCTAACGACGATTGAATTTCGCCCCGTTGTTTTCCATGACTTTTCAATCCGCTCTCGTCCGGCCTGGGCAGGACCGGGCCGGAAATCCCGGCGCGGCGGATGGCCGGATCCTGCCTTGGCCGGTTGACAGGCCGGCAAGCGTGGGGCGACGTCCCGGAATGGTGATATCAGCAATCCTGGCGCTGGCGCTTCTGGGTGGGCAGGACGCGGCGCCCCGGCCGCCCGATACCTTGCCCGACATCGTGGTTCAGCCCCTGTCGGACGACGCCATCGGCCGCTTCATCGGCGGAATCACCGTGCCGGGCGAGCACGGCCGTTTCGTCGGTCAGGTCGCGCGCTGGGATCACCGGCTCTGCGTCAGCGTCGTCGGCGGCGCTTCCGATGTGAACGCCTATCTGACGGAGCAGATCGCGGCCAATTTCCGGTCTCTCGACATCCCGCACGCGGCTCCCGGCTGCGCCCCCACGGTCGCGGTCGTGATCTCGACGGACGCCGACGCCTTCGCCCGGACATTCGCCCGCCGCAACCGGAACCACATGTTCAGCACCCGGGGAGAGGCGCTCACCCGGTTCCTCGGCCCATCCCGACCGGTCAGATGGCGGCACCTGACACGGACCGATCAGAGAGCCTTGCCCCAGTCGCGGCTGAGGGTCGCCACCACCCGGGCCATCCAGCAGACGATCATCGTCGTGGACGCCGAGCGGGCCGCGGCGGCGCCGCTGGATTCGCTGGCGGCCTACCTGGCCTTCATCGCCCTGGTCGATCTGCCGGCCGAGCCGTCGACGGGGGGGCAGCGGACCATCCTGTCGCTGTTCGACGAGTCCGCCGCCGCCCGGCCCCGCGCCCTGACCCGCTGGGACCGCGCCTTCATCGAGGCCCTGTACAGGGTTACGCCGGACATGATGTTCGGCCTTCAGCAGGCCGAGATTGAAAATTGGATGCGGCACAATCTCACGACGACGCCCCGGGTTCCGGTCTCGACCGGAGGCGACACGCCGTGACGATCGCCTCCCGGCGTCATTGTGCGACGGCCACGCCGTCCTGAACGTCCCGCGCCAGCTGGTCGAACACGTTCCGCACCGCTCGGGGATCCGAGAGCTCGGTCAGGGGGTCCGGGCGGCGTGGACGCAAACCAAGACCATGCAGCACGTAGTACCAGTTCACGTCGACGAAGAGGTCGCCCTGGCGAAAGGGGCAGCGACCGCTGGCGCGATACAGGTCGATCCGCGCCTTGAGACTGTCCGGCAGCGGCTGGCTGGTCACATCGCGCCAGAACGGCGTGTCGCGCCGCTCGCTGAGGCAGTAATGGACCAGGATGAAGTCCCGGATCGTTTCATATTCCTCGATCAGGGCGGCGTTGTAGGCGGCGATGTTGGCCGGTTCGAATGACCGGTCCGGGAAGTGGTCGAGCAGCTTGTAGAGGCCGCTGGTCACGAGGTGGATGCTGGTCGATTCCAGCGGCTCCATGAAACCGGAGGCCAGGCCCAGGGCGACCACATTGCCTTTCCAGAAAGCGCGACGCCGCCCGGTGGTGAACCGAAGCTGGCGCGGTTCCGCCAGGAAGTCGCCGCCGACCGCCCGGGCCAGCTCGTCGAGGGCTGGCTGATCCTCGAGGTGACTGCTGGAATAGACATAGCCGTTGCCGACCCGGTGCTGGAGCGGGATGCGCCATCGCCAGCCGGAGCCGAGCGCCTGCGACAGGGTATAGAGCTGGGTGTCGCCGGCCAGCGCGGTCGGCCCGGCGACGGCACGGTCGCACGGCAGCCAGTGCGTCCAGTCCTCATAGCCGGAGGCCATGACGCCCTCGATCAACAGGCCGCGAAAACCCGAGCAGTCGATGAACAGATCGGCCGCCAGCGGCTCGCCTTCGCTGAAGAGCAACTCGCCGACGTGACCGTCGGCTGTGCGGGTGACATCGACGACGGTGCGTTCCAGCCTTTCGATCCCGCGTCGCTCGGCCACCGTTCTCAGGGTGCGGGCGACCAGGGACGCGTCGAAATGAAGAGCATGGCGCAGTCCCGCGCGGGCCAGACCGGCGCGGGGATCTGGCGGCGCGAACCGGCCGGCCTGGGCCATGGCTGCGCCGAGGCTGAAATCGGTCACGCCACGCGCCTCGCCCCATTCCGCGGCGCGTTGCAGATGATGGTGGAAGGGCCGCCGATCGATGGCGCAGCCAAACGATCCGAACGGGTGCCAGTAGTGCTCTCCGACCGTCTTCCAGTCCTGGAACCGGATGCCCAGCTTGATCGTCGCCTGGGTCTCGCGAACGAACGTCTCGCGGTCGATTCCGACCAGGTCCAGGAAGTCGAGGATGGGAGGAATGGTCGCCTCTCCCACCCCCACGATCCCGATCTCTGCCGACTCGACCACCGTGATCCGGCAATCGGACCCTCTCAGCGCATGGCCCAGCAGAACGGCCGACATCCAGCCGGCCGTGCCGCCGCCGACGATGGCGATCGATCGGATGGCTCCCGGCCGCGTCATGTCCATGTCGTCATCCTGACAGCAAGACGCGGACGATGGGTCGGGCCCCTCGTCCGCGTCAAGGAAGTCAGCGTCCGAGCGTGAACCGCGCGCCCAGCGAAATGCGGCGCTCGCCGGTCGCATAGCGGAAGGGCAGGTTTTCGAACTGCAGGTAACGACCCGTCGATTCCTCGGTCAGGTTTATGCCTTCCAGCACCACCTTGATGTCGTCGGTGACGGCATAGGCGATCTGCCCGTCCAACTGGCCGTAAGCCCGTTCCCAGGTCGACAGGTTGTGCGAGTCCGCCCCGGATCCGAAGGCGAAATTGCCTTGGTAGCTCTTGTCGCGCCATGCGTAGGACAGCCGGGCCTCGAACCCGTGGCCTTCATAGTAGCCCTGAAGGTTGAAGGCGTGCCTGGCCACGCCGGGGATCGGCAGGCTGTCCTCGAAGTCCGAGAAGTTTGAACTCTCGGAGTCCGAGAAGGTGTAGTTGGCGTTGAACCCGAAGCCGTTGTCGAAGGCGTACTGGGCGGCCAGTTCGACGCCCTGGATCGTGCCGCCCTCGCCGTTCACGGGTTGGGTGAAGATCCCCATGGTCGCACCGGCGGTCGATCCGTCCGCCACCAGCCGGGACACGGTGTCGGTCTGAATGAAGCTGTCCACGCTCTTGTAGAAGATCGCCGCCGACAGAAGGCCCTGCGTCCCGAAATAGCGCTCATAGGCGATGTCGAATTGGGATGCGCGATAGGGATCGAGCTCGGTGTTGCCGCCGCTGCCGTTCGTATAGATGAACCTGTCCAGGTCCGGCCCCGGCGTCGTGCTGCGGGTGAAGTTGAAGTTCGACCCCTGGCCCAGCTGGAACAAGTTCTGGCGCGAGACGACGCGGGCGGCCGAGACCCTGAGCTTGTCCGTCTCATTGACCTCCAGCACGGCGGTCGCGCTCGGCAGGACATCGGTGTATTCGCGCCGCGTGGTGACCGCGACGGGGTTGGCCAACACGCCGTTCCAGCTATCGGTGCCGAAATAGTAGGCGCCCGAGATCGGGGTCTGGCTGGAGTCGATGCCGAGTTCGGTCTTGATGACCCGCGCCCCGGCGTTGACATGGAACCGGTCCCCGTCCTCGCCCACGTCGAACATGAGGTAGCCCGAGGTGGTCTTCTCCTCGACCATGAAGGACTCCACCGGGTCCCGGAAGAAGGTGAAGGGCGTCGACGGGTAGAGCGCCGAAATCCAGGCGAGCGGGTTGCGCATCTGGTCGCGGTTCTGCACCAGGGCGGTGATGCCGCCGATCGTCACGGTCTCGAACCGGTCAGGATTCGAAGCGGCGGTCTGGTAGGGCGTGATCAGAGCTGGAGAATCGCCGAACCGGGCGCCGGGCGAGCAAACCGGCCGCCCGGGCGTTCCGACGGGCAGCTCGCAGGACTTGTAGCCGATGGCCCCGTCCTGGAAATAGCCGAAGGGCGTCCAGTCCCCCAGCCCGAGCGCGTGAGCGTCGAGCTCGCCCTTGCCGGAGTAGTCGGCGAGGTAGCGTCCGTATTCGGAGTCGACAGTGCGCTCCGCGTAGCGGGCGCCGAAGCTGATGGTCACTCCCTGGGCGAAGTCCGGGGAATATTCCAGGTCGGCGCGCAGCGAGGCGTTCTCGATCTCGGTGTTCTCGCCGAACACCCAGTGCGACTTGGCGAAGACCGAGGTCGGGGTGATGAACTGGGCGGGGTTGGCCGGGGTGAAGGTCGGATTGTCGCCGTTGGCATAGTTGTAGGTGAAGGTCGCCGGCGCCGTCGGATTCGGCACAAAGCCCGCCGCCGTGCCGTTGCGCACGGTGTACTGGGTGTAGCGGACGTCGCTGTTGCCGCTGGTGCTTTCGTAGTCGCCCGTGGACCAGGCGGCGCGCACGCTGCCGCGCAGGGACCCGCCGTTGTCCCAATCGGCCGCGAGCTGGAAATTGTCGGTGCTGGCCTCGGCGTTCTGGACGAAGGAGATGGCCTCCGCCGAGTTCGCGGTCACCGTGCCGCTTTCCAGCACATTGTTGTCACCCACCGTCAGGCCCGCCGCGGCATAGGTGGCGTTCTCGTTGGCGAAGGGGAATTTGATCGAGGCTTCCTGGGTCACGATCGACAGGTCGGAATGGAACCAGTCGGCGGTCAGCGACAGCGAGTCGCTGACCTGCAGGTCGGCGTTCAGCGAATAGCCGATCCGCTCCCGCTCCTGATCCCGGTTGGTGGCGTACCGGTATTCGGGCGACCAGATGTCGCGCGCGGGTCCGCCGCTGACGGGGCGCCCGAGGAAGGCCCAGCCGCCGCGGTTCTCGCCGCCCAGAGCCTCGGTGAAGATGTCCGTCTGGTCGTACGACACGGTGCCGAGGATTGAGAGGCGATCGCCGAAACGGTGGCCGACCACGAGCGATCCGGTCGGGTTCCAGTCTCCGTTGTCGCCGTTCACGTTCGCGCGCAGATCGCCGGCGATCAGGTTGTCGCTGCGGAGCGTTCGGGCGCGTCGGGTCTGCAGGTCGATGATCCCGCCCAGACCGCCTTCCAGCAGGGAGGCGTCGGGCGACTTGTAGATGTCCACCCCGCCGATCAGCTCCGAAGGGATGCCCTCCAGCGAGCTGTCCTGGCGGATATTGCCTTCGCCCAGCCGGAAGATTTCCAAGCCCGTGACGAAGATGTCCCCGTTCAGCAGGGTGACGTTCTGATCGAGCCCGCGGATGCGGACCTTGGTGCCCTGTCCATTCTCACGGTCGATCTGGATGCCCGCCAGTCTCTGCAGCGACTCGGCGATGTTCTGGTCGGGAAACTTGCCGATGTCCTCGGCGGTGATGGACTCAATGATCAGGTTGGACTCGCGTTTGGCGTTCAGCGCGTCGGCGAGGGAGGCGCGAAATCCGGTGACGATGACCTCGTCGAGGACCGCCGCCTCGTCCTGGGAGTCCGGAGTCTGCGCGAAAGCCGGCGCGGCGGTGGCCAGCACGCTGGCTGATGCCGCGGTCATGAGGATCGCGCGGATGTGGCGACGGTGATTATGCATAGGCCTCTCCCTTTCACGGATACAGGCGCAGGCCGCCCTCGACAGGCTGGACCCCGCTGTGTTCCGTGGAGCGCCATTGGCGCTTCTTCCCAAGTTCAGTCCGGTCTCTAAATCGCCGGTAGCGTCAGAAGGTCTTAAAAAGACAGCGCTGTCAATCATCCTCCGGTAACGCTGTGTTAGCAACGTCGATCGTCACGCCACGCCTGCCGTAAAGCCGATCCTGCAGCCTCCGGGGGGTGCGAAAAGGGCCGCTGCAGCGCCGGTGAAAGGAAGCCGCCGCCCGCCCCGGCCTGAATGATCGCGACGTCCCGGCGGGCGCTGCGGTCCGGAGCAGGACATTGGCGTTGCTGGCAGGCCAGGGTCCCGCCCTCAGGCTCCGGGACAGACCGCGATGTTGTCGTGCGAGGCCAGCCGGATTTCCGACACCGAAACCGTCATCGCCTCATCGGTGGCGAGGGCGAAGGGCGTGTCCACGGCGGCGACATCCGTTCCGGCGGCCCTGAAGCAAGACAGTCGAATCCGGAGCGTGCGCCAGTCGCCGATCGGGGCCTGACGAAGAATTTCCCCGATGTCGACCACCCCCGCTCCCATGGCCAGGGAGACCGGACCCGAGGGCGCCGCATCCACGCGGTAACGGAAGGACAGGGTCAGTTCGCCATTGCTCTGCCGGGACAGATCGACGGGCGGGCCGCTGAGGGCCGCGGTCGCCCGCTGCCCGCCGGCGAAGGCCAGTTGGCGGCCACTCTCCTGGGCCAGGTCATCCACGGGACGGATGCTCACGCCGGCGCGGGGGCTGGCGCCCGTGCGGCCGTCGCTGGATCGCGTTTCACCCCCGGAATCCTCGAGCGACAGGCTCCACGGCGCAGCCACCCGGCCATCGACCAGATAGCGGTCCACCGCCCCCGCCGCGCCGGACACGCCGCTCTCTTCCGACAGCCGGGGCACGCCACCAGGCCGCGCATAGGTCAGGCCATAGCCATAGGCGAACTGCGGATCGTATTCCGGCTCGCCGTGATTGAGCGGAGTCCCGTCGGCGGTGCGAGGCCAGCTGAAGGACAGGGTTCCCTGGAAATCATGTCGCGCCCGCCCCTGAACGTCGCCGACGATCACGTCGGCAACCCCTCCCCCCTCCGTGCCCGGGAGCCAGGCGGCGACGAAGGCGTCGGACGCATTGATTTCCGGATTGGTCCACAGGGGCCGGCCGGACAGGAAGATCGACACGGTCGGCACGCCTTCCGCCTTCAGCCGGCGCAGCATCTCCGCGGGTTCGGTCGGCGTTAGGTCGAGAGTCTCGAGATCGCCCTGGAACTCGGCATAGGGCGTCTCGCCGAAGACCACGATGGCGACGTCGGGCCGGATGTCATAACTCCCGTCCGGACTGAGAAGGGCGGTTCCCCCGGCCGATGTGACCGCCTGTTCGATGCCGCTCCAGATCGACTGGCCGTTCGGGAAGTCGGCGTTGGTGTTCCCGGTGCCCTGCCAGCTCAGGGTCCAGCCGCCGGCTGCCTGGCCGATGTCGTCGGCCGCTCCCGCCACCAGCACCCGCGCGCCCGCACGGATCGGCAGAACGCCGTCCTCGTTCTTCAGCAGGACCAGGGACTTGCGCACGGCTTCCCGCGCCAGGGCGCGGTGCCGCGCGGATCCGAGCACGCTCAGATCCCCTTCGACCGGCCGCGCGTCCTGGAACAGACCAGCCTTGACCTTGACCCGGAGAATGCGCCGGACGGCCTCGTCCAGGCGAGCCTGAGAAATCTCACCGGATCGGACCTGGGCCAGGGTGTTCTCGTACAGCGGCTTCCAGCTGTCCGGGGCCATCAGCATGTCGATGCCTGCGTTGACCGCAAGGGCGCAGCTCTCGTTCGAGCAGCCGGGCAGCTGCCCGTGGGCGTTCCAGTCGGACACCACCAGTCCCTGAAAGCCCAGGGGGCCGCGCAACACATCGGTCAGCAACGTCTCGTTGCCGGAGTGCTTGATCCCGTTCCAGCTGGAGAAGCTGGCCATGACCGACAACACGCCCGCGTCGATCGCGGCGGGATAGCCGCCCAGGTGGATATCGATCAACGCCTGCTCGGATCCGACGAAGTCGCCCTGATCCACGCCTTCGGCCGTCCCGCCGTCGGCCAGGAAATGCTTCGCTGATCCGGCGATGTGGCTGGCCGCGAGCGGACGACCCTCCCGAAGTTCACCCTGCAATCCGAGCGTCATGGGACCGGCGTAGGCGCGCTGCACCTCGGGATCCTCCGAATAGCCCTCGTACGCCCTTCCCCAGCGGTCATCCCTCGGCACGGCGAGGGTCGGGCCAAAGGTCCAGTCGGCGCCGGTCGCCGCGACCTCCAGGGCCGTGGCCTCGCCGATGCGACGGATCAGGTCCGGGTCCCGTGCGGCGCCCAGTCCGATGTTGTGCGGGAAGATGGTGGCGCCAACGACGTTGTTATGCCCGTGCACGGCGTCGATGCCGAAGATCAACGGCACGCGCGCACCGGGCCGCGCGGCGGCCGCCGCCCGAAAGGCCCTGGCGAGATCGACCCAGGCCTGGGCCGGCGCGCGCTCGTCGCCCCCCGGCGAGGAGTTGCCTCCCGCCAGAATGGAACCCAGCGGATAGTCTGCGAGCTGGTCCGGAGTGATCGAGGCGATGTCCGCCTGGATCATCTGACCGACCTTTTCGTCCAGTGTCATGCGAGCAAGCAGGGCGTCGATGAAGGCCTCGGTCTGCCGGTCGCTCAATGTCGCGGGTGAAGCGGCCCGCGGCCACATCTCCGGGTGCGCTCGTTGCGGAGCTGTGACCGCCGGGTCCGCCATCCCGACCGGTCGGGCTTGCGCAGAGGCGGCGCCGTCAAGAATGAGAGAGATCGCTGTCGCCAAGGCCAGGAGAGATACGGCTCTGCCCATGGTCGTCCTCGCGCGGGGTCGTGTGAAAGGATCGCCGCGGCGGGGGGTCGCCGCGGCGAAAAGTCAGTCAGGAGTCGCTTCGGGAGAGCGGGTCGACGGATGAGGCCGGGTTGCGACGACGGAGCCCTTCTGGTGAAGGGGACCGCGAGCGGTCGTTCCGGATGGCGTTTCCCGAGCCTTGTTCGACAGCTCTCCTGGCCAGTACAGCCAGAAATGACAGCGCTGTCAACCATCCTCGCACGAACCTAGTCGGCTGGCGGCGCAATGGTCGATTTCCGGAGGAGGAGCCGATACGGAACTACCAGCGGCCCCCCATCATACCTGGGCTTGAGCCGCGCGCGGAGCGGCGGGGTAAGGCGCTGCACGGCCGCGGCCGCCATCTCGGCGACCGGCTGGCGGATCGTCGTCAGCGTCGGATTGCTGAACATGGCGCTGGGTGAATCGTCGAAGCCGCAGACGGAAAGGTCACGCGGAACCTGGAGACCACGGGCCAGCGCGCCATGTATGGTGCCCAGGGCGGTATCGTCGCACGAGCCGAACACCGCGGTCGGCGACAAGGGGCCGTTTAGAAGCTTTTCGACGCCGGCCACTCCGGCCGCGAACGTGAAGTCCCCCTCGACGACCGCTTCGGCCGGAACAGCCAGACCATGCGCCGTCATGGCCGCCTGAAAACCCTCGAGGCGCAGCCGACTGGCCGAATAGGCCGCAGGACCGCCGATGAAGGCGATCCGCCGGTGCCCCAGGTCGATCAGGTGTTCGGTCATGTCATAGGCGGCCTGACGCTCGTCCATGGAGACCAGAATTCCGCGGCCCAGTTCGCGTTCGGCCCCGATCCGGGCATAGGCCACGCCGGATGAATCCAGCACATCGAGAACGAGGCTGAGATCGCAGTTCGGCGGGGTCAGCAGGACCCCTTCCGGCCGGATCGAGGACAGCAGGGCCGACAGATCGCGCTGAAGAGTGGGCGAAGCGTAGTCGACCATCTCGACCATCAGATGGTAGTCGACCTGGCGCAGTTCCATCAGCACGCCCAGTTCGAGCCGGCTCAGATAGTCGTTTCCGCTGCCGCTTCGCCAATGCTCGATGGTCATCCCTGCGTCAACCAGGGCGACGATCACCGAGGAGGATGATCCGGCCAGGCCTCGCGCGGAAAGGCTGCGCCTGTAGCCCAGGTCCTCGACCGCCTTGCCGACCCTGGTTTTCAGAGCCTCGCTGACATTGGGCTCGCCGTTCAGGACGCGGGACACCGATTTGATGGACACGCCTGCCGCGGCCGCGACGTCATAGATGGTCGACCCTGCCATATGCCTTCCCGACCGCCCGAAATCCGGCTCCTGGCCGAACCGCCCTGTCGCATCCCGTCGGACCGATATCAACATGGCATTGGCCCGAAAGCGACGAACCGGCGCTGTCGGCGAGGGCGCCGCCCGGCGGCGCTTCCGCCGCCGTACGACCCGGCCCCGGGCGTCATCAACGATTCGCCTCCGCTGTCGTCCGCCCGGCCGAACTCCGGACCGACGCTATTGGGCGCGAAGGTTCGTGATCTGCGCCATGCCCTGCGCTGCCCTCGGATGCCGCGCCCGCCGCTGGTCAGCGATCGGTGGTGTGCTCGATATAGCGCGCCAGACAGCGTTGCAGCTCCCCAAGCAGGGTTGCGACGGCGGCGTCCCCGATGTGTCCGGCCCGGGTCAGGGTGATGAGGTTGACCGCGGGCGTCAGCGCGCCGGCGGGCCAGTAGGTCGTGTGCCTCAGGGCGTCGGCGAGAGCGCATAGCATGATGAGCGCCTGCCCCAGCATCGGCAATTTCAGCACCCCGCAAACGGTCAGGGCGGCGTTGGCTTGCGCCATGACTTCAGCAAGGTCCTCGTCGGAGGGCCGCACCGCGGGGTCGCGGTCGAGCAAGGCCATAACGGGGCCGAGGCGGATGTCGAGTTCCGCCTGGCAGATATCCTCGAGAGTCTCGAGGTTCGCATTGGCGGCGGCCAGGGCCCCGCGGCTGTCGATGACCCGGGATCGGAGCGTTCGCTCCCGGCCCCAGCGGCCATGGACGCCTCCATCACGCCATCAAGGCGCTGGCGATCGGCCCCGGCTTCGGATGGTTGATGGCCGCGGAAAGCAAACATGCCCGGGATCAAACTTCGGCGACAGCGGCGCGAAGATGCTCGCCCACCGTTTGGGCGTGACCGAGCAGTTCGGCGTTGTCGATGGCGCGCATGGAAGCGGCCGGGTCAATGGCGAAGACCTCGACGCCGCCCTCGACCTGCTGGATCACGACGTTGCAGGGCAGCATGACGCCCACGTGCGGCTCCATCTTCAGGGCCTCGTGGGCCATGACGGGGTTGCAGGCGCCAAGGATGCGGTAGGGACGGAAATCCTGGCCGATCTTCGCCTTGAGCGTGGCCTGGACGTCGATCTCGGTGAGGACGCCGAAGCCGTGCTTCTGAAGCGCAGCGCGGGTGCGCTCGACGACGGCCTCGAAATCGCCTGCGACGGTGCGGGCGGTGAAATAGCTCATGGGGTCGGGTCCTTCGGCTTGTCGCGGTAGATGTCGCACAGCAGGGCGATGACCCGGGCGGCGGCCGGGTCGGCGATGCCGTAGTAGATGGTCTGGGCTTCGCGCCGTGGGGCGACGACCCCCTCCTCGCGCAGCCGGGCGAGGTGCTGGGAACAGGCGGACTGCGACAGGCCTGCGAACGCCGCCAGTTCGCCGACGGCGCAGTCGCCTTCGCTGAGCCGGCACATCAGCATCAGCCGTTGCTCGTTGGCGAACAGACGCATCAGGCGGGCGGCCGGGGCGGCGCTGGCCTCAAGCTCGGCCAGGGCGGCGGCGTCGGGCGTGGGCAGGGCGTCGGTCATGGCGTCTCTTCCGCGGGTCCGGGCGCGGCCAGGGGGCGGCCGTCGTCCTTCAATGCGATATAGATGGCCGGGATCACCAGCACCGTCAGAATCGTCGACGAGATCAGGCCGAACAGCAGGGAGATCGCCAGACCCTGAAAGATCGGGTCGAACAGGATCACCGCCGCCCCGATCATGGCCGCCAGCGCCGTCAGCAGGATCGGCTTGAACCGGATGGCGCCGGCCTCCAGCAGGACCTCGCGCAGGGGCCGTCCCGGCGTTCGGGCGTGGCGGATGAAGTCGACCAGCAGGATCGAATTTCGCACGATGATCCCCGCCAGTGCGATGAAGCCGATCATCGATGTGGCGGTGAAGGGCGCGCCGAACAGCATGTGGCCGATGACGATGCCGATCAGGGTCAGGGGGATGGGCGTCAGGATCACCAGCGGGATGCGGAAATCCTTGAACTGGGCGACGACCAGAACATAGATCCCCAGCAGGGCCACGCCGAAGGCGGCGCCCATGTCCCGGAAGGTGACCCAGGTGATCTCCCATTCGCCGTCCCACAGCACGGTCGGGACCGTCTCGTCGGTCGGCTGGCCGTTGAGCCGGATCTCGGGGCGCGGCAGACCCTTCCAGTCGTGCGCCTTGATGGCGGCGTCGATGGCCAGGATGCCGTAGATCGGGGCCTCGAACTGGCCGGCCAGTTCGGCGGTGACCATTTCGGCGGCGCGGCCGTCGCGGCGGTAGACGGGCCAGCGGGCCAGTTCGTGACGGGCCTCGACGACCTCGCCCAGTTCGACCAGCCGCCGGCCCCCGTCGATGTTTGTCACGGCCACGGGCATGACGGCCATCTGCTCGTTCCAGGTCCGGGCCGACTGGGGCAGGCGGACGGCGATCTCGACCGGGGTCCGCTCATTGTCGCGCGCGGCGTAGCCCAGAATCTGGCCGCCCATGACGGCGGCGATGGAGTCGTGCACCTCGCGCTCGGACAGGCCGAAGCGCTCTATCTTCTCGCGGTCGGGAATCAGTCGCAGGACCGGACGGCGGACGCCATAGCTGTTGTCGACGTCGACCACCGAGGCCTCGGCGCGGAACAGGGTCTCCAGTTCGGCGGCCACGGCGCGACGCGTGGCGGCGTCGGGGCCGTAGACCTCGGCCAGCAGGGTCGCCAGCACAGGCGGTCCCGGCGGAGCCTCGACCACCTTGAGCGAGGCGCCCGCCGGCAGCGGCAATTCAGCCAGGCGCCGGCGCAGGTCGAGGGCGATGGCGTGGCTGCTGCGGTCGCGCTCGTCCCTGGGCGCCAGCATGACCGCCAGATCGCCCTGCTCCGCTCCGGCGCGCAGGAAGTAGTGGCGCACCAGGCCGTTGAAATTGAACGGCGTCGCCGTCCCGGCATAGCTCTCCAGCGACTCCACCTCGACCAGGGTCCCCGCCACGGCCGCGGCCCCGGCGAGGGTGCGTTCCGTGGTCTCGAGGCTGGTTCCCTCGGGCATGTCCAGCACGACCTGGAGCTCGGACTTGTTGTCGAACGGCAGCAGCTTCACCGGCACCGCGCGGAAGCCGAACATCGACATGGCCAGCAGGGTGGCGAGGCCGACGACGATCAGGAAGGTCCAGGCGCTGCGGCGCGAGCGGATGACCGGCGCGGCCACCTTGCGATAGAGGCGGCCCAGCAGGCCCTCGCCATGCTCGTGCCCGTGGCCGCCGGCCAGGGTCTTGCGCGCCAGTCGGATCATCAGCCACGGCGCGATGACCACTGCGACGAAGAAGGAGAAGACCATGGCCGCCGAGGCGTTGACCGGGATCGGCGCCATATAGGGCCCCATCAGGCCCGAGACGAACAGCATGGGCAGCAGGGCGGCGACCACCGTCAGGGTGGCGACCACGGTCGGATTGCCGACCTCGGCCACGGCCTCGACGGTGGCCTGGGCCCGGCTGCGGTCGTCGTTCATGGCCCAGTGGCGGGCGATGTTCTCGATCATCACGATGGCGTCGTCGACGAGGATGCCGATCGAGAAGATCAGGGCGAACAGGCTGACGCGGTTGATGGTGTAGCCCATCAGATTGGAGGCGAAGAGGGTCAGCAGGATGGTCGTGGGAATGACCACCGCCGTCACGCCGGCCTCGCGCCAGCCGATGGCGAAGCCGATCAGGATGACGATGGAGATCGTGGCCAGACCGAGGTGCATCAGCAGCTCATTGGCCTTCTCGTTGGCCGTCTCGCCATAGTCGCGGGTGACCACGACCTCGAGGCCGTCCGGGATCAGCGTGCCCTTCAGCGCCTCGACCCGCTGCATCACTCCGTGGGAGACGACCACGGCGTTGGCGCCCTGACGTTTGGCCACGGCCAGGCTGACGGCGGGGGTGCGGCTCCAGCCGTCGCCGACGCGGGCGTAGTGGGCGGCGCGGGCCTGATCCTCGCGCGGGGCCTGAATGACGGTGGCCACATCCCGCAGGTAGACGGGCTCGCCGGCCATGGAGCTGACGGTCAGCAGGGAGGCGTCGTCGGGCGTGGCCAGCCGCTCCCCCGAGCGCAGCGCCACAGCCTGGCCCTGGTCGCGGAAGGCGCCGGCGGGGAAGCTGCGGTTGGCCTGGGCGACGGTCTCCAGCACCGAGGACAGGGCCACGCCGCGCGCCGCCATGCGGGCGGGATCCGGTTCGACCCGGATCTCGGACGGGCGGCCGCCGACGATGAAGGTCAGGCCGACGTCCTCGACCTTGCCGATCTCGGTGCGCAGCCGGGCGGCGACGTCGTACAGCGCCTGGTCGCTCCAGCGCCCGGCGGCGTCGGCGCGCGGCGTCAGGGTCAGGACCACGGCGGGGACGTCGTTGATGCCGCGGGTGACGATCTGCGGTTCTGAAACGCCGACGGGAATGGAGCCGTAGTTGGCGCGCACCTTCTCATGCACCCGAACCGCCGCGTCGTCGGGGTCCGAGCCGACCAGGAAGCGGGCGGTGACCATGACCTGGTCGTCCTGGACCTGGGTGTAGACGTGCTCGACGCCGTCGATGCTGCGCACGATGGCTTCCAGCGGTTTGGCCGCCAGTTCGGTGGCGTCGGAGGCGCTCAGTCCCGGGGCGGCGACCATGATGTCGACCATGGGCACGCTGATCTGCGGCTCCTCCTCGCGGGGGATCGACAGCACGGCCATCAGGCCGACGGCGATCGCCGCCAGCAGCATCAGGGGGGTCAGCGGCGAATTCAGCGTGGCTTTCGTCAGCCGTCCGGACACGCCGAGGTTCATCGGGCCGTCTCCGGAGCCAGAACGACATTGCCGGCGGCGAGACCCGACAGCACCTCGACACGGTCACCGCTGACGGGGCCGCCCAGCTGAACCGGCGCCTCGCTGACGCGTCCGGCCCGATCGACGGTGCGGACGAAATCGATGCCGAAGCGGGTGGCGACGAAGCGACGGGGAATGACGAGCGCGCTCCGCTGGCCGACGGGCACCTGGACGGTGACCCGCTGTCCGACCCGATCGCTGTTCAGGCCGCCGACCGAGATGTCCGCGGTGGTCTGACCGGCGTTGGAGGCCGGGTAGACCTGGGCGATGGTCCCGGCGCTGACGCCGGGCAGGTCCTCGGATGAAACCACGACACTCTCGCCGACCCGCAGGTTGCGGCCCTGGGCTTCGGGCAGTTCGAGGCGCAGGACCAGCGGTCCGGCGGTGATCGTGGCGATCGACTGACCGGCGCTGACCACCGAGCCGGCGGGCACGTCGGCGGCGAGCACCCTACCCGAGGTCGGCGCGAGAATCCGGCCTTGGGCGCCGGTCTCGGCGCTGGCCGAGCGAACGGCGCGCGCCGCCCGGACCTGGGCGTCGGCGGCCCGGGAGGCCGCGAGAGCCTGGTCGAGCCGGGCCTGAGCGTAGATGCCGCGATCGAACAGGGTCTGGATTCGCGACAGGTCGGCGCGGGCGCGCGCGGCCTCGGCCTCGGTGGCCGCGACCTGGGCGCCGAACGCCGCCGTCTCGAGACCGACCCGGTTGTCGACGACCACGCCGATAACCTGGCCTTCGCGCACCGTGTCGCCCTCGCGCACGTTCAACTGCGTCAGCGTGCCCGATATGCGCGCCCGGGCCTCGCCGAGATCGCGCGAGGCGACCACGGCGGAGGCCGGCTTGACCGCGTCGATCAGGGCTTCGGTCACCGCCAGGCGCTCGCCCCGCGTCGGCGCGGTCGCGACGACCTGGGGCTCGCCGCCGCAGGCCGAGAGGCCGCCGGCCATAAGGGTCGCGGCGGCGAGGGCGGCGAACAGGGCCGTGGGCTTCGTCATCGAGGGCGTCCTTATATAAGCTTGCACTAATATTAGATATTGCTAATATGATTGCAAGCCTCCGGAACTGTCCGCCCGACGCCGCTCCCCGGCCTTGATACGGATCAAGGCGCGACGGCCAGGGCGGCGCAGGATTGGATTTCGACACGACCGTCCCGGAATGGAGATTGCGCATGGACCGGCCCACCATCGTCATTCTTGGCGCAGGCCTCGGCGGGGCCATCGCCGCCTACGATCTGCGGCATGTTCTCGGCGACCGCGCGCGGATCGTCATGGTGTCGAAGGGCGACACCTTCCATTTCACCCCGTCCAATCCCTGGGTGGCGGTGAACTGGCGCAAGCGCGAGGCCATCGAGGTCAGCCTGCCGGAGGTGATGAAGCGCAAGGGCGTGGAGTTCATCAATGTCGGCGCCAGCCGCATCCGGCCCGCCGAAAAAGGCATCGACCTGACCGACGGCCGGGCCCTGCATTACGACTATCTGGTCATCGCCACCGGCCCCGAGCTGGCCTTCGACGAGATTCCAGGCCTCGGACCCGACGGCCACACCGTCTCGATCTGCCACGTTGACCATGCCGTGAAGGCGGCCGAGTCCTTCGACCGCTTCGTCGAGAACCCCGGCCCGATCGTCGTCGGCGCCGTCCAGGGCGCCTCCTGCTTCGGTCCCGCCTACGAATTCGCCATGATCCTCGACACCGAACTGCGCCGCCGCAAGCTGCGCGACAAGGTGCCGATGACCTTCGTCACCTCCGAGCCCTACATCGGCCACCTGGGTCTCGACGGGGTCGGCGACACCAAGGGACTGCTGGAAAGCGAGATGCGCCAGCGGCACATCAAATGGATCACCAATGCGAAGGTGAAGAGCGTCGACGCCGGCCTGATGCATGTCGAGGAGATCGGCGAGGACGGCGCGGTCAAGGCGAACCACGACCTGCCCTTCGCCTGGTCCATGATGCTGCCCGCCTTCCGCGGGGTCGAGGCCGTGCGCGGCGTGGAGGGCCTGACCAATCCGCGCGGCTTCATTCTGGTGGACAAACACCAGCGCAATCCGATCTGGCCCGACATCTTCGCCCTCGGCGTCTGCATCGCCATCCCGCCCACCGGCCCGACGCCGGTGCCCGTCGGCGTACCCAAGACCGGCTTCATGATCGAGAGCATGGTCTCTGCCATCTCGGCCAATCTGAAGCAGATCCTCGACGGCCAGGCGCCGACCTTCGAGGCCAGCTGGAACGCCATCTGCCTGGCCGATTTCGGCGACGGCGGCGTCGCCTTCATGGCCCAGCCGCAGATTCCGCCGCGCAACATCAACTGGTCCGCCAGCGGCCGGTGGGTGCACACGGCCAAGGTCGCCTTCGAGGGCTACTTCCTGCACAAGGTCCGCAAGGGCCAGGCCGAGCCGCTCTACGAGAAGCTTGCCCTCGACCTGATCGGCGCCCACAAGCTGCGCCGCTCTCCCACCCCCTCCCCCGTTCAGGAAGGCAAGTCATGAACCTTGACCGCGCCGTCATGATGTTCGCCGGCCTCATGGTGCTGGCGAGCCTCGCACTGACCCATTGGGTGCATCCGGCGTGGGCGTGGCTGACGGTCTTCGTCGGCCTGAATCTTCTCCAGGCCTCGATGACGGGCTTCTGCCCTGCGGCGATGGTGTTCAAGCGGCTGGGCGTAAGGCCCGGGGCGGCTTTCCGGTAGAATGCCGGGCTTCAGGGGCCCGGAAACGCCCGGACGCGCAAGCCCCGACATCATCGACGCCGACACTGCCGGCGCCGCGACTCTTCTACTGCAACCCCGCCTGCCCCGTCCCTCACTTCCACTCGATTACACAAACGAGCCCAAGATATTGGGTACAATGAGTTTTGTCGTTCGGACAGCACAGCGCCGATCAGCACACCGAACTATAGCGGCTATTTTGAAAACACTGCGGGATTTCTGATCAGTAAAATTTCCGTGACTTCGATCTTTCGCGATCTATTGTGACTCTTGACAGTACGAACAACGGTGAATACTGCGCGATTAACTTAGACGCGCCTCGCTATTATTGAGCGCCTTTCCTCCGCCCCGCGCAGCCGGTGTCAGTCTCTCCGGATTCGCAGGCATCGGCCAGCGAACGCAACGCTAGTCGGGAGCACCGGGTCACCGACTCCATTGGCGATGGCGCCCGCCCTACCCTCCCAAGGTCGGCAATGCGCCAGGATCGGACATTGGCCCACAGCCCCATAGTTGACGTTCGACCCGCGGCCGCCGGTTGGGGGCGTTTGGGTCTGTGGTGCAGGATAGGCTCCCTAGTCCCGGCTCGACGAGGACGGCCGGAGGCGCACCGATCCGCCGTCGGCGACGGATTGTCCCGGGTGGAGCACGACCCGGTCGCCCGGCTTCAGACCGGAACGGACCTCGGCGAATTGCCCGTCGTTCTGGCCAATCTCGACCCGCCGCAGCCGCGCCCTTCCACCCTCGACCCTGAACACCGCCCATCGCCCACGATCCCGTAACAGGGCCGCGACGGGGACCCGGACCACCGCCTCCGCGGTCCAGACGGTCACCGCCGCCTCTACGCGGTAGCCATGGCCGACCGCCCCCCAGGCCGCGGAAGGGTCGACCGGATCGATGATCACCCGGACCCGCTGCTCCTCGACCCCGAGGGCCGAAACCTTGAGGAAGCCGTACGGCTCGACCAGCCGGACGCGGCCCCGGACCGGCGGTCCGTCGCCCCAGGCATCGATCACCGCAGGCGCGCCCGCAACGATCCGCGCCGCGTCGCTGGACAGCAGTTCAGCGACCACCTCCAGTTCGCCCGGATCGCCGATCTCCATCACCGGCGCGCCCTGAATGATCACGCTCTCGCTCTCCTGCAGGACCCGCAGGACGCGCCCGGTCACGGGCGCGCGGATGGTCACCGTGCGGCCGCCCGAGCCCGCCGCCGCCGGTTCGATCAGGCCGACGCGGGCGGCCTCGAGATTGGCTTGGCGGACGCCAATCCCCGCGCGGGCGTTTTCCACCCCCGCGGCGGCGGTGCGGACATCGAGGCGGGCGCGATCCAGGGCGCTCTGTGACGCTACCGAAGCGGCGAACAGGGTCTCGGTCCGCTCGACCTCGATGCGGGCATGGGCCAGTTGCGCGTCCGCCCGTTCCAACTCGGCCCGGGCCAGATCGAGGGCGGCTTCGGCCGAGCGGACCCCGGCCTGAATTTCCCGACGCGACCGATCGTCGACGAACGTCGGGGGTCCCGGCTGGACGACCGCGATCACCGCCCCCGCTTCCACCCGTTCGCCGGCGCGATTGCCGATCCGGAGCAGCCGGCCCGAGACCGGCGCGGACACCACGTAGATCTCGCGCACCCGGGTGCGGGCCTCGTCGCGAACGGCGACCGTCAGCGGCCCGCGGCTGATCTCGCCGAGGTCCACCAGGACGGGGCGAGGGAGGAAGGCGAAGACCAGCAGCGCCGCCAGCAGCAGGGTGGCGGCGGTCCAGAACAGGGTCCGGAATTTGAGTTTGAACCGGCTGATCTTCATGGCCCTACTCTCCGGTCTTCAAGGCTTCGGCCAGATCGAGCCGGTCGATTTGCCGCCGCACCGTCAGGCTGGAAACGACCGTGACGGCCAGCACCACCGCGCCGGCCACGCCGAAGGTCGCCGGGGAAATGGCGAACGGCAGCCGGAACAGGTCCGAACTCATCGCATGGGCGAGATACCAGGCGAGCAGCGCCCCCGCCGCCGCGCCGACAGGCAGGGCGAGCAGCGTCAGGAAGGCCGCCTCGCCCAACAGGATGTAGGAGACCTCCGCCCGCGAGAAGCCGAGCACCCGCAGCGAAGCCAGCTCGCGCCGCCGTTCGGCGAAGGAGATGCGGACCGTGTTGTAGACGACGCCCGCGACGATCAGCCCGGCGAAGAAGGCATAGGTCAGGATGGCCCGGCCGAGGTTCTCGTCCAGCATGGCGGCCAGACGCGCCACGGCCTCCGCCTGCAGGCCGACGCCGACCACGCCAGGCGTCTCCTTCAGGCGGGCGTAGAGGCTCGCCGTCCGGTCGGCATCGACCGTCAGCCAGGCGCCGGAGACCTGGGCGCCCTCCCCGAGCGCCCGATTCAGGTCCTCCAGCCGCATCCGCGCCCCGGAACCGACATAGCTGGTGGCGACCGCCGAGACCGGAAGCGCGAGCAGCGGACGCCGACCCTCCGTGACCTGGACCTCGAGCGTGTCGCCGGCCCGGACGCCCAGCTTGGCGGCCAGGTCGCCGGACAGGACCAGGCCGCCGGGAGCGGACGAAACCGTCCGGTTGCGGTCATCGACCATCCGCGACAGGGTCGCGTCGAGAGGCCCGCCCGTGATCACGGCGCGTTCCTCGTGGGGGCCGTGACGGAGGCGGACGGCGACGACGCGAAAGGGCTCCGCCGCCAGCACCCCGCGCTCCCGGGCCAGGCTGAACAGGGCGGCCCGCGGCCGCGGCTCGACGAAATTGACCGACACGTCGTGCGGGTTGGACACGTTGAAGCTGGAATCGATCATCACCTCGATGCCGTCCATCATCGACATGGTGCCGATCAGCAGCGCCCCGGAGGCCGCGATCCCGGCCACGGTCAGGGCCGCCCGCCACGGCCAGCGGACGATCTGGCGCAGGATCATGCGCGATTGCTGGTCGAGGATCTTCAGTCGCGTGATCCAGGCGCCGGCGGCCCTGGAATAGTCCGGCGGCGGCGCGGGCGTCATGGCTTCCGCCGGATTGAGGACCGCGGCCCGGCGCACCGCCAGGACCGCGCCGCCCATCACCGTCACAATGGCGACGCCGACTACGACGACGTAGTCGCCCGGATTGGCCTGAAACAGCAGGAAGGGGAAACGGTAGTATTCCATGTAGAGCCCGGCCATCGCCTGCCCGAGCCAGATCCCCGCCGCGCCGCCGATCAGCACCCCGGCCACCGCGATGACGGCGACGAGCTTGAGATAGTGGGCGACGATGTCGCGATCCCGGTAGCCGAAGGCCTTCAGCAGCCCGATGCCCGACCGCTGCACAGCGATCAGCCGCGAGATCACGACATTGACCAGGAAGGCCGCCACCAGCAGGAAGACCGGCGGCAGCACCCGGCCCATGGTCGTCAGCTGGTCGATCTCGCTGGAGACGAAGGCGTCCGAGATCTGGTCGGCCCGGCCGTAGGCTCCCGGCGCGCCATAGGGCGCCAGCAGGCGATCGAGCGCTGCGATCACGGCGGGCTCGGAGGCGCCGCGCGACAGCCGCACCACGGCTTCGTTGAAAGCCTCGTCCTGATTGACAGTCTGCGCCAGGGCGCTGCGCCGCATCCAGAGCACGCCGAACAGGCGGTCGTCGGGAACAAACTGCCCCGGGCCAATGGCGTAGACGTGCTCCGGAGACAGGGCGACCCCCACCACCGTCAACCTGCGTCGCCCCCCATAGATCGTGGCCGGAATCCTGTCGCCGATCTCCAGCCTGTGGGCGTCGGCGAAAGCCTGCAGCACCACCGCCTCGTCCCGCTGTCCGGCGATCGGAAGACGACCGCGAACCAGATGGAGCCGGTTGACCGCCGCCTCTCCCGTGTCCGGCAAGGACAGGACCTCGCCCGTGGCGGGGGCGTTCATTCCCTCCATGTCGAACAGGGCCGGGATCCGGATACGGGCTGTCGCCGCCTGGACGCCATCGATGGCGCGGATGTCGTCGATCAACCGCTGCGGGGCCCGCACCGTTGGCGCCCAGACGTCGGCGAACAGATTGCGCTCGTAATAGGCGCGGCGGGTCTCCTGCAGCGAGCTCAGCATGCCGGCGGCGAGCAGATGGACCGCGACCCCGCCGGCGATCACGAAGGCGATCGCGAAAGCCTGGACCTTCATTCCCCACAGCTCGCGCACCAGCTTGCGGTCCAGGGCGCCTATCCAGGCGGGCAGACGGCTCACCAGGAGATCTCCCGCGGCAGGCGCCTGTCCCGGTTCTCGCGGACCTCGCGCACCCGCCCGTCGGCGAACAGCACGACACGGTCGGCGATGGCGGCGATGGCGACGTTGTGGGTGATCAGCAGGGTCGTCGCCCCGAGGGTGTCGTTGACGGTCTTGAGCGCCTCCAGCACCCGGACCCCGGTCGCCGAATCCAGCGCGCCGGTGGGCTCGTCGCAGAGCAGCACGGACGGCTGCTTGGCCACCGCGCGGGCGATCGCGACCCGTTGCTGCTCCCCGCCGGACAGCTGGGCGGGAAAGTGATCCAGCCGGTTTTCCAGACCGACCATGGCCAGGGCGTCCTCGGGCCTCAGGGGCGCCTCGGCGATCTCGGTGACCAGGGCCACGTTCTCGCGCGCCGTCAGGCTGGGCATCAGATTGTAGAACTGGAAGACGAAGCCGACGTGCCGGCGGCGGTATTCGGTCAGCTGTCGCTGGCCCGCCCGGCTGATGTCCTGCCCCCGGAACAGCACCTGACCGCTGGTCGGCGTGTCCAGCCCGCCGAGAATGTTCAGGAAGGTCGACTTGCCGCTGCCCGAAGCGCCCAGCACGACGACCATCTCGCCGTCGGGCAGATCGAGGTCGACGCCCCGCAACGCCTGCACCGCCGACGGACCTGAGCCGTAGACCTTGGTCACCGCCCGGGCGCTGAAGCAGGACGGCGACGCCGTCGCCGACATGGCGGCGGCGACCGTCACCGGTCCGCCATCCGTCGCGGGCGGGCGGATGCGATTGATTGTTCGATCGACAGGGGCATGGCCGCGATGATCCGGGTCAGGGCGCGAAGGATGACAGCCGGCGACGGTCCACCCCCTGATCTGGATCAAGCCGTCCGCCTCGCGCCGCTCAGGATGCCGTCGTCGCCGCCTCCGCCCTGGCCACGGCCTCGACGGTGCGGGGAAAGCTGCCCGGATTGACGCTGATCGAGTCGATGCCGGCGCGCGCCAGCAGGGCCGCGACCTCCGGGTAGGTCGCCGGGGCCTCGCCGCAGATGCCGATGGGACGGCCGTTCCGCTTCGCGCCGGCGACGGCCTGGCGAAGCATCTCCAGCACGCCCGGATCACGCTCGTCGAAATCAAAGGCGATCTCGGCTGAATCCCGATCCACGCCCAGGACGAGCTGGGTGAGATCGTTGGACCCGACGGAGAAGCCGTCGAACAGTTGGGCGAAGGCGTCGATCTGGATCACGTTGTTGGGGATCTCGCACATCACATAGACCTCGACGCCGCCCGGACCCTGGCGAAGTCCGTGGGCGGCCAGGGCCTCGAGAACCCGCCGCCCTTCCTCCACGCGGCGGCAGAACGGCACCATCAGCCGGACGTTGGTCAGGCCCATGACGTCGCGGACCCGCGCCAGCGCCTCGCACTCGAGGGCGAAACCGTCGGCGTAGAGGGGGTGCGTATAGCGGGCGGCGCCGCGGAACCCGAGCATGGGGTTCTCCTCCACGGGTTCGAAGTCCGTCCCGCCGGCCAGGGAGGCGTATTCGTTGGTCTTGAAATCCGAGAGGCGGACGATCACCGGCCGCGGATAGAAGGCCGCGGCGATCGTGCCCACGCCTTCCGCCAGCTGGCGGACGAAACACGCCCGGGGGGATTGGTCGGCGCTCGCCCAGGTCTGGATAGCGCGGCGCACCCGGGCGGAGCCGATCCGGTCCGGGTGGGCGGCGGCCATCGGGTGGACGCCGATCAGCTCGCTGATGATGAATTCGATCCGCGCCAGGCCGACGCCCGCAGTGGGAAGGGCGGCCGCCTGGAACGCCATGTCGGGCTGGGCCAGGTTGAGCATGATCGCGGTGCGTGTTGGCGGCAGGTCGGCCGTCCGCAGCCGCTCCACGGTGAAAGGCAGCCAGCCGGCGTAGACCGCCCCCTCCTCGCCCCGGGCGCAACTGACGGTGACCGCCTGCCCGGCCCCCAGGCGTCGCGTCGCGTCGCCCGTTCCGACCACGGCGGGGATGCCGAGTTCCCGCGCGACGATGGCGGCATGGCAGGTGCGCCCGCCCTGGTCGGTGACGATGGCGGCGGCGTTTCTCATCGCCGGCAGCCAGTCGGGGCTCGTGGTCGCGGCGACGAGCACCTCGCCGGGGACGAAGGCCGCCAGATCGGCCTGGCTCGCAACCACCCGCACCAATCCCGAGGCGACGCCTTGGCCGACCGCCTTGCCGGACGCGAGGATCGGCGCCGCGCCGGGGTCCAGCTTGCGGATTTCGTAAATGCCTTCCGGACGGCGCGAGGCGACCGTCTCCGGCCTCGCCTGGAGGATGTAGAGGTGGCCGTCGGCGCCGTCCCGCGCCCACTCCAGGTCCATGGGCATGGGGCGCCCCGCCCTTGCGGAATAGTGGTCCTCGATGGCGATGGCCGCGCCGGCGAGTTCGAGCACCTCCCCGTCCGTGAGGCAGAAGCGCTGGCGATCGCGCCGCGGGACCGCCCGTTCGCGCAGGACGCCCGAATCCGAGCCGCGGCGCGGGCGGATGAGACGGGTCTCCTTGCTCCCCAGGGTTCGTGCGAGAACGGCGCGATGGCCGGCGCGCCAGGTCGGCTTGTGGACGTAGAATTCGTCCGGCCCCACCCGGCCCTGGACGATGCCCTCGCCAAGTCCCCACGCGCCGGTGATGAACACCACCTCCGGAAAGGCGGTCTCCGTGTCGATGGTGAAGGCGACCCCGCTGGCCCCGTCGTCGGCGTCCACCATGCGCATGACCGCGACCGACAGCGCGACCTTGAGATGGTCGAACCCGTTCTGGACGCGATAGACGATGGCCCGGTCAGTAAACAGGGAAGCGAAGCATCGTCGGCAGGCCTCGATGACCCCGGCCTCGCCCGTGACATGCAGGAAGCTGTCATGCTGGCCGGCGAAACTGGCCTCCGGCAAGTCCTCCGCGGTGGCGGAACTGCGCACGGCGAGCCTCAGAGCCGGTCCGGGACCCGAGCCCATCTCGCGCCAGGCGTCTGCGATCGCTGTCTTGAGCCGGGGCTCGTCCGTCGCCTGATAGACTATGGCCCGGGCTTCGACGCCCAGGGCTGCGACCTGACCGACGTCGTTGATGTCGAGACCCGCGAACAACGACGCCAGTTTCGGCCAGGCGCCGGCGGCGGTCAGAACGTCCCGATAGGCCGCCGCCGTCACGGCGAAACCGTCCGGGGTCGTGACCGCCCCGCCGCGCAGCAACCGCCTCAGCTCCCCGAGCGAGGCGGTCTTGCCGCCCACCATGGCGATGTCGTCCAGGCCGACATCGTCGAGAGCGAGAACATAATCCCCCGGAGCGCCGCTGGCTGGCGAAGCTGTTTTCGGCATGACTCAGAGCGACTCCCTCAGACAGGCGATCACCTCGGCGTCGTCGACCTGGTGGAAGTCTCCGTAGGCCTCCCCGACCGACCTGAACGGCTCAGGTTCGAGAAGGCAGACGAAATCATCGATCTCCTTGCGAAAGGACGCCGCGAGGCCGGGAGGGGCCACAGGGGTCGCCAGGACGACGCGGCGGGCGCCCTGGGCGCGCAGGCCGGCGACGGCGGCCCGCGCCGTCGCTCCGGTGGCCAGGCCGTCGTCCACGACCACCACGACATGACCTTTGGGGTCGATCCGCCGTCGGCCTTCGAAATACAGCCGGCGCCGTCGTTCAAGCTCGGCGAGCGCTGAAAGGCGCTCCCGATCCAGCCAGGCCGGCGACACGCCGGTCAGCCTGACGATGTCCTCGTTGATGACCGTCCGGGGATGGCTGCCGTCGATCACCGCCGCGAGCGCCACCTCCGGGTTGTCGGGCGCGCCGATCTTGCGCGCCAGTGCGAGGTCGAGCGGCGCCTCCAGCGCGCGCGCCACCTCGAGGGCGACCGGCACGCCGCCCCGGGGAATGGCGTAGACGATCACATCGCCGTCGACCCGGTCGACCAAGGCCTCGCCGAGATGGCGACCCGCGTCAGCGCGGTCTGAAAAAGCGGGAAGTCTGGCGGACACGATACGCCTCCATGGGCTCGGGGCGCCGCCGCTCGCAGCGGACGCCGGTTCACGGGTTCAATGAGACACGAGCATCGCGACCGGCGGATCACCGAGCAGATTCCGGCTGACGCCGCCCAGGACCGTCTCGCGCAGCCGCGAATGTCCATAGAGCCCCATGACGATCAGGTCGGCGCCGAAAGACTCGATCTGGCGACGCAGGACATCCGCGGCGGCCGCATCGGCCTCCCGGACCACGACGACCTCGACCGTGCAGCCATGCTCCTCGAACCAGCGCTGCAGCCGGCTGTCCGGCCCGTCGGTGTCCGAGGGGGCGATCACGACCACCTGAACGGCCTCCGCCGCGGACAGGAACGGCCAGGCGTCCCGCACGGCGCGCGCCGCTTCCCGGCTTCCGTTCCACGCCACGACGACCCGGCGGCCGGGAGCGGGGTCGGCGACCCGGTCGGGCAGGATCAGCGCCGGGCCGCCGCTCGCCAGCGCGAGATCGGCGGCGGCAGCGCCGGCGTGGCCGACCGTCGGGAGGCGGCCGGGCGGCAGCACCGTCAGGTCTGTTCGCCGCATCAACTCCACCACGCCCTCGCCCATGTCGGAGGCAAGCACCAGCCAGTCCGAGCGGCACCCGGCTGCGGCCGCCGCCGCTTCGAAAGCCAGCCGCGCCTCTTCGCCCTGGGCCTCCGTCCGGCGCGTGTGAGCGGCGAGGATTTCGGGCGGCACGGCCGGCGGAATGACCGGAGGCATGCCCCAGTAGACCGGCTCGTCCCAGGCCGACAAAGGCAGCGGGGGTTGAGGAAAGGCGCCGGTGAGCCGCGCGTCGAACCGGGCCGCCAGGGTCGCGGCGATGCGGGCCCTCTGCACGGCGGCCTGGCTTCCGTCCATCAAGGTCAGAATGCTGCTGTAGGTCACGGCTGGATATCCTTTTCTCTGGATCGGGATTGAGAGCGACCGTCGGGCCGACCCGCGGGGGCCGCGGGATGGAGCCGGGGCCGTTCGGCGGCCGGCTCGAGGACGGCGATTGGATCGCTGGCGGGGAAGGACGCGGCCAGCGCTGCGTCCAGCGCCGCCTCTTCGCGGGGGTCGACCGGGCGAATGACTTTCGGGGGCCGGCGGGGCATGGCGTCCTCCAGTCTGGTATTCATGGCCCCGGCCGGAGCTCACCCGCCTTGATCCGGATCAAGGCCGGCGGCCACGCCGGTCGGCAGGGTCATCCGGCATCGGCGGAGGCTGAACATGCTGACCATGGTCCATCGGGAGGCCGGCGGGCCGCTGGTGGCCGAATGGCGGCCGGATCCTGTTCCCGGGGCGGGTCAGGTGCGCCTGAAGGTCTCGGCATGCGGCGTCTGCCGCACGGACCTGCACGTGGTGGACGGCGAACTACCGCCCCGCCGACCGGCCGTCGTGCCCGGCCATGAGATCGTCGGCGTCGTCGACGCTATCGGCCCCGGCGTCGTCGGTCGGCGGATCGGGGAGCGGCTCGGCGCCGCCTGGCTCGCCTGGACCTGCGGCGACTGCCGCTATTGTCGGGAGGGTCGTGAAAATCTCTGTGACCGGGCCGAGTTTCATGGCTGGACCCGGGACGGCGGCTACGCCGACATGATCGTGGCGGATGAGCGGTACTGCTTCTCCCTGCCGGCGACCCTGTCGGATGCGGAATGCGCGCCACTGCTTTGCGCCGGCCTGATCGGCTTCCGGGCCTGGCGCATGGCCTGCGCCGATCGGTCAGTAAAGGCGCTGGGGCTCTACGGATTCGGCGCGGCCGCCCACCTGCTGGCCCAACTGGCGCTCTGGCGGGGTCAGCAGGTCTACGCCTTCGTCCGTCCGGGGGACGAGGCGGCCGCCGCCCTGGCTCGCGAACTGGGTTGCGCCTGGGCCGGAGCCTCGGGACAGGCGCCGCCGGTCGCTCTGGACGCCGCCATCATATTCGCCGCGGTGGGCGCGCTCGCGCCCGAGGCGCTCGGCGCTGTCCGCAAGGGCGGGGCGGTGATCTGCGCCGGTATCCACATGAGCGACATCCCCGCCATGCCGTACGAGCGGTTGTGGGGCGAACGGATCCTGGCGTCCGTGGCGAACCTCACCCGGCAGGACGCCCTGGACTACTTCCCCATGGCCGAGCAGGCGGGCGTGAGGCCGCACGTGACCCTCTACCCGCTGGCGCGCGCCAACGACGCGCTGGACGATTTGCGGAGCGGCAGGTTCACCGGCGCCGCGGTCCTCGTGACCGGGTCGGGTTGAGCCGCGGGCCCACGCAAATCGGTGCGCCGTTCGGCATCCTGCGCCGGCCCCTGGACGCGTCACGGGTCAGACCGCATACACCGGAGCGAAGCCGCCTCCGGGGGTCCTGAAATTGGTGGTCTGGCCCTGGTAGACCCGGGCGGCCGCGAGAAGCGGCTTGGCCCCGTAGGTGTAGAGGCGAACGTCCAGTTTCAGCGATACGACCTCCCCATCCAACCTGACCCTGCGCTCGCTGGGCGGGGCGATCGCCTGGGCGATGTAGCCTCCGCCGGTCACGTGCGCCCAGGCGCCGCGGGTGATCTTGTCGCCGCGGTAGACCGCCTTTCCGCCGTGTCCGCCCGACGGTTTGAAGAAGAGCCGCTTGCGTTCAGCCCAGAGCGCCTCGGCGTTGTCCGCGCTCACGAGCACCGTGCGCGGGATCGCGGCAAGGGCATGCTGGTGTCGGTCCGCAAGTCCGAAGCTGCCCACGGCGTTCGCATCGGAAAGCAGCGCCAAGTTCCGCTTGTCGGCCAGGAGAGCGTGGTTGTGCGGGCTTGGCGTCACCACCGCGGCCCCGGCAAGGTAGGCGTTCCGAAGCGCTCTGTGAGCTTCCGCCTCGAACGCGAAGTCCACGAGCCGGTTGTAGACGAGATCGACCGGCCGACCGCGATGCGACAGTACGCCGTGGGCGTATTCGAGCTCCGTCGGATCGGCGATGACGGCATCGACGCCGCACCGCTCGAACAGCGATTTCACCAGCAGGAACTCCGGGTAGAGGTATTGCTCACCCGGATTGTCGTCCACGATGGCGATCAGGCGCGGCCGGCCCGAACGGCCCTGTAGCGCCCATTCGGCAAGGAACATCTCCCAGACCGCTGACTCGAAGCCGCCGACCCCGGCGGGAAGCGCCTCCCTCGCCTCGCGGCAGCAATCGCTCTGGGCCCGCGCCAGCAGGGCGTTGAGGAAGGCTCCCCCGGCGTTGGTGTTCACCTCGATGAGGCGTGGCCCATCGTCGCCGACATGGAAGTCGTATCCCATGAACACGCCGCGAGGCCCGAAGTCCGGCCTGGCGATGTCAGGCGACCCGCGCAGAACGCGTGCCCGGTACGCCGGCGTCCCGGCCGCCGCTTCGACGGCCTCGACGACCGACGCCATCGCCGCGAGGTCCCCTCTGGAGACGAAGACAGGCGAGTTGGAGAACAGGTGCGGGCGCTCGGCGAGCAGAGCGTCGACCAGTCGCGCGTCCGGTGCTTCGCGACGGAGAGAAGCCTCGAGGATCGGCCGTTCCAGGGTGATGCAGAAGCACCCCTGGTTCAGCGCGGTATCCCGCTCCGACCGCCCGGCCTCGTCCTGCATCGTTCGGCGCCTTCCTGGTGGCTTCACAAATCCTGGCGCAGGGACGAACCTGAAGCCCCGGTTCACGCGACGAGCCGCGATCTCGGAGCGAGAGTGGCCCGTCTGATCCTCGCCATCAATGCCGGTTCGTCCAGCCTCAAGTGCGCCCTCCACGAAGCGCGTCGGGGCGAACGCCGGGTATGGAGCGCCTCGATCACCGGGCTCGCCGGCCAACCGCGCCTGACTCTCCGGCATCAGGATTGCCCGGACGAAATCGACGAGGGGTTCGCCGGCGGGCCCATATCCGCGCCGCGCGCCTTGAGCCTGCTGCTTGACCGTCTGCGCGCCGGGAACCTGCTCCCGGAGATCACCGCGGCCGGCCATCGGATCGTGCACGGCGGCCAGGACTATTTTGAACCTGTCGGTCTCGATGAGGCGGTGTTGGAGAACCTGCGCCGGCTCGCGCCGCTCGCCCCTGAACACCAGGAGATCAACCTGGCTTGCGTGGAAGCGGCCATGGCGGCGCTCCCCGGCGTGCCGCATGTCGGCTGCTTCGACACCGCCTTCCACCACCGGCAGCCCCGGCTTGCGCGCCTCTACGCCCTGCCCCGCGCCCTCAGTGACGAAGGGGTGATGAGCTACGGCTTTCACGGCCTTTCCTTCGCCTTGATCGCCCAGTCGCTTGAAGGGGTCCTTGGCGAGCGGGCGAAGGGGCGGATCATTGTCGCTCACCTGGGTTCGGGGGCCAGCCTGTGCGCGATCCGCGATGGTCGCAGCATCGCCACCACCATGGGCATGACGCCGCTCGACGGCTTGCCGATGAGCACGCGCAGCGGAGCCCTGGACCCCGGCGTGGTCCTGCATCTGATCATGGATCGCCACATGCCGCCGCCGGCGGTGGCCGACCTGCTCGCCCATCGCTCCGGTCTGTTTGGCGTCTCGGGCCTTTCCGGCGATATGACGGTTCTGCTGGGCAGCGCAGCCCCGGAGGCGCGTGAGGCCGTCGACCTCTTCGTCTACCGCGCAGGTCGGGCCATCGGGTCGCTCGCCGCCGCGCTCGGGGGCCTCGACAGCCTGGTGTTCACCGCGGGGATCGGCGAAAACTCTCCCGAGATCCGGTCGCGGGTCTGCGCGGCCGCCGGCTGGCTGGGCGTGCGGCTTGACGAGGCCCGCAACGCCGCCGGCGAACAGGTCATCAACGCCCCGGACTCGGCTGTCGACGTTCTCGTTCTTCCCACGGACGAGCAGTCGATGATCGCCCGCCTCACCCGGGCGTGCCTACGCCACCGTCGAACCTGAGATCGGCCGCAGGGCCGAAGTCATCATCTTGCAGGGCCGCCGAGGGATCGTCGGCAGCTGCGGCAGATCAAGACTGACGACGGCGTCCGGGTTCAACCTGCGCCCCGCCTGCGTTCCTGCCTCGACCGGGCGAGCCCGCGGCCGCCTCCATCCCCCTGTCCGGAGGAGTCTCCGTGCGCACCACGACCGTCGACGTCACGAGTTTCCAAATGCCGCTCGATTCCCTGGTCGTGGAAAAGAAGCTCCGCGCCCTGCCCGGCGTCATGAAGGCGGCGGCGAACTTCGGGTCGGCCTCGGCGACCGTCACCCACGACGAGACGAAGACCAACGTCGGCGCCCTGCGCCATGCGATTCGCGACTGCGGCTTCCATTGCCGGGGCGAGGTCATCCCCCGCCACGTCTGCCCTCCTGATCGTCGGCCTCGCCGCCCACCTGGGCGGCATGATGGGGAGGCGCCGGCTGGACGCCGGCTGTCCGGCGGCGTGGTGGAAGATCAGTCTCAACTGGGGCTGCTGGGGGCTGATCGGCGCCCTGGCCGCCTACCTGGTGTGGCGCTGGCCCGCCTGAGGCCGTCGGAGCTCAGACCTCCGTCTCGATGAAATCGCCGTTCCTGGAAGCGTAGTCCAGCGCGTAGTCGAGTTCGCCACGGGTCTGTGCATGCAGGATGACGAGCGGCTGCCCCTCGGCCACTTCGTCCCCCAGGCGCACCTCCATCGTCAGCCCGGCCGCCTTGGAATCGGGCGCGCCGGCGAGCTTGGCCAGCCGCGCCACCTTCCGGTTGTTGATATGGACGATCCGCCCGGCGCGCGTCGCCGGCAGGGCCTGCCGCAACGGCGCTTCGGGCGGAGTTCTGAGGCCGCCCTGCGCTTCGCAGATGCGACGGAACTTCTCCCATGCCCGACCGTCGTCCAGGGTGGCCGCCGCGGCGGCGGCCCCCTGACCCTGCGCGACGGCGCCGCCCATCTCGAGCGCCGTCCCCGCCATGGCGCAGGCGCGCCGGCGAAGGTCCTCAGGCGCGCCCTCCGCCTTGCGCAGAACCGCGAGGACATCCCGGGCCTCCAGCGCCGGCCCGACGCCACGGCCCACCGGCTGGTCGCCGTTGCTCTGACGGCAGACGACGACGAGGCCGAACCTGGCGGCGGTCTCGGTGAGCCGCTCCGCCAGCGCCGTGGCCGCCTCCTCGGTCCGCACCTTCGCCGTCGCGCCGACGGGAATATCGATGACGACATGGGTCGAGCCGGCCGCGATCTTCTTCGACAGCACCGAGGCGATCAGCTGACCCTCGGTGTCGATGTCGAGGACGCGCTCGATGCGGATGAAGATGTCGTCCGCGGGGCTCAGACGGACGGCGCCGCCCCAGGCCAGACAGGCCCCCTCGGCCTCGACGACGCGTCGCATCGTGGCCAGGTCGAGATCGACGTTGGTGAGCGTCTCCATGGTGTCGGCGGTGCCGGCCGGAGAGGTGATGGCCCGGGAAGAGGTCTTCGGCATGATCAAGCCATGGGCGGCCGCGATCGCCACGACGATGGGCGTCGTCCGGTTCCCGGGCAGGCCGCCGACCGAATGCTTGTCGACCACCACCGGCGCGTTCCAGCTGATCCGATCTCCGGCCTCGACCATGGCCTTGGTGAGATGCGCCGTCTCGTCCGCGTCCAGCGGCAGGGCCGCGCCGGCGGTGAGGAAGGCGGCGAGGTGGACGTCCGTATAGCGGCCTGCGACCACGTCCTGGACGATCCCCGCCATCGCCTGTGCGTCCAGACGGTTGCCGTGGATACGGCGGCGAACGCTGGAGAGCGAGTCGAGCGACGGGGGATGGCTGACGTGGACCGGGTCCCCCTCCTCCACACCGAGCAGCATCCAGGCCGCTTCGGAGAGCGCCGCCTCCTCCAGGCCGAGGAGGTCGCCGTCGATCTGGAACAGGGTGGCCTGGACCTGTCTGGCGCCGGCGGTGAGCAGGACCTGCGACCGGGCCGCCAACCCCTCGGCGCGGCAGACATGGCAGTCCGTGCGCATCACGACCACCGCCTCGTGCTGGGTGTGTAGACCCAGCCGGCGCGCCTTCAGAACCGGCGGCTGTGATCCGTCGGCGGTCAAAGCTCGAACACCTGGCCCTGCAGGGGAACCACCGCCTCCCAGCCGAGATCACGCCCGATCCTCACCCGGAGCGCCTCGGAGGCCGTGGGTTCGCCGTGCACGATGAAGCTCGCTTTGGGCGGCCTCTGGAAGCCGCCGAGCCAGCGCAGGATCTCGTCGGCGTCCGCGTGCGCAGAGAGCATGGGCAGATCCGCGACCTCTGCCTGGATCGGAACCCACTGCCCGTGGATCTTCAACTCCCGGGCGCCGTCCGCCAAGGCCCGGCCGCGGGTGCCGGCGGCCTGGAAGCCGGAGATGATGATGGTGTTGCGCCGGTCGGGACCCAGCGCCTTGAGGTGGTGAAGCACCCGGCCGCCGGTGGCCATGCCGCTGGCCGAAATGATCACCTTGGGCATGGTGTTGGTCATGATCGCCTTGGAGGCCTCGGTGTCGCGCGTGTAGGTGGCGACGGCGCAGACCGCCTCGCAGACCTCGGGCGGCAGGCGGTGATCCTCGCGATAGGCGTGGAGCAAGGCCGTGGCGTCGATCGCCATGGGGCTGTCGAGATAGATCGGGATCAGCCCGATGCGCCCGGCCTGCTTGAGCCGCCACACATGGTAGAGCAGCGACTGCGCCCGGCCGATCGCGAAGGCCGGAATGACCACGCTGCCCCCGCGACCGGTCGTGCGCTCGATCACCTGGCCGAGCATCTCGGTCGGATCGCTGCGGTCGTGCAGGCGGTTGCCATAGGTCGATTCCACCACGACGCAGTCGGCCGCGGCGACGGTCTCGGGATCGACCATCACCGGGTCGTCGTAGCGCCCGAGATCACCGGAAAACACGATCCGGCGGCCGACCCACTCGATCTCGACGGTCGAGGCCCCGAGGATGTGGCCGGCGCGGCGCAGCGTCAGCCTGGCGCCGCCCGGCAGATCGGTCGGCATATGCGTCGCGACCGGCGAAAAGAACTCCATGGCGCGCCCGGCGTCGCGCAGACCGTAGAGCGGCAGGGCCGGCTTGTGCTTCGAGAAGCCCTTCCGGTTGGCGTATTCGGCGTCCTTCTCCTGCAGGTGGCCGCTGTCCTTGAGGATCAATTCGGCCACGTCCCGCGTGGCGCGGGTGGAGATGATCGGCCCCCGGAAGCCGTCGCGGACCAGCCTGGGCAGATAGCCCGAGTGGTCGAGGTGGGCGTGGGTCAATACGACGGCGTCGATCGACGCCGGATCGACGGGAAATTTCGCCCAGCTCAGCTCGCGCAGATTCTTGAGGCCCTGGAAGAGGCCGCAATCGACGAGAATGCGGCGCCCGTCGTGCTCGAGAAGGTGCTTCGAACCGGTGACGGTTCCGGCCCCGCCCAACGAAGTGAAGGTCAGCATCCTCAGGTCTCCGGTGTCCAGAGCGCTGCCGGATCGCCGTGGCCGTCGAGCGTTGCCCGCTCGGGGCCGGTCAGCAGATCGTCGCGGGCCCAGCCGCAAAGGCCGGCGGCCGCGTCGACGACATGCGCCCAGCTGCAACGATTGGCGAACAGCAGGCCGGCGACGTCCAGCGTGCCGCCCCGGCTGATATAGCCCAGCGCCGTCGTTGACCGTGGCCCGCCGTCCAGGCGGCGCAGGAGACCCAGCATCGGTTCGGGCCGGGTGTGGCTGAGGATCACCCGCGGAAGCGAGTTCGGGAAGAGCTCGCCCAGGGTTTTGTCGTCGACCGTGTGCCCGGCCTCGAGCGAGTCCCGCGACGAACGAAAACGCGCCGGCTCGAGCAGGACGGTCACGCAGCTGCGATGACCGCGCGCCTTCAGTCGGCGGCCCGCCCTGAGCGCCTCCTCAGCCTGGTAGCCTCCAATGGCGACGAACTGGACCTCGGCGTCCTCCGGATCACCGCCGAGGTGCGCCGCGCCCGCCCGGACCAGGGCTTCCGCTTCGGGGCCGGCGAACCGGTGCGCCACCGGCCGTTTGGGCGCGACCAGGCAGGCGATCTGGCCCCGTCGGCCGTAGACATCGCGCAGGGCGGCGACGGCGCTGTTGGCGTCGATCGGGAAGAGCACCCGGGCGGTGTCGGACATTTCGCCCAGAAGCGCCTCGCCGATGGTCGGGTCCTGGTGCGACTGCTCGTTCTTGGCGTTCTCCCAGGTGTGGGAGGTCACGATCAGCGGAACGGAAATCCAGCCCGGCTCCTGGCCCAGTTCGCGCTGGTGGCGGGCGAAGATGATGTCCTGGCGAAGCCCGCCAAGCATCTTCATCGCGAACGCCTCGTAGCTCACGATCAGGTTCAGCCCGCCCTTGTTTCCGAGGGCCGCGCCGGCCACCGCCTCCTCATTGAGGGCGGTGATCACGCCGCCGGCGACGGACTCCGGCGTTCCGCCCTCCGGTTCGTTGACCCGATGACGAAGGCGATCGAGCGTCCGCCCCATGTGGTTGCTGCGCAGCTCGTCGGGATTGCCGACGCGCACGCGAAGAGACGGGTTCGCCGCGACGAGGCTCACGAACCACGCGTCGAGCGCCTCCATCGCACATTCGGCGTCCCCCCGCGACTCGGCCCAGATCGGCTGTGGCAGGACGGGCGCCGGCGGATGGCGCATCGCGGCCGGGTGCCGGCTCTCCGGGGGACGCCCCTGTGCCTCGTGGGTGGCGAGCGCCCTGACCGCGTCATCGAGGGTCTTCGGTTCGACGAACAGAATCCTGGCCGCGCTGTGGAAGGCGCGGCGCGCCGCGGCATCCCGCCGGGGCGTCGTCTCCAGGGGGAGATTGTGCGCCAGGTTCGTGCCCTCGCCCGGAAAGCCGAAGCCCTTGACCGTTTCGGCGATGACGTACGGCAAGGCCGCCGGATACCGATGGGACGGGTCGGCGGCGAAACGCGACAGCCGGTCCTCGGCTTCGAGGATCGCCCAGGCGAAGGCGGCCGGATCACGCCCATCGACGAGCAGCGGATCGAAGCCGCTCAGGCGAAGATGCGCCGTCAGCCACGCGGCGCCCCCTTCCTGGGCGATCTGGGTGCGCTCCTCGATGCGGCGGCCGTTGAGGATCATGACCGGTATGGCGAGGCCGCAGTCCTCGGCGCGCCACCAGCGCGGCGACCAGTCCGAGCCCCTCTGCTCCTCGAAGGCGCCATCGCTCAGAAAGGCGACCAGGCTCTCGCCCGGCAGGGGCATGTGGACGTACTGGACCTCGGCGAATCCGAGGTATCCGCCTTCCGAAACCGCCCCGGCGGTGTTGGCGCCGGCATGGCTGCCGATCGGAACCGCCGGCCGCCCGTCCGGTCCGATGGCGTAGGAATAGAAGTCGGCCGCCAGCCGGGAGAGTCCGGCCTCGCTGCGGTCGTACCGGCCCCGCTGCGACGGCGAGACGTCGCCGGTCAGGGCGTTGACCGCCTCGATCCCCGCCACGCAATGGCCCTGGCCCATCACCCAGGAACGGGTGAGGCCGGAAAGGGCGTTCGCGGCGAGGTAGCCGACGAAGGCTGGGACCATGTTGAGGGACCCGCCGGTGTGGCCCTCCGGGGTAGGCTTGAACGCGTCCGGCGGCAGGTCGGCGCCCGAGAGGTCGACGCGCTGCGCATAGGTCATGTGGGCGACGGTCCACATGCCGGCGCTGGCCAGGCGGTCGGCGGCGGCGAGCCGGCCATACAGCTCGTCCGCCGGGCCCTTGCCGCTCGCCTGCAGGCGGGCCACGAGCGCCTCGATCCGCGCGACCGTCTCCGGCGCATGCCGGATGACGCCGTAACCCGCGGCCCAGACATCCCGGCCTTCGAGGGGCGCGGAGATCACGACATGCCTCCTTGATCAAGTCGGCGCGCGGGCGCTTTCGCCTGGCCGCGGTGATCGGACTCCCGCCGCATGCGCTTCTGGCTCATCTCCATTTGCACGCCTCCCCATAGGCCACCGCCCGGCCTCCGGCCTTGCGCTGCGTCAACGGGTGGCGTTCACGCATCGTCCGACGCCCCGCCCGGCGGATCGCTGGCCGGAAACGATTGCAGACCGGCCAATTCGACCGGATCGATCGCCTCCGGGGGTCGGCGGCGGCGTACCGGACCGGCCGTGTCCAGGTTCTGTGCGATCGCGTCGGCCACCAGGGGCGCCAGGGTGATGGCGTTGCTCCGATGGGGGACGGAGTCGGTCGACACGATGCGCTCGGCCACCGCCGAAAGCCGGTCGTACGCATCGCCCGCGAAGACGCCGTGCACGACGGCGCAGACGGGTCTGGCGAGACCTCGGCCGGGCAGCTGACGGGCCGCTTCGGTCATCGTACGTCCGGACGAGGCGATGTCGTCGATCAGGACCGGCCGCCGGCCGCCGAAGCCGGAGAGGTCGGGAACGGCGATCTCCACGTCGCGGTCACCATGCCGGATCTTGCGCAGGACGAGGTGGGGCGCTCCCACCCGCCCGGCGACGGCGGAGACCCACTGCTCGCTTTCTTCGTCCGGCCCGATGATCAGCGGGTCGTGAACCTCCGCCGCGATCCAGTCGGCGAGCGGCGCGGCGGCATGCAGCACCTGGCTGTCGATGTCGTAGAGATCGGAGAGCGCCTTGTAGCGGTGCAGATGGGGATCGACCGTGGTCAGCCGGTCGAACGTCGCGCTGATCAGCCGGGCGAAGCTTCGGGAGGTGATCGCCTCGCCGGGCCTGAAGCGGCGGTCCTGCCGCATGTAGGCCAGGTAGGGGGCCACGAGATTCACCGCGCTTGCGCCGAGATCGCGGGCGGCGTCCGCGGCGAAGACCAGCGGCAGGATGGCGTCGTCCGACGGGGCCAGGGTGCAGACGATCTCCACGATCGAGCCGCGCACGTCCGAAAGAAGCCGGACATAGCTTTCGCCGTCCGGAAAGCGGCGGGTCTCCAGTTCCCCCAGTCGCCAGCTGCCTTGCGCAGCCAGGGCCGCGGCGAAGGTCTCGTTGCCGGGCATCGGCAGGATCACACGCATTTACGTCCTTTACGCTGATCAGGGCCTCCGCCTCTTGTTGCAGATCAAACAGCCGGGCGATCACCGCCAGCCGCGGGAAGCCGGGTGCCGGACGCCGGACGCGGCCGCCTGCGCCGCAACAGCAGGTAACCGGCCGGGATGACCAGCATGGACAGCAGGGGCGCGGTCAGCATGCCCCCGACCATGGGCGCGGCGATGCGGCTCATCACCTCCGAGCCGGCTCCGTGGCCGACGAGGATCGGCAACAGGCCGGCGAGGATAACCGCCACGGTCATCGCCTTGGGCCGCACGCGCAGCAGGGCGCCCTCGCGCACCGCTGTCTCCACCTGATCGGGCGACGGCGCCGGGCCCCGGTCGGCGAGGGCGTGCCGCAGGTAGATCAGCATGACCACCCCGAATTCGGCGGAGACGCCGGCCAGGGCGATGAAGCCTACCCCCGTCGCCACCGACTGGTGGTAGCCGAGCAGGTAGAGCAGCCAGACCCCGCCGACGAGCGCGAACGGCAGCGTGCCCATGATCAGCAGCGCCTCGTCGAGCCGACGGAATGTCAGGTAGAGCAGGCCGAAGATGATCAGCAGGGTCGCCGGAACGACCAGCACCAGCCGCTGGGAGGCGCGTTCGAGGTATTCGAACTGACCCGCGTAGGCGACGCTCACCCCCGGCGACAGCCGAACCTGCCCGGCGACGGCCTGCCTCAGGTCCGCGACCACCGATGTGAGGTCCCGCCCCCGCACGTCGACATAGACCCAGGTGGAGGGCCGTCCGTTCTCGCTCTTGAGCATCGGCGGCCCGTCGGCGACACGCAGCGACGCGACGGTTCCCAGGGTGATCTGCTGGCCCGACGGCGTCAGGACCGGCAGGGCGCGAAGGTCCTCAACGCTGTCACGCAACTCGCGCGGATAGCGCACGCTGATCGGATAGCGCGCCAGCCCCTCGACGGTCTGGCCGATGGTCTCCCCGCCGATCGCTCCGGCGACGATCGACTGGACGTCGGCGATGTTGAGCCCGTAGCGGCCGGCCAGGGCGCGATCGATGTCGACATCGATATAGCGTCCGCCCGTCAGCCGCTCTGCGAGGGCCGAGCTGACCCCCGGCACGGCCCTGGCCACACCCTCGATCTCGGCGGCGATGCGGTCCAGCTCCGCCAGGTCGGCCCCCGAGACCTTGACCCCGATCGGGCTCTTGATGCCGGTGGCGAGCATGTCGATCCGGTTGCGGATCGGCGGCACCCAGACGTTGGAGAGCCCGGGAACCTGGACAGCGCGGTCGAGCTCCTCCACCAGCTTCTCCGGCGTCATGCCCGGACGCCACTGGTCGCGCGGCTTGAACTGGATGGTGGTCTCGAACATCTCGAGAGGAGCCGGATCGGTGGCGCTCTCGGCCCGACCCGCCTTGCCGAACACCGTCTTCACTTCCGGCACGGCGGCGATCATGCGGTCTGTCCGCTGCAGCAGGCGGGAAGCCTGCGCGGCCGACAGGCCCGGCAGGGCGGACGGCATATAGAGCAGATCGCCCTCGTCCATGGTCGGCAGGAACTCGCCGCCGAGGCGCGAAAGCGGCCAGGCCGCCGAGAGCAGGACCAGCAGGGCGACCGCGAGCGTCAGCCTGGGCCGCCGCAGGGTGAGGTCGAGCGCCGGGCGATAGGCCCGGGTCAGGAGGCGATTGATCGGATTGTCCTGTTCGGCCGGGATCCGGCCGCGGATCAGATAGCCCATCAGCACCGGCACGAGGGTGACCGACAGGATCGCCGCGGCCGCCATGGCGTAGGTCTTCGTGAAGGCGAGAGGGGCGAACAGCCGCCCCTCCTGGGCCTGCAGGCTGAACACCGGCACGAAGGACAGGGTGATGATAACCAGGCTCAGGAACAGCGCGGGGCCGACCTCGGCGGCGGCCTCGGTCACCACACGCCAGCGGGCGTCGCCCTGCAGGGTCCCGTCCGGATGGTCGTGTTCCCATCGCTCGATATGCTTGTGGGCGTTCTCGATCATGACCACGGCGGCGTCGACCATGGCGCCGACGGCGATGGCGATCCCGCCCAGCGACATGATGTTGGCGTTCACCCCCTGCAGGTTCATCACCAACAGGGCGGCCATGACCCCCAGGGGCAGGGTCAGGATGGCGACCAGGGCCGAGCGGGCGTGCCAGAGGAAGAGCCCGCAGACGAGCGCCACGACGAGGAATTCCTCGAGCAGCTTGCCGCTGAGGTTCTCGATGGCGCGATCGATCAGGCCGGATCGGTCGTAGACCGGGACGATCTCGACGCCGGCGGGAAGGCCGGGCTTGAGCGCCTCCAGCCGCGTCCGAACCTCGCCGATGACGGCCCGGGCGTTCTCGCCCGACCGGAGCACGACGACGCCGCCGACAACCTCGCCTTGCCCGTTCAACTCGGCGACGCCCCGGCGCATTTCGGGTCCAACCTGGACGGTGGCGACATCGCCCAGGCGCACGGGCACGCCGCCCGCGGCGGTGCGGATCGGAACAGCGCGGAAGTCGTCCAGGTCGGCCAGATAGCCGCCGGCGCGGACCATGTATTCGGCCTCGGCCAACTCCAGCACCGAGCCACCCGTCTCCTGGTTGGCCCGCTGCAGCGCCTCTGTCACCGCCTGGTGAGTGACGCCGTAGGCGACCAGTTTCACCGGATCGAGCACGACCTGGTACTGGCGCACCATCCCGCCGACCGTCGCCACCTCGGCCACGCCGGGCACGGTCTTGAGTTCGTAGCGCAGGAACCAGTCCTGCAGGCTGCGGAGCTGGGCGAGGTCGTGCCGCCCGGTTCGGTCGACCAGGGCGTATTCGTAAATCCATCCGACGCCGGTGGCGTCGGGCCCCAGGGCGGGGCGCGCGGTCTCGGGCAACCGCGCCTGGACCTGGTTGAGGTACTCCAGCACCCGCGAGCGGGCCCAATAGAGATCCGTCCCGTCCTCGAACAGGACGTAGACGAAACTGTCGCCGAAGAAGGAATAGCCGCGCACGGTCCGGGCCCCCGGCACCGACATCATGGTGGTCGCCAGCGGATAGGTGACCTGGTTCTCGACGATCTGCGGGGCCTGACCGGGGTATGGGGTGCGGATCACGACCTGGACGTCGGAGAGGTCCGGCAGCGCGTCGACCGGGGTGCTGCGCACGGCCAGCAGTCCAGCAGCGAACAGGGCCGCGGCGAGGATCAACACCAGCACGCGCGCACGCACCGACAGCCGAATGAGAGCGGCGATCATCAGTGCGCTCCCCCGTGTCCGGTGTGATCCGGGACCGGCGGCGGCTCGGCCGGCGCCGCCGGCCGGGCGGCCCGGCGAGCTGCAGCGGGGCTTCGCCGAGCGGCGACCCGTTCGGCCGGGCCCGGAGCGGACTCAGCGAGGGGCCGGGCGGCGACGCCGGCCAGGCTGGCTTCGGAATCGATCAGGAACTGGCCGGAAGCGACGACCCGCTCGCCCTCGGCCAAGCCCTGGAGGACCTGGGTCCGGCCGCCGGTTTCGCGGCCGACCCGGACCTCGGCGGCGCGATAGCGCCCGTCGGCCTCGGCCAGCATGACCAGCGTCCGGGTTCCGGTGCGGATGACCGCTTCGGACGGGACCAGCAGGGTTTCTTCAGTTCCGCCCCCGAAGACGACCTGGCCGAACATGCCGGGCCGCAAGCGACCGCCGCGGTTGGCAAGCTCCACACGGCCGACGAGGGTGCGACTGTCGCCGGACACCTCCGGCAGAAGTGCGGAAAGCCGCCCACTGAAGCGTTCGTCCGGGAATCCGGTGAAGACGACCTCCACTCCCTGCCCCACCCGCAGCCGCGAGGCCTGGACCTCCGGGACGGCCGCGTTCAGCCAAACCGTGGAGAGGCCGTTCACCTCCGCCAGGGTCTGGCCTTGCGCGACCGTCATGCCGGCCCGCACTCCCAATGTGCGGATCACCCCGCCCGAGGGGCTGGTCACCGTCACCGTCGTCCGCTGTCGCCCGGTGCGTTCCACCGCGGCGACAAGGGCCTCGGGCATACCCAGCAGCAGCAGGCGCTGCCGGGCCGCCTGGGCCAGGCGCGGGTCGCCGGTCGCCCTGACGGCGAGGTATTCCGCCTGGGCCCCGCCCCACTCCGGGATCAGCAGGTCGGCGAGCGGCGCGCCGGCGGCGATCACGTCTCCCGGCGCCCGGCCATAGACCCGCTGCACGAAGCCGCCGGCGCGGGCCTGAACGACAGACAGATCGCGCTGATTGAAGTCGACCACGGCGGGAACCGTCAGCCCCCCCCCCGAGCACGCCTCGCTGGACGGTCGCGTAGCGGGCCCCCAAGGCCTGGGTCAGGGCCGGGTCGATGCGTACGCCCGCCTGCCCTCCGGCTCCGGCCTCGTCGGCGTAGCGAGGGACCAGCGGCATATCCATGAACGGCGACTTGCCCGGGGCGTCGAAATGCCGGTCGGGGGCCATCGGATCGTACCAATAGAGCACCCGCCGCTCGGACGCGGTGGTCGGCGGGGGCGGGTCGCCCACGGGCAGGTAGCGGACGACCGCGGCGCCCGCGACGGCGCCGGCGACCAGCAGGCCGGCGGCGGCGGCGGCGAGCCGGAGGCGGTTTGCGGGAATGCGGATCATAGGGCGTCCTCCCCGTAGGTGAGCGCGATGCGAACGGTCTCGCGGACGACCATGGCCTCGCGGTCAAGGGTCTCGAGGCGGGCCTCGGCCACCGCGGTGAAGGCGTCGATGACCTCCGGCAGGCTGGCCCGCCCGGCGCCATAGCTGGCCGTCTCGAGCGACGAGCGGTCGAGCGCGGCGGGCAGCAGCACGTCGCGGGCGCGCAGCCCTTGTTCATGGTGCATCCGGTGCTCGGCGAGATCCGCCTCAAGGGCCGCGCGCAGGGCGCGCGCCGCCGCCTCGCGCTCGACGCGGACCCGGCGGGCGTCCGCGCCACGGGCCGCGATCACCGGGTCCTGCCGCCGATTGGCGAACAGCGGCAGGCTGACGCGCGCGCCGACCGAGAGCATGTCCCCGTACAGCGGGTCGCGGCGGCCGTAGCCGAGTTCGAAACTCCAGTCCGGGTGACGTCCAGCCCGCGCCAGAGCGGTGTCGGCGTCGGCCCGGTCCGCGGCCGCCGCCCAGGCGCGAAGCGCCGGCGCCCGGTCCAGGCCGGCCCGAAGAGCTTCCTCGTCAAGCGTCGGTTGAGGCGGCGGCCCCGCCACCTGCGGCTCCGGTTCGCCCGTCCAGCGGGCGAGTTCGGCCCGGGCGCGCCCCTCGGCCGCCACCAGGGCGCTGCGCCGATCCTCCAGGGCTACCTTGAGCCGGACCGGCGACAGAGCCCCCGCGGGCCGGTCCTGGCCCGAAGCGACGGCGGCGGGGGCGGCGTCCCAAAGCGGTTCCAGAGCCGCCAGCGCCTCGTCGAGCGCCTCCCGGCGTCGCTTGGCGTAGTACAGGTCCAGCCAGGCCAGGGCGGTCGCGACCCGCACCTCGCGTGAGGTGACCCGGGCCTGCATCTCGGCGACGCCAACTTCGGCGGCGGCGCCCTGGCGCTCGGCCTGCCGGCGCGCGGCGCTCGGGACGGCCTGCATGACGCCAACCCGGACCATGGTCATCTCGTCCGCGCCTGGCGACCCGGCCATCGGACCCGAGATCGGAAAGTTCTCCAGCGCCACGAAAAGTTCGGGATCGGGCAACTGCCCGGCGGCGGGCGCCGCCGCCCGTGCGGCTTCGACCGCCAGGTCGCGGGCGCGGATCTCGGGTGCGTCGGCCGCGGCGCGTTCCAGCGCCTGATGGTAGGTCAGCGGTCCGGCCAGGGCCGGCGGCGCGAGCGCGAGGCTGAGGACGGCGGCGGCGGCGGCCTGACACCTGGCGAGCGGGCGGCGCGCGAGTCGCGGATGACCGCAGCCGTCGGCGCGCGCCCTCCAACAAGAGGGAGCAAACATGGGAATATCCGGATTATGGGCGCGATCGCGCCGTTGACGTGGCCCGGATCAGCGCCGGGCAGGCTCGACGGGGCTTAGCCGCGGCCTCTGGGAGGTCTCAGAATCCGGGCGGCCCGGGCCTCGTCGGGGCTCTCCTGCGGATCGCCCCGCAACCGCATCCTCGTGACGACAGGGACAGGCGCCCTGACGGCGGCGGGCAGCAACGCGAGCGGCGCGGCGCAACCCGGCTTGGCCATGCAGGCCGACGACGAATCCGGACACGGTTGGTCCGGCTCGGGAACGTCTTGATCGGCCATGCCGCCGCTATCGGGACAATCGGCCATCGCCGCGGCGACCTGGGCGGACGAGTGTGGCGGCATCGCCTGGGCGCCGGACTGACCGACGAGCCCGGCCAGGGCGAGGGCGACGACAAGGGCTCGCAGGAGCGTCCACATGCTTCGAGTTGGCGCGCGCTTCCGGCCCAAGTCAAAGAAATACAACAGCACTACGGACAATTACGGAGGCGCATCGACCGTTTGCCGGCTCGCGCCTGCCGACCTGGCTGGCCCGCTCTGTCAGTCAGGGGCGCATGCCTGAGATCTTCCCGCAGCCGTCGTGCAAGAACCGCTCAGCCGCGCGGGCGACCGCCTGAGGCTGGTCGCCGGAAACCAGACCACGGCCACCTGCTCTCGCCGGCGGCGTCCCGCAGAACGGCGACATCACCAAGCTCTCATAAGCCGGAAGCGGACGCCGGGACCGAAAGCCTACCACCGTAGAACTCCGGGTCGAGCAGATCAGCTCAGTCAGCCAGGCGCCTTGCCATCAACAAAGCCCCTCGCCAGAGGCCGCACCCGCATGCCCGCCGCCCCTCACTCCCACTCGATTGCTCAACCATCCATAAGTTACTGTTTTTGAGCGTTTTTGTTGGCGATCTTGCGGCCAGCGCCAATCCGCATACCGAATACATTTTTAGCTATTGAAAGTATTGGAGAAATTCAAAGCAATAACGACATCTTTCGACATGTATTGACAACGCCCCGCCGCCACTACGCTACCGACTCAGATGAGCGAAGCGGAGGCTTCCAGCATATCATCATCCAGCTCCTTGATGGGTCGGCGTCCTCACGTTCCGACCCACCAACCAGAGGACGTAGAGCGCAGGCAGGAAGAAGAGGGTGAGCGCCGTCCCCACCAGGGTTCCGCCAATCAGAACGATCGCCAACGCCCCCCAGAAGGTCGACAGCGTCAGCGGCAGGAAGGCGAGCACGGCGGCCAAGGCGGTCAGCAGCACCGGGCGGGCGCGGCGAACAGTCGCCTCGACCACGGCGTCGATCTCGTCCAGGCCCCGGGCGCGCTCCGCCTCGATCTGATCGACCAGGATCAGAGTGTTGCGCATCAGGATTCCGGCCAGACCGATCAGGCCGAGGATGGCGTTGAACCCGAACGGCGTGCCGGTGATGAGCAGGGCCGGCACGGCGCCGATGATGCCGAGTGGCGCCGTCGCGAACACAAGGCCCGTCATCTTGAACGACCGCGTCTGGAGCATGATGACGGTCAGCATCAGGATGATCATCAAGGGGAAGAGTGGGGCCAGGGCGGCGTTGGCCTTGGCCGATTCCTCGACCGAGCCCGCCGTCGTGATCGCGTAGCCGGTCGGCAGGCCGGCCTTGAGATCCTCCAGCTTGGGCAGGATGGCGGCGGTCACGACCGGCGGCTGGACCCCGTGGACAATGTCGGCGCGGGCCGTGATCGTGGGCTGGCGGTCGCGCCGCATCAGGATGGGATCCTCGAAGGTCGGAACCAGTCGCGCGACGCCGCTGAGAGGGACGGGGCGACCCTCGGCCGTGCTGATGACCAGGTTGTCCAGCCCATCCAGATCACGGCGATCCTGCTGGTCGGCGCGGACGACGACGTTCGCTGTGCGATCCCCGGTCCGCATCTGGGACACGGTGACGCCGGACATCAGGGCGCCGACCTGCTGCGAGACGCTGGCGGGATCCAGGCCCAGAAGCCTCAGACGCGCCTCGTCGAACTCCAGCCGGACGCTCGGCGCGCGCTCACCCCAGTCCAGATTGATGTCCACCGTGCGCGGATCGGCGCGCATGATCTCGGCGGTCCGGGCCGCGATCTGACGCAGCTTGTCGGGATCGGGACCGGAGATCCGGAAGGCGACCGGATACGGCACGGGGGGACCGAACAGCAGGGTCGAGACGCGAACCCGGGCCTCGGGATAGGCGCCGGACGCGATGCGGTCGCTGATGATCTTGCGCAGCTCATCGCGGTGCTCGTGACCCGTGGTCAGGATGACGATCTTGGCGAAGGAGGGATCGGGGAGTTCCGGGTTGGCGGACAGGAAGAAGCGGGGCGCGCCGGCGCCGACGTAGCTGTCGGTGTAGATCGCCTCCTCGTGACGGCGGACATCGGTTTCGATACGGGCGACCAGAGCCTCGGTGGCGCGGATGCTCGTGCCCTTCGGCATCGCCACCTCGACCAGCAGTTCGGGCCGGTCGGAGGTGGGGAAGAACTGCTTGGGCACGAACACCGCCAGCAGTCCGCCGGCGACGAACAGGGCGGCCAGGACGGCCAGGGAGACCTTGCCCCGGTTGGCGACTGCGCTCCGGACCCAGCCCCGGAAACGCTCATAGCGTTTGGTGGCGTAGAGGGCGTCGTGCCCGCCCTCCTCCACCTTGATCTTCGGCAACAGCTTCACGCCCAGATACGGGGTGAAGTAGACGGCCACGACCCACGACACGAGCAGGGCGAAGGCGACGATCCAGAAGATGTTTCCCGCGTACTCGCCCGCCGTGGACTGGGCGAAGCCGACGGGCAGGAAGCCGATCACGGTGACGAGCGTACCCGTCAGCATCGGGGCCGCGGTCGCGCCCCAGGCGAAGGTCGCCGCGGCCGTCCGCTCCATCCCCTCCTGCATCTTCACCACCATCATCTCGATGGCGATGATGGCGTCGTCGACCAGCAGGCCGAGCGACAGGATCAACGCGCCCAGCGTGATGCGATCGAAGTCCCGGCCCGTCATCAGCATGATGACGAAGACGGCCGACAGCGTCAGGGGCACGGCGGCCGCGACGACCAGGCCGACCCGGAAGCCGAGCGCGACCAGGCTGACGACCATGACGACGCCCAGGGCCACGACGAACTTCAGCATGAACTCGTTGTAGGCGTAGGCGATGTTCTTCGATTGGTCGGCCGTCTGCGTCAGGGTCATGCCGGCCGGCAGCTCGGCGCGGATTTCGGCGACCTCATGGGCCAGCGCCTCGCCCAGAACCGAGCCATTCCAGCGTTCGCGCATGACCACCCCCAGCATGATCGCGGGGGCGCCATCGTGCCGGACCACATAGGTCGCCGGATCGGCATAGCCCCGGCGAATCTCGGCGATATCGCCGAGCCTGAAGCTGCGGCCGTCGATGGCGACGGGCGTGTTGCGCACCGACTCGGCACCGTCGAAGGCGCCGCCGACGCGGATGTTGACCGACTGGGCTCCGGTCTGAACCGTCGCGTCGCCTGTCAGCAGGTTCTGCTGGGCCAGGGCCCCGATGATGCGGTCGGGCGCGATGCCGAGCGTGGCGAGCCGGCGGTTCGACAGGTCGACGAAGATGCGCTGGGGCTGTTCGCCGATGATGGTGACCTTCTTGACCCCATCGACCTGCAGCAGCCGCTCGCGCATGACCTCGGCCTCGCTGACCAGTTCACGATGCGGCATGCCGACGGCCTGGAGCGCGAAGAGGCCGAAATAGACATCCGAATACTCGTCATTGACGATCGGGCCGATCACGCCCCGCGGCAGGTTGACGGCCTCGTCCTGCAGCTTCTTGCGGGCCTGATAGAACTCGTCCTGCACGGTCCCGGGAGGGGTGGCGTCCTGCAGCGTCAACGTCATGGTGACGACTCCGGGCCGCGCCTGGGTCTCGACGCGGTCGTAGTAGCGCAGTTCCTGCAGCCGCTTCTCAAGCCGGTCGGCGACCTGGTCCTGCATCTCTTCCGCCGTCGCGCCCGGCCAGACGGCCGTGACCGTCAGCACCTTGATGGTGAAGGTCGGATCCTCCGCGCGTCCCAGGTTCAGGAAGGCGAAGGCCCCCGCCGCAAGCACGGCCAGAATCAGGAACAGGGTGACCGACGGGTGGCGAACACCTGCCGCCGAAAGATTGGGAATCTTCACGGGCGCACCGCCGAGGTCTGAGCGGCCAGCCGCACCGCCTGGCCTTCGCGAAGCCGGTTGGCGCCCAAGGTCACGATTCTGTCGCCTGCGGCGAACGAACCGGCGATGATCGACGCCGCCTCCTCGCCGAGACGCGCGATGCGGACGGGCCGGAAGGTCACCTTGTTGTTGCGGACAACCCAGACGCCGGGCCCTGAGCCTGGATCGTGAAGCGCCGTGAGGGGCACCTGGATCTCGGCGGCGGTCGCACGGGGCAGCTCCACCGTCACGGTCGATCCGAGCGGGATTTCGGACTGGCTGAGCACGAACCGGGCGTCGAACGTGCGTGTCAGGGGATCGGCGACGCCGGCTACCTCGCGCAGCTGGGCGGGGATCGGCGTTGTCGAGCCGTACAGATAGGCCTGACCGGTTCTTGGCAGGGTGGCGAGCTGGGTTTCCGGCACGGCGATCGCCGCCTCGCGATTCCCGGCGCGCGCCAGCCTCACGACCACCGCGCCGGGCGCAACCACCTGCCCCGGCTGGGCCAGAACCTCGGTGACGACGCCGTCGGCATCCGCGACCAGGGTGCCGTAGCTGGCCTGGTTGCCGGCTTGGCGCGCCCCCGACCGGGCGGCGGCGACGGCGGCTTGGGCCGACTCCGATGCCGCGAGCGCGGCGTCATAGGCGGAGCGAGACACCGCGCCAGCGTCGAGCAGCCGGCGCTGGCGGGCTTCTTCCGCTGTGGCCTGCGCCGCCTGGGCCTCGGCGGAGCGGACCTGATCTCGTGATGCACTGGCTTGAAGCTGCAGGTCGGTCGCGTCGATGCGCATCAAAACCTGTCCGCGCCGAACCCGCTGGCCGGGATCGACGAGCCGTTGCACGACCTTGCCGCCGACGCGGAAGCCCAGGTCGCTCTCGGTGCGGGATCGAACCACCCCGGTGTAACGGAGGGGCGCTGCTTCGGCGCCGCCAACGACGGTCGTGCGGACCAGCGGGCCCCCCGCCGTTTCGTTGGGTGCGCCCGATCCACAGGCGGCAAGGGCAAGGACAAGGAGGATCGCAAGAGGACGCGGGGACGGGACGAGCATCGGAAAGCCTCGAAAGAGTTCGCTTTCCCACACACCTAGCGCCGTCATCAAAGGAATGAAAGATGAAAAATTACCTCATCAATCATTTTATGAATTTGACCTATGCTAACTGGTGCGCAGCCCTTGGACGAGCAGACGGCAGATGCGGTCGCTCGTGGCCGCCAGATCCTCCGCGCCGAAAACCTCGATCATGTGCGGGTGCCAAATCCGGGTCAGGGCGGCGCAAACGGTGTCAGCCAGGATTTCAGGGTCGCCCTTCGCGAAGACGCCCCTGCGTTGCCCTTCCATGAGGACGTGGCGAACCGCGCCCCGCAAGCCGTCCAGGTAGGCATCGACGACCGGCCATTTTTCCCGCGCCGCCACGGCGCAAAGCTGATTCACGCGCTGTTCGCTGAACGACAGGCGAAGCGTTTCCTCCAGCACGGCCCGGCTCAGCGCCTCCAGAGCCTCGCCGGGATCGCGGGTCGCCCGAGCCTCGGCCCAGGCCCGATCCTCGATGACGGCCAGTGCGCGCGCGGCGATGGCCTCATTGATCGCCTGGCGGTTCGGGAAACTGCGGTAGAGGTTGGCGGGCGACATTCCCAACTCGCGAGCGACGTCGCCGATCGTCGTCTTGTCGAACCCGATGGATTCGTAGAGCCGCTCGGCGGCCGCCAGAATTTCCTCCCGGCGATCGACGCTGGGCCGGCCGGGACGCTTCGCTCCAACCGAGGGAATATGCGACTTGCTTTTCATGAAATATGATATATCTCGTCATTCTACATCAAGCAAGGGACTTCCCCATGAGGGCGCCTCTACCTGCCATCCTGCTGGCCACGATATCGCTGTCCGCCTGCGCGAGCCAGCCGTCACCGACGCCGCCTGTGGCTCTGCCGGCAGCCTTCGCCGCCTCGACGCTCGAAGCCGAAGGATTGCCGACGGCTCGCCTCGAGCCGAACTGGTGGCGTGCTTTCGGCGACCCGGTGCTCGATCGCGTGGTCGAGGACGCCCTGCTCGGCAACCTGGACATCGAAGCGGCCGCCGCCCGGCTGCAGCAGGCTGCCGGGGCGTCGCGGGTCGTAACCTCCAACCGCCTGCCCTCCGCGACGTTCGGCGCATCCGGATCGACACAGCGGCAGTCCCTCGAGGATCCCCTGGCACGGATGGCGTCGGCGTCTCCTGACTACGACAGGACCGGCGATCTCTACGGCCTGAGCGCCGCGGCGTCCTGGGAGCTGGATCTCTTCGGCCGACTGTCAGCCGCGCGCCGGGCCGCTGCCTCGGACCAGAGGGCGGCGGCGATCGATGTCGAAGGCGCCCGGCTGAGCGTCGCCGCCGAGATCGCCAACGCCTACATCACCGCCCGGGAACTCCAGACCCGGGTTACAATCGCCCGGGCGCGGGTGCGCACCACGGATGAAGTGCTCGATCTCGTCGCCCTTCGCCACGCGGAAGGCGCAGCGTCGCGCTTCGAGATGGACCAGGCCCGCGCCGACGCCTCGGCGTCCAGGGCCATGCTTCCCTTGGTGGAGGCGGGACGCGACGAGGCGTTCAATCGCATCGATCTGTTGTCGGGGCGGGCCCCGGGCCATGCCGCCGCCATTCTCGGCGAGGGCGTCATCCCCGCCGCCCTGGCGGTCACGACCGACGACGGTCCCGCCGCCCTCCTGGTGCGCAGGCCCGACATCGTCGCTGCCGAAAGCCGGCTGGCGGCTGCGGACGCCCGGGTCACCGAAGCCGTGACGGCCTACTATCCCCGCCTCACCATCCAGGGCCTGGTCAGCTTCCTGTCCTCGGGCCTGTCAGGGCTTTTGTCCGACGAAACCCTGCAGGCCGCGGGCTCGGCCGGCCTGTCCGGCCGGCTATTCGACTTCGGCGCTGCACGGGGCGGCGTCGAGGCTGCGCGAGGCCGGACGCGCGAGGCCGCGGCGGCCTATCGCCTGACCATCTTGCGAGCCGCGTCGGAGGCCGAGGACGGCTTCTCCCGTCTGGCGCGCGGCAATCGACATGCGCTCGAACTGGCGGAGAGTCGGGCCGCGCTGACGCGGGCCAGCGCGACAGCGCGGACGGCCTACGATCTTGGCGGTTTGAGTCTGAAGGATGCGCTGGACGTTCAACGACGCCTGCTCGACGTCGAGGACGCCGCCGCCACGGCACGCGCCGACGCCTCGCGGGCCTCAGTCGGCCTGTTCCGGGTTCTGGGCGGTGGATGGTCGTCCGAAGCGGCAACCCGCGCCTCGACCCAAGCTTGTCCGCAATCCGTCAGCGAGGGAGCGACGTCATGCGACGCGTAGTCGTCACCGGGCGACTTTGCCGAAGCCCTGCTCGCTGCCCGTCCCAGCGCGTATCGCTGGACGATATTGCGCACCAGGCCCAGCCGGACCCCCTCCATCCGCGACACGGAGCCCATCACCATGGATGACGTCATCATCATCGGCGGCAGCTTTGCCGGTCTCGCCGCCGCCCTGCAGCTCGGCCGCGCCCGCCGCGAGGTCACCGTTCTTGATACCGGCCTGCCGCGCAACCGCTTCGCCGGCCACTCGCACGGGGTGCTGGGCCACGATCACAAGCCGCCATCGGACATCCTGGCCGAGGCGCGGCGGCAGCTGGCGCGCTATCCCGCGGTCAGGCTGGTCAACGCCCGCGCCGACAGCATTTCCGGCGCCATCGACAATTTCTCGGTCCTCACTGGCGATGGCGAAAGCCTTGGCGCGCGCCGCTTGATCCTGAGCTATGGCGTCGTCGACCAGATGCCTGATGTTCCGGGTTTTGCCGAAGGCTGGGGCACGTCCATCGTGCCCTGCCCCTATTGCGACGGCTTTGAAGTCGCCGGCCAGCATTGGGGCCTCGTCTGGTCCGGCCCACAGTCGATGAATCAGGTCCGGCTGTTCCACGATTGGACCGACAGGTTGACGGTCTTCGCCGATGGCCACGACATTCCGCCCGATGTCCGGGCCGATCTGGCGCGCCGCAATACGCCTTTCATCGATGGCCGGATCATCGAGATCGTCCGTCATGGGGACCATAACGCCACCCTCAATCTCGACACCGGCGCCAATGTCGCGGTCGACATCCTGTTCGCCCATCCGCGCAACAAGCCGTCCGCGAGCCTGCATGAAGCACTGGGCCTCGCCACGGTCGATACGCCCCTAGGCATCATCCTCAAGGTCGACGAGCGCCGCGAAACCAGCATGCCCGGCATCTACGCCGCCGGCGACCTCGCCAACCCCATCACGCCGCCATCGGTCACCCTGGCATCATCGCACGGCGCGATGGCGGGCATCTTCGCCCAGCAGTCGATGCTGGTTTGAGAGGACAGATTGGAGATGAGCATAGCCGTCGAACCGGACAGCGCGGGCGTGCGCTTCCCTCCGCCCTTCGTCTATCTGGGAGCGCTGCTGTTGGGGCTGGCGGCGGAGCAGTTCGTCACCCTGCGCTCTTTCGGCATTGACTGGCTGTTGCTGGCCGCGACGGGCGCGCTGCTGTTCGTTGCCGGCGCGGCGATGATGCTTGCGGCGGCGGGGCTGTTCCGGCGGCTGGGCACAAATGTTCCGCCGTCGCAGCCAACGACCCTCATCGCAACGACCGGTCCCTATCGGTGGACCCGCAATCCCATGTATCTCGGAATGGCCCTTGTCTATGCCGGCCTTGCGATCGGCTTCGACGGGCCGATCGCCTTCGCCTTACTCCCGTTGGTGCTGATCGCGATCCAGACGCAGGCTATCGCCCGCGAGGAGCGCTATCTCGAAGCAAAATTTGGCGACGAATACCGCCGCTACAAGGCCGAGGTTCGCCGATGGCTTTGACTATCCCGCCGCCGCCGCTCGCGGCGCCGCGAAACCAGCATGCCCGGCATGGCCGCGGGCCATCCTGAAGGTTGCGGGCCGGTGTCACGGAATATCGAGTGGCCGGCTGACCCCTCAGTACACCTGGCGCCACCGGGCTGATGCACGGCGGCCCGAAAGGAACGTCCATGCCTCTGAAGAGTAAAGAAAAGGAAGTAGTCCTCATGAATACGACCAATCCTAGCGTCGCCCTGGTGACCGGCGCATCCTCCGGCATCGGTCTCGCCACCGCCAAGGCCTTGCGGAATGAGGGCTTTCGGGTGTTCGGAACCAGCCGCCGCGTCGCGGCGGAGAGATCCGACGGCACTACTATGCTGGCCTGTGACGTTACCGACGATGAGTCCGTGGCGAAACTGGTCGAGCGGGTCCTGGCCGAGGCCGGCCGCATCGATCTACTCGTCAACAATGCCGGCATGGGTCTGCTCGGCGCCGCGGAGGAGTCCTCGACGGTCCAGGCGCAAGCGCTGTTCGACGTGAATGTCTTCGGCGTTCTACGCATGACCAGGGCGGTGCTACCGGCCATGCGCCACCAGGGGAAAGGCAGAATCGTCAATGTGAGTTCGGTGCTGGGCTTGATCCCGGCTCCCTATTCCGCCGTTTATGCGTCGACCAAGCATGCCATCGAAGGCTATTCCGAGTCGCTTGACCACGAGCTTCGCACCTTTGGCATTCGCGTTGTGTTGGTCGAGCCCGCCTATACCAGGACGGCATTTGAAGAAAACCAAGCCAGGCCAGACCTATTGATTGACATCTATGACTCCGCGCGCGCCGGCATGAATGTGATCATGAGGAAAGCAATAGAAACCGGCGACGCCCCGGAAGTCGTCGCCAGGACGATTGTCGAAGCGGCGACCACGTTCGTCCCGAAGAGGCGCTACGCGGCGGGAAAAATGGCGCGCCAGGTCAGCTTCCTGCGCCGTTTCGTCCCCGAATCCGCCTTCGACAAAAGCCTGCGAAAGCAGAACGGATTGCCGGCCTGACGCCAGGTTTCGTTGAGCCACCAGGGCAGGTCAGAATGTCGAGCGACTGATCCGAGCCAGTCGTCGCTGGCGATAACTGACGCCGTCAAAAATGCCGTCAGACCTCAGAGCCTGCCTAGGCTAGATCCTGGACCGAGCCGTTGTATTTCAACGGCTTAGAGTCAAGAGGAGTCCAATTGATCATCTGGGTTGTGATACGAAAAATTTCGATAACATATTGATTAATATTGATTATTTTCGAACGCCTCACTCCCGCTCGATTGCGCATTTCTATACAAGTATCTGTTTATATTACGATTTTTCCTACCCTAACGTCATGGGACCGATCAGTACACCGAACCAGGAATGAGATTTTGAAAACATTGAAGAAATTCAAATCAATAAACTGTTGGTGATTTCGGCGTCTTTTGCGATCTATTGCAGCTTACACCGGCGCCAACCGTGACTCGCTCGGCACCTAAGCTACCTGGCGCCGCTCGATTATTGCGTAAACTTGGCCCGCGCTCGCAAGCCGTGAAGTCCTCGGCTACCGGCGCCTCGACCAACCCTCCCCACGCCGAGGCCCGCATAGCGCCAGAGGCGGACATTCGCCGAACGCCACAAAGCAGACGGGGTGTCGCACCCGAATCCGGTTCGGCCCGTTGCGGAGCCACCAACCGGCGGGAGGACCCCAAGGGGGCGTCAATGGGAGCCGTCAGTCAGACTGTTAACCCGACTGCCTGGGAAGTCGCGCTACAATCGACGCAAGGCCTTCCTGGAGTATGCGTGTCGCTTCGGTGGACTCACAGCCGGCGGCGAGGATCAGCCGCATCGCGCGGACGTGGACCTCCACTGGTGGCCATCGCCAACACCCCCCCGCCATCATCCGATCGCTGGTTTCGCATAGGCTGAAGGCGGCGGCGTAGAGGGGGCCAGTGTCGAAAAAGCCGGCCGCGTCGGCAAAGGCCGAGGCGAGTTCATAGACCTGGGCTTCGGCTCCTTCGCCGCGAGCGGCGCAAGCGGCTTCAAGGCGGGCGAGGGTCACCGCCAGCGACCGCATGCCCTCCTCGCGATGGCTTTCCAGCCCGGCTTCCGCCGCCCGTATCGCCTCACTCACGGTGCGGCCTCCAGGCCTGGCCATCTGGACGGCCAGGCTGCTCTTCTGGGTGTTGAAGTTGCGGACCACGGTCACAGGGCCACCCGGCGCGGCTTGAATAATGTGTCGATGTCGGACTGGTCCATGTTCTCCTCCACGGCCTGGCCGACGTGGGTCGACAGGTCTCCCTTGCGGCGTCCGGCGACGTTCAGGGGCGGGCCGAGGTGCCGTACTCTTCGGTCGGGCCCTCTGTAGTCTTCGGATTCGACAAACTCGCGCTCGTCGGTGGCCAGCCAGACGATGCGCTCGAGCAGGATGGTGGGGGTCAAGGGCTTGGTGACCACGAAGCTGGCGCCGCAGTCGAGGCTCTTTTTCACCTTCGAGGCGGCGGCATGGCCGGTCAGCATGATGACCGGCGTCAGGCAGGTGGGGCGAGGTGTCTCATGGCGAAGCCAGCGGACGAAGTCATAGCCGTCCATGTCGGGCATGGCGCAGTCGACGAGGATCAGATCCACCGTCCGGCGCTTGACGATCTCGGTCGCCTCGAGCGCGGAGTCGCAGCGAATCTGCTCCCGAACCCCGAACCCCTGGATCACCGAGCTGAGGATATCGAGAGCCTGGGAATTGTCGTCGATAAGCAGCAGGGTGGCGTGGTCGAGGTTGACGCGATCGGATCCTCTGGAACGACGGGCCATAATCTCACCCGAACAGCAGGAGGTCGCCAGGGCGGGATGCGGGCTCCACCTCGGGTGGGGCGGAGAGGGCGGCGGCCTGGAGCCGGACCGCCAGCGCGGCCAGGGGAATGGACGCGAGGGCGTCCTCCACCGGGGCGCCGGTCGACAGGGCGCCTGCCAGGGCCCGGAGGGAATCCAGCTTTTGGCTCAGGTCATCGACCGCCTGCGCCTGGACCAGAACGCCATGTCGACGCTCGGGGAGGGCCTGCCAGGCATGCTCAGTGACGAGACCCGACAGGCCTTCCACCGTCTCCATCATGGCGCGGAGCTCGACGGACAGGCCGGCGAACAGGGCCCGGGATTGCGACGGCGTCATCAGAACAGCTCCACGGCGCCGGCGTCGGGGGCGACGACCGGCCGCGCCGCCAGCACGGCCGCGAGCGGCGGGCTGTGGTCGGCCACCGGCCTTTGCAGGGCTCGTCCGGTCACCGGCCAGTACTGGACCCGGCGGCCGCCAGCGCCTCTCAGGCTGCCGCCCGCCACGGCGATCCCCTCGTCGCGCAGAAAACGTTCGGCGAAATCGGCGTTGGCGCGGCCCACGTCCTGCAGGGAGTCGAACATGCGGCCGCCGCCGAACAGCTTGGCTTCGAACCGGTCCCGCCGGCCGCCCATCTTCAGGCAGTCGTTGATCAGGATCTCCATGGCATAGGCGCCGTAGCGACGACCGGCGTCCTTCCCGCAGGCGACTCCGTCCGGCAGAAGGAAATGGTTCATGCCCCCGATTCCGGCCACCGGATCGCGCAGGCACATGGCGACGCAGCTGCCCAGGATGGTGGTGAGCATCACCCCGGGGTCGGCCGTCACATAGTGCTCGCCCTGGCCTACGTGAACGCGGTGCGAGGCGGCCGGGTCCAGCAGCGCCGTCGTCATGTCAGCCCACCAAAAACGGTTTCGATCTTCTCCTTCAGCTGGGCCACGGTGAAGGGCTTGACGAGGTAGTTGTTGACCCCGAACTGGACCGCGCGGGCGACCAGGTCGCGGTCGGCCCGGCCGGTCAGCATGATGAAGGCGGCGCCGGCCGTGGGCGGGTGGGCCCGGACCGCCCGAAGCAGGCCCAGACCGTCCAGCACCGGCATGTTGAAATCCGAGATGATCAGATGGGCCGGCTGGGCCAGCATGTGGCGCAGTCCGGCCTCGCCGTCGCCAGCCTCGCGAAATTCACGGAATCCGAGCTGCTGCATGCTGGTGCGGATCAGGGCGCGCATCGAGGCCTGATCGTCGACGATGAGGGTGTGGATGGCGGCGGCGGCGGGCATGGGTCGGTCCTCAAGCAACAGGTGCGGCGTCGCGCGGGCGGGCCGCGCAGAGTTCGAGAATGGCGGAGGGTATGCGGCTCAGGGGCAGTTGACGTTCGACAGCGCCGAGCTCGAAGGCGGCCTTGGGCATGCCGTAGACCACGCTGCTGGCCTCGTCCTGACCCAGGGTGCGGGCTCCGGCCTGGCGCATCTCCAGCAGGCCCTCGGCTCCGTCGCGGCCCATGCCGGTCAGGATAAGGCCGGCCATGGGGCGGCGCAGCCGGGCGACGGACCGGAACAGGACGTCGACGGACGGCCGGTGGCCGCTGACCGTGCCGGAGCGCACCAGACGGCATCGCGGCGTGATCCCGGAAACCTCCAGATGGGTGTCCCCGCCCGGGGCGATGTAGACGGTTCCGGGCGCCAGGGGCATGCCGTCCTCGGCCTCCATCACGGTCGCCGCCGAAGCCTTGTCGAGGCGCGCGGCGAAGCTGCGGGTGAAGGTCGCCGGCATGTGCTGGGTGACAACGGTGGCGGGGCCGTCGGCGGGGAAGGCCGAGATCACGGCCAGCAGGGCTTCGACGCCGCCGGTGGAGGCGCCGATGGCCAGCACCAGATCCAGATTGACCCGGTAGTCGGCGGACGGGCGGGCGGGCGGGATGGCGCCGCCGGCGCGGACCCGCGAACGCGCCGCGACCTTGACCCGGCTGGCCAGGTCGGCGAAGGCCTCGACGGCCGTAATCCCCGCGGACGGCTTGCCGACGGCGTCCACCGCGCCCAGTTCCAGCGCCGCGAGGGTGATCTCGGCGCCGGCCTGGGTCAGGGTCGAGACCATCACCACCGGCATCGGCCGCAGGCGCATGATCTTCTCGAGGAACTCCAGCCCGTTCATGTTGGGCATCTCGATATCGAGGGTGATGACGTCGGGGTTCAGTCGCTTGATCGCCTCGCGCGCCTCCAGCGGGTCGGCGGCCGAGCCGACGACCTCGATCTCCGGGTCTCGGCGCAGCGCCGCCGTGATCAGGCCGCGCATGGTCGGGGAGTCGTCGACGACGAGGACGCGCACGGTCATGACGCCAGCCTGTAGGCGGTCAGGCCGCTGGTCTGCAGCCGCTTGGCGGCCGGGCCGCTGACCCGTTCCGAATGGCCGATGTAGAGGGTGGCGCCCGGCGCCATCAGCGGCGTGAACCGGCTCCAGACCCGCTCCTGGGTGGCGTCGTCGAAATAGATGACGACGTTGCGGCAGAAGATGACGTCGAACTTGCCCCGCATCGGCCAGTCGCCGATCAGGTTCAGCTCCTTGAACGACACCAGTCGGCGAAGCAACGGGCCGGCGCTCAGCCGGTCGGCGCCCTGGGCCGGGACCTTGTCGAAGAAGCGATGGCGCAGCAAGGCCGGTGCGGCCTCCAGAGCCTCCTTGGAATAGACGCCGGCGACGCCCTCGGCGACCATGTTGGGATCGATGTCGGTGGCCAGGATTCGCACGTCCAGATCGGCTGCCTCGGGCAGGACCGACAGAACCGTCATGGCCATGGAATAGGGTTCCTGCCCGTTCGAGCAGGCGGCCGACCATAGGCGCACCCGGCCGCCGGCGCGGGCGCGCTCGACGAGGGCCGGCATCACCTCGTCGCGCAGATGGTCGAAATGGTGCGGCTCGCGATAGAAGCGGGTCACATTGGTGGTCAGGGCGGCGGTCATGATCTGCCGTTCATCGACGCCGTCGACACCCTGGATCAGGGCGCAATAGTCCCTGAAGCTGCGCAGGCCGAGCACGCGCAGCCGCTTGGCCAGCCGTGAATAGACCAGGGCGGCCTTGCCCTCGTTCAGGGCGATGCCCGCATAGCTGTGCAGGATTTCGGCGATGTGGCGGAAATCCTCCGCAGTGAAGACGAACTCGCCTTCGACCAGCGTATTGCGCCCGGCGACGGTGGTCATGCGGCCTCGGCTTCGGTTTCGGGCACGATGCGGTCGAGTTCGATCAGGCTGATCATGCGGCCGTCGATGGCGAAGATGCCCTTGACGAAGGTCTTCACGTGGTCGCTGGCGATGTCGGGCGTCGGCTGCACCTGCTCGTCGGTCAGCTGGATGATGTCGGAGACAGCGTCGACGAGCAGACCCACGGTACGGTCGCCGATCCGCGCCACCATGATGACGTGCCGGGCCGTCGGCTCGGATGTGCGGAGCCCGAAGCGGGCGCCGAGGTCGACGATCGGCAGCACGGCGCCGCGGAGGTTGATCACCCCCTTCATGAAGCCGGGGGCCCGCGGCAAGGGGGTGGCCGGGGTCCAGCCCCGGATCTCGCGCACTGACATGATATCGACGCAGAACTCCTGCTCGCCGATGCGGAAGGCGATCAGTTCGCGCGAGGCCGAGGCGGCGGAAAAGGTGTCGGTCATGATCAGCTCGCGAGTTTGAGTTCAGGACGCGCCGAGCGCCGGCGGGCGTTGGCCACGATGGCGTCGACATCGAGGATCAGGGCGACCCGGCCATCGCCCAGGATGGTGGCGGCGGCGACGCCCTCGACCTGCTGGTAGTTGGTTTCCAGGCTCTTGATGACGACCTGGCGCTGTCCCTGAATGGCGTCCACCAGCAGGGCGGCGCGGAAGCCGGCCTCGGTCTCGATGACCACGGCCACGCCGGTTGCGGCGACCACGGGTTCGGTCCGGAAGCCCATCACCATGGCCACGTCGATGAGAGGGACGAACTCCTCACGGAAGCGGATCACGGCGTCGTGCCCGCCCACATGGTGGATGTCCTGGGGGCGGGGGGTCAGGCTTTCCACTATCGCTGTCAGCGGCGCGACCAGGGTCTGCCCGGCGGCGCTGACCACCATTCCGTCCAGCACGGCCAGGGTCAGCGGCAGGCTGAGGGTGAAGGTCGAGCCCTTGCCGGGCGTCGAGGCGATCGTGATCCGGCCGCCCAGGGCCTGGATCGACCGGCGCACCACGTCCATGCCCACGCCGCGCCCCGAGACGTCCGAAACGGTCTCGGCGGTCGAGAAGCCGGGCAGGAAGATCAGGTTGTCGATCTCCTCGTCGGTCAGGGCCGCCTCGTCGGTGATCAGGCCGCGCGACACAGCGATGCCGCGCACGCGTTCGCGGTTGATGCCACGGCCATCGTCGCTGATCTCGATGACGATGCGGCCGGACCGATGCAGCGCCACCATCCTGACCGTGCCCTCCACCGGCTTGCCGGCGGCGAGGCGGTCGTCCGGGCCTTCGAGCCCGTGATCGATGGCGTTGCGCAGCATGTGGGTGATCGGCTCGGCCAGGCGTTCGACGACGGTCTTGTCGACCTCCGTCGCCTCGCCCTCGGTCACCAGCCGTACGCGCTTGCCGGTCATCTCGGCGACCTCGCGAACGAGGCGCGGCATCCGCTGGAAGACGGACTTCACCGGCTGGGCGCGGATGGCCATGACGCTGTCCTGGATCTCACGCGTCAGCAGCTCGAGATCCTCGAGGCCGACGGAGACGCCTGAAGACCTCGCCAGACCACTCTCGACCACCCGTTGCGCCAGCATGGCCTGCTGGATGACCAGTTCGCCCACCACATTGATGAGCCGGTCGACACGGTCCAGATCGACCCGGATGGTGATCGCGGGGGCCGACTGGTTAGCGGCGGCTGGCGCTGCGGGTGCGGGAGCCGGGGACGGCGCGGGGGCGGCCGGCGCGGCGGGCGTGGGGACCGGGTCGGAGGCTTCCGGGGTCTGCACCCGGGCCAGCAGGGCGGCGAGGTCGAAGTCGTCCGCAGGGGGCGGAGCAGGATCGCTGACCGCAACGTTCGCGGTCGGCGTGACGGCGAGGTCGCAATCGCTTTCGACGAAATCGAACACCTCGCGGATCGCCGCTTCTCCGGCCTCTGCTTCGATGTCGACGGTCCAGGTCAGATAGCCTTCTTCAGCGACGAGGTCGGCCAGATCGGGGAGGCCTGAGGCGTCGAGGGCGACGCTGACGGACCCCAGCCGCGCCAGTTCGCGCAGCAACAGGCCGGTCTCGTTGGCGTGGGCGTACATCCGTCCCTGGGGGCGGAAGACCACGCGCCAGACCGTTTCGGCGGGTGCGGCCGCCGGGGCGGGTCCGTCCAGCGCGGAGAGGTCGAAGGCGACCGGGCGGAAGCCGAAGGCGTCCGGCTCTGCGGTCCCGACGGCGTGCGCGGAATCAGCGGCAGGGGCGGCCCCGGCGGCCCCGCTCTCGCCGTGGGTGAGCAGTTCAAGCTCGGCGACGAGGCCGGCGGACCGGGCTTCGTCGACGGCGGGGGCCTGGCCGCGGGCGGCGGCGATATGGTCCGCCAGCAGGTCGGCGGCGCGCAGCAGTGTCTTGACGGTCGGGTCGTCGCACGGCCTGCGGCCTGAGCGGATCTCGTCGAGCAGGGTCTCGAACACATGGGCGAAGCGCACCAGGTCGTCGAGACCGAAGGCCCCTGCCCCGCCCTTGACCGAGTGAACGGCGCGGAACACGGCGTTGACGGTCTCGTCGTCGGCGGAGCCTGCCTCGATGGCCAGCAGGCCGGTTTCGAGATCGCCCAGCAGTTCGTCGCACTCCTGGAAGAAGGTGACCTTGATCGCTTCGAACGGATCGACGGTCATGGTCAGGCCGCCACGCGTCGGACGGCTTCGACCAGTTTGACCGGATCGAACGGCTTGACGATCCAGCCGGTCGCGCCGGCGTCGCGGGCGCGCTGCTTCTTGGCCGCGTCGCTCTCGGTCGTCAGGACGAGCACCGGGGTGGCCCGGTGATTGGGGTCGGCGCGCATGCCCTCGATGAAGCCGAAGCCATCCATGCGCGGCATGTTGATATCAGTGATGACGACATCAGCGCCCTCGGCCGAGAGAGTTTCCAGTCCGTCGATGCCGTCGACGGCCTGGATCACCCGGTAGCCGGCCTCCACCAGGGCCAGCATCAGCATGTCCCGCATGGTCCGGGAGTCGTCGATGGTCAGGACTGTCTTGATCACGCAGGATCTCCCGGTTGTCCGGCGGCCCAGGCGGGCGCCCCGAACGCATTCCATTGATCGGTGAAGGCCCCGGAGACCGGACTCACCACAAGGCTGTGGCCGTCCGCCGCCCAGGTCTGCCGGGCCGACAGGAGGACCTGAAGGCACAGTCCCCCCAGTCGCTCGACGGACGAGCCGTCGAGGGCCAGCGAACCGCCGCGGGCGTCCAGAAGCTGGACCCGCAGCGCCTCGGCCGCCTGGATGTCCAGGACGGCCGGCAGGGCGAGAACGGGCCCCATCAGAACTCTTCCCAGCCGTCTTCGGCGGCGACCGGGGAGGGCTTGCGGGCCGCGCCGCCGCGACCAACCGTCTTCATGGCGGTGACGGTGCGATGGACCGGGCGCGGGGCTGGACGTACCGGAGCGACAGCGGCGACGGCGCCGAGCTGGAAGCGTGACACCGATCCGGCCAAGGTCTCGGCCTCCTGCGACAGCGAATGGCTGGCCGCGGTGGACTGTTCGACCATGGCAGCATTTTGCTGGGTGACCTGGTCCATCTGGTTGACGGCGGTGTTGACTTGCTGGAGGCCGGTGGCCTGTTCCTGGGCCGACGCGGCGATCTCGGACACCAGGCCGTCGATCTCGGCGACCCGGCTGACGATGCGCTGCAGGGCCTCGCCCGTCTGGCCTACCAGGCTAACGCCGGTATTGACCTGGCTGCTCGAGGCCGAGATCAGCACCTTGATCTCCTTGGCCGCCTCGGCCGAGCGCTGGGCCAGGGCCCGCACCTCGGAGGCGACCACGGCGAAGCCGCGACCGGCGTCCCCGGCCCGGGCCGCCTCGACCCCGGCGTTGAGGGCCAGCAGATTGGTCTGGAAGGCGATCTCGTCGATGACGCCGATGATCTGGCTGATCTCCTGCGAGGATTTCTCGATCGCGCCCATGGCTCCGACCGCGTCGCGGACGACGTTGCCGCTTGTCTCGGCGTCGCCCTTGGCGGCCTGGACTGTCTCGGATGCCTGGCGGGCGCCGGCGGCGGTGCGGTTCACTGTGGCGGTGATCTCGTCCAGGGCGGCGGCGGTTTCCTCCAGGCTGGCGGCCTGCTGTTCGGTGCGGCGCGACAGGTCGTCGGAGGCCTGGGCGATCTCGCCGGCGCCGGAGCGGATGGCCGAGACGTTGCCGGCCACCACCGACATGGCGTCTTTCAGCTGGCTGATGGCGGCGTTGAAGTCGGCGCGCAGCTTGGCGTAGTCGGCTGGGAATTCCTGGTGGAGGCTGAAGGTCAGGTCGCCACGCATCAGGTGATCCAGACCTTCGCCGAGCGCCTCGACCACGACGGCCTGTTGCCGGGCGGCGACGTCTGCGGCTTCCTGGTTGCGGGCTCGCTCTGTCTCGGCCGCCCCGCGATGGGCGACGGCCTCGGCTTCCACGCGCAGCTTGTCGAGCGCGGCGTCGCGGAAGGCGAGAATGGCGATGCCGACCTTGCCGAACTCGTCCTTGCGCAGGGCGCAGGGAACCACGATCGAAGTGTCGCCCTGGATCAGACGCTGCATGTAGCCGATCAGATTGTGAATGGGCTGCACAATGGCCCCGGTCAGCACCCAGCCCGCGGCGAGCGCGATCATGGCGGCGGCGATCAGACCGACGACCAGGGCGATCAGGGCCGTCCGGGCGGCGTCCGCCTGGGCCTTCGTGGCGGCGTCGAGGTGTTCGGCGTTGACCGCGTTGGCCTTTTCCATCGCCTCTTCGACCTTGCCGATATACTCATCCGCCACGCCCCGGCGACCGACCATGGCGAGCGCCTGCGAGCGGGTGGCCGGATTGGCGGCGAGGCCGCTGCCGACGACGACGATCTTCTCGAACCATTCGTCGGCGGCGGATTCCATCGCCTCGACCTCGGCGTCCATGTCCATGTGAGGGACGTTTCTCAGGTCGGTCAGCGCTTTCTTGAAGTCGGCCCGGTGGCTGTCGAGGCGCTCCAGGTAGTAACGGTCCCCGGAGATGAGATAGCCGCGGAAGCTGTTCTCCTGCCGTCCCAGCTTCAGTTCGGCGAGGGCGGTGTCGCGCACCGCCTCGTTGGCTTCGGTGCGGATGACGCCTGCGCGCTCCATAGCCTGAAGGTTGAAGAAAATGACCGCGCCCATGGCGACGATCGCGAGCAGCACCGCCGAGAAGGCGATGGCGAGCTTGCGGCTGACAGGGAGATTGGTGAGAGACACGGGGGGGGTTCCTTCGGTTGCCAGGTGGCGAACGCAGCGAAATCGGGATCAGAACGAAAGGGCGAGCGAACCGACGAGGCGGCCCTCGTAGGCTTCACCGAAGCTGTGGCTGTCGGTGTCGTACCAGCGCACGTCGAGGGCGATCCGGTCCGTCAGCTTGCGCTTCACACCGGCGTTCCAGGCGACGTATTCGGCGCCGCCGTCCGCCGAGCGGTCGGCCACGGCGACCGTCGCCTTTGTCTTGCCGTCGATGGCGACGCCACCCTGCAGCTCGACCCACCAGGCTTCCTGCGTGCCGCCGGCGCCGTCCGGCGTATAGTTGACCCGCAGACGGGTGCTGACGGGCCCCAGCTGACGTGAGGCGTCCGCCTGATACTCCCAGTAGTTGCCGTCGTAGCCGGGGTAGGCGCCTGGCAGGTCCCGGTTCATCACCGAGACGTCGAATTTGAACCCGGCGAACTCCGGCCGGTAGCCGGCGGCGACGATGACCTCGGCATGGGCCCCGGAGCTGAGGTCCGCACTGGACGCGAAGGCGCTGGCGTAGAAGTCGCCGCCCTCCACCTCGACCGATCCGAAGATGCTGGGGCTTCCGTCGCTCTTGCCGAGGCCCTTGCCGACATATTCCGTGGCGACCCCGACCTGGCCCTCGAACGACTGGGCGTTGGCCATCGTGGGAACGAAGCAGGCCGCGAACAGGCCGAGGGCGATCGGGGTTCGGCGGAGGCGACGGTCGGAGCGGGTGGCGGGAACAGTCATGGAACTCATCGGCCTTTCTGGCTGTGTTCCCCCAGATTTGACCGCCCGCGGAATATATTTCCTGAACCGGTGAATAGGTATGAGTACCTAGATCGGACGGCGCGAGGGCCGTCCCCGGCCGGCGGTCGCGGTGCGTCCTGGGCGCGCAGATCGCCGCTGCGGTTCAAGGGAGCGCCGGTTAACCATGATTGGTTAAGCAATTTCCGATCCCCTGCTCCAGTCGCACGCGGTCGCGTGCCTTTAGCAGCGCCAGTTCAGTGTTTTTCCCTTCCGTGCGGCTCGCCGGTGTATCGGCATTCCAGGCAATTCAGGCCCGGCCGTGGGCGGGATATGCGGTCGCCGTCCTCGCCGTGTCGGTCGCCGTGCTGCTTCGGGCCGGGCTGGAGACCGTCGGTCAGTTCTACTACCTGCCCATGGTGCCCGCCGTAGTCGCCACCGCGGCCGTGGCCGGACGCAAGGCGACGGCCTTGGCCATCGCCCTGTCCATCGGGGCCAATTCGCTCCTGGTGGCGCGGGAAAGCCATCTCGACGCGGTCGTCAACGCGGGGCTCTTCGCCCTGGTCACCTGGCTGACGGCCGAACTGTGCTGGAGCCTCCGGGCCTATCGCCAGCGGACGGGCGAGTTGTCCCAAAACCTCGCCCATCGCGAGGAAATGCTGGAGACCATCCTCGCGTCGGCGCCGGTCGTGGTGCTGGATCGCGCCGGCCATATCCGGTTCATCTCCCCGTTCGCCTGCGCCCTCCTCGACGTCGCTGAGGACGACGCGATCGGCCGGGCTATCAGCTCCTTCGTGGACGAGTTCGACATCGGCGACTTCCACACCGGCGAAGAGGCCCTGGCGGGCGAGACGGACCGGGTCTGGACCTGCCGCCGCGGGAGCGAGACCTTTCCTCTCGGCATCCAGCTGGGCTTCATGCCGACAAGCTACCCCCACAGCCATGCCGTGCTCTGCCTGGCGGACCTGACCCAGGCCCATCTGGCGGACGAGCGCGCCCGGACGCTGCATCTACAGCTCAGCCGGGTCTGGCGTCTCAACTCCCTCGGAGAGATGGCTGCCTCGCTGGCCCACGAGCTCAACCAGCCCCTGACGGCAGCCGCCACCTATCTCGAGGCCGGTCAGATCGATTTGAGAGGGGCCGGGCCCATGGGAGAGAACGCCAGCCGCACCATCGGCCTGGCCAAGAGTCAGCTGCTGCGGGCCGGCGGGATCATCCGCCATATGCGCGAGCTGCTGGCGCACGAGAGCCGCGGTCTGGCCGGCGAGCGAGTCTCCTCCATGGTCGTCGACCTCAAAGGGGTGTTCGCCATGATCGAGCGGAGCGAGGATGTGCGGATCGATGTCCGGGTGGACGACCGGGCCGACCGGGTCAGGGCCGAGCGGATCCAGTTCCAGCAGGCGATGGTCAATCTGGTGCGGAACGCCGCGGACGCCCTGGTCGGGCGGCCGAACCCGCGGATCATGATCGTGGGGCGGCCCCTCTCCGACGATCAGTACGAGGTTCGGGTCGAAGACAACGGATCGGGCATTCCGCCCGAGGAGCTGGAAACGATCTTCCGGCCCATGATGACAACCAAGACCGGCGGGATGGGGCTGGGACTGTCGGTCACACGCACGATCGTCGAAAGCCATGGCGGCGCGCTCGGGGTGGAGCGCAGCGACCTGGGCGGAGCCGCCTTTTCATTCAGCCTGATGCGCGAACAGGCGCTGGAGGACGCATGACCGACCATTCCGTATTCGTGATCGACGACGACGACGCCGTTCGCGACTCCCTGCTCTGCCTTCTCCGGGCCGACGGCATCCGGACCCGAGCGTTCGCGAGCGGGCCCCAGTTCTTCGATAACTTTCCCGACGTGCCCTCGGCCTGCGTCGTCACCGATGTGCGGATGCCGGGGATGGACGGCGCCGAGGTGGTCCGACGGCTGAAAGCGCTGAAGGGCCACTCTTGGCCGGTAGTGGTCATCACCGGCCACGCCGAGGTGCCGCTGGCGGTGCAGATGATGAAGGCCGGCGTGGTTGACTATATCGAAAAGCCGTTCGAGCCGAACCGTCTGATCGAGGTCGTGCGCGGGAGCCTCGCCCATCTCGACGACGAGTTGCTGCATCGCAAGGCGACCGAGGTCACGGCGCAACGGCTGGCACGCCTGACGCCGCGGGAGTCCGAGGTGTTCCAGGCGCTGATCGAGGGGTGTTCTAACAAGCACATCGCCAACGACCTCAGGATCAGTCCCCGGACGGTGGAGATTTTCCGGTCGAAGGTGATGGAGAAGATGGAGGCCGCCAACCTGTCCGCCCTGATCCGGATGGGCCTGCAGGCCGGGCAGCCCCGAAACCCGCCTCTTTCTCTTGCCGGCCGACCCATGCGGGATTGCCTCCAGGACCGCCCGCGTCCGGGTGCAGCCGGCGACCGGCTGGTCGCCGACGGGCGGGCGTACTCGAGGCCCGCTACGCCCGCGACTCCGGGCCGGACGAGCCGCGGGTCTGGTACGAGGGCGCGCCCCTGACCGACCGCCGCCGTCGTAGAGGATCTGCGCCGTGGTCGCGCCCGCCGTCGTCTGCCTCAGACGGCCCCGCGGATCGGAGGCCAACCTCCCGCTGCCCGTTGTCATCAAGAATGGCCAAGGTAGTCGGGTAGCTGGGCTTGGTGCCGCCGTACTTCGCGATCAACCGCAGGCCGTGAAGCGGGCGCTTTCATAGTCCGCGTGGAGTCAGAACGCGACTTCTCGAACGGGTCGCACCGCAACACCCGCGACTGCCTGCACCCGTAGATTTACTCCCGTAAGGCTACAGGATCGCACTGTCCGAACCCGGCAGCTAAAGTCTCTCAGTCATTCACGAAATCCCCTCGCCAGAGGCCGCACCCGCATGCCCGAGCCCTACTCCCACTCGATTGGATCAATCAGCATAAGATATTGTCACCAAATGACTTTTCTTGCCTTCCAGCATTAACACCGACCCGCCTACCGACGGAATCGGGACGATATTGAAAACTCAGGACAAATAGACCGAAGTAAATTCCGAGTGATGACGGTGCCTCTTGCGACCTATTGACGACCGAATAACCGCGGGAGCAGTCCGAATTTCGCGACCACTCTTTTGGATATTCGATGATGCCGAGCAACGGAAATACCGTCACAAGAAGGCCGCTCGCTCCGGATTCTCCGATCATGTCCAAGGTTCTGTCATGATCCCACTACGCCACGGCGAGACTTGGCGTAGGTGTCGAAGGCGACGGCGGCGACGATGATGACGCCGATCACCACCTGCTGCAGATAGGCTGACACGTTCATCACCACGAGACCGTTGGTCAGCACTCCGATGAGCAGGGCCCCGACGACCGTGCCGCCTATGCCGCCCAGTCCGCCGAACAGGCTGGCGCCGCCGATGACCACCGAGGCGATGACGCGCAGTTCGTAGCCCGAACCCGCCACTGCCTCGGCCGAACCGAGGCGGGCCGAGAGCAGGAAGCCGGCCAGGCCCGAGAGCAGGCCGACGAGCACATAGACGCTCGACAGGATCGCCTTCACGTCCAGCCCGGCGAGGCGCGCGGCCTCGGGATTACCGCCGACGGCGTAGACGTGGCGGCCGTACCGCGTGTGGCGCAGCACCACATAGCCGGCCAGGGCGACCGCCGCGAACACCAGCACCGGAACCGGCACGCCCAGAACCTGGCCCGATCCCCACCAACGGAACGACGCGTCCAGGCCGCTGACCGGGGCGCCGTCGTTGACCATCAGGGTCGCCCCGCGCCAGACGGTCAGTCCGCCCAAGGTGACGATGAACGGCGGCACGGCCAGCCAGGTGACCGCCTTGCCGTGGACCAGGCCGACAGCCGCGCCGGTGGCCAGGGCGACGACCAGCGCGATCAGCCAGCCCGCCGAATCCGGCGCGGCGAAGGAGGTCGAGGCGACGGCGGCCACGATGCCGCTGAACCCGACCAGCGATCCGACGGCCAGATCGACCCCCCGGGTCAGGATCACGAAAGTCATGCCGACGGCTATGACCCCGTAGATCGAGACCTCCGTGAGGATGTTCGAGATGTTTCTCGCCGACAGGAACCGCTCGTTCTGGGCCGCGAAGAACAGAGCGAGAGCGACCAGGACGATGGCCGAGCCGTAGCGCTCGAGGAATCGCAGCCAGTCGAAACGGGGGGTCCGGGCGTCGGTCATGTCATCCGCATTCCATCGGGGGTGGCGGCCGGCCCCATCATCATCGCCATCAGCCGGCCCTCGTCCGCCCCGGATCGGTCCAGTTCGCCCGCTAGCGCGCCCTCGTGCAGCACGACGATGCGGTCGCTGAGTTCGAGCAGTTCCGGCATGTCGGACGAGATGACCACCACGCCGATGCCGCTTTCGGCGAGGTCGAACAGGATCTGGTGAACCTCGGCCTTGGCGCCCACGTCCACGCCGCGGGTCGGCTCGTCGACGATCAGCACCCGGGGCCTCAGGGCCATGCAGCGGGCCAGCAGGACCTTCTGCTGGTTGCCGCCGGACAGGGCGCCGATCGTGGTCGCGTCCGTGGGAGTCCGGATGCGCAGCCGGCGGACGTAGTCGTCGACCAGCGACGCCTCGGCCCGTTCGTCGATGAAGACGCCCAGGCGGGACAGCTTGCCCAGGCCGGGAAGGGACAGGTTCCAGCGAACCGAATGATCCATGAAGCAACCGTCGGCCTTCCGGTCCTCGGGGGCGAGCGTCAGTCCGGACGACATGGCCTCGGCCGGCGAGCGAAACAGGCCGCGGCGCGGACCGTCGCCCATCCACAGCACGCCCGCGCAACGGCCGTCGGCGCCGAAGATCGCCCGGGCCAGTTCGGTCCGGCCGGATCCGACAAGGCCCGCAAGGCCGAGCACCTCCCCTTCCCTCACCTGCAGGGCCAGGTCGGACAGGGCCGTGCTCCGTCCGCGCGGCCGGGACACGTCCGCGACCCGAAGAGCCACGGGACCCGGGGCGCTTCGGGTCCGCGTCGCCGGCCGGACATCCCGTCCGACCATGGCCGCGACGAGGTCAGGCGCGGCGACCTCCCGAACCGCGCCCTCGCAGACAAAGCGGCCGTCGCGGAAGACAGTGTACCGGTCGCAGACCGACAGGACCTCCGCCAGCCGGTGGGTGACATAGATGATGCTGACGCCGTCAGCCTTGAGGGCCCGGACCGTCCGGTGAAGCTGTTCGACCTCCCGGCCGCTGAGCGCCGCCGTCGGCTCATCCATAATGATCAGCCGCGCCTCGAGGGTCAGGGCCCGCGCGATCTCTACCATCTGCTGAAGCGCGACGCTGAGGCCGCCGGTGATCGCTGTCGGCGGCAGATCAAGCCCCAGCCGCCCCAGCACCGCTGCGGCGTCGGCGTTCAGCCGCTTCCAGTCGACGAACGGGCCCCGCCTCGGTTCGCGGCCGAGGTACAGGTTCTCGGCCACCGTCAGGCCGGGGATCAGGTTGAACTCCTGGTAGACGGTGACGACGCCCGCCGCCTGCCGTCGAGCGGGGGTGTCGGCCGGGTCCAGTTCCACGCCACCCAGCACGATCCGGCCGGCGTCCGGCCGAAGCGCGCCCGACAGGATGCGCAGCAGGGTGGACTTGCCGGCGCCGTTCTCGCCCAGCAGGGCGTGCACCTCGCCGTGCGCGACATCGAGACGGACGTCGCCGAGCGCCAGCACGCCCGGAAACCGTTTCGAAACCCCGCGGACCTGGAGGAAGCCGGGAGTCATGCCACCTCGTCGAGGCGCTCGGCTTTGGCGAGGGTGGCGCGCGTGATGACGACCGGCGCGATGCTGACCGACGTGAGGGGTGACCCGCTCCGGATCGCGCCGACGACCTGTTGCAACGCGGTCCTTATCTGCCGGCTGGGGCTCTGTTCTATGGTCACCGCCATCGAGCCGGAACGGATCAGCCGAAGCGCCTCCGGCGTGGCGTCGAAGCCGAGGACGGACACCCCGTCGAGCCCCGCCGTCCGCAACGCCTCGATGGCCCCGAACGCCATGTCGTCGTTCTCGGCCAGGATCACGTCGGGGCGACCCGAGCTGAGGGAGGTCAGGATGTTCTGGGTCACCGTCAGGCCCTGGTCCCGCGACCAGTTGGCCGACTGTTCGGCGACGAGGTTGTAGCGCCGTCCGGCCGCCGCCAGCGCCGCCTTGACCCCCCGGGTGCGGTCGATAGCCGAACTGCTGCCGGGTTGCCCGGTCAGCAGAACGATGCGGGCGCCCCCGGGGAAGGTCCGGGTGATCCACTCGACCATCATCCGCCCGCCGGCCACATTGTCGGCTCCCACGTGAGCCACCGGCGCGGTTGCGCCCTCGATGCGCCGGTCGACAGTGATGACCGGCAGTCCCTCCTCGAGGATGGAATTCACCGCCGGCGCCAGGGCGTTGACGTCCGTGGGCGCCAGGATGACGCCCTTCACCCCCTGCACCAGGGCCGCCTCGATGTCCGCCGACTGTTTGGCGGAGTTGGCCTGACCGTCCAGCACCGTGACCTCGACGTCCAGCCGCGTCGCCTCGGCCATCAGTTCACGTCGCATGACCACGAAGAACGGCTCGGCCATGTTGTGAAAGCTGACGGCGATCCGGTCGCGGCCGCCCCCGCCGCCGCAGCCGGCCAATCCTCCGGCCGAGGCGATCGCGACGCCTCCCGCCAGCGCACTCCTGCGTGTCATCCCGGTCATGCCCGCCTCCTCCACCCTGCTACAGGTCTAGGGCGCCGGGCCGGTTGGCGCGAGGGACTGCTCACCGCATCTCCAGGTCGAGGGCTTCGGCGATCCGGCTCCATGGGATGTATTTGTAGTTCTGGAACTCGCCGGGCAGCACGTTGCGGCCGTCCTGCGCGATCAGGGCGCCGTGTTCGAAACCGGGGCCGAGGTTGGCGCTGCTGACGTCCAGGCCATCGGTCTCGGACACGCCGTCGACGCCGGCGCGGCCGTCGGCCGCCACCGCGAACGAGCCCAGATAGGCCTGGTCGCCTTCGCGCCGGTACACGGCGTAGGTGTTGTTGCCCTGGCTTGAGACGACCAGGTATCCACGGCCGCCCCCGAGGTCGTACAGGCCGACGCCTTCGAGATCGTCCTTGATGGCCGGATTGGCCTCGACGCGGTCGACCGCCTGCATGGCCGCGCCGCCGTCGGGCTCGGCGCTCATCCGCCACAGGGCGACATCCTCCTCGTTGACGAAGAGAAGTCCGGTTTCGTCGTCGGCGACGCAACCCTCGGCTTGCGACGAGAAGGCGAAATCACGCACCCGCTGGATGCGGACGCGGCCATTGCCGGAGTCGATCAGCTCCCACTGACGCATCTCGCCATTGCTGTCGTTGATGAAGACGTAGGTCTTGCCGGTGGCGGCGCTACGATACATGCACTGGCCGTAGGGATCGCCCTGCTCGGCCGCCTGTACGCCGTCACTGATGTCGATCAGGCGCCGTCCGGCGGTGTCGAGACGGTAGATGGCGACGGCCTTGCGGGTCCGGTCGCTGGCGGTGACCAGCACGATCGGCTCGCCGCCCAGCATGAAACCGGAGCGGAGGTCGACATTGTTCATCTTGCCGTCGGGCAGGTGCTGCAGCACCCGGCCTTGCATGTCGTAGAGGTACAGTCCCGACTTCTTGTCCGTCGCCACGATCAGGCTGGCCGCAGGATCAGAGGGGTTGGCCCAGATCGCGGGGTCGTCCGCGGCGTCGCCGGCGCTGATGACGGGAACCGTCTCATACAGGGCCTTGACCGTGGGGACCGGCGGCGCGGGCGCCGCAGCGGGATCCTGCGCGACGCCGAGCGGCAGGTTCAGGGCGCCGAGCAGGCTGGCCACGGGAACGATCTTGTAGTTTGCGCCGCCCTCGGCGTCCTCGTCGGCGGCGATCAGGGCACCCGCCGCCAACCCGCCGCCGAGCGCAACGCTGGCCGCGTGCAGGCCGCCGGGTTCGCCCACGGCCACGCCGTCTTCGCCCACCAGCGAAATGGCGCCGACCCAGGCGTCGTCCTGGTCGCGGTCATAGACGTAGAGCCGACCGCTGGAGGCGTCGGAGGCGATCAGATAGCGCGCGCCCTCTCCGCCATCATACAGGGCGACGCCTCCGACTTCCTCGGTGATACGGCCCAGACGGGGCGCGTCGATCAGCACGGGGGTGGCGTCGGTCTCGGGATCGCCGTTGAAGCGCCACAGGCCCACGGCCTGTTCGGACACATAGATCTGGCCGCTCGCGTCATCGGCGACGCAGTGCTCGGCGGGCGACGGCAGGTTCAGGCGGCGCGCCTGGCGGCTGTCGACCCGTCCTTCGTCATCAACCACGACCAGATGCTGGTCTATCTCGCCCCCGTCTCCGACGGCGACGAGATAGAGGAGGCCGTCCGAGGCGTTCTGGAACAGGCACACGCCCTCGACCGCGAAGCCGAGCGGAACCGCCCGCGCGCCGACTTCGCTCAACACATCGCCGGCCATTGAAAAGAAGCGCAGCGAGTTGGTCGTCGTGTCGGTCGAGACCAGCAGGTTCGCGGGACGCCCCGCCAGCATAACACCGTGCCGCACATCGACGCTGCCGGCTTCGCCAGCCGGCGTCGCGCCACGGCGCTGGCCGTCAAGGCCATACACTTCCAGGCCGCCGAGGCCCGCGGTGGCCACGATACGGCTGTTCGCCGGTTCAATCTGGTCGAACACCAGCACGGCCCGGTTCGCCTGTCCGCCGTTCGTCGGCGCGGTGTTCGCCCGGGCGGCGACCGCGCGGGCGGCCGCGGCGGGCGGGCCCACTTCGTCCTGGGCCGTCGCGCACGAGGCAAGGCCGACCGAGCCGGCGAACGCCACGGCCGCCAGCAGTGGCCCGGTTATGTTGCGTCCCATCATGCTCACTCCCTGTTCGCGGCGCCCGGTACGTGCCAGCCACCTGCTTTCGTCCCTGAACGATAGCCATACCCGCCGGTTCTGCAAGATATATTCCATTACTATTGCCAAATAGAATGTTTGTTCGTAACCTCCTCGACAACAAGCCGCCCCTCGCTCCAATACCGGAGGAGAGGACGGAGTCGGGGAGAGACAGAGATGCGCGCCTATCGTCGGATGGCCCTCAAGGCCGCACTGTTGGGCACCTGCCTGATGACGCCCATGGCGGCGTTCGCGCAGGATGGATCCGATCCTGCGCCGCAGGAAGCTTCGGACTTGGACGACGTCATCGTCACGGGCACGATCCAGTACCGCGACCGGACCAACACGACGGCCCCTGAACTGGTCTACGACCAGGAGTTCTTCGCCAAGTTCGAGCCCACCTCGGTCGGCGACCAGCTGCGGCGGGTGCCGGGCGTGGCCTTCACCAGCGACGTGGGCGAGGCGGATGCGCCCCAGCTGCGCGGCCTCGGCCAGGGCTTCACCCAGGTGCTGGTCAATGGCCGCCCCATTCCGGGGGCGGGCAACGACCGCTCGGTCTTCGTCGACCGCATCCCCGCCGAGATCATTGACCGGATCGAGATCGTCCGCTCGCCCAGCGCCGACATTGACAGTCAGGGCGTGGGCGGCACGATCAACATCATCCTCAAGGACGGCGAAAGCCTGCCGCCCGGCGTGATCGCCCGCGTCGGCGCGACCTACGATGTCGACGCCAGCCGGACGCGGCCGAACGCATCGGTGTCCTGGTCGGGGCGCAACGCCAGCGACACCCTGCTGTACTCCATCACCCTCGACGCCCAGCAGCGCTTCAACAACAAGGATGTGGTCGAGGAGGTCTTCGAGGAGGACTCGGTCGGCTTCGACGCCGAAGTCGCCGCTGGCGGCATGGGCCGCAGTCTCGTGCAGTTCGACGACCCCAGCCAGTCCGTCGCGGTCGAGCGCGTCGAGGAGCAGGACAGCCGGGACTCGACCGACCTGTCGTTCAACGGCGACCTGACCTGGCGGATGTCCGAGAACACCAGCCTGCGAATCGACGCTTTCGCCCTGAGCACCAGCCGGAAGGAACACCAGGACACGGTGATCTATGAAGGCGACGGCTCCGTCGGCGGGCTGGATCTGGCCAATCCGGAGTTCGAGTATCAGGACGCCGACTTCAACCAAGACAGCATCGGCGCCTCGGCCCTGTTCGAGACTGTGCTCGGCGAGAACACCGATTTCGAAGCCCAGGTCCGCTTCAACAACTTCCGCGACGACAGCGTCGAGGAAACCTTCGAGGACACGCCGACCGACCTCGTCGAGCGTGAATCCATCGACGCCGACGACACCGAATGGACCGCCGACGCGTCTATCACCCACCAGTTGGTCGGGCTGGCCTCCGCGATGGGCATCGACGGGGTCGAACTGAAGGTCGGCGTTTCCGGCAAGCTGAAGGACCGGGAGTACGGCCTGACCCTCGAGGAAGACCTGGCCGATCCGGACTACGCCACCAACGACGGGCAGTTCACCTACGAGGAAACCCGCCTCGACGCCTTCGCCCGCATCGAATGGGAGCTCACCCCGTCCCTGACCCTGCAGACCGGTGTGCGCGCCGAAAGCACCAAGACCGAGATCACCTTCCAGAACGATTTTCTGGAAGGCGGCGTGCTCGACGACAGCATTTCCGGCAGCTCGGAGAGTGACGAGTTCATGCTGAACCCGTCCGCCCACCTGGTCTGGAAGGTGACGAACAACGACCAGCTCCGCTTCAGCGCCGCCCGTACGGTGCGCCGCCCGAGCATCGATCAGCTGATCCCCGCCTTCTCGGTGGAATCGCCGGGTGACGAGGACGTCACCATCGGCAATCCTGACCTCGGCTTCGAGACTTCGGTCGGCTTCGATATCGGCTACGAGCGTCGTTTCGCGGGCCGCGGCATCTTCGGCGTCAATCTGTTCTCGCGTCAGATCACGGACCTTATCGGCCTCGTGAACACCGGAGACTCGGTGGCCACCATCGGGCTGGATCCGGCCGACTACCCGGGCGGCCTGTACAGCTACCGGAACATCGGTGACGCAGAAGTTCACGGCATCGAACTGGACCTGTCCACGCCGCTGACCTTCCTGGGGCTGGACGAGACTGGCGTGTTCGCCAACTACACCCGCCTGTGGTCCACCCGAGACGATCCCGACGGCGTGGGCGAGATCGCGATCGATTACCAGCCGGACTATATCTACAACTTCGGCGTCACCCAGAACCTGCCCAGCATCGAGGCGAGCTTCGGCTTCAGCTACCAGAAGCAGGGCGAGTCGCGCTTCGTGACCTTCGGCGAGATCGAGAGCCAGATCTACGACGGCAACCTGGAAATCTTCCTCGAGAAGCGGCTGGGCGAGAACATCGTCCTGCGCCTGACCGGCACCAATCTGCTGGACGCCGAAAGCCAGCAGGCCGAAGCGGGCTTCGACGGCGACAACGGCGAGCAGATCCTGGCGAACCAGGCCGCCTATAACGTCGATGCGTTCGAGGTCGAGCGCGAGGGCTCGTCGCCCAAGATCACCCTCACCCTGCGCGCCGTCTTCTAGAACAAACGCCCTTCTGAACGACTGAGGCGGCTTCCACCGGAAGCCGCCTCTCTTTTTGCGCGGGATGTGACGTGGGCCGGCGGCTAGAGCCTGACCACCGCGCCCGTCTTCACGGACGCGGCCGCGGCTTCCGCGAGCGCAAGCGCCGCCACGCCGTCGGCGTAGCCCACCGACGGAACCGCGCCGTCGAGAATGTCCGCGAAATGCGCCATCTCCCGCCGATAGGCCTCGGCGTAGCGGTCGAGGAAGAAATTCTGGAACCGGTCCGCGGACGCCCCGGCTTCGTTCCACACCTGCACGGTGCTCTCGAGCACATTGTCGGCGCGGACCATCCCGCCCGAGGCGTAGGCCTCGATACGCTGGTCGTAGCCGAACCCGGACCGCCGGCTGTTGGAGATGACGCACAGCTTGCCGGAAGGCGTCTTCAGCACCGTCCTTGCGGTGTCGACGTCGCCGAGGCGGCCGATCTCGGGGTCGACCAGGCAACTGCCGGCCGCATAGACCTCGGACGGCTCCTCGCCGAGCAGCCATCGCGCCATGTCGAAGTCGTGGATGGCCATGTCCTTGAACAGGCCGCCCGACACCGCGACGTAGGCCGGCGGCGGGGGCGACGGATCGTTGGACGTGATCTGCACGCTTTCGAGCGAGCCGACGGCGCCGCTGTCCAGCCGCGCCTTGAGGGCCTGGAAGTTGGGATCGAAGCGCCGGTTGAAGGCCAGCAGCATGCGCGCGCCGGAGAGGTCGCCCGAGACGGATCGCGCCCGTTCGAGGTCCTGGTCGATCGGCTTTTCGCAGAAGATCGCCTTGCCGGCCCGTGCCGCGCGGACGCTGTAATCCAGATGGGTGTCCGTCGAACTGGCGATGATCACACCGGCGATCGAGGGATCGTCCATGACCTCGTCGAGGTTCAGGACGGGCGCGCGCCATTCCCCGGCCAGCGCGGAAGCGGCCTCGGCCATCGGATCCACAACGCCCGCGAGGATGAGCCGATCGCTCAGAGCTGTGTTGCGGGCGTGAATACGGCCGATCCGGCCAGCGCCGATCAGGGCGACCTTATGCATGGGCAGACTCCTCGAGTTTGACGACGGTCCCGCTACGCGCCGACCGGTCGCAGGCTTCGGCCAGGACGAGGGCCGCGACGCCGTCGGCGTATCCGACCAGCGACCTGGCCCGACCGTGTAGCACCTCGGCAAAATGGTCGACCTCGGCGCGATAGGACCCGGCGTAGCGTTGCATGAAGCCCGGCTGGATCGGCGCGGCCAGGGCGCCCGTCTCCGTCAGCGTGTGCACGTCGTCCAGCGCGACGTTGCCTGCGGAGAGCATGCCACGCGAGCCGAACGCCTCGAGGCGCTGGTCGTAACCGTAGCCGCTGCGGCGGGTGTTGGAGATCACGCAGAGCCGTCCAGCGGTCGTCTTCAACACGGTGCGCGCCGTATCGAAGTCGCCGAGGCGGCCGATCTCCGGATCGACCAGGCAACTGGCCGCCGCAAACACCTCACGGATCGGCTCGCCGAGCAACCAGCGCGCCAGATCGAGGTCGTGGATGGTGAAGTCCTTGAACAGCCCGCCGCTGGTCGGGATGAATCCCGGCGGCGGCGCGGCCGGGTCATGGTTGATCAGGTGCAGGCTTTCGAGGCGGCCGATCTCGCCCGCATCGAGCCTGGCCTTGAGCGCCCGGAAATGCGGATCGAACCGGCGGTTGAAGGCGAGGATGAGCCGGGCCTCAGAAAGCTTCGCGGCGGCGGCCGTGACCTTCGGCAGATCGAGGTCCAGCGGCTTCTCGCAGAACACCGCCTTGCCGGCGGCGACCGCGGCGAGGACATGGTCCAGGTGCTGGTCGGTCGAACTGCAGACCAGAACGCCGCCGATCTCCGGGTCCGCGAGGGCGACGTCGAGCTCGACGTGCGCCGCACCGAACGGCCCGCCGACGGCGGCGGCGGCCTCCGGTCGGGGATCTATGACGTAACGCAGGCGCAGGCCGGGATGCCGGGCGGCGTTGGGGCCGTGGATCGAGCCCATCCGGCCGGCGCCGATCAGCGCGACATCGATTCTTTCCAACGCCCGGCTCCCCTGTTGTCGACCGCACTCACCATGGAACTGATTTTCTGTCCATCCGTGAAATAGAATTTCTATCTGTCGCAGCTGCATTCCATTGAGCGGGACCTTCGGGACCGCTAGGCTGTGGAAAATCCCGGACCTCAAGCATGACCGAACTGACCACTCCCCCCGCGTCGGCCGAGGAACTCCGGGCCGCCATTCTGGAACGCTACGACTCGCTCAGCAAACGCCTGCAGCAGATCGCCCGCTATGTGCTGGACGAGCCCAACGCGGTCGCGCTCGAGACCTTGGCGGTGCTGGCGGATCGCAGCGGCGTGCAGCCGTCAGCCATCGTGCGGTTCGCCAAATCGTTCGGCTTCGACGGCGCCACCCAGATGCAGAGGCTGTTCCGCGACGGCCTGCTGTCCGGCAACACCTCCCTCGCCTATGGCGAACGGGTCCGTCAGTTCAGTGAAACGGTCGGCGGCAAGGTCGTGGGCGACCCCGGTCAGGTGCTCGCGGAGTTCATCGAGGGCAACAGCCTGGCCCTGCGCAATCTCGGCGAGATCGTCGGCGCGGAAGAGATGTCCGCCGCCGTGAAAATGATGGCCGAGGCCGACACTATCTATGTCGCCGGCTTCCGGCGCTCGTTCCCGGTCGCCGCCTACATCGCCTACTCGCTGCATCAGGTCGACAAGAAGACGGTGTTCATCGACAGCGTCGGCGGCATGACCCGCCAACAGATCCACGGCATCACGCCGTCGGACCTGCTGATCGCCGTAAGCTACCATCCCTATGCCGAGGAGGCGGTCCAGCTGGTCGAGGCGGCCGTGGAGCGGGGATGCAAGGTTCTGTCGATCACCGACAGCCTGGTCAGCCCGGTCGCCAAGCCCGCCAGCCTGGTGTTGCAGGTCCGCGAGGCGGAAATCCGCAAATTCCGGTCCCTGTCCGCCTCGATGTGCCTGGCGCAGGCGCTGGTCATCTCCTTCGCCTTCTCGACGGCCCAGACCGCCCGCAACCCGTCCGCCCTTAGGGAAACCGGGGATCGGAACGCGATATGAAACACACGTTGCGAATGTTCTACGGTTAGAATATACGTTACATTCATGGGGCGGCGGGCCCTGCATCCGGTGTGGAAGACGCGACTTGATGGCGAGATCCCAAGGTCCCCTTGATCTGATCACCGTCGGGCGTTCGTGCATCGACCTCTACGGCCAGCAGATCGGCGGCCGGCTCGAGGACATGGCGTCCTTCGCCAAATACGTCGGCGGCAGCCCCACCAACACCGCGATCGGCGCGGCCCGGCTGGGCCTCAGGACCGGCGTTCTGACGCGGGTCGGCGCCGACCATTTCGGCCGCTTCATCCGGGAACAGCTGGAGCGGGAAGAGGTCGCCGTCGACGGGGTCCTGACCGACGCCGAACGCCTGACCGCGCTGGTCTTCCTCGGCATCCGGGACCCGGACACCTTCCCGCTGATTTTCTACCGCGAGAACTGCGCCGACATGGCGCTGACCGTCGATGATGTCGACCCAACCTTCATCCAGTCCGCCTCGGCCGTCCTGATCAACGGAACCCACCTGTCCCGGGAGGCGGTGTTCGCCGCTTCCGTGAAGGCGTGCGAACTGGCCCGCGCCGCCGGCGGCAGGATCGTCTTCGACATCGACTACCGGCCCGTCCTGTGGGGGCTGACCGGCAAGGACATGGGCGAGAACCGCTTCGTCGCCGATGACGCGGTCACCGCCCGCCTGCAAAGCGTGCTTGGCCTGTGCGACCTCGTCGTCGGCACCGAGGAGGAGATTCACATCCTCGGCGGGACCACCGACACCATCGCCGCCCTGCGCGCGATCCGCGAGCGCACCGACGCCCTGCTGGTCTGCAAGCGCGGCCCCGACGGATGCTCCGCCTTTCCCGGCGCGATCCCGGATCACCTCGATCAGGGCGTGGTCGGCCGGGGGTTCAAGGTCGAGGTGTTCAACGTCCTGGGCGCCGGCGACGCCTTCATGGCGGGGTTTCTGCGCGGCTGGCTCAGGCACGAGCCGCTGGCGACCTGCTGCGACTACGCCAACGCCTGCGGCGCCATCGTGGTCTCCCGGCACGGCTGCGCTCCGGCGATGGCCACGTGGGAAGAGCTGCAGGCTTTCCTGACTGGCGGCGAGCGCCCCTTCCGCCTGCGCGAGGACGCCGGGCTGGAGCATCTCCACCGGGCGACGACGCGCGCCAGGAGGTATGACGACCTCACCGTTCTGGCCATGGACCACCGCACCCAGTTTGAGGACCTGTGCGCCAGGATCGGGGCCGATCCCGCCCGTATCCCGATCTTCAAGGCCCTGACCCTGAAGGCGGTCGACCGGCTCGCCCGCGGCGACTCGCGCTTCGGGGTCCTGCTGGACGGGCGGTTTGGAATGCGCGGTCTCGAGGCCGCGGCCGACTACCCCTACTGGATCGGCCGGCCGATCGAACTGCCGGGCTCCTGCCCGCTCGAATTCGAGAGCCCGGCGGACGTCGGCGCCGAACTGGCGACATGGCCGTCGAACCACGTCGTCAAATGCCTGGCCCTGTACCATCCGGACGATCCGCGGGAGCTGCGGGACCGCCAGGAACGGCAGCTGCTGCGCCTGCAGGACGCCTGCCTGAAGACCGGTCACGAACTGCTGCTCGAGATCATCGCCTCGAAGAGCGGGCCCGTGGATTCGCGCACGGTATCGCGCGCCATCCAGCGGCTCTACGATCTGGGCATGAAGCCCGACTGGTGGAAGCTGGAGCCCATCGACGATCCCGCCGCCTGGACTGAGCTGGAACGGACGATCACGGCCAATGACCCGCACTGCCGCGGCGTGCTGCTGCTGGGCCTGTCCGCGCCGCAGGATGAACTGATCGCCTCCTTCTCGGCCGCAGCGCCTGCTCCGATCGTCAAGGGTTTCGCGGTCGGCCGGACCATCTTCACCGACGTCGCCGAGCAATGGCTGTCAGGCCGGATCGACGACGAGGCCGCCATCGCCGACCTGTCGTCCCGGTTCGCCGTGCTGGTCGACGCCTGGCGGGTCGCCCGGGCGAGCGCGGCCGGATCGGCGCCGACCATGGTCGCGGCGGTCTGAGATGGGGGTCGTGCGCCTTACCGCCGCCCAGGCCGCCGTGCGCTGGCTCGCGGCCCAGCACGTCGTCGTCGATGGCGTTGAGGTTCCCTATTTCGCGGGCTGCTGGGCCATCTTCGGCCACGGCAATGTCGCCGGCCTCGGCGAGGCGCTGGAGGGAGCCCGGGACGTCCTGCCGACCTGGCGGGCCCACAACGAACAAGGCATGGCCCACGCCGCCATCGCCTACGCCAAACAGATGCGCCGCCGGCGCGCCATGATCTGCACCACCTCGATCGGCCCCGGGGCCACCAACATGGTCACGGCCGCGGCCCTCGCCCATGTGAACCGCCTGCCGGTGCTGTTCCTGTCCGGCGACGTCTACGCCAGCCGCCGGCCCGATCCGGTGCTGCAGCAGGTCGAGGACTTCGCGGACGGGACGGTGTCCGCCAACGACTGTTTCCGGCCAGTGTCCCGGTATTTCGACCGCATCACCCGCCCGGAGCAGCTGCTCGACGCCCTGCCCCGCGCCTTGGCGACCATGCTCGATCCGGCCGGCTGCGGCCCGGTCACCCTCGCCTTCTGCCAGGACGTCCAGGCCGAGGCCTTCGACTGGCCGGAGGTTTTCTTCGACCACCGGGTATGGCGCGAACGCCGCCAACCCGCCGATCCAGGCGAGATGGCGGCCCTCGTGAGCGCCCTCAAGTCGGCCCGCCGTCCGCTGCTGATCTGCGGCGGCGGCGTACTCTACAGCCAGGCCGAGCAGGCGCTGGCCGAACTGGCGGTCGCCGCCGGCCTCCCCGTGGCCGAGACCCAGGCCGGCAAGGGCGCGCTGGCGTGGGACCATCCCAACCTGCTCGGATCGATCGGCGTCACCGGATCCAGCGCCGCCAATGCGGCGGCGGCCGAGGCGGATGTGATCGTCGGCCTGGGCACGCGTCTGCAGGACTTCACCACCGGCTCGCGCAGCCTGTTCGCGGGCCGCCTCTTCCAGGTCAACGTCACGCCGTTCGACGCGCACAAGCACGGGGCGGCGCCGGTCGTCGGCGACGCCCGGGCGGTGCTGGAAGCCCTCGCCGGCGCGCTTGGGGGCTGGCGGGCGCCGGAGGTCGGGTCTGGTCCGGCGATGGCGGACTGGAACGCCGCCGTGGAGCGGGCGACCGCCGGCGCTCCCGACACCACCCTGCCCAGTGACGCCCAGGTCATCGGCGCGGTGCAGCGCGCGGTCGGGGAGGACGCCGTGGTCGTCTGCGCCGCCGGCGGCCTGCCCGGCGAACTGCACAAGCTGTGGCGCACAGCGCGGCCAGGCGGCTACCACCTCGAATACGGCTTCTCCTGCATGGGCTACGAGATCGCCGGCGGCCTCGGCGTCAAGATGGCCGAACCCGACCGCGAGGTCGTGGTCATGGTCGGCGACGGCAGCTACCTGATGCTGAACTCCGAACTGGCCACCTCGGTGATGATGGGCCGCAAGCTGATCGTCGCCCTGCTCGACAATCGCGGCTTTGGCTGCATCAACCGGCTGCAGCAGGCGACGGGCAGCCCGGGCTTCAACAACCTGCTCGCCGACAGCGCGCACCAAACCCTGCCGGAGATCGACTTCGCCGCCCATGCGCGAAGCCTCGGCGCGCATGGCGAGCATGTCGCCACCCTCGGCCAGTTCGAGGCCGCCCTGCAACGGGCCCGCGCCGCCGACCGCTCCTCTGTGGTGGTCATCGACACCGACCCGCTGAAGACCACCGAAGCCGGCGGGTGGTGGTGGGATGTCGCCGTGCCCGAAGTGTCCGACCGCCCGCAAGTGAACGCCGCCCGCCGCGACTACGAAGACCGCATCCGTATGAAGAGAGACCTGTCATGACGATCCGCTGGGGCGTCAGCCCGATCGCTTGGGCCAATGACGACATGCCCGAGCTGGGCGGCGACACGCCGCTGGAGTCGATCCTGGCCGATGTCCGCGACGTCGGCTTCGAGGGCGTTGAACTGGGCGGCAAGTTTCCGCGCGATCCCGCCGCGCTGAAGCCGCTGCTGGCGCGCTACGGCATCGACCTGATCGGCGGCTGGTATTCCGGTTCGCTGCTGGTCCGGGACGCCGAGGCCGAGATCCGGGCGCTGCAGCCACACCTGAGTTTGCTGAAGGCCATGGGATCGACGGTGTTCGTCTTCGCCGAGACCTCAAACGCGGTGCACGGCGACCGGGCCGTGCCGTTGACCGGCGCGCCGCGGCTGGACGCCGGGGACTGGCCGACCTTCGGCGCGCGCCTGACCGCGGTCGCCGACTACATCCAGTCCCAGGGACTGAAGTTCGCCTACCATCACCACCTTGGCACCGTGGTGGAGACGGCCGCGGACCTCGACGCCTTCATCGCCAACACCGGCCCCTCGGTCGGCCTCACGCTCGACACCGGCCACGCGGCTCTCGGCGGCGTCAACGCGCCGGCCGTCATCCGCGACCACCCCGAACGCGTCGTCCATGTGCACTGCAAGGATGTGCGTTGGGAGACCTTCACCAAGGTCCGGAAGACGGGCGCCAGCTTCCTCGACGGCGTCCTGGCCGGGATGTTCACCGTCCCGGGCGACGGCGGCATCGACTTCGCCGAGGTGATGACGGCCCTGAAGGCGGTGAACTACGCCGGCTGGATCGTCATCGAGGCCGAACAGGATCCCGCGATGGCCAACCCGAAAGCCTACGCGGAGATCGGCCTGGGCGCCCTCATGTCTCGCGCGGCGGCGGCGGGACTGGTCTGATGCCCGACCTCCGCGTCCGCCCCCATGCCCCTGACGCCGACGGCGCGGTGCTGGAGGTCACGCCGGAAAGCGCCGGCTGGGGCCACGTCGGCTTCAAGGTCGTGCGCCTCAAGCCCGGTCAAACCTTCTCCGGCGTCCAACCAGGCCGCGAGGCCTGCCTCGTGGTCGTCGCCGGCACGGCGAACATCATCGCCGGCGGCGCGATGTTTTCGGAGGTCGGCGGGCGGACCGGGCCGTTCGAGGAGCGGGCGCCGGGCGCGGTCTACGTCCCCGCGAGCATGACCTATGCGGTGACTGCGGCGGATACTGTCGAACTGGCCGTCTGCACGGCCCCTGGCCGGGGCGGCGTCGGCGGGCCACGTCTGATCGCCGAGGCGGACATGCCGCGCGAGGTGCGCGGATCCGGAACCAACACCCGCTATGTCCGCAACATCCTCCCCGAAACCCAGCCCGCGGAGGGCCTGTTGGTCGTCGAGGTGATCACCCCCGGCGGCCACTGGTCCAGCTATCCGCCGCACAAGCACGACACCGCCGCCCCGGCGGAGGAAACCGCGCTGGAGGAGACCTACTACCACCGCCTCGACCCGCCGCAGGGATTCGCGATCCAGCGGGTCTACACCGACGACCGCAGCCTGGACGAGACGATCTGCGTCGAGGACGGCGACGTGGTCATGGTGCCGCGCGGCTACCACCCCGTCGGCGCCGCGCACGGCTACGACCTCTACTATCTCAACGTCATGGCCGGCCCGAAGCGGAACTGGATCTTCCGCAACGACCCCGCCCACGACTGGATCGTCAAACCGAAGACCTGACCTCCCTCCCCAGGAGCCCCGCCATGCGGACCATAGAACATTTCATCGGCGGCCGGTCGGTCGCCGGCGCCTCCGGCCGTTTCAGCGAGGTCTTCGACCCGAACACCGGGCAGGTTCAGGCGCGGGTTCCCCTCGCCTCGGCCGCGGAACTCGACGCCGCCGTCGACAACGCCGCCGCGGCCCAGAAGGGCTGGGGCGCGACCAATCCCCAGCGCCGCGCCCGGGTGATGTTCGAGTTCAAGCGCCTTCTCGAGGCGCACATGGACGAATTGGCTCATCTGCTCTCGTCCGAGCACGGCAAGGTCGTCGCCGACTCGCGGGGCGACATCCAGAGGGGTCTGGAGGTGATCGAGTTCGCCTGCGGCATCCCGCACCTGCTGAAGGGCGAGTACACCCAGGGCGCCGGGCCGGGCATCGACGTCTTCTCGGCGCGCCAGGCCCTGGGCGTCGTGGCCGGCGTCACCCCGTTCAACTTCCCCGCCATGATCCCGATGTGGATGTTCGGCCCCGCCATCGCCTGCGGTAACGCCTTCATCCTCAAGCCATCGGAGCGTGATCCGTCGGTGCCCATGCGGCTGGCCGAACTGATGCTGGAGGCCGGCCTGCCCGCAGGCGTGCTGAACGTCGTTCATGGCGACAAGGACGTTGTCGAGGCGATCCTCAAACACCCCATGATCAAGGCCATCAGCTTCGTCGGCTCGTCCGACATCGCCCAGTCGGTGTTCGCCATGGGCGCGGCCCACGGCAAGCGCGTTCAGGCCATGGGCGGCGCCAAAAACCACGGCGTCGTCCTGCCGGACGCCGATATGGACCAGACCGTCGCCGACCTCATGGGGGCCGCCTACGGCTCGGCCGGCGAACGTTGCATGGCCCTGCCGGTCGTGGTGCCGGTCGGAGAGGACACGGCCGAGCGCCTGCGCGCCAAACTGCTGCCCGCCATCGCCGGCCTGCGGGTCGGGGTGTCGACCGACGCGGACGCCCACTACGGCCCCGTCGTCTCGGCGGCGCACAAGGCGAGGATCGAGGGCTACATCCAGACGGGCGTCGACGAGGGCGCGGAACTGGTGGTCGACGGCCGCGGCTTCCGTCTTCAGGGACATGAGGAGGGCTTCTTCCTCGCCCCCACCCTGTTCGACCATGTCACCCCGACGATGAGGACCTATCAGGAGGAGATCTTCGGACCGGTGCTGCAGATCGTAAGGGCGGCGACCTTCGAGGAGGCCCTCGCCCTGCCGTCGCGGCATCAGTACGGCAACGGCGTCACCATTTTCACCCGCGACGGTGATGCAGCGCGCGAGTTCGCAGACCGCGTCGAGGTGGGCATGGTCGGGATCAACGTCCCCATACCTGTGCCGGTGGCCTACCACTCCTTCGGCGGCTGGAAGCGCTCGGGCTTCGGCGACCTGAATCAGTACGGCCTCGACGGCGTGCGCTTCTTCACCCGGACCAAGACGGTGACCCAGCGGTGGCCCCGCGGCGGCGGCGTGACCGACCAGAGTTTCGTTATTCCAACGATGGCATAGAATGGAATTCTTCTTCCATTCTTGATCGGCGTGACCTAAGCTCACCTCAACGAGGCCGCGACGTCAGTGACGGCCCACAAGGATCGGGAGGCGGCCTTGGCGCGTGGATTGTTGGGATTTTTCGCCACCGGGGCGGACCAGCCGCAGATCACCGATCAAGGGGTGATCGATCGGCTGTTTCGCCAGAACCGCGTAAAGGTGATGCTGGCCATCACCCTCGGCTACGGGTTGATCTACACCTGCCGCCTGGCCCTGGGCGTGGTGAAGAAGCCGCTGATCGACGCCAACATCTTCACGCCGAGCGAGCTGGGGCTGATCGGCTCGGCCCTGTTCTACACCTATGCGCTCGGCAAGCTGACCAACGGCTTCCTCGCCGACCACGCCAACATGAAGCGGTTCCTGGCCTTCGCCTTCCTGATGACGGCCATCTGCAACGTCCTCATGGGCTTCACCACGGCGTTGTGGGCGGCGGTGATCCTGTGGGGTCTGAACGGCTGGTTCCAGAGTTTCGGGGCGCCGGGCGGGGTCGTCGCGATGACCGCCTGGTTCTCCAACAAGGAACGGGGCCGCGCCTACGGCGTGTGGAGCACGGCCCATTCGATCGGCGAGGGCCTGACCTTCTTCGTGGTCGGTTCGGCCGTGGCCGTGTTCGGCTGGCGCTGGGGATTCTGGGGACCGGGAGCCATCGGGATCATGACCGCCGTCGGCGCCTGGCTGCTGCTCAAGGACCGCCCCCGCACGATGGGCCTTCCGACCGTCAACGAGTGGAAGAACGACCTCTACAACGAGGCGCCGAAGCCCGGCGTCAAGTCGGTGCTCGGGCTGCAGCTGACGATCCTCAAGCTGCCGGCGATCTGGATTCTGTGCCTCGCCAGCGCCACCACCTATGTTACCCGCTACGCCATCAACTCCTGGGGCATCCTCTACCTGCAGGAAGACCGCGGCTATTCGCTGCCCCTGGCCGGCACCCTGCTGATGGTCAGCACGCTGGCCGGCATCGCGGGCGCGATCCTGTTCGGCTTCCTGTCCGACAAGGCCTTCAACGGCCGCCGCCCGCCAGCCAACCTGCTGTTCGCCATCGTCGAGATCATCGGCTTGCTGATCATCTTCTTCGGACCCAACACCTTGCCAGTGCTGATCGTCGGCATGCTGTGCTTCGGCATGGGCCTGACCGGTCTGGTGACCTCGCTGGGCGGCCTGTTCGCCGTCGACATCGCGCCCAAGCGGGTCGCCGGCGCCGCCATGGGGGTCATCGGCATCTTCAGCTACATCGGCGCGGCCGTTCAGGAGCAGATTTCCGGCGTCCTGATAGAGGGGCGGATGGTCGAGGTCGCCGGAGACAAGATCTACGACTTCGGCCCGGTCATCCTGTTCTGGATCGGCTCGTCCGTGCTCTCGATGCTGCTGGCCGCGAGCCTGTGGCGCACACGTCTCCGCGACTAGGTCAGGACATTCCGCCTTGCTCTCACCCTCGGACGACCTGAAGGCCATGATCGAGGCCGCGAAAGCGGCGGGCGACGGTCTGGAGCGACATTTCGGCCGGCTCGCCGACCTCGCCATCCGCTCCAAGGCCGGGCCCTCGGACATGGTATCGATCGCGGACGAGGAGGCGGAACAGACCACGCGTTCCATCCTCGCCCGCGCCCGTCCATCCTACGCCTTCCTCGGCGAGGAAGGGGGCGCCGTCGGCGGAACCGATGACGCGCAGTGCTGGATCGTCGATCCCCTGGATGGCACCACCAACTTCCTGTTCGCCTGCCCTCTCTGGGGCGTGAACGTGGCCCTGGCGAGGGAAGGCAAGGTGGTCGCCGGCGTCACCTACATTCCGGTCCTGAACGAGTTGTACGTGGCCGAGGAGGGCAAGGGCGCCTGGCTGAACGGCCAGCGCATCCACGTCTCCCGGCGCGATCGCCTCGACGAATGCCTGCTCGGCTGCGGCATCCCCTTCGCCGGCAAGCCCGACCATCCGGTGTTCGCCCGCGAGATGGCGCTGCTGACGTCGCATGTGGCCGGCATCCGCCGCACCGGCTCCGCCGCCGTCGATCTGGCCTGGACCGCCGCCGGACGCTGGGACGCCTACTGGGAGCGCTGCACCAGCGCCTGGGACATGGCTCCCGGGGCCATGCTGGTCACCGAGGCAGGCGGGCGCGTCTCTCAGGTCACCGGCGCGTCATTCGATGTGCACAAGGGCAACGTCTGCGTGACCAATGGCCTCATCCACGACCGGCTGATCGGCCACCTCAACCAGGCCCTTGCGGAGACGCCGGCATGAAACTCGGTCGGCGCGCCTTCCTCGGCGGTGTTTCACTGGCGGCGATCGTTGCCTCAAGCCAGCGCGCCCTGGCCCAGGTGCTCGGCTATCCTCGCGCCATCCAGGGTCCGATGATCGGCGCCCCCGGACCGGACTACTTCACGGTCTGGGTCCGCGCCAGCGGGGCCTTCGAGGTGGTCCTCGAATACGCCCTCGACCAGGATTTCCGCACCGTCCTGACCGGCGGTCGCGCCATCGCCTCGACTGACGACGACTGCTGCGTGGTGCTGAAGGCCGAGGGCCTGCAGCCCGACACCGACTACTGGTACCGTCTGCGGTTCGCGGGCGAGCCGGACCGGCACCAACCCCTTCCCTACCGCACGCGAACCGCCCCGGCCGGACCCGCCGATTTCCGTGTCGCCTTCGGCTCGTGCTGCCGCATCCAGTTCGACCCGGACCAGCGCATCTGGAACGCCGTGCGCGCCATCGAGCCGGACCTGTTCATCTGGCTCGGCGACAACATCTACGGCGACAGCGACGAACCCGCGATCCTGGCCGACCTTTACGGCCGTCAGCGGGTCGTGGAGCGTCTTGAGCCGCTGCTGCGATCGACGCCGCAGATCGCCACATGGGACGACCATGACTTCGGCTACAACGACTCCGACGGCCACAGCCCCTACAAGGCCAGCGCCCTGAAGGTGTTCCGGAACTTCTGGGCCAACCCATCCTATGGCGAGCCGGACAATCCCGGGGTCTACTTCAAGCAGTCGTACGGCGGCGTCGACTTCTTCGTTCTCGACGGCCGCTATCATCGGGACGAAACCACCAAGACCGACGACGCCTCCAAGACCATGCTGGGCGCGGCGCAAAAGGCGTGGCTGAAGCGCGAGCTGAAAGCCAGCCGGGCGCCGTTCAAGATTCTGGCCGCGGGCGGCGGCTGGTCCTCAGCCGAGAACGAGGACGGCGGCGACAGCTGGGGCGTCTTCCTAACCGAGCGGAACGAGATCTTCGACTTCATCCGCGACGAGGGCATCGGCGGCGTGGTCTGCATCTCCGGCGACAGCCACATGGGCGAGCTGAACTGCATCCCGTGGTCAGAGCGCGGCGGTTACGACATCTACGACTTCTGCTCCTCGCCGCTGGCCCAGATGCCGGCAGTGAGAAACCTCCGGCAGACGCCCGAGGTGCGCATCCGCGACTCCTGGACCCGCAGCGTCAATGTGGGGGTGATTCGGTTCGACATGACCGGGCCCACGCCGACCCTGACCTACACCCTGCATGACGTGCTCGGCGAACCGGTCTGGGACCCGCTGGTCCTGACCCCGGCCGATCTGGTCAACGGCGTCCGGACCTGGGACGCCAAGGCCGATCCGAAGGAACTGCAGCGGCTTGAGCGATTCAGGCGCGGCGGCGGCTATTACGGCTACGATCCCACCCCCGGATGGCCTAACCGCCCATACTATGACGGAGCGTCAGACTGACGTAGCCCGGGCTGCGCCGGCTCCGCTGCTCGATCTCCTCCAGCGCCGAGGCGGAGCGGGGGCCGTCATAGCTTTCGCGGGTTTGTTCGAAGTCGCGGCCGAACAGGTCGGTCGCCTCGGCGCGCAGCCGCCAGCGGTCGCCGATGCGCCGTTCAACATGAAGCGTCCACCCGGCCGCCTCGGATTCCCGCGTCACCTCGTCGAACCGGTATTCGACCGAGCGCTCGCCGATGTGCTCCACGGCGAGGCCCCAGTTGAGGCGCCACGCCGGGACGTCTTGGGTGAAGGCGATCGACGCCTCGACGGGATTTTCATCGGAGATGCGCCGGCGTTCACCGGTGACCGGGTCGGTCACCTCGCTGGTCCGCCACAGCACCGCCCCCCGCAACAGACCGCCGGCGACGCCGAAGCGGTCGAGCGGCGCGTCCAGCTCGGCCGCGAACGTGTCCCTCCGCCCATCGCCGATATTCCCCGGCGCGTCGAAGACCTCGTCCGGCGTCACGACCAGCAGCCGATCGACGACGTCCTCGATCTCATCGTGGGTCCAGGTCAGGGTCATCACCGCGTCCAAAGCGAAGCGATGCTCCCAGCCAACGGCCAGCCGCCAGATCTGGTCGGGCTCGAGTTCGGCGTTCCCGGCGGTGACCTGCCCCTGCTCGAGTGAGGCCGAGGCGACGAAGTCGCCGAAATCCAGCTGTCCCACCTCGCGCGACATCGAGATGCGCAGCTGATCATGCTCGCCGATGTCGCGGGTGATGGCGGCCCGAGGCTTGGCGTAGGTGAAGCGCCGTTCCAGGGCCGAGTCTCCCGTCTGGCTGATAGCCGAGGTCTCGACTCGCAGGCCGCCCTCGACCCGCCAGCCGGGTGCGACCTTCCAGACGGCCGCGAGCGAGCTTTCGGCGCGCCGTTCCTCGATGCGTACGTCGGACCCCGGCAGATCGACGGCGGTCCCGTTCTCCTCCAGCCGCGCCGCGCTTTCGAGAAAGTTGAACGCCCCCTCCAGCGCCGCCGTGACCGAGAACGTCCCGGTCCGCTCGTGGACGAGCTCGATCCGGCCCAGGCTCTCGCCGGTTTCGGTCCGTTCGACGAAGGTCTCGAGATCGCCCGAGCCCTCCTCCGACCGTTCGAAGGCGTCCAGCCGGCCCAGTTGCTGGCTGGCCAAGACCTCAAGCCGCGTGCGCTGCCCCAGCGCTCGCGCATACCTCGCACTGAGCTCGTTCTCGTCGAACGTCTCTCGCTCCGAGACCATCCCCGCATCGGCGCCGCGAACAGCGACGTCCGCCTCGATATCCTGGCGGCGCAGCGCGAGCGTAGCCGTCAACTCGCCGCCCGCGAGTGGTCCACGGAACACCGACCCTGCCTCTATCGCCCGTTCCAGGGCCCGCGTGTCGAACGCCGCCGCTGCCGCAAGCGACCCGTCGGGAGCGAAGGTCCGGATGCGGCCGGCTCCGCTGTCGTCGTCAAGCTCGGGCTCGACCTTCAGCGACAGTTCCAGCGCGGCGTCGCCCCACCCGCGGGCGTACACGGCCTGCCCCGCCGCCGCCGCCCAGCCGTTCGCCGCAACCAGCCCGCCCTCCACCGACCATTGCGCCGCCGCCGACGGGCGGCGCACCACATTGGCCAGCACCGGATAGCCGACCATGTCGACGCCCGGCGCGCCGCCCCGGATCAGTTCGATCCGCTCCACCGATCGGGCCGGAATGCGCGCCAGCAGATCATCGATGTCTTCCCGCTTGCTGGGGGGCCGGACGCCGTCGATCAGCACATTGCCCAAGGCCCCGGCGTAGCCGCGTAGGTCCGTGTCGGCCTCGATGACGGTGAAGCCCGGGACGCGCCGCAACATGTCGGCGGCGGTCGCCGGCGCGCTGTCGGCGAACGCTTCGGGATCGTAGGCCGTCACGCCGGGCGTGGCTGTCTGCGCCGACGCGACGCCCGGCCCGGCGACGCCGCCCAGCAGGCCCAGCGTCGCGCCCAGGACCAGCATGCCCCCTCGCATTGTTTCGCCTGTCGCCATGCTCGCCCCCGGTTTGTGCGACAGCCTTAGCGGGGGCGTCCTGACACCTGGCCCGAACCCGATGTCAGGGAAATGTCAGCGAAGCCCGGGCATGGTCGGCGCATGACCCATTCGTCCTCACGCCCGCTGATGGCGCTCGCCGCCATCGCCGCCCTGCTGTCGTTCGTCCCGACCGCCCCGGCCTACGCTGACTCTCCCGACGAGGACGATCACGTCGCGGCGCGCGAAGCCCTTCGGCGTGGCGAGATCCTGCCTCTGGCGCGCATCCTGTCGATCGTGGCGGCGCGGGTGCCGGGCGACGTCATCGATGTGGAGCTGGAGCGCAAGGACAACCGCTGGCGCTACGAGGTCAAGGTTCTGACCTCGACGGGCCGGGTCCGGGAGGTCAAGCTCAATGCCCGCGACGGCGCGATTCTGGAGATCGAGGACGACTGAATGCGCTGTCTCGTCGTCGAGGACGACCCCGATATCCAGGCCGACCTGAAGCGGGCGCTCGAGGCGGCCGGCTTTGTGGTCGACGTGGCGGCCGACGGCGACGCCGCCTGGTACGCCGGAGACGTCGAGGATTATTCGGCGGCGGTCCTGGACCTTGGCCTGCCCCGTCTCGACGGGATTTCAGTGTTGCGCCGCTGGCGGGCCGCCGGAAGGTCGTTTCCGGTGCTGATCGTGTCCGCCCGCGCCGACTGGACCGAGAAGGTCGAAGGCATCGAGGCCGGCGCCGACGACTATCTGGCCAAGCCGTTCGAAATGGGCGAACTGGTGGCCCGCCTGCGGGGTCTCGTCCGCCGGCAGGCCGGGCGGCTTTCCAGCGTGGTCGTGGTCGGCCAGTTGCGCCTCGACACCAGCCGGATGACCGCCTCCTTCGCCGGATCCCCGACCCGCCTGTCGCCGCTGGAGTTCCGCCTCCTCGACTGCCTCGCCCACCAGCCCGGCCGGGTGGTCTCGGCCGGAGAGCTGGCGGAGCACCTCTATGGCGCGTCCGAGACGGGGGACGCCAACGCCATCGAGGCGATCGTCGCCCGCCTGCGCCGCAAGTTCGGCGCCGACCTGATCACCACGCGGCGGGGCTTTGGGTATCTGCTGGAAGCCAGCGCATGATCCGCCGGTCGCTCCGCCTGCGGCTGCTGCTCGGCGCGGGCCTCGCCACCCTCGTCGCCTTGGTGGTCGCCTGGCTGCTGATGAGCCTGTTGTTCGAGCGCCACCTGGACCGCCGGCTGGTCGTCGAGCTGACCGGTGACGCCTCGCGTCTCGCCGCCGCGCTCGAGACCGCCGCCGACGGGACGATGACCATGACCGACCCCCTCACCGATCCCCGGCTGGCCATTCCGGCGAGCGGCTTCTACTGGCAGGTCACCAATAGGGGCGCGACATGGCGCTCACGCTCGCTCTGGGACGAAAGCCTGCCGCCTCCGATAGCGACGCCGGTCGACGAATGGAGACTCCGGCGCGACGCCGGCCCGTTCGACCAGGACATCGTCCTCCTGGAGCGGCTGGTCAGGCCCGATCCGTCCGGCCCGGGAGCGGTCATCCAGCTGGCCCAGGACGCCGCCGGCATCGCCTCGGCCCAGGCCGAGTTCGGCCGCGAACTGGCGGTCTTCCTCGCCGCCCTCTGGCTCTTCCTGATCGCCGCCGCTTGGCTGCAGGTGCAACTCGGACTCCAACCGCTCGCGAGCATCCGCGCGCAAGTCGCCGGGCTCAGGTCCAGTTCGTCGGCCCGGGTGGCCGATGTCGAACTGGACGAACTGCGCCCGCTGGCCGAGGCGATCAACCAGCTGGCCGAGGCGCGCGAGGTCGAGCTGACGCGCGCCCGCGCGCGCGGCTCGGATCTGGCGCACGGCCTCAAGACTCCGCTCGCCGCCCTGAAGGCCCTGGCCCGGCGCGTCCGGGAAGCCGGGCAGCCGGAGGTGGCCGACGGCCTCGACCGGGCTATCGCCGCCCTGACCACGACCACCGAAGCCGAGTTGGCGCGAAGCCGCATCGCCGCCACCGCCCCGGGAATGGACGCCGACGTCCGGGACATCGTCGAGGCGCTGATCGGGGTCCTGGAGCAAACCGACCGCGGGGAAGTGGTCGCCTTCACCAATCAGGTTCCCGCCGGTTTCCGGCTTCCGATGGCGCGCGAAGATCTCGTCGAACTGCTCGGCCCCCTGATCGAAAACGCCGTCCGGTTTGCACGGCGGCAGGTCATGATCCGCGGCCTGCCCGGGCACGATGCCCTGACACTTTTCGTCGATGACGACGGGCCGGGTATTCCGAGCGACAGTGGTTATAACCCGCTGGCCCGCGGCGTGCGCCTGGATCAACAGGATGGGGGCCACGGACTCGGCATGGCCATCGCGCACTCGCTGGTGGAGGCATCCGGTGGCGTCCTCACGCTCACCCGCTCGGCGCTTGGCGGTCTCTCGGTCGTCGTCGCCTGGACGAAACCGGCCAGGCGCGCGTGACCAGCCATCATCACCTGGCTGCGGTCGGGGTCAATGCGTCCGCTCGACTATTGCTGTGGCCAGGCAGCGTTCTTCGGCCCCGCACCGATCGCGGAACCAAACAGTCGTCGGGCGGCGTCGAGCATGCGGAAGCGGACTTCGCCAACCGCTGAATCGAGTCAGAAGCGGCGTCAGACCGCCAACCTACTACCGTAAAGTTGCGGGATCGTATGGCTCGGCCCCGACCGCTAATGTCGCCCTGTCATCAACGAAAGCCCCTCGCCAGAGGGCGCACCCGCATGCCCGAGCCCTACTCCCACTCGATCGTTCCCGGTGGCTTGGACGTCACGTCGTAGACGACGCGGTTGACCCCCCGCACCTCGTTGACGATGCGGGTCGCCGTCCGGCCGAGGACGTCCCACGGGAATTCGAAAAAGTCGGCGGTCATGCCGTCGGTGGAGGTCACCGCCCGCAGGGCCAGCACCTTCTCATAGGTGCGGGCGTCGCCCATGACCCCGACGGTCTTCACCGGCAGCAGGACGGCGAAGGCCTGCCAGATCTGGTCGTAGAGGCCGGCCTTGCGGATCTCATCGAGATAGATGGCGTCGGCCTCCTGCAGGGTCGCCACGGCCTCCGGGGTGATCTCGCCGGGGATGCGGATGGCCAGGCCCGGCCCCGGGAAGGGGTGGCGGCCCACGAAGGCGTCGGTCAGGCCCAGCTCGCGGCCGAGGGCGCGGACCTCGTCCTTGAACAGCTCGCGCAGCGGTTCGACCAGCTTCAGCTTCATGAAGTCCGGAAGGCCGCCGACGTTGTGATGGCTCTTGATGACGTGGGCCTTGCCGCTCGAGGCCGAGACGCTCTCGATCACGTCGGGATAAAGGGTGCCTTGGGCGAGGAATTCGGCGCCCTCGATCCTGTGGGCCTCACGGTCGAACACCTCGATGAAGACCCGGCCGATGATCTTGCGCTTGGTCTCGGGATCCGAGACGCCGGCCAATTCTCCGAGAAATTCCTTCGACGCATCAACGTGCACCAGCGGGATGTTGTAGTGCTCCCGGAACAGGGTGGTGACCTGTTCGGCCTCGTCCTTGCGCAGCAGGCCGGTGTCGACGAAGACGCAGGTCAGCTGGTCGCCGATGGCCTCGTGGATCAGCACCGCCGCCACCGAGGAATCCACCCCGCCGGACAGGCCGCAGATGACCTTCGCATCGCCGACCTGTTCGCGGATCCTGGCGATCTGCTCGTCGCGATAGGCGGCCATGGTCCAGTCGCCGCTCAGACCGGCGATCCCATGCGTGAAATTCCTCAGCATCGTTGCGCCGCGAGGCGTGTGCATCACCTCCGGGTGGAACTGGACGCCGTAGAAGCGGCGGGTCTCGTCGGCGATCACGGCGTAGGGCGAGCCGGGTGAGGAGGCGACGACGTCGAACCCGGCGGGGATGGCGACGATCTTGTCCCCGTGGCTCATCCAGACCGTCTCGTCCCCGCCGACGGGCGCCAGGTCGGCCAGCAGGGGCGAGGTCTTCTCGACGGTGATCTCCGCGCGGCCGAACTCGCGGTGATGGCCGCCCTCGACCTTGCCGCCCAGCTGTTCGCACATGGTCATCTCGCCGTAGCAGATGCCCAGCACCGGCACGCCGGCCTCGAACACCGCCTGCGGGGCGCGCGGACTGCCCTCCTCGTGGACGCTTTCGGGCCCGCCCGACAGGATGATCGCCTGCGGCTTCATGGCGGCCATGGCGGCCTCGGCCCTGGCGTAGGGATGGATCTCGCAATAGACGTTGGCCTCGCGCAGGCGCCGCGCGATCAGCTGCGTCACCTGGCTGCCGAAGTCGATGATCAGGACCTTCTGGTGATCAGCGGGGGCGGTCATGCGGGCTCCGTGAGAACAGGCGTGAAATGGTCATGCAACAGGTCAAGGGCCTCGGCCAGCCGGAGGTCGATCTCGGCGAGGGCGTCGGTCCAGTGGGACAGTTCGGTCAGGTCGCTGCGGCCGTCCGAGACCCCGCGCAGGCCGATCACAGGCACGCCGAAGCGGGCGGCGGCGCGGACCACGGCGAAGGTCTCCATATCGACCATATCGGCGTCGACGGCGTCATAGCCGGCGCCCGAGACGACACTGGCCCCGCTGGCCAGCCGGGCCGTCGGCAGGGCGGCGGGTCCGTCGGTCAGGGGCAGGATGGCGGGCAGGCGCGGGAACGGCGTCTCGCCCTTCGGAAAGCCCAGGGCGCTGGCGTCCATGTCGCGGTAGCTGACCCCGGTCACCCGGTAGACGCGGGCGTGTTCAAGGGTGCGCGAGCCGGCCGAGCCGAGCGAGACAACCACGTCCGGCAGGGCGTCTTCGGCCCTCAGACTCTCGAGCGCATGGGCCACGCCGACGGCGGCCTCGACCGGGCCGACCCCGGTGATCAGGGGGCGGATGCGCGACCGCAGCGCCGGGCCGTATTCGGGCGCGGCGGCCATGACGCAAAGGGCGGTCTTCGGACCGAAGCGGGAAAGGGTCCAGTCCCGGCTCACGCCCGCCGCTCGTAGAGGGCCACGAAGAAGCCGTCCGTGCCGGTCGAAGCCGGCGACAGGCGCAGGCGTCCGCCCGAGGCGGCCTCGGCCAGACGGGTCCGCGCGGCGTCGGTCAGCGTATCGGCGGCCAGCACGTCGGCGACCGGCAGCGGGCGGAAGCCGCTGTTCGCGGCCTCGAAGGCGTCGGCCACGGCCTCATTCTCCCGGCTCAGGATCGAGCAGGTGACGTAGACCAGTCGCCCGCCCGGCTTCACCAGCGCCGCGGCCTGGACCAGGATGCGCAGTTGCAGGGCGTGCAGCCGCTCAATCTCGTCGGCCTTGAGCCGCCAGGCGTCCTCGGGCCGGCGACGCCAGGCGCCCGAGCCGCTGCAGGGGGCGTCGACGAAGACCAGGTCGGCCTTGCCGTTGAACTCCTCCACCCCGCCGCCGTTCTGGCCGATCAGCCGCAGGTCGGCGGCGACGCCGGCGCGGGCGAGACGCGGCCGGATGTTGTCGAGCCGCTTCTGCACCACGTCGCAGGCGATCAGCCGCATCGGCTCGGTCCGCGGCGCGGCCTTCGCGGCCGCCAGTTCGTCCGCTCCGGTCGGCGACCAGCCGGCGGGGCTGGGCGCGGCCACCCGCGACGGATCGGCGGCGGGCAGGCCCTGCACCGCCAGCGCCAGCGTCTTGCCGCCGCCGCCGGCGCAATAGTCGACGACGATGGTCTCGGGCGTGAACGACAGGCCCGCCCCGGCCAGCCAGGCAGTCAGCTGGCTGCCCTCGTCCTGGATCTCGATCCGGCCGGCGTTGAAGGCGTCCAGCGCCTGGACGTTCGGCGCGGGCTCGGACGGCAGACGCAGGCCCGCGGCGGACCAGGGCGTGGGCTCCGGGGTCAGGCCGGTCGCCTTCAGCTCGGCGCGAGCGGCCTCAATCGTGGTCTTCGCGGTGTTGACCCGCAGATCGACCGGCGCCCGCGCCATCAGCCCGGCGGCCTCCTCGCTCCAACGGTCGCCGAAGGTCGCCTTCAGGTCCTTGACCACGAAGGCCGGCAGATCGGTGGCGGTTCCGGGCAGATCGCCCTCCCCCGCCGCGATCCGGGCCCGCTCCTGTTTCGACAGCGGACGCGGGCCGTAGCCTTCGCCGGAGTGCAGCGCCTCGATTTCTTCCAGCGACAGTCTGTCGAGGAAGGCCAGAGCCCCGACCACCAGCGCCCGCCCGTCCTCGCGTCCGCCCATGGCGGCGACCAGCCGGCCGCGCGCGCGCAGCACCTGATAGACCCGCTCGGCGACGGCGCGACGGTCCTTGGACCCGGCATAGCGGTTGGCGGCGCCCCAGGCCTTGATCACGACCTCGGCCGGGGCGCGGCCCTGGGCGATGCTGTCCAGGACGGAGGCGGCGGCGGCGAGACGGGCGGCTGGGGTCACTTGGGCTTTCAGATGAACAGGGCGGCGATGACGAGGACGAGGCCGAAAGCGGCGACCGTCCAGACCAGCGAGCGGATATAGGGGACGCCAAAGGCGTAGAGCGGCAGGTAGATCAGGCGGCCGAAGAAATAGAGGTGCGTTCCGATCAGGGTCAGCTGGCCGTCCTTACCGGCGATATGCGCCATGATCACGGCGGCGGCGAAGATCGGCAGGGTCTCGAACAGATTGGCCTGGGCGCGGATCAGCCGGCCGGCCAGCCGGCCCGGCGGCGGCGCCTCGCCGTCGCGCGGCCCCGCGTTCCACTTCAGCCCCAGTTCGGCCGTCCGCGCCGAGGCGGCCCAGCCGATCTGGACGATCGCCAGCATCAGGGTGAAGGCCAGGACGATGAATTCAGGCGTCATATCCATGGCTTGAACCTCCCCGCTCATCCCTGCCGATAGTTCGGCGCCTCGCGCGTGATCATCACGTCGTGGACGTGGCTCTCGCGCAGGCCGGCGCCGGTGATGCGCACGAAACGCGCCCGCTGCTGGAAGTCGGCGATGCTGGCCGCCCCGACATAGCCCATGGCGGCGCGCAGGCCGCCGACCATCTGGTGCAACACCGGGGCGATCGGCCCCTTGTACGGCGTCTGGCCCTCGATGCCCTCGGGCACCAGCTTCCGGGTGTCCTCGACTTCCTTCTGGAAATAGCGGTCGGCCGAGCCCGCGCCCATGGCCCCGACCGAGCCCATGCCCCGGTACGACTTGTAGGACCGGCCCTGGTACAGGAAGACCTCGCCGGGGCTTTCGTCCGTCCCCGCAAACATCGAGCCCATCATGGCGACCGAGGCGCCGGCCGCGATGGCCTTGGCTAGATCGCCCGAATATTTGATGCCGCCGTCGGCGATGACCGGCGCGCCAGAATCCTTCGCGGCGCGGACGGCTTCCATGATGGCCGTCAGCTGGGGCACGCCGACGCCGGCGACGATGCGGGTGGTGCAGATGCTGCCCGGGCCGATGCCGACCTTCACGGCGTCGGCGCCCGCGTCGATCAGGGCGCGCGCGGCCTCATAGGTGGCGACATTGCCGGCGATGATCTGGATGCGGTTGGATTCGCGCTTGATCCGCTCGACCACGCGCGACACCTGGATCGAATGGCCGTGGGCGGTGTCGATGACCACCACGTCCACGCCCGCCTCGGCCAGCGCCATGGCCCGCTCGTAGCCCGCGTCGCCGACGGTCGAGGCGGCCCCGACCAGCAGCCGGCCCTGATCGTCCTTGGCGGCGTGGGGATGGGCCTGGGCCTTCTCGATGTCCTTCATCGTGATCAGGCCGGTGGCGCGATAGTCCTCGTCGACGACGATGACGCGTTCGATCTTGCGGTCGCGCAGCAGGGCCCGAGCCTCGTCGCGTCCCGCGCCCTCGCGCACGGTGACCAGGTCGCCCGTGGTCATCAGCTCGACGGCCTTGCGGTTCGGGTCGGTGTCGAATCGCATGTCGCGGTTGGTCAGGATGCCGACCAGCTTGCCGCTGACGGGATCGACCACCGGAAAGCCCGAGATCTTCTTCTTGGCCACGATGGCGCGGATTTCGCCGAGCGTGGTCTGCGGGGTGATGGTCACCGGATTGATGACCATGCCGCTTTCGTAGCGCTTCACCTCCCGGACCTGATCGGCCTGTTCCTCGACCGTCATGTTGCGGTGAAGGACGCCCAGACCGCCGGCCTGGGCCATGGCGATGGCCAGCCGGCTTTCGGTGACCGTGTCCATGGCGGACGAGGTCAGCGGGATGTTCAGCCTGATGTCGCGGGTGAGCTTCGTCGAGACATCCGCGTCGGCGGGCATGATCTCTGACGGGCCGGGTTCCAGCAAAACATCGTCGAAGGTGAGCCCTTCGCGTATCTCCATGAGGAGTCTCCGTTTTGCGGGCCGCGTATAGCGGTGACGGGCATGGAACCGCAAGGGCCGGTCGCGCTTATCGCGACGATAGGAACAATTGGCTTGCCGTTGCGGCGCCGGCCCCACATCTGGGAGACGCATGGTTCAGATGCTCATCAGCACCGCCCGCCGCCTCGCGCTCAAGATCGCGAGCTATGGCGTGATGCACCTGGTGGTCGCCATCCTGGTGGCCTTCGCCATCACCCGCGACTGGCGGCTGGCGCTGGCGGTCGGGGTGGTCGAGCCCTTCTTCCAGACCATCGCCTATTCGATCCACGACCGCGTCTGGCACCGGATCGAGCGGCGGCGGACCCTGTCCGGGCTCGAGGAGGCTTCGGAGGCCTTCACCGCCCGCCTGCAGATCATGGTCCCCGAGGAGCAGACCCGCGCCCACGGCCATCACGGCCACAGCCACGCCCTGCCCCGCTCGCTCAGCCAGATCGCGCTCAAGTCCGTCACCTACGGGGTGATGCATTTCGTGGTGGCGGTGACCGTCGCCTTCGCCCTGACCCGCGACTGGCGCGTCTCCCTGGCCATCGGCATCATCGAGCCGCTGGTGCAGACGGTCTTCTTCACCCTGCACGACCGCATCTGGACGCGGATCGAGGCGCGCAAGGCGAAGCGGGCGGCGGAGATGGCGTCAGCCTGACCGCTACCGCTTGTTCATCGCCACGAGAAAGACCTCGGCGCTGTCCTTCCGGCTCGACTCCGGCTTGACGTATTTCACCGTCTCGAACCCGGCGCGCAACCGCGCCAGCACGCCGCCGGCGTCGCCGCCCTGGAAATTCTTCGACACGAAATGCCCGCCCGGCTTCAGGGTGCGCAGGGCGAAGTCGGCGGCGATCTCGATCAGGGCGATGATCTTCAGGTGGTCGGTCTGGCGATGGCCGACGGTGTTGTGGGCCATGTCGGACAGGACCAGATCGGGCGGGCCGCCCAGCAGGTCGATCATCTGCTGATCGACGCCCGGATGGGTGAAGTCCGCCTGGATCATGATCGCGCCGGGCACGGGCTCCACCGGCAGCAGGTCGACGCCGACCACCGCCGCCGCGCCGCGCTTGACCGCCACCTGGGCCCAGCCGCCGGGCGCCGCGCCCAGGTCGATGACCCGGCTGCCGTGTCTGATCAGGTGGAAGCGATCGTCGATCCCCAGCAACTTGAACGCCGCGCGGCTGCGCCAGCCTTCGGCGCGGGCGCGCTCGGACCATTTGTCGGACAGCTGGCGTTTGATCCATTGCTGGCTGGACATCGACTTGGTGTCCGCCGTCTTCATCTTGGTGCCCATGCCGCGGCCGGCGGCGGTCCCGCCCGAGGGCGGCCGCACCATCCGTCGGCGTTCGACAGGCTTTTCTTCGTCGCTCATCGCATCCACATAGCCCCCGGCGGGTTTGCGGGCTATGCACCCGCGACAATTCACAAGGAGCGCGCCGATGGCCGACCAGACCCTGACCTTCACCCTCGACAGCGGCGCCGACCAGGGCGACGTGGTCATCAAGCTGCGCCCCGACCTGGCCCCCGGCCACGTGGCCCGCATCACCGAACTGGCCAGCGAGGGCTTCTACGACGGCGTGGTCTTCCACCGCGTCATCCCCGGCTTCATGGCCCAGGGCGGCGATCCGACCGGCACCGGCACCTCGGGCTCGAGCAAGCCGAACCTGAAGGCCGAGTTCTCGAAGGAGCGCCATGCCCGCGGCGTCTGCTCCATGGCCCGCACCTCGGACCCCAACAGCGCCAACAGCCAGTTCTTCATCTGCCTGGACGACGCCTCCTTCCTCGACGGCCAGTACACCGTCTGGGGCGAGGTCATCGAAGGCATGGACCACGTCGACGCCCTGCCCAAGGGCGAGCCCCCCCGCAACCCGGGCAAGATCGTCAAGGCGACTGTGGCCTGACGACCGTGATCACCGGTGCGGTTCGCGATGAGCTGATCGCGCGCTACGGCGAACCGCACCGGCGCTATCACACCATGACCCACATCGAGGACTGTCTGGCGCAGGTCGCGGCCTCGACGGACTTTTCGGATGAGCAGCGAAGCCTGATGGACGCCGCCATCTGGTTCCACGATGCGATCTACGATGCGACGCGCCATGACAACGAGGCCGAGAGCGCCAGGCTCGCGGTCGAACGACTGTCGGCCATCGGCGCCGAACGGGCCCTCATCGACGAAGTCAGCCGGCTGATCCTTTTGACGGCGGGCCATTCCGTGGAAGCTGGCGACGCCATCGGCGCGCGGCTTGTCTCGATCGACCTGTCGATCCTCGGCGCCTCGCCCGAGCGGTACGACGCCTACGCCGACGCCATCCGGTTCGAGTACGGCCATGTCCCCGAGCCGTTGTATCGGGCCGGACGCGCCGCGATCCTCAAGCGCTTTCTCGAAAGCGGGCGGCTGTTCGCCGATCCGGTCTGGGCCGAACGGTTCGAAGAACAGGCGCGGGCGAACCTCGCGCGCGAGATCGGCGCCCTGACCGCCTGACTATTCGATCTCGACCACCTCGACCCGGGCGCCGTTCAGCACCAGGGCGATCTCGCCGCGCTTCAGCTTCAGCGCGTCCTCGCCGAACAGCTGGCGGCGCCAGCCCTTCAGGGCGTCGACGTCGGCCTCGTCGTCCAGGGCGATCTTCTCGAGGTCGGCGACATTGGCCAGCAGCTTGGTCGCCACCCCGGCGTTGTCGCTCTTGGCCTTCAGCAGCACCTTCAGCAGCTCGACCACCGAGGGCGGGGCCGGCTGGTTGTGGGCCGGGCGTTCCAGCTTGGGCGCATGGGCCTCGGGGTCAGCCAGCACGCGCTTCAGCTCGGCCGACAGCTCGACGCCCAGGCGCGAGGCGCCAAACCCCTTGGGCACGGAACGCAGGCGGTTGAAGGCGTCGGGGTCGGTCGGGCCCTGGGCCGCGATCTCGTCGATGGCCTCGTCCTTGAGGATGCGGCCCCGCGGCTGGTCGCGGTCCTGGGCCGTCCGCTCCCGCCAGACGGCGGTGGCGACGAAGGCGGACAGGTATTTGGCCGAGAATTTCTTGGGCTTCAGACGCTTCCACGCCTTTTCCGGATCGGTGTCGTACAGGGCCGGATCGGTCAGATCCTCCATCTCGGCCATGACCCAGTCGAGGCGGCGTTCCTTCTGCAGCCGGTCGCGCAGCTTGGGATAGAGGGCGGCCAGATGGGTCACGTCCCCCAGCGCATAGACCAGCTGGGCGTCGGACAGCGGCCGGCGGGCCCAGTCGGTGAAGCGGCTGCCCTTGTCGACCTCCTGGCGCAGCATCTGGCGCACCAGCGCCTCATACGAGACCTGATCGCCGAAGCCGGCGGCCATGGCGGCCACCTGGGTGTCGAACATCGGCCTGGGCATGGCGCCCAGTTTGACGAAGATTTCCGTGTCCTGACGCGCGGCGTGGAAGACCTTGATGATCTTCGGATCGCGCAGCAGGTCGAGGAAGGGCTCCAGGTCCAGCCCCTCGGCCATCGGGTCGATGATGGCGGCGTCGGTGGCCGACGCGGCCTGGATCAGGCACAGGCGCGGCCAGTAGGTCGTCTCCCGCATGAACTCGGTGTCGACGGTGATGAAGGGCTGGTCGGCCAGGCGTTCGCAGAATGCGCGAAGCGCCTCGGTGGTGGTGATCGGCGTCATTCGGATGCTATAGCCCCGCGCGATGCGGTTGTGGCAAGACCCGCCGCGGAATTCCGCCCACTGATTCAGGCCCGTGACCGATGAGCGACACCCCCGATCCGCTGCGCAACGGGCTCACCTACGCCGACGCCGGGGTGGATATCGACGCCGGTGAAATGCTGGTGGACGCCATCAAGCCGCTGGCGAAATCGACCCGCCGTCCCGGCGCGGAGGCCTCGCTGGGCGGATTCGGAGCCCTGTTCGACCTCAAGGCGGCCGGATTCGAGGACCCGCTGATCGTCGCCACCACCGACGGCGTCGGCACCAAGCTGAAGATCGCCATCGAGACCGGGCGGCATGACGGCGTCGGAATCGATCTGGTGGCCATGTGCGTCAACGATCTGCTGGCCCAGGGCGCCGAGCCCCTGCTGTTCCTCGACTACTACGCCACCGGCAAGCTCGAGATCGACGCCGCCAGGCGCGTCGTCGCCGGGATCGCCGAGGGTTGCCGTCAGGCCGGCTGCGCCCTGGTCGGCGGCGAGACGGCCGAAATGCCCGGCATGTACCAGGGCGGCGACTACGATCTGGCCGGCTTCTCCCTGGGCGCGGTCGAGCGCGGCCACGCCCTGCCGTATCTGGACCGCCAGGCGGCGGGCGACATCGTCATCGGCCTCGCCTCTTCAGGTCCGCACTCGAACGGCTATTCGCTGATCCGCAAGGTGGTCGAGAAGTCCGGCCTGTCGTGGGGCGACGACGCCCCCTTCGCCAGGGACCGCACCCTGGCCCAGGCGCTGATGGAGCCGACCCGCATCTATGTGAAACCGGTCCTGCCGCTGATGAAGGCCGGACTGATCAAGGGCGCGGCCCACATCACGGGCGGCGGCCTGATCGAAAACCCGCCCCGCTGCATCGCCGAGGGCCTGCGGGCCAGCTTCGACTGGGACGCCTGGCCCGTGCCGCACGTCTTCCAGTGGCTGGGCGAGGTCGGCGGCGTTTCGGATCACGAACTGCGCCGCACCTTCAACTGCGGCGTCGGCTTCATCCTGATCGTCGCGCCGGAGAACGCGGAGCCCGTCCTCGAGGCCCTGCTCAACGTCGGCGAAGTGGCCTTCGTCTGCGGACAGCTCGAAGCGGCCTGACCCTGCGCCGTTGACCCGGAAGGGGCCGCCCGGCAAGGTCCGCGCCTTTCCCGCAAGCGAGGTCGCCGATGCGCCTGATTTCCGTCGCCCTGGCCGGACTGCTGCTGGTTTCCACATCGGCTGTGGCGGCCCAGACCCCGGTCCAGGAGCAGGCGCTGCTGCACCGGCTGGCCGGCGACGTCCAGCCGGACCGGATGCGCGCCGACATCCAGGCCCTGGTCGGCTTCGGCACCCGTCACACCCTGTCGGAGACCCGATCGGACACGCGCGGCATCGGCGCCGCGCGGCGCTGGGCCCAGGGACAGTTCGAGGCCATCAGCCGCGACTGCGGCGGCTGCCTGACCGTCGTCACGCCCTCGGACACCGTCACCGGTCCGCGCGTGCCCACACCGACCGAGGTGGTCGACATCGTCGCCATCCAGCGCGGCCGATCTGTTGAAGAGGGGGGCGATCCGAACCGGGTCATCATCATCTCCGGCCACATCGATTCGCGCGTCACCGATGTGATGAACTTCACCGCCGACGCGCCAGGGGCCAATGACGACGCCTCGGGCGTCGCCGCGGTTCTCGAAGCCGCGCGGGTTCTCTCAAAGCACAAATTCGACGCCACGCTCGTATTCGCCGCCCTGTCCGGCGAGGAACAGGGGCTGCTTGGCGGCAAGATCCTGGCCGACTACGCCCAGGCCCAGGGCTGGCGGGTCGAGGCCAATCTGAACAACGACATCGTCGGCAATTCCGAGGGCCAGTCGGGGGTTCGCGACACCACCCGCGTCCGCGTCTTCTCGGAAGGCACCAAGACGGTCGAGACCGAAGCCCAGGAAGAACGCCGGCGCTACAACGGCGGCGATGTCGATTCCTCGTCGCGCAACCTCGCCCGCTTCATCGACAATGTCGCCGATCAGTATCTGGCCAATTTCGACGTCGAGATGATCTATCGCACCGACCGCTACGGCCGGGGGGGCGACCAGGTCGAGATGTTGCGCCACGGCTTCCCGGCCGTCCGCATCTCGGAAGGGGCGGAGAATTACGACCGCCAGCACCAGGACCTGCGCACCGAGAACGGCGTTGAGTACGGCGACACCCTCGAGGGCGTGGACTTCGACTATCTGGCCCAGGTCGCGCGGCTCAACATCGTCGCCATGGCCGCCCTGGCCAACGCTCCCGCCAGCCCCCTGGGCGTGACCATCGAAGGCGCGGTCAAGCCGGACACCACGATCAAATGGCAGGCCGTCCCCGCCGCGGCCGGCTATCGCGTCTGGTGGCGTTCGACCACCGCGCCGCAGTGGACCCGCAGCCGCTGGGCCGGATCGGCCACGGAGCTGGTCCTGCCGGGCATCGTCATCGACGACTTCTTCTTCGGCGTCTCGGCGGTCTCCGAAGACGGCTATGAGAGCCCGGTCGTCTTCCCGGGACCGGCCGGTTCGTTCGTATCGGTCGGCGACCCGGCCCCTCGCACGGCGAACTGATGCCGGACTCGCGCACCGGCCGCACCCGCGTGGCCGTCCTGATCTCCGGGGCCGGATCGAACATGGCGGCGCTGATCGACGCCGGCCTCCAGGACGGGGCGCCGTTCGAGGTGGTCCTGGCGCTGTCGAACAAGGCGGACGCCGGCGGTCTGGCCGTCGCCCGGGCCAAGGGCGTCGCCACGGCCGTCGTCGCGCACGCCCCCTTCGGCGCCGACCGGACGGCGCACGAACAGGCCATCCAGAAGGTGCTGGAAACCCATGGCGTCCAGGTCGTGGCCCTCGCCGGCTATATGCGGCTGCTGACGCCCTTTCTGGTCGGCCGTTGGGCGGGACGGATGCTGAACATCCATCCCAGCCTGCTGCCGAAATATCCGGGGCTGGACACCCACGCCCGCGCCATCGCCGCCGGCGACGCCGAGGCGGGCTGTTCGGTGCATCTGGTTGCGGAGGGTCTGGACGACGGACCGCTTCTGGGCCAGGGCGCCGTTCCGGTACTGGCCGACGACACCCCGGCCTCGCTGGCGCAACGGGTGCTGGCGAGCGAGCACGCCCTCTACCCGCGGGTTCTGGCCGACTTCTGCCGGACGCTGGATTAGAAGTTCGTAATCTCCCGCCTTTTCCGGCGACAGCCGCGAACGCCTGAGGCAGCTTGCCGCCGAAATTCAAACGGGGGCTCCAATGCTCAGACTCAATCTCATGGCCTGCGCCGCCGGCGCGGTCCTTCTGCTCGCGGCCGGCGCGGTCCAGGCCCAGACCGCCCCTCCGATCGTCGAGATCCCGGCGACCGACCAGGCCGAAATCGGCGCCTTCGGTTTCGACACCGGAGGCATGGATACGTCGATCCGTCCGGGCGCCGACTTCAACCGTTTCGCCAGCGGGACTTATCTGGCCAACACCCCGATTCCGGCGGACAAATCGTCCTTCGGCGTGTTCGACATGCTCTACGACCGCTCGCAGGACAATCTGAAGGCCCTGATCGAGGAGAGCGCTGAAAATCCGTCCGCCAGCCCCGACGCGGCCCGGATCGGGACCTTCTACGGCAGCTTCATGGACGAGGCGACGGTCGAGCGGCTGGGCGCCACGCCGCTCGAGGCCGATCTGGCTGAGGTCCGCGCGGCCGACACGCGCGAGGAGATCGCCGCCCTGATGGGGCGCACCCAGGGCGGTTTCGGCTCCAGCCTGTTCGGAATCTATATCGCCGAAGACCTGAAACAGCCCGACCTGCACAGCGCCTACATCGTCCAGGGCGGCCTCGGCATGCCGGACCGCGACTACTATCTGGAAGAGAGTTTCGCGCCGCAGCGCGAGGCCTACCGGGTCTATGTGGTCAAGGCGCTGCAGCTGGCTGGCTGGCCGGCGCCCGAACAGGCCGCGGCCGACATCATCGCCTTCGAGACCCGGATCGCCGAGCAGCACTGGACCCAGGTCCAGAACCGCGACATCGAGGCCGGCTACAAGCCCACCACCGTCGCCGACCTGACCGCCCAGGCTCCCGGCTTCGACTGGACGGCGTGGGCCGGCGCCGCCGGCGTCGCGGACGCGAACCGCCTCATCAACGCCAACGACACCGCCTTCCCGGGCATGGCGCGGGTGTTCGCCGAAACCCCGGTCGGGACGCTCCAGTCCTGGCAGGCCTTCCACATCGTCGACCAGGCCTCGCCCTATCTGTCCCAGGCCTTCGTCGACGCCCGCTTCGACTTCTACGGCAAGGCGCTCAACGGCCAGCCCGAGAACCGGCCCCGGTGGAAACGCGGCGTGACCTTGGTCGACGGCTCGCTCGGCGAGGTGCTGGGCCGCGAATATGTCGCGCGGCATTTCCCGGCGGAGTCCAAGGCCCGGATGGAGGCCCTGGTCGCCAATCTACGCCGCGCCATGACCGCGCGGATCGAGGCGCTCGACTGGATGGGCCCCGAAACCCGTCAGCAGGCGCTCTACAAGATGAGCCGCTTCGGCGTGAAGATCGGCTACCCCGAGAAGTGGCGCGACTACGACGGCCTGCGGCTGGTCGAGGGCGACCTGTACGGCAACGTCGAGCGTTCGGCGGCATTCGAATGGGCTTACAGCCTGGGCAAGGTCAACAAGCCGGTCGATCCGCTGGAGTGGGGCATGACGCCCCAGACGGTGAACGCCTACTACAACCCGCCGCGCAACGAGATCGTCTTCCCGGCCGCCATCCTGCAGGCGCCCTTCTTCGATCCGAACGCCGATCCTGCCGTCAACTACGGCGGCATCGGCGCGGTGATCGGCCACGAGATCACCCACGGGTTCGACGACCAGGGCCGCAAGGTCGACGGCGACGGCGTGCTGCGCGACTGGTGGACGGCCGAGGACGCCGCCAGGTTCGAGGAGCGCGCCCGGGCGCTGGGGGCGCAGTATTCGGCCCTGAGCCCGTTCGAGGGAACCCACGTCAACGGCGACCTGACCATGGGCGAGAACATCGCCGACCTGGGCGGCCTGCTGCTGGCGCTCGACGCCTACCACCTGTCGCTGAACGGGGCCGAGGCGCCGGTGCTCAACGGCCTGACCGGCGACCAGCGGGTCTTCCTGGGCTGGGCCCAGGTGTGGCGCGAGAATTCGCGCGACGAGGCGTTGCGCCAGCAGGTGACGGTCGATCCGCATTCGCCGGCCCAGTACCGGGCCGCCGTACCGCCGCGCAATATCGACGCCTGGTACGCGGCGTTCGGAGTCCAGCCGGGCGACGAACAGTATCTGGCTCCGGAGGCCCGCGCCCGGATCTGGTAGGCTGCGGCCAGATGACGACGGCCCCGGCGATCGCTCGCCGGGGCCGTTTTCGTTCGGGGCTTCGTCAGTTCGGACGGCGGCGGGGCGGCGTGGTGACGGCGCCCGCGACCGCGCCGGCGGCGGCGCCCGCGACGGTCGAACCGGTGTCGCCGCCGATGGCCTGGCCGACGACGGCGCCGCCGAGGGCGCCGGTCGCGGCCCGCTGCTCCATGGTCGTGCCGCAGGCCGACAGCAGGGTCAGAAGGGCGGCCGCGGGGGCGAGTTTCAGAAACGGTTTCATATCGATGCTCCTTGGGGAGAGGGCGCCGTCAAAACGTCCGGCGGGGCGCGACGTTCCCGCGGCCGCGCTTGCGCCGACCGCGCCCGGACCCGCGCCGACCTGGGACACTGGCTATTTTATCTCTCTGATGTGATATATGATCTATCAACGGAGAGGTTCTGATGATCACTGGCTCCCAGATCCGCGCCGCCCGGGCCCTGCTCGGGATCGACCAGCGCGAACTGGCCCGCCTGTCGGGCCTGTCGACCCAGACCATCCAGCGGATGGAGGCCTGCGAGGGCTCGGTCCGGGTGGTGGTCGACAGCCTCGAGAAGGTGATGACGGCGATCTCGGACGCGGGCGTCGAACTGATCGTCGAGGGCGCGCCCAGCCAGGGCGTCGGCCGCGGCGTCCGGCTGACCGGCGGGAAATAGGCCGCCATGGGAAACGACTGGAAGCTGTTCCTGCCCAAGGCGGTCACCGTCCTGCGCCAGGGCTACGGCCCGACGGATTTCCGGGCCGACACCTTCGCCGGCCTGACCGTGGCGGTGGTCGCCCTGCCCCTGGCCATGGCCCTGGCCATCGCCTCGGGCGCCACGCCCGAGGTCGGACTGATCACGGCCATCGTCGCCGGCTTCCTGATCTCGGCCCTCGGCGGCAGCCGGTTCCAGATCGGCGGCCCCACCGGCGCCTTCGTGGTCATCGTCTACGGGGTGATCTCGAAATACGGCTACGACGGCCTGCTGATGGCCACGCTGATGGCCGGAGGCATCCTGGTCGTCGCGGGCCTGGCCCGCGTCGGGACCCTGATCAAATACATCCCGGACCCCGTCACCACCGGCTTCACCAGCGGCATCGCCGTCATCATCATGGCCAGCCAGGTCAAGGACATTCTCGGCCTCGAGGCCGCCGCCGTCCCCGCCGAACTGATCCCCAAACTCCAGGCCCTGTGGGCGGTCCGCGATACCGTCAGCCTTCCGGCCCTCGGCCTGTCCGCCGCCTGCGTCGCCGGCATCCTGCTGCTGCGCCGCCACGCCCCGCGCCTTCCCGGCTTCCTTATCATCACGGTTCTGGCCGCCGCCGTCGTCGCCCTGACCCAGTGGCCGGTCGAGACCATCGGCTCGCGTTTCGGCGAGATGAACGCCCGCCTGCCGACGCCCAGCCTCGCCTTCTGGCGCTGGGACAACGCCATGGAGCTGCTGCCCAGCGCCCTGACCATCGCCCTGCTGGCCGGGGTGGAATCCCTGCTCTCGGCCGTCGTCGGCGACCAGATGACCGGCCGCCGGCACCGCTCCAACGTCGAACTGGTGGCCCAGGGCGTGGCCAATGTCGCCTCGGCCGCGGTCGGCGGCCTGCCGGCCACCGGGGCCATCGCCCGCACCGCGACCAACATCCGCTCCGGCGCCCGCTCGCCGGTGGCCGGCATGCTGCACGCGGTCTTCCTGCTGCTGTTCATGCTGCTGCTGTCGCCGGTGATGAAACTGGTCCCCATGGCGGCGCTGGCGGCCATCCTCGTGGTGGTGGCGCTGAACATGGCCGAGGCGCACCGCTTCCGCCTGATCCTGCGCACCTCCAACGGCGACCGCGCCGTCCTGCTGGCCACCTTCGGCCTGACGGTGCTGGTCGACCTGACCGTCGCCATCGAGGTCGGCATGGTGCTGGCGGCCTTCGTCTTCATGCACCGCATGGCGGGCCTCGCCTCGATCGAGGGCGGACCGCCGATCATCGAGGGCGACGAGGACGACCTCGGGTCCCGGCGGGGCGGCCGCTACACCCCCAACCAGGGCCTTCCGGCGGACATCGGCGTCCTGACCTTCCGGGGTCCGCTGTTCTTCGGCAGCGCGGCCGTGGTCAAGGACGCCCTGGACCGGATCGGCGCGCGCAAGCGGGCCTATGTCCTGCGCCTCGAGGCGGTGCCGATGCTCGACCCCACCGGCGCCTTCGCCCTGGGCGATCTGCTCAAGCGGCTGCTGGACGAGGGCGACGAGGTGCTGATCGTCGGGGCCGGACACGGCGTCCTGCGCGCCCTGCTGCAGACCGTGCCGAAGCCGGTGCTCAAGCGCGTCCGCTTCGTGCGGACCTTCGAGGCGGCGCGCAAACGGGTGCTCGGCCGGTCGGACGCTCCGGAAAACGAAGCGGCCGGCCCCCCGTCAGGAGAGCCGGCCGCCGGTCAGATTACGACGGGATGAACCCGGCTCAGCCGACGATCTGGTCGTCGGTGAAGAACTGGGCGATCTCGATGCCGGCGTTCTCCAGCGAGTCCGAGCCGTGGACCGAGTTTTCGCCGATCGACAGGGCGAACAGCTTGCGGATCGTGCCTTCGGCGGCGTCCTTCGGATTGGTGGCGCCCATGACTTCGCGATAGGCGGCGACGGCGTTGGGGCCTTCCAGCACCTGGACGACGACCGGCTCGGCGGTCATCTGGCCGACCAGCTCGCCGTAGAAGGGGCGTTCGGCGTGGACTTCGTAGAATTTCTTCGCCTGGGCCTCGGTCAGCTTGACGCGGCGCTGGGCGACGATGCGCAGGCCGGCGCCCTCGATCACGGCGTTGATGGCGCCGGTCAGGTTGCGGCGCGTCGCGTCCGGCTTGATGATCGAGAAGGTGCGTTCGGTCATGGGAGTGACTTCTTGTTGGGAGATTGAAGGTCGCGGGCTTATAGCGGCGCCCTCCCCGGTTTCCAACCGCCACACAATTTTGCCTCTTTCGCGCGCCGCAAGGCGGTTCGATGCGTCAGCGGCCGCCCGAGATTTCGACCGACCATGCTCCAGATCACCGACCTGACCTTCAACGCCTGGGGCCGCAAATTCCTCGAGGACGCGTCCGTCTCCCTGCCGCCCGGCGCCAAGGTCGGGCTGGTCGGCCGCAACGGCATCGGCAAGTCGACCCTGTTCAAGCTGATCCTCGGCGAACTGGCCGCCGGCGGCGACGAGATCAGCCTGCCCCGAACAGCCCGCATTGGCTCGGTCGACCAGGAACACCCCGCCACTCCCGTCAGCGTGCTCGAGACCATCCTCGAGGCCGACGAGGAGCGTCACACCCTGCTGGGCCGTCTGGAGACCGCCGAGCCCGAGGAGATGGGCGAGATCTGGACCCGGCTGATCGAGATCGACGCCGACGCCGCCCCCGCCCGCGCCGCCGAAATCCTCGTCGGCCTCGGCTTCGATCAGGAGAACCAGCAGCGGCCGATGTCGGAATTCTCCGGCGGCTGGCGCATGCGCGTCGCCCTGGCCGCGGCCCTGTTCGCCGAGCCGGACATGCTGCTGCTCGACGAACCGACCAACTACCTCGACCTCGAAGGCGCCCTGTGGCTCGAGGCGCGGCTGAAGAAATACCCGCACACGGCCCTGATCATCTCCCACGACCGCGAGATGCTGAACGAGGTCTGCACCCACATCCTGCACCTCGCGAACCGCAATCTGACGCTCTACACGGGCAACTACGACCAGTTCGAAAAGGCCCGCGCCGAGAAGGCCCGCCTGCAGTTGTCGGCCAAGGCCAAGCAGGACGCCGAACGCGCCCACCTCCAGGCCTTCGTCGACCGCTTCAAGGCCAAGGCCTCCAAGGCCGCCCAGGCCCAGTCGCGCATGAAGCGTCTGGCGAAGATGCAGCCCGTCGCCACCACCATCGAGGAGCGCGTCGCTCCCTTCATCCTGCCGTCGCCGCCCCGCCCGCTGGCGCCGCCGCTGATCCGGCTGGAGCGCGCCAACGTCGGCTATGAGCCGGGCAAGCCGATCCTGCGCAATCTCAACCTGCGCATGGACCTGGACGACCGCATCGGCCTGCTGGGCGTCAACGGCGCCGGCAAGTCGACCTTCGCCAAGATGATCGCCGGGGCGCTGAACGTGTCCGAGGGCGAACTGCACCGCGACCGCAAGATGCGCGTGGGCTGGTTTCACCAGCACCAGATCGAGGCCATGGACCCGACCGACACCCCGCTGGAGATCATCCGCCGCGCCATGCCCGACGCCCCCGAAAGCGCCCGCCGCTCGAAACTGGCGCAATGGGGTCTGGGCTACGAGAAGCAGGAGACCACCGTCGCCAGCCTGTCGGGCGGCGAGCGCGCCCGCCTGCTGCTCAACCAGGTGGCGATGGACGCACCGCACATCCTGATCCTCGACGAACCGACCAACCACCTCGACATCGACAGCCGCCGCGCCCTGCTCGACGCCCTCAACGACTATTCCGGCGCCGTCATCCTGATCACCCACGACCGCTCGCTGATGGAGATGGTCGCCGACCGGCTGTGGCTGGCCGCCGAGGGCACGGTCAAGCCCTGGGAAGGCGACATGGACGACTACGCCAGGTACGTCCTCGACCGCGCCAAACAGGCGGCGGTGAAGCCGAGCCAGATCAAGGACGACACGGTCGCCGCCGCGCCCGCTTCGAACAACAAAAACAAGAAAAACGACAAGAAGTCCGGCCCTTCCCCCTCGACCCTGCGTCACGCGGTGAAGAAAGCCGAGGAGCGGATGACCCAGCTGACGGCCGACATCGCCCGCATCGACGACGACATGGCCAACGCCTCGGTCAGCAATCCCAAGGCCCTTGAAGGCCTGACCCGGGCAAGGGCGAAAACCCGGTCCGACCTCGACGCCGCCGAAGCCGCCTGGGTCGCGGCGGAGGAAGCCCTGGCCGAGGTCAGCTGACATGAAGCCCATCCAGTTCAGCCGCGAGGAAACCGCCGACATCACGGCGAAGCTTCGGACGTATTTCCGCGACGAGCTGGAGATGGATCTCGCCGCCCTGCCCGCGGAAATGCTGCTCGACTTCCTCGGCCGCCAGATCGGCCCCTTCTTCTATAACCGCGGCCTCTACGACGCCCAGGCCGTAGTGGCGAAGAAGACCGGGGACATCGTCGAGTCCATCGCCGGACTGGAACGGTCGAACGGTTAGGGTTCCGGTAACGCGACTCTTCGGACGGTGCCTTGAACCAAGGAGCCGTCCATGATCCGTCCCGCCCTCATCGCCGCCGCCCTGCTCGCCGCAACGCCCGCCATCGCCCAGGAGCGGTCGGCGCAGCGCTACCAACTGGACCTCTCGGTCGTTCAGAACGGCGTCGAGGTCGTCTCGACCCGCACCTGGATTCTCGAGGACGCGCCCGCGAGCGCCTCGGCCAGCGTCGGCGGGACCACATACGCGTTCGAGGCCGATCTGTTCGCCGTCCAGGGCGACGGCGATGATGCGCAGATGCAGTTGGAAGCCCGCCTGTCGCGCAACGACGCCCGGATCGCCGCCCCCCGCCTGACCTTCCTGCGCGGCGACAAGGCCGCCGTCCGGGTTGGCGACGGGTCGGGCGACCTGCTGTCGATGACCATCACGCCGATCGAATAGGCGGGCCGGGATCGCGAACGCCTACTTTCCCCCGGCGGAAAGCGGCATACTTGCGAATCCCATGCTCATCCGCCGCCTCCCCCCTGAAACGGTCAACCGCATCGCCGCAGGCGAGGTGGTCGAACGCCCGGCCAGCGCGATCAAGGAGCTGGTCGAGAACGCGCTCGACGCCGGCGCGACCCGGATCGAGGTGCAGGCCGACGGCGGCGGCCTGACCCGCATCCTGATCGCCGACGACGGGCACGGCATGGCGGCGGACCAGCTCGCTCTCGCGGTCGAACGCCACGCCACCTCCAAGCTGGAGCCCGACGACGCCGGCGATGTCGACCTGCTGCGTATCCACACCCTCGGCTTCCGCGGCGAGGCCCTGCCCTCGATCGGCTCGGTGGCGCGGCTGACCATCACCAGCCGCGCCCGCGACGGCGGCGATGCCCACGCCATCACGGTGGAAGGCGGCGACCAGCGCCCCGTCGCCCCCGCCGGCTTCCCCGGCCCGCACGGTGCCCGCGTCGAGGTGCGCGACCTGTTCTACGCCACCCCCGCCCGGCTCAAATTCATGAAGTCCGAGCGGTCCGAGGCCATGGCCATCTCGGAGGAAATCAAGCGTCAGGCCATGGCGCATGAGACCGTCGCCTTCACCCTCGACCTCGACGGCAAGACCACCCTGCGTCTGCCCGCCGAACACCCGGGCGATGTCGGTCGGCTGAAACGGCTGGCCGCCCTGCTGGGCCGCGACTTCGAGGCCAACGCCCTGCTGATCGATCAGGCCCGCGACAATGTCCGGCTGACCGGCTACGCGGGCCTGCCGACCTATTCGCGCGGCAACGCCGGCCACCAGTATCTGTTCGTCAACGGCCGCCCGGTGAAGGACCGCCTGCTGCAGGGCGCCCTGCGCGGCGCCTACGCCGACTTCCTCGCCCGCGACCGGCACCCGGCGGCCGTGCTGTTCCTCGAGATCGACCCGCTCTACGTCGACGTCAACGTCCACCCGGCCAAGGCCGAGGTCCGCTTCCGCGACCCGGCGCTGGTGCGCGGCCTGATCGTCGGCGCCCTGCGCCACGCCCTCGCCGCCGCCGGCCACCGCGCCTCGACCACCGTTGCGGCGGATGCATTGGCCGGGTTCAGGCCGCACACAGGCGTCGGCGCCGGCGCGGCCTACAGCCCATCCTCGCCGGCGGCCCAGGGCTGGAGCGGCTGGCAGGGCTGGGCGGCCCCCGCCAGCGCGACGGCGCAGATCATTCCCGGCCTGAACGAGCGCTCGGCCCGCGTGGAAGCGCAGCCGGCCTTTGATGGTCAATCATTGATTCATCATGAATCCGGCGGCGCCGTCGACCCGCTGGACTACCCCCTCGGCGCGGCCCGGGCCCAACTGCACGGCACCTATATCGTCGCCCAGACCCGCGACGGCCTGGTCGTCGTCGACCAGCACGCCGCCCACGAACGCCTCGTCTATGAGCGGATGAAGGTGCAGATGGCGCGCGGCGCGGTGACGCGTCAGGCCCTGCTGACCCCCGAGGTCGTCGAACTGGATCCCGCCGAGGCCGAGCGCGTCTCGGCCCGCGCCGATGAACTGGCCGAACTGGGCCTGATCGTCGAACCGTTCGGCGCCGGCGCGGTGCTGGTCCGCGAGACCCCCGCCCTGCTCGGCGACACGGATGTGCAGGGCCTGATCCGCGACATCGCCGACGACCTCGCCGAACACGGCGCGGCCCTGGCCCTGTCCGAACGCCTCGGCGAAGTCTGCGGAACCATGGCCTGCCACGGCAGCGTCCGCGCCGGCCGCGTCCTCTCCGCCCCCGAGATGAACGCCCTCCTCCGCGAGATGGAGGCCACCCCCCACTCCGGCCAGTGCAACCACGGCCGCCCGACCTATGTCGAACTGAAGCTGGCTGACCTCGAGAAGCTGTTCGGGCGGCGGTGATGACGCCGGGCCGGGGCGACCACATCCTTCGCCGGGCGCGGCGGTCACCGGGCGGAGGCTTATTTGACGATAGCCGGCGTTGCGCCGTTATCGCTTGCCGGACCGCTCCAGTAGCTCAAGCCATGGGATGACTTCGGCCATGCGGTTGGCGAAAACGAATGGCCGGTCGACCCTCGGGGTATCCTCGTCCCGCCCTAGTTCATTTGCGCCCCATCCCGCTCGCGCGGCGATCTTATGCAGCATCTTGATCGCATGGTCGGTGCCGGTTGTGTGAAAGAGCGACTCGAGGTCGCCGACGTGTGTGAAACCAACCGGGCACTCATCCTCGGGCTGAATTTCGGGATCAGTCGCTGCGCACCATTCCCGCGCCATTCTAAGTATGATTTCGTCTTGGCCATGCGTCATCCGCATCCAAGGGTCCATAGTCAGGACCAATCCATTCAGTTGGGCGGCCGGCTTATCTGGAACCAAGCCTCTCCTCATGTGTGAGACATGCCGCCAGATTTGACCAACGCCCTTTGCTAGCTCCCGGTAGCCCCTCTCTGTTGCCTCATGCCAAGCGTCTGAGAACCGCACTTCAAACTTCATTCGTGTGGCTTTGCATTCGACAATCAGTTGGAGCTGGTCGCGATCTTGAATGAGTATATCAGGACTGTCGATCGGTCGATTCTTGGTACCGTACCGATACTGTGGGCGGGCCGCATCACCGAACATGTCTTGGAAGAGATCGAAGCAGTACAGCTCAAATCTTCTCGCGATCTCGTTCCTTACAGTATCTGGCGCCTGCACAAAATCGAGATAGAGCCCTGTTGTGGCTCTCTCTAGGAGCAAATCTGGAAGCGGTGCCCTTAAGCTGTCCGCGCCGAACGAGACGATAGGCGTCCTTCGCAATACGCTCGGCTTTGCTGCGACGTTAAAGGGGCCTCGACGAAGGCGGGCGGCCTCCGCCATGACCTCGTTCAATTTCGAGCTCATCAAACGCAGCCCTGCCGTGACAAGAGGTTCTTCAAGACCCAGTTGCGGAACCGACAATGTTGCTACCCGATTCTCCGGGGCGCCGTTGAAGACGCTGTGGGCTGCCATCGCGAAAAGCATCAGATCAGCAGGCGTTGCTCCATAGGTTTGGCTGAACCACTTTCGGCTTTCGCCTTGTCCGTAAATAAACGCTGACCTGTAGAGTGAGGGTCCGTTTAGCCAACCTTGTTGCCATTCGAACTGCCGATGACCAAACCGAGGCAGCATCTGGAGCACATCTTGGCCCCGATCGATTTCAAACCCGCTCTCAGTATCGTCGACCCGAAGTATGGCATTATAGACGCTTGCGAACCCGTTGTAAGATTCACAAAGCAACCTTCGAGGTAGGACCAACTTCGGCCGCGGCGTGGCGAGCCACTCGTTCACGAGATCTTCCAACATCCAAGGCTGGAAATACAACTTACTTTTCGCGGCCCCTTCTAAAACGTCCTTAGGTATGTCCGCGAGACCACGCACTCCCCGATCAAAATCCCCAACACGGATCCGATCGACGCACCAGATCATCTGAAAAAAGGGAGCCCCTTCGGCAATCCTGAGCATATAGGCAAGGTCGGATCGGGCCCTGTCTCGTTTCAATCGTTTCGACACATCCCACTCTCCAGCTAGGTAGAGGGGTAATCGTTTCTCGACGCATTTCAACCTCAGAGCGAGACAGGCTTTACTCCTGACTAGCAAACTTTCAGCGCGCTATATTTCCATGCCCTCCGTCCTCTTCGTCTGTCTCGGCAACATCTGTCGCTCCCCGCTGGCCGAGGGCGCCCTGCGCGCCGAGGCCGCCCGCCTCGGCCTCGATCTGATCGTCGACTCCGCCGGCACCGGCGACTGGCACGCCGGAGAACCGCCTGACGAACGGGCGATTGCGGTCGCCCACCGCAACGACGTCGACATCTCCGGCCTGCGCGCCCGTCAGGTGCGGGCCGCAGACTTCCGCCGCTTCACCCATGTGATCGCCCTCGACCACGACAATCTCGCCAGGCTGCGCAAGCTGGCGCCCGCCGACGCCACCGCCGAACTCAGCCTGCTGCTGGACCATGTCGAGGGCCGCGAGGGTCAGGCCGTCGCCGACCCCTGGTTCGGCGACGACGCAGGCTTCGAGGTCACCTGGGCCGAGGTCACGGCGGCGGCGAGGACGCTCGCGGCGCGACTGCGCCTCTAGCGCCGGAACCGCGACCTGCGCTATACGGCGCCCGTTCAACCCTCGGGATCATCCCGACAGGAAGCCTATGTCCGAGATTGCGCGAAAGGCCTGAGGCCTCTCACAGCGCTGAGAAGAGCCTCTGATCCACCCGTCGGCGTGCCAGCCGAAATCGGTCTGATCGCGTCTTGCGGTCAGACTCAGATTTCGGCCCGGAAGTTTGCGCCGGCGAGCGTCATCACGCCTTTCGGATATCTCAAAATGAACATCTCCCGTGCGGAGCAGCGCACGCTGCACGCCCTGGCGCAGGGCGGCGCGATCGTCCTCGAACGCGACGCCGACGGCCGCATCCTGCGCGCCGACTGTTTCACCCGCGACGGCTTCCTGCTGACCGACTGCAATCTGTCGGTCTGGAAGAAGCTGAAAAACAAGGGGCTGATCGCCTCGCTCGGCGGCGGACCCTACCGGGTCAACCGCGACGGTCTGGCGCGCATGCGCAGCCAGCTCGACAACCGGGTCTCGGCCCGCGGGTGGTGACACGCCTCTGACGGGCGGAGTCGGTCGAGGCGTCAGGCCGCCTCGACCGATCCGGACCCTGCGACCGATTCTGACGCACCCCGCCCCTACACTCGCGCCTCATGACCGAGACCTATCGCATCCGCTCCCCCGAGACCTGGGCCCAGGCGCGCGAGGACTACCTCGCCGGCATGGACGCCGAGGCCGTGTGCAGCCGTCACGACCTGGGCCTTTCGGCCTTCCGGCGCCGCGCTCGCCGCGAGGGCTGGCGGCGCAGGGATCAGGACGATCCGGCCCCCATCGACCCCGACCTGTCCATCTATGACGACGTGGACTCCGACGAGCAGGCCGAGCTGGCCCGCCTGCGCTTCATCCAGGCGCTGAACCGGGGCAGGTCCGTCGAGGCCGCGCGCTGGCGCCGCCTGTGGCTTGAGCTGCGCCGCGAGAACGACGCCCTCGACGCCGAGATCTTCGACGGCATGACCCGCGGGCAGATCAACGCCCTTCTGACCGCCGAGAAGGACCAGCTCGACGCCAGGGCGGACCGCCTCGCCGCGCCGGATCGGCAGCCGGCCTTGGCGGGCCCCGAAGAAGTGCACGATGTGCACTCCATTTTTTCGAGTGGCGATTCTAGGCCGACGGCGTCGCCCCCGGGGCCTGAGCCCCCATCATCGGCCCCGCCCTGAGGAACAGCACCCGCGCGGCGCCGTAGTCGCGCGCGTCCAGCCGCTCATAGCCGGGCGTGTCGATCTCGGGCTCGTCGGAGCCGCGTTCGAAGATGACGACAGCACCGGGCTTCAGCCAGTTGCCTTCGAGCAGCCGCAGCAGGGTCTGTTCCCCCAGACCCTTGCGATAGGGCGGGTCAAGGAAGGCCAGATCGAACGCCTCGCCGTCAGACCCCGGCCGCCCACCGAGCTCGGTGGCGCTGCGCCGATGCACCCGGGTGCGGCCCATGACGCCAAAGGCGTCGGCGTTCTCGCGAATGGACCCACGCGCCTCGTCATCCGTCTCGACGAACAGGGCGAAGGCTGCGCCGCGGCTGATGGCCTCGAACCCGAGGGCGCCCGAGCCGGCGTACAGGTCCATGACCCGCATCCCTTCGAGCGGTTCGGCCCAGGCGGCGTGTTCCAGCACATTGAACACGGCCTGACGCGCGCGGTCAGAGGTGGGGCGGGTGCCCTGCCCCTCCGGCGCGACAATGGTCCGGCCCTTCAGACTGCCTGCGACGATCCGCACGGATCAGCCCTTGGAGCGGGGACCGCGCGGGCTGCCGCGCCCGCCGGCCGGACCGGCCCCGGGACGGGGGCTGCCGGGTTTGGAAAAGCCGCCGGGACGCGATCCGCCGGGCCGATCCCCGGTCTTGCCGGCGAACGGCGGCTTGGCGCCCGGCTTGCGGTCGAACGGACGCTTGTCGCCGGGCCGGTCGTCGGACCGCGCCGCCGGACGGGCGCCGGTGCGGGCGTCCCCGCGGGGACGGTCGATGAACTGGTCCTCGCGCGGCTTGAACACCCGCTTGGGCCGTTCGCCGGTCGCCGCCTCGGCGCCCTCGGGCCGGGCGCGGGGGGTGAAATTCTTCTTCGGATGCTCGAATTTCGGCGCGGCCTTGGCCCAGCCCGGCTTCTTCTGCGGCCGCGCGGCGCGCTCGGCGGCGGCGTCGGCGGCGGCCCCGGCGGCGCGGACGCGGCTCGGCTTGCGCGACGGATCGGAGATGGCCGAGCCCGAGGCGCCCTTGTGGATCGGCGCCGAGGTGCGGCGGCCCGGGATCGGCGCGGGGGTGGAGACGGTGTTGCCGGTCGGCAGGTTCTCGGGCCGGATGTGCTGGGCCAGCATCTCGCGGATCACGCGCGGGCCGACCTCCTCGACCGATCCAACCGGCAGGGCGCCGAGCTGGAACGGACCATAGGCCAGACGGATCAGCCGGTTCACCGTCAGGCCGAGATGCTCCAGCACCTTGCGGACCTCGCGGTTCTTGCCCTCGGTGATAGAGACGCTGATCCAAAGATTGGCGGGCGCATTACCCTCGCTCTCCTTGGCCTTGTCGAGCGTGGCCTCGATGGGACCGTAGCGGACGCCGTCGACGGTCACGCCGTCCTTCAGCGAGTCCAGCTGCAGCTGGCTGACGCGGCCGCGAGCCCGGGCGCGATACTGGCGCACCAGTTCGGTAGAGGGCAGTTCCAGGGCGCGGCTCAACTCGCCGTCATTGGTCAGCAGCAGCAGGCCCTCGGTGTTGAGATCGAGACGGCCGACGGAGATCACCCGCGGCAGGCCGCTGGGCAGGGCGTCGAACACGGTCGGCCGGCCGCCCGGATCATTGTGCGAGGTCACCAGGCCGGCGGGCTTGTGATAGCGCCAGACGCGGGTCGCCTCGGCCGAGCCGATCGCCTTGCCGTCGACCGTGATGACGTCGTCGCGGGTGACCAGGGTGGCCGGCGTGTCGAGAATCTTGCCGTTCACGGCCACCTTGCCGAGACCGATCAGCCGCTCGACCTCGCGGCGCGAGGCGATGCCGGCGCGGGCCATGGCCTTGGCGATCCGCTCGCTGCGTTTGGGGCCTTCGTCACCCTTGGGACCGGCCTTGCCGTCCTTCGAGAACGACTTGCCGCCCGGCTTGGCTCCTGGCTTGCCAAAGGATTTGCCGCCCTTGGGCGGACCCCGATCGTCGCCGCCTTCAGTGCGCTTGACGAAGGGTTTGCGGGGGCCGTCGCGGCTGTCGTCTTGACGCGGGCGCGGCTTCTTGTCGTTGTCTCGGGGATGGCTGGCCATGATGAGCGGTTCATGCACATGGCCTTGGCGTGTGCGCAAGCGGCGGCGGACGCGGGAGAGACTCCCGTGGGCTGCGTGATCGTCGACGAATCCACCGGCGAAGTCGTCTCTGAGGGTCAGAACGGCCCCATCGGCGCCCACGATCCCACCGCCCACGCCGAGATCGTGGCGATGCGCGCGGCGGCCGCAAAGCGCGGAAACTACCGGCTCACCGGCCTGACCCTCTATGTGACCCTCGAGCCCTGCGCCATGTGCGCCGGGGCGATCAGCCACGCCCGCATCGGCCGCGTCGTCTGGGGCGCCGACGACCCCAAGGGCGGGGCGGTGGCAAACGGGCCTCGCTTCTTCGACCAACCGACCTGCCACTGGAAGCCCGCGGCCGAGGGCGGCGTGCTGGCCGCCGAGGGCGGCGACCTGCTCCGCGCCTTCTTCCGCGCCCGGCGTACGCGAAGAACCGGTCGTCAGGCGGACTCCTCGTAACCCAGATCCATCCGGGCGCCACTGGCGTACCTCAAACACCAGTCGGGAAAGCGGTAGTGCAGCTTCACTCGTAACTGGAATATGGCGAGTCTGATCGCATGAAACGGGTTCGTGCCAATGACCTCCCCGGTCAAATTGATCGGTTCGACAAGGTACTCACAACGAAAGCTCTCGGAAATCTCCGAATTTTCCGTGGGTGAAAAGATTGTAATTCGCAGTTCACTATCAGCGCCGAGAGGATCGATCGCTGACACGCGAAAAGTCAGGTCACCGCTAGCGGAGGCAGTTTCGATAGCAGTTCGACCATTCATTGTGCGCGATTGTCTGACATACGGTCTTAATGAGAATATCCGGAGAGACAACTTGGCAGAATATTAGATCGCCGTTCAGCTTCCAGTCGCAGCCGTCATAGCATTGGGCCAACGAGCCATGTTCTCCCGGAGGACATTGAGGTCCTGCGCATTCCTGCGCCCGAGCGGCGCTGCTGCATGACGTGGGATCGAGAGAGAATGGCGCAACGGCAAGTATGACACCCGCCATCATGGACTTGATATACATACGACTTCCTCCTTTCGATTGACAAAGAATACAACCATGGCTTCAAAGAAATTGCAACCTTGGATTCTGTTGATGTCAATTCCGGCTCTCGCGAGCTGTGAACAACGACCAGCAAGGGCGCCGACCGACGGGGATTCGGTCCGCGAACGGGCCCAGAAAGCCCAGACCGCGCGACGGCGCACAGGCGCCGAGGCCCAGGATCGGGCGCTGAACCGGGTCATCCGCACCGTCTATCTGTGCAACAACAGCGAGCGGCTATCGGTCGATTTCGACAATCCCCGCCAGATGGCGACGGTGCGAAATTCCAGCGGCGAGGCCGTGGATCTGTACCAGGAGCGGGCCGCCGACGGCATCTGGTACAAGGCTTCGGGCTATGAGCTGCGCGGTCGGGGAGTCATGGCCACATGGACTTCCGACGGGCGGCCACCGACGGAGTGCCGTGCCGTGGACTGACTCGGTCAGGGACGTGGACCAGACAACAAAGAGTTGACATAACGCTGGTTCGGGACTTCTGGTTATGCGTAACCGGGGGAACGGACCATGGCCGAAAAAACAGTGAGCGCCGGCGAAGGCGATCCGCTAGGCGCCTTTTTCGCAGCGACGTTGTCCTTCGTCTCGAACGTGACGAAGGACATGGTGAAAGCTTGTGGAAGCGATCCTGACGCCGACCTGATCCAGACCAATGGGTCCCTGGTCCAGAACCACCTTCAAAAGCTGTTTTCCAGGACCTCCGAGGCCTACGCCGGAACCAATCAGGCGACCCGCGCCGCCGTGGGCGAATATCTGGCGCTCGCAGACGGGGTCTTCGTCGCTTCCACGGGGGAGAAAACGGCTCGATCAAGCCTCGCCAAAGGAATCTTTGGCGGCGGATTTTTCTCCTGGATCAGCAAATACCTCACCGAGATCAAAAAGATCATCCGGTTCATCGTCAGGCTGATCTTCGGTCGGGTTCCTGACTGGCTGGAAGAATTGCTGGTCCTGATCGATCAGATATGGGGCATGCTCGCGGAACTCCTGGGGGGCGTCTTCGGCTTTAACCGTCGGGAAATCGCCAGGGACATTTCGTCCGGCGAAATCAACTCCCTCAACGAAATCGCCGCCATGCAGCGCCTGAAGGCCGTGTCGCGCGAGTTGGACCGATCGGACGACGACTGAAGGTCATTCGCAAGCCAGGCGACGCGAGCGGCGCCGTGAGACTCAGGCCGCGCCTTCGGATTTCAGGAAGGCGGCGATCGCGGCGCGATCCACCGCCCTTTCGACGAAGGCGTCGCCGATGGCGCGGACCAGGATCAGGGTCAGTCGTCCGGCCTCGGCCTTCTTGTCCCCGGCCATGCGCGCTGCCAACCGGTCGGCGCTGAACACGCCCGCATGATCCAGCCGGGTCGGCAGACCCGCCGCGGCGAGAACGGCTTCGACCCGGGCGGCGTCCGCGGCGGGACACAGCCCGCTGGCGGCCGAGAACCGGAAGGCCATGGCGCAGCCCAAGGCCACCGCCTCGCCATGGGTCAGCACATCCTCGTCGAATCCCAGTTCGGCCTCGAGGGCATGGCCGAAGGTGTGGCCGAGGTTCAGCAGGGCCCGCTGGCCGGCCTCCTTCTGGTCCTGACCGACGATGGCGCTCTTGATCTCGACCGACCGGACCACGGCGCGATGAAGGGCGACGGCGTCCCCGTTCGCGCCTGCCGCCCCTTCACCGGCGAGCCAGTCGAAAAAGGCTGCGTCGCAGATCAGGCCATGCTTGAGCACCTCGGCCCAGCCCGATCGGAGCTGGCGCGGCGGCAGGGTGGACAGCAGATCGATGTCGGCCACCACCAGCCGAGGCTGGTGGAAGGCGCCGACCAGGTTCTTGCCGCGCGGCATGTCGATTGCGGTCTTGCCGCCGACCGAGGAGTCGACCTGGGCCAGCAGGGTCGTCGGAACCTGGACGAAGTCGATGCCGCGCATGTAGAGGGCCGCCGCCAGGCCCGCGAGATCCCCGACCACGCCGCCGCCCAGGGCCACGATCAGGTCGCGTCGGTCCAGCCCGAAGGCCAGCAGCCGGTCTATCACCCGCTCCAGTTCGGCGAAGGATTTGGAGTTCTCCCCGGGCGGCACCGCCAGCAGCCGGGCGCGAACCCCGGCGGCCTCTAGCGAGGCGAGCGCCGACGGACCGTGCAGGGCGGCGACGGTCTCGTCGGTGACGATGACGGTCCGCCCCTCGGCCAACGACGCGAGCCGGGAGCCAAGTTCCGGCATCAGGCCCCGCCCGACCACTACTTCATAGGACCGGAACCCGTCGCCGGCCACCTGGATGACCGTGGTCATGCCCCGACCTCCGCCCAATGGGCTTCCAGGGCATGGACGATGGCCTCGACGGAGTCGGCATGCGCCCCGCTGGCGACGTCGACGGTCAGGTCGGCGGCGGCGTAGAACGGGTAGCGGGCCTCGGCCATGGCCTTCAGAGCCTCCAGCGGGTCGCGGCCGCGCAGCAGGGGCCGGGTGTCGCGACGCTGGACCCGGGCCGCCACGGTCTCGAGGTCGGCGCGCATCCAGACGGTGACGGCGCGCGCCTTTAGTTCGGCGCGGGTTTCGGGATTCAGGACCGCCCCGCCCCCGGTCGCGAGCACCATGCGCGGAGCCTGCAGCAGGCGTTTCAGCACGCGCGCCTCTCCGGCCCGAAACTCGGCCTCGCCCAGCCGGGCGAAGATGTCCGAGACGGTCATGGCCGCCGCCGCCTCGATCTCGACGTCCGCGTCGGCGAAGGGCAGACCGAGTCGTTTGGCCAGCCGTCGTCCGACCGTCGATTTGCCCACCCCCATCAGCCCGACGAGGGCTATGGTGCGACGATGGACGGGAATCGTTTCGGCAAGGCTCATCGCCGGCCTCTCGGGAAGCGGAACGGCGACGATGCGGAGAGCGACAGGCACGGCATGACCCGACAACCCTCTACACCAAGCGGCGGCGGCGAAAAGCGTCGGCGCGCATGAGCACGCCGCAGGTCGAAGCCTTTCTCGAGATGATGGCCGTCGAACGCGACGCCTCACCCCATACGCTGTCGGCCTACGGCCGCGATCTGGCGGACGCCGAGGCGGGTATACCGGGCGGCCTGATGCGGGGCGACGAGACCGGGCTGGAGGCCTGGTACGCCAGTCTTGCGCGGCGCGGCCTCTCGCCGGCGACCCAGGCGCGACGGCGGTCGGCGGTGCGTCAATTCTATCGCTTCGCGCTGGGCGAGGGGTGGCGGGTCGACGACCCGTCGCGACGGCTGGACGCGCCGAAACAGGGCCGCAGCCTGCCCCGGACCCTGGCTGGCGACGAGATCGACCGGTTGCTGACGGCGGCGGCCGCGCGGGACGGGACGGCGGGCCAGCGGCTGGTCGCCCTGGTCGAGTTGGCCTACGCCTCCGGCCTGCGGGTTTCGGAACTGCTGGGTCTGAAAGTCGAGGCCGTGCGCCGCGACCCCGCCTTCCTGATCGTGCGCGGCAAGGGCGGCAAGGAGCGACTCGCCCCGCTGAACGCCTCCGCCCGGGAGGCGGTGAAGACCTGGCTGGTCGCCCGCGACGCGGTCCGGCCGGAGAAGGCGCCTGACAGTCCGTGGCTGTTCCCGTCGGTCTCGGCCAAGGGCCATCTGACGTCGCGCCGTTTCGCCCAGTTGCTCGACCAGGCCGCCGTCGACGCCGGGATCGACCCGGCCCGGGTCAGCCCCCACGTCCTGCGCCATGCCTTCGCCACCCACTTGCTGGAGGGCGGGGCCGACCTGCGGGTCGTGCAGACCCTGCTGGGCCATGCCGACATTGCGACGACGCAGATCTACACCCACGTCGCCACCGACCGTCTGACCCAGGTGGTGCGCGACAAGCACCCGCTGGGGCGGGACGACTGAACCCCGCTTGCTCCCCGGCGTTGACCTGACTAGGTTCCGCCGCCTTCCGATGCGCCACGCGGCGCGCCTGTTCCGGACGCCTGATGGCCGTGCACTACCTCGAGTTTGAAAAGCCGATCGCCGATCTGGAGGCGAAGATCGAGGAGCTGAACCTGCTCTCCTCGACCTCCGGTTCGTTCGACGCCGAGGTCGAGGGCCTGCGCAAGAAGGCCGAGCAGCTGCGGCGCAAGACCTACGCCAGCCTCGATCCGTGGATGAAGACCCAGGTCGCGCGGCATCCGCAGCGGCCGCATTTCGTCGACTATGTCGAGGGGCTGTTCACCGACTTCGTCGAGCTGAAGGGCGACCGGCAGTTCGGCGATGACCAGGCCATTCTCGGCGGTCTGGCCCGGTTCCGGGGCGCGCCCGTGGTGCTGATGGGCCATGAGAAGGGCCACGACACCCAGACCCGCGTCGTGCACAATTTCGGCATGGCCCGGCCCGAAGGCTACCGCAAGGCGGTGCGCCTGATGGACCTGGCCGAGCGCTACGGGCTGCCGGTGCTGACCTTTGTCGACACCGCCGGCGCCTATCCGGGTCTCGGCGCCGAGGAGCGCGGCCAGGCCGAGGCCATCGCCCGCTCGACCGAACGCTGCCTGACCCTGGGCGTGCCCTCGATCGCGACCATCACCGGCGAGGGCGGCTCGGGCGGGGCCATCGCCATCGCCGCGGCGGGCCGGGTGTTGATGCTCGAGCATTCGATCTATTCGGTCATCTCGCCCGAGGGCGCGGCCGGCATCCTGTGGCGCGACGGGGCCCGGGCCCGCGACGCCGCCATGGCCATGAAGATCACCGCGCCGGACCTGGTCGAGCTGAAGATCGTCGACCGCATCATCCCCGAACCGGTCGGCGGGGCCCACGCCGACCGGGCGGCGGCCATCGCCGCCGTGGGCGACGTGCTGGCCGAGGAGCTGACCGCCCTCTCGGGCCTGACCGCGGACCAGCTGCGCAAGGCCAGGGCCGACCGCTTCTACGCCATCGGCCGCGGCCTCTAGGCGCTCGTCGCGCGGAGCCGCGGGACCCTGGCCGTTAACCTGTCCGCTACCGGCGCATGCCAGCGTTCCGCATGGACGCGTTCCGGTCCCCCCTTCCGCGGAGAGCCAGCCGATGAGCGGTCTCGGCGAAGCGTTGCGCGAGAGCGCGGTGATCAATCTGACCGGCGCGGCGACCATGGTGGTCGACGACTCAGCCTTCGCCCTGGATCTGACGGCCCAGGCCCTGCTCGGCTTCGGGATCCGGACCCGCCACGCCTGCCATGGCGCGGCCGAGGCCATGGAAATCCTCAGGGAGCAGGACATCGACCTGCTGGTGGTCGATTGCGAGATGCCCGGCATGGACGGCTTCGAACTGGTCCGCTGGCTGCGGCGTTCGGGCCTTGAGCCCAACGCCTTCGTGCCCGTGATCATGACCGCGGCCCATATCCGCCGATCCCGCGTGGCCGAGGCCCGGGACTGCGGCGCCAGTTTCATCGTCACCAAGCCGTTCAGCGCCACCACCCTGCTGGAACGGATCGTCTGGGTGGCGCGCGACAGCCGGCCCTTCCTCGAGGTCGGCGAATATTTCGGTCCGGACCGCCGGTTCCGCAGCGGCCGCCCGCCCGGGGACGAGCGCCGCGCCGAAATGATCCGCAAGTCGGCGTTCGAGGCCCGGAAGGCCGAGGCCGCGATCACGGGAGAAGGCGGTTGACCCTGATCACCCACCCGCGTCGGAAATCCAATCTGGCCCGGATGATCGACTCGGCCGGCGGAGTCAGCGTCGGGGTCGCCCTGGCCCGGGCCCGGGCCAATATCGAGGCGAAACGCGCCGAGGCCCTGACCGTGGTGGAGTCCGAAATCGCGGCGCTGGAGGCCGTGCCCGCCCCCGTCGGTCCCGACGATGCGCCGGCGCGGCTGGACGAGGCCTATCGCGCGGCGACGGGAGTGATCGACGCGGCCGGGCCGTTCGACCTGGTCGATCTGTGCCGGACGGCCTCGAGCCTGTGCGATCTCATCGGCGCGGCCCGGCCGGGCGAGGCGTTCGACTGGCGCATCGTGATCGTCCATGCGCGGACCATGCGGCTGCTGCAGACGCTGCCGCTGGAGGCGGCAGAGCAGCGGGCCCGGGTGCTGCACGATCTGGGCCGGATGGTCGAACGCAAACTGGCTCAGGCCGGCTGACGATCGGTCCGGGCGCCGCGCGTCTGCTTGCGCCACAGGGCCGCGTATTCGCCGCCGAGATGGGCGACCAGTTCGTGGTGGGCGCCGCGCTCGACGATGCGGCCGGCCTTCAGCACCAGGATCTGGTCGGCGTCGGCGATGGTCGACAGGCGATGGGCCACCACCAGGGTGGTGCGGCCCGCGCGGGCCTTCCTCAGGGTCTTCTGGATAGCGGCCTCGGTGCGGCTGTCCAGGGCGCTGGTCGCCTCGTCAAGGATCAGGACGCAGGGATCGGCCAGCAGGGCGCGGGCGATGCCAACCCGCTGGCGCTCGCCGCCGGACAGCTTCAGTCCCCGTTCGCCGACCCGGGTCTCCATCCCTTCGGGCAGATCCCGGATGAAAGCGGCCAGTTCCGCCGCCTCGGCGGCGGCCCAGATCGCCGCCTCGTCGGCGTCCGGACGGGCGAAGCCGATGTTGGCGCGGATGCTGTCGTTGAACAGGGCCACGTCCTGGGGCACCAGGGCGACGGCCGTTCGCAGCGAGGCCTGGGCCACCTGCCGGGCGTCGAGACCGTCGATCAGCACCCGGCCCTCCTGCGGGTCGAGCAGGCGCAGGGCCAGTTTGACGATGGTCGACTTGCCCGACCCAGAGGGGCCCACCAGGGCCGTGGTCGTGCCGGGCGGTGCGACGAAGCTGACGTCCTCAAGGCCGTTGGCGCGGGCGTCGTGGCGGAAGCCGACGTGCTCGAAGGCCAGGGCCGCGCCGCGGGAATCCGCCGGGCGCGGCAGCGGGACGGCGTCGGGCGCGTCCGCGACCTGGGGCGTCTGTCGCGTCACCTTGAGCATCTCCTCCATGTCGATGAAGGACTGGCGGATTTCGCGATAGGCGAAGCCGAGGATGTTCAGCGGCGCATAGAGGGAGATCATGATCAGCACCGCGGCCATGACGTCGCCCGGCCCCATCCGGCCGGCCGCGGCCTCATAGCCGGCCATGACCGCCATGACCGCGAGGCCGACGTTCATGATCACGGCCTGCATGATGTTGAGCAGGGCCAGCGAGCTGTTGGCCTTCAGGGCGGCGCGGGTGTAGTCGCCCAGCGCCCGGTCATAGGCGCCGGCGGCCCGGGCCTCGGCCCCGAACGACTTGACCGTCTCGTAGTTGAGCAGGGCGTCCACCGAGACGCCGGCCGCCTCCGTGTCGGCCGCGTTCATCTCGCGCCGATGCTCCAGCCGCCAGTTGGACAGGGCGAAGGTCGAGGCGGCGTAGATCGCCACCACGGCCACGGCCACGGCCCCGAAGCGCCAGTCGTACCGACCGCCCAGCACGCCCGCCGCCAGCACCAGCTCGACGCCGGTCGGCACCAGGTTGAAGGCCAGGATGCGCAGCAGGAAGTCCACCGCCCGCGATCCCCGGTCCATGGTCCGCGACAGCGATCCCGACCGTTTGGTCTGGTGGAAGTCCAGCGACAGGCTCAGGGCGTGGGCGAAGGTCTCGGTCGCCGCGCGGCGCTGGGCGGCCGAACGGACGGGGGCGAACACCACGTCGGAGGCGTTGGGGGCGACGGCCGACAGCAGGCGCACGAAGGCCCAGCCGACCGCGAAGCCGGCGAAGCCCATGCCGACCGCGACCGCCGCCCCCTGCCCCGCCGCCAGATGGTTGACCGCCAGACCCAGCACCAGCGGCGCCAGCACGCCCAGGGCCTTGCCCCCGAGGGTCATGGCGATGGCGGCGGTCAGGCGCAGGCGCAGTTGCGGGGCGTTCGAGCGGAGGACCAGCCGGACCAGATCGGCCAGGGCCCGCCAGGTCGGGGGGCTTGCGGCGGCCGGAACGGGGGCCCCGACCTGCGCCGCCCTGGCCGCCGAATCACCCCGTCGTCCCGTCCGTTCGCCTTGCATCGCCATGGGCCGAGATATGGACCGCGCCGGGGTCTGCGCAAAGGGCGCAGTGACCGCAGGCATGAACCGCTTGGTCGGTGCAGCAGAAGGCGCCGTGGCGGCTATCCCCGCCGTTCGCCGTGCTTCGCATACTCCAGCCGGGCCACGGTGCGGTTGTGGACCTCGTCGGGGCCGTCGGCGATGCGCAGGGTGCGGACCATGGCGTACATCTCGGCCAGCGGCGTGTCGGCCGAGACGCCGGCGCCGCCGAAGGCCTGGATGGCGTCGTCGATGACCTGAAGCGCCATGCGGGGGGCCGCGACCTTGATCTGGGCGATCTCGGACTTGGCGTTCTTCGCCCCCGCCTCGTCCATCATCCAGGCGGCCTTGAGCACCAGCAGGCGGCACATCTCGATATTGGTGCGGGCCTCGCCGACGCGCTGCTCCCAGACCGAATGCTCGGCTAGCGACTTGCGGAAGGCGGTGCGCGACAGCAGGCGCTGGACCATCAGCTCCAGCGAGCGCTCGGCCACGCCGATGACGCGCATGCAATGGTGGATGCGGCCCGGCCCGAGGCGCCCTTGCGCGATCTCGAAGCCGCGGCCCTCGCCGGCGATCAGGTTCCCGACCGGAACGCGGACATTCTCCAGAACCACTTCGGCGTGGCCGATCGGACGCTCGTCATAGCCGAACACGGACAGCATCCGCTCGACGCGGAAGCCGGGCGCATCCACGGGGACGATGATCTGGGACTGCTGGGTGTGGACCGAGGCGTCGGGGTCGGTCTTGCCCATGACGATGGTCACCGCGACGTTCGGGTGGGCCATGTTGGTCGACCACCATTTGCGGCCGTTGATCACATAGTGGTCGCCGTCGCGGACGATACGGGTCTGGATGTTGGTGGCGTCGGACGAGGCGACCTCGGGCTCGGTCATCAGGAAGGCGGAGCGGATCTCGCCAGCCATCAGGGGCTTGAGCCATTTCGCCTGCTGGGCCTCGTTCCCGTACATATGGAGCACTTCCATATTGCCGGTGTCCGGGGCGTTGCAGTTGAACACCTCGGCCGACCACAGGTGGCGGCCCATCAGCTCGGCCAGCGGGGCGTATTCGAGGTTGGTCAGGCCCGCGCCGTGGTCGCCCGGCAGGAACATGTTCCACAGGCCGGCCTCGCGCGCCTGCGCCTTCATCTCCTCCATGGCCCGCGGCTGGCGGGTGTGGTCCTCGCGGACCTGGGCCCGGTATTCCTCCTCGCGCGGCAGGACGTGGTCGTCGAGGAAGCGCCGCACCCGGTCCTGCCAGTGCAGGGCCCTGTCGCTGTGCCGGAATTCCATGGGCGCGCTCCTTATCGGAAAGACAAACGGCGCGGGTCCCATCGGACGCCGCGCCGTCGATGTCGTTGTCTCAGGGCAAGCTCAGCGCTTCAGCAGCGGAGCCAGCTTCTGGGCGATCATCATGTCGCCGGCGATCTTCAGCTTGCCCTGCATGAAGGCCATCATCGGGTCCAGCTGGCCGTTCGACAGGGCCATGAAGTCGTCCCAGCCGATCGACACCGTGGCGTCGGCGGGCTTGTCCTCGTTGGTCACGGTGTTCGGAACCGAGGCCCCGTCGATGAAGATCTTGCCGACGTCGCCCAGATCGATCTTCACGGTCTTGCCCAGACCGGAGTTGTCGCCCACGGCGCCGCGGATGTGTTCGGTGACTTGAGCCAGCTCGGCCATGGGTCTCTCCCTGAAAGACGTTGAGGCTTCGACCTAGACCGGGTCCGGGCGGCTGCCAAGGTCACGCCGGGTCAAGTTGGCGCGACAATCGCGACGTCCCGGGCCGGAAAAGGGAGCGGAACGCGCGGTCGACGGCCCCGAATTTTCTCCTGAAAAGCGAACAATTCGCCCAACCGGGGCAAGAGGCGGGAGCGCCGCCGCCGCGCGGTCGCCACCCCCGGAACCGTCGCCTTGCCAAGCGGTTAAGGTTACCATAACGATGATACACCGGTCCTTTCCTGTGGGGTTATGCGGGGACTCCGGGACGACTGAATTGGGGAGCTCAAGTGAAACACATAGTCATCGCCGCCGTCGGCGTATTGCTGGCTTCGGCCGGAAGCGCCGGAACGACAGTCGCCCAGGACCGGGGCTACGGACCGCCGCCGCCGCCGCCTTCGTATTGCTGCGACAATCCCCCGCCTCCGTGCCGGGACGGAGGCCCTCGCGACCAATACGGAGTCTGCCTGTGCGACTACGAGGTGAATTGGTACAACCCCCCCGCGCCGTGGCACGTCGTCCGCGCCGGCGGGCCGGGCGTCCGCATCCGCGGTCGGCCGGTCACCATCGAGTCGGGTCGCATCGATATCCAGGGTCCGCCGATCTATGTCGAGGCCCCGCCCATCCGTATCCGGGCCCCGCAGATTTATCTGCGCGCGCCTGAAGTTCACGTCCGCCCGGCCGACGTCATCGTCGAGCCGCCGGAAATCCACTTCTCCGGCTGTGAAGACCTTATCGAGTGCGAGCCCGTGCGGCACGACTCCGCGCCGGGCAGCTACGAGGGCGAGCGCGGTTAGGACTGTCAGGACCGACCCGGCCGGACGCGCTCCGGCCGGGCTCTCGCTTCAAGGAACGACAGGCCCGACGCCTTGCGGCGCGGGCCTGTCTGTCATCCGGACCTGTGGCGCCGTCAGTTCGGGACGATCGCGGCCTCCGCCTCGGCCTCGACCGCGGTCGTCCGCGACGCACAGAAATTCTGATTCCGGACTTCCACCGCCAGGGCCATGTCGCCCCCGGCCAGGGCCGCCCGTATGGCCTCGTCGCAGCGATCCTCGCTCAGCAACCGGCTGACGTCCGCCCTGAGCGCCGCGCGGGCATTGGCCGCATCCCGCAGGGCCCGGGCTTCGCGCCGATCGTCCGGTAGGCAGAGCGAAAACCATGAGGCGTCGGCGCAGCGTGCGATCAGCCGCGCTTGCCGGTCCGCCTCGGCCGAGCTGATCTCAATCGGCGGAGCCAGGGTCGGCACCGTCGGCGGCACCGGCACGGTGATGGCCGGAGGATCGGTCATGACCACGGATCCGGGCGGAGCCCCGCGCAGGATCACCGCCGGCATCTGATAGTTGCAGACCCAGCCCGCGGGCGTCATCTCGCAGGATTGCAGCGTCGCCCGCGCCTCCTGCGACGCCGGAGCGGCGTCCGGGGCCTGGCCGAGGCCGAGCGCGAGCAGCAGTAAAATCATGACCCCATCCGACGACCGTCGTCATTACGACGCATCATACGCCGGAACGGCCGTCATGTATCCCTGTTCCGCAAGGTAGCCGCCGGAGGTCAGGCGGCGGCGGCCACCGGGGCCGACGCCGGCGCGGGGAAAACCTCCCCGCCCTCCAGAACGGTCGTCAGGGCGGTCATCAGCCGCGCCGGATTGACCGGTTTGGGCACATGGCCGTTCATGCCGGCGGACCGGCAGCGTTCCACGTCGTCGCGCATGACGTCGGCGGTGACCGCCAGGATCGGCGTCACGGCCGAAGGCCCGCCCGACGCCCGGATGGCGCGGGTGGCGTCCAGGCCGTCCATGCCCGGCATGCGCACGTCCATCAGGATGGCGTCAAAGGCGTCCCCGTCGGCGGCGGCGACCGCGGTCGCGCCGTCGTCGGCCTCGAACACGTCGCAGCCGTAGGCGGTCAGGATCAGCCGGGCGACCTCCCGGTTGGTCGGGTGGTCGTCGACCACCAGGATGCGCGGGGCGCGCCCGGTCTCCGCCACGACCCCGGCGGCCCCGGCCAGCGGCGCCGCCCGCGGCAGGTCGAGCGCGAACCGGAAGGTCGAGCCCCCCTCGGCCCCGGCCTGGTGGGTCAGGCGGCCGCCCATCAGGGCGACGATCGAATGGCACATGGCCAGGCCCAGCCCGGCCCCGGACTGGCGCCGCGCCAGGCCGGCGTCCAGCTGCGCGAAGGGCTGGAAGAGTTCGCCGCGGCGCGCCTCGGGCACGCCCGGCCCGGTGTCCCCGACGCTGATCTCGAGGCGATCCGTCTCGCCCTCGCCGGGCGTCAGAACGGCGCGCACGACGACCGAGCCGGCGTCGGTGAACTTGACCGCATTGTCGATCAGGCCCGCCGCCACCTGCCGCAGCCGCCGCGCGTCGACCCGATGGGGCGACGCGGAGAAGCCTTCGCACAGGACCGACAGCGCCAGCCCCTTGCCGGCGGCGGCGGCGCGGAACCGGTCGACGGCCTCGAGGATGACGGGCGCGACATCGGCCGGGGCGGGCTCCAGCTCCAGCCGACCCTGTTCCAGGCGGGAGAAGTCCAGAATGTCCTCGATCAGGGCGGTCAGCACGGCCGAGGAGGCGGCGATGGCCTCGGCCTGACGGCGCGCCTCGGGGTCCAGATCGGCGCGGGCGGCCAGGGCGCCGGCGAAGCCGGCCACGCCGTTCAGGGGGGTGCGAATCTCGTGGCTGACCACGGCCAGGAAACGCTCGCGGGTGGCGAGGGTCTGTTCGCTGCGGGCGCGGACCGCGGCGGCGGAGGCCTCCTTGCGGCGGGCGCGCTGTTCAGTGCGCATCCGCTCGGCCAGGGCGCTGGTGGCCAGGGTGGCGGTCAGCAGGATGCTGGCCAGGAACAGGTGCAGCAGCCCCACCTGGGTGAATTGCGGCGTGGTGTCGAACAGGGCGATGGGGCCGCGGTCGGCCAAGGTCTGGACCGTGGCGATCTGGGCCACGACCCCGACCGACAGGAAGGCCCAGGCCGCGCCGAGCCGGAAGGCCGCGAACAGCACGGCCGGATAGATCAGGAGGATCAGCGGATCGCCGGCCCAGGAAAAGGTCGTCGCCGTCAGCGCGCCCAGCCCGATCAGCAGGACGGCCCGCTCGCCGCGGCCGGCCGCGCCCGAATACAGCGGATTGACCCGCCGCATCATCAGCAGGACGGCAGGCAGGGCCAGCACCATGCCCACCCCGTCGCAGGCCGCCCAGCGGGGCCAGATGACCTGCCAGAGGCCCTGGTCGGGCGTCGTGAACAGGGCTCCGATCATGCCCTCGGCGGTCGCGACCAGGCCCACGATGGCGACGAAGGGGACAAACCGTCTCAGCCGTCCCAGATCCAGCGCCGCGCCGCAGAAGGTGCGGACCAGGACGGCGATGACGACCGAGAAGGCCAGGTTCAGGGCGGTGAAGGCGAGATTGAGGTTGGGCGGCAGGCCGCTGACGACGTTGACCGCCAGATTCAGCGAGATGCAGGCGGCGACAAAGGCCCAGCCGAGGCGCGGCCGGAGCAGCAGCAGGCCGGCGGTCAGCACCCCGTTCGCGGCCCAGAAGACGGTGGAATTATCGACCGAGCGCGACCAGAGCACGCCGGCGGCGAGGGTCAGGACATAGGCGGCGAACAGAACGGCGGCGTCGCGCCAGCCCCTCGGGGGCTCGCCCTTGCGATACAGCCGCCACCGAACCCCGAACGCCGTCATCACCCCGCCCCTCCGCGTGGACCGTCAGCGGTGACAGAAATTGATTGGGGACCGGTGAACGCCGCCTCAGTCCCAGGGGTCCGGCGGCGGACGGTCGTCCCGGGGCCGGGGCTCGCGCCAGCGATCGTCCTCGCCCCGGCGGTCGGGATCGGACCAGTAGCGCCGGCTGTCGGCCTCCCGTTCCCGCTCGATCCGGGCCTCGATCCGGGCGCGGCGCGCCTCGCGCTCGGCGCGATAGTCGCGGCGGGGGGCGTCGAAGCCGAACCAGCGGTCGCGGGCGGGGTCGTTTCCGGGCTGGGGTGCGACGTGAATGACGGCTTCCTCGACGCGGGGGCGCGGCGGTGGTTCCGGCTCCTTTCGCCCGTCGCCCCAAGGGTCGTCGGGAACCCAGGCGACCGTTTCGACGACGGACGGGAGCGGCGGCGGCAGGCCCTGGAAGCCGTCGACCAGGTCGCCGACCTCCATCACCGATCCGGGGACGATCGCCGGTTCGACGGGAGCGACCACCTCGATCTGCAGGCGTTCGCCGGGCGTCAGGGCGCGCGGCCCCGGCAGCGGCGCGGCCGCCAGGCCGTTCAGGCCGAAGACGCCGGCCACGGCGACGGCGGCCACGAAATGCGCCGGGCGCGCCTGCGCCGGCAGGCGGCGCAGGCGGGCGGCCCACGGCTCGGGCCCGGAGGGAGACTCTGACATGACGGCGCCGGAACTGGACGGAACTGCCGAACCAACCCCCCGGAGCCGATCCGGTTCACCCGCCCGCGCCGGCGAAGTCTGCGATAAGCTGGCCGGATGGATCGAGTCGGAGCCCCTTCATGAGCGCAGCGCGGACCGGGACGGCGACGGGCTGGCGCTTCTGGATCGACCGGGGCGGCACCTTCACCGACGTCGTGGCCCGGGCGCCGGACGGGGAGCTGCAGACCCGAAAACTGCTGTCCGACAATCCGGAACAGTACGCCGACGCCGCCGTCGAAGGGGTCCGGCGAATTCTCGACGCCGGGCCGGGTCCCCTGCCCGCCGGGCGGGTCGGGGAGGTCCGCATGGGGACCACCGTGGCGACCAACGCCCTGCTGGAGCGCAAGGGCGAGCCCGTCGTCCTGGCCATCACGCGCGGCTTCGGCGACGCCCTGCGGATCGGCTGGCAGAGCCGGCCCGAGCTGTTCGCCCGCCACATCGTGCTGAACGACCAGCTGTACGACCGGGTCATCGAGATCGACGAACGGGTGCGGGCCGACGGGGCGGTCGACCGGGCGCTGGACGAGGCGCGGGCCCGGGCGGACCTGACGGCGGCGCGGGCGGCGGGGTTCCGGGCCGTGGCCATCGTGCTGGTGCACGGCTGGCGCTTCACCGACCACGAACGGCGGCTGGCGGCGATCGCCCGGGAGACCGGCTTCGAACAGGTCTCGGTCAGCCACGAGGTCGGAGCGCTGATCAAGCTGATCGGGCGCGGCGACACCACCGTGGCCGACGCCTATCTGTCGCCGATCCTGAGGGCCTATGTCGACCGGGTCGGGGCCGATCTGGGCGAAGCCACGCCCCTGCTGTTCATGCAGTCGAGCGGCGGACTGACGGCGGCGGAGGCCTTCCGCGGCAAGGACGCCATCCTGTCCGGGCCGGCGGGCGGCGTGGTCGGCATGGCGGAGACCGCCCGGGCCGCCGGCTTCGACCGGGTCATCGGCTTCGACATGGGCGGCACCTCGACCGACGTGTCGCATTTCGCCGGCGACTATGAGCGGACCTCGGACGCGGTGGTGGCCGGGGTGCGGCTGCGGGCGCCCATGCTGAGCATCCATACGGTGGCGGCGGGCGGGGGCTCGATCTGCCGCTTCGACGGCGCCCGGCTGAGGGTCGGGCCGGAATCGGCCGGGGCCGTGCCGGGACCGGCCGCCTATCGCCGGGGCGGACCGCTGACGGTCACCGACTGCAACATCATGCTGGGCAAGCTGCGGCCCGACCAGTTTCCGGCGGTGTTCGGGCCGGACGGCGACCAGCCGCTGGACGCCGAGGCGGTGCGGGAGGGTTTCGAGGCCCTCGCCGCCGAGGTCGCGCGGGCCACGGGCCGCGCCGCGACGCCCGGGGCGCTGGCCGAAGGCTTCGTCACCATCGCGGTGCAGAACATGGCCGAGGCGATCAAGTCGGTCTCGATCCAGCGCGGCTACGACGTGACCCGCTATGTGCTGAACTGTTTCGGCGGCGCGGGCGGCCAGCACGCCTGCCTCGTGGCCGACGCCCTGGGGATGACGCGGGTGATGCTGCATCCGTTCGCCGGGGTGCTGTCGGCATACGGCATGGGGCTGGCCGAGGTGCGGGCCATCCGCCAGGCGACCGTGGCGGCCCCGCTGGATGCGGCGGGCGACGCGGCTCTGGCCGGCCGGGTCGCGGCGCTGGAGGGCCAGGCGCGCAGCGACCTGATCGCCCAGGGCTTCGCCGGGGCCGCCCTCACGACCCTGATCCGGGCCGAGATCAAATTCGCCGGCTCCGACACCCCGCTGGTGGTTCCCTTCGGTCCGGCGGACGCGATGCGCGCCGCGTTCGAGACCCTGCATCGCCAGCGGTTCGGCTTCTTCGCCGGGGACAAGGCCCTGGTCGTCGAGACGCTGGAAGCCGAGGCCGTCGCCGCCTCTGGCCAGGCGCCCTCGACACCCGCCCGCCTCGACCCGGGCGGAGTCCCCGGCGCCCTCGCCCGCGTTCCGGTCCGGATGGCGGGAGCGGATCACGACACGCCGGTCTGGCGCCGCGCCGACTTCGGCCCCGGCGCGGCCGTGGACGGCCCGGCGATCATTCTGGAAGACACCGGCACCACCGTGGTCGAGCCGGGCTGGCGCGCCTCGGCGGACGCGGCGTTGAACCTGATCCTGGAGCGGACCACCCCCCTGCCCGCCCGGACGGCCATCGGCACCGACGCCGATCCGATCATGCTGGAGGTGTTCAACAGCCGCTTTATGGCCTGCGCCGAACAGATGGGCGAGGCGCTGCGGGCCACGGCCTATTCGGTCAACATCAAGGAGCGGCTCGACTTCTCCTGCGCCATCTTCGACGCGGGCGGCGCCCTGATCGCCAACGCCCCGCACATCCCGGTCCACCTCGGTTCGATGGGCGAGAGCATCCGCACCGTGATCGCCTCGCGCGGATCGGGCGCCGACGGGCGCGGCATGAAGCGGGGCGACGTCTATATGCTGAACGCCCCCTACAACGGCGGCACCCACCTGCCCGACATCACCGTGATCATGCCGGTGTTCCTGGAGGCGGACGACGCGCCCGCCTTCTTCGTCGCGGCGCGGGGGCATCACGCCGACGTCGGCGGCATCACGCCGGGCTCGATGCCGCCGTCCTCGACCACCGTCGAGGAAGAAGGGGTGTTGATCGACGACTTCCTGCTGATCGACGCCGGCCGGTTGAGGGACGCGGAAACCCGGGCCCTGTTCGCATCGGGCCGCTGGCCCTCGCGCAACGTCGACCAGAACATGGCCGACCTGAAGGCCCAGGTCGCATCCTGCGCCCGCGGGGGCGACGAGCTGACGCGGATGGTCGCCGAGTTCGGGCGGCCGGTGGTGGCCGCCTATATGGGCCACGTCCAGAACAACGCGGAGGAGGCGGTGCGGCGGGCCATCGCGGCGCTGAAGCCGGGGGCGTTCGCGCTGGAGATGGACGACGGGGCGGTGATCCGGGTGCGGATCGAGGTCGACGCCGGAACTCGCAGCGCCGTGGTCGACTTCACCGGGACCAGCGCCCAGAGGCCGAACAATTTCAACGCCCCCCTGTCGATCACCCGGGCGGCGACCCTCTATGTCTTCCGCACCCTGGTGGACGACGCCATTCCGCTGAACGAGGGCTGCCTGAAGCCGATCCGGCTGATCGTGCCCGAGGGGTCGATGCTCAATCCGCACTATCCGGCGGCGGTGGTGGCGGGAAACGTCGAGACCAGCCAGGCCGTGGTCGACTGCCTGTACGGGGCGCTGGGCGTGCTGGCGGCCAGCCAGGGGACGATGAACAATTTCACCTTCGGCGACGACGCCCGCCAGTACTACGAGACCATCGCCGGCGGCTCGGGCGCCGGACCGGGCTTCGACGGAACCGCGGCGGTGCAGACCCATATGACCAACAGCCGGCTGACCGATCCCGAGGTGCTGGAGACCCGCTTCCCCGTGCTGCTGGAGGAATTCTCGATCCGGAGGGGCTCGGGCGGCGACGGGGCCAGCCGGGGCGGCGACGGGGCGGTGCGCCGGGTGCGCTTCCTCGAGCCCCTGACCGCGGCCATCCTGTCCAACCACCGCCGGACGGCGCCGTTCGGCGCGGCGGGCGGCGAGGACGGGGCGGTCGGGGTGAACCGGATCGAGCGGGCCGACGGGTCGGTCGAACCGTTGGGCGCGACGGCCGAGGTCCGGATGGGCGCCGGCGACGTCTTCGTCATCGAGACCCCCGGCGGCGGCGGCTTCGGCGCGAAAAGGGCTTCCTGAGCCGGACGTTCGGCGCAACCATCCGCGGGAGGGGAGAATCCGATGCTGGTGCTTCTGGGAATAGCGGTCGTGGTCGCGGGCTTCGTCGCCCGCATCAATCCGCTGCTGGTCATACTGATCGCGGCCATCGTCACAGGGGTGACGGCGGCCGTGGCGCCCGGCGTGGATGTCCCGGCGCTGGCGAGGGCGGGCGTGGATACGCTGGCGGCCTTCGGCGAGGCCTTCAACGACAATCGCTATTTCCACATCGTCTGGCTGGTGCTGCCGTTGATCGGCCTGCTGGAGCGGGCGGGGCTGCAGGAGCGGGCGCGGATGCTGATCGGCCGGGTCCGGGCGGCGACGGCCGGGCGGCTGCTGCTCAGCTATCTGCTGGTGCGCCAGATCACCTCGGCGCTGGGCCTGACCTCGCTGGGCGGCCATCCGCAGATGGTCCGGCCCCTCGTGGCCCCCATGGCCGAGGGGGCCGCCGAGGTCCAGGCCGGCGGCGACCTGCCCGACAAGGTCCGCTTCCGCATCCGGAGCATGTCGGCGGCCACCGACAATGTCGGCCTGTTCTTCGGCGAGGACATCTTCATCGCCATCGGCTCGATCGTGCTGATGGTCGGCTTCCTCGAACAGGCCGGGATCGTCGTCGAGCCGTTGCAGATGTCGGTCTGGGCCATCCCCACGGCCGTGGCGGCCTTCGCCGTCCACGGGGCGCGCCTGCTGCTGTTCGACCGGGAGACGGGACGCGACCTCGCCGCCCGCGACGCGGAGGCGGGCCGATGATCACCCTCGATCACGCCTATGTCCTCCTCGGGCTGATGTTCCTGGCCTTCGCCATCCTGACCCTGCGCGACCGGGAGCACCCGACACGGATCCGCAGCGCCGTCTTCTGGGGCCTGGTCGCCGCATCGATGCTGTTCGGCTCGTGGCTGGGCGGGCTGGGCAACGGCCTGCTGGTCGTGGCCCTCGTCGCCGTCGGCGGACTGAAGAAGCTGGGGGTCGGACGGCCGGCCACGACGTCGCCCGAGGCGCGGCGCGAGAGCGCGACGCGGCGGCGCAACGCCCTGTTCATTCCGGCCCTGCTCGTGCCCCTGCTCACCGTGGGGGGCACGCTCGCGGCCAAGCACACCGGTGCGGGGGCCTGGCTGATCTCGCCGGTCCAGACCACGCTGATCGCCCTGGGCCTGGCCTGCCTCGTCGCCCTGCTTGCCGCCATGGTCTGGCTGCGGCCGCCTGTCATGGCGCCGGCCCAGGAGGGACGGCGTCTGATGGATTCCATCGGCTGGGCGGCGCTGTTGCCGCAGATGCTGGCCTCGCTGGGGGCGGTCTTCCTTGCTTCCGACGTCGGGGGCGTGGTCGGCGGCCTGGTCACCGACGTGGTGCCGATGAGTTCGCCCCTGCTGGCGGTGGCGGCCTATTGCCTGGGCATGGCCCTGTTCACGATCATCATGGGCAACGCCTTCGCGGCCTTCCCGGTGATGACCGCCGCCATCGGCCTGCCCTTCGTGGTGGGGCAGTTCGGCGGCGATCCGGCCATCGTCTGCGCCATCGGCATGCTGGCCGGCTTCTGCGGCACGCTGATGACGCCGATGGCGGCCAATTTCAACGTAGTGCCGGCCAATCTGCTGGAGCTGCCCGACCGAGACGCGGCCCTGAACGGCGTCATCCGCGCCCAGATTCCGACCGCCCTGATCATGCTGGGGATCAATATGGCGCTGATGTATTTCCTGGCCTTCCGGTTCTGACGATGACCCACGTTCTCGACTCCGCCACGGCCTCCCGCTTCGCGGCCGCCGCCCTCGGCCATGTGACGCGCGAATATCCGAACAAGATGGATCACGTCCTGTCCGGGCCGGGGGACGTTCAGGGGCCGCGCGCCCTGCACCCTGTCTTCTTCGGCAGTTTCGACTGGCATTCCTGCGTCCACGGCTGGTGGACCCTGTTCACCCTGCTGCGCCTGTATCCCGACATGCCCGAGGCGAACCGCATCAGGGCCCTCGCGGACGAGCTCTTCACTCCGGACAAGGTCGCGGCGGAAACCGCCTATGCGGAACGGCCGGAGAGCCGGGGCTTCGAGCGGCCCTATGGCTGGGCCTGGCTGCTGATGCTGGCGGCGGAACTGGATCGGCACGAGGACGGGGCGCGGGCCCGGACGCTGGCGCCGCTGGCGGAGGCGTTCGCACGCCGGTTCCGGGACTTCCTGCCCTTGGCCGCCTATCCGGTGCGGGTCGGGACCCACTACAACACCGCCTTCGCCCTGCGGCTGACGCTGGACTGGGCCGAGGGCGCGGGCGACGCGGCCCTGGCGGATCAGTGCCGGGGCCGGGCGACGCTGTGGCACGCGGCGGACCGCGACTGTCAGGCGTGGGAGCCGTCGCAGGACGAGTTCCTCTCCCCCGCCCTGATGGAGGCCGCCCTGATGCGCCGCGCGCTGGCGCCGGACGCCTTCGCGAACTGGTTCGAGGCCTTCCTGCCCCGGCTGGCCGAACGCGAGCCCGCCACCCTGTTCCTTCCGGCCAGCGTCAGCGACCGGTCGGACGGCAAGATCGCCCATCTGGACGGCCTGAACCTCAGCCGGGCCTGGTGCTGGCGGGAGATCGCGTCAAGCCTGCCGCCCGGGGACGCGCGCCGCCCGATCGCCCTCGAGGCGGCGGACGTTCACCTCGACGCCGCCCTCCCCCATGTCACCGGCGACTATATGGGCGAGCACTGGCTGGCCAGTTTCGCCCTCCTGGCCCTGCTGGCTGGTCGGCGCGGCTAGAGGGGGCCGCGGAACACGAACCAGGCCCCGGCGACGATCAGGGCGAAGCCGACGGCATGGTTCAGGGTCAGCTTCTCGCCGAGGAAGGTCACCGAAAAGACCGCGAAGACGATCAGGGTGATGACCTCCTGCATCGTCTTCAGCTCCGCCGCCGAATAGACCTGATGCCCGATCCGGTTGGCCGGGACCGCCAGGCAGTATTCGAAGAAGGCGATCCCCCAGGCCACGATGACGACCAGCCACAGCGGCTTCGAGCCGAATTTCAGGTGGCCGTACCAGGCCAGGGTCATGAAGATGTTCGACGCCGTGAGCAGCAGGATCGGCGCGAGTTGGGCGAAGGAAAGGGGCATGGCGGACCTGTCTTGACGTCCTCCGCCATGCGCCAGCATAAGGACCGCCCGTCAAGGCGGCGGCCGGCTTAGCTCAGTTGGTAGAGCGCCAGTTTTGTAAACTGGATGTCGCGGGTTCGATTCCTGCAGCCGGCACCAGCGCGCTGATCAGAAGATCAGCCCGCTGCGCGCTTCGTGGAGTCGAGCGAAATGGGCCACGGCCTCGGGCCCGAACAGCACCGGGTCGGCCGAATGGGCGTCCTCGATGACCGCCAGGACGACGTCCAGCGAGTCCTGGCGGGACGGCTGGCCGCCCTCCGCGAGCCGGTCCAGCAGGGCCAGCAGCTTTTCGCGGCGCTCCAGCGCCTGGGCCTTGAGAACCTTGGCGCTGGGCGAGCTCCGCATCGCGCGGACAGTCGCCGACGGCGCGCCGTCGATCGCGGGAATGTCGAAGAAGGCGCTGTCCATCGGCCCAGGCCGGGGCGCGGACGCGAAGGTCGCCCGGTCGCCTTCGACGCGCGACGACGCATCCGCCACGACCTCGAACGCGGTGAACGCATCGGGCAGCTCCGCGGCCCGGGTCTTGCCGCAGCGATGGCACCGGTCGGCGCGATGACGCTCGGACCAATAGAATTCGTGCCGACATAGCAATGGCTTCAGCGGCGACGGCATGGCTTTCTCCCCGGACGTTCCGGGATTCGCCCCAAGGCTCGGCGCTTGTCAACCATGGTTCGCTTGCGGCGCGAGCCGGCGAACTAGCCGCCCCCCAGGGCCAGGGCGATCCGGTAGACGATGAAGGCCGCCAGATAGGCCAGTCCGAACATGTAGACGACCATGACCCACATCCACTTCCACGAGTTCAGCTCGCGCTTGACCACGCCCAGCGTCGCCACGCACTGGGGCGCGAAGACATACCAGGCGAGGAAGGCCAGACCCGTGGCCAGCGACCACTGCGCGGCCAGGGTGACGCCGAGTAGGCTGGTCGCGCTCTCGGGGTCGGCGACCGCATAGACGGTGCCCAGGGCCGCGACCGCGACCTCCCGGGCCGCCATGCCGGGCACGAGGGCGATGACCATCTGCCAGTTGAAGCCGATCGGCGCGAAGATCGGCTCCAGCGCGTGGCCGATCATGCCCGCGAAGCTGTAGTCGATGGCCGGACCGGTCGCGCCTTCCGGCGGATAGGGGAAGGTCGCCAGCGCCCAGACGACGATCATCAGCGGCAGGATGATCCGCCCGGCCCGCTCCAGGAATATCCGGGCGCGGAGCCACAGGTTGAACAGCACGCTCTTCCAGTCGGGCGTCTTGTAGGCCGGCAGCTCCATCATGAACGGCTCGACCGCGCCCCTCCAGAACAGCTTGCGGATGACGAACGAGACCGTCAGGGCGCTGACGATGCCAGCCCCGTAGAGGCCGAGCATGACCAGGCCCTGGAGGCTGGCGAAGCCCCAGACCCGCTCGTTCGGAATGAAGGCGCCGATGATCAGCGTGTAGACGGGAATCCGCGCCGAACAGGTCATCAGCGGAGCCACCATGATGGTGGTCAGGCGGTCGCGCCTGGAGTCGATCACCCGCGCGGCCATGATCCCCGGAATGGCGCAGGCCACGCTGGACAGCAGCGGAATGAAGGCCCGGCCGTGCAGGCCGGCGACGCCCATGATCCGGTCCAGCAGGAAGGCGGCGCGGGCCATGTAGCCGAAGTCCTCGAGGAGGATGATGAACAGGAACAGGATCAGTATCTGGGGCAGGAAGACGAGCACGCTGCCGATGCCGGAAATCAGCCCGTCGACGATGAGGCTCTGCCAGATGCCGTCCGGCAGGATCATGGCGACCAGCGCGCCCAGGCCGGCGAGCGCGCCCTCGATGCCGTCCGCGAGCGGCGTCGCCCAGCTGAACACCGCCTGGAACATGACGAACATGATGGCCGTCAGGATGACCAGGCCGCCCACCGGATGCAGCAGCACGGAGTCGATCCGGCCGGTCAGGGTGTCGGGCCGTTCCGGCGGACGAACGCAGACCTTCATGATCCGCTCGGCCTCGCGCGCCGCTCCGCGCAGGGCGGCGGCGTCGGGAGCCGTCCAGACGCTTTCGGCCGTCGGCGACTGTGTCCCGACCACGGCGGCGACGGCGGCGACCAGCTCGTCGATGCCGCGCTTTCGCGTCGCCGTCGTCGGAACGATCGGCACGCCCAGTTCGGCCGAAAGCCGCTCCAGGTCGATGCGCAGGCCCTGGCGCTGGGCGATGTCGTACATGTTGAGCGCCAGCACCATCGGGCGTCCGACGGCCTTCAGCTCCAGCACGAGGCGCAGCACCAGCCGCAGATTGGTGGAGTCGGCCACCGCGACGATCACATCCGGCGTGTTCTCCCCGGCCAGCCGGCCCAGCACCGCGTCGCGGGTGACTTCCTCGTCCGGGCTGCGGGCGCGCAGGGAATAGGTGCCGGGCAGGTCCAGCACCGACATCGTGTGGCCGTCCGCCGAGCGGATCAGGCCCTCCTTCCGCTCCACCGTGACGCCCGCGTAGTTGGCGACCTTCTGATGGGCGCCGGTCAGGGCGTTGAACAGCGCGGTCTTGCCGCTGTTCGGATTTCCGACGAGCGCGACCCGCGCGCTCCGCACCGCCATGTCCATCAGGCGGTGACTTCTTCGGGAGCCGGATCGGCCGCCGCGACCGCCACCGGGTCGAATCGCACGGTCAGGCTGGCGGCCTCGTGCCGGCGCAGGGCGACGCGCATGTCGTCGATCTTCATCGCGATGGGATCGCGGCCGAACAGACCCTCGTGCAGCAGTTCGATCCGGGCGCCCTCGACGAAGCCCAGCTCCAGAAGCCGGCGCTCCAGCTCCATCGCGTGCTCGTCATGGTGACAGTGATCGCCGACCTGGACGATGACGCCGCGGTCGCCCTTTCGAGCCAGGCTGAGTTTCAGGGTGTCGGACATTACGCTCGCGAACCGGCGACGCGGACTCCCGCGTCTGTTGACACTGATTATCAGGTGCGAATGGTCCGCGTCCAGTCAGACATGGCGTCGCATCCCGTTGCCCATGGCTACGGTTGGAGTATCACCGGATGGAAATGCCGGAGAGAGCCATGACCCGCCCATCGATGATCGCCGCCCTCGCCCTGCTTGCGTTGACCGGTTGCAGCCAGGGCGACGGGGGATCCACGACGGAGACGCCCGCCACGCCGGAGCAGGCCGTGTCAGCGCCGCCGCCGCCGCCGTCGGCTCCCGTCGCCGCGGCGGCGCCGGAGAAGGCGGCGCTGCTCGCGGCCCTGCCCGCGCCCTGGAACGAGGCCGATCTGGACAACGGCCGGCGGGTCTTCGCCCGCTGCCGGTCCTGCCACACCATCACCGAGGGCGGACCGAACATGACCGGGCCGAACCTCCATGGCGTGTTCGGACGTCAGGCGGGGGCCGCGCCCGGCTTCAACTACTCCGCCGCGGTGAAGGAAGCCGGCTTCGCATGGGACGGCGAGCGTCTGGACGACTGGCTGGAGAATCCGCGCACCTTCCTGGCGGGCACGAAGATGGCCTTCGCCGGCATTCCCGACCCGACGGACCGCCGCGACGTCATCGCCTTCCTGAAGGTCGAGACCGGCTACACGCCGCCCGCCCGGCCCTGAGGTCTATTCCGCCGCGGCGGGGACGGCGTCGTTGGCCGTGGTCTCCTGCGCCTCCCATTCCTCGATCTTGCGGGCGGTGTATTCAGGCGACTTCGTAAAGCGCGCCAGCACGCCGTAGATCACCGGCACCACGAACAGGGTCAGCAGGGTGGCGAACATGGCCCCCGAGAAGATCACCACGCCGATGGTCTGGCGGCTGCCGGCGCCCGCCCCCTGCCACAGAACCAGCGGCAGGGCGCCGAAGGCGGTGGCGATCGAGGTCATGATGATGGGGCGCAGGCGCAGGGTGGACGACTCGATGATGGCATCGTGGATCGACCGGCCCTGATCGCGAAGCTGGTTGGCGAACTCCACGATCAGGATGCCGTTCTTGGCCGCCACGCCGATCAGGATGATCAGACCGATCTGGCTGTAGATGTTGAGGCTGGAGCCGGCCATCATCAGGCCGAACAGGCCGCCCGCCGCCGCCAGGGGCACGGTCAGCATGATCACCGCCGGCGTGATCCAGCTCTCGAACTGGGCCGCCAGCACCAGGAAGACCAGCAGCAGGGCCAGGCCGAAGGCCGCGGCGACGGCCCCGCCCGCTTCCTGCTGATCCCGGGCGGCGCCGCCCCACTGGGTCGTGACCACGCCCTGCGGCTGATCTCTCGCCACCTCGGTCAGGAAGGCCGTCGCATCGGCGATGGTGGTGCCCGGGTTGAGATCCGCGGACAGGCTGATCGCCCGCTGCCGGTCGAGACGACGCCGGTCGGGCGTGTCCCCCGACGTCTGGGTGGTGACCACGGCCGACAGGGGCACCAGCTGGCCGCCGCCGGTGGCCACGTACAGGGCCTCGAGGTCGCCGACAGTGCGGCGGTCGGCGCGTCCGGTCTGCAGGATGACGTCGTACTCCTGGCCGCCGCGCAGATAGGTGGTGGCGCGCCTCGACCCGAACATCGTCTCCAGCGTCCGGCCGATCGACTGGGAGGAGACGCCCAGGGCCGCGGCCTTCTCGGGATCGACGTCGACCAGCAGGCGCGGGGAATTGGGCTCGTAGTTGAGGCGCGGCCGGGAAAAGCCCGGATTCTCCAGGGACCGCGCGAGCACCGGCTGGAGCCAGCGATAGATGTCCTCATATTCCGAGCCGGTCACGACCATCTCGACCGAGTTGGAATTGCCGCCGCCGCGCTGGAAGGCGCCGGGAACCGAGGCGTTGACCTGGGCGTCGGTCTGGCCGCGCAGCTTGCCGTTCAGCTCCTGGGCGATCTCGTCGGCCGAGCGGTCGCGTTCGGACCAGTCCTTCAGGGTCAGCACGGCGTTGCCGGAGTTGAAGCCGCCGCCGCCGAAGCCCGGAGCCGAGACCAGATAGGCCTCGACCTCGCCGTTGTCCCTGTACTCCGCCAGTATGGGCTCGAGCCCCAGCATGATGCGGCGGGTGTAGTCGAACCCCGCCCCTTCGGGTCCCTGGACCCGGACCATGACGCGCCCCCGGTCCTCGGGCGGCACCAGTTCGTCCGGCAGATTGACGAACATCAGCGCCGCGCCGCCGCCGACCAGCAGGATCAGGGCGGCGACGCCGACCACGGCGATGCGCCGGCCCAGCAGCGCCTGCAGGGAATGGGCGTAGGACGTCTTCAGCGCATCCATGGCGCGGTCGACCTTGCGGGCCACCCAGCCGCCGCCGGCCGCCGGCCGCAGGATACGCGACGCCAGCATCGGCGACAGGCTCAGGGCCAGGAAGGCGGAGAAGGCCACGGCCGCGGCGATGGCCGCCGCCAGCTCGACGAACAGCCGTCCGACATAGCCCGGCAGGAACAGCAGGGGCGCGAACACCGACAGCAGGGTGATGGTGGTGGCGACCACCGCGAAGAACACCTGTCGCGCGCCGCGTTCGGCGGCGACCAGCGGCGGCTCGCCGTGGTCGATGCGGCGCTGGATGTTCTCGGTCACGACGATGGCGTCGTCGACCACCAGGCCGATGGCCAGAACCAGGGCCAGCAGGGTCAGCAGGTTCAGCGAAAAGCCCAGGGGGGCCAGCACGATGAAGGTCGAAAGCAGGCAGATCGGAGCTACGATCGTGGGAATGAAGGCCGCCCGCAAACTGCCGAGGAAGATGAAATTCACCAGCGCCACCAGCACCAGCGAGATGCCGATGGTGATCCAGACCTCGTCGATGGCGTGCGCGGTGAAGACCGAATTGTCCGAGCCGACGACCAGCTCCGTCCCCTCGGGCAGGCTGGGCCGGATCTCGTCCAGCAGGTCCTTGACCCCGGCCGAAATGGCCAGGTCGTTCGACTGGGCCTGGCGCGTGACGGCGAGGCCGATCTGGTCCAGGCCGTTGCCGCGGAAGAGGCGGCGATCCTCCTCGGGCGCCTCCTCGACGCGGGCGATGTCGCCCAGCCGGGTGACATAGGCGCCCTGGCCCTGGATCGCGCCGGAAGCCCCGCTGGGCAGAGTGGCGGGGGCGACCTGTCCGGTCGTCTGGGCGGCGGCGGGCGCCGACCCCCGGACGCCGATCGGCAACCGGCGGAAGTCGTCGGCATAGGCGTAGGTCCGCGCCACGCGGACGGTGTAGTTCTTCTCGCCCGACTCGAGCTGACCGGCGGGCAATTCGACGTTCTGGCTGGTCAGGGCGGTTTCGACGTCGCCGACCGTCAGCCCGCGCGCGGCGAGGGCCGCGGGGTCCAGCCAGATGCGCATGGAATAGCGCTGCTCGCCGTAGATCTGGACCTGGGCCACGCCCGGAACGGTCGCCAGGCGGTCGATCAGATAGCGGTCGGCGTAGTCGGTCAGCTCCAGGCGATCCAGCGTCGGCGAGCGCAGGAACAGGATCATGATCGGCTGGCTGTTCGTGTCGGCCTTGGCCACTTCGGGCGGATCGGCCTGGTCCGGCAGGCGGCCGACCACGCGCGAAACCCGGTCGCGCACGTCATTGGCGGCGTCGTCGATGTCCCGATCGAGCGAGAATTCGATCGAGACGCTGGAGCGGCCGTCGCGGCTGGTGGAGTTGATCCGCTCCACCCCCTGGATGCCGGCGATCTGCTGTTCGATGGGCTCGGTGATCCGGCTCTCGATCACCTCGGCCGAGGCCCCGGCGTAGCTGGTGTTGACCGAGACGATGGGCGGATCGACGTCGGGCAGCTCCCGCACGGGCAGGAAGAAGAAGGCGGCCGCGCCGATGACGCACAATACGATGGCCGCCACGGCCGCGAAGACCGGGCGGCGGACCGAGAGGTCGGACAGCATCATCGGGCGGTTGTCCGGGGAGCGGCGGCCCGCCCGCCGCGCCCGGCGACGGTGACCGGCGCGCCCGGCTGGATGCGATTCAGGCCGGAGCCGACCACCCGGTCGCCGGCGGCGAGGCCGGACAGGATCTCGACGAAGCCGCCCTCGACGGCCCCGGCCTCGACCTCGACCCGCTGGGCCGTCTGGCCCCGCTCGCCGCGGGCGATACGGTAGACGAAGGCGCCCTCGCCTTCGTACTGGACCGCGCTTTCCGGCACCGCCGGCGCGGTGCGCACGCCCTGCTCGATGGCCACGCGGACAGCCATGCCGGGCCGGATGCGGGCTCCGGGGTTGGGGATCTCGGCCCGCGCCGTCACCGACCGGGTCTGTTCGTTGACCCGCGTGTCGATCAGGGCGATGCGGCCGGAGAAGGCTTCGTCGCCCCAGGCGTCGATCCTGGCCGAGATCGGCGCGCCGGCGCGCAGAACGCCGAGGTAGCGTTCGGGCACGGGGAAATCGACGCGGATCACGTCGATGTCGTCCAGGGTGGTGATGACCCCGCCCGGATTGACCAGGGTCCCGGCCGTGACCGAACTGAGCCCCAGCACTCCGGCGAAGGGCGCCCGGATCAGCCGGTCGCCGCGCCGGGCCTGGGCCGCCGACAGCGACGCCCGGGCGCTTTCGAGGGCCGTCTCTGCGTCCTCGGCGGTGACGCGGGGCGCGATGCCGCGGTCGGCGAGGGTCCTGTAGCGGTCGTACTGGCGCTGGGCCTGGGCCACCTGGGCGCGGGCCTCGATAATGCCGGCGTCCTCCTCGCGGGCCTGCAATTCGACAAGGGGAGCGCCGGCCGCGACCCGCTGGCCGTCGGTGAACAGGACCCGGGTGATGAGTTCGCTGGTGGAAGAGGTGATGTTGACCGAGCGGCGGCCGCGCGCGACGCCCAGCACGCGGATCTCGTCGGTGAATTGTCGCGGCGCCGTCACCGCTTCGGACACGGCCTGGCCGCGACCGCCGCCCGGGCCGCCCGGGCCGCCGCCGGCCTTGTCGTCGTCGGCGAAGGCCATCCGCAGCACAACCGCCAGGACCATGAGCCCCAGCAGAACGGCGGCGGCTACGAGGAAGAAGTGGCGCTTGATCACGCGGGGCGCTCTCCGGCGAATGGGACCCGCCGACTTAGCGGCTCACGCCATCGACGCAACTAAAGTTCATGTAACGGTCGCGGTTCCGGTTTCCGTCGCGGCCGGCCGCGTCAAAAGCGCCGCCAGACAGCGATCACCGGGCCGGCCGATTCCGGCGTCTCCCGGCCGGCGACGGCCTGGCGCCAGCCCGCCTGCAGGCTCCAGTCGCCGAGATCGCGGACGACCGAGGCCTCGAGCGACAGCCAGCGGGGACCGCCATCGTCGGCCTGTCCGCCATAGGCCTGGGCCAGCACCATCCAGTCCTCGCCGAAACGGGCCCCGGCCGTGGCGTCGATCCGCGTCTCGTCCGGCAGGCCCTGCCGCATCCGCCGCGCCGCCTGCAGGTCGACGAAGGAGCCGCTGGCGCCCCAGCGGCCCGAGCCTCCGAACGACCGGCCGACCGAGGCCCGGACCTCCCAGTCGCTGTCGCCGACCCCGGGGGCCGCATAGCCGGCGTTGCGGCCCTCGCCCCCGTCGGCGTAGCCGGCGTAGAGGCTGACGGCGGCGCGGTCGTCGCGCCAGGCCTGCCACGTCACGCCGATCTCGAGGGGGCCGCGTCCCTGGTAGTCGACGAAGGCGTCCTCGCCGGACTGCCAATCACCCTTGAATTGCACGGTGAAGCGGTCGGCGACGCCGTATTCCGCGAACAGGCCGAATGTCACATCGCGCCGTTCCGCCGGCAGGTCGGCCATGGCGCCGCCAGGGTCGAACCCGCGGTCGGCCCGCATGTCCTCGAATTTGAAGATCACCTGGCCTTCGCCCCGGGGCTGGGTCCAGGGGCCGGCGGCGGCGGAGCCGGCGCCCGTCATCAGGACCGTCGCGGCCAGCAGGCCGGCGGCCGTTCTCAAGCGTCGTAGCCCGGGGATTTCCGATCCAGCATCCGCAGGGCGCCGGGCCAGGCCAGGGCCGAGATGAAGCCGATGCCCCGACCCTGGTCCTTCGTCTCGGCCTGGGCGGCGTCCGGCGCCATCAGCACATGCTCGCGGCCGCCCGACAGGGCCGCCACCTGCTGGGCGCAGGCCCGCTCGAGGAAGAACATGCCGACCCAGGCCTGGGCGGCCGTCTCGCCCACCGCCAGGGTGCCGTGGTTGCGCAGCAACATCAGCGGTTTGTCGCCGAGATCGGCCACCAGCCGCCCCCGCTCCTCGTGGTTCAGCGCCAGACCCTCGTAGCCGTGATAGGCCACCTGGTGCTGCAGCAGGCAGGCGTTCTGGCCGATGGGCAGCAGGCCCTCCTGCTGCGCGGCCACGCCGACGCCCGCGACCGTATGCAGATGGATGACGAACCGGGCGTCCTCGCGCGCGGCGTGGATGGCCGAGTGGATGGTGAAGCCGGCCGGATTGATGAAGCTGGTCGTGTCCTGGACGATGTTTCCCTCGAGATCGACCTTGACCAGGCAGGAGGCCGTGATCTCCTCGAAATACCAGCCGTAGGGATTGATCAGGAAGTGATGCTCCGGCCCCGGCACGCGCGCCGAGACGTGGGTGAAGATCATGTCGTCCCAGCCGTGCAGGGCCACCAGCCGGTACAGGGCGGCCAGTTCGACGCGGACGTTCCATTCCGCCTCGGAAACCCGCGATTTGAGGGAAACAGTCGCGCCGTCGGCCATGATCGCAGTCCTTCGTCCAGATCGGCGGCCACGCTCGCGCCGGGCGCGGCCTTCGTCAAGATTCAGTTTCCGTTAACCGCGTCTTAGCGCCCCAGGCTCTAGCGTCGGCCTCGCCGACCCGTCGTCGGTGCGCCGGAGACGCCCGTGGTCCTCGTCCAGCTTGTGCCCCAGCACCGCGTCGAGGACGCGCCCCGCCCCAGCGACCTGCTGGCGCTCGCGCGCAACAACAGCGTCGACGCCCGCCAGCGCCTGCTGCTCGGCGTCGTGGCGCTGTGCGACGCCCGCCCGCCGGCGGGCGAACTGTCGCCGGTGCTCGGCGAAATCTTCCTGACCCTCGCCCGCCAGGCCGAGCGCGACGTGCGCAAGGTTCTGTCCGAGAGACTGGCCCACGCCGACTGGGCGCCCGCGGCCCTCGTCAATGTGCTGGCCCTGGACGAGATCGAGATCGCCCGCCCCATCCTCGCCTCCAGCCCCCTGCTGGGGGACGACGATCTGCTGCGCGTGCTGATCGAGGCCTCGCTGGAACATCAGATCGCGGTGGCCCGACGTCCCGGGATCAGCGGACGGGTGGCCGACGCCGTCATAGACCGGGCCGAGCCCGCCGTCCTGATGGCGCTGGCCGCCAACCGGACCGCCGAAATCAGCGTCGGAGGCCTCCGCCGGCTGGTCGAGCATTCCCGTCGCATCGCCGCCCTGCGCGGACCCCTGACCCGCCATCCGCTTCTGACCGAGGCTCTGGCCGAACAGCTGTACCAGTGGGTCGGCACGGCCCTGCGTCAGTCGATCGCGGCCCGGTTCACGGTGGACGAGAAGGCCCTGGGAGCGGCGGTCTATGACGCCGTCGAGGGCGTTCTGCGGCCCCCGAAGCCGGAAGAGGTTCCGCTCGACCATCCCGATCGCGACGAGATGGAACGGCGGCTGATCGACAAGCTGAAATCGGCCGGCCAGTTGCGCGCCGGCTTCCTGATCCGCGCCGTCCGCGAAAAGCATCTCAACCTGTTCGCGCACGGCCTTGCCGCCCTGGGCGGCTTCGGGGTCGCCCAGGTCCGGCAGGCCCTGGGCGCGCCGACGCCCGAGGCGATCTACTACGCCTGCGCCGCGGTCGGGATCGACCGGGCCGTCTTCCCCACCCTGCTGACGGAGCTGCGCAAGCTGAACGGCTCCCTCCCGGGCGACCGGGGCGACCCGGTCTGGCAGCGCGGAGCCTTGTCGTCCAACTCGGCGGCGCGCGCTTTCCGGGTGCTGACCGGCGGCGAACACGGCGAACTGCAAGCCGCCGTTTGACTTCGCCCTCCGCCTCGGCTTGCGTGCGAGGGTGAACCAACCCCTGCCGCCCTCCGTCCGCATCGCCTTCGCCGCCTCGGACCGGCCCGAGGCGCAGGCCGCCCGCGACCGTCTGGCGGCCCGCTACGGGTCGGTGGACGCGGCGGAGGCCGACGTCATCGTCGCCCTGGGCGGGGACGGCTTCATGCTCGAGACCCTGCACACCGTCATGGAGCGGCGCACGCCCGTATTCGGCATGAACCGGGGCTCGATCGGCTTCCTGATGAACGACTTCGAGGAGGACGGATTGCCGGAACGGCTGGCCGCCGCCGGGCGCGCCGTCATCCATCCGCTCCAGATGGACGCCCGCACCGAGGCCGGCCAGACGCACAGCGGCCTGGCCATCAACGAGGTCTCGCTGCTGCGCCAGACCCGCCAGAGCGCCAAGCTGAGGATCAGCGTCGACGATCGCGTGCGGCTGGAGGAGCTGTCGTGCGACGGCTGCATGCTGGCCACCGCGGCCGGATCGACGGCCTACAATCTGTCGGCGCACGGGCCGATCATTCCCCTGGGCGCCCCGGTGCTGGCGCTGACGCCGATCAGCGCCTTCCGGCCCCGGCGCTGGCGCGGGGCCCTGCTGCCGCATACCGCCAGGGTGTGTTTCGAGGTGCTGGAGGCCGACAAGCGCCCGGTCAGCGCCACGGCGGACAGCCTGGAGATCCGGCGGGTCAACCGGGTGGAGGTCCGCGAACGCCGCGACATCGCCCTGACCATGCTGTTCGACGCCGGCCGATCGTTCGAGGAACGGGTCCTGGCGGAACAATTCGCATCCTGACGGCCGTGCACCGCTTTTTAAGGACGTGGGTGCAAGGCTGGGGTTCGTCCGTATGCAGGAGTCCGCCGTGAGCAACCCGGCCCAGGTCATTCGCCCGCCCAACACCCTTCGCATGAAGGTCGGCGGCGCTTTCGGCGGCATCGACGCCGGCGCCATCGCCAAGGCCGAGGAGGCCCTGAAGGCGATGTCGGCCCAGTTCGGCCAGTGGCTCCAGGACGAGATCGTCAAGCTGGACAAGGCCCAGTCCGATATCCGCACCGAGGGCTACAATGCGAAGACGGCCGAGGCGCTCTATTTCCGGGCCCACGACCTGAAGGGGCTGGGCTCGACCTATCAGTATCCACTGGTGACCCGCCTGGCCGGGTCGCTCTGCAAGATGATGGACGATCCGGTCAAGCGCATGGGGGCCCCGGTCCTGCTGCTGGACGCCCATATCGACGCCATCAAGGCCGTGGTCCGCGACCAGATCCAGACCGACGACCATCCGACCGGCAAGGTGCTGGCCGAGGCCCTGGAAGCCCGGGTCGCAGAACACCTGGGCTGAGCCGCGTCCTATTCTGAAGGCCGACGCCCGCCCCCCAGGCGGGCGTTTCGCTGTCAGGCGGCGGCGCTGATCCTGACCCGGCCCGACAGCGGGTCGTGGTCCAGCCGCTCCATCAGATAGGCGAGATCTTCGCGCGGCGCGTTGGGGCGCTGGGTCAGGAAGCGCTCCAGCATCCGTTGACGGAAGTCGTCGCCCGAGGTGTCGGCGCCCTCGGCCTGCAGGGTCCGCCAGGTGTCGACGCCCGCGCGATAGGCCTGGAACAGGCGGGGCGGCAGACCGGCGCGGTCATAGATCGCCTTCAACCCGAGCGGGCCGGCGTCGTGGATCATCAGCCACGCCCGGGCGTGCGGCGTGCCGGCCAGTTCGGCCAGCCCGTGTTCGAACAGCGCCATCTGGCCACGCGCGAGCGCGCGCAGCAGCAGGGAGGCGGTCAGCGCCCGGCGCGCGTTCAGATTGGCGACGAACTGCGGCAGTTCGGCCTGGCTGGAGGCCTGGTCGACCAGGTCCACCGTGGCCCGTTCGCGGGCGAAGGCGGCCAGGCGGATGGCCGTCTCCGGCGCCAGGGCGTGGCGGGTGACCAGGTGTTCGCGCACCGTCTCCGAAGCCAGTTCGATCAGGCGCTCGGTCACCGACAGGGGCAGGACCTGCCGATAGGCTATGGCGGCCACGATCTCGGGCGAGGCGCCGAAACGGTCGATGCAGCGCCCCAGGGCGGCCTCGGCGACGTCGGCGTTGTCGTTGGCGGCGAGGGTCCGGACGGCCTGTTCGCAGCCGACCTCGGCCACGGCCGTGGCCACGTCGCGGCTGACGCCGGGCCGACTGGCCACCGCCACCTGCCGCACGGCCGATCCGGCCCGGACGATCTCGATCAGGTCCTCGTCGGTGAAAGCCGGGGAGAAGTTGATCAGCGGCAGGGCGACGCTGTCGACATCGGCCGCCAGCTTGCGCGCGATGTCCCGCGGGATCAGGTCCGACGCCTTCAGCGTCACGGCCATGGCCCGTCGCACCAATTCGGCGGCGTCCTGGGCCAGCATGCGAAGGATCTTCTGCGCCGCCGCGCGGTCGTCCTCGTCCAGATCGGCCCTGTCCATGCTGCGGCACAGCTTGTGCGCCGCCGCGGCCCGTTCGTCCTCGTCGGTCGCCTTGATCAGGCGGCGGATATCGATCTCGGTCAGGCGGGCTCGGTAGGCGGTCATGGGCGGATCCAGGCTTTGCCGGTCAACATCGGCCCGTCATCCTTAACGGGCGGTTCACCATCGCCGGATTCGGGATCAGACGCTCCCGCCGGTTTCCGGGGCGAAGGCGCCGCCGAAGCCGCCGCCCTTGCCGTCGCCGTCCTGTCCGAGCAGCAGCGCCAGCAGGCTCTGGTCCTGTTTGAGTCGATCCAGCCGCGCGGCCAGCTGGCGGTCGCGATCGCCAAGCTCCGGCGGCGCCTGGACCGACCCGGCGCCGGAGGCCGGCGCGCCCCCGCCGGCGCTGCGCTGCAGGTTGGCGTGAACCTCGGCCACCGTGGCAGGGCGGCCGTCGCGATAGAAGATCGACCGGTTGGCCGAGGCCGCCTCGGGGAAGATCGCCGCCGCACTGGACCCCGGCCGCCGGTCCATGGCGTCCATCAGCTGGGCCGCGCCGGCCGGACCGAGGAAGTGGGCGGCGTACAGGTCGCCGGCCCCCGGCTCGCGCCCGGTGCGTCCGCGCAGATAGGCCGCGTTCGACGCCGTCAGCTCCGCCGCCATGGTCGAGGCCGCCTGGGGATCGAACCGCAGGTCCAGCACCACATTGCGCGCCGAGCCCTCGACCCGCCAGCGCCCGTCGCCACCGCGATAGATCAGGTCGGCGTACTGGCCATAACCATGCTTGGCGCCGTGGGTCTTCACCGTGCCCAGCCAGGTCTGCTCGATGAACTGGAACAGACCCGCGGCCGATGAAGTCGGGGCCCGGGCCGAGGGGTTCATCGCACTTTCCCGGCGGGCCGTCCGGACCAGGAAATCAGCGTCCACGCCAGTGGCGTTCGAGGCGCGCCGGATGGCCGCCTCGACCCCGCCAGAGGATGGAATCGCTCCGATGCTCATGACTCATGACGCTGGGGGTTCGTGGTTAATCAAACCCTAACGCCACCCACGGCGTCCACAGCCTCTTAACCTTCGCGGCGGCGCGCCGCCACGGTGGCGCTTTCATGGCGACGCTCGCCCCAAACTTGCCGTCAGGGCGGCGCTCAACTTGGCCGTGGGACGCTGTGGGGGCGGTCAGACAGGGATGAGACGGCCATGATGATCAAGACAGCGGGCGGCCCCGGACTGGTGAGCCCGATCGATTTCCACGAACGCCGGACGCCGCGCATGACGAAGGCGGCCTGGATCGCCACCGGCATCGTGGTCGCGGCCCATATCGGCCTCGGCGCGGCGCTCTACTATCAGCGCTTCGAGCTGAGGACCGCGCTGATTCTGCCGGAACCGACGCCGCCCTTCAAGATCACGCTGGAACAGCCGAGGCCGCTGCCCGAGCCAGAGCCGGTTCGTTCGACCGCCCCGAACACGCCGCTGAACGACACCCCGCGCCCGCTGACCCCCACCGACACCATCTCCGCGGTTCCAACCGACGCGACGCCGACGACCAGCACGACCCTGACCTTCACGGAGGTCGTCGAGACGCCGGTCGACAACACCCCGGTGGTTGAAGCGACGCCCGCCCCCGCGTCCGTGATCCGCAATCCCAGCTGGTCGCGGCAGCCGTCGGCCGAGCAGATGATGCGGGCCTATCCGGACCGCGCGATCACGGCCGGAATCGCCGGTTCGGCCTCGCTGAACTGTCTGGTTCTGCCCACCGGCGCGGTCACCGACTGCAACGTCACGCGGGAGACGCCGGGCGGTTATGGCTTCGGCCGGGCGGCGCAGGGGCTGTCGCGCCATTTCCGGGTCAATCCGCGCACCGTGGACGGCGCGGCCGTGGGCTCGCGGGTGGCGATCAACCTGCGCTTCGACCTGCCGCCAGAAGGCTGATCAGCCGAACCTGAGGGGATCGAGGGCGGCGGCGTCCGGCGACGGCGCGCCGCCCTCGACGCCGTCGGCGACCACGCGGGCGACCAACGGCCCCAGCAGCCAGCCGTTGCGGAATGGAGCCAGGGCCAGATGCAGGCCGGGCTCTCCCGACGGGCCGGCCAGGGGCAGGCCGTCGGCGCTGGCGCCGCGCACGCCGACGCGCGGCGTTCCGGCCGTCCCCGCCGCGCCCAGCAGGGCCAGGCCGGCGGCGACGCGGCGGGCGGATTCGTCGAGATCGGGCTCCAGGTCGCGGCGGCCGCGCTCCATGGTGGCGCCGATGACGACGCCGCCCGGGGCCGGAACCACATAGAGGCCCGGCGTCCGCAGGGTTCGCGGCGGCGGCGGCGCGGCGACCGGCGTCAGCTGGCCGCGCACCGGTTCAATGGCGGATACGACGGCCGCGGGCCGGTCCGGCAGACCCGGAAGCGGCGGAGTGGCGCCGGTGGCCAGCACCACGGTCGGCGCGAACCAGACCCTGCCGTCGCCGGCCTCGACCCGCCAGCGGCGCGCGTCGGCAAACAGGCTGGCGACGGTCCCCCGGACGATGGCGACGCCGGGGGCCCGGGCCAGGGCCTTGAGACCGGCCGCGACCTCGACCCGCCAGTCGTCCGGCGAGGTCAGGCCGCCGGGCGCCGGCGCGGCGGCGAACCCCAGGGCCTTCACACGGGCGATGGCCTCGCCGGGATCGGGCCCGAGCCAGTCGACGCCGTCGCGGGTCAGCGCCAGGCCGAAGGCTTCGGCAAAGCCGGGCCACAGATCGCGGGCGCGCCTCAGGAGGGCCGCCCGTTCCGGCGTGGCCTCGTCGGACAGGCATTCCAGCGCCGGAGCGATCATGCCTGCCGCGGCCGAACTGGCGTTGAATCCGCCCGGGTCGACGACGGTCACGGCGTGGCCGCGCGCGCCCAGTTCCGCGGCGGTGCAGAGGCCGAGCACGCCGGCGCCGATGACGATCACATCAGGGGAGGAAGTCACGGGCGATCAGATCGACCGCCCGGGCTCCGATTGCAAGACGCTATCGCTACTCCGCCGCGATGGCGGCGGCGCGGGTCGCGCCGATGCGGGCGGTGAGGGCGGCGTGCTGGTCCCAGAGGGCCGCGGGGAGACGATCGCCGAACTGGGCGTAGAAGTCCGGGATCAGCGAGGCCTCCTCGGCCCAGACCGCGACGTCCACATCCAGCAGGATGGACAGGTCGGCGTCCGACAGGTCCAGGCCCGACAGGTCCAGCGCCTCGCGGGTCGGCACGCGACCGACCGCGGTGTCGACCGCCTCGGCCTCGCCGTCGATCCGTTCGGCGATCCACTTCAGCACCCGGGCGTTGTCGCCGAAACCCGGCCAGACGAACTTGCCGTCGTCGTTCTTGCGGAACCAGTTGACGAAGTAGAGGCGCGGCAGTTTCGACGCCTCGGTCTTGCCGGCCATCGAAAGCCAGTGGGCGAAATAGTCGCCCATGTTGTAGCCGCAGAAGGGCAGCATGGCGAAGGGATCGCGGCGCAGGGCGCCGATGGCGTTCTCGGCGGCGGCGGTGCCTTCCGAGGCGACCGACGAGCCCATGAACACCCCGTGCTCCCAGTCGAAGGCCTCGGTCACCAGCGGCACGGCCGAAGCGCGGCGGCCACCGAACAGGATGGCGTCGATCGGCACGCCCCTGGGGTCCTCCCACTCGGGCGCGATGGCCGGGCACTGGCCGGCCGGCGCGGCGAAACGGGCGTTCGGATGGGCGGCGGGCTCGCCCGAGGCCGGGTCGTGGGGCTGGCCCTTCCAGTTGGTCAGGCCGTCCGGCGCCTCTTTCGTCAGACCTTCCCACCAGATGTCGTTGTCGGCGGTCAGGGCGGTGTTGGTGAAGACGGTGTTGGTGGCCAGGGTCGCCAGGGCGTTCTGATTGGTGTTGCGGCTGGTGCCGGGCGCGACGCCGAAGAAGCCGGCTTCCGGGTTCACGGCGTAGAGCCGGCCGTCATCGCCGAAACGCATCCAGGCGATGTCGTCGCCGATGGTCTCGGCCTTCCAGCCCGGGATGCTCGGCTGGAGCATGGCCAGGTTGGTCTTGCCGCAGGCCGAGGGGAAGGCGGCGGCGACGTATTTGGCGCGGCCCTTCGGATCGGTCAGCTTGAGGATCAGCATGTGCTCGGCCAGCCAGCCCTCGTCGCGGGCCATGACCGAGGCGATGCGCAGGGCGTAGCATTTCTTGCCCAGCAGGGCGTTGCCGCCGTAGCCCGAGCCGTAGGACCAGATCTCGCGGGTCTCGGGATAGTGGACGATCCATTTGTCATCGTTGCACGGCCACGGCACGTCGGCCTGGCCCTCGGCCAGCGGGGCGCCGAGGGTGTGGACCGCGGGGACGAAGAAGCCGTCCTCGCCCATCAGGTCCAGCACCGGCTGGCCCATGCGGGTCATGACCCCCATCGAGACGGCGACATAGCCGCTGTCGGTGATCTCGACGCCCAGGGCGCTGATCTTCGAGCCCAGCGGCCCCATCGAGAACGGCACGACATACATGGTCCGGCCGGCCATGCAGCCGTCGAACAGACCGTTCAGCCGCGCCCGCATCTCGACCGGATCGGCCCAGTTGTTGGTCGGGCCGGCGTCGATCTCATTGGCCGAGCAGATGAAAGTCCGACTCTCGACCCGGGCCACGTCCCGGGGGTCCGAGGCGGCGTAGTAGCAGCCGGGACGCTTCGTCTGGTCCAGTTCCCTCAGGGTGCCCTTGCCGATCAGATCGGCCACGATGGCGGCCTTCTCGGCCTCCGAACCGTCGCACCAGCGGACGCGGGCGGGGCGCGTCAGGGCGGCGATCTGCTCGACCCAGGCGATCAGGCCGGCGTGGCGGGTGGGGGCCGGATGCAGGCCCGGAATCACGGATGCGGTCACGATCACTCTCCTGAACGTCGCCCGGCGATCTGACGCCGCCGTGGCTCTCCCTTGCGTGAGATCACGCAATGTTTCAGCCGGAATGACACCGATGCGGACGCGGCGTCAACCGAAGCACGTTTCAACCTCTCGCGAGCCCGGCGCCTGGCGGAGCCTGCATAATTCCGGTCGCGGCGCGGGCCCTGGCGGGGTATCCGGACGGCCATGCAGACGATGGACGCCGCCGTTGCGACCCCCCATGGCGCCCTCGCCTCGCCCGCCGTGGCGCGGAACAGGGGCCCGATCCTCGATGTTCTGAAGGCGCATATGCCGGGACGCGGACGGGTGCTGGAGATCGCCGCCGGATCGGGCGAACACGCTGTGGCCTTCGCTCGCGCCCTCCCCGGCCTCGACTGGACGCCCGCCGACCCCAGCCCGGAGGCGCGGGCCAGCATCGAGGCCTGGGCGGCGGCGGCCGACCTGCCGAACCTCCGCGCCCCGCTGGCGCTGGACGTGCTGGACCCGGCGACCTGGCCGGAGGGGCCGGTGCAGGCCGTGGTCTGCATCAACATGATCCACATCAGCCCCTGGGCGGCGACCGAGGGGCTGATGACGCTGGCGGGCCGGCGGCTGACGCCGGGCGGCCTGCTGGTCCTGTACGGGCCGTATCGCGAGGCGGAGGTCCCGCTGGCGGCGTCGAACGCGGCCTTCGACGACAGCCTGAAGGCGCGCGATCCGGCCTGGGGCCTGCGCGACCGGGATACGGTCGTGGCGGCGGCCAAGGCGGAGGGGCTGGCGTTGACGCGGCGGGTCGGGATGCCCGCCAACAATCTGATGCTGCTGTTCCGGCGCCTGTAGGCCGGACTTGCGCCGGCATCTCCGAGATGGGACGGCAGGACGGATTGATGGAGCCCGATCATGAAACCGCTCATCCTCGCCCTTGTGTTGATCGCCACGCCCGGAGCGGTCCAGGCGCAGACGCCCCCGCCGGCCCCGGCCGCGCCCTCCACGCCCGCCCCGCCCTATGGCGCGCCGATCGGGCTGGAGGCGGCGCAGGCGTTGATCGACCGCGCGACGGCGGCAGCCTCGGCGCGCGGCTTCCGCATGGCCTTTGCGGTGGTCGAGCCGTCGGGGGCGCTGGTCGCCTTCGCGCGGATGGACGACGTCCAGTACGGATCCATCGCCGTCGCCCAGGCCAAGGCGCGCTCGGCGGCGCTGTTCCGGGGGCCGACGGCGGCCGCGGAGGCCCGGGTGCTGGCGGGGCGGACGGTCAGCCTGGCCATCGAGGGGCTGGTCCCGGTCGCGGGCGGCGTGCCGATCGTGGTCGACGGCCGCATCGTCGGGGCTATCGGCGTTTCGGGCGCCAGCTCGGCCGAGGACGACGAGATCGCCCGCGCGGCCCTGGGCCAATAGACCCTTGGCCTTCTCCCGCACCTACGACGGCCCGGAGCCGGTCCGGATCAACAAATGGCTGGGCCAGAGCGGCGTCTGCTCGCGGCGCGAGGCCGACGCCCTGATCGCTGACGGCCTGGTCTCGGTCGACGGAGAGGTGGTGACCGACGCCGGGCGCAGGCTGGCGCCGGGACAGACCCTGACCCTCAGCGACCGGGCGACGGCGGCCCTGGCCGAGGGGGTGACCATCGTCCTGCACAAGCCGATGGGCTTCGTCTCGGGCCAGCCGGAGCCGGACAAGATCCCGGCGGCAAGGCTGATCACCGAGGCCAACCGGGTCGGGCCGGGCGCGGTCCCGGCCGGGGACGCCTCCCTGCCCCCGATCGGGCGGCTGGACGAGGACTCGCGCGGCCTTCTGCTGCTGTCGTCGGACGGGGTGGTGGCCAAGGCGGTGATCGGGCCGCAGTCCGATCTGGACAAGGAATATCTGGTCCGCGTCGCCGGCGACGTCACCGAGAAGAAGCTGAAGATCCTGCGCCACGGCCTGATGCTGGACGGCCGCCAGCTGAAGCCGGCCTGGGTCAGCCGGATGGAATCCTTTCGGCTCAAATTCATCCTGCGCGAGGGCCGCAACCGCCAGATCCGGCGGATGTGCGAGATGGTCGATCTGGAGGTCGTGGATTTGATCCGTGTACGGATCGGGCCGCTGAAGCTGGACAATCTGCCCGAGGGCCGGTGGCGGATGCTGACCCCGGAGGAACGGGCGGCGCTGGTCGGCTGAGCGGACCAAGACACCGTCCGAAGCGTCCGAAGAGTCCGAAGCGTCCGGTTTCGTCGTCCCGAAACACCGTCCGAAGCGTCCGAACCGTCCGAACCGTCCGGTTGGGACTCTGATCCAGTTTTCAAAGACCGGGGCGCATCGTATCAACCCGATACGCCAGAATCGGACGCATTACGGCGCGGCGCCGTCACGCGGGCACATAGGTCAGCCGGATCGCCTCCCGGCCGATCCGGTCATGGGCGACGAGGCGGAGCGGCGGCACGGCGGCGGCGAAGAACGGCGCGCCCCGCCCCAGCACGACGGGGTGGAGGTAGAGGCGGTATTCGTCGATCAGACCGAGGTCGGTCAGGCCTTGCGCCAGGACCGGGCCGCCGACGTGGATTTCGCCCTCGAAGTCGGTCTTCAGCCGGCGGACCACGCCCTCCATGTCGCTCGGGACAAGGGTGGCGTCAGGGCCGACCGAGGTCAGGGTGCGGGACACGACCCATTTGCGTTCGGCGCGCCACGCCGCCGCGAACGCCCGATGGTCCGGGGTCCAGTCGGGATCGTCTTCTTCCCAGTAGCGCATGATCTCGTAGAGCTTGCGGCCGTAGATGCTGCCGGTCGCGGTGCGCACCACGTCGATCCAGTGCCGGAAGAGCTCCGGATCGGGCGCGAATTTGTCATGGTCGACGTAGCCGTCCAGCGAAACGTTCATGTCGAAGACGAGACGGGCCATACTGGTCAAGGGCCGGGAATCGGCAGGATCGGCATCACCTCCACCGCATCGCCCGGAAAGTGGGTGAAGTGCGGATGGTCTTCGAACATCCGGGCCGCGGCGTCATGCGAGGCGGCGCGCACCACCACGTAGACAGCCAGGTTGTTGGAGACATCCGCCACCCCGTCTCCCGAAACGCGTTTCGTCCGGCCGAGCGGCCCGCCGTTGTCCACGATGGAGTCGCGATGGGTCTCGACCCAGGCGCCCCAGGCGGCCATGCCTTCCTGCTCGCGGGCGCGCCGCTGGTCATCGGACAGGGCGTTCCAGGTCGCCCGGCGCGGGCCGTCGCCAGACCCGAGGAAGACCGCGAGATAGGTGTCCTTGGAGTTCATGTTCAGGCCTTCTGTTGCGCTGTCGGTGTTGGGAGAAGGAGTTCAGGCCGGCGCCAGTTCGGGATTGGCCGCCTCGGCCGCCCTGAACGGCTTCATCTGGTCCTCAAGCGCCCGCCTGAACGCCGGCCGGGCCTCGGCCCGGGCGACGTAGTCGGCCAGCGCCGGATAGTCGGCGACGATGTCCGTATGGCGCAGGTCACGCAGCACGTGGGTCATCAGGATGTCGGCGCCGCTGAAGCGGTCGTTGGCGAACCATTTGCGGTCGCCGAGGGCGGCCTGCAGGTCGGCCAGCCGCTTGCGCAGCATGGCCTCGACCTCGGGGCGGCGTTCCTTCGCCCAGCCCTTGTCGGCGTTGAACAGGTCGATCGTGGCCAGCTCGGCCACACAGGGCTCGACGCTGTTCATGGCGGCGAACAGCCAGGTCATCACCATGGCGCGGCCCGCCTCGTCGGCCGGCATCAGCTGATCCGAGTTCTGCGCGATGTAGAGGACGATGGCGCCGCTCTCGAACATCTCGACCTTGCCGTCGCTGAAGGCCGGCACCTGGCCGAAGGGCTGGCGGGCGCGATAGGCGGGCGTCGACTGGTCCTCGAAGCCGATCAGATGGTCGTCATAGCCCAGCCCCGCCTCCTCCAGCGCCCAGCGGACGCGGATGTCGCGCACCGAACCCTGGGCGAAGGGCGGGACCCATTTGAAGGCGGTGACCTGGATCATGCGGGGCTCCTTCTGAAGCGTCGGATTGACAGATGAGTTGATATCAACCTATCTGAACCCATGTCAACCGCCGCCACCTATGCGACCACCCTGCACATCAAGGACCACTGCCTGTGCCTGCATGCGCAGCGGGCGGCGCGGACCCTGTCGCGGCGCTTCGACGAGGCCTTCCGGCCGCTGGGGATCACCAGCGGCCAGTTCTCGCTGCTCAACAGCCTGAACCGGCCCGATCCGCCGACCATCGGCGCGGTGGCCAGCCTGCTGGCCATGGACCGGTCGACCGTGACGGCCAATCTCAAGCCGCTGGAACGGGCCGGGCTGGCGACGGTGTCGGTCGATGCGAAGGACCGGCGCGGGCGACGGGCCGCCCTGACGGACAAGGGCCGCGCCCTGCTGGCGGCGGCCACGCCGGTGTGGATCGGGGAGCATGCCCGTCTCGAGGCGGGACTGGACGGCGAGGCGGAGGCGCTGCGGGCGGGGCTGAGGGGCCTGGGATAGCCGCCCTCACCGATGCGGCGGCTCCAGATCGCGTGCATCGGCGTCGGCGCGGCCGCCGAAGCGGGGATCGAGGCGTTCGGCCCAGACCAGCGGCCAGGCCTCGGTGACCGGACCGGCCCCGCGCGCATCCCACTCCAGGTACACCACCCAGGCCTCGCCCTCGACCGGCAGGGGCAGGACCCGCGGGCACTCCGTCTGCTCCTCGTGCCACAGGCGGAGCCGTCCGGTCTGGGGATAGCCCTCGACCGTCCGGTCGATCTCGAACTCGGCGGTGAAGGCGCGGTTCGGCCGCTCCGGGGCCCGGGAGTCGACCGTGACGACGGTGGCGACCGCGACGGTGACATAGTCCCCGGCCATGCGTTCGGCGGGCGTATCGATCGGCCGCATGCAGGCCCGGGCGGCCACCGGGGCGGCCAGCCACAGGGCCAGGACAATCAGGGCGGGGCGGATCATGGCGGCGTCTCCTGCCGGGACAGGAGCACACTCCGTCGGATCGCGCAGCCCCCGCCGCGCCGGACGTCAGGCTCCGTCAGCGCCCCGCCAGCATCCAGACCGCCATCGCGACCATCATCAGGTTCTCGGTCAGGGAGACGAAGCCCAGCGGCACGTTGGACGAGCCGCCGACGCAGGCGCATTTGAGCTCGCGTTTGTCGATCCAGACCGCCTTGAACACCGAGACGGCGCCGACGCCGCCGATGAACAGGGCCACCGGGGCCGACAGCCAGGTCAGGGCGCCGGCCAGCATCAGCACGCCCGCGCTGAGCTCAGCGAACGGATAGATGTAGCCGTACGGGATCCAGCGCCGGGCCAGCAGGTCGTAGTTGAGGAACATGGTCGAGAAGCGCTCGACGTCCTGCAGCTTGAGCATGGCCAGCAGACACATGGCTGTGGCGATGAAATCGGGCAGGACCATCGCCGTGATCGCCCGCATCGACAGCCAGTCGATCGCCAGGGCGATCAGGGCCGCGACGGCGAAGACCACCAGGACCGGGGTGTAGCTGGTCGCGCCCTCCCCGGGGACCTTCTGGCCGAAGAAGCGGCGCAGGTCGTCCCAGCCGCCGATGCGGACGCCGCCGATGAAGGTCTGGGGCGTGGTGTCGACGCCGTGCAGGGCCTTGAAGGCGTCGGTTTCCTCGCGGGTCTTCAGATGGTGGTCCTGGACGGCGTAGCCCTTGCGGCGCAGCAGCCACAGGGACTTCTGGCCGTACGGGCAGATGTGGTCGGGCATGACCATGCGGTGGAGGACGGCGGTGCGGGGCGACGGCGCGGCCATGCAAGGAAAGCGAAGCAGGGGTCGGGGAGTTCCGGACCGCGGCAGCTGTTCCGCTATTCAATCTTCGCCCGGTGGGCGCCCAGCCGTTCGGCGTAGAGGTCGAGGGTGCGTTTCCACGCCGGCCGGGCCATGGCGCGGGCGTAGAAGGCCTTCACGTTGGGATAGCCGTCCATCAGCTCGGTGTGGCGGAGCTGGCGCAGGACCGAGGCCAGCAACAGGTCGGCGATGGTGAAGTCGTCGGCGGCGATCCAGTCGCGGCCCTCGAGCCGGCGGTTGACGCCGTCGAGCACGCGGTGGGTCCAGCCGGTCAGGAAGGCGCGCGCCTCCCCCGGCTCGCCCATGGCCCCCATGTCCATCAGCTTGAGCGGCTGGATCGGGCCCTCGACGGTGGACAGGGCGGCGAGGGTCCACTGGATGACGTGGGCGCGGCCGTCGGCGTCGGCCGGGATCAGCTTGCCGGACTTTTCCGCCAGATGGATCAGGATGGCGGCGGATTCGGACAGGGTGACATCGCCATCGGTCAGGATCGGGATCTGGTTGAAGGGGCTGATGGCCGAGAACGCGGGGCCGGTGGTCTCGCCGCCGGTGTGGTCCCAGCCGCGCACGGCATAGGGCAGCCCCATCTCCTCCAGCGCCCACTGGATGCGCAGGTCGCGGGTCTCGCCATGGACGAAGGGATGGACGCGGCCGAAGGCGTGGAGGGTGATCATGGGGGCACCATAATCCCTTCTCCCCTCGGGGGAGAAGGTGGCCCGGAGGGCCGGATGAGGGGGATGGTCAGTTTCGACTGGCCGCCAGCAGGTCCGGAGCCGGCCTACCCCTCATCCGGACGGCTCCGCCGCCCACCTTCTCCCCCAAGGGGAGAAGGGAGATGTCGTGCGACCTTCTTCTCCAGCAACGCCACCAGCTCCGGCTGCATGAAGGCGTAGTCGTCGGGGATGTCGAGACAGATGACGCGGGCGCGCTTCAGCTGCGCCCGGAAGCGGCGCTGGAGTTTGGCGCGGTGGGCGCGCTCCATGACGAAGATGATGTCGGCCCATTCCTCGTCATCCCGGACTTGATCCGGGATCGGTGGAGCATGGCTCCTCCGCATCGGGCGCCAGGCCGGCGGAGGCGGTCTCGACGCCGGGCCGGGACGCAAACACCTGCTTGGCCGTGGGGGAGCGGAGGCTCTGCGCCTCTCAATTATCACGGGACAGGCCGGAGCGAGCTCTCAGACTACGCGCGGATTTTCTGTCTAGCCTTGGCTAGGTCGCCCTTCCTGCAGGTTTCGCATTGTCGGCTTCTGGATCATTTTCCGACGTTGCCGATTTAATCTTCACATCTGATTGTTCGGGCACAATCACCGATTGGACATAGCTCAACGCCCGTTGCGAAAGCGCTGGATCGAGCAAATTCACAAACCACGACAGCGCCATCACGATGAGCGTGAGTCCAACGGCTCCAAAAAACGCGTCCCGCGATTTGACGAGAAAGTAGGTAGCGAGACGGATTCCAGAGTGAGTCTTTTTATATTTCAGCCAAACTCTAGGAAATTGCGTCAGTACGTATTGGTGTAGTTCTGCTTCGGCCTTCGCTTGCAACGCAATGATTTCCTCCTCTCGGACTTTATCCCATTCATCGAGATACTTCCGATCATCAAAGGACGTGTCTCCGCTCTTCTCGTAAGCCTCGGCTTCGATTTCCCAACAGTGCTGAACGTATTTTCCTACGCGGACCAACCATTCTGGTCCGTCGTTCTTCTCGGAGCTGACGAGAAAGCGATCCCGAGCGACGTTGTACTCGACAGCCGCTTTAGGATTGATCGTCTGCCCCCGCTTGCCGCGGGGCCCGCTCACGCCGCATTCTTCTGCGCGTCGTCGGCAGGCTTGAACCTACGTCGCATCTTTTCCAGCAGCTTGGCCACCAACAGGGCACGCCACTCTGTCTGAAGCTGCTGTGCTACGATCTCAGCTAGGTAAACGGTGATAAGCCGCTCTACCTCATGCGCTTGGGCAAGACCGTCTGATTGTTCGAGACGTCGCCTTGCTTGGGCTACGGCCTTCGCGCGGCTGGTCGACGGGACTTCCAAGGTTTCCGTTTCGACCACCGATGCCACGGCCACCCTGCTCAATAGATCGAATCCATCAGTTAGACTCCCCCCGGAGATTGCTTGAAAGCCGAAGAACTAAGCCTTCGCTCAGAGCTGTCAACCGATAGCTGTGACCAAACAAGGATATCTCCCCTTGGGCCCTTGCTCCAGTCGGGGCGGAAGACCCTACAGCGGAATATTATCGTGCTTCTTCCACGGATTGCTCTGCTGCTTGTTCTTCAGCGTCCGTAGCGCCCGGATCAGCCGTCTCCGCGTCCCGTGCGGCATGATCACGTCGTCGATATAGCCCAGGCCCGCCGCCACGAAGGGGTTGGCGAACTTTTCCCTGTACTCGGCCTCGCGCGCCGCCAGCGCCTCCGGGTCGCCGGCCTCCTTGCGGAAGATGATCTCGACCGCGCCCTTGGCGCCCATGACGGCGATCTCGGCCGAGGGCCAGGCGTAGTTGACGTCGCCGCGCAGGTGTTTGGAGCTCATCACGTCATAGGCGCCGCCATAGGCCTTGCGGGTGATGACGGTCAGTTTGGGCACCGTCGCCTCGGCATAGGCGAACAGCAGTTTGGCGCCGTGTTTGATCAGGCCGCCGTACTCCTGACGCGTGCCGGGCATGAAGCCGGGCACGTCGACGAAGGTCACCAGCGGGATGTCGAAGGCGTCGCAGAAGCGCACGAAGCGGGCGGCCTTGCGGCTGGAGTCGATGTCGAGGACGCCGGCGAGGACCTGGGGCTGGTTGGCGACGACGCCGACCGTCTGGCCGTCGAGGCGGCCGAAGCCGGTGACGATGTTCTTCGCGAAATCGGGGGCGATCTCGAAGAATTCGGCCTCGTCGACCGTCTTCAGGATCAGCTCCTTGATGTCATAGGGCTGGTTCGGATTGGCCGGGACGAGGGTGTCGAGGCTGTCTTCCTGGCGCTCGGGGTCGTCGTAGGAGTCGCGGACCGGGGGCTTTTCGCGGTTGGACAGGGGCAGGAAGCCGATCAGGCGGCGGACCTCGCTGAGGGCCTCCAGATCGTTCTCGAAGGCGCCGTCGGCGACGCCGGACTTCTGGGCGTGGACGCGGGCGCCGCCCAGGTCCTCGTGGGTGACCACCTCATTGGTGACCGTCTTCACCACATCGGGGCCGGTCACGTACATGTAGCTGGTGTCCTTCACCATGAAGATGAAGTCGGTGATGGCGGGGGAATAGACGTCGCCGCCGGCGCAGGGGCCCATGATGACGCTGATCTGGGGGATCACCCCCGAGGCCAGGGTGTTCTGCAGGAAGATGTCGGCGTAGCCGGCCAGGGCCTCGACCCCCTCCTGGATGCGGGCGCCGCCGGCGTCGAACAGGCCGATGATCGGGGCGCCGTTGGTCAGGGCCATGGTCTGGATCTTGACGATCTTGGCCGCGTGGGCGCCCGAGAGCGAGCCGCCGAAGACGGTGAAATCCTTGGAGAAGACATAGACCAGACGGCCGCCGATGGTCCCCCGGCCTGTGACCACGCCGTCGCCGGGAATGCGCTGGTTTTCCATGCCGAACTGGGTCGAGCGGTGCTCGACGAACATGTCGGTCTCCTCGAACGAGCCCTCGTCGAGCAGGACGTCGATGCGTTCGCGGGCGGTCAGCTTGCCCTTGCCGTGCTGGCTGGCGATGCGTTTCTCGCCGCCGCCGAGGCGGGCGCCGGCGCGGCGCGCTTCGAGCTGTTCGAGGATGTCTTGCATGGGGCCTCTCCTTGGGGCTCGAGGCTTAAGGAGAGGCGGGGCGGGAGGCAAGCCGGGGAGAGGCGCGGTTAGCTTTCCAGCGCCCGGAACCACCGGTCCAGCAGGACGGCCTCGGCCCGGCGGCCGGCGGTGCGTTCGGCGGCCTCGGCGTCGACGCCCCACTGGCGTTCCTGGAAGGCCTCGTCGAGGCGGCTGAGTTCGAAGGCGGCCTCGCCCGACAGCGCCCCGCGCTGGACCGCGAGGGCGAGGACGGCCGAGCCCAGCAGGGGCGTGGCCATGGCCAGGCCGGTCAGGGCGAAATCGTCCAGCCGGAGGGCCAGGTCGCGGACGCGGGCGATGGCGGCGGGGTCCTGGGGCCGGTGGACGATCCCCTCGGCAGGCTCCAGCGCCACGCCCAGCTCCCGCGCGGCCCAGTCGCGCCACGGCGTCCACTCGCGGGCCTGCTCCACGGCCAGCGAGGTCGGATGGTCGGCGAGGTAGCAGAGCAGGTCCGAGCCGGCGAAGGCGGCGATCTCTTCGGCCACCGGCTCGCGGACCTGGCTGACCCGGTCGATGGCGGTGGAGGCCAGGCGGGTGGCGGGCATGGTCGCCGGGTCGATGAACTCGCCCTGGGCGGCCCATTCCCCGGCGACCAGCCGGGCGGCGGCCCTGGTCGGCAGCACCAGCTGCGCATGGGCGGGCGTCTTCGGCGTGCGGCCGTCGAGGGTGACGGCCCAGCCCCCCTGCCCTTCGGCCACGTCGACGGCCTTCCAGAAGCGCTTGAGGCGCTCCTCGGACTCGCGAAAGCCCTTGCGGGCGGCGACATTGGGATCGAGGGGCGGGATGTGGCTCATGGCGGTCCTTGACGGATGCGGCCTCTACCCCCGCGCCCCGGCGCGGTCCACCCCTTCGGCTCAGGCGGTCTGGGCGAGGTCCTCGCGCAGGCCGCCGGCGAAGGCGTCGAGGGCGGCGTCGGCCCCTCCGGCGAGCACATCCCGCTGCGCGAGACTGAGGGTCGCGGCCAATTCCCGCCCGACGAGGCCCTCGATCTCGTCGAACACGCCATCACAGGGGGCGCCGCTGCCCGAGACGCAGAACGCCGCCAGCGTGCGGATCCGGGGACCGTGCCGGCTCAGCCAGGATCTCACCGGGGCGGACGGCTGGCCCGCCCACACCGGCGTGCCGACGACGACGAGCCGGTATGCGACCGGATTCACGCCGGCCTGGACGGCCACGGGACGGCGCAGCATTGACTGCCACACGCCGCGGAAGAACCCCGCGGCCCCGGCGTAGGAGGCGGGGACAAGGATCGGTTCGGCGTCCGCGCCGAGTCGGGCCGCGAGGGCCCGCGCCGCCTGTTCGGTGGAGCCTGAGCGCGAGAACCACGTCACCAGAATTTCGGCCATCCGCCCCCCCCCCCCCGCAAGATGTGAAAGGCTGGAACCCTGGCCGGCCGCAAGGCAGCCGCCTTGATCCTGATCAAGGCGCCCGCGCCGGCCTGGGGTCTGGAGTTCCGGGGCCGGCGTTCCAGCCGGTCCCCACCGGAGGACGGACCATGACCACCGCCACCGCCTATTCCCGAGAGTCCGCGAGGACGCTGAGCCTTTCCCGATGCGCCGTGACGGTCGGGCTGACCGTCGCCATCGTCTTCGCCCTGTGCTGGGTGGGGGCAGCGGCAGGCATCCTGCCCCGGTCGCACATGTTCATCTCGCTGTTCACGGACCAGCCCGTCGGCTCAACCGCGGCGCTCGGCTTCGGCCTGCTGTCGGCGCTGGGCTTCGGGCTCGGCTCGGGCGCGCTGGGCTCGCTGATCTACAACGCCTTCGCCTTCCTGCAGCGGCCGTAGGACGCCGCGACCGCCGACGCCCGGGTCAACGGCGCGTATCGACCGCGATCCAGTTCACCTCCCAGGTCGCCCCGCCGTCGGCCGAGAAGGCCTGTTCGAAGCGGGCGGAGTCCGCCGTGACGTCCGAAATCACGAACCGCACCAGAATGGCCCGGCCGGCCCATGTGTCCTGGCCGAAGAAGACCCCGCGGCCATCCCTGAACTCGCCGAACACGGGCGGGCTCAGCACCCCGCCGCCGGCGAAATTCAGGCTCCACTGCCGCGTTTCGGGGTTGTAGAGACGCAGCGAGAGGCCCTCGATCCGGCCCGCCGGACCCTCGACGGACAGCTCGACCAGATTGGCCCCGCCCTGAACGGGCCGGACCACGGTGGCCCCCTCATACTCGACCCAGGTCGTGGACCCGCTCAGCGGCCGCTGCAGCCGGGACAGCCGCGTGGTCCATTCGCCGATCTCCCAGTCGAAATCCCGGCGGCCGTCGCGCTCGGCCGCCGCCGGGACCGGCTGTTGCGCCAGCGTCGGAGCCGTCATCGCCGAAAATCCCAGAACCAGCGTCAGACCGCAGGACGCCAGTCCTGCCCGCACAAACCCCGCCATCATCCCTCTCCGCCTCATCGCGATCCGAACCGCCGGGCAACCTGGCCGATCACTCCGGGCGAGTCACGCACGTGGACCTGCGCAAGCCCCGCGGACCGGAAGCCGGCGAGCGAATGGCGCGGCCTTGAGGCAAATCAAGGCCCGCGCTCCGGGACGGATCAGGGTGGCGTTCGCCCGCGCCGTCCGCCGACACCGACCCGGTCCCCAAGGAGCAGAGCCATGCACATCGAAACCGTCGAATGGGAGCCGCAACCCATGCTCCATGTCACCCGGTCGTCCGGAATGATTCCGGGGGAGATTTCCGAGGTCATGGGCGAGGCCTTCGAAACGCTGGGCGCCTTCTTCGCCCGCGCCGGCGTCGCGCCGGCCGGCCCCCCGCTCGCAGTCTATCGCAACCGGGACGGCGCCAACATGAAGATCGATATCGGCTTCCCTGTGACTGCGTCTGACGCCGCCCGGGCCGAGGGCGACGTGAAGTCGGCCCTGACGCCGTCCGGCCGGGCGCTCACGACCGTCTACAGCGGACCGTATGAGGGCCTGAAGACGGCCTACGGCGAACTTGAGGACCATCTGAGGACGGCAGGCCTTCCCATGCCGTCGCTCTCCTGGGAGGTCTATCTGGACGATCCGTTCACAACCCCTCCCGAGGACCTGAAGACCCGGATCTGCATGCCGGTTTCCTGATCCGCGCGGCGGATCAGCCCGCTCCGGCTTTCGGGGCCGGAACTTGGGCGGCGAACCTGTCCAGGGCGGCCTCCAGGTCAGCGAAATCGGCGGCGACATGATGCGCCCCGGCGGCGATCTGCTCCTCCAGGGTATGGAAGCCCCAGGCGACGCCCAGAGGCAGGACGCCGGCGTTGATCGCCATCTCGATGTCATGGGCGGTGTCGCCGATCATGACGGTGCGCGCGGGGTCGGAGTCGCAGGCATTCATGGCGGCGTGGAGCATGGCGGGATCGGGCTTGCCCGGGCCGTCCTCGGCGCAGTGGGAGGACAGGAACATATCGGCCCAGCCCTCGCGGGCCAGGTTGCGGGCCACGCCGCGACGGTTCTGGCCGGTGGCCAGCGCCAGGCGCCAGCCGTCGCGGTGGAGGCCGCGCAGGGTGGCCGTGGCCTCGGGATAGAGCGGCTCCTCGTGCCCCTCGTCGTACATGCGCTGGAAGCTGGCGCGGAAGCCGGCGATGAAGCGGGCCAGTTCATCGGGGGCCAGGCCCGGCTCCAGCACCGCCATGGCGTGCTCCAGCGACAGGCCGACGATCTGGCGGACGCGGTCGTAGTCCGGCTCGGGCAGGCCGATGCCGCGCGCGGCCTCGCAGGCGGCGCGGTGGATCGAGGCGCGGCTGTCGACCAGGGTGCCGTCGATGTCGAAGACTGCGAGGAGTCGGCTCATCGCTGGCGGCGCACCCCTTCGAACGGATCGCTCTCATTACCCTCGGCCTCCTCGAAGCCGAAATGGGCGAAGCCGGCGCGCATTTCGGGGCTCAGCGGCGCCTCGACCTTCAGCATGCCGCCGCGCGGATGCTCCAGTTCGATGCTGCGGGCGTGGAGCTGCAGCTTCAGCGGGCCCGACAGCTCCTTCGACTTCTCGTCCCCGTATTTGGGATCGCCGAGGATTGGATGGCCGATGCCGGCCATGTGGGCGCGCAGCTGATGGGTCCGGCCGGTGAAGGGCCGCAGGGCCATCCAGCTGGCCCGGTGGGCGGCGCGGCTGATGGTGGCGAAGGCGGTCTCGGCCGGTTCGGCGCGCGGGTCCTTGCGGTCGGCGGGGCGCATCATCTCGAAGTCGTTGATGCCGGTCTTCTTCAGCGGCATGTCGATCTGGCCGGCCGAGGGCTTGGGATTGCCGATGACGATGGCCCAGTAGGTCTTCTTCGCCTGACGCCGGGCGAAGGCCCCGGCCAGCCGCTTGGCCGCCTCCGGCCCCTTGCCCAGCAGCAGGACGCCGGAGGTGTCGCGGTCGAGGCGGTGCACCAGACGCGGGCGGTCCATCCCCTCCCCCCAGGCCGACAACAGCCGGTCGACGTGGCGGCTGGTCTTGGTGCCGCCCTGGACGGCGAGGCCGTGGGGCTTGTTGATGGCGATGACCATGTCGTCCTCGTAGAGCACGAGGGACTTGGCGAATTTGATGTCCTGCGGGCTGAGCGTGTGCGGGTCTCCGGCCTTCCGCGACGCATCGTCCGGGATCGGCGGGACGCGCACGGCGGCCCCGGCGGTCAGCCGACCCTCGGGCTTGATCCGGGCGCCGTCGACGCGGATCTGGCCGCTGCGGGCCATCTTCTGCACCTGGATGTTGGACAGGTGCGGCCAGCGCCGGCGGAACCAGCGGTCGAGACGGATGCCGTCCTCGGCTTCGGCGACGTAGATCGTCAGGACCTCGCGCCTGGGGGGTTCGGGGGTGTCTTGAACAGGGTCGTCGGTCAAGAGGCGGCTCCGAAGGCGCGGCGGGCGACCATCAGGCCGATGAACAGGGCGATGACGGACAGCGCCACAGAGGCGGCGACGTAGCCGCCGGCCATGGCCAATTGACGGCGCTCGATCATCAGGGCCGTCTCCAGCGAAAAGGCCGAGAAGGTGGTGAAGCCGCCCAGCACCCCGACGGCGGCGAACAGCCGGATCGACTCGCCGTGCGCTCCGCCCCGGAAGGCCAGCCAGCCGGCCAGAAGACCCATCAGGAGGCCGCCGACGACGTTCGCCGTCAGCGTCGCCCACGGCCAGCCGGTCGCCGGCAGCAGGCGTCCGAGCCCGTAGCGGGCGACGGCGCCGAGGGCGCCCCCGGCTGCGACGATCAGAAAACGTGTCATGATGCGGGGCTTATACCGGACCCGGCCGCAAAGCGAAGGAGGCGCACGTGCTCGATCTCATCCTCGCCATTCTCCACCACATTTTCGTCTTCGGCCTGGTCGCCACCCTGGCGATGGAGGGCGTGATGCTGAAGGCCGCCGCGGTCGATCCGGCCCGGCTGGTCCATGTGGACGCCCGCTTCGGCATGACCGCCATGCTGGTCCTCGCCATCGGCGTCTGCCGCGTGGTCTGGGGCGGCAAGGGCTGGGCCTTCTATGCCGAAAACCCGTTCTTCTGGGGCAAGGTCGCGCTCTTCGCGGCCATCGGCCTGCTGTCGATCGGGCCGACGCTGCTGTTCTTCCGCTGGCGCAAGACCGCCGCGGGCGGGACCGCCTTCACGCCCCCCGCCGGCGAGCTGAAGCGGGCCCGGACCTGGGTCGGGGTGGAGGCCCTGCTGCTGGTTCCGCTGCTGGCCTGCGCGGCGGCCATGGCGCGATATCCGTTCTGACCGAAACTTCACTTGCCGGGAGGCAGGGTTAACGCCGATATCTGGCGGGCGGCGCCGCTTCGCGCCCAGGGGGAACGCCGTCGGCCCGACGGCGTCGATCCGCCATACTGCCGGGCTGACGATTCAGGGGACCGCCGAAGCGCCATGTCGCACGACGATCACAACCACGGGCACGACGCCCACGACGGCGGCCACGGGGGCCACGGCGAGGACGCCCGCCTGCACGCCGCGCCCAATCCGCCCCCGCGCGGGGCGGAGGACAGCGCCAACCGGGCCGTGCCGCCGACGCCGGGCTCCGGACGCGGGCCCCTGCGCGGGGGCGACGGCATCCTGCGCCCGATTTCCGAGAGCGAGTATTTCGCCGCCACGCCCGAGGCCGAGGCGATCGTCTCGTCCCACATCGACGAATATTTCAACCAGCCGCTCGACATCTTCCCCTTCTGGGAGACGGACGGGAAGCCGGACCGGTTCCACGTCCTGTTCGGCCGCCAGATCGAGGAGCGGTTCCCGGTCGACACCGACATCCGCAGCCGCATCCACGGCTATGGCCGGCGGGTGTTCCGGGCCCTGATCGTGCATGTGACCGTCAAGCGGCTGAGCCAGGCCGGGGCGCTGGCCGCCTTCGCCGCTCTCGCCGTCCTCGGGCCGGGCCTGTTCGCCGGCTGGACCGGTTCGCCGCCCATGGGGCTGGGTCTCGCCGCCGGCGCCATGCTGGCGGTCCTGGGGCTGTACTGGGGCCTGCAGGCGGTGCTGTTCATCCAGTACCGGTTCCAGCTGGAGAACGACTCCTACGAGCTGTCGCGCGAGATCGTGCAGCGGACCCGCGAACTGCAGAACCTGTTCACCACGGCCCGGGCCATGGCCGACCAGGCCGAGACCCAGTTCCAGCAGGACGGCAAGGGCTGGGGCCAGCGCGCCATGTATCTGACCCGGCTGACCATGTGGCTGGGCGCGCGGATGGAATATCTCGAAAAGCACGTCCAGATGGAGCTGTGGCGCGTGCGCCGCGAGCGCTACTGGATGCGCTGGGCCCAGCGCATCCTGACGCCGCTGGTGCTGATCGTCGGCCTCGGGGTGCTGGCGCTGGAGCCGGCCCCGGCGACCGGCGAGGCGGGTTTCCGCATCCTGCAGGGCCTGGCCGCCGTGCTGGGGGTGCTGGTCAGCTGGCTGTCCTATTTCCGCTGGCGCACGCCGACCGCCGCGATCCAGGACAAGCTGGGCGTCGACGGCTGGGTCCGCTACGCCTCGCTGGACGTCGACAACGCCGTCGCCGACCAGGTGCGGCGCGACAAGGAACGGCTGGTCGAATACCGGGCCCTGACCCGCGGCGGGCGCTGATCGCCCGGATTTGACCGGCGTCAAGGACGCCACCGGGGCGGCGGGGCAGGCTTCCGTCCGCACCGGAGGCGGTCATGAACCTGTTCGGCGAACCAAGGATGCGTCGCCCCCACGCCCGGGGGCGGCGACGCTGGCTGCCGGTCGTCGTCGGCGCGGCCGCGATCGCCATGGTCGCGACCGTCGCCCTCGCCTTCCATCGGGACATGGCCGAAGCCCGGGCGCACACCCAGGGACGCAGCCGGGTGGTCGACAGCCCCTGGGGCCCGATCGAATACGCCGAGGTCGGCTCCGGCCCGCCGGTCCTGATGATCCACGGCAGCGGCGGCGGCTTCGACCAGGGCCTGGACTTCAGCGCCCCGCTGGCGCGCGAGGGGGTGCGCATCATCGCCCCGTCGCGGTTCGGCTATCTGCGCAGCGCCATGCCGGACGGCGCGACGGTCGAGATGCAGGCCGACGCCCTGGACTGGCTGATGAACCGGCTCGGGATCGACCAGGCCGTCATCATCGGCGGCTCGGCCGGGGCCCTGTCCGCGACCCAGCTGGCGCTCCGGCATCCGGGGCGGTGTCGAGGCCTCGTCCTGGTGGTCCCGGCCCTGCACGCCCCCGACCGCCTGCCGGGGGCCAACGCCGCGCCGGATGCCGGCACGCAGCGCATGATCAACGCGGCGCTGGGCTCCGACTTCCTGTTCTGGGCCGGGATCCGGGGGGCGCCCGACTTCATGACGCGGATGGTGCTGGCCACCGATCCGGCGACGGTGAAGGCCGCGGAGGCCAGCGAGCGACGGCGGGCCAGCGACGTGATGCTCCACATCCTGCCGGTCAGCGCGCGTCGGGAGGGGTTGCTGATGGACTCCGCCACGGCGGGGGCCCCGCCGGACTGGCCGGTGGAGCGGATCGCCTGCCCGACCCTGGTCGCGGGCGCGCGCGGCGACCTCTACGAGACCGACAAGGCCGCCGTTCACGTCGCCGGACGGATTCCGGAGGCCCGGCTGGTGATGTATCCCGACGGCGGCCACCTGTGGATCGGCCACGACGCCGAACTGTGGCGCACGGTGGGCGCTTTCGCGAAGGGGCTGGAGCCGGACTAGAGGCGCGGGCGCAGGCTGTCCTGGACGCCCCGGGCGTCATAGGCGTTGGGGCGGTCGGGTTTGGCGCCGTTGCCCATCACCACCTCCAGCGTGGTCGAGGTCGGCGACGGGCCGCTGAAATTCAGGCCGACGCCCACGCCGACGCCCGAGCTGGAATAGCTGCCGTACCGGCCGGAGGACCGACCCGAGCCGTAGCTCACGCCGACGCTGGGCCGCATGCCGCCGGCGCTGTCGGGACGGCCGTCGATCCAGCGCTGGGTCACCTCGAACCAGTCATAGCCCTGGGCCGTGGTCAGTTCGGCCGCGCGCAGCAGGGCCATGTCGGCCACCGGACCGGGCGCGCCGACGCCGCTGTAGGTGACCCGGAAGCGGTTGGATTCGATGCGCTGTTCCGCATAGCCCTGCCCGCCCGGCCCCGTCTGCGGACCATAGGGCGCCAGGCTGGCGCAGGCCGACAGGGCGAGGCCGGCGGCGGCGATCAGGGGCAGGGTCAGGCGGATCATGGCGAAGCTCCGGGCGTGTCTGAAATAGCGCCGGGCGCTGGCGGAGGTTCCTGTGTCCGCCAGCCGAAGCGGGCGGGCTAGAGCCCCGCCGCCGCCTTCAGCGCCTCGAAATCCTCGGGCGGGGGCGCCTCGACGGTGCGGTAGCCGCCCTCGGGATGGGGAAAGATCAGTTTGGCCGCGTGCAGCATCAGGCGGGGCGCGGCGCGGCCGGCGAAGGTCAGGGCCCCGCCGTAGCGGGCGTCGCCGGCCAGGGGGCGGCCGATGGACGCCATATGGACACGCAGCTGGTGCATCCGTCCGGTGGCCGGGTCCAGCTCGACCAGGGCGCCGTCGTCCGAGGCGGACAGGGTGCGGTAACGGCTCAGGGCCGGCTGGGCGCCGGGCGTGTCGGCGGCGACGGCGCGCATATAGCTTTCGCGGCCGATCTCCTGCCGCAGCAGGGGCTTGTCGATCGTCCCCGACGTCGGCTCGGGGGCGGCGGACAGCAGGGCCAGATAGGTCTTCCTGAACCGCCGCGCCTGGATGGCCTTGCCGAGAAAGCCCGCCGCCGGCTTCGTCTTCGCCGCGAGGATGACGCCCGAGGTGTCGCGGTCCAGCCGGTGCACCAGATCGGGCCGCTTCCCGTTCGAGCGGGCGAAGGCCCACAGCAGGTCGTCCAGCGTATGCGCCTGGATGCGCCCACCCTGGCTGGACAGGCCGGCGGGCTTGTTGAAGGCGATCACGGCCTCGTCCTCGTGGATCACCCACGAGCGGACGGCGGCGATCTCGGCTTCGCTCAGGGAGACGGGGGAACGGTCGGTCACCGCGCCTGCATAGGCGAAAGACCGACCGCCCGTCAGCCCCTCAGCGCAGGACGCCCTTCCTGCCGAGCATCCAGGCGTACCAGATGAAGAAGACGCAGGCGCCGCCGATCACGATCTGCATCGGCCACATCGGCCCCATGGCCTCCATTCCGTCTGACAGGGCGAAGGCGTAGACCGCGCCCGCCAGCCAGCCGAGGAACGAGACCACGAAGACGGGCATGGCCCACTTGCGCCGCAGCAGCAGCAGGATCGCGCCCAGCAGCCCGCCCCAGACCCCGATCGCCCAGGCCGCGTGCGTCCAGGCCGGCATGGCGTTGAAATAGGTGAGCTGCGCCTCGGTCATGCCCATCCGGGCGAACCATTCGTCGCGCCGCGTCTGGGTCATGAAGTAGTCGAAACAGCCGAAGCCGTTCCACAGCGCCGCCAGCACCCCGACCACCCACAGGTGCCAGGGCGTGCGGATGGTCTGTCCCATGCCGCTCATGACAGCACCCCCTTCTTGCCCATGGTCCAGGCGTACCAGGCCAGGAAGGCGGCGACGACGACGATCACCCAGGGCATGTACACCATGGCGGCCATGGCCGGGGGCAGCTCCGGCATCGGGTTCATCAGCCCGTAGGCGAGGTTTCCGATCGCGCCCAGCACCGACAGGGCGAAGGCGTGGACGGCGAACCGGCTGCGCAGCAGCAGCAGGATAGAACCCGCCACTGCGCCCCAGACGCCCAGCACCCACGGGACGTACATCCAGGCCGGCATGGCGTTGTAATAGTCGATCATCGGCTGCGTCATGCCGGAGGCGCGCCAGTAGGTCTCGCCCTGGGTCACGCTCATAACGAAATCATAGCCGCCGAAGGCGTTCCACAGCAGCGACACCACGCCCACGACCCACAGATGCCACGGCGTCGCGGCCTTCATCGTATCGGTCATCATCCCCTCCCAAGGTTGATCGATGGGCGGAAGCTAGACCCAAAACCGGCGTTACGGCAACGCTAACCCGCGTCGCCCTCCTCCTGCCTCTCCGCCCGCATCGCCGCCCAGCGGTCCAGCCGCTCCCTGACCTTGGCCTCGTGCCCCTCGCCCTTCGGCGCGTAGAAGACGCGGCGCTCCATCCCGTCCGGGAAGAAGTTCGCGCCCGAGAAGCCCTCGGGCGTCGAGGGGTCGTACTGGTAGCCCTTGCCGTAGCCGAGCTGTTTCATCAGCTTCGTCGGGGCGTTGCGGATGTGGGCCGGGGGCATGAGCGAGCCGGTTTCGTGCGCCGCCTTCTTCGCCGCCTTGAAGGCCTCATACACCCCGACCGACTTCGGCGCGGTGGCCAGATGGACGACGGCCTGGGCCAGGGCCAGTTCGCCTTCTGGGCTGCCGAGAAAGTCGTACGTATCCTTGGCCGCGTTGGCGACCAGCAGGGACAGGGGGTCCGCCTCGCCGATGTCCTCGACCGCCATGCGCACGATGCGGCGGGCCAGATACAGCGGATCCTCGCCGCCGTTCAGCATCCGCGCCAGCCAGTAGAGGGCCGCGTCAGGGTCGGACCCGCGAACGGATTTATGTAGTGCGGATATGAGGTTGTAGTGTTCTTCTCTGCTCTTGTCATAAGCGGGAGCGCGCTTCTGCAGGATGCCGGCCAGGGCCTGGACGTCCAGCGGCTCGTCCGAGGTCAGGTCGAACAGCACCTCGGACATGGTCAGCAGATAGCGGCCGTCGCCGTCGGCGAGGGCCAGCATGGCCTGACGCGCCTCTGGCGTCAGCGGCAGGGTCTTGCCCTCCTGCGCCTCGGCCCGAATCAACAGTTGATCGAGGGCGGCGTCGTCGAGCCGTTTCAGCACATAGACCTGCGACCGCGACAGCAGGGCGCCGTTCAGTTCGAACGACGGGTTCTCGGTCGTGGCCCCGACGAGGGTGACGATCCCCTCCTCCACGAACGGCAGGAAGCCGTCCTGCTGGGCGCGGTTGAAACGGTGGATCTCGTCGACGAACAGCAGGGTCGACTGGCCCGCGGCGCGGCGCATGCGGGCCGCCTCGAACGCCTTCTTCAGATCGGCGACGCCCGAGAAGACCGCGCTGATCTGCTGGAACTGATAGCCGGCGGCCTGGGCCAGCAGCCGGGCGATGGTGGTCTTGCCGGTGCCCGGCGGGCCCCACAGGATCATCGACCCCAGTCGCCCGGCCTCGACCATGCGCCGGATCGGTCCGCCCTCTCCCAGCAGATGGTCCTGGCCCACCACCTCCTCGAGCGTGCGCGGCCGCAGGCGGTCGGCCAGCGGCGCGTCAGGGGGATGGATGCCGGAGGCTTCGAACAGGTCGGTCATGCCCGGGTGTAGATAGGCGTTCCGGGCCGGCTTTTCACGCGTTAGTGTGGCTGCGGACCGAGGAGCACGCGACATGGCTGACAACCACACTCCGGGGCAGGCGGCAATCGGCATCGTCCCCCACCTGACCATTCCTTCGCGAGGCGGCCAGGCGGCGATCGAATTCTACACCCGCGCCTTCGGCGCCGTTGAGGAGCGGCGGATGCTGGCCGAGGACGGCGAGCGGCTGATGCACGCGCATCTGACCATCAACGGCTCGGCGGTGATGCTGAACGACGAATTCCCCGAGATGAACGGCGAACAGGACATCGTCCCCAAGGGCGTGACGATCCACCTGCAGGTCGACGATGCGGACGAATGGTGGAGCCGGGCGATCCTCGCCGGCGGGGTGCCGCTGTACCCGCTGGCGGACCAGTTCTGGGGCGACCGCTACGGCCAGCTCAAGGACCCGTTCGGCCATACCTGGTCAATCGGCGCGCCGATCCGGACCTAGGCGGCTGCACGAGGACCGGGATCAGCGGATCACGCCGCTGATCCTCTGGCCGCGTCGGTTGATGGTCAGTTCGGAGCCGCGGCCGACGTCGGCCAATTGCTGCACGGAGGTCACGGCGCGGCCGTTGACGGTCAGGATGATGTCGCCGCCCTGCAGGCCGACGCGGTTGGCGTAGCTGCCGCGCTGCACCCGGCCGACGATGACCCCGCTGGCGAAGGGATCGCCGCCGAGGCTGTCGGCGAGGGCGGGATTGAGGACCAGCACCTGGGCGCCGCTCAGAACGCCGGAGCGGACGACCGTGGCCCGGTCGACGTCCGCATCGCCCGGCAGGGGCTGGACCCGCGCGTTCAGCGTCTCGGTCCGGCCGTCGCGCCGGACGGTGACCGCCACCGTCTCGTTCGGCTCGCGCGTGCCGACCCGGAAATTCAGCCCGCCCTGATCGTTGATCTCGGCCCCGTCGATGGCGGTAATGACATCGCCCTCGCGCAGGCCGGCTCGCGCGCCCGGGCCGCCCGGCCAGACCTCGGTGACCACCAGCCCCTGCGGCCGCTCCAGCCCGAGGCTGCGGGCGACGTCGGCCGAGACCCCCTCCCCCTTCACGCCCAGCCACGGCCGCACCACGGCGGTGGCGCCGCCGACGGCGGAATCGACCACCCGTTTGACCATCGAGGCCGGCACGGCGAAGCCGACGCCCGACGACGAGCCCGAGCGCGAGAAGATGGCGGTGTTGATGCCGATCAGGTCGCCGTCCATGTCCACCAGCGCCCCGCCCGAATTGCCGGGATTGATGGCCGCGTCGGTCTGGATGAAGGAGCCGCTGTCGCTGATGCCGGTTTCGGTCCGGTTCAGGGCCGAGATGATGCCGTTGGTCACCGTCTGGCCGACGCCGAACGGATTGCCGATGGCCAGCACCAGATCGCCGATCTGCTGCTCCTCGCGGTCGTCGATGTTCAGGGTCGGCAGGCGCTCGTTGACCCCCTCGAGCTGGAGCACCGCGATGTCGGACCGCTCGTCGGCCAGCACCACCCGGGCGTCGAACTCGCGACGGTCGTTCAGCACCACGCGGATCTGCTGCATGCCGTTGATGACGTGATAGTTGGTCACCACCACCCCGTCGGCGCGGACGATGACGCCCGAGCCCACCGAACCGACCTGCTGGGCGCGCGGGCCCTGGCCGAACATGGACCAGAACGGGTCCTGGACCTGCTGGACGCCGCGGGCCGAGACATTGACCACCGCCGGCGCCGCCGTGCGCACCACCGGGGCGAAGCTGGATTTCATCGCCAGGGCGTCGCCGGGAACCACGCGATTGTCGGCGAAGACGCCGTCCTGGGCCCGGGTGTCGCCGGGCTGGCCGCAGGCGGCGAGGGTCAGGGTCAGGGCGAGGGCGAGGGATCGGGGCTTCATGGTCATCCGGTCAGAAGGCAGGAGCGGAGACATTCCGCCCCGGATTTTGGACAGCATCAAGGCGTCGGCGCCGCCACCGATTCCTGACGCGTCGCCTTGCGCCCGACCAGCCAGCCGATGACGGCCGCCAGCAGCAGCACGGCCGCCGCCATGTAGAAGGCCAGGCCCGGCATGTGGATCAGGGCGTGTTCGCCCACCGACAGCGAATAGACCCAGCCGAAGAACAGCGGCGACATGACTCCGGCGATGGAAGCCACGCTCATGTTGGCGCCCTGCAGCTGGCCCTGTTCGTCCTCGCCGACGCGGCGGGTCATCAGCGACTGCAGGGTCGGCATGGCCAGGCCCCACAGGGCGTTGGGCAGCATGGCGGCGATGAACCACAGGCCGTCGGGGGCCCAGCCCATGGCCGCGATGCCGACCGTGCCGCCGACGAGGCCCAGCACCATGGTCGACCGGTCGCCCAGCCGCTTGACCACGGGACCGACCAGCACGCCCTGCACCACCATGTCCAGCACGCCGACGAGCGCCAGCAACAGGCCGACCTCGCGCGGCCCCCAGCCGTAGCGCCACGCGGCGTAGAGCACGAACACCGCCGAAAAGACGTGGTGGGCGAAATAGAGCAGGAAATTCACGATCGCCAGGCCGCTGAGCTCGGGATGGCGACGCAACAGGATCAGCGAGCCGACCGGATTGGCCCGCTTCCAGCTGAAGGCCATCCTCTTGTCGGTCGGCAGGCTCTCGGGCAGGACCAGCAGGCCATAGAGGAAGGCCACGCCCGACAGGGCGGCGGCGAACCAGAACGGAACCCGCGGCCCGAACTCGCCGAGGAAGCCGCCCAGCACCGGCCCCAGCACGAAGCCGCCCGAGAAGGCCGCCCCGATCAGGCCATAGGCCCGGGCCCGTTTCTCGGGCGCGGTGATGTCGGCCATATAAGCATAGACGGTGGTGAAGCTGGACGAGGTGATCCCGGCGATGATCCGCCCCAGGGCCAGCCACCACAGGTCGGGCGCGACGGCCATCAGCACATAGTCGAGCGCCAGGCCGGCGCAGCTGATCAGGATGACGGGCCGGCGCCCGTACTGGTCCGACAGCGAGCCGATGATGGGCGAGCAGACGAACTGCATCCCGGCCCACAGGGCCACGAAGACGCCGTTTATCACCCCGGCCCGGGCGTTGGAGCCGACGAACTCCTCGATCAGTCGCGGCAGCACCGGGATGATGATCCCCATGGCCACGATATCGAGCACCGCCGTCACGAAGATGAAGGCGAGCGCGGCGCGTTGGGTACGGAGGCGGTTGAGGGCGGACATGGGGGGAGGCCTTGCCGGGGGACGGGCCTTCTAACCGACCGGGGCGCGCCCGTCAGCCCCGTGATACCGTCAGGGCGGAGGCCGCCATGAGCAATTTCCAACAGGTGACGCCCTTCCTGCACGTCCCGGACCTGCAGAAGGCGCTCGACTTCTTCACCGACATCCTCGGTTTCACCGTGCCCTACCGGCAGCCCGGCTACGCCTATATCCACCGCGAGACGGTCGGGTTCCGGCTGCTTCAGGCCGAGGACTGTGAGCCCACGCCGGGCCACAGACGCTTCGCCTACTATATCGACGTGCGCGACGTGGACGCCCTGTACGCCGAGCTGAAGCCGAAACTGGACACGCTGCCGCCCGCCGACGTGCACGGGCCGGCGGACAAGCCCTACGGCCAGAGGGAGCTGCTGGTCCTGGCGCCCGATGGCGAGTTGATCGCCTTCGGCATGGCCATCCCGCAAGCCGAGGTTGCGAAAGCTTAATGCCATGCCGCCTTGCGCGACGGCGCGGCGCAAGGCCAAGCTGGGCTCATGACAGCCGTGATCGAAACGCGTGGGCTCACCAAGACCTACGGAACCGTCCGCGCCCTCGACGGGCTGGACCTCTCCATTCCGCGCGGCGGGGTTTATGGCGTGCTGGGGCCCAACGGGGCCGGCAAGTCGACCCTGTTCCGCATCCTGCTGGGCCTGATCCGGCCGACGGATGGTACGGCGACCATCATGAACGGGCCTGTCGGCGATATCGCCCACATGCGCCTGACGGGCTCGATGATCGAGACCCCGCGCTATCCCCCCTATTTGACCGCGCGGCAGGTGCTGCGCTGGCTGGCGCTGGAGCACGGCATCGCCGGTACGGCGGACATTCCCTACTGGCTGGAACGGGTCGGGTTGTCCGAGGCGGCGGACCGCAAGGTGCGCGGCTTCTCCGTGGGCATGATGCAGCGCCTCGGCGTCGCCGCCGCCCTGATCAGCAAGCCCGAGCTGATCATTCTGGATGAGCCGACCAGCGGCATGGATCCCCCCGGCATCCAGGAGATGCGCGCCCTGATCCGCAGCCTCGCCAATGACGACGGCCTCACCGTCGTGCTGGCCAGCCACCAGCTGCTGGAGGTCCAGCGCGTCTGCGACCGCGTCGCCATCCTCAACAAGGGCAGACTGGTGCGCGAAGGCGCGGTCAGCGAACTGACCGCCGTCGGCGAACGCCTGCGCCTGTCGGCCGGGCCGATCGACAAGGTCCTGGCAGTACTGGGCTCCAGAGGCGTTCGCGACGGCGAGGCTGCGCTGGCCGACATTCCGCGTGCCGAGGGCCCGGCCCTGATCCGCGCCCTGGTCGAGGCCGGGATCGACATCAGCGAAGCCCGCTGGGTCGGGACGGACCTCGAGGCCATCTTCTTCACCGAGACGGGCGCCGTGCAGGCGCCGGAGACGATCCATGCTGGTTGACGCCATCCGCGCCGAAGGCTTCCGCCTGTCGAAGAACCGGACGGCCCTGTTCTGGAGCCTGGCTTTCGTGCCGATCCTGGCGGTGGTCATCGGAGCGATCACCAATTTCGTGCTCAAGGGCAGCGAGACCAAGCTGCTGGGCGACACCAAGATGCCGCCCGAGCTGAAGGAGGCCTTCGCCCGCGGCACGCTGGACATGGGCCACGCCCTGGTCGAGGGGACAGCCGGCCTGGCCAATCCGCTGGTGTTGCTGTTCGTCCTGATCGGGGCGGCGACGATCTACGCCGGCGACTATCGCTGGGAGACCTGGCGGCTGATCAGCGCCCGCAACAGCCGCCCGAACCTGCTGCTGGGCAAGCTGGCCGTGGTGGCCGGACTGGCGCTGGCGGCGATGGCCCTGATGCTGGCGGCCAGCCTGATCGAGAACCTGATCAAGGCGGCGGTGTTCGAGCGAACCCTGGCCTTCTCCATGACCGGCGAGATGTTCGGCCGCTTCCTGGGCTTCACCGCCCTGTCCTGGCTGCGCATCGTGCAGTTCACCATGATGGGGATGCTGGCGGCGGTGGTGACCCGGTCCCTGCTGGCGGCCCTGTTCGTTCCGCTGGTGGTCGGGGTGGCGCAGTTCTTCACGCCCAATCCGCTGATGAAGATGGGGGTCATGCCCGACGCCTGGCTGGCGGTGCTGGTCAATCCGGGGGCGGCGACCGATGCGGTCCAGGCCGCGATCCGGGGCGGAGAGGCCGCGGCGGCCCTGCCCGACGGCCTGCCGCTCAAGGCCTGGGTCAGCGTCACCCTGTGGACCCTGCTGCCCCTGGCCGGGGCCCTGGCCTGGTTCCGGCGTCAGGACCTGTCCAAGGAGTAGCGCTCAGAGCCGCTTCTCCATCCAGACGTCGCAGCGGGCGTAGGGCGTCGGCTGCGGCGGCAGGTCGAGGAAGCCGAAGCGGCGGTACAGGGCGATGGCGTGGGTCTGGGCCTGGTTGGTTTCCAGATACAGACGGGGCGCTCCGGCGGCCCGCGCCGCCGCCTCGCAGGCGTCGAGCAGCCGCCAGCCCAGGTTCAGCCCCCGCGCGTCCTCGACGACGGCCATCTTGCCCACCTCATAGCCCCCGTCGGCCATGGCCATCAGGGAGCAGCAGCCGACCGGCGCGCCGTCCCGTTCGGCGATGAAGATGAAGCCGCCCCGGTCGAGGATGGATCCCTGCGGGTCGCCGAGCACCAGCTGGTCCTTGGCCTCCAGCGCATAGCCCCCGGCGATCAGCCACGCCTCGTTGAACGACCGCCACATGGCGGCGTGGTCCGGGCGAAACGGGACGATGGCGACGGTCATGGACGGGTTCTGGCCGGAGAGGCGGCGCGCGACAAGCCAGTGTCGCTTATGTCTGGCTTGTCCAGCTTGTGGCGAACCGATTGTCGAGGATGTATCCCCCGGACTGTAACGGTCGCGAAGCCGGGTCCGGACAATGAAAAAGGGGCGGCCGGTTCGCACCGGCCGCCCCTTTGTCGTGGCCCCAACGGCCGAGGCTTACGCCTCGTCGTCGCCCTCGATGGCGTAGACCGGACCCGAGTCCAGGCCCTTGGCGTCGGCGTCGCGATCGACGAACTCGATCACGGCCATGGCGGCGTTGTCGCCGTGGCGGTAGCCGGCCTTCATGATGCGGATGTAGCCGCCGTTGCGGTCGGCGTAGCGCGGGCCGATCGTCTCGAACAGCTTGCCGACCTGCGGCACGTCACGGACCTGGCTGATCGCCTGACGACGCGCATGCAGATCGCCCTTCTTGGCGAGGGTGACCAGCTTCTCGACGAAGGGACGCAGTTCCTTCGCCTTGGGCAGGGTCGTGGTGATCTGCTCGTGCTTGATCAGCGACGCCGCCATATTGGCGAACATCGCGGTCCGGTGAGCGCTCGTACGTCCGAGCTTGCGATAGGCGGCGCCGTGGCGCATCGGGGTCTCTCCTACTCACCCTGGTTTCCACTCACGCGGACCTGGGGTTCTCTCATTCTAACCGCTCCGCGTCCCGACGGGACCAAGGGCGGAGGGTTGAAACTAGATCTGGTCGTCGAACTTCTTGGCCAGGTCTTCGATGTTTTCCGGCGGCCAGTTGGGCACGTCCATGCCCAGGCTGAGGCCCATGGTCGCCAGCACTTCCTTGATCTCGTTCAGCGACTTGCGGCCGAAGTTCGGGGTGCGAAGCATTTCGCCCTCGGTCTTCTGGATCAGGTCGCCGATGTAGACGATGTTGTCGTTCTTCAGGCAGTTGGCCGAACGCACCGACAGTTCCAGCTCGTCCACCTTCTTCAGCAGGGCCGGGTTGAAGGGCAGGTCGGGCTTGCCGTCCGCGGCTTCCACGGCCTTCTTCGGCTCGTCGAAGGTGATGAAGATCTGCAGCTGGTCCTGGAGGATGCGCGAGGCGTAGGCCACGGCGTCCACCGGCGAGACCGCGCCGTTGGTCTCGACCTCGAGGATCAGCTTGTCATAGTCCAGCGACTGGCCCTGACGGGTCGGCTCGACGCGATAGGCGACGCGCTTGACCGGCGAATACAGGGCGTCGACCGCGATCAGGCCGATCGGGGCGTCTTCCGGACGGTTCAGCTCGGAGGCCACATAGCCCTTGCCGTTCTGGACGGTCAGCTCCATGCGCACCGAGGCGCCGTCGTCCAGCGTGCAGATCACGTGATCGGGGTTCAGCACCTCGATGTCCGAGGGGACGTCGATCTGGCCGGCGGTCACCGGGCCGGGGCCGGTGGCGCGCAGGGTCATGCGCTTGGGGCCCTCGGCGTGCATGCGCAGCGCCAGTTGCTTGATGTTGAGCACGATGTCGACCACGTCCTCGCGCACGCCTTCCAGCGACGAGAATTCGTGCACGACGCCGTCGATCTGGATCGCGGTCACGGCCGCGCCTTGCAGCGACGACAGCAGAACGCGGCGCAGGGCGTTGCCGAGCGTCACGCCGAAACCGCGTTCCAGGGGCTCGGCGACCAGGCGCGACTTGCGCTGCGGGTCGGAGCTCGCCTCGATCTGCGGCTTCTCGGGACGGATCAGCTCTTGCCAGTTACGTTCGATCATGGGTGTCCCTCGAAAACGGAGCGCCGGTCCCTCGCTCCTCGTCAGGGGCGGCAGGACCGGCGGAGATAGGTAGTCGGTCTGTGTCCGCCTAGACGCGGCGGCGCTTGGGCGGACGGCAACCGTTGTGCGGCATCGGCGTGACGTCGCGGATGGTGGTGATGGTCAGGCCGACCGACTGCAGGGCGCGCAGGGCCGACTCGCGGCCGGAGCCGGGACCGGAAACGTTGACTTCCAGCGTCTTGACGCCGTGTTCCTGGGCCTTCTTGCCCGCGTCCTCGGCGGCCATCTGGGCAGCGTACGGGGTCGACTTGCGCGAACCCTTGAAGCCCATGTGTCCGGCCGACGACCACGAGATCGCGTTGCCCTGGGCATCGGTGATCGTGATCATGGTGTTGTTGAAGGACGCGTTCACGTGGGCGACGCCCGAGGTGATGTTCTTGCGCTCGCGCTTCTTTACGCGACCCGGTTCCTTGGCCATGTGTCTGTCTTACTTCTTCTTGCCGGCGATCGGCTTGGCGGGACCCTTGCGGGTGCGGGCGTTGGTGTGGGTGCGCTGGCCGCGGACCGGCAGGCCCTTGCGGTGACGCAGGCCGCGATAGCAGGCCAGGTCCATCAGACGCTTGATGTTCATCGACGTCTCGCGGCGCAGGTCGCCCTCGACGGTGTGGTCGCGGTCGATGGTCTCGCGGATCTGCAGGACCTCGGCGTCGGTCAGCTGGTTCACCCGGCGAGCGGGCTCGATGCCGACCTTGGACGTGATCTCCTTGGCGGCGTGGGCGCCGATGCCATGGATGTACTGCAGCGCGATCTCTACGCGCTTGTTGGTCGGGATGTTGACACCAGCGATACGGGCCACGAAGCTCTCCAGATACGCGTTTGCGGACGCAACAAACGCTCCGGTCAACAGACCAGGAGCGCCGACGCCCTTCGCGGAAGCGCGCCTTATAGCCGTGATTCAGATCAGGTCAACGATTTTCGGTCCGCGGCGGGGCGGTTCCGCCCTTCACTGCCGCCCCATCAGGATGAAGACGGTGACCCGCTGGCCCTCGACCGGGCGACCGGCGGCGGTCATCGGCGGACGATAACGGAAGAAGGCGGCCGCGCGGACGCCGGCCTCGCCGAAGCCGAAGCCCTCGGGGGATTCGCTGACCACGCGGCAGTCGTCCAGCCGCTGGTCGAGACGGATGACGCAGTTGACGCTGGCGCGGCCGGCCCGTCGGGCGGCGCGGGCCGCGGGCGGCACGATGCTGAGGATCTCGCCCTGGGTGGCGCCGCGCAGGATCATCGGTCCGGCGCCGCCCGAGCCCGGGCCGAAGCCGTCGCCGCGCCCCCCGCCCGAGCCGGTTCCCTCGCCCCCCTGCCCCATGCCCGGGGTCGGAGAGGCGATCGGGCCGGCCCCGACCAGAACGGGGTCCGGGACCGGGGCCGGAACCGGCGGGGCGACCAGCTCGCGCGGCTTGTCCGCCGGTTTGGGGGTCAGGTGAACGCGCGAGGGCGCGGCGGGCGCGCCGCCGCCCTGGCTTCGCACCACGGGCAGCGGCGGCGGGGGCGGCGGGGGCGGTCGATACAGGACGACATTGAACGGCGGCGGCTGGGCCGGAACGGGCTCCGGGGCGTCGGGGCGGCCCATGACGGCGAACACGGCCAGGTGCGCCAGGCTGACGCCGACGACAATGCCCAGCTTGCGCAGCCGGTCGGCGTTGAGCAGCGGAGGTTCAGGTTTCACGCGCCGATCCTATCACGCACGCCTGAACGCGCGGGACGCCGGTTCGGTCAGCTCCGGTTCAGGCGCCGGATTCGTCCAGCGCCGCATCGATGGCGACGGAAACCGCCTCGATCGAGCCCATGCCGTCGATTTCGGTCAGCAGACCCTTGTCGGCGTAATAGGGCAGAAGCGGCGCGGTGTTGCGATTGTAGGCTTCCAGTCGGACCTTGAAGCTCTCGGGATTGTCGTCCGGGCGGCCCTGGTCGGCGTAGCGGCGCGCGACCCGTTCCAGCAGCGCCGCGTCGTCGACCTTGAGGCGGACGACGCGGTCGATTTTCTTGCCCAGCTTGGCGAGCATGGCGTCCAGGGCCTCGGCCTGGGCCACGGTGCGGGGAAAGCCGTCGAAGATGGCTCCGCCCGCCTCTCCGGCCTCCTTCAGCCGGGCCTCGATCAGGGCGATGACGATGGCGTCGGACACCAGGTCGCCGCGCGACATGATGGCCTGGCATTCCTTGCCCAGCTCCGAACCGGAGGCGATGGCCTCGCGCAGCATGTCGCCGGTCGACAGCTGGACCATGCCGCGCGCCTCGACCAGCCGCTTGGCCTGCGTGCCCTTGCCGGCCGCGGGGGGCCCGAACAGGATCAGGTTCATGGCCGCCCCTCCCTGGACCGGTCTAGCGCCGGGCGGGCGCGGCGACGCCCTTGCCCGCGGTCTTGCCGCGGCCGCGCAGCTTGGCCTTCTTGATCAGGCCTTCGTACTGGTGGGCCAGCAGTTGCGACTGGATCTGCGCCACCGTGTCCATGGTCACCGAGACCACGATCAGGATCGAGGTGCCGCCGAAGGCCAGGCCCGAGCCGAAGTTGGCGATGACCATTTCCGGCAGCAGGCAGACGGCGGTGATGTAGGCGGCGCCGATCACGGTCAGGCGGGTCAGGACGTAGTCCAGATATTCCGCCGTGCGCTTGCCCGGACGGATGCCCGGCAGGAAGCCGCCGTATTTGCGCAGGTTTTCGGCCGTGTCCTCGGGATTGAAGGTGATCGAGGTGTAGAAGAAGCAGAAGAACACGATCAGGGCGCCGTACAGCAGCATGAACACCGGCTGTCCGTGCTGCATCTGGGCGGTGACCAGCGGCAGCCAGTCCATCCATGACGGCAGGTCGGCGTTGGCCGTCATCTGGGCCACCGTGGTCGGCAGCATCAGCAGCGACGAGGCGAAGATCGGCGGGATGACACCCGCGGTATTGACCTTCAGCGGCAGGAACGAGCGCTCGCCCCCGGCCATGCGATTGCCTTCCTGGCGCTTCGGATACTGGATCAGCAGCCGGCGCTGGGCGCGTTCCATGAAGACGATGAAGACCACGACCGCGATCATCATGGCGGTGATGAACAGCAGGGTGAAGGGCGACATCTGGCCCTGCTGGGCCAGGCCGAACATGCGGGCGATCGTACCCGGCAGGACGGCGACGATGCCGGCGAAGATGATCAGCGAAATGCCGTTGCCGACGCCGCGCGCCGTCACCTGTTCGCCGAGCCACATCAGGAACATGGTGCCGCCGGTCAGGACGGTGATCGTCGAAATGATGAAGAACAGCCCCGGCTGGTCGATCAGGCCGGGCTGGGCGTTCAGGCCGATGGCGATGCCGGTCGACTGGAACAGGGCCAGGACCACGGTCAGGTAGCGGGTGTACTGGTTCAGCTGCTTGCGGCCGCTCTCGCCGCCTTCCTTGCGCAGCTTCTCCCACGGCGGATAGACCGCGCCCATCAGCTGGACGATGATCGAGGCCGAGATGTAGGGCATGACGTTCAAGGCGAACACGGCCATCCGCTCCACGGCCCCGCCCGAGAACATGTTGAACATGTCCAGGATGCCGCGCTGGCCGTCCGGGTTCTGGAAGAACTGCAGGAAGGCTTCCGAGTTGATCCCCGGGATCGGCACATAGGTGCCGATGCGGTACACCAGCAGGGCCAGGAGCGTGAACAGCAGACGCTTGTGGAGCTCGGTCGCCTTCGCGAACGAGCCCATGTTCATGTTTGCTGCGAGTTGTTCGGCGGCCGAAGCCATGTGTCGTCACCCCGACTTGTCAGAACGCGGCGCATCGGAACTGAATCCGGCGCCTGCGTCCAGATAGGCGAAGGGCGCCCGCTTAGCGAGGGCGCCCTTCAGTCTTATTTCGCGGCGGCGCGGCCCGCGGTGCGGGTCGTCCGGGCCGAGATCTTGTTGGCGTCGCCCCGGGGAGCCTTGGCCGGCGGGGCCTTGCCCTTGGCGGCGTTGCGCTTCTCGATGCGCGCGGCGGCCTTGGCTTCGGCGGCGATCCGCTCCTGCACGACGGTGCCGCCCGCGGCCTCGATCGCCTTGACCGCGCCGGCCGAGGCCGACCAGACGACCAGGTTGAGCTTGGACTTGATCTCGCCGGTGCCGAGGATGCGGACGCCGTCCTTGACGCGGCGGATCACGCCGGCGGCGACCAGGGCGTCGCCCTTGATCTCGCCCTTGATGTCCAGCTTCCTGGCGTCGACCGCGTCCTGCAGACGCCACAGGTTCACTTCGGCCAGCTTCAGCGCGCCCGGATTGTTGAAGCCGCGCTTGGGCATGCGCATGTACAGCGGCATCTGGCCGCCCTCGAAGCCGCCGATGGCGACGCCCGAACGGGACTTCTGGCCCTTGACGCCGCGACCGGCGGTCTTGCCCTTGCCCGAACCCGGGCCGCGGCCGACGCGCATGCGCTTCTTGTGGGCGCCCTCGTTGTCGCGAATTTCGTTCAGTTTCATGTGCCTGATCCTTTCGGGTGCTAGCGCCCGGGCCAATCCAAATGAAAGGGGGCCCGGACTCGGCTTTGAAATAATAAGGGGCCGCTTCTAGGCGGCCCGCTTCAGCATCGCAAGGCGCGAGACGCCCTCCCCCGGATCGGGAGAGGGCGCTTCGGCTTACTTTTCGACGATCTCGGTCAGGTGGGCGACCTTGGCGATCATGCCGCGGACCGAGGGGGTGTCTTCCAGCGTGGACTCGCGGCCCATGCGGTTGAGACCCAGACCCGACAGGGTGGCGCGCTGGTCCGACTTGCGGCGGATCGGGCTGCCCGTCTGGCGGACGGTGACGGTGGCTTTGGATTCGGTCTTGGCCATGGTCAGGCTTCCTGGGCTTCAGGCGCCGCTTCCGGAGCCGAGGCGCCGTCGTTGCGGCGGCCCATCAGATCGGCGACCTTCTTGCCGCGCTTGGACGCGACCTGACGGGGCGACGACTGGACCTTGAGGGCCTCGAACGTGGCGCGGATCATGTTGTAGGGGTTCGACGAACCGGTCGACTTGCCCACGACGTCCTGGACGCCGAGGGTTTCGAGCACGGCGCGCATCGGACCGCCCGCGATGACGCCCGTTCCGGGAGGAGCGGCGCGCATCATGATCTTGCCGGCGCCCCAACGGCCGTTGCCGTCGTGGTGCAGGGTGCGGTTCTCGCGCAGCGGCACGCGGATCATCGTCTTCTTGGCTTCCTCGGTCGCCTTGCGGATGGCTTCCGGCACTTCGCGCGCCTTGCCATGACCGAAGCCGACGCGGCCCTTGCCGTCGCCGACGACCATCAGGGCCGCGAACGAGAACCGGCGACCGCCCTTGACGGTGGCGGCGACGCGGTTGATGTGCACCAGCTTTTCGACGATGTCCGAATCCGGACCGTCGGCCTGCGGGGCGTTGCGGTTGTCACGACGGTTGCGATCGTTGCCGCCGCCGCCGCGTTGGGGTGTTTGCGCCATCTGTCGCGTCCCTTAGAAATTCAGGCCGGCTTCACGCGCGGCTTCCGCCAGCGCCTTCACCCGTCCGTGATAGATGTAGCCGCCGCGATCGAAGACGACGTCCTTGACGCCCTTCTCCAGGGCGCGTTCCGCGACCAGCTTGCCGATCAGAGCGGCGGCGGCGACGTCCGAACCCTTGACCTTCTTGCCCTTCTCGCCTTCCAGCGAGGAGGCCGAGGCGACCGTGACGCCGTTCAGGTCGTCGATGATCTGGGCCGAGATGTTCTTGTCCGAACGGTGCACCGACAGGCGCAGCCGGCCGTTGGCCACGGCCTTCAGGCGGCGGCGGGTGCGCTCCGTGCGGCGCTGGGCTTGTTGTCGAAGGGAGAGAGCCATGACCTACTTCTTCTTGCCTTCCTTGCGCCGGACCTTTTCGCCCGTGTAGCGGACGCCCTTGCCCTTGTAGGGCTCCGGCGGACGCAGCTTGCGGATGACGGCGGCGATCTGGCCCACCGCCTGCTTGTCGGCGCCCGAGATCTTGATTTCCGTCTGCTTGGGCACCGCGAAGGTGACCCCGGCCGGCGGCTGGATGTCGACGTCGTGCGAGAAGCCGAGCTGCAGCGACAGGGCGTTGCCCTTCATCGCGGCGCGATAACCCACGCCGACCAGGTCCAGGCTCTTTTCAAAGCCCGTGGTGACGCCGACGACCATGTTGTCGACCAGGGTGCGCGACAGGCCCCACATGGCGCGCGAACGCTGGTTGTCCTCGCGGATGGCCAGGTTCAGGCCGTCGTCGCCCTGGGTGACCTCGATCTCGTCGGCGACGGTCCAGGAGCGTTCGCCCTTGGGACCCTTGACCGACACGGTCTGGCCGTCGAGCGTGACGGTCACGCCCTTCGGGATTTCAATGGTGCGTTTTCCGATACGGGACATCTTAGTAGACCCTGCAGAGGACTTCGCCGCCCACCTTGGCTTCGCGAGCCGCGGTGTCCGACATGACGCCCTTGGACGTGGAGAGGATCGAGATGCCCAGGCCGTTCTTGATCGGCTTCAGGTCGGAGATCGCGGAGTAGACGCGGCGGCCCGGCTTGGACACGCGGGCGATCTCGGCGATGACCGGCTGGCCGTCGAAGTACTTCAGCTCGATCTCGAACTGCGGGAATTCGCCGGGGTTCTGAACCAGCGAATAGCCGCGGATGTAGCCTTCGTCCTGCAGCACGTCGAGGACGCGCTGGCGCAGACGGGAAGCCGGGGTGAGCACCTTGGAACGCTTGCGCATGTGCGCGTTCCGGATGCGGGCGATCATGTCGCTCAGGGGATCGTTGATCATCATGTCTGTCGCTCCCCTTACCAGCTGGACTTGGTCAGACCCGGGATCTGACCCAGGTTGCCGAGCTCACGCAGGGCGATGCGGCTCATCTTGAGCTTGCGATAGAAGGCCCGCGGACGGCCCGTCACTTCGCAGCGGTTGCGAATCCGGTTGGCGGCCGAGTTGCGCGGCAGCTTGGCCAGCTTGAGGCGCGCTTCGAAACGCTCCTCGAGCGGCAGGGATTCGTTGTTGGCGGTCGCCTTCAGGGCGGCCCGCTTGTCGGCGTATTTCGCGACGAGGGCCTTGACCATCTCGTTGCGGTTTACGGCGCTTTTCTTAGCCATGGTTTCTTTCCCTTCCCGCTCAGTTCTTCACGAACGGGAACTTGAACTCGGTGAGAAGCGCGCGCGCCTCGTCATCGGTCTTGGCCGTGGTGCAGACGATGATGTCCATGCCCCACATCTGGTCGATCTGGTCGTAGTTGATCTCGGGGAACACGATGTGTTCCTTCAGGCCCATGGCGTAGTTGCCGCGACCGTCGAACGACGTCGGCTTCAGGCCGCGGAAATCCTTCACCCGCGGCAGGGCGATGGTGATCAGCCGGTCCAGGAACTCGTACATCTGGTCGCCGCGCAGGGTGACCTTGCCGCCGATGACCATGCCTTCGCGCAGCTTGAAGCCGGCGATGGAGTTGCGGGCCTTGGTGGCGACGGGCTTCTGACCGGCGATGGCGGCCAGATCCTTGAGGGCGGCGGTCGCCTTCTTGGAGTCGGCCACCGCTTCGCCGATGCCCATGTTGAGGACGATCTTGTCCAGCTTGGGCATCTGCATCGGGTTGGTGTAGCCGAATTTCTCGGTCAGCACGCCGCGGATGCGGTCGTTGTACTCGCTCTTGAGGCGGGGGGTGTATTTGGTATCGGCCATCAGATGACGTCTCCCGTCGTCTTGGCGAAGCGAACCTTCTTGTCGCCTTCCATGCGGAAGCCGACGCGGGCCGCCTTGCCGTTGGCGTCGGCGATCGCGACGTTCGACAGGTGAAGCGACGCTTCCTTGTTCTTGATGCCGCCCTGGGGGTCGGCCTGGGTCGGGCGGGTGTGGCGCTGAACCATGTTGATGCCTTGCACCAGCACGCGGTTCGTCGCCGGCAGGACCTTGGTCACCTTGCCGGTGCGGCCCTTGTCCTTGCCGGTCAGGACGACGACGTTGTCGCCCGTTTTGATCTTGGCGGCCATGACTACAGGACCTCCGGAGCCAGAGAGATGATCTTCATGTGGTTCTTGGCGCGCAGTTCGCGGGGAACCGGGCCGAAGATCCGCGTGCCGACCGGCTCGTTCTGCTTGTTGACGATGACGGCGGCCGACTTGTCGAAACGGATGACCGAGCCGTCCTTGCGCATGATGTCCTTGGCGGTGCGCACGACGATGGCGCGCACGACATCGCCCTTCTTCACGCGGCCGCGCGGAATGGCTTCCTTGACGGAAGCGACGATCGTGTCGCCCACCGAGGCGTAGCGGCGCTTGGAGCCGCCCAACACCTTGATGCACATGACCCGGCGAGCGCCCGAATTATCGGCCACCTCCAGGTTAGTTTGCATCTGGATCATGGGATCCGATCCTTCTGGTTACGAGGCCGAGGCCGAGGTGTCCGACAGGACCTCCCAGCGCTTCAGCTTGGACTTGGGGGCGCACTCGATGATGCGGGCCTGATCGCCCACCTTGAGGGCGTTGGCTTCGTCGTGAGCGTGATACTTCTTGGACAGGCGCACGATCTTTTTCAGGACCGGGTGCAACAGCGTGCGTTGGACGACGACGACGACAGTCTTGTCGCCCTTGTCGGAGACGACCACGCCTTCGAGAACTCGTTTGGGCATCTTCGTTTCCTTAACCCGCCGCGCGGTTCGCACGCAGAAGCGTGGAAATACGGGCGATGTCCTTGCGCACTTCCGAGACCCGGTGGGTCTTTTCCATCTGGCCGGTGGCGGCCTGGAAGCGCAGGTTGAACTGTTCCTTCTTGAGCTTCAGCAGCTCGTCGGACAGCTGGTCGGGCGTCTGGGCCCGGAGGTCGGCGATCTTGGTCATGCTCCGACGTGCTCCACGTGCGAGACACCGGCGTCGAGGCGGGTGACCACCTTCGTGCGGACCGGCAGCTTGGCGGCGCCAAGACGCAGGGCCTCGCGGGCGATGTCGTCCGGCACGCCGTCGATTTCAAACAGGATCCGGCCCGGGTGGCAGCGCGCCGCCCAGTGGTCCACGGCGCCCTTGCCCTTGCCCATGCGGACTTCGGCCGGCTTGCCCGTGACGGGCAGGTCGGGGAACACGCGGATCCAGACGCGGCCCTGGCGCTTCATCTGGCGGGTGATCGCGCGGCGGGCCGCCTCGATCTGACGCGCGGTGATGCGTTCCGGCTCCACCGTCTTCAGGCCGTAGGACCCGAAGTTCAGCGAGAAGCCGCCCTTGGCGGCGCCGTGGATGCGGCCCTTGAAGGCCTTGCGGTATTTGGTCTTTTTCGGTTGCAGCATGACCTAGCCCTCACGCCCGCGACGCTGACCGCGATCGTTGCGGCCGCCGCGATCGCCGCCGCGGCCTTCGTTCGAAGAAGGACCCGAAGCCTCGATCGCCCAGCGCTTGTCCTGCGCCATCGGATCGTGCTCGAGGACCTCGCCCTTGAAGACCCACACCTTCACACCGATGATGCCGTAGGTCGTCTTGGCCTGGATGAAGCCGTAGTCGATGTCGGCGCGCAGGGTGTGCAGCGGCACGCGGCCTTCGCGATACCATTCCATCCGCGCGATTTCCGCGCCGCCGAGGCGGCCCGACACGTTGATGCGGACGCCCTTGGCGCCGAGACGCATGGCCGACTGCATCGCGCGCTTCATGGCGCGGCGGAAGGCGATCCGGCGTTCCAGCTGCTGCGCGATGTTCTCGGCGATCAGCTGGGCGTCCGTCTCGGGCTTGCGCACCTCGACGATGTTCAGGTGAACTTCACCCTCGGTGCGCGCCGAGATGTCCTTGCGGAGCTTCTCGATGTCGGCGCCCTTCTTGCCGATCACGACGCCCGGACGGGCGGCGTAGATCGTCACGCGGCACTTCTTGTGCGGACGCTCGATGATGATGCGCGACACGCCGGCGGCGTTCAGGCGTTCCTTCAGCCACGTGCGCAGCTTGAGGTCCTGGTGCAGCAGCTTGGCGTATTCGGCGCCGCGGGCGAACCAGCGGCTGTCCCACGTACGGTTGACGCCGAGGCGCAGACCGATCGGATTGACTTTCTGACCCATCAGGCGGCCTCACCGGCTTCGCGGACCACGATGGTGATCTCCGCGAAAGGTTTCAGGATGCGCGACGAGCGGCCGCGAGCACGGCTCGCGAAACGCTTCATCACCAGGTTCTTGCCCACGAAGGCCTCGGCGACGACCAGGTTGTCGATGTCGAGGTTGTGGTTGTTCTCGGCGTTCGACACGGCCGAATACAGCACCTTGCGGACGTCGGTGGCGATGCGCTTGCGGCTGAATTCCAGCTCGTTCAGCGCCTTCTGCACCGGCAGGCCGCGGATCGACTGGGCGACCAGGTTCAGCTTCTGGGGGCTGATCCGGACGTTCACCAGCTTGGCGCGCGCTTCGGTCGGGGCGAGCCGACGGGGGTTTTTTGTCTGGGCCATCAGTTACTTCCTTTTGGCCTTCTTGTCCGCCGCGTGCCCGGGGAACGACCGGGTCGGGGAGAACTCGCCGAACTTCATGCCGACCATTTCTTCGGAAACCGACACCGGCACATGCTTGAGGCCGTTGTGGACGCCAAAGGTCAGGCCGACGAACTGCGGCAGGATGGTGGAGCGGCGTGACCAGGTCTTGATCACGTCCTTGCGGCCCGACGACGCTGCCGTCTCGGCCTTCTTCAGCAGATACCCGTCGACGAACGGGCCTTTCCAGGAGGAGCGGGCCATCGGTTAGCGAGCCTTCTTCACGTGGCGGGTACGGATGATGAACTTGTCCGTCGCCTTGTTCTTGCGGGTGCGGGTGCCCTTGGTGTCCTTGCCCCACGGCGTAACCGGGGTGCGACCGCCAGAGGTCCGGCCTTCACCACCGCCGTGCGGGTGGTCGATCGGGTTCATGGCGACGCCGCGAACGTGCGGACGCCAGCCCATGTGCCGGACGCGGCCGGCCTTGCCGAGGTTCTGGTTCATGTGGTCGGGGTTCGAGACCGCGCCCACCGTGGCCATGCAGCCGTCCAGGACCATGCGAAGCTCGCCCGAACCCAGACGGATCTGGGCGTAGCCGGCGTCGCGGCCGACCAGCTGGGCGTAGGCGCCGGCCGAACGGGCCAGCTGGGCGCCCTTGCCCGGCTTCATTTCGACGTTGTGGATGATCGTGCCGACCGGCACCGAGCGCAGCGGCATCGCATTGCCCGGCTTCACGTCGACCTTCTCGCCGGCCACGACCGTGTCGCCCGCCTTCAGGCGTTGCGGCGCGATGATGTAGGCCTTTTCGCCGTCCTCATAGACGATGAGAGCGATGAAGGCGGTCCGGTTCGGATCGTATTCCAGGCGCTCGACGGTCGCCGTGGCGAACTTCCGGCGCTTGAAGTCAATCTTGCGGTACAGCGTCTTGGCGCCGCCGCCGCGGAAGCGGACGGCGATACGACCGCCCGCGCCGCGACCGCCCGACTTGGTCAGGCCTTCGGTCAGCGACTTCTCGGGGCGTCCCTTGTGGAGCTCCGAACGGTCGATCAGCACCAGGGCGCGACGGCCCGGCGATGTCGGATTGTAGGTTTTCAAGGCCATCTGATCAGAGCCCCGTGGTGACGTCGATCGACTGGCCTTCAGCCAGCGTCACGATCGCTTTTTTGATGTCGACCCGACGGCCCATGATGCCGCGGAAGCGCTTGGTCTTGCCCTTTTGAACCAGGGTGTTGACCTTCAGGACGTTGACCTTGAACAGGCTCTCGACCGCCGCGGCGATCTCGTCCTTGGTCGAGGTCCCCGCGACGCGGAAGACGACCTTGTTCTGCTCCGACAGGATCGTGGCCTTTTCCGTGATGATCGGGGCCAGGATGGTGTCGTAGTGTTTTGCGGTGGGGTTGGCGCCAGCCATTACGCGGCCTCCTTCTTCGTCTTGGCAGCCGGTTTGGCGGCCTTGGCGGCCTCGGCTTCACGACGCGACGGGGTGTAGTCGGCGTAGGTGGCCTCGATGGCCTCGACGGCCGCCTTGGTCAGCACCAGCTTGTCCGCGCGCAGGATGTCGTAAACGTTCAGGCCGGCGTTCGGCAGGACGTTGACCATCGGGATGTTGCGGGCGGCCAGGCCGAAGTTCGTGTCGACTTCCGGACCGGCGATGATCAGCGTGCGGGTCCAGCCCAGCTTGCCGAGCGTTTCGCGCAGACCGGCGGTCTTGGCGTCCTTCAGCGAGATGCTGTCGACGACGACCAGGTCGCCGGCGACGACCTTGGAGGACAGCGCATGGCGCAGGGCCAGGGCGCGGACCTTCTTGGGCAGCGAGAAGCCGTGGTCGCGGACGACCGGGCCGAAGGCGCGCGAACCACCGACGAACTGCGGGGCGCGACGCGAACCGTGACGGGCGCCGCCGGTTCCCTTCTGCTTGTACATCTTCTTGCCGGTGCGAGAGTTCTCGTTCCGGGTCTGGACCTTGTGGGTGCCGGCGCGGCGCTTGGCCAGTTGCCAGTTGACGTAGCGGGCCAGGATGTCGCCGCGGATGTCGGTGATGCCGAAAACGGCGTCCGACAGTTCGACGTCACCGGCGGCCTTGCCGTCGAGTTTGATGACAGAGAGTTTCATTACGCTTCACCGCCTTCGGCAGTCTCGACGGCCGGGGCTTCCTCGGCCGGCGTCTCAGCCGGTTGAGCCGCGGCGGTCGAACCGCCCTTGGACTTGACGCCGCCGGGGAACGGGGCGTCGGCCGGACGGGCCTTCTTGACGGCGTCGCGGACCTTGACCCAGGTGCCTTCGTGACCGGGCACGGCGCCCTTGATCAGCAGCAGGCCGCGCTCGACGTCGACGCGGAACACGGTCAGGTTCTGGGTGGTGACGACTTCCGTGCCGTAGTGGCCGGCCATCTTCTTGCCCTTGAAGGTCTTGCCCGGATCCTGACGCTGGCCGGTCGAACCGTGCGAACGGTGCGAGACCGAGACGCCGTGGGTCGCCCGCAGACCGCCGAAGTTCCAGCGCTTCATGGCGCCGGCGAAGCCCTTGCCGATGGTCTCGGCCTGGACGTCGACCTTCTGGCCGGCGACGAAGTGGTCGGCCGAGAACTCGGAACCCACATCCATCATGGCGTCCGCATCGATGCGGAACTCGGTGACATAGGCCTTCGGCTCCACCTCGAGCTTCGCGAAGGACTCGCGCTGGGCCTTGTTGGTGTTCTTGGCCTTCTTGCTGCCAGCGCCCAGCTGGAGAGCGACGTAGCCGTCACGCTCCTGGGTACGTTGGCCGACGACCTGGCAGCCGTCTAGCTGAAGCACGGTGACCGGAACGTGCGCGCCGTCATCGGCGAACACGCGGGTCATGCCCAGCTTCTTGGCGATCACGCCCGTGCGCATCGGATCCCGCCTCTTTCTTATTAAATCTTGATCTCGACATCCACGCCGGCGGACAGGTCGAGCTTCATGAGCGCGTCCACGGTCTGCGGAGTGGGGTCGACGATATCGAGGACACGCTTGTGCGTGCGGATTTCAAACTGCTCGCGCGACTTCTTGTCGACGTGCGGCGAGCGGTTCACGGTGAACTTTTCGATCAGGGTCGGCAGCGGGATCGGACCACGAACGGTCGCGCCGGTGCGCTTGGCCGTGTTGACGATCTCGCGCGTCGAAAAGTCGAGGACGCGGTGATCGAAGGCCTTGAGCCTGATGCGGATGCTTTGATCCATATCGGTCGTATTTCCCAAGCAGGCGAACCTGCGTCCCTGTGAACCATTTCAAAGACCGGAGTCTTCAGGCCGCGAGGCCTTCAGAGTACGCACGTCCGCAAAAACGATCGGCCCACGCAGCGAACCGCGAAGGCCGTTGAAGTCCTGGGTCACTGCAAAGAACAGGGTCTCAGGTCGTTCCTGCGAACCGCGTCTGCACCCCAAAAACACGCGGGATGCACAGCCGGTCCAACAAGAGTGGGGGCTTATGACCGCCGATTCCGATTTGGTCAAGCGGCGAAACCATGGCGAAGGCGTCCGGGAGCGTCGCCGGCTCCTTATAACGATGTCATCCCGGCGCGCCCCGGGAGCCCCGGATGACGGCGGGTTGAGAAAGGGCCGTAATGCCTCCGCCAGTTCGTCACCGCACCGCCACATTGCGTTGCTGCGGCGCAACAACCCCTCCGTCCCGAGGGGTTGTGACGGGTTTGTAATGGCTGCGCTGGCGGCGGCCCTGATAGCCCGGCGGTCCGTCGCGGCGAATCCGGCTGCGGCAAGCAAGGAAAACAAGAATGAAGTCTCTCCTCCTCGTCACCTCCGCCCTCGCCGCCTTCGCCGCCGCCCCCGCCATGGCCCAGGACGGCCCGGTCGGTTCGGTCGGCGTCAGCTACGGCAACACCGAACTGGACCTGGGCGGCCCGTCCGCCGATTCCGACGTCTATGGCGTCGACGGCGTCGTCGCCCTGCCGGCTTTCGGCGCCTGGACCGTGACCCTCGCCGGTTCGGCCAGCGAGTTCGATGAAGGCGACAGCGACACCAGCTTCGACGCCACGGCCCACCTGACCACCGTGGTCAATTCCGACCTGCGCATCGGCGGCTTCGTCGGCGCCGCCGACGTAGCCGACGAAACGGCCCTGTCGGCCGGCGTCGAGGTGCAGAAATACCTGTCGCGCGCGACCCTGACGGGCGTCGTGGCCTACACCACCGCCGACGACGTCGACCTGGACGTCTGGACCGTCGGCGGCGACGCCGCCTTCTACGTCACCGACGCCCTGCGCCTGAACGCCGGCGTGTCGTGGCTGACCATCGACGACGCCGACGCCGACGGCTTCACCTACTCGGCCGGCGCCGAATACGAGATCGCCCGGTCGCCCTTCTCGGTGACCGCCGGCTACGCGCACTCCGACATCGAGGACCTGGACATCGACACCTGGACCCTCGGCCTGCGCTACAGCTTCGGCGGCGGCCTCCAGGCGCGCGACCGGGCCGGCGCCTCGCTCGGCTCGAACTCGGGCCTGCTGGGCCTGCTGGGCGCGCTGTAAGCGTTCCGCACCTTCGACCCACGAAGCCCCGGCGGAGCGATCCGCCGGGGCTTTTCGTTGGCCGATGGTCCGGCCCTCGCGGAATCTCAGCGCGACAGGGCGAACCGGCCCGTACGTCCGTCCAGGCGCAGCGGCGTGTCCGGACAGGCCTCGCCATGGCCGCAGGGCGGATTGACCAGCACGGTCGCCGGAACCGTCGCGATGTCCACCGACGGATAGAGGTCCGCCTCCGATGCATAGGCCTCGGCCAGGCCGCCTCCCGGCGTCGTCGTCCACAGTCTGAACCCCGCGGCCTCCGCCTCGTCCTCCGGACACGCCGCCGGGGTTTCGATCCAGTCGCGCCCGCCATCGCCGTTGACGTCGGGGATGCTCTGGAAACCGGGCCTCAGGATCTCGATCCCGTCGTCCGCGGGAGCGCGGCACGTCCGGCGGCCGCCGAACCAGGCCCGCGACAGTTCGGCCGGCAGGCTGTCAGGGATATCCGCCTGCATGCGGTCTATCGGATCGAAGCCGCCGTCCTCCAGCCGCGTCGCGCCGTCGCGCGCCGGCCGCTCCACCAGCCGGCCGAGCGCCGGGTCCCAGGCCCAGGCGTACCAGCATTCCGGTCGCCCGGGACGGCAGCTCAGGTGATGGACCATCGCCTCCACACGCGTTTCCCCTGAACGCTCCACGACCTCGAACGCCAGGGCCTGGGCGTCAAAGGCCCGCAGGAAGCCGGTGTCGCCGCCGCTGACATAGAGAATCCGCGCGCATCCGCCGGTTCCGCAAAACCTGGACGACCGGGCCGCGGCGAAATCGACGATCCAGTCGGTCCGCCCGTCGGGCGAGACGTCGACGGGCCGCAGCATGTCGTCCGGAACCCGCGTCGCGAGGGGCGGACGGTTGGTCGGATCGTCCCGGTCGAAATATTCGGCGTTGATCTCGTTCAGCGCCATCCAGACCAGCCCTTCCGGCGGAGTCTGGGCCCGGGTCCCCGAAGCGGCGGCGACCGCGGCCAGCGCGGCCAGGGTCGCGATGATCGATCTCATGAGGCATCTCCCTTCGCCCCCCGATCCTGCACGGCGGCGGCCGGACGCCGACCCTCCCGTTTCTGACGGTCCCGCGGCGTCGGGTCCGGACATGGAAAAAGGCCCGGAGGGTTCCACGCTCCCGGGCCTTCTCCGTCGCGGCTTCTGACCGGGAGGTCAGGCGCCGATGTGGATATCTCCCACGCCGGCCACGGAACGGCTGACCGAACCGGTCGCGCGGGCCACGTTGACGTCGCCGGCTCCGGCGAGCGAGACGGACACATCCCCGGCCACGCCGTCGAAATCGACGTCGCCCACCCCGGCGATGTCGATGCTGAGGGTGGGAGCCGTGCCGCCCCGGACCGCCACGTCGCCGGCTCCGGCAAGGCTGATTTCCGTGGGCCCGTCGACGCGGGCGACGATCACGTCGCCGGCCCCGGAGACCGAGACTTCGAGACCCCCGGTGGCGCCGGCCGTGATCGACCCGGCCCCGGCGATGCTGGCTTCCAGCGCGGATGAGGTTCCCGCCCGAATGTCGCCCGAACCCGCGACGTCCAGCGACACACGACCTTCGGTGTTGGCGACGTTCCAGTCGCCGCAGCCCGCATTCCCGAGTTCGATCGAGGCCGCGCCGCGGCCCACCGATCCGAAGACGGCCCCGGAAGCGTCCAGGTTCACATCGCGGGGCGTGCGAATGACGATCAGCGGCGCGTCGGCCAGATTGATCCGGCCCAGGCCGCGGACCTCGACCGAGGCGCCCTCGCCCGGCGTCCGCGCGTTTTCCGGACCCGAACGGCAGTGGCGAAGTCCGTCGCCCCTGCCGAACAGACCGCGACGGCTCCCCAGTCCGCCGTCGATGCGGACATTGGCGCCGTCACGCGTGACCCGCACGACCGGCAGGCCGGACGAGCCCTGCTCGATCTCCACGGCGATGTCGTTGCGGTCCTCGACCACCACGGCGACGCGGGCCACGGCGTGGCGGATGTCGACCTCGGGGCCGGGTTTGGCGAAGGCGGGACCGGCCACGGCGGCGGCGGCGACGGCGGATGCGATGGCGAGTTTCATGGGGGCGTTCTCTCTACGGATATGATTCTTGCTGGGTCCGACGGTGCGGTTCATCAGTGGTCGCGGCGGGTTCGACGCACGGCCTGGCCGGCGATCACGATCTGGCCCGAACCCATGATGCTTTGCGAGACGACGCCGGTCGCGCTCCCCACGTTGATGTCGCCGGAGCCCATGATGTTGGCTTCGATGTTCGTGACCGCGCCGGGGATGTTGATGTCGCCCGACCCCATGATGTTGGCCTCGACCGGTCCATCGACGCGGGCGGCGTTGATGTCGCCCGATCCCATCACATTGGCCTCGAGCCCCCGGGTCGCGCCGGCCGCGATGCTTCCCGACCCCATGATGCTGGCTTCCAGCCGGCTGGACGTTCCGGCGCGCATGTCGCCCGATCCCATGATGGAGACGGACATGGTCCCTTCCGTGTTGGCGACGGTCCAGTCGCCGCAGCCTCCGTTGTTCAATTCGATCGACGAGGCGTTGCGGCCGACGGCGCCGAACACGGCTCCGTCTTCCACGTCGACTTCGACGACGCGGGGCGTGCGGATGACGATCAACGGCGCGTCGGCCATGTTCACGGTTCCCACCCTGCGCACCTCGACCGATGCGCCCTCGCCGGGTTGGCGCGCGCCTTCCGGACCGGACCTGCAGTTCCGGATGGCGTTGTTGCCGAACAGGCCGCCCACCAGTCCCCCGTCAATGAGGACGTCGTCGCCGCGGCGGCGAACCTCGACCGCCGGAAGGTCCGAGGCGCCCTGCTCGATCTCGACGCCGATGTCGGCGCGGTCTTCCACGATGACCACGACGCGGGCGACCGCGTCCTCGATCTTCACGGACGGCCCGTCCCGGGCCGCGGCGGGGCCAACGGCGACGGCGGCGAGCGCGGCGGCCAGGGCGGCGGCGGATACGATGGCGAGTTTCATGACGGCGTTCCCTCCCGGAATGTGACGGGAAGGTGCGACCGGCCAACGGTGAAGTCAGCTTAAAACGAGGTCATGACTTCGAATTCATCCAGGTCGTCGGAGTCACCGGAATTCCGCGTCGAGGTCGCCGAAGTCCGTCGTCCAAATCTCCGGCCGTCTCGCCCGCTCAGGTCTGCAGCGCGCCCGCGCCGTCGGCTGCGCCGATCTCGGGTTCGAAATCGCGTTCGAAGTGAGCGATGCGGCTCTTGAGGCCCCCTGCCCGCTTCAGCGCCAGCGAGGCGGCCCAGCGGGCGGCCAGTTCGGGCCCCGCCATCCGGTCGGTCATGCGCGGTCGGCCGCCCCGGCTGCGCAGGACGGCGTTGGTGTAGAGCGCCCCGTTTCGGAACCGCGACGGCCAGGTCTGGAAATCCATCGACAGGGAGACGCAGAACCGGTCCAGGTTCTCGACCCGGTGCGGCGCATAGATCGGCCAGGTCAGGGCCTGGCCCGGCTCGAGGTCCATGACCTGGGCGTCGGCCTCGAAGGCCAGCGAATAGGGCAGTTCCTCGGTCGTCTGGCGCGACACGACCTGCTCCATGTCCGCCTCGGCCAGATGGGCCTCGTCGCCCGGATAGACGAAGATGCGCTTGCGGCCGCGCAGGTGGAACAGCACCACCCCCGCCGCGTCGAAATGATAGGGCACCCGGGCCTTGGGCGAGGAAAGGATCAGCTGGCCGGCGTTCTTCACCGCCCGCAGGCCGGGATAGGCGCCCTGCACCTTTCGGAACTCGCCCATGGCGGCGGCCCAAAGTTCGGGCCAGCCGGTCTCGACCTCGCGCAGATTGACCCACAGCCGGCCCTGCTGGATCGCCGCCAGCAGTTCCTCGCCGTTCAGCCGCCCGCGCGCCCCGGTGCGCAGCGAGACCTGACCCGCCTCGTCGTAGTCGTACAGATTGATGTCGAACAGGTCGGCCGGATAGCGGTCCAGCACCGCCGCCAGCGCCGCGTCGGAGGCGAAGCCCTGGTCGACCAGGCCGTGCGGATGGACCTCGGCCTGTTTGATCGGACCGGAATAGCGGGTGCGCGTGTCGCTCATGATGTGTTGTCTCAGGCCGGAACGGGTCGGGTCGACGTCCGGCGCATCTTTGCAAGCGCCGCGCCCGCCGCCTGGACCGCCCCGCGCAGCCGGCTGGTCGGGGTGGTCTCGCAGGCCTCGATGGCCGCCCAGCGCCGCCGGGCGCTGGCGCGCAGCCGGTCGCCGCGTTCCGCCCCGGCCAGGTTCAGCGCCCCGACCGCCGCCTGGCTGACCGCCGCGCCCAGACCGGGCTTCAGAACCATGGCCTCGCGCACGACCCGCGCGCCGTTGCAGAAATACTTCTTGTAGTGCTCGCCCTCGAACCCGAAGTCGAAGGTGCGGTAGCCGAGTTCCGACGCCAGCCGCATGGTGTCCATGCTCAGCAGGATGCCGGGCGAGCACCGCGCCAGGCTGGGCTCGTAGCCGGGGAACCAGAAATGGTACTGGTCGCCCGCGTGCAGCGAATATTCGATCGCGGTCAGCCGGTCCCCGGCCCACAACCCGGCCATCGAGGCGCCGAAGCCGTCCTCGTCCGTCCTGAGCAGGGCGTGCAGCAGGTCGGCGGTCCACCCGCAGGCGAAGATGTCGTGGCGCGCGGTGCGCCGGTACTGGTCCCGCTTCAGCTCAATCAGCCAGTCCAGCAGGGCTGGATCGCGCAGCCCGCGCTCGACCCGCAACGGGCCCAGCTCGGCCTCCATGCTGCGCCGCGCGCGCTCCTTGTCCTTGAAGAATTTTCCGTGGGTGGTCCGGCGTTCGGCGTACCAGCCTTCGTAGCCCCCTTCGCCGAGCTCGACCTGCACCGTGCGCCGGTCCTCGCCGTGGGCCGTGGGGCCCACCCAGGCGGTGACGTTGAGCCGGGTCGCGCCCAGCACCCGGGCAGCCTCCTCCAACGACGGCCCCTGGCCGGAAAAGGCGATGACGCCGTGATAGTCGTTCATCGGCGCCGCCAGCGGCTGCATCGCGCCGCCGCGCCGCTGGTGCGGGAAAAAGCCCACGGTCTCGCCGCCGCGCGAGAACACCGCCACCGCCGCCCGGGGGCTGACGCGCCCGGCGACCCGGGCGAACTCGGGCCGGAAATAGGGACTGTTCAGCGCCGGATCGGACGCCAGCATGGCGCGCCACGTCGCCTGGTCGGCGTCGCCCAGCGCGTCCATCGCGACGATATCGACCTTCAGTCCGGCCATGCGGGGTTCCTCTCGCGGCTCGCGCGAGCCGCCGTTCCCCGCCAAACTCGCACGGCGCCCGTTTCGGGGCGGTGAGCGTTCATGGTGAACGAAATCTGTGCGGAGCTTCCCGCGACCGCCAGGCGTTGCCATTCCTGTCGTCTTGCCCTTTCTGGAGCCCCTCATGACCCACCCGGACCGTCCCCCGACGCGCGAGACCGAGACCGAGAACCAGCGTTCCCCATCCCGCAGCGGCCAGCCGCCTCGCCCGGCCACCGAGCCCACGGGTTCGGAAGGCAGCTCCAACTCCGGGGAAACCGCCACCGATCCCGCCACCGGAAAGCCCAATCCTTGAACGAAACCGCTCTTCTCGCCGCCGTTCTGCTCTCCGTCGGCGCACCGGCGCAGACGGAAACTGCGCCCGCGGCCTGTCCGGTCACGGCCGACCACCTCATCGCCATCGACGGGCTCGGGAACAGCCGGGCGGCCGTCGCCGCGGGCCGGTTGACCATCCTCGCCATAGGGTCGTCCTCGATCGAGGGCGCCGGGGCCAGCCGCCCCGAACGAGGCTTCGTCCCCCGGCTTGAGGCGGGGCTGGAACGGCGCCTGCCGGGGGTCGAGGTCGCCGTCGTCAACCGGGGGATCGGCGGCGAGACGGCGAGGGAAACCGCCGACCGGCTGGAGCACGAGATCGCCGCCCACGAGCCGGACCTCGTGATCTGGCAGGTCGGCACCAACGACATGCTGCGCGACCGCCCGATGGATGACGTCTTCGCCGACCTTCGCCGGGGAGAAGACATGCTCCATCGCGCCGGCGTCGACGTCCTGCTGATCGACCCGCAGCGCCTGCCCGAGGAGACGCCGAACCCGGCGTTCCGGGGACGCAATCCGGCGCTCGGCGAGGTCGCGCGCCTCATCGGACTGGAAGGGGGCCGCGTCGGCTACGCCGTCCTGAGCCGTTTCGCCGCCATGTCGGACTGGACCGGGCTGGAGCGGGGCGGGGTCGGGCCCGACGACCTGCATCTGAACGACGAGGGCTACGCCTGCTGGGCCGAGATCACCGCCGAAGGGCTGGCGGCCGCGCTTCGCTGACCCCGGGCGGGGAACGACCGGGCCGTCCGTGGATTGGGTTCGGGCCAGCAACATCCCGGATTCCCATGCCCTTTCGCCTGATCGCCCTCGCCGCCCTCGCCTTCGCCCTCGGCGCCTGCGGCGCGCCCCGGCCCGAGCCCTCGCCCGAGGCCGCGACCGCCCCCCCGGCCGGACCGCCCCTGCTCACCGCCGAACAGATCGAACAGGGCGTGCCGGCCCCTCCGGCCGGCCCGGAGGCCCCGCCCCCGGAGTTCCACGACGGACCCGCCCCGACCGTCTACCGGCCCGACCCCGGCCTCGTCCGGCTGCAGATCCTGCTCGACCGGTCGCGCTTCTCCCCGGGGGTCATCGACGGCCTCGGCGGAGAGAACACCCGCCAGGCCATCGCCGCCTGGCGCAAGGCCAACGGCTCCGGCCAGGGCGACGCCGCCGACGCCGCCCTGCTCCAGGCCCTGGCCGGAGCCGATACGGCGCCGGTGATGAGCCGCTACCTGCTGACGCCATCCGATGTGGCCGGCCCTTTCAGTCCTCCGCCCGGCGACGATCTGACCGCGACCGCGCGCGCCGGGACGCGATATTCCAGCGCCCGCGAACGGCTGGCCGAGCGCTTCCACGTCACGGAGGCGCTGCTGCAGGGCCTGAACCCGTCGGTCGACTTCCGCCGGCCCGGCCAGACCATCGTCGTGCCGGCGGTGACGAACCGTCCCCTGGCCGACGTCGCCCGCATAGACATCGACAAGACCGAACGTTCGGCCCGCGCCTATGACGCGGCGGGAACCCTGCTGGCCTTCTATCCGGCCACGATCGGCTCTTCCGAGCGCCCCGCTCCGTCCGGAACGGTGACCGTCACCGGCGTCGCGCCCGAACCCGACTATACCTACGACCCGCAGCGGGTCAGCTATGACCGGGGGGACGCCCGGGTGGTGGTCCCGCCCGGACCGAACAATCCGGTCGGCACGGTCTGGATCGACCTGTCGCGCGACACCTACGGCATCCACGGTTCGCCCGATCCGTCGAAGATCGGCAAGACCGCCTCCAACGGCTGCGTCCGCCTGACCAACTGGGACGCCGAACAGCTGGCGGCCGGGGTCAAGCCGGGCGTGGTGGTGCGGTTCATCTGAGCCTCAGCTGATCAGCAGGGTCTCGGTCGGCCACAGGACGTGATGGCGCCGGTCGTCGCCCGCGCCGGTGGTGCAGCGCGCGCGGCTCAGCCGGATCAGCCCGTCGGAATCCCGCAGCACCATCCCGGTCTCGCTGATGCTGCGGACGCACGACCAGTGGCAATGACGGCCGGTCAGGCTGATCAGGATCGAGCCCGGACCGTTCTCGTCCACATGGGCGCGGATCGCATTCCAGTAGCGATCCAGCGCCACGGGCTCGCTGTTGAAGGCGCGCTTGTGCGTGAACGGAAGCCCCGTCTCGTCCTCGACATACATGTGGGCGCGGCGAAGGAGCTTGCGCAGGGTCTGGACGCCCATGCCGTCGCCGGCCAGCGCCCCGGCCAGATCGCCTTCGGTCGCCAGTTCCTCGCACAGAACACGAAACAGCGCCCGGTGATGGTCGGGCTTCAGACGGCTGTCCCACGTCGCGCACACCTCGTGCGTGCTGTTGATGATGGCGTAGATGCCGCACAGCGTATCCAGGCTGCCCTGTCTGAACATGTCGCCCCCGTGATCCCGGAGTCACCGATACAGCAAAAAGGCCCCCGGGCTTCCCCGGAGGCCTTTCGCTTGCGCGTATTGATATCGGTCGCCGCTTACTCGGTGATCTTGCTCACCACGCCGGCGCCGACGGTGCGGCCGCCTTCGCGGATGGCGAAGCGCAGCTTCTCTTCCATGGCGATCGGGGTGATCAGCTCGACGTTCAGCTCGGCGTTGTCGCCGGGCATGATCATCTCGACGCCTTCCTTGAGGTGCACGATGCCGGTCACGTCCGTGGTGCGGAAGTAGAACTGCGGACGGTAGTTGGTGAAGAACGGGGTGTGACGGCCGCCTTCTTCCTTGGTCAGGATGTAGGCCTCGGCCAGGAATTTGGTGTGCGGGGTGATCGAACCCGGCTTGCACAGAACCTGACCGCGCTCGACGTCCTCACGCTTGGTGCCGCGCAGCAGCACGCCGACGTTGTCGCCCGCCTGGCCCTGGTCCAGCAGCTTGCGGAACATTTCCACGCCCGTGCAGGTCGTCTTCTGGACGGGGCGGATGCCGACGATCTCGACTTCCTCGCCGACCTTGACGATGCCGCGCTCGACCCGGCCCGTGACCACGGTGCCGCGGCCCGAGATCGAGAACACGTCTTCCACCGGCATCAGGAACGGCAGGTCCAGCGGACGCGCC
>NZ_JAUYNX010000009.1 GCF_030704825.1 Brevundimonas sp. | reverse complement strand
GTTCGCCCGGGGTTCGATGGATGTCGGACGTCAGGGGCGAGGGGGATACTCGTCCGGTCCGGGGACCGTGTCGCAAGCACGGCCCGCCCGCCGGAGGCGCTGCGGTAAGGCGATAAGACCGCCACCGGACGCAAGCTTCCGAACAATCTCCACGCGGAGCGTCAACGGGAGTCGAAACGGTTAGTCACAAAGATCTCCGGGCTCCGGTCCGGCGCTCCGCACGCCTTCCCGCCCCTCGCGCCGTCCGGTGCGGGGTCGTTTCCGCATGTCCCGGGAGGAGATATCACCATGCCCAAACCCCGCCCGTCCCGGCCCCCGGCCCCGACGCCCGCACCGCCCGAACTGATCCGGCTCGTCGAGGAAAACTGGCCGCTCATTCAGTGGAAGGAGGCCGTCAACAACGAGGCTTGGAGATTGGTGCGCGCTGGCGGCGGCAACCGCTGCGGTGCGGAACAGTACAACGCCGCCCGACGCTCGCTGATCGAACAAGGCGTCCTGCCGCCGCCCGGCTTCCCGAAGGACAGGTATTGAGCGCTGTTTCGCGTGCGGACCTCAGGGCTGGCCCGACGCCCCGCCGGTCGAGGCCATCTGCAGCGCGCCCGCCGGTTCGCGGAAGTAGCGGTCGATGCCCTCGGCCACGGCCCGCATCAGGCGGCGGCGGGCGCGGCCGTCGTTCAGCAGCCGCTCGTCCTCGGGATTGGTGATGAAGCCCATCTCCAGCAGCACCGCCGGCACGTCGGGGGCCAGCAGGACGGCCAGGCCGGCGTCGCGGTGGCTGCGGCGCAGCATCGGATGGTCGGCGCTCTCCAGCTCGCCCAGCAGGGTCCGGGCCAGCTGGGCCGAGCGGTTCTGGGTGGCGCGCTGGGTCATGTCCAGCAGGATGCGGTCCACCGACGGATCGCGACCCGGCAGGTTCAGACTGCGGTGCCAGTTCTCGCCGCGGGTGAATTCGCGCACGGCCCGGCCGGCGCCCTGTTCCGACAGGGTGTAGACGCTGGCCCCGCGCGTGGCCGGATCGGCTCCGGCGTCGGCGTGCAGCGAAATGAACAGGTCGGCGTCGGCCTGACGGGCGATGGCGACGCGGCGGTACAGGGCGACATAGGCGTCGCTCTCCCGGGTCAGCCGGACGCGGTAGCGGCCGGTGCGTTCCAGCTCCTGCTTCAGGGCGAGGGCGGCGGCCAGCGTCACGGCGCTTTCGCGGGATTCGGCGCCGCTGGCGCCCGGATCGTGGCCGCCGTGGCCGGCGTCGATGAAGATCAGCGGCCGTTCCGCCGGCCGGCTGGGGACGCGGGGCTCGGGCCGCCCGGGCGGACTCGTCGGGGCGCGACCGGTGGCCTTCAGGTCGATGACATAGCGGTAGTGGGCGATCCCGTCGCCGGGCGGCAACAGGAAGCGTCGCTCGATCTCGGCGCTGGTCGCCAGGTCCAGCTCGACCCGGGAGGCCGCGCCGGCCCCGGCCACGCGCCAGCCGCGCACCAGGCCCATGCCCGCGCCGGTCAGGCCGCGCTCGGGGATCACCCCGGCCAGCGAAACCACCACCCGGCCGTCGTCTCCGGACTGGATCACCTGCCCGCGCGCGGTGCGGTCCAGGTCGACCACCACCCGGGTGTGCTGGGCGTCGCCGCCGAAACGGACCCGCAGCACCTCGCCCATGGCGCCCGAGGCGATGCCGCGGCCGGCGGCCAGGACGGCGACGCAGAAAACGACGAAGGCCACGGCCGTCATCGCCCACTCGCGCAGCCCCCAACGCGACAGATTGATACGCGACAGCCCGTGCATTCGACGGAAACCCACCTTCTTGGTTGGCCCCATCATGACGCAACGTCGTCGCCAACCGGTTAAGGCGTGGCGTTAAGGCCGACGCGCCTTTTAATTCGCATCCGGCATGCCTATGCTTGTTCCGCTCGCGAACGATCGCGTCCCCTGATCCGTCAGGCTTGGGCGCGCCCTCTTCGCGGCATGACTTTCACTGATCCGAGAGCCGGCCGGGAAATCGCCCGCCGATTCGACGACCGGGTCCGGGACGCCCTCAGCGGCGTCGGGCCCAGGACCGTACTGAACCCCATGGGCCTTATCGCCTGCGCTCCCTTCCGGTCTGATCTGACCGACTCCGCCCGCGGCATTCGCCGCGGCGACGGGATGGCGCCTGCGTCCGCCCCTCATCCCATTCGGCGAGCCGCCTGCCCCCTTCGCGGGGATGGCCGAGCGCGCCAGAGAGAAAAAATCCATGTCAAAGACCATGTTGATCGACGCCGCGCATCCCGAGGAGACCCGGGTCGCCATCGTCGAGGGCCGTCAGGTCGAGGAATTCGACTTTGAATCCCGCGCGAAGCGCCAGCTTCGCGGCAACATCTATCTCGCCAAGGTCGTTCGCGTAGAGCCCAGCCTGCAGGCCGCCTTCGTGGAGTACGGCGGCAACCGCCACGGCTTCCTCGCCTTCAGCGAAATCCACCCGGATTATTACCAGATCCCCGTCGCCGACCGCGAAGCCATCATGGCCGAGGCGCATTCGGACGACGACGATCACGACGAACACGCCCGCGAAGGCGACGACGAATCCGAAGGCGGCATGGCCGAGGAAGAGCGGCTCAAGCGCCGCCTGATGCGCCGCTACAAGATCCAGGACGTCATCAAGCGCCGTCAGGTCATGCTGGTCCAGGTCGTCAAGGATGAGCGCGGCGGCAAGGGCGCGGCCCTGACCACCTGGCTGTCGCTGGCCGGCCGCTACTGCGTGCTCATGCCCAACACCGGCAAGGGCGGCGGCATCTCGCGCAAGATCACCCAGGCCACCGACCGCAAGCGCCTGAAGGCCGCCGCGGCCGCCCTCCACGTGCCCCAGGGCATGGGCCTGATCATCCGCACCGCCGGCGCCAAACGCACCAAGGCCGAGATCAAGCGCGACTACGAATATCTGCTGCGCCTGTGGGAAACAATCCGCGAGACCACGCTGAAATCGAACGCGCCCTCGATCATCTATGAGGAAGAAAACCTCGTCCGCCGCGCCGTGCGCGACATGTTCGACAAGGATTTCGACGGCATCCAGGTCGAGGGCGTCGAGGGCTTCAAGGAAGCCCGCGACTTCATGCGGGTGCTGATGCCCTCGCAGTCGAAGAAGGTCCACCTCTACCAGGGCGCCCGCCCGCTGTTCGCGACCAACGGCATCGAGGAGATGCTGACCCAGATCCACCAGCCGGTCGTGCCCCTGCCCTCGGGCGGCTATCTGGTCATCAACCAGACCGAGGCCCTGGTCGCCATCGACGTCAACTCGGGCCGTTCCACCAAGGAACGCAACGTCGAGGCCACCGCCACCAAGACCAACATGGAGGCCGCCGTCGAAGCGGCCCGCCAGTTGCGCTTGCGCGACCTCGCCGGCCTGATCGTCATCGACTTCATCGACATGGATGAGTCGAAGAACAATCGCACCGTCGAGAAGGTGCTCAAGGACGCCCTGGCCAAGGACCGCGCCCGCATCCAGATGGGCCGCATCTCGGGCTTCGGCCTGATGGAGATCAGCCGCCAGCGCCGCCGCCTCGGCGTCATCGAGGGCGCGACCGAGGTCTGCCCGCACTGCCAGGGCGCCGGACGCGTCCGCTCGGCCGAAAGCGCCGCGCTGATGACCCTGCGCGCCGTCGACATCGAGGCCGGCAAGAACGGGGCGGGCTCGGTCAATCTGCGCCTCAGCACCGCGGTGGCGCTCTACATCCTGAACCACAAGCGCGACTATCTGCAGCGCCTGCTGGCCCAGCGCGGCCTGAACGTCGTCATCCTGATCGACGACGCGCTCGGCCAGGGCGAACACGCCCTCGAGCGCACCGAAACCAACGAGGACTTCGTTCCCGAAGAGCGGCCGGAAGCCTTCGTCGACCTCGACGACGACTTCGACGACAGCGCCTTCGAGGACGAGGACGACGGCGACGAATTCATCGCCGACGACGAGGACGAGGACGCCCTCGAACGTGAGGACGCCGACGACGATACGCCGCGCGAGCGCGCCGAACGGGTCGAAGGCGAAGGCGGCCGCGGCCGCGGTCGTCGTCGTCGCGGCGGGCGCCGTGACGGCGCCGAGATCGCGGCCGACGACGGCGCCGCGCCCGCTCCGGCGGCCGCGACGGGCGAGGACGACGACGACAGCGAAAGCGGCCGCCGCCGCCGCCGGGGCCGCCGCGGCGGACGCCGGGTGCGCGAGGAAGGCGGCGAGCGCGACGGCTTCAACTGGGTGCGCGGCCGCACGCCTTCGCTCGAAGACCCCTATGTCTGGTTCGATCCGATCAACCCCGAACGAACCGAGCCGCGGGCGGAGGCCACTGTGGCCGGCGCCCCGGCGGCCGACGTCGACGAGGTCGTCGGCGAACGGCCCGAGGGCGAGATCGGCGGCGAGCGCAACGGACGGTCGCGCCGCCGGCGTGGACGCGGTCGCGGCCGGGATCGCGGCGACCAGGGCCTGACCCACGAGGTCAAGGTCGAGACCCGCGCCACCAACGAAGGCATGCCGCCGGACGGCTCGCCGGACACGCCGATGGCCGTGGTCGTCGACGACGCCGAAACGGCTCCGGTCGCCCTCACGGAAGAGCCGAAACGACGTCGCGTGCGCCGCAAGGTCTCGGCCGGCGCGACCGCGGAATCGGAAGCCGAAGCCGTCACCGCGCCGGTCGAACCCAACAAGGCCGAACCGGTCGGCGAACCCGCCGCGCTGGACGTGACCCCGGTCGAGGCGGCGGAGCCGGAAACGGTCCGGGCGGAGCCGGAACCCGCGCCCGTCGTCGCTCCGACGGCGGCGCCCGTGCCCGAGATCGATGTCGCCGCCCTGATCGCCGACGATCCGGCCCAGATCGTGGCGCCGCCGGAGAAGCCGAAGCGCGGATGGTGGCGCCGCTGAAACGCCGTGATTAGGTTGTGACCATCGGCCGGGCGGGGGCGTAGACTTGGGTATGAGGAGTTCGCATTGAACTGGCTGTCCCGAAACGCTGTCGTCCGGCTGACCGCCGCCGCCGCCGTCGCCGGCCTGATGCTGGCTGCGGCCGCGCCGGTCTCGGCCCAGAGCGCCATTCGGGACACCGAGATCGAAGGCATCATCCACGAATGGACGGATCCGGTTCTCACCGCCATGGGGCTGGAGCCCTCCGAGATCGAGATCCTTCTGATCAACGAGAACGACCTGAACGCCTTCGCCACGCGCGGCCGGATCATGGGCGTGAACACCGGGCTGATCCTCAGGACCCGGTCAGCGAACGAGCTTCTCGGCGTCCTCGCCCACGAGGCGGGGCATATCAAGAACCGCCATACCTTGCGGGACGGGGCCCAGGGCGCGGGCATGCAGCCCATGCTGATGACCATGGCCCTGGGGGCGCTGGCCATCGCTGCGGGCGCCCCGGATGCGGGGGCGGTCCTGCTCGGCAACAGCCAGTATTTCGGCACCCTCAGCGCGCTGCGCTACATGACGCATCAGGAGGGCGAGGCCGACAACACCGGCGCGCGCGCGCTGCAGAACGCGGGCGAATCCGGCCGGGGCCTCGTCACCTTCTTCGAGAATTTCCGCTCGCAGGAAGTTTTCTCGGACCAGCGGCGCTACCCCTATTTCCGCAGCCACCCGCTGTCGTCGGCGCGTATCGAGAACCTGCGCCGCTTCGTCGCCGAGCAGTCGAACTATGACCATCAGGACAGCCCGGAGCGGGTCGCCGAACATGCGCTGATCCTGGCCAAGATCCACGCCTTCATGGACGCGCCGAACCAGACGCTGCGCGACTACCCGGAAAGCGACACGTCCCTGCCCGCTCGCTACGCCCGCGCCATCGCCCTGTATCGCGACGGCCAGACCGAAAAGGCGCTGGCCGCGGTCGAGGTGTTCCTGACGGAGCAGCCCGAGAACCCCTATTTCTGGGAACTCAAGGGGCAGATCCTGTTCGAGGAGGGCCGGCCCGCCGAAGCGATCGGCGCGCACCAGCGCTCGGTTGAGCTGAAGCCGGACGCGCCCCTGTTGCGCATCAATCTGGCCCACGCCCTGCTGGAAACCCGGGATCCCGCCAAACTGGACGAGGCGGTGAACCAGTTGAAACGCGCCACGGCGCTGGAGCACGACAACACCATGGGCTGGCGTTTGCTGAGTCAGGCCTACGCCAGCCAGGGCAAGGAGGGCGAGGCGCGACTGGCCTCGGCCGAGATGTATTTCGCCGCGGGAGCCGAGCGTGAGGCGACCCAGTTCGCCCTGCGCGCCCGCGACATGCTTGACCCCGGCACCGCCGAGTGGACGCGCGCCATGGACATCGTTTTCGCGTCGGGCGCGACCCAGGAAGACATCGACGACGTCGATCGCCGCAACAGCCGTCGCGACCGGGGCGGCGTGATTCCGGCCGCCGGCTGACCTTCGCACCGAGAGACTGCATGACCGACGCGCCCGATCCCGCCACCGACGCCCCGCGACGCGGCGGATTCCTCTCCGGACCGCGCGCGAGCACGGCGGCGCTGGCGGTCTCGGTCGTCGCCCTCGCCCTGGCGGCGGCGCCCTACGCCACGGGCCGCGATTTCGACGGACGGGTGCGATCCTATCTGCTTGAGAACCCGGAGATCCTCCAGGAAGTCAGCGCGGCGCTGCAGGCGAAAGAAGAAACCGCGCGCACCGGGGCCATCAACCAACGGGCCGCCGCCAGCCCCTCCCTGCTCGCCGTCGATGCGCGCGACCCGAGCTTCGGCCCCGCGGACGCAAGGGTCACGGTGATCGAGTTCTTCGACTTCCGCTGCCCGGGCTGCAAGGCGACGGCTCCGGAGGTGCTGCGCCTGATGCAGGCCCATCCCGACGTGCGATTCGTGTTCAAGGACTGGCCCATCCTGGACCGCGGGACCGACGACACGTCGCATTACGCCGCGCGCGCGGCCCAGGCCGCGCACCGCCAGGGCAAATACCTGCCAGTGTTCCGCGCCCTGATGGCCGAGCCGGCGCTGGACAAGGCGGCCGTGGATCGCATCCTGACCGCCAATGGCGTGGCGATTCCGGCGGCGCGGACCGCGATGGCGAGTCCCGAAGTCGCCCGACACCTGGCCGACATCCAGCTGTCGGCCGCCAACCTCGGTCTTCAGGGCACGCCGACGTTCTTCGTCAACGGCCGGGCCACAGCCAGCATCCAGCCCGCCGACATCGACCGCGCCATCCGGACGGCGAAGGCGGGCTAACCCGCCCTCCCCGGCCCTAGCCGATCGCGCCGACGCAGCCCTCGTCGCCGCCGACGGGCAGGTTGGCGTCGGTCAACGACAGGGTCCAGCCGTGGTGTGTGGCAAGGCCGCGCCGACGAATGCCGCCGCCGTCTCCCGCGTCGCCGCCCGCATCGACCAGCACGCGCCGGCCGGTGGGCAGCGCCGCCGGATCGATCCGTCCGACCGCCAGGGCCGTCGGCGTCGCGCCGCCGAAGCCGTCGAACACGCTCAGCATCGACCAGTCGCGGCGCAGGCCTATCCACCAGGCGCTGTCGGCGTTGACCGCCAGCACCGCCACCCCGTTGCCCTCGGCGGCCCAGGCGAGGGCGGCCTCGGGGTCGCGCACGGCGCGCATGTCGGCGGCGGCGCCGAAGCGCAGGCGGGCGCCGTCGAAGGCGCGGGTCGGCTCGACGGGCGACCAGACCTGCACCTTGATCCGGCCCTGACGGGCCAGGCCCCAGCCGACGATCTGTCGCCACAGGGATTCGACGGCTTCCCGATTATCGGGATCGGCCTTGGCCAGCATCCGCGCCAGCACCGCCTGTTCGCGGTCGGGGCGCAGTTTCACATGAGGGCCGGCGGGGGCGTCCTTGGCCTGGCCGACTCGGGCGGCGATGGCCAGACGGCGCTCGAACAGGGCCAGTAGCTCGTCATCGAGGTGGTCGATCTCGTGACGCAGGGCCGCCAGGGCCATGTGTTCGGGCGAGACGTCGGCCACCGCGGCGTTGGCGGGCGATGGCCAGACTTGCTGCAGGGCGGGCTTGGTACTGGAAGGGGTCACGGGAAAGGACTTTCGATTTCGATCGCGGCGATGAGGGATTTTTGCGAGCCGCCGCCCCGTCGCGGGGCGGTCGCCGGCGAGGCCGTCAGGACGATGTCCCCGACGCCTCAGCCGGCGTATCGAAAGCCATAGAAATACAGGTCCGCGGCCGCGAAAACGCGGGCGAATGCAGTCGCAGCGATGACTTGCGAGCGAACCATGCGCGCCAGAAGCCGCACGGATCGTGCGCCGTCAAGCCGGATTGACGCTCAACAGGACAAAACGCGTGCGATTGTCTTCGGAATCCTGGATGTCGTTGCGCAAAATCGACAGCTCATAGACCTCGGCCGCCCGGGCCGGAGCCACCGCGGCCCGGGTCACGTCGCCGGCCTCGGCCACGGCGCGCGCCGCGCCGGCGGTGTCGAACGCCTCGACCGGCGTGAGGCCATGGGCCTCAAGGAACGCCGGACATTGACGCAAGGCGATCGGATGGCTTTCGGCGGTCTTCACCGTCCGCAGGGTCGCCCCGGGCGGCGCCATCAGGGCGAGACGGATCGGCCGCCAGGCGTCGGACACCACCTTCAGGTCGGCCGCCTCGACCAGCGAGGCCGCCGGCTCGACCCGTCCGATGGTGGTGTTCTCCACGGGGATCAGGGCGCAGCCGACCTCTCCGGATTTCAGCGCGGCGATGACGGCCTCGAAGGTGTCGTAGGCCACGGCCTCGTCCCAGGGTCGCAGGTCGATGCAGGCCTCGTGGCTGAAGGCGCCGGGCGCGCCCTGATAGGCGCAGCGTCCCCCGACATCGTCGCCCGCGGGCCGGCCCACGCCCTCCACCTCAGGCCGCTTCCGACCGCGACCGCCGCCCGGCCTTGAGCCGTTCGGCCACCAGGAAGGCCAGTTCCAGCGCCTGATCCGCATTCAGGCGGGGATCGCAATGGGTGTGGTAGCGGCTGGACAGATCGTCCTCGGTCAGGGCCTGGGCGCCGCCAAGGCATTCGGTGACGTTCTGGCCGGTCATTTCGAGATGGACGCCGCCGGGATGCACTCCCTCGGCCTCGGCCACGTCGATGAAGCCGCGCACCTCGCCGAGGATGCGCTCGAACGGCCGGGTCTTGTAGCCGTTGCCGGCCTTCAGCGTGTTGCCGTGCATCGGGTCGATCGACCAGACCACGCGCTTGCCGTTGTCCTTCACCGCCTTCATCAGGCGCGGCAGGCGCTCACCGACCTTGTCCACGCCGAAGCGGCCGATCAGGGTCAGGCGGCCCGGCGTATTATCCGGGTTCAGGACGTCGATCAGGGCCAGAAGGTCGTCCGGCTCCATCGTCGGTCCGCATTTCATCCCGATCGGATTCCTGATGCCTCGCGCGAACTCGACATGGGCGCCGTCCAGCTGGCGCGTCCGTTCCCCGATCCAGACCATGTGGGCCGAGGTGTCGAACCATTCGCCGGTGGCGCCGTCGAGCCGCGTCAGGGCGCCCTCGAGGTTGAGCAGCAGGGCTTCATGGCTGGTGAAGACCTCGACCCGGCTCAGGTCGGGGTGGCTCTCGGGCGTGACGCCGACGGCCTCCATGAAGGCCAGCGCCTCGGTGATCTTGTCCGCGAGGTCGCGATATTTGGCGCCGTAGGCGCTGTCGGCCGCGAAGCCCATCGTCCAGCGGTGGATGTTGTACAGGTCGGCGTAGCCGCCGCCTGCGAAGGCGCGCAGCAGGTTCAGGGTCGAGGCCGACTGGTTGTACGCCTTCAGCAAGCGCTGGGGATCCGGCACGCGCTCTTCCGGCGTGAAGGCCATGCCGTTGATGATGTCGCCGCGATAGCTGGGCAGGGTCTCGTCGCCGATGGTTTCCAGCGAGGAGGAGCGCGGCTTGGCGAACTGGCCGGCGATGCGGCCGACCTTCACCACCGGCTTGCGGCCGGCGAAGGTCAGGACCACGGCCATTTGCAGGATCAGGCGGAAGGTGTCGCGGATGTTGTCGGTCGAGAATTCCTTGAAGCTCTCGGCGCAGTCGCCGCCCTGCAGCAGGAAGGCCTCGCCCGCCTCGACCTGGGCCAGTTTGGCGGTCAGCCGCCGCGCCTCGCCAGCGAAGACCAGCGGCGGGAGGGCGCGCAGCTCGTCCTCGACCCGGGTCAGGGCGGCCATGTCCGGATAGTCCGTCGGCATCTGCACGACGGGCTTTTGTCTCCAGCTATCGGGGGTCCAGCGCATACTCATGCCTCAAGGATAGGCGTTCGCGCCGCCCGGGACAACGAAAGCCGTGTCGCAGTTCTGTCGGCGCTCCCGCTTTTCACCCGGGCCAAACTCGAAAACGCAGTCCAAACCGTCCGAAGCGTCCACTCCGTGCGCGCGTCCGGGTTTGAAAACACCGTCCGAAGCGTCCGAAGAGTCCAATGCGTCCGGTCATCGGGGAAATCGGAAAGACGTCGGTCATCCGCCCAGTGTTGCAGACCGGTACGTCAAAATCGGACGCCCTAGCCGGCCGACATGTTTCCCGGCTGCTGCTTCTCTTTCAGGGTGACCAGTTCCTCGGCCATGGTCGGATGAACCGCGCAGGTGGCGTCCCACTGGGCCTTGGTCAGGCCGGCCTTCACGGCGATGGCGGCCAGCTGGATCATCTCGGGCGCCTCCGGGCCGACGATGTGGACGCCGACGACCTTCTGGCTCTGGCCGTCGACCACCAGCTTCATCAGCATCCGTTCGTCGGAGCCGGTGAAGGCGTATTTCATCGGCCGGAACCGGGTCAGATAGACGTCGACCTCGCCCGGACACGAATGCCGCGCCTCGCTCTCGGTCAGGCCGACGGTTCCGACCGGCGGCTGGCTGAACACCGCGCTGGCGACGGCCTCGTAGTCGAAGGCCTGGGGATTGTCGCGCCAGACGGTCTCGTGGAAGGCCACCGCCTCGCGGATCGCCACCGGGGTCAGATTCATCCGGTCGGTGACGTCGCCGATGGCCCAGATGTTGTCGGCCGTGGTCCTAGACAGCGTATCGACCCTGATCGCGCCCTCGTCATTCAGCTCGACGCCGGCGGCCTCGAGTCCGAGGTCCTTCACATGCGGCACCCGACCGGTGGCGAACATCACCACGTCGGTCTCGATCTCCATGCCGTTCTCGAGCTTGTTGTTAAGACCCGTCGCGGTCTTCTCGATGGCCGAATGCTGGCAGCCGAGGATGACCTTGATCCCCCGCTTCTCGATCTCGCCGGCCAGATGGGCGCGCACGTCGTCGTCGAAGCCGCGCAGGATGTTGGGGCCGCGGTAGATCAGGGTGGTCTCGACCCCGAGCCCGGCGAAGATGCCGGCGAACTCCACCGCGATATAGCCGCCGCCGGCGATCAGGATGCGTTTGGGCAGTTCCGGCAGGTGGAAGGCCTCTTCCGAGGTGATGGCGTGCTCGATCCCCGGCAGGCCCTCCGGAACCCAGGGCCGCCCGCCCGTGGCGATCAGGATTTTCTCGGCGGTGATGGTCTGGTCCTTGCCGACGATCTCGACGGTGTGGGCGTCCTTCAGCACCGCCCGTCCGTGGATCAGGTCGACGCCGGCCTTGCCCAGGTTGGCGGCGTAGATGCCGGACAGGCGCGCGATCTCGACGTCCTTGGCCTGGAGGAATTTCGGCCAGTCGAAGGTCGCATCGACGGTCCAGCCGTAGCCTTCGGCCGTGTGGAAATGGTGGGCGAAGTCCGACGCCATCACCATGAATTTCTTGGGCACGCAGCCGCGGATGACGCAGGTGCCGCCGACCCGGAACTCCTCGGCGATCCCGACCCGTTTGCCGCCGAGGGCGGTCAGGCGCGCGGCGCGGACGCCGCCGGAGCCGGCGCCGATGACGAAGAGATCGTAGTGGTAGGTCTCAGCCATATTCTTTTCCGCTCATCCCGGCGAAAGCCGGGACCCAGTCCTGTGGACGACCGGTTGAACCCGATCCGCACCAACGCCAATCCCGAACACCCTGCCCCATGAAAGCACTGGGTCCCGGCTTTCGCCGGGATGAGCGGAGATCAGGGAAGTAGGCTTTCCACGCCGGAATCCAAGCCGATGATCGCCTCGTCCGCCAGATCGAGGAACAGGCCGTGCTCGACCACGCCGGTGATCAGCTTGAGGTCGTCGGCCAGCCGCACCGGATCGTGGATGGCGCCGCAGCGGGCGTCATAGATCAGATTGCCGCCGTCGGTCCGCACCAGCCCCCGCTCGGCCGTCCGCACCCGCGCGGGCATGGCGATGTCGTGATCGGCCAGGACGTCGGCGATGCGGTTGGCCGTGGTCTTGTGGCCGAAGGCGACGACCTCGATCGGCAGGGCGAAGGCGCCGAGAGTCTTCACCACCTTGGCGGCGTCGGCGATGACGAGGCAGCGGGCCGAGGCCTCCCAGACCAGTTTCTCGCGCAGCAGGGCCGCGCCGCCGCCCTTGATCAGGGCCAGGCCCGGTCCGATCTCGTCGGCCCCGTCGACGGTCAGGTCGATGCGCGGGGTGTCCTCGAGCGTCGACAGCGTCAGTCCCAGTTCGCGGGCCAGTTCGGCAGTGGCTTCCGAGGTCGGCACGCAGCGTAGGCCGGCCAGGTGGCGGGCGGCCAGCGCCTTGACGAACCATGCGGCGGTGGAGCCGGTGCCGAGCCCGACGACCATGCCGGCCTCGACCCGTTCGGCGGCGGCTTCGCCCGCCCGGCGTTTCTGGTCGTCCGCGCTCATTTGGCTTTCAACGCCTTCTTCGCCCGCATCTTTTCCATGAAGCGCGCGGCCCAGCCGCCTTTGGACTGCTGTTCGCCCCGCGCCAGCGCCAGATCGCCCGCCGCCACATCCCGGGTGATCACCGACCCCGACCCCACCATCGCCCCCGCCCCGATGGTCACCGGCGCCACCAGCGAACTGTTCGAGCCGACGAAGGCCCCCTCGCCCACCGTGGTGTGGTGTTTGAAGAAGCCGTCGTAGTTGCAGAAGATCGTGCCCGCGCCGATGTTGGCCTTCGCCCCCACCTCGCCGTCGCCCAGATAGGCCAGGTGGTTGGCCTTGGCGCCCTTGCCCATGCGGACGTTCTTCACCTCCACGAAGTTTCCGACCTTGGCGCCCTCGCCCAGATCGGCGCCCGGACGCAGGCGGGCGTAGGGACCGACCTCGGCGCCCGAGGCGACGGTGGCGCCCTCGATGTGGCTGAAGCTGCGGATGCGGGCGCCGGAGGCGATCTTCGCGCCCGGGCCGAACACGACATAGGGCTCGATCATGGCGCCGCCTTCGATCCGGGTGTCCCAAGCGAATTGGACAGTCCGGGGCGCGATGAGAGTGACGCCGGCCTCCATGAACGCCCGGGCGGCGTCATCCTGAAAAACCGTCTCGGCGATAGCGAGTTCGTTCTGCGAGTTGACGCCCATGACGGCGTCCTCGCCCGCCATGACGACGCGGGTCGGCGCGCCGCGCCTGCGGGCCAGTTCGACCACGTCGGTCAGATAGAATTCGCCCTTGGCGTTGTCGTTCTTCACCTCGGCCAGCAGGTCGAACAGCAGGCCGACGGGCGCGGCCATGACGCCGGAGTTGCAGGCGTTGATAGCGAGTATCTCGGGCGAGGCCTCCTTGGCCTCGGTGATGGCGACGAGCGTGTCCCCTTCCGTGACCAGCCGTCCGTAGGCGCCGGGCTCGCCCGTCACAAAGCCGATGACGGTGACGCCCTCGTGCGCGGCGAACACCGGCTCGATGTCGGCCGCGCGCAGCAGGGGCACATCGCCGTAGGTGATCACCACCTGGCCGACGAAGTCGCCCAGCACGGCCTCGGCGGCCCGCACGGCGTGGCCCGTGCCCAGCGGCGGGTCCTGGACCGCGATGGCGTCCTCGCCGAGCCGTTTGACGACATGGTCGCGCACTTCGGGGGAATGGGCCCCGACCACGACCACAATCCGTTCGCAGCCCAGCGCCTCGGCGGCGTCGATGGCGTGGTCCAGCATGGCCCGGCCGCCGACCGGGTGCAGCACCTTGGGCAGAGGCGACTTCATCCGCGTGCCCTGGCCGGCGGCGAGGATGATGGCGGCCCTTGGGTGTGCAACACTGGTCATGAATCGGTCCGGCGGCTAGTCGTCGCCAGCGGTCTAGCCCATCCCGGCGGCCGGCGGGAGAGGACGATGATCGCGCGCGACCTCGAGGGCTGGACCATCGCCTTCGATCTGGACGGCACCCTGGTGGATTCGGCGCCGGACCTGATCGGCACGCTGAACCGCATGCTGGCCCCACGCGGCTATCCGGCCGTGCCGCTGTCCTCGGCCCGCCATCTGGTCGGCCACGGCGCGCGCGCCCTGCTGCGCCACGGCTTCGCCGGGGCCGGCGCGGTCTGGGACGAGACCGCCGAACCCGAACTGTTCGACCGGTTCATCGACGACTATGTCGCCCATATCGCCGACGACAGCCGGGCTTTCGAGGGAGTGGCGGAGACCCTCGACCATCTGGCGCAGCGCGGCGCCCTGCTGTGCGTGGCCACCAACAAGCGCACCGACCTGGCCGAGGCCCTGATCGGCGCCCTGGGCCTGACCCGCCATTTCGTCGTGGTCGCCGGTCCCGACCGGGTCAGCGCCCGCAAGCCCGACGGGGCCCATGTGCGCGAGGCGGTGCGGCTGGCCGGCGGCGATCCGGCGCGGGCGGTGATGGTCGGCGACGCCACCACCGACACCGGCAGCGCCCGGGCGGCCGGCGTCCCCTGCGTGGTCGCCGGCTTCGGCTACAACGACGCGCCCCTGTCCGAACTGGGCGGCGACATCGTCATCGACCGCTTCGTCGACCTGGTCGCGGCGGTCGAGGCCCTGTGCCGGGCGGCGGACCGGGTCGAGGCCGCCGCCCCCATCTGACGGCTTGCCAGCCCCGGACGACCGGGCTATGTCCCCGCCTCCTGAATCGGCCGGATGCGTAGCTCAGCGGGAGAGCACCTCGTTCACACCGAGGGGGTCACAGGTTCAATCCCTGTCGCATCCACCATTTTTTCCCTTTTAAAATAATAACTTACCGGAACCGAATGTTCCGCCTACAGATGATTTTTTCTGCTAATTTGAGTTAGTGGGGCAGTAGTGGGGCAGTCGCCGCGCGAAATCGTTGCTCGAAAAGAGACAGAACCCCCTGAAACGCGTTGATGGAGGCGACCCGCGAGCCTGATTCGACCCCGCTGACCTGGCGTCTTTTGCAGGGCGTTTCATCCCTGGCCGGCCTCCCCTGCCGGGATACGTCGCGACCACTCATTCAAAGGAGACGTCATGGCGTCGATCCCGGACCACCCCAACGACGCCGGAACCTGGACGCGCCTTGAGGGCCGCGAGGCGTTCGCCCTCTGGCGTCGAGAGCGTCAGACCCTGGCGCCTGTCACGATGTATTATGTGATCGCCCCGCCCCGTCAGAGTGAGATCCTCTACGACGAAGCCAAGGCCCGCGCCCGCTACGACGAACTCGCTGGCGTCGCCGCCGCGGAAACCGTCATCCTCTAGAGGACGCCGCGCCGCTGGACGCCTGGCGCAATATTTTCTGATCGTTCAGCTGCAACCCCAATGGTCGCCCTAGAACGGACGGTCTGAACTTCCGCAGCGGGTGGAAAGCGGACAAAAGCTTTCAGCTCAAAAGCAGACGTTGGCGTCCGCCTCGCCTGAGCGCCAGTCTTCGACACGGCATGGCGGGTTCGAGTGCGCCAAGGGCCGTCGTGGGAGACCGGCTATGTGATGGAGCGCTTCCCGGTGGTGGCCTTCACGAAGACGAAGGAGCGGGGGCAGGTTTCAAGGCAGGGCAGCGTGCTTGGCTCCGAGCTGTTCGAGCAATGCGCTGAACGTCTCGACCTGGTCACCGGCGCCCGCCGCCTCATAGGCCTCCAACGCCCCGCGCACATCGGTCAGGGCGGCATCCAGGTGCGCGACGTCCCCCGTTCGATCGAACAGGATGTTCCGCACCAAGGCCAGGTTGCCCGTGGCCGTGGCCCAGTACAGCGGCACGCGCTCGCGGGTGTTTTCCTCAAGCGACGCCTGAAAGGCCGCGACCGCCTCCTCCAGACGCGCCGTCCCGCTCTCGCGCTCACCGAGGGCCCAAAGGGCATTGCCGAGGTTGTTCTGGGTCGCGGCCCATTGCAGCGGCGCGCGCTCGCGGGGGTATTCCTCAAGCAACGCCTGATAGGCCGCGACCGCCTCCTCCAGACGCGCCGTCCCGCTCTCGCGCTTGCCGAGGGCCGCAAGGGCATCGCCAAGGTTGTACTGGGTCGAAGCCCAGTCCAGCGGCGCGCGCTCGCGGGTGTATTCCTCAAGCGACGCCCGATAGGCCGCGACCGCGTCCTCCAGACGCGCCGTCCCGCTCTCGCGCTGGCCGAGAGCCGCAAGGGCGCCGCCGAGGTTGTACTGGGTCCAGGCCCAGTCCAGCGGCACGCGTTCACGGGTGCGTTCCTCAAGCGACGCCCGATAGGCCGCGACCGCCTCTTCCAGACGCGCCGCGCCGCTCTCGCGCGAGCCGATTGTAGAAAGGGCCCTCCCCAGATTGGTCTGGGTCGCGGCCCATTCCAGCGGCACGCGTTCACGGGTGCGTTCCTCAAGCGACGCCCGATAGGCTGTGACCGCCTCTTCCAGACGCGCCGTCCCGCTCTCGCGCTCGCCGAGGAACTGAAGGGCATCGCCGAGGTTGTCCTGGGTCGCGGCCCAGTCCAGCGGCACGCGCTCGCGAGTGCGTTCCTCAAGCGCTGCCCGAAAGGCATCGACGGCCTCTTCCAGACGCGCCGTCCCGCTCTCGCGCTCGCCGAGGATCCCAAGGACAACGCCGAGGTTGTTCTGGATCCGCGCCCAGTCCAGTGGCACGCGATCCCGGGTGCGTTCCTCAAGCGACGCCCGAAGGGCTACGACCGCCTCCTCCAGAAGAGCTGTCCCGCTCCCGCGCTCGCCGAGCATCGTAAGGGCAGTGCCGAGGTTGCTCTGGGTCGTGGCCCAGTCCAGCGGCACGCGGTCACGGGTGCTTTCCTCAAGCGCTGCCCGAAATGCTGCGACCGCCTCCTCCAGACGCGCCGTCCCGCTCTCGCGTGAGCCGAGTGTAGAAAGGGCGTTCCCCAGATTGTTCTGGATCGCGGCCCAGTCCAGCGGCACGCGATCGCGGGCGCTTTCCTCAAGAGACGCCCGATAGGCCGCGACCGCCTCCTCCAGACGCGCCGTCCCGCTCTCGCGCTGGCCGATTGCAAAAAGGGCATTGCCGAGGCTGTTCTGGGTCCCGGCCCAGTCCAGCGGCGCGCGCTCGCGGGTGGATTCCTCAAGCGACGCCTGATAGGCCGCGACCGCCTCCTCCAGACGCGCCGTCCCGCTCTCGCGTGAGCCAAGGGTCCCAAGGGCATTGCCGAGGTTGTACTGGGTCGAGGCCCAGTCCTGCGGCACGCGATCGCGGGTGCGTTCCTCAAGCGACGCCTGAAAGGCCGCGACCGCCTCCTCCAGACGCGCCGTCCCGCTCTCGCGCTCGCCAAGTCTAAGAAGAGCTTTGCCGAGGTTGTTCTGGGTCTGGGCCCAGTCCGGTGGCACGCGTTCACGGGTGCCTTCCTCGAGCGCCGCCCGATAGGCCGCGACCGCCTCCTCCAGACGCGCCGTCCCGCTTTCGGTCTCGCTCTCGCCGAGTACATAAAGGACAGTGCCGAGGTTGTTCTGGGTCTGCGCCCAGTCCAGCGGCACGCGCTCGCGAGTGCGTTCCTCGAGCGACGCTCGATAGGCTGCGACCGCCTCCTCCAGCCGCGCCGTCCCGCTCTCGCTCTCGCGCTCGCCGAGTTTAGAAAGGGCGTTCCCCAGATTGCTCTGGGTCGAGGCCCAGTCCAGCGGCACGCGCTCGCGAGTGCGTTCCTCAAGCGACGCCCGATAGGCTGCGACCGCCTCCTCCAGACGCCCCGTCCCGCTCTCCCGCTCGCCGAGTGTAGAAAGGACATTGCCGAGGTTGTTCTGGGTCTGCGCCCAGTCCAGCGGCACGCGCTCGCGAGTGCGTTCCTCGAGCGACGCCCGATAGGCTGCGACCGCCTCCTCCAGACGCGCCGTCCCGCTCTCCCGCTCGCCGAGAACCGAAAGGACAGCGCCGAGGTTGCTCTGGGCCAAAGCCCAGTCCAGCGGCACGCGATCGCGGGTATTTTCCTCAAGCGACGCACGAACGGCATCGACCCCCTCCTCCAGACGCTCCGTCCCGCTCTCGCGCTGGCCGAGTATAAGAAGGACAGCGCCAAGGTTGGCCTGGGTCCCGGCCCAGTCCAGCGGCAAGCGTTCACGGGTGAGTTCCAGGAGTGCCGCCCGAAGGGCATCGACGGCCTCCTCCAGACGCTCCGTCCCGCTCTCGCGCTGGCCGAGTATAAGAAGGACAGCGCCAAGGTTGCCCTGGGTCCCGGCCCAGTCCAGCGGCGCTCGCTCGCGGGTGGATTCCTCAAGCGACGCCTGATAGGCCGCGACCGCCTCCTCCAGACGCGCCGTCCCGCTCTCGCGCTCGCCAAGTCTAACAAGAGCTTTGCCGAGGCTAGACTGGGTCTCGGCCCATTCCAGCGGCACGCGCTCGCGCGTGCGTTCCTCAAGCGCAGCCCGAAAGGCAACGCTCGCCTCTTCCAGACGGGCCGTGCCGCTCTCGCGCTGGCCGAGGGTCCCAAGGGCACTGCCGAGGCTCGTCTGGGTCTGCGCCCAGTCCAGCGGCACACGCTCGCGCGTGCGTTCCTCAAGCGCTGCCCGAAGGGCATCGACCGCCTCCTCCAGACGCGCCGTCCCGCTCTCGCGCTCGCCGAGTTTCCTAAGGGCATTGCCGAGGCTGTGCTGGGTCGCAGCCCAGTCGTCTGGACTTTCCGAGCGGTCCACAAGGGACGCGGCTTCCGAATAATAGTCGATCGCGCGAACGAGGGCGGCATTGTCGCCCTTCTCATCGCCGCGTTGATACGCCGTCCTGCCCAGGTCCGAGGTGAGAAGGAAATCGTCATGCCGCGCGCGGCGTCTTGCTTCCCGGCGGGCCTCCAGCGTTATCCGCTCCGCACCGTCGAAATCCTGGCGCTGGCGGGCGAAGGCCGAGCGCGTCGTGACGGACCCGATCCACAAATCTCCCGCCTCGACCGACGCCGATTGGCGAAGGAACGCCAGTTGTTCCAGGGCCCGGTCGGCGTCTTGCAGGCGACCATCCTCGAAGGCGATCCGGGCCTCCTCCACGAAGCCGGCGGCCCGGTCCCTAATCTCGCCGGTCTCGATCCGGGCAACGATCTCGGTCAGATCGGCGAGCTTTTGGCGGTTGTCGACGTCCTGCTCGACCCAGCGAGCGGCGGCCTGGACGACATCCTCCGGCGAAGCGTCCGTCGCCAGGCCGAGCAGTTGCCCCACCCGGACGACATCGGCCCGGGAAGCGGCGGCCTGGCGACTGGCGGTGCCCGCCTCGCCTCGCGCATTCCTCGCGGCAGAGAGCGCGACGCTGAGTTCCACCCGCAACGCCCGCACCTGGGCCGGGCCCAGCCCTGTCCCCTCCCGTCCCTGGGCAAAGGCCGGCATGGGCCCCGCCAGGGTCACGCCCGCGCCTGCGACGATCGCCAGGGCCATGAGACCCGCGCTGAAGCGCTTCACAAACAGCGCTCCAGCTTCGTCCCGCCGTAACCGCTGTGGGTCAGGTTGCGCCAGTTCAGCCGTTCCTCCGCGCCCGCACGCGCATAGGTGAAGATCAGTGCCTGACCTTCCGTCTCCCCCGCGTCGCTGGATCGCGCGATGCTGGCGTGCAGCTCTTCACCTGTGCCTCCCGGCACGAGGGCGGCGGTCATGGCGTAGTCGCCCATGCCCGGCGTCTTGCGGACGCGCGTGATCATGAGACCCCCGTCCTGAACCCGGAAGTCGTAGGTCACGCCGCAGCCAGCCTCACCCCACAGTCCTGGAATGGCCTGGGCGACGGCGCGTTGAGGCGGCGACAGGGCGGCGATGATCTCGTCCCTGGCCTCGACAACCTCGGTCCGCGTCTTCGCCCCGTCTTCCTCGACGGTCCTTTCCGTGGCGGCCGGCGGATCGATCAGCGGGAACAGCAGCGTCATGGCCCCGAGCCCTGCCAGCGCGCCTGAGACCAGGGTCGCAACCCCCTTGCCCGTGGTCCAGAACGGCCGACCCGGCGAAGATCCATCCCTGGAGGCCAGCACATAGTACGATACCGCCGAGGCGATCCCGACGCCCAGCAAGGCGAAGGCCGCCACCCAGCCGCCCGTCTTGGACTGGGCGGTATTCAGCGTCATCCAGCCGAAGGCCAGGACGACGGCGATCACCGCCAGCACCGCGACTGCCACAACCGTCCAGCGATAGTCGCGTCTCATGTCGGCCCCCTGCCTCTCAACTTTGAACATACGGCGACCATATGAACAACCGCCGTTCGACCAGTTAGGTCACAGCACCCGCATCGTTCAAAGTCGGACTGTCTGTGCGGCGCGCCGGACCTTGGGCAAAGTCACCCTCAGGCGAGACCGACCTCTCAAGCGTCGCCGGTTTCCGGCGGACGTCATCCGCCATGCCATGTGGCTTTACTTTCGCTTCAGCCTGAGTTTTCGGGACGTCGAGGAACTGTTGGCGGCCCGCGGTGTGGACGTGAGCTATGAGACCATCCGCTAGTGGACGATCAAATTCGGGTCACGGCTACCCGAAAACAGACGTTGCCGACGGCCGCTTTGGGTCGAGCTCGGCCATTAGCCTGACGCCCGATTGCGGACATTCGACGGATGCGCCGTACGCGAACATCGTGCAGGTCTGCTCGGGGTGGAAAGCGGACCTTCCTCTGGGGCTCTGAACCGGACTTCGTAGTCGTCTGCTGAGAGTGCCTAAGGGCTATGCGAGACCGGCCGTTCTGAGGGCGGGGACGTTTCGTGGCGCCCATACGCCGGCGGCTTCATTCGCGAGCGCCAGCGCCTGAGGGCCGGTGACGGCGCGGCTGTAGAGGAAGCCCTGGGCGTGCTCGCAACCCTCCGCGGTGAGCCAGTCCCGCTGGTCGGCGGCTTCGACGCCCTCGGCGGTGACGACGAGGCCGAGGCCGTGGCCCAGACCGATGAGTGCCCGGACGATGGCGGCGGTCTCACCGTTGGCCATCATGCCGTCGATGAAGCTGCGGTCGATCTTGATGGTGTCGAGCTTGAAGTTGCGCAGGTGGTAGAGGCTGGAATAGCCGGTGCCGAAGTCGTCGAGGGCGACCTTGACGCCGCTCTGGCGCAGGCCGCCCAGGACGCGCTGGGCGCCGTCGAGGTCGGAGACCAGCGCGCTTTCGGTGATCTCCAGCTCCAGCCGATGCGGCGGCAGGCCGGCGTCGGCGAGGATGCGCAGGATGCGCAGGCCGAGTGTCTGGTCGCTGAGCTGCCGGGGCGAGATGTTGAATGACAAGAGGCCGGCCGGCCAAGCCGCCGCGTCGCGGCAGGCGGTCGCCAGCAGGTGGTCAGTCAGGGCGCCGATCAGGCCGGCGTCCTCGGCGATCGGGATGAAGCGGCCGGGCTCGATCTCGCCAAGTTCGGGATGGGTCCAGCGGGCGAGCGCCTCGAAGCCCGAGAGCTCGCCGGTCCTCAGATCGATCAGCGGCTGGTAGCAGGGACGGAGCGCTGGCGTGCCGATTGCGTCGGCGAGGTCGCGCTCCAGGCGATCGTGTTCCTGGACTCGCCGGTCCATCTCCGGCTCGAAGAAGCGAAGCGCGCTCTTGCCCTCCGCCTTGGCCAGATAGAGGGCGAGGTCGGCCTTGCGCAGCAGGGTCTCGGCGTCGGCGCCATCCTGGGGGGCCAGCGCGATACCGATGCCGGTGCCCAGGCGATGCTGGCGGCCGCCGGCGGTGACCGGGCGGACGAGGCTGTCGATGACGCGCATGGCCAGGCCGGTGGCGGCTTCGGCGCCGTTCAGATGCCGGGCGAGGATGGCGAACTCGTCGCCGCCCAGCCGGGCGACCAGATCGCCCTCGCGAACCGCCTGGCGCAGCCGCTCGGCAGTGCGGATCAGGGCCTCATCGCCGACCGGGTGACCGAAGACGTCATTGATCCGCTTGAAGCCGTTGAGATCGAGCATCATCACGGCATGGACGGCATGCGAGCCGGGCGGGGCGTCGAGGGCGGCCTTCAGCGCGGCGTCGAACTGTCGGCGGTTGGGCAGGCCCGTGAGCGGGTCTTCGAGGGCGAGCGCGCGGGCCTCCGCTTCGGCCGCGCGGCGCGCCTTTCCCTCGCGCAGTTGGGCCCGGAACTGCGAGACTGAAAACAGGGCGAACGCAAGCGCCGCGAGGGCAAGTATCTCGCTAAACTCAAGGATCCGGGTCTCCAGGGCGACGCTGCGCTCGGCGAAAAGGTTGGACCACCAGGCCAGCACGCCGCCGACGACGGTGACGGCCAAGATCGCGGCGGTTTCGGCGAAGGTGACCCGGTGGCGGATGATCAGCATCTTGTAATCGGCGGCTTTCATGCGACTGCGCTTTGCGGGTTGGATTCACCCGCGGTCCAGATCAGAACCACCGGCCATGGCAGGGTGGTCAGGCCCATGAGCTTGACCATGCCGATCCCGGCGGCCTGCACTACGAAATTGCGATTGAGCTGAATAGCGAGCGCAGCCGTGTGAGGAGGCGCAGATTGATTCGATCCAATGAGCGATGACATCGGCGTGGTTGTCCCTGAGACGTACCAATGACGCTGAGTGACTGACAATAAGATAATGGCGGTTGAAGCCGCTCAGCATGGTGGCGGAAATGCAGACTTCCGGAAGTGCGCTCACCGTCCCAAGCGCCAAGGGTGACGTCGGTGTAGTTCTCGCTGACATTTGCGAAAAAGCCAGCCGGTGGTTCTGAAGATGGAGGGTGGATTGAAACCGCAGGCTGGATAGCCGGCCTCAGAAGCGGACGTCCTCAACTTCCCCAGTGAGTCGAAAAGAGAAGTTGGCATTCCGTCGGCAAGCGGACCCTCCCGCGTGCGTGCGCTATGGGGCGATCACCAGTGCGGCAAAAAGCTTCCGCATCGAGCGCGGCGCCAAGGCCCGGGTCAACACGGTTCGCCAATCAGATCGGCATCGGCGCGCCCTGGTCGTGCCTCAGTGACTGCCAGTAGTCGACCGGCGCCGGCGTGCCGTCCTGTGTCTCGATGACCAGAGCCGGATTCGGCATCGTCAGCCGGGCGTGACGCGGGCTCTCGCAGAAGGCATAGGCGCGCGCCCAGGTCATGATCGCGGCGTCCGTCGTCTCCTCCGAGCAGGCGGCGCTCACGCGCTGGCAGAATTCGAGCGACCTCACCAGGATGGAGGGGTCGTTCCGCCGCGAAAGAGCGCGCAAGGCGTCGAGGTAGTCTTCCCTGAACACCGTCGGGATCACGATTCGCGACAGACCGCCGGCCAGGAGCTCCTTCGTCATCATGATGCGGCTCAGGCGCCCGTTCCCGTCATTGAAGGGATGGACGTCAGACAGCAGGAAATGGACGAACACGGCGCGCGAGAACGGGTCCTTCAGGGTCTCGAGTATCGATACGCCCTCCCGCAGGGTTCCCTCGACGCGGTCAGGGGCGACGAAGGTCGTATCCCCGGCCTTGTTGGTTCGCGTCTTGAACTGACCCGGCCGGACCGACGGCCGGGCGTCCATCAGGATCCGGTGCCGTTCCTGGATCTCGGCGAGAAAGGCGTCCGCCCCGCGGGGCACAGCCGCGCGCGGCCCCAGATCGACGAGCTGGAGATAGGCGCCCAGGACGTCGTGCCCGTCTTCCGGCCGGGCATCGGGCATCTTGCCTTCGAAGACGATCTCGACGGCCTCGCTGACGGCGAACTCCGTGCCTTCGATGAAGTTGGAGAAATAAGCCTCCATGAACGCGCCGCTCGTCTTGCGGCCGGGCGTCGCGTCCCGATCGGCGATCGACAGGGGGGCGCGGGCCTGAAGATGATCCGCCAGGGTCACGAGGCGACCGACGCAGGCGGGGTCCAGAGGCGCGCCGGCGGCGCGGGCCCGTCCCTGGACCGTGCTGAGCTTGTCCTGGCGGGTCCGCAGCAGCGCGCCGATCAGACCGTTCAGGACCTCGAATTCCTTTTCCCGCTGGAGGACGGGCGCCAGAACCCGGGCCTGGTCCCGGATATGGTTCAGGCCCTCTTCGCCGTGGGTCGAGCACAGACTTTCAAGAGCGGCTTCGACCCCCGCCTTGCCGAGGGTGCGGGCCGGTCCATTCCGGGCGCGCGACGGACTGAGGTTGTCGAGCAGCTTTCGGACCGGTCCCGCCAGCCAGGAGCCTAGATAGGGGATGTCGCCGTCGACGGGTCCAACACCCTGACGGATGTGGATCTCAAGACCCGGGAGGGTGATCACATCGCGGGTCCGCGGCGCGCTGACAAAGACGTGGCCGACCCCGGTCGGCGCGCCGCTGGAGCGGTCCCTCCACGGCTGGCTTTCCATGCCCGTCCGGTCGGTGGCGACGCCGTCGGGAACGAGCCTGCCGAGGATGGTCGACCATTTTCGACGCACGACGGCGTCGACCGGCTCGGCGCCGGGCTCGACATAGACGCCGGTCGCGATTCGAACGAGCTTGCCGCCTTCATGATCGCGGCGGATCTTCCTGTCGGTCGCTTCGCTGCCCGAGGGCGTGAAGAGGATGTCAGCCATGACCGTCTCCCAAGACCGCGCGAAATACAGGAAATGTCCGTCACAGTCCCTTAAATCGCAATAATGTCCGCTATCGTCACTTAACGTAGTTTCTCTTAAAACGCCAGCCAAAGACCAAATGTCCGTGAAAATCTCCTATGCACCTCAAATGTCCGCCACATTCTCTTTTGTGGGGCAGGCTGCCAGTCCTGAAGCCGTCCGCGCGGTCCGTCACGATTGCGCGGAAGCCAGTTTCAAAGGCCGGAGATCACGTCCTTCAGGATGTCGGCCGCCGCGCGATCGCGCGGCGAAGGCGGAGCCTGGGCATCTTGGACCAGCGACAGCACCAGCGGCAGCCAGCCGTCCCGAAGATCGGCGTTCAGCAGGGCCAGCGACGGCCGGGCTTCAAGGACCACCCTTTCGATGCCCGGAGACAGGGCGGCGCACAGGTCCGGCGGCGAGGTGACCAGATATTCGCGGCACGACAGCGGCCGGTTGGCGTGGATCGAGCAGGCCTCGTCCTCCAGGAAGGGACAGGCGACCCCGGCGGCGAAATAGTCCCGCGCGATCGCCTGACGACCGTCGCGGTTCTGATCCAGGCGCTCCATCAGGCCCAGCGGTTCGAGGATGTCGAGGGCCTCGTCGAAGCGGCGGCGCACGCGTTCGCGCCGGGGTTCGGGCATGGCCTCGACCAGCCGGGCCAGGGCGCGCGCCTCGGCGGGGGCGACCGGCACCAGCTGGCGGCAGCAGGCGCCGCAGCCGGCGCGGCACGAAATCTCGCGCCCGTCCGCTTCGGCCCGCGCCGTCGCCCGCGTCGCGAACAGGCTGCTGAGACCGTGCAGGATCGGCAGCACCTCCTCGACCGCGACGGGGCCGGCCGGCACGGTCATCTCGACCGGAATCCGCTCTCTGCCCACCTCCAGAACCACCCGGCCGGTCGCGGTCGGCCCCCCGTCGGACGGGGCCGCCGACAGGCGCACGACCGCATCATCGTCCGGATCGACCCTTTGCGGCGGCGTCCCGCGGCGTACGTCGGCGCGACTGGAGCTCGTCTCGTCAGCCACTATCGTCGGCTGGGTCCGGCCCGGTTGTTCCCCGGGTCGGCCGGCAGGGCGCACTGTTGAACGCCGTCCCGCGTGACGACCTCACCCCGCTGGGCGATACAGGCGCGGGCCGTATAGTCGATGTCGATCTTCGTAAAGTTCAACGCGACACCCTGTTTGTGGATGTCGAGGTCTCCCGTCGCCGGCAGGCGGCACTGCTGAACCCCCTCATGCCTGACGACCGCGCCGCGCCGGGACGCGCAAGCCCGGGCGGTGAAGTCGGCGTCGATCTTGAGGAACATGTCGACGGCTCTCGTCTGACTGGCGGGCCCCGACGGATCCGACGGGTCAGCCCGACAGGCGCTGAGCGGGGCCTCAGGAATGTGTTTGCCGTTGGCGCAGGCCGTGACCTGGGCGTCCTGGTCGATGTGATCCCGGTTCGAGGTCGTTCCGGGCGCCGTGGCGACGGCTCCTGGCGACGGACGCGCGCTTTCCTGCGCCTGGACCGATACGACGACGACGCCGAGGTCGAACATGGCCGCGCCGGCCAGGATGATCGCTGTTTTTCGCATGGTGTTCAGTTCCTTGTTGCGGTCATTGGGACGAGCGACCCGTCGGCGGGGCCCGGTCGTGTCTATCGCGGGGTCGATACTGTCCCCTGGGCCGAACCGCTCGCCTCGCGGCGGGCCGTCGCCGGCAGGCGGCATTGCTGGATGCTCTCATGCATCAGAACGACGCCGCGTCGCGCCGTGCACGCCTCGGCCGTATTCTCCCGGTCGATCCGTCCCCATGACCACGCCTCAATGTCGATGGGTCCGCCGGACGGGTTTACGGTCGCCCGCGCGTCTCCGGTCTCTGAACCCGATTGGCCGCCGGTGGATACGCTGGTGACAGTGGTTCGGGAGCCGGCCTCGGTCAGGGTGACACGAACGCGGCCGCCGCCGCGCGGGACGGTGGTCACCAACCGACGTCCCGCAGCGTCGACCGCATAGACCCGGCCCCGGCCGGGCCTGATCGGCGCGGAGGTCATCGACGGCGCGTCGTTGACCGGTGTGACCGTGATGACTGCAGGGGCCGAGGGGTTGGTCAGGAAGACTGAATAGCGGCCGGGTCCGACGGAGAAGACGGCCTCGCCCCGTGGGTCCGTGCGCCCGGAGGCGACGATCGGGTCGGGGTCCCCCTCGAGGCCGATGGGTATGCCTACGATCGGCGTGCCCACCGTGGCTTGCCCGAAGGCCGCGAGCAGCAGGCCGGCGGCGGCGATGGCGAGAAGGCGACGGATCATCGGCGGTCTTCTTGTGGTTGGGGAATCAGTGGGGTCCCGCGGCGCGGTCCAGCGGCGGGCCCAGCCCCGGTCAGGGGGCCGTCGACCTGACCATCACCGACCTGGCGGTGCACGATATCGGTATCATCCCAGACGCTCAGGGTGACACGAACGCGGCCGCCGCCGCGCGGGACGGTGGTCACCAGCCGGCGTCCCGCAGCGTCGACCGCATAGACCCGGCCCCGGCCGGGCCTGATCGGCGCGGAGACCATCGACGGCGCGTCGTTGACCGGCCTGACGGTCACGGTCACCGGGGCCGGGGGGTTGGTCAGGAAGACCGAATAGCGGCCGGGTCCGACGGAGAAGACGGCTTCGCCGCGGGCGTCGGTCCGCGCGGGCGCGGCGATCGAGCCGGGGTCGCCCTCGAGGCCGATGGGTGTGCCCTGGATCGGCGTGCCCGGCGTGGCTTGCCCGAAGGCCGCGAGCAACAGGCCGATGGCGGCGATAGCGACAGGTCTGACGGTCATGGTCATCTCTCGAGGCTGTTAGTCCGCCTTCAGCACGTCGCCGCGCATCGGCGGCTCGCCGTCGATGACGCTGGCGATCGACAGTCGTGCGCGCACCGTCTCGACCCGGACCCGGCCGACGCGGGCCATTTCGACGTCCAGCACCTCGCCGGTGCCGGGATCGGTCAGGGTGCGGCCGGGCCGCCAGACGCTCAGGGTCAGGCCGGACTGGACGTTGCGGTCGGCTCCGGCGTTCAGATAGACGCCGCTGTCGGCGGCATCGACCACCAGGGCCGACCATTCCACCGCGCGCATTCCGCCCGCGATCTGATCGACCGCCTTCATGATGGCGTCCTGGCCCGCCTGGCCGATGGGGGTGGCGCGGAAGATCTCGCCTCCCAGTCGCCCGCCGCCCCAGCTTTCCACCAATCCGGCCTCCGAGGTGCGCGACGAGGCCCGTCCCTGGGCGCTGGAGGTCGAGACGACCTGCCCGCTGGCGGCGTCGATCAGGCGCAGCGCGATCTCCATCACCGCGGTCTGGCTGCGGGTGCTGGCCCGGCCGCCCAGCAGGCCGCCCAGCGGGCCGCCGCTGATGCTCAGCCCGCCGCCGCCCGCCGCCGCTTCATATTTGGTCACGGCGGCGCGCACGATGGCGCTGGCCTCCATCCCCCCGCCTGACCCCTCGATCACCAGGAAGCGGCCGTCCTCGACCAGGGCCTGGGTCAGCATGGCGGTCATGCCCTCGGCGGTGACCGAGCCGCCGACCGCCTCGGTGGCCAGGAAGGTGTCGACCGCGATGGTCTTTCTCAACCCGTCAAAGGCCACGCGGTTCTGGGGCCGGGCCTCGACCCGGGCGGCGGCGGCGGCCACAACCAAGGTCGCGCCGGTAAGGATCAGGCGTCTGTTCAAACGTGCGGGGGTCATGGTCATCGCACCAGCCTGACGGCGCCGGCGACGGTCACGGTTTGAGGCGCCGCGGGGCGCGCGTGGGTCGCTGGGGACCCGGGGGGCGGGATGCGCGGATCGACCTGTCGGTCAGCACGTCCGTCGCCGTTTACATCGCCCACCGCCACCCGGACGCCGCCGGCGCGTCCACCATCGGCGGGAGCTTGGCTTAAATTGTCGACGTCCCGGGTTACGATGGGCTGGTTGGTGCTGCGCGTCACGACCTCGTCAGCGGGCCCGGGGCCCGCGTTGACTGTGTAGGGGAAACACAGGTCCCGAGCCGCCGGCAAGGGGCCGCGTCGTCCGTCCTGGGCCGGTCCCGAGGCGGCTCCGGGGAAGGTCAGTCGCCGCTCAGCGGGTGCGGCCTGGACCGCCGGCAACAGCAGTCCGATCAGGACCCCGATGATACGGTCCTCACCCTGGCCGCCGCCGGAGCGGTCGATCGCTGACCTGAGGCCAGGTCCGTTGAGACAGATGTCGTAGTCACCCGCGGGCAGATCGAAGCGAAAGCCGCCCTGCCGGTCGGTACGGGTGGTGGCGATTGCGCGACCACCGTGCATGGAGGAGATGGTGATGTCCGAAAAGACGACGCCTCCGGTGCTTCGCGTCGTTTGGGCTTCGGCGACGGATGTCGACAGCGCCAGGCACGCCAGACTGGCCAGCCCGAGCAGACCCACTCGCGACGTCATGAGGACAGTTCCCGTATCCGCTTGAATATCGGCGGTTTCTCAGGCTGGTCACGGTTCAGCCTGGCTGTCAATGCGGCTTTAATAGTCAGGACCCGGAGCGTGGGTCCAGCGACAGTCGTCGTCTGGAGGCCCATGCAGAACGCCAATCCCGGCTCGAAGAGGACCCTCATCAAATTTGGCCTGAACGCCTGTCGGGCCGGAGGACTCTCGCGACTGGACGACACATTGCATTGACAGCGAGGCCTCCCGGTGACCAGCGTTGTCCGACCGCAAACGGCGGCCGATACGGCCTTGCGGGTAATCCAGCATGACATCGAGACTCAGACTCATGGCCCTCATCGGCCTCGCCCTGGCGGTCTCCGGGGCGGCGGTCAGCCCGGGCGAGCCGATCCCCGGAGTCGATGTCAAACTGGGCAAGAATCCCGGTGGCTCGGTGATTGTGGTCGCGACCACGGATCGGGAGGGCCGCTTCTCGGCGCGTGTGAGGGTCGAGCGGGGTGAATACGTGGTCTCAACGGCCTGCGCTCCCCGACAGACCTGCCCGCCAAACAGGCAGTTGACGCTCACTGTCGATGGACGGCCGGTCGGGCCTGACGCCCGGGGCGCCTACCTGTTCCCGGTTGGCGCGAGCCTGGGCACGGTGATGCTCAGCGGACGGGTCGAGATCTTCGACCGATGGGGGCGTCAGAACGGGACGCCCCGCTAGCGGCGGCGGACTGGAACGACGCCGTCAGCCGACCCGCCGTCGCCCTTTGGCATCCAGGGCCTCACCCCATGGTCAAGGCGAGCAACCTCCCTGGAAGCGACACCTGAGGCAGATCGACAAGCCAGTCCTTGGCTGGGTCCGACGACGTCGCTGAGCCCGCCGGCCTAGAAGCCGAAGTCGATCTGATCGACCGACGTCTGCCGTTTCCGCCGTCGGGGCCGGGTCGCCAGCGCAGCAGCGTTCGATGGCTCGTGTACGGCCTTAGCCGCCGGGACCGGAGTTTGCTGCGCCGTTTGCGGGCGCGGCGATCGCGCGGTCTGGATCAGCTTCGGCTCCCGGGGCCGGGCCAGCGGCTTGGGGTGCGGAAGCCCGCGGACGGTCCGCGTCGCCTTCCAGGCGGTCAGCTCGCTTTCCCACCAGCCGACCCGGTTGGGCGAGATGCGCACCGGTTCCGGAAAATCCCCGACCTGCTGCAGACGCCACGCGGTAGACCGGCTGAGACCCGTGACGTCGCGGACCCGATCCCAGGGCAGCAACCGGTCTTCCGGCCCGCCCGTCTCGACCGGTCCGCCTTCAGGTTCGAACGTCACGACGCGCCTCCGAACATCCGGTCGGCCGCCGCCTCGAACACCTCGCAAAGAACTCGGGCGTCGGTCGCGGCGTCCACGCAGTCGCGCGCCGCCCATCGCCGGGCCACATCCTTGATCGCGAAGCTGGCGGCCGGGTCCGCCAGCAGACCGGCGACCGTCGGCGGCGGCGGCGGCGTTCTGATCCCATGGTCAGCCACGGCGGCGCCCTCTCGCCGCCGGCGGCGCGGCGGTGCGGACGTCCGTGATCTGCGATCGCGCCCACTCCCGCAGCAGGCCGCGCGGATAATGGGGCCTGGACCGCACGTGACGGCAGGGCGGACCGCCTCCGCCGGTCGACCACAGCCGCGCGAGGGTGGACGGCTTCAGCCGGATGCCGAACTGGGCCAGGAAGGCCGACGCCTCCGCCCGCGTCAGCAGGTCCTCGTCCCCGCACGGCGAGACCCCGGGCCCGGCCTCCGTCTCCGTTTCCCCGATCATCGCCCCGCTCCGCGCGGGCGACACTGGGTCGAACTGGTGATCCCCTGCCCCGCCGTCAGCGCCAGGTAACAGTCCACGACCGTCGCTACATAGGCCTGGGTCTCGGCTATATCCGGCACTCGCCCCAGCCGCGCGACGCGGGCCGGACCCGCATTGTAGGCCGCCAGCGCCAGCCGCAGATCACCGAACCGCCGGATCTGACGCGCCAGATAGTCCGCGCCGCCGCGCAGGTTCTCGACGGGATCGAAGCGGTCGCGGACGCCGAGCTCCAGGGCGGTGCCCGGCATCAGCTGGGTCAGTCCTCCCGCGCCGACGGGCGAAAGGGCGTCGGGCCTGTAGGCGCTCTCGGTCACCACCAGGGCGTGGAGCAGTTTGGGATCCAGGCCGTGCCTCGCCGCGGCCGCGGCGACGGCCTCCTGGAAAGGCTGGCTGAGGGGCGCGATCCACGCCGGTTCAAGGCTGTCCGGGACCTCCTCGGCGACCGCCTCGGCGGGCCGGCCGAACAGATCGCCGCCGGCGTCGCGCCAGTTCACGGCCTGGGCCGACGCCGGCCCCGCGACCGCCGCCGCCATCGCGGCCAGGCAGGCTAGTCTCACCATGTCAGAACCTCCCGGTAGACGCCGTCCACCCCCGACCGCGCGACCGGCCCGAAATAGCGGCTGTCGAAACTCCCGGCGGTGTCGCCCAGCAGGAAGAGCTCGCCGTCGGCCAGCCGCCGGCATCCCGCCCAGGCGGCCAGGGGCGCGCCCCGGCGATCGCGCGCCAGGGCGCGCACCCGACCGGCCGGCGTGCGGACCACGCCGTCGTCCGCGCAGACCGCGTCGCCGCCGACCGCGGCGACCCGCTTGATCAGGCGCACGTCCGCCGGCATGCCGAGCGCCGCCAGATAGGGCCGCGCCCCGGCCGGCTGCGGGATGGCCACGACGGCGCCTAGGCCGGGCTCGGCCCCCGGCCGCCTCAGATAGACGCCGCGGGGCAGGCTCGGGCTCTCGTTGACCAGCGCCAGGGCCGGGCTCCGATCGGCGACCTTGGCCGCGCCTGCCAAAAGCCCGAGGGCGGCGATCGCCCCCCAAAGCCGGACCGATTTCAGGAGCCGGGTCATGGACGGTACGGCTCCAGGATCAGGTCCCGGGTGATCATCACCCGCACCGGCGCGCCGGCCCTCAGCCGGATCGAAGGCCGGACCTCCAGCTCGCGGTCCACCAGCCGCCCCCCGACCCGGGCGCCCTCGATGGCCGCCGCGTCGCCGGCGTCGCCGAGCAGGCCGCCCGAGCCCCCGTCGTCGTCGCGGGCGATCTGGCCGAGCGTGGTGATGGCCCCCGCGAACACCGTCCCGACCAGGAGCGGCCACAGACGCCGATCGACCTGACCCCGCACGCCCACGGCGCCCTGCGCGTCCACGCCCGGCTCGCCGGTCAGGATCAGGCTCTTGCCATTGGGCAGGATCAGCCGTTGCCAGGTGAGGAAGGCCCGGCGATCGCCATAGGCGCTCTCGCCCTCGGACGTGCCGACCAGCCGCGTGCCTTGGGGCAGCAGCAGGTGACGGCCGCTTACGGAGTCATAGACATTCTGCGTGACCGTCGCGATCACGGGTCCGGCGCGCGAGGTGTCCACGGCCGTCAGAAGCGCCGCGGGCACGATGGCGCCGGCCTTGAGTTCGAACGGCGAAAGCGGCGCCACGAGCGCATGGCCGTTGTAGATCGCGCCATAGTCCGGGTTGGCGACCGGCGACCGATCGCCGCCCGGCGCCGGCGCGGCCGCCCTTGAGCCCGCCGCCTGGGCTCGCGCGTCCTCGAAGAACAGCCCGGACCGCGCCGCCTGCTCGCGCGGGCTGGGTCCGCGGGCGTTCGGCGCCGACGCGGGCCGGTAGGCGGGCGCATAGGCGTCGGCGGACCGTCTGGACGGGCCCGGCGTCGCGGCGGCCTCGGTCGCCGGCGGGTGGTCCGCCGTGCGCGGCTCGGGCAGGCGATCGTAGGTCGCCGGCTGGTCCGTCACCGCTTCCGCAGGGCGGACCACGCCGCGCGCCTGGTCCTCCCGCGCCTCGGCCTGACGGGCGCGGGCGCTGTCGCGCAGTTCCGGCTGGACCACGAAGGCCCAGGCCAGGGAGCCCGACACGAGCACCGCCCCGCCGATGACGATGAGCTGGACCACGGACTTGCGCAGGCGCACGGCGTGGGGGCGCGGCGCCCGGGTGCTCAGGCCCGGCGCCGGCTCCTTGGGCGCAACGTCGGGCCGGGCCGTGTGGAGAGGATCGAGGTTGGTCATGACCGGACTCCTGCGAGACGGCGAATGCGGACGATCTGGGGCCGGCGGTCGCCCAGGCGAAGCTCGGCCCGGTCGAACACCCGATCGACGACATAGAGACCGCCGACCTGCCGGTAGTTGACCATCTGGGCCTCTCCGTCGGGGGCGATGACGAACAGGACAGGCGCCTCGTCCACCTGAAGGTCCGCGTGGAAGGTGATGAAGGTCCGCCGGCCGTCGTTGAACACCGAGGTCGGGGTCCAGCGCGGACGCCGGCCCTGGGGATCGATCCGGTAGCGGGCGTCGAGCTCGCCCTCCGGCATCACGACGGGCTCGCCGCCGCGCGCCGGGACGGACGCCATGGCATCCTCCGGGGCGCCGCCCGCGAGGATCGCGTCCGTGTCCCAGGCGACGGCGGCATTGAATGCGTCGGTCGCGCCGCTTTTCAGATCAATGAGATAGACCCGTCTGTTCGTCGTCAGGACGAGGTTGGTCTCCAGGCCCCGTTCGAGGGGCTTGAGCAGCACATGGGTCCGCTGGCCCGCCCCCTCGCCCGAGACCGCCTCGCCGATCTGCCAGCGCACGGTGTCCCCCGCCGCCTTGGCCACGAGGGTCTCCCCCGGCGCCAGGGTCAGGGTGGTGACGCGAAGAGGCGCGGTCCAGATCTCGAACACGCGTCCGGGCGACCAGGTGAAGACCTGGACCCCGCCGACGAAGGCGTCCTGGCGGGACGGCGCGCGCGCCGTCGCATTGGCCGCGGCGATGGCTTGCCGCCCGGTCGCGCCGGCCGGCACATTCCGTGCGTCTGATGGGACCGTCGCGGCCGGCGCCGCGCGGACGGGCGCCGCCTCATAGGCCCGCTCCGTCGGCGAGCGGCCTTGCGGACCCTCGGCCACCGCGAGGGCCGGTTCGGGTTCGATGACCGGCGTCGATGCCAGGACGTCCATGGGCGTCGAAGCGGTCGTGCGCCCCATCAGGGCGGCCGCCGGCCGCAGGCCATCGCGAAAGACCGCGCAGCCGGACAGCGACAGGCCCAGGGCGGCCAGGATCAGGAGGCGTCGGGGGTCCATGATACGTCCTCGATTTTCAGTCCAAGGGGGTTCTTCATCAGCTCGGCCTCCGTGCGGGGCGGCTGGATCGTGGTGGTGATCAGGGCCCGCCAGCGTTCGGCCCCGGCCGACTGGCCGTTGACGAAGCGGGTCTCGCGCCATTGCAGGTCGAAGGTCCGGTCCGTCCGGCGGACCACGTTCAGGATCTCGACATTGACCGCTTCGCGCCCGACCTCGGCGAACGGGTCGTGGGTCTGGGCCCAGGCGTTGAGAAAGGACGCCGCCTTGGGCGTCATCAGGTCATAGGCCCGGAGCCAGTTCTGGCGGATGACGATGGGATCGATGCTCTTGGAACGGACATCGCGAACCCAGCCGGCCAGGGCGTGACCGATCTGGGCCTCGTTCGGTTCATAGCGCCCGCCGATGGCGGTGATCCTCTGGGTCTCGCCCCAGTCGGACACCTCCACCACGAAGGGCTTCACCACGGCCCGGTCCGCCTGGACCCACCAGCCGGCGCCCAGGAAACCAGCCAGCGCCAGATTGGCCAGGGCGATGCGGCGCCAATTGCGCGCATGGGCCAGGGACAGGCCCATCCGGTCGTCCCAGACCTGGCCGGCGCGCTGGTACGGCGTCTGGTCGGGCGCGGACGCCAGGGCCCGTCGGGGCCGGAAGAAGGGGTGCATCTCAGGACTCCTCGGTCTTCAGATTGGGCGACAGGACGCCGCTGGTTTCCCCGGCCGGGAGCAGACCGCGGCCGGTGTTGGCGACGAAGAAGGCCTGCAGGGCCGCGGACCGCCCCCGCGGGCCTCCGCCCGTGGCCGTCGCCGGCCTCGACGCGGCCCGGTGAAAGTCCGCCTTGGCGGCCTGGGCCTCCCCGGCAATCGTCCCGGGCGAACGGCCTGGCGCGTCCTTCGAGGCCGCCGGCCCGCTCGCCGGCGGGGTTTCGTCCGCGGCCGTTCCGTTCGCGGCGCTGTCCGACGCGGTCTGCGGTCGCCAGGCGACGGCGCGCTCGCCGACACCGCTCGTCCCCGCCGAGGCGGTCACGGCGCCGCCTGACGGACGGCGGGGACCGGACGGCGGCGGGTTGTCGTTCGAGGGCTTACGCGTCGACGGCCCCTGCGGGTTCGGCGGCGCGGGCGGGCGTCCCGACCCGGCCCCCGCAGCGGCGCGCGCGGGTGCGGCGAGGCGGGCGGCCCCGCCGGCCGCCATGGCGCCGGCGCCGGCGATCCCTGCCCCGGCCAGGGCGCCGGCCCCGCCGACGGCCAGCGCTCCGGTGAGCGCCGCGCCGGCGCCCAGCGCCGGTCCTCCGGTCACCAGGGCCGAGGCCAGGTTGGGGATGAACAGGGCCAGCATGGCCAGCAGGATGGCCGCCACCAGGATGGTCAGGGCTTCGTAGATATCGGGATTGGCCGAGGGCTGGAGCTGATCGAAGATCGTCCGCGCGCCGGAAACGACGATCGCCAGGGCCAGGACCTTCAACCCGGACGAGACGACATAACCCAGCGGCCGTTCGGCGAGGAAGGCGGACTTGTTCCAGATCCCGAACGGCAGGAGCACGAAGCCGCCCAGGGTGACGATCTTGAACTCCAGCAGGGAGACTATGATCTGCAGGGCCAGCACGGCGAAGGCCAGCATGATGCCGATCATGGCCAGGCCCAGGATCAGGGCGTCCGCCATGTTGCCGACGACGTCGAGCGGATTGTCGACCGGCGCGGGCGTCTCCCCGAGCGCCTTCACGATCTCCCAGCCCTGGGCGAGGATAGCCCCCGGGTTGAGGAACTCTTGCCGGCTCAGGGAGCCGCCGCCAGCCGTCAGCCCCAGCTCCAGAAAGCCGGCATAGAGGGTCTCGGACAGCCGCTGCCAGTCGTTGATCAGCCAGGCGAAGGCGCCGATCAGCAGCACCTTGCCGAAGCCCGAGGCCAGCACCTCCCGGTTGGAGGACAGCGCCCACTGGATGCCGGTCAGGGCGACGACCAGGACGATGAGCAGGCCGAACACGCCGTTGACCGAACCCTGGAGGGCGTCGAACCCGGCCGAGATGGTGTCGGAAAACACCACCATCAGCTCGTTGGGCGTTTCCACTCCGACCGTCATCGCCCCGCTCCCTCAGTCGTTCGCGTGAGACAAGGGATCGAAGCGCGGCGCGGCCGGCGCGGCGGCCTGACGGCCCCACCGCTGGCGCCGGGCGGCGTCTCCGGAGGCGCGGTCCGCCGCGTCGCGCGCCGTGGCCTCGGCCATCAGCCGGGACTGGGCCAGCATGATGGTGCGCAGCGCCGCCAGGTCTTCGGCCAGCACGGCCAGAAGCTGGTTGGACGACTGGACCGCCGCCGTCTGGCCGGTCGCCGCCTGGCTGGCGGAGAGCGCCCCGGCCAGCCTCTGCGGCCGGCCCTGCCCCAGCCGTTCCAGCTCGGCGGCCGTCCGCGCCACGTCCTCGGCGGTGCGCCGGGCGTTGGCCGTGCGCGCCTCGCCCTGCTCCAGCAGGCTCAGCATGTCCGAGCCGGACAGATCGTCGGGGTACAAACTCCGGAACTGCTGCTCCAGACCGCTGACCGAGCTGGCGATCCCGCGCGCCGTCCGCGCCAGCTCGGCCATGTCCCGCAGCGACTGGCTCGACTGCGTCAGGTGGCTGTAGGGCGAGGCCGCCAGACTGCGCGCCTCGTTGGCGAGGCTCTCGAGCTGACGCGCCGCCTGCAGCGCGTTTTCGATGTGATTGCGCGGGTCGAACACCACCTGCTGGGCCGGCGCCGGCGTGGCGCCCAGCAGGCTGACGGCGACGAGGCTGACGGCCAGGATCTGGATGGACCTATTCGGCCGCGAGCGGACGGGCGAAGGCGTCGAAAACGGAATCCACATTTTGCACTCCCTTGGCTTTGAGGAAATCGCGGGCGAAGCCGCCCGGTCGACAGTCGTCAGGTCCCGATCGCTCCAGGAGGGCGTCGATCAGGGTCTGGTCTTCCGGCGCGCTTGAGCCGCACAGGGCGAGGGCCACGCCGGTCAGGCGCAGGTCGAACAGCCGCCGGCCGCGCGGTTGGCGCCAGTAGTAGGCCCGCTTGGGCGTGGCGAAGGCGATCAGCTCAAGCTGGCGCCGGTTCAGGCCGAAGCCCCGGTAGAGTTCGGCGGACGACGGCTCCAGGGCGCGGGGATTGGGCAGGAAGACCTGGGTCGGGCAGCTTTCGATCAGACTGGCCGAGATCGAGGAGGCCGCCACGTCGTCCAGGCTCTGGGTGGCGAACACCACGCAGACCCGCTTCTTGCGCAGTGTCTTCAGCCATTCCCGTATCCGGGCCGCGAAGGCGGTCTCGCCGAGGAACAACCAGGCTTCGTCGAGGACCAACAGGGTCGGCCGGCCGTCGAAGCCCTGTTCGAGATGGTGGAACAAGGCCGAGAGCACCGGCGCCACGGCCGACGGGGTCCCCATCAGGGTCTCCAGCTCGAAGGTGTCGAACCGGGTGGGCGCCAGGGTCTCGCCCGCCCCGTCCAGCAGCGCGCCGTGCGGGCCCTTCAGCGTCAGGGGCTCCAGGGCGGCGGCGACCGCCTTGTCCTGAACCAGGGCGCAGAACACCGTCAGCGTCCGCTGCGCGACCGGCGCCTCCGAGAGCGCCGACAGCGCCACCCAGATCTCTTCCCTGACCCGGGGGACCGGCTCCAGCCCGGCCAGGCGCACGGTCTCGGCGATCCATTCCGCGGCCCAGGCCCGCTCGTCCTCCCGGTCGATCCGGGCCAGCGGCTGGAGCGAAAACCGCGCCCCGGGCTCCAGCGCCCGCCAGCGGCCGCCGGCCGCGAGCGTCGCCGCGCGCGCCGACCGGCCCTTGTCGAAGAAGACCACCCGGGCGTCCGGATAGCGGAACCATTGCAGGGCCAGGAAGGACAGCAGGGCGCTCTTGCCCGATCCGGTCGGCCCGACGACCATGGCGTGGCCGACGTCGCCGACATGCAGCACCAGCCGGAACGGAGTCGCGCCGGTCGTGCGCGCCGTCGCCAGCGGCGGCCCGTCCAGGTTGGCGTCCCCAGCCGGCCCCGCCCAGACGGCGGAGACCGGCAGCAGGTCGGCCAGGTTCAGGGTCGACACCAGGGGCCGACGCACGTCGGCATAGGGCTCGCCGGGCAGAGAGCCCAGCCAGGCCTCCACCGCATTGAGATCCTCGATCCGGGCCACGAGCCCCTGGGCGTTCAGCGCCGCCTCGATCGCCCGGGCCTTGGCCGCGGCTCCGTTCTCGCTGGCGTCCAGCACGGCGACGGTCAGGGTCAGATAGCCGAAGGCGCAGGACTCCGCGCCGAGCGCCGCCAGGGCGCCGTCGCACTCTTCGGTCTTGGACGCCGCATCCGTATCGAGAAGCGGCACCTCCTCCTTGGTGATGGCCTCGCGAAGCAGCACGCCGACGCCCTTGCGCTTGGCGAACCAGCGCTTGCGCAGCTTGACGATCTCCCGCTCGGCCTCGGGCTTGTCGAGGCCGATCCAACGCGCCGTCCAGCGGTATTCGAACGGCAGGGCGCCAAGGGCATCGAGCAGTCCGGGCCGGGTCGCCGACGGCAGGCCCCGCACCGAGACCACCTTGAGCCAGCGATCGCCGAGACGGGGCGCGACCCCGCCCGTCAGGCCGGCGTCGGCGAGCCAGGCGTCGAGGAACATCGGCGTCTCCAGCGGCCGGACCGCGAAGGCCCGGGGCGAGACGCTGTCATGCAGCCAGGTCAGAAGGTCCGCGTCATCAAGCCGTTCGATCTCCGGCAGGGCGTCGGACAACAGGTCGAGCGTCGTATCGGCCTCGCGGCCGAAAACCGCCAGCGACAGCCGCCAGTCGTGGCCGCCCCTGGCCAGGCCGTCGAACAGCCAGCGCTCCATGCGGCGGGTTTCGTCGGCGGGCGGCAGCCAGGTCAGGGCCAGCCGGAAGTCCGTCTCGAAGGCGGGATCGGCGGTTTCGAAGCGGCTGCGTCGTTCCGCGTCGAGCAGCCAGGCGACGTCGAGGTCGAAGGCGCTCTCCGGATAGGCCGCCGCGGGACGACGGCGCGCCTCCATGTGCAGACACCAGCCCGATCCCAGCCGCTTCAGGGCGTTGTTGAGCCGGGCGCGCACCGCCATCAGTTCGTCCTCGGTCGAGGACTCCAGGTCGGGCCCGCGAAACCGGAAGGCGGTCAGGAAGGACCCGTCCTTGTTCAGGACCACCCCGGGCGCGACCAGCGCGGCCCAGGGCAGGTGGTCGGCCAGCGCGGCGGGACGGCGGCGATGTTCGTCGAGGAACCGCATCGCGCCCTCACCCGTCCAGATGACCGGGCATCGCCAGATGCCGGCGCAGAACATCGAAGAACCGCCGGTCGGACCGCGCCGCCCCCAGGCCGATCGCATGGGCGACAGCCCACCACAGCAGGCCCAGCCACCAGATCCGCAGCGCCAGGCCCAGCACCAGGGCGATCGTGCCCATGGCGATGGCGTAGTCGCGCGGCATGCCGGCCATCAGCACCGGTTCGGCCAGGGCCTGGGCCACCGGCAGCTCCCACCCATCCGGCCGCGGGTCCATCACCCGATCTCCGCGCCGCCGGCGAAGCCGAAGAAGTCGAGGAAGAAGGTCGAGGCCGCGAAAGCGATCGACAGGCCGAACATGATGCCCAGGCCGCGCCGCATCGAGGAGCCGTTCTCGCTCATGGCGATGCCGGCGCCGAAGACGACCACGGCCACGACGGCGGCGGCCTGGACCACCGGTCCGGTGATCGACTGCACCACCTGTTGCAGCGGCCCTTCCCACGGCATGCCGGAGCCTCCCGCCAGGGCCGGTCCGGCCAGCATCAGGCCGCACGTCATCGCTGCGCCGAACAGGCGGCGCCCAAGTCTCCATTGCATGATCTGCTTCCTTTGTTTCAGCGCAGGTCACCGCGCCGCGACTCATTGCAAGCAGATAAAATCCCCGCCTGTCAACGTCATTTGATCAAATAATTTCAACGACTTGTATGCGACTTGCTGACGACTTGGTTTAACTCGGCAAACGACTTTGCCCGGGTCGTGGCCATGACCTTTCCCGACCCGTCCGACGACTTTCGGCGACGTTTGACCAAACCTCGGCAGCGCCGGACTTTGGCCGGCCTCCCTTCCGATATCCACGGTTCAGAACAGCCGGTCCCGGCGATCGGACCGTCCCTTCAACGGGGACCCCGCCTTCGGATCCGCGCGCTTCACAGAGGCGCGAACGACGGTGTCGATTCGCGGGCCTCCCTGTTGTCGATGGCGTCGGGCGCAGCCCTGACCGTGCGCCTGGTCCTCCCGGCGTTCGGAAGCGGCAGTTCGGCGCGCGGGGGAACACGCAGGGCTGCGCGCGCCATATTCCCCGGCTGGGCCTGGCGACGGCCGGACCAGAACGAGCCCGTCCCGGCGCTCCATTGCCCAAGGCCGTGGACGGCCGTCTGCAGACGGTGCGATTGATCGCCTTACCCTGTCGACCGCGTCAATGATCGGCCAGAAGATCGGCCAGAAGATCGGCCAAACTGGCAAGGCGGAGCCTTCTGTAGCCTCAAACGCCTTACATTATAGACAGTGCCGGGATATGGGTGGCGGATCACTCCACGCCGAAAGATCGGCCAAAATGCCAGAAGTTCCCGAGTCTCCAACCCGTATCGAGCCCGCTCGTCTCGAAACGCTCCCGGCGAGGATCGCCGATCTCGTCGCCGACCTCGCCGCGCGGTCGGCGGAGCTCGGCGTGGGCCTCCATCCGAAGACCGCGCGTCACCTGGCCGATCTCGTCCGGATCATGAACACCTATTACAGCAACCTGATCGAGGGCCATAACACCCGTCCCCGGGATATCGAAAGGGCGCTGGCCGGGGTCTCCGATGCGGACAAGCGGGATCTCCAGGCGGAGGCGGTCGCCCACTATCGCGTTCAGCAGGAGATCGATCGCCTGGCCGCCGATCACATGCTCCCCGATCCCGCAGATCCCGCATTCCTGCAGCGTCTTCACCGTGACTTCTATGCGGATGCGTCCGAGGCCATGCTGACCATCAAGGGGGCTCGCCACACCTTCCTCATGACGCCCGGAGAATGGCGCCGTGGCGCCGACCAGGATGTCGAGGTGGGCGATCATCTCCCGCCCGCCTCCGAGCAGGTGCCGGCGTTCATGGCCCATTTCCATCGCCGGTTCGCCTTCCAGCCGGCGCCCGGAGAGGAGCTGATCAGCGTGGGCCCGGGCCGGTCCAGCCGGATCGTCGCGATGGCCACCGCCCACCACAGGTTTGCCTGGATCCATCCGTTTCCCGACGGCAACGGCCGCGTTGGACGGCTGATGAGTCACGCCATGGCGCATGAAGCCGGAATCGGGGCTCACGGACTGTGGTCGATCTCGCGGGGACTGGCTCGGGGCCTTGATCCGGGACCGGAAGGACGGACCGAGTACAAGCGTCACATGGCGCGAGCCGACGAGGTCCGCCGCAGGGACCGTGACGGGAGGGGGCATCTGTCCCTGACTCAACTCGAGTCCTTCACCACCTGGTTCCTGGAGGTTTGTCTCGAGCAGGTCCGGTACATGGGAGAGTTGTTCGAACTGAACGGCCTGTCCGACCGCCTCACGAAATATGTTCTGATCTCGGGTCTCCCGGCGGAGGCCAACGCCCTGCTTCAGGAAACCCTCATCCGGGGAGAACTCGACCGCGGCGAGGCCGAGCGCGTGACCCGCCTTCCCGAACGCAGCGCCCGGCGCATCCTCAAGGAACTGACGGAACGCCAGCTCCTCGTGTCCGATACGCCGAAAGGACCCGTCTCGCTTCGCTTCCCGGCCGATACGCTCGACGTCCTGTTTCCACGCCTCTACGCCTAGCGATCACGGACGCGGGGCCGGGTCGCCGCGCGGGATCAGGCCAGCTGACGGCGACGCCGCCTTGCTCCAGCATGATCGGACTTTTGTCTTCATCCCTTCTCCCCAGACCCGGCCAAGGTTCCAAGGCTGGTCGTTTGGCAATACGGGAGTTTGAACACTCCGGGTGCTCAAACAGCGGGTCTGGAAAAGCCAACATCGCCTATCTGATCAGCCACCCTCGCCCCATGGCCGAAGGGCTGCGCCCGCGCCGCAAGGATATCGCCGAGGAGTTCCGGCGAGGCTTCGTCGGCATGACGCAGGCGCCGGTCAGCCTCGACGAACTGATCGCCGCGCGGGAAGCCCTGATCACGATCATCGTCGATGACATGCCGACCGCCCATCGCGAATTCCTGGTCGGCTTCAAAACCGGCGAACCGGATTGGGACCTCATCGGCCTGCCGGGCATCGCCGACCTGCCGGCGGTGCGCTGGAAGCAACGAAAGCTGGACCAGCTCGCGCCCGACCGGCGCGACCACCTGGTGGAAGGGCTGCGCGCCGTCTGGCCGTCGTAAAGCGGCGCTGCGCCCGGGACGACCACGCCGGGACATTGGCTTCCTGACCGACCGGTCCGGCGCGTGGCCGCGCCCGGCATCAAAAGGCCGCGGCGGCGAAGCGCTTCTCCCGGCGTCGCGATGTCAGCGGTCCACCAGGAAGCAGCATAGCGCCGGCGCGCTCTGTCCTCACGCGAGCGGCGTCAGCAGGTAACGATCCGCCTCAAGACCTTCGACGCCGAGCACGGCCTCCACCCGTCGGCCCTCGGCCGTGCGCCGGATATGCACGATCCGGTCGACCGCCTCGGCGATCGCGCGCCGGGGCGGCCGGGCGACCACTTCGATGAGCAGATCTTCCACCCGCCGCAGGACGTCCCCGGCCGAATTGGCGTGGATCGTCGACAGACCGCCGGGGTGGCCGGTGTTCCAGCTCTTCAGCGTCTCGAGCGCGGCGGCGCCGTCGCGCATCTCCCCGACCACGATCCGGTCCGGGCGCATCCGCAATGCGTCACGCACGAGATCGACCACGCCGATGGCCACCGGGGCGCGCCGGGTCAGCACCGGGACCACGTCCCAGGCCGAGCACTGCAGTTCCGGCGTATCCTCGATCAGGAAGACCCGGTCCCCGGCGAAGGCGGGTTCGGCGAGCACCGCATTGGCCAGGGTGGTCTTGCCCGAGCCGGTGCCGCCGGAGATGAGGATGTTGCGGCGTTCGGCCGCCGCCTGTCGCAGCGCGTCCGCCTGGGCCTCCGTCATCACGCCGTCGCGGACATAGTCGGCCAGCCCCCAGATCACCGCGGGGCGTTTGCGGATCGAGAAGGCCGGCGCCGCGACGATCGGGGGCAGCAATCCCTGGAACCGTTCGCCCGTTCCCGGCAGGACGCCGGACAGACGCGGATCCTCGCGCGCCACCGTCTCTCCGACATAGTCGGCGATGAGCTTGATGGCGCGCTCGCGCGCCTCGGGCGAGAGGGACTGGCCGGTGTCCTGACGCCCCTCCCCGCTCCGGTCGAGCACCAGGCGACCGTCCGGGTTGGCGAGGATCTCCACCACGGCCGGCTCCTCCAGGGCGGCGAGGACCGTCGGCCCCAGGGCGTGCCGCAGCGCCTCCAGCTTGCGCTCGGCGACGATCGGGTGGGTCGCCATCAGTTCGGCGCCTCAAACGAGCGGGGCTCCCGCGCCGGTCCGGGCGCCGCGTCGCGATCGGACCGGCCGGCGACGATCCGGGCCGCCGTGGCGTCGAGCAGCCGCTCGATGCGCCGGTCCACCGCCGCCTGCACCGTCGGATCCTGATCCACGACCGCGTCCGGCAAGCGCAGGAAGAAGGCCCGCGCCACCTCGATCAGCAGCTCCTGGATGATCTGCATGTCGCGCGCCGTCGAACGCATGTGGTCGCGCAGCGATCGTTCGAGCCGCAGCAGGCGATCCTCGGGATCGGCCTGCGGGCTCTTGAGCAGGCCGCGCGCAATGGCGCGTCCCGCCGCCTGGCTCAGGGGCATCCGCCCGCTGCGCGCCTCCCGGTTCAGGCCCGAGACGATCTTGGGGTCGTTGAGATAGACCTGCACCCGGCTGGTCTGGCGGTTAGTCCTGGCCATCGCTCAATCCTTGAAGTTGGTCGAGGGCGGCCTGCTGGGCCGCCATCTCCTGCGCCACCCGCCCGTAGATGTCGGCCGCCCGCGCCGCCGCCTTCTTGTCGTCCATGGCGGCGGCCACCTCCTTGAACAGGGGCAGGCTCGCCGCCGCGTCCTCGCCGAGACTGCGCCGCCCGGCCCACGGATGCGGACGGCGGCCCGGCGTGTCGACACGGCGTGCCTGGTCCGGCGCCGGCGCATCGGCCCGGCTGCGGAACGGTTCGCGCCGGTCGTACAGAAGCTTGTGTGTGCGCAGCGGGCGGCAGCCGGCCACGAAGACCAGCTGCCGGTCGTCCGGCAGGGCGCGGATCTCGCCCGGCTCCAGCAGGGGCCGCTCGACCTCCGCCCGGGAGACGGAACTCCGGCCCGAGGCCAGGCCGGCGGGCGAGCTGCGGCTGACGCGCGTCTCGGTCACCGACCCCGTCAGCCTGGACACCTTGTCCTGGGTCAGGGGATCCAGCGCCGAGAAGGCGGTGTAGACGGCGCAGTTGTCGAGGATGGTGTTATGGGTCCCGTAGGTCTCCACGATGTCGTTCAGCGACTGGGCCACGAACATCGCCTTGACCCCGTAACCACTCATCAGACGCAGCGACTTCTCGAAGAAGGCCAGCCGCCCCAGGAGCGGAAACTCGTCCATGACCATCAGAAGCTTGTGGCGTTTCTCCCGGCCGGTCGCGTCCCTGGTCTCCTCCGCCGTGAGGGCCTGGGCGGCCGCATAGAACATCAATCGCACGAGCGGCCGCAGCGCGGCGGCGTCCGCCGGGGCCACCTGGACATAGAGCGACACCGGCGCCTCGGCGCACATCAGGTCGCCCAGGGCGAAGTCCGACGCCGAGAGCACCCGCTCGACATCCGCTCCGGCCAGCCATTTGAGATAGGAGCGCGCCGTGCCCTGGACCGAGGTGCGGAACCGGTCGTGCATCGCCGCATAGCCCTTGACCGCCGTGCGGATGAACGGATGGGTCCGCGGCGCGCCGTCCGGTCCCCGGTCGTGCAGGGTCCTGACCATGACATCCACCGTCTCGTCGAGATCGGCCAGAAGCTCCCGCACCTTGAGCAGTGTCTTGTCGTCGTCGGCGGCGACATGGAGGACATGCAGGATCACCGCCTCGAGGATCTCCGACGCAGCCTTGTCCCAGATCGCCTCGTCATCCCGCGCGCCGCCGGGATCGGACAGAATGGCCACCAGCCGCTGCACCTGGGCGAGTTCGCTCGCGCCGGGCTGGATTTCCGCCAGCGGGTTCCAGCGCGTGGACGCCGGATCCCGGGGATCGAAATAGAGGGCATGCGAGAACCGGGACCGCCAGCCGGCCGTGATCCGCCAGAGCTCGCGCTTGGGATCGTGCACCAGCACGCTCTGCGGCCACGACAGCAGGGTCGGGGTGACATGGCCCCGCCCCTTCCCGCTGCGGGTGCCGCCGGTCACCAGGGTCGGCCGAAGATCGGTCGTCGCCAGCAGCCGTCCCCGCAACAGGCCGAGCACCGCGCCGGCCGGTTCGAGCAGTCCCGCGCGGCGGGCCTCGGCCAGTCCGCCCCAGCCCCGGACCCGCCGCACCGACCCGTCGCCGCCGACGAGTGAACCCAGGCCCAGGCCGCCGGCGGCGCCGAGCAGGATCAGCGGCGCGCCGCGCGCCAGCGCCGTCTGGGCCTCGTCCCCGAATTCCACGCGCCACAGCAGGATCGCCCAGGGCGGATAGAGGGCCAGGTCGGGATGAACCCGCAGCGCCGGGCCCAGCGCCGAGGCCCAGTGATAGGTCCAGGCGAACAGCTGGGTCGCCGCCTGCAATCCCAGCAGCAGCCCCAGACCGAACAGGACGACCCGCGCCGGCACCTCAGCCGTCCTCGTCCGGAGAGTCCCGCCGATCGCCCACGACGTCGAGGACGAGCAGCGGCGCGGCCTCCATGCGGCGCTGGTGGTAGGCGACGAGCGCCTGTCGCAGCGCCGGGGTCGAGCCAGTGCCGGAGAGACGCAGTATCGCGACGGCCTCGGCGTCGCGGTCGCGAAAGATCCGGCGCTCCGCCGCCTCAAGCGGCCGCAGCTGGCGGCCGACCCGGTCGAAGGCCTCCGCGAGGACCTGATTGCCCGTCCCGCGGACCACGCGGTCGAGAGACTCGGCGAGCCGCTGCTCCGGCGCGGCGGTCGAGGGGACGGGTTCGTCGCGGTCGTGGACGGCCGCGATCAGGTCCAGGCTCGCCGTCAGGCAGTGAAGGCGGAAGGCGAACCGGTCCCTGACGAGGGCCGCGTCCATCCGCGGCGCCAGATAGCCACCGTACGGAGCCCGTTCGATCAGGCCCTCGCCGCAGAGCCACGCCAGCGCTTCACGCACCGGCGTCGTCGACAGCCGAAGCCGCCGCGCCTCTTCTACAATCACCACGGGCGTACCCGGCGCGAAGGCGCCCTGCTCCGACAGCCGCCGAAGACTGTCGAGGGCCTGAAGGAAGGGATCACGTCTCCGGGTCACCGCCGGCTCCGGGAAAAAATGGGGGAGCCCGGACTATCGACGGGGATCGGGACGCTCGCCAACGGGTTGCACGTCCATTCCGTCGGGTTCGCCACATAACGTCGACATATCCGCCGCGGTCTGTCGGCTCTTCCGCCGCTTTGTGGCGGTTTCAACCTTGCTGTGTACGGAAACGAAAGGTTGAGCGTTGCTCCCTCTGGCGTCCCGTCGCACCATCCCCGGTTTGAGAGGTTTCGCTGATGAGTGGAGTTCCGCCTGACCCGCCGCGTGATGGAGAGTTGCTGTCGGCGGCGGTCAAGGCGGTGCGCAGACATCGCGGCCTCACCACCGCCGAGGTCGCGGCCGCCATGAACATGGCCCTGAGGACCTATGAGCGTTTCGAGTCCGGCGCCACCCGCCTCAACCTGGATCATATCCACAGGTTCGCTGCCGCGACGAACAGCGATCCCTATGCGCTCATCCTGGCCGTCGTGATCGGCTCGCCCGAGTTCGCCCGACGCAGCGCGGACAACAAGATGGCCACCATCCTGACCATCGCGGTGCAGCGGTTCGACCGGACCATCCAGGATCGCCTGCTCGACCTCGATGCGCGGACCCTGATCGCGGCGGTCACAGGCATGTTCGACACCCTGCTGGACGGCGATGAGACCAGCGAACAGGCCCAGGCCTGGCTCAAGACAGGCGCGGCGGAGTTGCTCGCCACGCGACCCAAACCGGGCCGCTGACCCTGCAATATACTCCAGATATAGCTTTTCAGCCGGTCAGCCCGCGCGCTCACTCCCTGCGCCACATCCGTGGCGATCACCCCAAGGAGAGACTGCGATGACCCCCACCCCCAAGCTGCGCCTCGTCACTCTCGGCAGCGCCAAGGCCCTGACCCGTGACCTGACGGGCGGCCAGTATATGGAGATCAACGTCTTCGACAGCCGCAAGCCGGCCTGAGCGAAAGCGGACGGTCGCCGACGGCGATCGTCCGCAACACGCGGCGGATAGACGAATGACGGTCCAACTCTGGTGCGCTGACGGCGTGTTCCTGGCGCAGGTTCGTGAAGACATCGTGATGCTGGATGTGAACGCCGACCAGTACCACTGCCTTCTGGATGCGGCGGAATGGATGGTTGTCGATACGAGCGGTTCCGTCGTGGTGCCCGACACGGCCGCTGCAAATGAACTGCTGTCCGCGGGCATTGCCGTTGGTGAACGCCCTGGGCCGCCACGACGCACATCAGAGGCGGCTCAACGGGAGTTGGCGCCAGCGTCGTCCCCTTCCAAATGGACTCTATTCCACACCGGATTTGCGCTCGCCACTGCGACGATGGCCTTCCGGGATAGAACGCTTCGTCAGATCATCGAAACTTCGGCTCCGTCCTCTGCCCGGCGCGGACCCGTTGGCGACGCTCGTCTGGACAGGTCCGTCGCTGCCTTTCGAGGTGCGCTCCCTTGGGTCCCTTTCGAAGGGGAATGCCTGCAGAGAGCCTTCCAGCTCAGACGCGTCCTGGCCGGCAAAGGCATCCACACCGACTGGATCTTCGGGGTGCGGACCTGGCCGTTCGCTGCACACTGCTGGCTGCAGATCGGCGACCTCGTCATCGCTGACACCCTCGAACGCGTGGATCGGTACACGCCAATAATGGTCGCCTGACGGTGGGCGACTACCTCATCGTGGTCCGACGTCCGGACGATCCCGAGGCGAAAATCCTTTCCGCTGAACTCGCACAGCTCGCACGGTCCAAGGGCCTCGTGGTGTCCGATCTCAACGGTCGCGCGTGGCTTGGGGTCAAAGGGCCAAATGCGCCAAAAACGCTCGCGGTTGGCCCCTGGACCCTGGTCGGCGACGTGTTCAACCGGCAGCGGCCTGTTCTCCCCGCCGGGGTAAACGATCCCGACGACTATGAGCGCAAAATGTTCGCCCGCTTCTGGGGCCGGTACGTCGGGGTACGGTTCGGCGCCCAATCCCAACTGGCGTCGATCCTTCGGGATCCCTCCGGCGCGCTCGAATGCATCACATGGTCGCACGAAGGCCTGACGATCGTCGCCTCGGATGCACCGGATTGGCTGGTCCGAACGCTCCGACCGTCTTGGCGCATCAATGTCGACAGGCTATCGCAGGCTCTGCTGGACCCCTTCCTCTCATCGGGCCCTCTGCTTCTGGACGGTCCCGTCGCCGTCGGCCCCGGAACGGTGCAGCCCCTACCCCTGTCCATCCCTGCCCGATCCCTCTGGCGACCGGCCGACGTCGCGCATCGCAGCCTGGGCCCGCCACCCTCCCTTGAGGACGCAGCCGCTTCGATCCGCGCCGCCATAGACGAAGCGGTTGCGGGACTGGCGAGCGTTTCAGGGCCCGTCGCCGCGGAAGTGTCAGGCGGACTGGACTCCAGCCTCGTGGCCTCAAGCCTGACACGCAGCCCTTCTATCCACGTCAGCCTCTGGCTCAACGCCTATGGCGCGACACCGGAAGCAGATGAACGCGCCTATGTTGCCGCGCTTGGCGAGGCCTTGGGGATCGTCCCGACCTGCGTGCCACATGTCACAGGCGCCATGACGGAAGCCTGGCTGGAGCGCACGTCCCAAGGCCTTCGTCCCGGGATCAATGCTCTCGACCGTCCTCACGACATGGACTGGGCCGCGAGGCTGCACGACGTCGGCGTGTCGGCCTTGATGACTGGCAAGGGTGGAGATTCGATCCTTCTGCAAAGCTCCACCAGCGACGTATTCACCGATCTCTGGCTGGCGCGGGGCTGGCGCGCCCTCTTTGCACCCGATGTCCGGCGACTGGCTGCGGAAAACGAGATCTCGGTCTGGTCGATGATCCGCCAAGCCCGTCGCCACGGCCGCGAGGGCCAGAGCCTTCCAGTGCGAGACGAGGGCCTTCTTGTCCCGCACCGACAACCCGTAGCGCATCCCTGGCTCGCCGACTGCGACGGGTTCGGACCCGCCAAGACGCTTCAGATCGCGGGCGTCCTGGACAGCGTATCGCGACATGGGCCCTCGATGCTTACCGAAACCGTGGATGTGCGGCACCCGATGTGCGCCCAGCCCGTGATCGAGGCGTGCCTCGCGATCCCGACCCCGCTCCTGACTTTCGGTGGTCGCGACAGAGGGCTGGCGAGGTACGCCTTCCGGGATCGACTGCCGGGGGCGATTATCGAGCGCCGGTCGAAAGGCGACATGACGCGAATCTACGCCATGATGATCCTGGACAATCTCGCCGTCTTGCGGCCCTGGCTTCTGGACGGGCGGCTGGCGGCGCTCGGGGTCCTCGACCGCAGCGCCGCCGATCAGCTTCTGACTCGCGAGAGCCTGATATGGCGCGGCGCCTATTCCACCATCATTGTGGCTGCGGCGTTTGAGGGCTGGGTCCGGGCATGGGAGCGACGTCTGCAGCCTCCGGACTGATGATCGACGACCCCGGCAGGGTCCGATCCAGCCAGTCGAACACTTGACCGTAAAGGTCGCGCAGGTTGGCCGGGCTGAGAACGTGGTGATGCTCTCCCCAGTATGTGACGAGCCGCGCCGTTCCCCCTTGTCGGTAAAGGGCGCTGAACATCCGTTCGGACTGCGACATCGGGATGAAGTCCCTGTCCGCGGTGATCAGCATGACCGGTGCGGTGATCCGGTCCGCCGCAAGATAGGGACTGTGTTCGATATAGGCTTCCGGGTTGGCCCAGGGCGGCTCGGCAAGCCCGCCCTGCCCAACCTCCACGTAGCCTTGCTGGTTCATCATCATAAATCCGTCCTCGGGCATCAGTCGGGTCGCGGGGATGAACTCCCCCCATTCGCCGAACCAGTCCGACATTCCGGACGAGGCGATATAGGACTGGTAGCGCGCCGATCGCGTGGCGACGGCCAAGGCCGTGTAGCCCCCGAAACTGTGGCCTTGAATGGCAATGCGGTTGCGCGGCAGGTCGGGATGGGCGGCCAGGGTCGCATCAACCGCCGCATCGACACTTCGGACAAGGAAGTCGACTGCCGTCGTCCCCTCCTCGCCTATCGGAATCGACGGCGTCAGCACCGCATACCCCGCGCCCGCCATCACCACCGCCCGAAGGCCATAGGTGAGTGTCTGCGGTCCGGACCAGTCGCCGGCATCCACAGACCCGGGATAGACTTGGACCACGAGGCCCTTGATCGTTTCGGACCCGCTCAGCGGGGGCAAAAACAACCAGCTCCGCGTGGGGCGGCCCCGCGCGTCCAGATGATCCACCGCCACCGGCTTCACGAGGGTGACGTCGGCCCGCCCCGCGTTCACCCGATCCAGGTCGTAGACGCCTGTAGGAGTCCTGAGGCGCAGGGTCTCGACGAGTTCGACGCGGTCCAGAACCAGCGCTATTTCCGAGGACACGGCAACCACCCGGGTTCCCTCACCATCACCGGGACCGACCCGTCGCACCTCGCCCGCGCCCGTCAGGACGAGGCTTTCGCCTTCCGGTCCGAGCGTGGCGACCCAATTCTGACGCGGCGCGTCATTGACCTTGAGCCGAAACGGCTTCTCGATATCGCTGATCTCAACCTTCCGCGCCAGCAGGTCCGGCGGTCCCACGCGTTGGAGGCCTGTCGACCCCGCAGCCCACAAACCGCCATCGGCGATCAGAAAAACCGCATCCCCGGTCACGGCGGCGATCTGGGAGGGAACGGAGGTCAAGTGGCCGGTCATCGGGGCCGGTCGTTCACCTGCCGCAAGCGCGTACCAGTCGAAACGCTGTCCGTCCTTCGGGCGCGCATACACAACCGGGGTCCCACCCATCCACTCCGCCCGGACGCCCCTGAGAATGTCGGCTCCTCCGCCGGGCGTCAGCCCGTCGAGCGGCACTAGGGCTGCGCCGGCTTGATCGACGTGCATCAGCCTGCCGTCAGTCCAGTCCGTTCCGTCCCGACGCGCCCACACAAGAAGGCTGCTGGAATTCGCAGACCATCGCAGGAGGTGGGGCGCCACATCGAACGCGTCCATGGGCCTGGCGACTGCGTCGTCAACCAGGTTGATGATCGCAAGCCGCTGGCGGATCGAACCCTCCGCCTGAACGATGGACTCGGGCCGGATAGCCATGCGTTCTCCGCCCAGGAGCACGGCGATCCGCCGCGCATCCGGGGACACCGCGAAGTCAGCGATTCGGCCCTCGGCCAGCGTCCGGCGTCCGCCAGTCCGAAGATTGAGAGCGATCAGAGCCTGGACGGCGTCCGGGGTTTCCGCCGTCGCCACGCCGCCTTGGGTCTCGACGACCGTGCGGGAAGGCTCTCGGCCGAGCGCGGTGCGCTCCCAGGCTTGGGTCGCCCGGACCTGGCTCCCGCCGTAGTACCGCAGGATACCGGGAAGGCTCCCGTCGGGCCGGACAGTTAGTGCGACCTCATCGTCAGATATCCATTCCGCCGCCGCGCCGGTCAGCGGGATCTCGGGCGTCAGGCCGGTCCACTCAACCGACCGGTCGACGAGGGTGACAATCCCGATCTGCAGACGGGCGTCCCGAAAACTGTAGACCAGCATTCGTGCACCTGACGGCGACCACGCCCCGCGCAACAGCCCCACAGGTTCGCTCGGCAGGAGACGCTCCGGCGGAGCCGCTGGCCTTTTCAGGTCAACAAGCCAGAGGTCGGTGATCGCCCAGGTGGAGCGGCCCCCAAAGTCGAACCGGGGGGTGGTGTCATAGGCGCCGCGCTTCTCGTAGACAGCCCATGCGCCGTCCGGCGCGATGGAGGCTCGGCCGAATCCTTCCAGCGTCACGATATCGTCGACCCGAAGAGGTCGTGACTGGGCGAAGGATGACGACGCCAGACACGCGAGCGCCATGACCGCCCAGACAAGGCGGCGAGGGGATCTGAACATGGCTCGCCCTCACCAGCGCCGGGTGAGTTGAAGCGCGACGACACGTCCGAGAAGTCCGCCCTGTCCCGGATCGAATCCGTATCCGGACGGCGCGTCGTAGAAGGGCGGATCCTCGTCAAACAGATTCTGAACGCTGAGGGTCAGACGCAGACCCTCAAACTGGCCCGACGACGGAATCCAACTCGCCTGGGCGTCGACTGTGTTCCAGCGTTCGATCGTGGCGCCGACACGATCCTCGTAGTCGTCAACGTGGTTTGCGTGCACGCCGAGGCTGAAGTCGCCGCGTGACCACACGGCGCCGACGCGGGCTCGAAGGCGTACCGGATAGCCAATCAGGCCCGCGACCTGTCGGACCGCCGCCGCAGGCGTGGGCCGGGTCTCATAATCAAGGATGTAGGAGGCGGAGGCCTCGAACGTGACAAGACTGTCGCCCACTTGGAGTGGGTAGGCCCCGGACAGGTCAAAGCCTTTCACCCTGACGTCGCCGGTGTTGACCCAGCGCGCGTCAACGATGGCGGCGTAAGATGCGACCGGAAAGAGAGGAGAAAAGCCCGGCAGGCTTGAATAGCTCTGGACCAGCGCCAGGTCGGCGGCGTTCGTGCCCGGGTTCACGAGGGTCACGAACGGCGCCAAGGCCGCGTCGCTGAGCACGCCGAAGAGATTCTCGGCGACGGGCTGGGCGATCCGGTCTGTAAACCTTGTGTCGAAATAGTTGGCGCTCAGATTGAGCCGTCCTCGGGGTCGATAGTCGAAACCAAGCGTGAGCGTCTCGGCGGTCTCCGGCTCCAGGTCAGCATTGCCGCCGACCAGGAAGAGGGCCAGCGCGGAGCTGCCATCGGCGCGGGTCAGGAAGGTCCCGAATGCGCCGGCGGCGTCATAGATCTGCGGCAAGGACGCCGCTCGAAAGGAGGTTCCCCACGAGGCGCGAAGACCCAGATTCTGGATCGGTGACCAGACCACCCCGACCTTCGGATTGGTCGTCGAACCGAAGTCATCGTACTCCTCGTAGCGGCCGGCCAGGGAGACTTCCAGACTGCGGACCCCGGGTCGGGCGTTGTCCGGTCCGATCAACGGGATACGCGCTTCGGCGAAGACGGCGTTGATGGACCTTTCACGTTGGGGGCTGGGACTGAACCTGGGCGCGGCGGTCGAAAGGAACGACGTCACCTCGGTGTCGAACGTCTCCTTGCGGACCTGGGCGCCGAGAGCGAACTGCAACGAGCCGCCGGGCAATGTCAGCAAAGGGCCCTGGACCAGAAAATTGGCCGATGACGCGCGACTTCGGTCGCGAGCTTCGGAGAACCCGGCGCTGATGAAATCGAGAACGGCGCGCGAGTTCGCGGACCCGCTTCCGAAAAGATTGGCGTACCCATCGACGCTTGCGCGAAACGACGTCGTCGGATCATCGGCGATCGTGCCCAGCGCTTCGTTCAACAGGCGGCTGTTCACCCGATTGTAGACCCCGGCCAAACCACGTTCCTGTGCAAACGCCAGATAACCGTCGAGGGACCAGTCGGCGTCGAACGCATAGCGCGCGCCCAGGGTCGCGCCGACGCTTTCCGAGGTCCCCTCTTGGCGTGTCGGACCGAGGTCGCCGAGGAAGGAATAGCCGATGGTGTGCGACGCTGCGCCCGTGGGCGAGACGAAGAACGGATTGGCTTGGGTCACGGTGAAAACGCCCGCGTTTGCCACGCCCGCAACCTCATACGCCCGTCGGCTGTAGCGGAGGTCGGCCGTGGTCTCGAACCGTTCGCCGAAGGATTGCCGCACGCGGCCGTAGACGCTGTGTCGTTCCAGGGCCGGGACGAGGTCCGCGCCCAGCATGGAAGACTGAAGGTTGGCGCTTCCCGCGATGAAATCCGCAGGCGTCTGCGCGGTGCCGCTTGCATTCGGACGGATGGCGAAGCGCGACACAAAGGCTCCGGCCGCAGCGTCAAAAGAGAGAATATTGCCTGGTGAACTGGACAGCCCCCGGCGATCGGTTCCGCCGAACGGGCGCAGGTCGCCGTCGGCGGTGTAGGGTCGATCGCGCGAGTTCAGGGCATTGGTCGTCTGGTACTCGTAGGAGATATAGGCGGAGCCCGACGACCAGGCCCGGCCCGCCACATGCGAGGCCATGACGTCCTCGGCGCCGCCTTCCGCCGCGGCGACCCGCACCCGGCTTTCCTGTCCCTCGAACGACGGGCGCATGATCACATTGACCACCCCGGCGACGGCGTCGGCTCCATAGAGCGCCGAGGCTCCATCCAGCAGCACGTCAACCCGCTCGACCGCCGCCGACGGCAGGGCGGAAACGTCCGCGAACTCGCCGCGGAACCCTGTCCCGGCCAGCCGACGGCCGTTGACCAGAACCAGTGTCGATGCGGGTCCGAGGCCGCGCAGGTTCACACCCGTCGCGTAGACGGAATTCGAACCGCCCCTGTCGGAGCCCGCCAGTTGCACGACCGGCGTCGCCGAGCCGGCGTAGTTCTGGGGCAGGTCGGCGAGCGCCTCCGCGACCGTGCCGAACCCTCGCCGATCCAGGGCCTCCCGGTCCAGAACCACCACCGGCGAGGCCAGGTCGCCCGAGGACTTCAGGAGCGTGCCCGTGACCACGACCTCATCCAGCTGGGTCACGGCCTCCGCGCTTTGGGACGCTGTGCTTGCACGGCGCAGGAAAATGACGCCGGGGCGGGTCTCGGACCAGGCCAACCCCGAACCCGTCAGCAACCGGTCGAGCGCGCTGGCCGGCGCGTACCGCCCGCGCAGGCCGTCGGTCCGCAGCCCCGCGACTAGGTCGCCGGAGAAGAAGATCTGCTGGTCCGACTGGGTCGCGAAGAGGTTCAGACCATCCCGCAGCGACCCGGGCGGAATGTCGAACTCACGCGCGGTCTGGGCGCAGGCCGTCGTGCTCACGGCGAGAACACAGGCCGCCAGCGCACTGCCGGACAGAAGGCTGAAACGACTCATATCTTGGCTCCCCTCAACGCCACGCGACGTCAGAGGAGAGACGGTTCAGACCCCGGGTAACCCCGGAGAGGTTTCTCAATTATTTTTTCGCGCCGTCAGGCGGACGGATCCGTCCGGACCCGGAGAAGCCTCCAGGTCAAACACCTGCGAAGCCGTCGAGACGAAGGCGTCGCGGTCCCCGGTCCTGAACACGCCGTTGACCGGGACGGCGTCGAGCGACGTGGCGTCCAGTTCGATCTTCGCGGTCAAATACCGGTTCACCTCCGACACGGCCTGGCGCAGGGGCGTGTCACGGAACACGATCCGTCCGTCCGTCCAGCTGGTTTCGGCCGGAACGTCGGCGATCCGGGTCGCGACCCCTCCGGAGGTGACCTTGGCGTGCTGGCCGGCCGCCATCCGCTGCGCCGCCCTCCCCTCGCCCGGCGCCACATCGACCGCTCCCGACACCAGGGTCACGCTCACCGTCGCTCCATCCCTTCGCACGTCGAACACCGTGCCGACCGCCGTCACCTGTGTCGCGCCCGCGTCGACGATGAACGGACGGTCCCGATCGTGCGCCACGGTGAAGAGCGCCTGGCCGCGCTCCAAATCCACCAGGCGACGATCGTCAGCGAAGCGGACCCTGATCCGCGACGCCGTATCCAGCCGGATCGATGACCCGTCCGCCAGCTGGACCAGGCGCTGCTCGCCCACCCCCGTGACGAAAACGGTCCGGCTCTGCTGCCAGGCCCAGGCGCCGATCGCCAAGGCCGCCGCCGCGCCGACCGCGGCCAGGCCCAGCAGGGTCCGCGGCACACCTCGAGACGAGGCCGCGCCCGCCTTGCGCGACATCGCCGCCTCGAGCGCCCGGGCGATTTCAGGGTCATCCGCCACCTTGCCCGTGTCGGCCCAGATCTTCTCGACGCGCCGATACGCTTCCGCGTTCGCCGGCTTCGCCCGCCAGGTGAAGAAGTCCTCGATCGCGCCGGTGCTGACGTTGCGCGCGCCCAGACGGGCGTGCCATGCGGCCGCTTCGGTGTCCGCGGTTTCAACCCGGACCTTCGGGTTGGTCATGATGCGCCCCATCTCTAGCGCCGAAGCTGGGCTGCGCAGTGAGCCAGGGCCTTGGTCATGCGCCACTCAACGGTTTTGGGACTGATCCCGAGCTGCTCGGCGATCTGGCTGTTCGTCAGACCGCCGAACCGGGATAGCACAAAGACATCGCGAAGGGGCACTGGCAAGCCGAGGACGAGCTGCTTCGCCAGCACTTCATCGGCCTGGGCGGGCAGTTCATACCCCCAGCCGTGCGACTGGCTGATTTCGGAGACATGGCGCGTACGGTGAAACTGCCGAGCGCTCATATCCGCCGCTAGGTTGGTGGCGATGCGCATCAGAAGGGCCTGAGGGTGCTGTATCTCGCGGGCGTCCCGATATGGGGTGAGCCGAAGCCAAGTCTCTTGAAGAAGGTCTTCCGCATCCAGCGCGCCATAGCGCCGGATCATCTTACCTTTGAGCCAAGCCGAGTAGCGCTGGTAAATATCAGCGAGAATGTCCGGGGACTGAGAAGCGCGAGGAGGTGGAGCTGACACTGCACATACCGAGGGAAGACAAATCAGTCTCGAAATGATGAGCAGTATATTGCCAGCTGTATAGCACCTTTTCCAAGTTGGCGGGACGGACGACCCATGCGGTATGGATTGGAAGGCCCGCTTGGGGAAAAGCATTTTGAAGTTTCGGACCGCGAGGGGCTGGTCGCAGCAGGCGCTTGCCG
>NZ_JAUYNX010000031.1 GCF_030704825.1 Brevundimonas sp. | reverse complement strand
CATGCGATGGCCGTCGAAACCTCGTATTCCCGTCTCCCTGTGCTTGAGGAAGGGCTCTTCCTCGCGTCACGGATCCGAGCGGCCCCCGGATCCCCACAGTTCTTGGACAGGATGGCGGGCGAACCCGCCGTCCACGCCCCGCCTTGCGACGGAGCGAAACTCTAGAAGGCGCGGCGTTTACACGTATTGGGCTCGGATGACAACCGGATCGCCGCGATCCCGCGGCGCCCTGCAATCGGGCCGGGTAGCCAAGCCGTCTCACCTACGTATAGATGCGCCCGATAAGCTAACGTGGGGACTGGACGATGGCGAAGCTCGAAACGCGAACCTACCCCGCCCTGGATCTGGAAACGATCCACCTGAGCGACCTGGTGGGCGCCGACATCGTGGTGGCGACCTCCACCGTCCTCCAACTCCGCAGACCCGACCTCGGCCTCACCGTGGATTTCGGCGGCGTCGGCTTCACCTACGATTCCGATGACCAGCTTTCCGGCGGGACGATCACGTCGATCCGATATGTCTCCCCGACGGCGGACTTCACGCTCAGCGGCGTCAATGTCGCCGCGACGACCGCCGCGTTCTGGATGGTGCTGGACGCCATGCCCACCGCGCTCTCCACGGTCCTGGCGGGCAATGACACGATCAATGACGAGTTCACGCATTCGATCCTGCGCGGATACGGCGGGAACGATCTGATGCACGGCAGCGCGGGCGCCGACACGCTCTATGGCGGAACCGGCGACGACACCCTCTCCAGCGACTTCTACGGCTCGATGACGATCCAGGACGGCCGGAGTTTCCAGCGCGGCGAAGAGGGGAACGACTCCCTGGTCGGCGGCGCGCATTTCGACGATCTGCACGGCAATCAGGGCAATGACACGCTGCGAGGCTCCGAGGGCGACGATTGGGTCGTCGGCGGGAAGGACAACGATCTCCTTTATGGGGACTACAGCCGCTATCTGGGCGGTGTCATGCAGGGGCCCGGCGCCGACGTCATCTACGGCAATATGGGCGGCGACACCTGCTATGGCGGCGGCGGAAACGACGTGATCCGCGGCGGCCAGGACGGCGACCTGCTGTTCGGCGACGAGGGCGACGACTGGATATCCGGAGACCGGGGCCCGGACACCATGACCGGCGGCGCGGGCGCGGACACCTTCTACGTCTTCACTGGATCGGGGTCGGACCAGATCACCGACTTCTCGGCGGCGCAGGGCGATCGCATCCAGTTCGAGCCCGGCATGACCTACACGATCGGCCAACAGGGGGTCGACACGGTCATCGAGACCGCCGGCGGCGAACGGATCGTCCTGGTCGGCGTCGAAGGCTCGAGCCTGGTCGGCGCCTGGAGCTTTTTCTTGGCCTCCTAGTGCGGCCGCGTCGCGACCACCGCCGTCATCAGCATCACCGCGTAGCACCAGAGGACGAAGGCGCCGAACAGCGGCGCATGGCTGGGCGGGAAGTTGGGCAGGACCTGGACGAAGGCCGCCACGACCCCGGCGTCCAGCACCATCTGCGGTACCACGAACGAGCCCAGCGCGGCCAGTTGGTGGCGGGGCTCGACCCGGCGCAGGAAGACCAGGGTGGCCACGACGAGGCCGAGGCCGGAGACCGCTCCGGTGATCAGCAGGGTCCAGGCCGGCCGGTCGACCCAATCCGACGGCAGGAGCCGCAGGATGAGGGTCGAGACCGCCCAGACGAACGTCCCACGCAGCAGGAACCAGAGATAGAGGCGCAAGGTCCCGGGCGCCTCAGTCGTGCAGCGGTTCGAAGCTGAAGACCCAGGGCGTGTCTGTGTCGACGCCGACCCTCACCGCCTTCAGCTCCGGCGCGCCATAGACCTGGAGTCGCGTGATGTTGCCGTAGAGCGGCGGCTTCACCTCGCCCTGACTGACCATGAACGGCCGATCGACGATGAAGTCGTGGAAGTCGCCGTTGATCAGCAAGACCGGCTTGCCGAACCGACCGCCCAGGTCGCGGATGGCAAGCGCCAGCCAGTAGTACGGCCCCTCGAACCCGCCACGCAGCTCCTTGCCGGAGAACTCCCCGCCCTCCCCGTCCACGAACATGGCCGCCTGGAGCGAGATCACCACGGCCTTGGCGTTCCTGGCCTTGGCCTCGGCGAAGGTCGCCTTGATCCAGTCCACGTTGGCGCGGTTGCGGGCGATGGCCTCGGCGGCGCGGGCTTCGTTCTGCATCAGGAAGCCGTTGCTGGAGCCCGGCGCGCTCAGGGTCGCGAAGACCACGCCGCCCTTCTCCCAGCGGGTGTTCTCGGCGGTGTCCTTGAAGGCGGACACATCGGGCTGGCGGACCAGGGGCATGGTCTTGCCGCCGACGCTCTGCGGCCTGGCGAAGAACACTTTGCGGATCAGGCCCAGGCTGGCCAGCGGGTCGTCATAGCCGGCGCTGGTCATGCCGGCGTCGAGCCCGCGCAGCGGCAGCAGCAACGCCAGGTCGGCGGGGGTCGGCTTGCCGGAGACGAAGCGGGAATAGGCCTCCAGCACGTCGGCCTTGCGGCAGTCGGCCCACTCGTTGTCGCCGGGGGTGTAGACCACCGGATGATCGTACTTGGCGAACCAGCCGAGGATCGAGCGATGCTGGTCCTCGGTGCAGGGCAAGGCGCCCCAGGTGTCGCCCACATGGATGGAGAAGGCCGGCTTGGCCTTGTTGATCCGCGCGATCAGGGCCTCGTAGACCGGATAGTCGACGGCCGGATTGTAGGCGGTGTCGCCCAGGGCCACGAAGCTGAAGGTCTCGGCCCGGACCGGCTGCGCCAGCAGCATCAGGACGCCAAGGACCGCCGCAAACCTACGCATGATCGTTTCCCCCTGTGATTTGACGCCACCCTAGACCGGTCCGCCGCGCCGCGCAGCCCTGACGCGAGCGCCGCCCCCTACCCCGTCCAGTCGGCCTTGCGCTTCGCGGTCCAGGCCTTCACGCCCTCCTTGTAGTCGGGCTCGGTGATCATGGCCTCCAGCAGGGCCTGGGCCGCGCTCACCGAGGCCGCGGCGTCGCGGTGCAGGTCGCGGTAGATCTGGTGCTTGGTCTCCCGCGCCGAACCCGGGGCCACGCTGTCGGCGAGGTTGCGGGCGTAGTCCATGACGGCCGGCATCAGGGCGGCGGGGGCGACCAGCCGGTTCAGGAACCCCATGGCCAGCGCCTCCTCGGCGGTGAACACCCGGCTCGACAGCAGTATATCGTTGGCGTGGCTGAGGCCCACGATGCGCGGCAGCACCCAGGAGAGGCCGAACTCCGCGGGGAAGTTGAAGCGTCCGTGCGCCGCGGTGAACTTGGCGCCAAGGGCCGCGAACCGCAGGTCGGCGAAGGCGGCCAACACCAGGCCCACCCCGGCGGCCGGCCCGTTGATCGCCGCGATGATCGGCTTGCCGATCCCAAAGTGGTAGGCGAAGGCCTCGTCGAAGTGCGGGTCGACGCCGAAACCCGGCATGGCGAGGCCGTCGTCCGTGCCAGGATCGTAGCGGCCCTTCTCGGAATGGCCCTCGAGCGCGCCCAGGTCGGCGCCGGCGCAGAAGGCCTGGCCCTCCGGGTCGCCGGTGACCACGATCACCCGCACCTGCCGGTCCTGGTCGGCCTCGCGCAGGCACCAGCGGTACTCGGTGTGCATCCGGCCGGTCCAGGCGTTGCGCCGCTGGGGCCGGGCCAGGGTGAGTGTCGCGACCCGGTCGGCGACCTCGTAACGGGTGGTCTTCAGCTCCACGGCGCGCCCTCTCCTGCTCGCCGCCATATGAGCCCAGTTCGCGCGCAAAGAAAAAGGGAGCGGCCCGAAAGCCGCTCCCTTCAAACTCTCACGAGATGGGTTGGCGTCAGACGCCGAGCGAACCCGCGTCGATCTTGAAGCCAGGCCCCATGGTCGAGGAGAGGCTGATCTTCTTGATGTAAAGACCCTTGGCGCCCGAGGGCTTGGCCTTGTTCAGAGCGTCGACGAGGGCCCGGACGTTGGCCAGGATCGCGTCTTCGGTGAAGCTGGCCTTGCCGATGCCGGCGTGGATGATGCCGGTCTTCTCGGTGCGGAACTCGATGGAACCGCCCTTGGCGTCCTTCACGGCCTGGCCGACGTTGGGCGTCACGGTGCCGACACGCGGGTTCGGCATCAGGCCGCGCGGGCCCAGCACCTTACCCAGACGGCCCACCAGGGCCATCATGTCCGGCGTGGCGATCACGCGGTCGAATTCCATGAAGCCGCCCTGGATGCGCTCGACCAGCTCCTCGGCGCCGACGATGTCGGCTCCGGCGGCGGTGGCTTCGGCGGCCTTGGCGTCCTTGGCGATGACGGCGACGCGAACGTCACGGCCGGTGCCGGAGGGCAGCGAGACCACGCCGCGGACCTGTTGGTCGGCGTGACGCGGGTCGACGCCCAGGTTGACGGCGATCTCGATCGACTCGTCGAACTTGGCGGTGGCGTTGGTCTTGACCGCGGCGATGGCGTCGGTGAACGGCATCAGGGCCAGCGTGTCGCCGGTCCGGGCCTTGGTGCGCTTGGTTTGCTTGGCCATGTGCTTAGCCCTCCACGACGTTGAGGCCCATGGCGCGAGCCGAGCCTTCGATGATCTTGGTCGCGGCGTCCAGGTCGTTCGCGTTCAGATCCTTCATCTTCTTCTCGGCGATCTCACGCAGCTGGCTGCGCTTGATCTTGCCTGCCACTTCGCGGCCCGTCATCTTCGAACCCGAGGTGATCCCGGCGGCCTGTTTGATGTAGTGGGTCGCGGGCGGGGTCTTGGTGACGAAGGTGAAGCTCTTGTCCTGGTAGACGGTGATCACCGTCGGCAGGGGCGTGCCTTTGACTTCCTTCTCGGTGCGGGCGTTGAACTCCTTGACGAAGCCCATGATGTTGACGCCGCGCTGGCCCAGGGCCGGCCCGATCGGGGGCGAAGGCGTGGCGTTGCCGGCCGGCACCTGCAGTTTGATATAGCCCAGAATCTTCTTGGCCATTGGTCTCTCCTTACGATGGCCCCGAACTCAATCGGGACCGGTGAGCCGTGGTCGTGGCATGGCTGCCTCCCACGGATTTATGCGGGCGAACCCGCACCGCCCCTCAGAGCGAGGCGCGCGTGTAGCAAAAGGCCGCCGTAAAAGCAAACGGCGGCCCGAGGACCGCCGCTGCGAAACGTCAGAACCGGCCTGAAATCAGCCCGCGTTCTTCTCGACCTGATTGTACTCCAGATCGACCGGGGTCGGACGGCCGAAGATGGACACGGCCACGCGCAGGCGGGCGTTGTCCTCGTCGACGCTCTCGACCTGGCCCTCGAAGCTGGCGAAGGGCCCGTCGATGACCTTGACGGTCTCGCCGATGTCGAAGCGGATGGTGGGCTTGGGCCGTTCGACGCCCTCCTCCACCTGGCCGATGATGTTCTGGACCTCGCGCTCCGAGACCGGCAGCGGCTTGGTGCCGCCCGCGGCGCCGAGGAAGCCGGTGACCTTCGGCGTGTTCTTGACGAGGTGATAGGCGTCGTCGGTCATCTCCATCTTCACCAGCACATAGCCGGGGAAGAATTTGCGCTCGGAGTTGACCTTCCGGCCGCGCCGGATCTCGACCACGTCCTCGGTCGGCACCAGGATCTCGGAGAAACAGTCCTCAAGGCCCTGCTGGCGCGCCTGGTCGGTCAGGTGCTGGGCGACCTTCTTCTCGAAATTCGAATAGGCGTGGACGATGTACCACTTGTGGCGCGGATTGGCGGGCTTGGCGGGGGCGGCGTCGGTCATGAGGGGTCTTTCTTACTGGCCGAGCGCGAGCACGATGCGCGACAGGAAGGCCAGGCCGGTGTCGACGAAGAAGAAGAAGATCGCCGCGATCAGCACCATGATCAGCACCATCACCGAGGTGATCCAGGTCTCCTTGCGGCTCGGCCACACGATCTTGCGCCCTTCGGCGCGGACCTGGCTGGCGAACTGCGGGATCGTGGTGCGCTTCTTCGGTGCGGTCGCCTCGGCCGCCACGGCGCTGCCGGCGATCGCCGGCTGGACGGTCTGGGTGCGGCGCCCCGAGGGGCTCTTGGCCTTGGCCATGATCTTCTGGTCTCGTTTCAACGTCTGACGGTGCAGATGGGGACCCGCCCCGTCAGTGATAAGTGGCAGGAGTGGAGGGACTCGAACCCACGACCCTCGGTTTTGGAGACCGATGCTCTACCAGCTGAGCTACACTCCTGTGGTTCCGGACAAACTACAACGCGCCAGAGGGAGGCCCCCGGGCGCGTTCGGCTTCGCCAGACCGCGGCGTATGCCCGACCGCGCGGGGGTTTTCAAGCGGATTGGGCTAATCCTCGTACTGCTCCGCCACGGCCCGGGCTTCGTCCTCGGGCTTGACCACCTGCCGGAACAGCAGTTTGTCGATGCGGCGATCATCCATGTCGATGATCTCGACCTCGAACCGGCCCAGCTGCAGGATTTCGCCCTCGTTCGGCACCCGCGACAGCTGGTGCAGCACCAGACCCGCGATGGTGTGGAAACCGTCGGCCTCGCCGAAATCCTCGCCGAGGGCGTCCGCCAGTTCGTCGATGTCGGTCTGGCCGTCGACCAGCCAGCTGCCGTCCTCGCGCTGGCGGACGTTCACGTCGGCGTCGTCGTGGCTCTCGTCGAAATCCCCGGCGATCATCTCCAGCAGGTCGGTGGCGGTGACCACGCCCTCGAAGGCCCCGAACTCGTCGACCAGGAAGGCCATGTGGACCCGGGAGGCCTTCATGATTCCCAGCGCCTTCAACACCGAGGTGGACTGCGGAATGAAGGCGGGGGTCTGCACCAGCCGCTCGACATTGAACTCGCCGTTGTCCAGCAGGCTGTCCAGAAGGTCCTTCTTGTGGACCACGCCGAGCGGGTTATCGACGTCGTTCTCGCGCGCCACCACGATGCGCGAATAGGGGCAGGTGCGGACCTCTTCCCGCAGGGTCTCCTCGGCGTCGTTCAGGGCGATCCAGAACACCTCGTGGCGCGGCGTCATGGCCACGCGAATGGGGCGGTCGCCGAGGCGCAGGATCTCCTCGATCATCTCCTGCTCTTCCGGCTCGATCAGACCCGACGCCGTGCCTTCGGCGATCATCGTCTCGACCTCTTCCTGGGTCACGTCCGAGCCGTCGCGGTCCTTGACGTTCATCAGCTTCAGGATGGCCGAGGTCGAAGCCGTCAGGACCACGACGAACGGCTTCAGCACGATGGCCACGGTCGAGATCGGGGCCGCCATCTTGGAGGCGATGTTCTCCGGAAAGATCAGGGCCAGCCGCTTGGGCACCAGTTCGCCCACGATCACCGACACATAGGTGATGAAGACGATGACCAGGACCGTGGAGAAGACCTCGGTGTAGGCGGCGAGCGCGGGGAAGGCGCCCCCCAGGATGAGATTCAGCTCGCCCGCGATGGCGGCCTGGCCATAGGCGCCCGCGGCGATGCCGATCAGGGTGATGCCGACCTGGACCGCCGACAGGAAATGGGTCGGATCCTCGGCGAGCTTGAGCGCCGCGCGGGCGCCCCGGTCGCCGCGTTCGGCCCGGCTCTGCAATTTGGACTTGCGGGAAGAGACGACCGCCAATTCGGTCATGGCGAACAGGCCGTTGAGCACCACGAGGGCCAGAACGACGACGATGGCGATGGCTAACATCTAGGGGGAGCGAGACCGGCGCGGCGCGACAGCCGGCGTCCGCAGCGGCGATGATAGGGGGATTTCGTCCCCTTCGCCACGGTTTCTTCGATCAGGTCCGGCGACCGGCCTCGATGGCGCCATAGGGGCCGCGCGTCGATCCGTCGTCGGGCGTCGCGGCGCAGGCGGACATGCCGACCAGGGTGCCGATGAACAGGCCGATCCGAAGCGCGCGCCACATGGTTACCAAATCCCTAACGTCCGTGATCCGAACGTAGGGACCTGTTCCCGGTTCCGCGCAAGCGATTGCGCCTGCCGGGCGCGACGTTAACCGCCTTGCGTCACCCATCCGGCGAGCAGGAAGATCCCGATCAGCCCCAGAATGGCCCAGCCGATCCAGTTGTCGTTGTGGGGGACGCCGCCGTCGATCCCGGCGATCCGCCCCTTCCTCACCGCGACGGGAAAGCTGACGCCGTTGAAGTCGCGCGCTTCCCTCGCCGCGACAAAATGGTCCTGGGCCTGTTCCGCCTCGACGATCCGGCGCGTGATCGTCAGGTCCAGGGTGTGGACCGCCTGACGCGGCGAACGCCATTCCAGTACGCTGCGCAGGGCGGTCGCGGGCCCCGTCCGCTCGATCGACCAGGGCGTTATGGAGATGGCCGCCGGCAGGTTGAACACGCGCTCGGTGACGATCCGGCGCGGATGGCCGACGTCGATCGGCTCGACCCGACGAGCCGACTCCAGATCGCGCAGGTTCGGCCCGATCACGTCGTCGCGTGAAACGAAGCGCATCCGCCCGGCGTCCAGCGGCTGGAAGGGCCGGTCGACATCGTACAGCTCGACCACCTCCAGCCGGTTGTCCGCGGCGCCGTCGATCACCTCCAGCGGCGCGGCCTCGACCACCTGGCCGTATTCGACCTCCAGCGATTCCCGAAAGCGGCGGCCGACGTTGCGGCGGCCGTCGTTGGCCAGCCAGCGTCGCATGTCATCGGCGCGCCAGTCGCGATAGACGGTGCGCAGTTCCAGCCGCGCGGGCAGGGCCGCCTGCTTGTCGAAGGTCCAGGTTTCGCGCGTCTCGCAGACCGTCGGCGTGGGCGCCTCCCTCAGCGGCTCCAGCTCGCCTCCCTCGACCAGCGGCAGGGCCCAGCCGTGGCGCGGCCGGGTCAGGTGCAGCAGATCGCCGCCCTGACTCGACAGGGTCGGGTCGACCCACCAGGCGCCGCCATCGACGGTGGTCCGCACGATGCAGTGGTCGAACGCCGTGGCGTTGGGCGGTTCGTCGGCCAGACCGGGGCCGAGCCGCGTATTGACCAGGGCGGGGACAGCCTCCACCCCCATGCGCCGCAACAAGGCCACCAGCAGCCGCGAGGCGTCCTTGCAATCGCCATAGCGGGTTTCCCAGATGGCTTCGACCGGGCGCGGCCGGAAACCCCCGTCTCCGACGCCGACCGAATGATAGCGCAGCGCCGCCTGCACGAACCGGAGACTCGCCGCCACCCGTCCCGCCGCCGTGCCTTCCGCCGCCATGATGCCGGCGGCGGCCGTCTCCAGCGTATCCGGCAGCCGCTCCGGCGGGTCGTAGAAACCGCGGAACAGGCCGGCCACATCGCTCCATTGCACCGTGTCGGCGACGAGGACCGAGGCGTAGCCGGTGTGCCAGGCGGGCGCGTCCGCCTCGTGACGCCACGGCGTCGCGTCCCGCATCGTCCAGCGCAGGGTCCGCACCCCGTCGGCGGTCGTGTCCCGCGCCCTCGGCGACCTGCCGAACGACCGGATCGTCAGCAGCCGCCCCTCGGGCACGCGAACCTCGACCCGCGTCTCAACCACCGGCGAGCTCCACTGCAGGCGCGGGGAGAAGCTCAGCGAATCCTTCAGCACCGGATTGGCGCCGATGATCGAGAAGGCGGTGTCGACCACGTCGCCGACCCGCACGTCGGGCACGATCATGTGCGCCGTCAACCGGCCGTCATAGACGGCCCGCTCGAGGTTCAGCTCGCGCCGGAACAGTTCGAACGCCTCGGGCCGGGCGGCCTCGCGCGCCACGCCGTCGCGCCAGACCCGGACGCCGTGGACGACCAGCCGCTCGTACGACGGATTGAACGCCATCTCGAAGCTGGCCGCGGGCTGCAGGCCGTCGCTCCCGGTCACCTGCTGCACCAGCCGGCTGGTGAAGACCCGCTCGCGCCCGGTCGCGTCCAGCCGCGTGTCCGACAGCCAGAAACAGCAGCCGCGCTCGCTCAGCGCCGACGGATCGCGGTCCCCGATATCGAAGACGCCCATGTCGAACCCGTCCGGCGCCGGTCCGAACTCCAGTCCGCGCGTTCCCGCCCGCTCGCCCTCGTACGCCACGCCTGCATCCCCCGACACAACTTCGGAGCGACGCTAGACGATCATTCCGCGAGCGTCATCTTCGTCGCGTGTGAGGTGAGCGCGCGCCAAACTCTCCTTCCCCCCTTCACGGGGGAAAGGTGGCAGGCGAAGCCTGACGGACGGGGCTGCTGGCTGCGGCTTCCCGTGTCGCCGATCGCAAGGCGGACAGAGCCCCGCCGCTCCGCGGTCCACCTTCCCCCGAAATGGGAAGGTGCAGCGTGTGCGCAAAGCAAAACCCCCGCCGGCTTGCGCGGGCGGGGGCTCTGTTACGCTGACTTGAAGTCGCCGCTTACTCGGTGATCTTCGACACCACGCCGGCGCCGACGGTGCGGCCGCCTTCACGGATGGCGAAGCGCAGCTTCTCTTCCATGGCGATGGGGGTGATCAGCTCGACGTTCAGCTCGGCGTTGTCGCCGGGCATGATCATCTCGACACCTTCCTTGAGGTGCACGATGCCGGTCACGTCCGTGGTGCGGAAGTAGAACTGCGGGCGGTAGTTGGTGAAGAACGGGGTGTGACGGCCGCCCTCTTCCTTGGTCAGGATGTAGGCCTCGGCCAGGAATTTGGTGTGCGGGGTGATCGAACCCGGCTTGCACAGAACCTGGCCGCGCTCGACGTCCTCCCGCTTGGTGCCGCGCAGCAGCACGCCGACGTTGTCGCCCGCCTGGCCCTGGTCCAGCAGCTTGCGGAACATTTCCACGCCGGTGCAGGTCGTCTTCTGGACCGGGCGGATGCCGACGATCTCGACTTCCTCGCCGACCTTGACGATGCCGCGCTCGACCCGGCCCGTGACCACGGTGCCGCGGCCCGAGATCGAGAACACGTCTTCCACCGGCATCAGGAACGGCAGGTCCAGCGGACGCGCC